>NZ_JAWQPU010000032.1:0-209 GCF_033741125.1 Mycolicibacterium sichuanense | reverse complement strand
ACGCCGTGGGGTCCGATGGTGACCGTCCAGCCGAGTTCGGCGAGCAGGTTGTCCCCGCGGCAGGCCAGGACTTCCTCGTCGACGTTGGTCTGGCCGCCGTTTCGTGCCCAGCCTCTGGTGTGGTGGACCTGGGTGCCGTAGCCGGGGACGGTGCAGCCGGGTTTGGTGCAGCCGCCGTCGCGGGCCAACAGCACGATGCGGTGCGCGGC
>NZ_JAWQPU010000031.1:0-240 GCF_033741125.1 Mycolicibacterium sichuanense | reverse complement strand
ACCTCGTGGTGGGCCGCCAACGCCCCGACGGCATGGTGCCCATCCGCGGCGAGCTCGACCCGCTGGCCTGGGCGAGCTTGGAACCGATCTTCGCCAAGCTCGCCGCACCCGGGATGTGCAACCCCGACGACGAACATCCCTGCATCAAGGGCACGCCCAGCCAAGCCCAGATCGACGGTGATCACCGCAGTGTCGGGCAGCGCCAACACGATGCCCTCACCGCGGTCGCCCGCGCGGCGC
>NZ_JAWQPU010000030.1:0-288 GCF_033741125.1 Mycolicibacterium sichuanense | reverse complement strand
GGGGACGGTGCAGCCGGGTTTGGTGCAGCCCCGGTCGCGGGCGTGTAGCACGATGCGTTGTCCGACCGAGGCCAGGCGTTTGGTGCGGCCCAGGTGGAGCGGTTGGTGGGTGTGCTGGTCGAAGACGGCCAGGTAGTGGATCGCGTGGGAGGCCATGCGGATCAGGTCGGTCATCGGCAGTACGGAGCCGCCGCCGGTGACTCCCGAGCCGGCGGCGGCTTCTAGGTCGTGCAGGGTGGTGGAGACGATGACGGTGACGGGTAGGCCGTTGTGCTGGCCGAGTTCGCC
>NZ_JAWQPU010000029.1:0-371 GCF_033741125.1 Mycolicibacterium sichuanense | reverse complement strand
AGATTCCCCGCATACGGCGGCAGATAGTCCCCCGCCCCCTCGACCTCCACGAACGTGGTCACCAGGTGATGGCCGCCGTTGAACACCGTCGGCTCATCGAACTGCGGCTCGTTGAGCAACCGGTAGCCCGGCACGTAGGTCTGCACCTGCGCGACCACCTCCTTGATCGAGGCCGTGATCGCGTCGTGGTCGGCGTCCTCAGGAATCGCGCAGAAGATGGTGTCGCGCATGATCATCGGCGGATCGGCCGGGTTGAGAATGATGATGGCCTTACCGCGCTTCGCGCCGCCGATCACCTCCACGCCGGCACTGGTGGTCTTGGTGAACTCGTCGATGTTGGCCCGGGTTCCCGGGCCGGCCGACGCCGAGGA
>NZ_JAWQPU010000028.1:0-409 GCF_033741125.1 Mycolicibacterium sichuanense | reverse complement strand
AGGAAGCTGGAGTACACCCCGGAGTAGCCCATGATCAGCGCGTTGCGGTCCAGCAGGCACTCGGCCGGCATCGCAGGAGCGACGACTTCCTCGGCGGCATCGGCGATGTCGAAGAAGTCGATGCCGGTCTTCACCCCGATCTTGTCGAACACCCCGATCAACGCCTCCACCGGAGCGTTACCCGCCCCGGCGCCGAAGCGGCGGCACGACCCGTCGATCTGCTTGGCGCCCGCCCGGACTGCCTCGATCGAGTTGGCCACCCCCAGGCCCAGGTTCTCGTGGCCGTGGAAACCCACCTGCGCGTCGTCGCCCACTTCGGCGACCAACGCGGCCACCCGGTCGGCCACCCCTTCGAGGACCAGCGCACCGGCGGAGTCGACGACGTAGACGCATTGGCAGCCGGCGTCGG
>NZ_JAWQPU010000027.1:0-445 GCF_033741125.1 Mycolicibacterium sichuanense | reverse complement strand
ATGTCGGTGGTTCGAACTAGTATTCGACTATGAGTTCGGGGGCCGTGGTCGAGGCGATCGCCGCGATGCGGGCCGCCTACGACGCCGTCGCCGACCTGCCCGTCGACACCCTGACCCATCCCGAGATCCTCTCGGTGCTGCAAGAATTGGAGACGCTGAACCGGCAGCTGCCCACGCAATCCCATCGCCTGCTCGCCCGGCTGCAACGCGAGGCCTCACCAACCGCGTTGGGCGCCAGGACCTTGCGCGACGTCCTGACCGCACGGCTGCGCATCTCCGGGGCCGAAGCGCGACGCCGCCTGGGCGAGGCAGCAGACCTCGGGCCGCGGGTGGCCCTGTCGGGTGAGCCGCAGGAACCCGTGCTGGCCAAGGTCGCCACCGCGCAGGCCGACGGAGCGATCGGTACCGGCCACGTCGAGGTCATCCGCCGGTTCTTCGCCCACCT
>NZ_JAWQPU010000026.1:0-569 GCF_033741125.1 Mycolicibacterium sichuanense | reverse complement strand
TTCGGCGACCAACGCGGCCACCCGGTCGGCCACCCCTTCGAGGACCAGCGCACCGGCGGAGTCGACGACGTAGACGCATTGGCAGCCGGCGTCGGCCATGATCCGGGCTTGGGCGGCGAGCTTCTCCGGGCTGATGGTGTGGCTCATCATCAGGAACCCGACGGTCTCCAGCCCGAGTTCGCGGGCCAACCCGAAGTGCTGGATCGACACGTCGGCCTCGGTGCAGTGGGTGGCGATCCGGCAGATCGCCCCGCCATTGTTCTGCGCTTCCTTGATGTCCTCCTTGGTGCCCACCCCGGGCAGCATCAGGAACGCGATCTTGGAGTTCGTGGCCGTCTGCGCGGCCAGCTTGATCAGCTCCTGCTCGGGGGTCTTGGAGAACCCGTAGTTGAAGCTCGACCCTCCCAGCCCGTCACCGTGGGTGACCTCGATCACCGGGACACCGGCGGTGTCCAGGGCGGCGACGATGGCGCCGACCTCTTCCTTGGTGAACTGGTGGCGCTTGTGATGCGACCCGTCGCGCAGCGAGGTGTCGGTCATCCGGACGTCCCACATCGGGTCGAAGTAGA
>NZ_JAWQPU010000025.1:0-590 GCF_033741125.1 Mycolicibacterium sichuanense | reverse complement strand
GCCCCCACCGCCGCCGCCCAAGCCACCGGCGCGATCAGCCCCGAGCACGTCGCGATCATCCGCACCTTCCTCACCAAGCTGCCCGGCTGGGTGGACCCCACCACCCGCGAACAATCCGAGGCCAGCCTGGCCCACATCGCCGCCCTCACCGGACCCGAGACCCTCCGCAAGGACGCCGACCTGCTGGCCACCCTCATCGACCAGGACGGCCCCGAACCCGACGACCGCGAACGCGCCCGCCGGCGCAGCATCCACCTCGGACCGCAAGGCGCCGACGGGATGAGCAGGATCAGCGGCTGGGTGACCCCGGAACTTCGGGCCACCATCGAGCCGATCGACGCCAAACTCGCCGCCCCCGGCATGTGCAACCCCGACGACGAGCAGCCCTGCACCTCGGGCACCCCCAGCCAAGCTCAGATCGACGCCGATACCCGCAGCCACGGCCAACGCACCCACGACGCGCTGCTCGCGATCGCACGCACCGCGCTCAGCTCCGGCGAACTCGGCCAGCACAACGGCCTACCCGTCACCGTCATCGTCTCCACCACCCTGCACGACCTAGAAGCCGCCGCCGGCTCGGGAGTCACCGG
>NZ_JAWQPU010000024.1:0-1025 GCF_033741125.1 Mycolicibacterium sichuanense | reverse complement strand
ATCGGCTCGCTGCTGCTGATCCTGGCCATGTTCGAAGGCTTCTTCGGCTACTCCCTGCCCGATGACCTGCTCTCGGGCACCGGCGTGCGCGCCGCCCTCTCGGGCATCTCCATGGGCATCCCCGTCATCGGCACCTGGCTGCACTGGGCCCTGTTCGGCGGAGACTTCCCCGGCGAGATCTTCATCCCCCGCCTCTACGCCCTGCACATCCTGCTCATCCCCGGCATCATCCTGGCCCTGATCGGGGTCCACCTGGCCATGGTGTGGTTCCAAAAGCACACCCAATTCCCCGGCCCCGGCCGCACCGAACACAACGTCGTCGGCGTACGCGTCATGCCCGTCTTCGCCGTCAAGTCCGGCGCCTTCTTCGCCATGACCGTCGGCATCCTGGGCCTCATGGGCGGCCTGCTGCAGATCAACCCGATCTGGCAACTGGGCCCCTACAAACCCTCCCAAGTCTCCGCCGGCAGCCAACCCGACTTCTACATGATGTGGACCGACGGCCTGATCCGGCTCTGGCCAGCCTGGGAGTTCTACCCCTTCGGCCACACCATCCCCCAACCCGTCTGGATCGCGGTCCTGATGGGCGTGGTGTTCGCCCTGCTGACCATCTGGCCGTTCCTGGAGAAGAAGTTCTCCGGCGACACCGCCCACCACAACCTGCTCCAACGCCCCCGCGACGCCCCCGTGCGCACCGCCATCGGCGCCATGGCCATCGCGTTCTACATCGTGCTGACCTTCGCCTGCATGAACGACATCATCGCCCTGAAATTCCACGTCTCGCTCAACGCGACCACCTGGATCGGACGCATCGGCATGGTCGTGCTGCCCGCGATCGTCTACTACCTCACCTACCGCTGGGCGATCAGCCTGCAACGCAGCGACCGCGCCGTCCTCGAACACGGCATCGAAACCGGCATCCTCAAACGCCTACCCCACGGCGCCTACATCGAACTACACCAACCCCTAGGACCCGTCGACGACCACGGCCACCCCATCCCCCTGCACTACCAAGGCGCCGCACT
>NZ_JAWQPU010000023.1:0-1077 GCF_033741125.1 Mycolicibacterium sichuanense | reverse complement strand
TGTAATGGCCAGGCAGGTTGTGAACGGCGTGGCGTGAGGAAATAGGTGAGGACCTCCGGTATCGGTGTGGTTACCACACGCACATCGATAACCGAGAGGTCCTCATGGTCCACGCTAATGCCTGTTTGACTCCGAAGGGCCGAACTCGGCTCGCGTCGGCGATCGTCGAGGACGGTTGGACCCATCGCCGCGCCGCTGAACGGTTCCAGTGCTCGCCGGCGACGGCGAAGAAGTGGGCCGACCGCTACCGCGCCGGTGGTGTCGCGGCGATGCAGGACCGTTCCAGCCGCCCGCACTGCAGCCCGGCGCGGATCTGTCGGCGCACCGAATCGCGGATCCTGGGGCTGCGCTTCACCCGTCGGTGGGGACCGCATCGGATCGCCTATCACCTAGGGATTCCCCGGTCGACCGTTCAGGCGGTGTTGCACCGCTACCGGATGCCGCTGCTGCGTGATCTGGACCAGGCCACCGGGTTGGCGGTGCGCAAGCCCTCTCCGCGACGCTACGAGCACGACGCACCCGGGGATCTGGTGCACGTCGACATCAAGAAGCTCGGACGCATCCCCGACGGGGGTGGGCATCGCAAGCTGGGTCGCACCCTTGGCAACCGGCACAACAAGAAGCAGGGCCGCGGGTACGCGTTCGTCCATCACGCCGTCGACGACCATTCGCGGCTGGCGTACTCAGAAATCCTCGGCGATGAACGCAAGGAAACCGCCGCGGCGTTCTGGATCCGGGCCAGGGCGTACTTCGCCGACCACGGGATCGTCGTCAAACGTGTCTTGACTGACAACGGATCCTGTTATCGCTCAACACTGTTCGCCGAAACACTCGGCACGGACGTCGCCCACAAGCGCACCCGACCCTACCGTCCGCAGACCAACGGGAAAGTGGAGCGATTCAACCGCACCCTCAACCAGGAATGGGCCTACGCCCAGACCTACCTCACCGACGAGGCACGCGCAGCCACTTACCAAGCCTGGGTCCATCTCTACAATCACCATCGACCCCACACCGGCATCGGCGGCAAGTCACCCATCGAACGCCTCAGCGTTCACAACCTGCCCGTGAAGAACA
>NZ_JAWQPU010000022.1:0-1347 GCF_033741125.1 Mycolicibacterium sichuanense | reverse complement strand
TGAAACGCCCTGGTTCTGTCGGAGGCTCGAGCTATTGGATTTCGACCAGGGTTTGGTCGGTCCGCTGTGCATCGTAGAATGCGGCTTCGAACTCGGTCGGAGGGACGTCGCTGAGGTAGCCGTGAAGGCGGGCGGTGTTGTGCCAGTACACCCATCCCAGGGTCGCCAACTCGACGTCTTCGACGGTCTTCCACGGGCCGGTGCGGGCCGGCCCGTAGATCAGCTCGGCCTTGTAGTAGCCGTTCACCGTCTCCGCGAGGGCGTTATCATAGCTGTCCCCGATCGAACCGATCGACGGGGCTGCGCCGATCTCGGCGAGTCGTTCGCCGTAGCGGATAGATGTGAATTGCGATCCGGCATCCGAGTGACATGTCAAGCCCGGCAACGTGTTTCCGCGTGACCAGCGCGCCATCTCCAACGCATCAAGGACCATGGTGGTCCGCATGTGGGATGCGACGCGCCAGCCAACGATCATCCGGGAGTAGGCGTCGACGATGAAGCAGACATACGCCACCCCGGCCCAGGTCGGCACGAACGTCAGATCCGTAACCCACAATTGGTTCGGGGCGCTCGCGGTGAACTTCCGATTGACCAAATCCGGGTGCCGTTCGGCGCTGTGGTCGGGTTTGGTGGTTCGCACCCGTTTGCCGCGCCGTGCGCCTTCGATCCCGGCCGCCCGCATCAGCCGGGCCACCTGGTCGCGGCCGACGTCGTGGCCGGCCCGACGTGCCGTCTTCCACAGCTTGCGAACCCCGTAGACCCGGTAGTTGTCCTCCCAGAGCGCCACCAGGGCCGGACCCAGGACAGCGTCACGGCAGGCCCGCTGCGACGGAGCGCGCGACTTGGCCGCGTAGTAGGTGCTCGGGGCCACCGTCACCCCTGCGGTGTGCAGGACGGTGATGATGGGCTCGACCCCGAACTCCTCGCGGTTGTCGTCGATGAAGGTGACTATCTCTTGTGTTGGCGGTCGAGCTCCGCCCCGAAGAAACTGGCTGCTCGCTTCAGAATCCCATTGGCGCGCTTGAGTTCTCGTATCTCTTGCTCGAGTTCTTTGACCCGCTGAGACTCCGCGGTGGATACCCCTGGCGCATACCCGTCGTCGATGTCGGCCTGGCGCACCCAGGAGCGCACCGACTCGACCCCGTAGCCGAGCTGACGGGCTACCCGCGACACCGTGCCCTGCTCGGTGCCCAGCTCGGCACGCAGGGCGCGGACCATCCGTACCGCAGCGGCCTTCTCCTCGGGGCTGTATCGACGCGCCGTGGGTTTCCCCGGCGACTGTTCCTTCGGCATACCTGCATCCTCGTTTCCAAGGTCAGGAGCCTCCGGGATTTCCAGGGCGTTTCA
>NZ_JAWQPU010000021.1:0-5428 GCF_033741125.1 Mycolicibacterium sichuanense | reverse complement strand
TTTTTTTGATGCCAGTTTTTGGTGTCTTTTGTTAGGTCGAATTTTTTCTGATTCGAATTCCACCTGTGCCTTTGGGTGTGGGTTGTTTTTGTTTGGAGAGTTTGATCCTGGCTCAGGACGAACGCTGGCGGCGTGCTTAACACATGCAAGTCGAACGGAAAGGCCCTTCGGGGTACTCGAGTGGCGAACGGGTGAGTAACACGTGGGTGATCTGCCCTGCACTTTGGGATAAGCCTGGGAAACTGGGTCTAATACCGAATATACCCTGCTGGTCGCATGGCCTGGTGGGGGAAAGCTTTTGCGGTGTGGGATGGGCCCGCGGCCTATCAGCTTGTTGGTGGGGTGATGGCCTACCAAGGCGACGACGGGTAGCCGGCCTGAGAGGGTGACCGGCCACACTGGGACTGAGATACGGCCCAGACTCCTACGGGAGGCAGCAGTGGGGAATATTGCACAATGGGCGCAAGCCTGATGCAGCGACGCCGCGTGAGGGACGACGGCCTTCGGGTTGTAAACCTCTTTCAGCACAGACGAAGCGCAAGTGACGGTATGTGCAGAAGAAGGACCGGCCAACTACGTGCCAGCAGCCGCGGTAATACGTAGGGTCCGAGCGTTGTCCGGAATTACTGGGCGTAAAGAGCTCGTAGGTGGTTTGTCGCGTTGTTCGTGAAAACTCACAACTCAATTGTGGGCGTGCGGGCGATACGGGCAGACTGGAGTACTGCAGGGGAGACTGGAATTCCTGGTGTAGCGGTGGAATGCGCAGATATCAGGAGGAACACCGGTGGCGAAGGCGGGTCTCTGGGCAGTAACTGACGCTGAGGAGCGAAAGCGTGGGGAGCGAACAGGATTAGATACCCTGGTAGTCCACGCCGTAAACGGTGGGTACTAGGTGTGGGTTTCCTTCCTTGGGATCCGTGCCGTAGCTAACGCATTAAGTACCCCGCCTGGGGAGTACGGCCGCAAGGCTAAAACTCAAAGGAATTGACGGGGGCCCGCACAAGCGGCGGAGCATGTGGATTAATTCGATGCAACGCGAAGAACCTTACCTGGGTTTGACATGCACAGGACGCCGGCAGAGATGTCGGTTCCCTTGTGGCCTGTGTGCAGGTGGTGCATGGCTGTCGTCAGCTCGTGTCGTGAGATGTTGGGTTAAGTCCCGCAACGAGCGCAACCCTTGTCTCATGTTGCCAGCACGTCATGGTGGGGACTCGTGAGAGACTGCCGGGGTCAACTCGGAGGAAGGTGGGGATGACGTCAAGTCATCATGCCCCTTATGTCCAGGGCTTCACACATGCTACAATGGCCGGTACAAAGGGCTGCGATGCCGTGAGGTGGAGCGAATCCTTTCAAAGCCGGTCTCAGTTCGGATCGGGGTCTGCAACTCGACCCCGTGAAGTCGGAGTCGCTAGTAATCGCAGATCAGCAACGCTGCGGTGAATACGTTCCCGGGCCTTGTACACACCGCCCGTCACGTCATGAAAGTCGGTAACACCCGAAGCCGGTGGCCTAACCCCTCGTGGGAGGGAGCCGTCGAAGGTGGGATCGGCGATTGGGACGAAGTCGTAACAAGGTAGCCGTACCGGAAGGTGCGGCTGGATCACCTCCTTTCTAAGGAGCACCACGAGACTCGGTCCCGCCCACATCGTGTGGGGGTTCGGTGTGCCGAGCGATTCGTGAAGATGGCCTCTTGCCTGTAGTGGGTGGGGGTCTGGTGCACATGACGAACATGAACTCAGCTCTCCTGTGTGGGGGGGTGGGGACTGCCAAGCACACTGTTGGGCTTTGAGACAACAGGCCCGTGTTTCCCTGGCCACTGCGTGTGGTGGGAGGCGTGTTGTTGCCCCAGGTTTTGGTGGTGGGGTGTGGTGTTTGATTCGTGGATAGTGGTTGCGAGCATCAACTCGCAGCAGTCGAGGTTCTGCTAGCCCCTTTCGTGGGGTGGTGGGGCTGAGGTTGGTGTGGGTTGTTGTGGTGTAATTTCGATTTTGTTGAATGCAACAATTGGTTTTTGTGTTGTAAGTGTTTAAGGGCGCATGGTGGATGCCTTGGCATCAGAGGCCGATGAAGGACGTAGGAGGCTGCGATAAGCCTCGGGGAGCTGTCAACCGAGCGTTGATCCGAGGATGTCCGAATGGGGAAACCCAGCACGAGTGATGTCGTGTTACCCGTATCTGAATTCATAGGGTGCGGGGGGTAACGCGGGGAAGTGAAACATCTCAGTACCCGTAGGAAGAGAAAACAATAGTGATTCCGTGAGTAGTGGCGAGCGAAAGCGGAGGATGGCTAAACCGTATGCATGTGATACCGGGTAGGGGTTGTGTGTGCGGGGTTGTGGGACCCAATCTTCTAGGGCTACCTCCCTGGAGGGCAGTGAGAAAGTGTCGTGGTTAGCGGAAGTGGTCTTGGGATGGCCTGCCGTAGACGGTGAGAGCCCGGTACGTGAAAACCCGATGCCTGCCTTGTTTGGTGTTCCCGAGTAGCAGCGGGCCCGTGAAATCTGCTGTGAATCTGCCGAGACCACTCGGTAAGCCTGAATACCTTCTGATGACCGATAGCGGATTAGTACCGTGAGGGAATGGTGAAAAGTACCCCGGGAGGGGAGTGAAATAGTACCTGAAACCGTGTGCCTACAAGCCGTCAGAGCCCTCCTTCGTGGTGGGGTGATGGCGTGCCTTTTGAAGAATGAGCCTGCGAGTCAGGGACATGTCGCGAGGTTAACCCGTGTGGGGTAGCCGCAGCGAAAGCGAGTCTGAATAGGGCGTATCCGCACAGTAGTGTGTGGTGTAGTGGTGTGTTCTGGACCCGAAGCGGAGTGATCTACCCATGGCCAGGGTGAAGCAGCAGTAAGATGTTGTGGAGGCCCGAACCCACTTAGGTTGAAGACTGAGGGGATGAGTTGTGGGTAGGGGTGAAAGGCCAATCAAACTCCGTGATAGCTGGTTCTCCCCGAAATGCATTTAGGTGCAGCGTTGCATGGTTCTTACTGGAGGTAGAGCTACTGGATGGCCGATGGGCCTCACAAGGTTACTGACGTCAGCCAAACTCCGAATGCCGGTAAGTCAACAGTGTGGCAGTGAGACGGCGGGGGATAAGCTCCGTGCGTCGAGAGGGAAACAGCCCAGATCGCCGACTAAGGCCCCTAAGCGTGTGCTAAGTGGAAAAGGATGTGCAGTCGCGAAGACAACCAGGAGGTTGGCTTAGAAGCAGCCACCCTTGAAAGAGTGCGTAATAGCTCACTGGTCAAGTGATTGTGCGCCGATAATGTAGCGGGGCTCAAGCACACCGCCGAAGTCGCGGCAGCCGCAAGGCTGGGTAGGGGAGCGTCCTGCATCCGGTGAAGCAGCGGAGTGATCCAGTTGTGGAGGGTGTGGGAGTGAGAATGCAGGCATGAGTAGCGATAAGGCAAGTGAGAACCTTGCCCGCCGAAAGACCAAGGGTTCCTGGGCCAGGCCAGTCCGCCCAGGGTGAGTCGGGACCTAAGGCGAGGCCGACAGGCGTAGTCGATGGACAACGGGTTGATATTCCCGTACCCGTGTGTGCGCGCCCGTGACGAATCCATTCTGCTAACCGTCCAAATGGTGGTTCATCGATCCCTTCGGGGTGAGAGTGCCACCGGCTGCACGGGACCCGGGTGGGTAGTAGTCAAGCGATGGGGTGACGCAGGAAGGTAGCCGTACCAGTCAGTGGTTGTACTGGGGCAAGCCCGTAGGGAGAGATCTAGGCAAATCCGGGTCTCATACATCCTGAGAGGTGATGCATAGCCGAGTGAGGCGAATTCGGTGATCCTATGCTGCCGAGAAAAGCCTCTAGCGAGCACACACACGGCCCGTACCCCAAACCGACACAGGTGGTCAGGTAGAGAATACCAAGGCGTACGAGTGAACTATGGTTAAGGAACTCGGCAAAATACCCCCGTAACTTCGGGAGAAGGGGGACCCCTTGCCGTCATGGCCTTCGCGGCCGGCAGCGGTGGGGGGTCGCAGAAACCAGTGAGAAGCGACTGTTTACTAAAAACACAGGTCCGTGCGAAGTCGCAAGACGATGTATACGGACTGACGCCTGCCCGGTGCTGGAAGGTTAAGAGGACCGGTTAATGCCCTTCGGGGTGTGAAGCTGAGAATTTAAGCCCCAGTAAACGGCGGTGGTAACTATAACCATCCTAAGGTAGCGAAATTCCTTGTCGGGTAAGTTCCGACCTGCACGAATGGCGTAACGACTTCTCAACTGTCTCAACCATAGACTCGGCGAAATTGCACTACGAGTAAAGATGCTCGTTACGCGCGGCAGGACGAAAAGACCCCGGGACCTTCACTACAACTTGGTATTGGAGTTCGCTACGGTTTGTGTAGGATAGGTGGGAGACTGTGAAACTCACACGCCAGTGTGGGCGGAGTCGTTGTTGAAATACCACTCTGATCGTATTGGGCTTCTAACTTCGAACCGTATATCCGGTTCAGGGACAGTGCCTGGTGGGTAGTTTAACTGGGGCGGTTGCCTCCAAAAATGTAACGGAGGCGCCCAAAGGTTCCCTCAACCTGGACGGCAATCAGGTGTTGAGTGCAAGTGCACAAGGGAGCTTGACTGCGAGACGTACATGTCGAGCAGGGACGAAAGTCGGGACTAGTGATCCGGCACCCCCGAGTGGAAGGGGTGTCGCTCAACGGATAAAAGGTACCCCGGGGATAACAGGCTGATCTTCCCCAAGAGTCCATATCGACGGGATGGTTTGGCACCTCGATGTCGGCTCGTCGCATCCTGGGGCTGGAGCAGGTCCCAAGGGTTGGGCTGTTCGCCCATTAAAGCGGCACGCGAGCTGGGTTTAGAACGTCGTGAGACAGTTCGGTCTCTATCCGCCGCGCGCGTCAGAAACTTGAGGAAACCTGTCCCTAGTACGAGAGGACCGGGACGGACGAACCTCTGGTCTACCAGTTGTCCCACCAGGGGCACGGCTGGATAGCCACGTTCGGACAGGATAACCGCTGAAAGCATCTAAGCGGGAAACCTCTTCCAAGACCAGGTTTCTCACCCATCAAGTGGGATAAGGCCCCCCGCAGACCACGGGATCGATAGACCAGACCTAGAAGACCAGCAATGGTTGCAGGGAACTGGCACTAACCGGCCGAAAACTTACACACACCCACCACCCCCCTCAACCCGGGGGTGAACGGGAATCGAAGAAAACCCCTTCTTGCGGTAATCAACGACTCGTGTGACACCACGACTGACCTCGCAACCACGATCCACAATCAGACAGACCACACCCCACCACCAAAAAACACCCAGGGGCTGAAAATAAAATAGAGTTACGGCGGCAACAGCGGCAGGGAAACGCCCGGACCCATCCCGAACCCGGAAGCTAAGCCTACCAGCGCCAATGATACTGACCACACGGTCGGAAAAGTAGGACACCGCCGAACACCCTTTA
>NZ_JAWQPU010000020.1:0-25038 GCF_033741125.1 Mycolicibacterium sichuanense | reverse complement strand
GCCCGGGTTCCCGGGCCGGCCGACGCCGAGGACACCGACGCGACGATCTCGGCGTAGGGCACGTCGACGACGCGGCTCACCGCGTACACCATCGGAATGGTGGCCTGCCCACCACAGGTCACCATGTTGACGTTCGGCGCGCCCAGATGCGCACGCAGATTCGCCGGCGGGATCACGCCGGGGCCGACGGCGGCCGGCGTCAGATCGATCGCCCGGATGCCGGCCTCTTCGTAACGCGGCGCGGCGGCGCGGTGGACGTAGGCGCTGGTGGCTTCGAACACCAGATCCGGCTTCTCCGACTGAGCCAGCAGCCAGTCCACACCCTCGTGACTGGTCTCCAGTCCGAGCTTGCGCGCCCGGGCCAGACCCTCACTATCAGGATCGATGCCGATCATCCAGCGCGGCTCGAGCCACTCCGAACGAAGGAGCTTGTACAGCAGGTCGGTGCTGATGTTGCCCGACCCGACGATCGCGACCGAGAGTTTGTCCGCCATGAAGCTCAATCCTGAAATCGAAGGTGCACTGTGTCATGTGAATTCGACGAAGACTTCGCCGAGTCCGGTGAGTTCAGCTCGGAAATGGTCCCCCTTGGCCACGTCGACGGCGCGTGTGCACGAGCCGGACAGCACGACGTGTCCTGCTTCGAGCGTGACGTCGTAGGCGGACAGAGTGCGTGCGAGCCACGCGACCGCATTGGCCGGATGGCCGAGGACCGCGCTGGTGGAGCCGCGGGTCACCAGGACGTCGCGGCCACCGAATCCCGAGTACAGCGCCGCATCGACGTCGGCGAGGTCCACCGCATCTGGTGCCCAGCGGTCACGACCCAAGACGAACATGCCCGAAGACGCGTTGTCGGCAATCGTGTCGATGATGCCGATGCGCCAGTTCAGGATGCGGCTGTCAATGAGTTCGATTGCCGCGCTGACGTACTCGGTGGCGTTCAGTACGTCCTCGGGGGTGCAGTCACCGGGCAGTGCGGCGCCGAGGACGAACGCCACCTCCACTTCGATGCGGGGGTGGCATAGCGACGACAGATCGACCACGGTGCCGTCCTCGACGATCATGTCGGTGAGCAGATGCCCGAAGTCGGGTTCGTCGACGCCCATCATCTGCTGCATGACCGGAGAAGACAATCCGATCTTGTGTCCGCAGATCCGCACGTCGCCCGCGAGGCGTTCGGCGACGTTGGCACGTTGAATCGCGTAGGCGTCGTCGACGTCGAGATGGGGGAACGATTCGATGAGCGGGTCGATCGGGCGGCGCTTCCGTTCGGCGCAGCGCAGCAGACGCGCCGCAGCGTCGCGGGTTGCGATGTCGAGCATGAAGATTCCCTTCGGCGGGGTACGGCCACCTATGAATGCACCTTAGGAATGCCGTCGCGGGGATCAGGCGGTCATGTTCCGCCCAGCGGACGTGTGCTAGGCCACCCGCTGAAGGAACGCGGTCACCACTGACTCGAAGGCGGCCTTGGCTTCGATCATCGCCCAGTGCCCGCACCGCGGGAACACGTGCAGTTCGGCGTTGGGGATGGTGCGCATGGGAATCAAGGCCATGTCCAGCGGACTCACCCGGTCGTCGCGCCCCCACGTCAGCAACGTCGGCGCAACGACCTTGTGCATGCGTGCCCAGGGCAGGGGCGCGTCGGAGGAGGCCATCGCGGACATCATCGCGGAAAAGGCGGCCTTGCCGTACATGCGCCGCGCGGCGGCCAGTGTCTCGGGATCGGTGGCCAGCGCCCAGCGTTCTTCGATCAACTCCTCGGTGACCAGCGCCTGGTCGTAGACCATCGAGTTGAGCCAGTCGATTAGGCGTTGCCGTGTCGGGTCCTCGGTGAATTCCTGCAGCAACCGAATGCCTTCGCTGGGCCCGGGAGAGAAGACATTGGTTCCGATCCCACCGATGGTCACCAGTCGGCCGACTCGGTCGGGCGCGGTGATCGCGGTGTTGATGCCGACCCCGCCGCCCATGGAGTTGCCGACGATGTCGACACGCTCGACGTCCAACGCGTCCAAGAACGGCGTCACGGCGCCCTGGGCGGTCACCATGGGATGCCCACCCCAGTCGTCAGACACCCCGAACCCGGGAAACTCCAGGATCAGACACCGGAATTGCTCGGCGAAGGTCGGTAGCACGCCACGAAAGTTGCGCCACCCCGTCACGCCGGGCCCCGACCCGTGCAGGAACAAGACAGCTGGCCCCTGCCCGATGTCGTAGTAGCGCAAAGTTCCTGCACTGGTGGATGTTTCACGCAGAGCGTCGGCTGCCTGGGCAGTGGCCGGGACAGCAGCGGTATTCGACACGTGCCCTCTTTCGTCGTCGCCGGGTCGTCCCGTCGAGCGTCACACGGAGCCGCCGCAGCAGCAATGCCACATTCCGCTCACCGGTGATCCGCCTCGCCGTCGAATCGCGGGGTGCCGATTCTCCCGATGGGCGGGACGGCCCATGGTGCGGCCGTCGCGAAGCTGCGAAGGTTCCCCGGTCAAGACGTGTCCCCGGTCACATCGCGATCGATGGTGACACGCCGAAGGAGGAAGCAATGCTGCAGCGACAGCTCGCCGTCCCGTTACAAGGAATCGGCGGATTGTTCGCCATGTCGCTCGACGCCGCCAAGTTCATCGTGCGAAGGCCGTTTCAGTGGCGCGAATTCCTCGACCAGTCGTGGTTCGTTGCCCGGGTGTCGATGGCACCCACCCTGCTGGTGGCCATTCCCTTCACCGTGCTGGTGTCGTTCACCCTCAACATCCTGCTGCGCGAGCTGGGGGCGGCGGATCTGTCCGGAGCCGGCGCAGCCTTCGGCGCGGTTACCCAGGTCGGTCCGCTGGTCACGGTGTTGATCGTCGCCGGCGCGGGAGCCACCGCGATGTGCGCGGACCTGGGCTCGCGCACGATTCGCGAAGAAATCGACGCAATGGAAGTGCTCGGCATCAACCCGGTCCAGCGGCTGGTCGCACCCCGTATGCTCGCCTCCGGCCTAGTCGCGTTGCTGCTGAACAGCCTCGTCGTGATCATCGGCATTCTCGGCGGCTATCTGTTCTCGGTCTTCGTCCAGGACGTCAATCCCGGTGCGTTCGCCGCAGGCATCACCTTGCTGACCGGAATACCGGAGGTGATCATCTCCTGCGTCAAGGCCGCGTTGTTCGGCCTCATCGCCGGCATGGTGGCCTGCTACCGCGGGTTGAATGTCTCCGGTGGCGGAGCGAAAGCCGTCGGCAACGCCGTCAACGAAACCGTCGTATACGCGTTCATGGCGCTCTTCGTAGTCAACGTCGTGGTCACCGCGATCGGCATCCAAATGACCAGCAAATGAAGGCGGCATCCCCGTGGCTCTGCTAGCGGCTTACCCGCGCCTGGCGCGGGCGACGCGACGCCCGACAGAAATCGTCGGCGGCATCGGCGACCACGTCCTGTTCTATGGCAGAGCGCTGCGCGCCGTGCCGTACGCGGCCGCCCATTACCGTAGCGAGGTCATTCGGCTGGTCGCGGAGATCAGCATGGGCGCAGGCACGTTGGCGATGATCGGCGGAACGGTGGTCATCGTCGGATTCCTGACGTTGGCCACCGGAGGGGTTCTGGCGATCCAGGGCTACAGCTCACTGGGCAACATCGGCATCGAAGCCCTGACCGGCTTCTTGGCTGCTTTCATCAACGTGCGCATCTCGGCGCCCATCGTCGCCGGCATCGGCCTGGCCGCGACCTTCGGTGCCGGCGTCACAGCGCAACTAGGGGCAATGCGCATCAACGAGGAGATCGACGCGCTGGAGTCGATGGGCATCCGGGCCGTCGAATACCTCGTGAGCACGCGCATCGTGGCCGGCATGTTGGCCATCACGCCGCTGTACTCCATCGCGGTCATCCTGTCGTTTCTCGCCAGCCAGTTCACCACCGTCGTCCTGTTGGGCCAATCCGGGGGCCTCTACGACCATTACTTCGACACCTTCCTCAACCCCATCGACCTGCTGTGGTCGTTCCTGCAAGCGTTGCTGATGGCGCTGGCCATCCTCTTGGTGCACACCTACTACGGATTCTTCGCTAGCGGCGGTCCCGCCGGGGTCGGGGTCGCGGTTGGCAACGCGGTACGCACGTCATTGATCGTCGTCGTGTCCATCACCCTGCTCATCTCGTTGGCAGTCTACGGCTCCAACGGCAACTTCAATCTCTCTGGTTAGCGGGATCCCTTGTCACGCAACGCTTTACGTCTGTGGTCCGGCGCCGTGGCCGTGGCGGTGGTCGGCACCGTCATCGCCGGTGCGGTAGTGCTGTTCCGCGGTGGAGTCGCCCCCACCGCCTCGGTGACCGTCATCTCGCCGCGCGCCGGGTTGGTGATGAATCCGGAAGCGAAGGTAAAGCTGCACGGCGCTCAAGTTGGCAAGGTCGTCTCGATCGATCCGCTGCCCGACGGCCAAGCCGCGATCCGGCTGGCGATGAACCCCGACGACCTGGCGCTCATTCCGGCCAACACCGGCGTTCAGATCGCCTCGAGCACCGTGTTCGGCGCGAAGTTCATCGACCTCGTCTCCCCGGTGGCGCCGTCGCCCGAGTCGATGCATTCCGGTCAGATCCTCGACGCTGGACACGTGACCGTCGAGATCAACACGGTGTTCGAGCAACTGGTCACGGTGCTCCGGCAAATCCAGCCCGAAAAGCTCAACGAAACTCTCGGGGCGATGGCCCAAGCGCTCGACGGGCGCGGCAACGAGGTCGGACAGACCATGGCCGACTTCGACGACCTGTTGGCCAAACTCGACCCGAGTCTGCCTCAGCTACGACATGAACTGGCCGTCGCGCCAGGTGTCCTCAACGCCTACGCCGACGCCGCACCCGACCTGACCGACACCGCGGCCAACGCGACCCGGCTCAGCGACACCCTCGTCGAGCGACAGCAGGATCTCGACGCCCTGCTCATCAGTTCCGTCGGTCTCGC
The DNA here is from genome assembly GCF_033741125.1 of Mycolicibacterium sichuanense. Taxonomy (NCBI): domain Bacteria; kingdom Bacillati; phylum Actinomycetota; class Actinomycetes; order Mycobacteriales; family Mycobacteriaceae; genus Mycobacterium; species Mycolicibacterium sichuanense. The sequence goes on along the minus strand of NZ_JAWQPU010000020.1, from coordinate 20,117 downwards.
CGACATCGGCAACGACGTCGCCGCCACCAACACCGACGCGTTGACCAAGGTCCTGCACCTGCTCGTCCCCACGACCACCTTGACCAATCAGTACAACCCCGCACTGACCTGCGCGCTCAAGGGCGTCGAGCCGCTGTCCATGGGTGCACCTCAGCCGCTGCCGGGGGTCATGCTGCTCGATTCGTTCCTGCTCGGCACCGAGCGCTACCGGTATCCCGGGAACTTGCCGAAGGTCGCCGCTACCGGGGGCCCGCAATGCATGGATCTGCCAAACGTCGGTTTCGGACAACGGCCCCCGTTCGTCGTCACCGATATCGGCGTCAACCCGGCGCAATACGGAAACCAGGGGATCCTCCTGAACTCCGACGCCCTCAAGGAGGCATTGTTCGGCCCGTTGGACGGACCACCCCGAAACACCGCCCAGACAGGTCAGCCCGGATGATCGGCCGCCACGGGACCGCCATCAAGTTCGGTGTGTTCGGCGTGATCATGACGCTGCTGACCGCTGCGCTGTTCGTCATCATGGGACAGTTCAGAACCGGCTCCACCAATCACTACACCGCGGTGTTCGCCGACGCTTCCAGTCTGAAGGCCGGTGACTCCGTCCGGGTCGCTGGGTTGCGCGTCGGCACCGTCGACGACGTGGCGCTGCAACCCGACAACACGGTGCGGATCGGATTCGATTCCGATCGCGACATCGTGCTCACCACCTCGACGAAGGTCGCCGTTCGCTATCTCGACCTGGTCGGCAACCGCTATCTCGAGTTGCTCGACAACCCCGGCTCGACCCGCCTGCAACCGCCGGGTTCGCAGATTCCCCTCGAACGCACCGAGCCCGCACTCGACCTAGATTTGTTGCTAGGCGGCCTCAAACCCGTCATTCAGGGCCTCAATGCGCAGAACGTCAACGCCTTGACCAATTCGTTGATCCAGATCTTGCAAGGCCAGGGCGGCACGGTGGAATCCTTGCTGGCGCATACGTCGTCGTTCACCCAGGCGCTGGCCGACAACGGCCAGACGGTGCAGCAACTGGTCGACAACCTGAACACCGTGATGGCAACGGTTGCCAAGGACGGAGACCAATTCTCCGGCGCGGTGCAGCGCCTTCAACAATTGGTCACCGGATTGTCTGAGCAGCGTGACCCCATCGGTGAGGCCATCACCGCACTCGACACCGGCACCGCATCCCTGGCGGATCTGATGACCCAGGCACGTCCGCCGCTGGCGGGCACCGTGGATCAACTCACCCGGTTGGCTCCCCTGTTGGCCAACGACGACGCCAAGGCCCGGTTGGACCTGTCGCTGCAAAAGGCGCCTGCCAACTACCGCAAACTGGTCCGCCTCGGCGCCTACGGCAGCTTCATCAATCAATACCTGTGCGGAATGAACGTGCGCGTCACCGACCTGCAGGGGCGGACCGCCTACTTCCCCTGGATCATGCAGACCACCGGCCGTTGTGGGGAGCCCTGATGCTCAAGTACCGCGGATCACAACTCGCCCGCAGCGGGCTCATTGGTCTGATACTGATCGCGCTCGTCATCGCCGTGGGCCTACAGCCCCAGGCGCTGTGGTCGTGGGCCACCTCGATCAAGTACCGGGCGTTGTTCGCCGAGGCGGGCGGCCTCACGGCCGGCAATGACGTCAAGGTCTCGGGGGTGACCAAGGGTTCTGTCGTCGAAGTGGCGCTCAGTCACGGCAAGGCCATGGTGACCTTCACCCTCGACAGTGCAGTTCACCTCGGCACCGAGACCACCGCCCACATCCGCACCGGGACCGTGCTGGGCGCCCGCATGTTGACCCTGGAGCCCGCCGGTGCGGGCACGCTGCACGCCTCGGAGGTCATCCCGCTAACTCATACGTCCTCACCGTATTCGTTGACCGACGCCGTCAGCGACTTCACCGTCAACACCGCCGGCACCGATACGGCCGCGCTGACCCAATCACTGGACACGCTGTCGGATACCATCGACAGGATGGCCCCCCAGCTGGGGCCGACCTTCGACGGTCTGACGCAGCTGTCGCGAACCATCAACGGCCGCAACGAATCCTTGGTCAATCTGCTCAAGAGCGCTGCGGACGTGACGGGCATCCTGGCCGAGCGCAGCCAACAGGTCAACACCTTGCTGCTCGACGCCAACGCGCTCGTCGACGTGCTCGACCAGCGCCGCTACGCGATCGTCAACCTGCTGGCCAACACCTCGGCCCTTTCGCAGCAGTTGTCTGGCTTGGTCCACGACAACGAAAAGGAACTCGCACCCACACTGCAACAGATGAACTCGGTTACCGCGATGCTCGAGAAGAATCGCGACAACATCGCCAGCGCCCTGGCCGGCCTAGCCAAATACCAAGTCACGCAGGGGGAGTCGGTCAACAACGGCTTCTACTACAACGCGTTCATCGGCAATCTCCTGCCCTCGCAGACGCTGCAGCCGTTCCTGGACTATGCCTTCGGATTCCGGCGCGGCAACAACGCCGGGCAACCCCCCGACAACGCCGGACCCCGCGCCGAGTTCCCCTGGCCACACAACGGAATTCCCGGAGGTAGCCGATGATCGCCCGCCACCGCTCGTCCCTCACCCGCGTCATCCTGGTCGTGCTGGTGGTCCTCGGCCTGACCGGGGCAGGAGTGCTGGTGCGACGGAGCGTATTCGGGGCGACCACGATCACCGCCGACTTCACCTCGGCCACCGCGATCTACCCCGGTGACGAAGTGCGCGTCGCCGGGGTGAAGGTCGGCACCATCACCAACATCGATCCGGCCGGCGACCACGTCACCCTCACTCTGGCCGTCGATCACGGCGTGGCCATTCCCGCCGACGCCAAGGCGGTCATCATGGCTCAGAACCTGGTCGCCGCTCGCTACGTTCAACTCACGCCGGCTTACGAGGACAGCGGTCCGGTGATGGCCGACGGAGCCCGCATCGGCCTCGATCGCACTGCGGTTCCGGTCGAATGGGATCAAGTCAAAGATCAGCTGATGCGGTTGGCTACTGACCTGGGCCCCCTCAACGGGACGTCAGCCACCTCGCTGAGCCGGTTCATCGACAGTGCCGCGGCAGCAATGGACGGCAACGGTGCGAAACTCCACGAAGCCATCAGCCAACTCGCCGGCGTGGGACGCATCCTGGCTCAGGGCAGCGGCAACATCGTCGACGTCGTCAAGAACCTGCAGATCTTCGTGACCGCGCTGCGTGACAGCAACACCCAGATCGTCCAATTTCAAAACCACCTGGCCAGCGTCACCAGCGTCGTCGACGGCAGCCGCAACGATTTGGACGCGGCGCTGACCAACCTGTCGACCGCCGTCGGCGACGTCCAACGCTTCATCGCCGGAAGCCGCGGCCAGACCGTCGAGCAATTGCAGCGACTGACCAACGTCACCCAGAATCTCGTCGACAACAAGATCAAGCTCGAAAACGTCCTGCACGTCGCGCCCAACGCCATCGCCAATGGTTACAACATCTACAACCCCGACAGTGGAACCGCCGTCGGCGCGTTCGCCTTGTCGAACTTTGCAGATCCAGTGGCGGTGGTGTGCTCGGCGATCGCCGCGGTGAAGAACGTCACTGCCGCCGAGACCTCCAAGCTGTGCGCTCAATATCTCGGGCCGGCGTTGTCCCTGATCAACTTCAACTACCTGCCGCTGCCGTTCAACGCCTACCTGCGGAAGGCGCCCAGCCCCGACAACCTCGTCTACACCGATCCCAACATCGCCCCCGGCGGCGCGGGCGGACGACCACAGCCGGTCTCCGTGCCCCCAGCCGTATCGGCGTACACCGGCGCCGGGGACGTGCCGCCCCCCGCCGGATGGGGTACGCCCCCGGGCCCGCCTGGGGCATACGCACCCAACGGGTTACCGGCGGATCCTTCACCCGCATTGTTCCGCGGTGCGCCGATCCCGCCTGGCGTCCCCGACGGCGCCAGCTCCCCGCCGCGCTCGCTGCAAGACATATTGCTGCCCGCCGAAGCCGCACCGGCCCCGGCGGAACCGCCAGCACCGGCGCCTGGAGGCACCCCATGAGTTCCCGACGATCCCTCGTTCGCTTCGCCGCGATGGGGTGCGCATCGGTTCTGACGTTGACCGGCTGCGCATTCAACGGCCTGAACTCGCTGCCGCTGCCCGGTACGGTGGGTCGTGGTTCCGACGCAGCGACCTATCATCTCGAAGTCGCCAATGTCGGTACGCTGGAGGCGAATTCCCCGGTGATGGTCGGCGACGTCATCGTCGGCAGTGTCTCTCGGATGACAGTGCGGGATTGGCACGCCAATGTCGATGTCTCGGTGAAGCCCGACGTCGTCATCCCCGCCAACGCCGTGGCAGTCGTGGGTCAGACGAGCCTCCTGGGCTCGATGCACATCGCGCTCGACCCGCCGCTCGGGCAGCCGCCAACCGGGCGACTCTCCCCGGGCGCGACACTGTCGCTCAACAACACCTCGACCTATCCGTCCACCGAACAAACCCTGTCGTCGCTGTCCGTGCTCGTGAACGGCGGCGGCCTGGGAAAGATCGGCGAACTGGTCAACGAATTCAACGCAGCACTCAACGGGCGTCAGGACGAGATCCGTGATCTGCTCGTCCGTCTCGACGACTTCGTGGGGACGTTCGCCGACCAGCGAGACGAGATCAATGCGTCCATCGCCGCCCTCAACCGGCTCTCGGGAACGCTGGCCGGCCAACACGACGTCATCACCCAGGCGCTGCAGCGCATCCCACCGGCTCTGGACGTGCTGGTTAGGGAACGGCCTCGTCTCACGACCGCGCTGGAGAAACTCGGCCACTTCAGTGACACCGCCACCGCCTTGATTCACGCCACCCAGGAAGATCTGGTCACCAACCTGCGCAATCTCGAACCCACGGTCCGCGCGCTCGCCGACGTGGGGCCCAACCTGGCAGCAGATCTAGCATTCGTGCCGACCTACCCCTACCCGCAGAACTTCATCGACCGGGCCATTCGCGGCGATTATCTCAACGAATTCATCACCTTCGACTTCACCATCCCCCGTCTCAAACGAGGCCTGTTCCTGGGCACCCGATTCGGGCAAGAAGGTGCGCCCCTAGTACCCGCACCCGGAGACCCCTGGTACGCGAACTACACCAAGGATCCCCTCAACATGCCGATCACACCTGCCCCGGCCGCCGTCGCGACGATGCCACCGCTGATAGATCCACCAACAGAACAAGCTGTCACGCCACCGGCTTCGAGCGCGCCGGCAACCGACGCCGCCGCCGGCTCGGCGACACCCACCGCTTCCGCGCCGCTCACCCCGACGTCGCCGCCGGCTCAGTCACCCGGTCCGGCCACGGTGCCTTCCGACCCGAGTGCGGGAGGCAACTAATGCTGACCCGCCTGATCCGCACCCAGCTCATCCTGTTCACGGTGGCCTCGGTCATCGGCATGACGGTGATGGTGGTGACCTACCTCCAGGCGCCCACGCTCCTGGGCATCGGCCGCATGACGGTAACCCTGCAACTCCCCGGGACCGGTGGGCTGTACCGATTCTCGAATGTCACCTACCGCGGCGTGCAGATCGGCAAGGTCACCGACGTGCGACCCACCCGCGACGGCGCCGAAGCCACGCTGTCGCTGAACACCACACCGCGGATTCCGGCCGACCTGCGCGCCGCAGTCCTGAGCGTCTCGGCGGTCGGTGAGCAATACGTCGATCTGCAACCCCACCAGGAAAGAGGGCCATACCTGCGCGACGGATCGGTGATCGCCGCGGCCGACACGTCGATCCCGCAAGCCGTCGGGCCGATGCTCGACCAAGTCAGCGCCCTGTTGGGCAGCATTCCCAAGGACAAGATCAGTCCCCTGATGGACGAGACATTCAAGGCCTTCAACGGAACCGGTCCCGACATCGGGTCACTGTTGGACTCCTCCTCGCGGGTGATCGGGGATGCCAACGCGAACGCCGACCGGACCCGGGCGCTCATCGACGACAGCGCACCGTTGCTCGACGGCCAAGCCGAATCGGTCGACGCGATCCGCACCTGGGCCCACAGCATGGCTGGCATCACCGGACAGCTGGTCACCGACGACCCACGGGTTCGGACCCTGCTCGCCACCGCGCCAGGCGCCGCCGACGAGGCGTCCCGATTGTTCGCCGAGGTGAAACCCACGCTGCCCCTGCTGCTGGCCAACTTGACCAGCCTCGGCCAGGTCGGAGTGACCTACCACCCGTCCCTCGAGCAGCTCCTCGTGCTGCTGCCGCCCGTGGTTTCCTCCACGCAGGCATACGGCGCTCCAAAGAACAACCCGACCGGGATGTCGCTGGGAGACTTCACCCTAACCATGAATGACCCCCCGGCGTGCACTGTGGGATTCTTGCCGCCCTCGGCATGGCGATCACCGGAAGACACCTCCGACATCGACACCCCCGATGGCCTGTACTGCAAGCTCCCGCAGGACTCACCCATCGGGGTGCGCGGGGCGCGCAACTATCCGTGCATGGGTAACCCCGGCAAGCGCGCTCCCACGGTGGAGATCTGCGACAGCGACAAGCCGTACGAGCCCCTGGCCATGCGCCAGCATGTCCTGGGCCCCTACCCGATCGACCCCAATTTGCTTGCCCAGGGAATTCCGCCGGACTCCCGCGTCGATCGTGACAACGGCATCTACGGACCGCTGGACGGCACCCCGCCGGCTCCCGGTACTCCGCCGGCTCCCGGTTCTGCATTAGCCCCTGGCCCCGCCGCAGATGGGTCCGCTCCGCCGGCGCCCGAGCCCGCCCCGCCGGCGCCGCAGGAGGCGTCCCCTCCCGGCAGTGCGCCAGCCGCGCCCAGCGCTTACCGGCCCGACGAGGATCGGGGCCCCTCGGTGGCGATCGCTACCTATGATCCGAGCACCGGTCAGTACGCCACGCCCGACGGTGCGGTGTACCGGCAGACCGATTTGGTTCCACACACCGGCCAGCGAAGCTGGAAGGATCTCTTTCCCAGCTGAGTGCCCGCGCGTAGAAAGACGCGACCGGAGCGCTGACGATCGCCGGGATTGCCCGCGGCCCGGTGCGCTGCTCCCGGGGGCCGGCTCAGCCGTTCTTGACCAATTTGAAGGGCATGGTGATGAACAGCACCTTGCTGCTTCCGCACGACCCACTCACCCCGGTCGTGGAGTCTTCACCCATCAACGTCGTCGATGCAGGATCGGTCCCGCTGCCATCGGCAGTTGCAGGGTAGAACCGGAAGACCTGCAGTCCCGGACCGGCGCTGCCGTCGGGACACGGCTGCCACCCGTCCACCATCTTCTTGACGTACCAGACGCCACTCTTCTGGTAAATCGGTGCGCTCCAACCGAAGTCGCTGCTCATCGTTCCGGTGCACTCGCCGGGATAGCTGCACGTCGTGGTGATCGACCACGTGCTGCGGATGCTGGCCTCGTCGTGGAAGACGTCGTTGGTCTTCGCCCACTCGCCGTTGGAGGTGGCGACGTAGGTGCCGTTGAGACCCCACTGAGGGGAGGCCGCGGAGACAGGGGCCGTCAGAACGCCCAACGCTGCCACCGCGGTCGACATCCCCAAAGCGACGGGCGTCTTCGACAACCGCATGACCTACTCCTAACCCTCACCCCAGACGCCCGGGCAGACCCTGCTCCGACCTGGTGCCGCAATCACGTGACGCCCGCCCGACGAGTGGGCGGTGCGGCGTCTCCGACTGTCCATGTTCAGACGCCGTATGACCGTCAACCTCCCATCCAGCGGGCGACTCGATGGTGACGCCCACCGGCGGTGGCACAGTGTCCAACGTGCAGGCACGGGCGTTCGCGGCGGTCACGCTGCTCATGGCGGTTCTCACCGTTCCGGTCAGAGCCTCTGCCGCTCCTCCAGAGTGCAACGACCCATCGTGCGTGCCCGGTATCACCGGCGGTGTGGTCCTCGGAGCGCCGTGCAACGACACCGCCTACTTCGTGTTCGGCACCACCTCCTGGGGGCGGTTGGTGTTCTGCGGCTCGCCGCGTCGGTACGCACCGCGCTACTTCCGGTCGCCGCCCCTGCAAGGCGTCCGCGAGGAGAACTCGCCGTGCCCATGGTCGCTCAACACCGTTGCCCAGGCGCCCGACGGGCTGTTCTTGTCCTGCGTGGCCGTCGACGGCCACACGCAATGGGTTCGCGGAGATGTCTGAGGCGGGCGGCGTGGCATGGCGCAAATGGTCGCGTCGAGTTGCGGTGTGCGCAGCCACGGCCGTGCTGTGCGTCAGCGTGACATCACCGGCTGGCGCCGACGACGGCTCGCCGTTGCACCGCGTCACCTACACGGTGTCCATTGATACGCAGGCGGCCGTCGGCATCTATTACCGCGACGTGGATCCGCCGACGTGGGCCGACTACAGCCACGATCCATACCAGTTCAGCCCCCGCGACGACGTCTTGCTCGAGCCTGGCGCCCCATGGGTTCACGAAGCCATGCTGGCCGACCCTGGTCAGTGGGCGATGGTCACGGTCACTGCTGCGGGACCTGCAAGCCAGACCCCCAATGCCTTGCGCTGCGAGTTGGCCGTCGACGGTGTCGAGGTCGCGCGTGCAGAGGGTCCACGCGGGGCGTTGTGCTCGATGCGGCACTGGTAGTCCATGCGATCACGCACGCTGCTCGGCGGTGACCGCTGGGTGGGAACTTCGGGTGTCCCCGCCGCCTGAGGACACCTAAGGTGTGGCAGCAGTCACACTCGTGGGCGGGGTGGCAGGCGCTCGCCGAGCACGCCGTCCACGATCAACGTATCTGGAGGTAGGGGCTATGCGGCTACTCAGCCGCGCCGAGAAGACGGGCGCGACGGCAGGCGGCGTCGACGCCGATGCATCACCGGACTCGTCGCAGTCCGTCGACGAGCGCGCCTTGATAGGGGAGGCCGAAGCCGAGGCCGTCGAGGCCGAGGCCCGAGCCGCTCGCGCTCGCGCGCGGGCCGATGAGTTGCGCCAAAACGCGAGTCGGGAGCCCGCCGATGACGTACCTACGACGGAGGACGTCTCCGATCCGCTCCCCGACCCCGATGACGTAGACAGCCGACCGCCAGCCCGATGGTGGCGGCCCAAGCCGGCGTCGATCGCGTGCGCCGCCGCCATCCTCGCGGGCGTGACGCTGCTGGCCGCAAGTGGGTATCTCCTCTGGGGGCACCACCTCGATGAGCGTGAGCAGCAACGCCGCGCCGCCTTCTCCGCCGCTGCCTCGCAAGCGGTCGTCACGTTGATGTCCATCGACAGCACCAAAGCCGAAGACAACGTCCGCCAGATTCTCGACAACTCAACGGGACAGTTTCGTGACGACTTCCAGGCCGAGGCAGACGATTTCGTCAAGACCGCGCAAGCGTCGAAGTCGGTGACCAAGGCTAGCGCCCAGGCGGTGGCCGTGGAATCGATGACCCCGACCACCGCAACCGTGCTCGTCACGGCTGCCACGACCGTCAGCAACTCCGCAGGCGCCGATCAGCAGCCGCGTAACTGGCGACTCAGTGTGGACATGGTCAAGGACGGCGAGCAGATGAAACTGACGAGAGTGGAGTTCGTTCCGTGATTACCAGCATCGACGAGGACACCTCCGCCGAGACGCCAACGGCCGAGGAAGCAACCGAGACGCCCACGGCCGAGGAAGCTGACACCGCCGCGAGAACGTGGACGCACTGGGTGGCGGCGCGCTGGCGGCTGCTCGCGGCCGTCGGTTTTCTGGTGATCTCCATCGCGGTTGCAGCGGCGGTCTACTTCGGCCCCCATCGCAACGACCGCGAAACGGCCGCAGCGAGCGGGCAGGCGCTTGCCGCCGCGCAGCAGGGCGCCGTTGCGCTGCTGTCCTACGCGCCCGACACCCTGGAGCGCGACCTCTCGAACGCGCGGTCTCATCTCATCGGGGATTTCCTTACCTATTACAGCCAGTTCGCCGACCAGATCCTGACACCCGCGGCAAGACAAAAGGACGTTCACGCCAGTGCGTCGGTAGTGCGCGCGGCGGTCATCGACGCCCGCCCCGACACTGCTCACGTGCTCCTGTTCATCAATCAGACGACCACCAGCCGCGATAATCCGGCACCCGCGCAGGCGGCGAGCAGCGTCAAGGTCGGACTCACCAAGGCCGACGGCAGCTGGCGCATCTCTTCCTTCGATCCGGCCTGAGCATCAGGTTGTGTGATCAGCTCAACTCCCGATGAGCGGAAATCGTTCTGCCACAGGGTCTTCGTGCGCCGCACTCTAGGGGCCGAAGACGAAGAGCGGACGAAGGGCCGGTATGGCGACATCTGAGGACGACGTGGTGACCTACCGCGCCATCGGTCGAGTCGCGGTGGTGACGATGAATCGCCCCCGTTATCGCAACGCACAGAACTCCGTGATGACCTATGCGTTGGATGCAGCATTCCAACGCGCCGTCGATGACGACACCATCGGCGTGATCGTGCTCGCCGGCAGCGGTGAACACTTCAGTGCGGGCCATGACATCGGGACCCCGGGACGCGACCACCACGTGTCCTACGACAATCAGGCCGTGCTGTGGTGGGACCACGTCGGAAGAGACGGAGGCGATCAGCGCTATGCCCGCGAGATGGAGGTATATCTCGGGATGTGCCGTCGCTGGCGAGACATTCCGAAACCCATGATCGCGATGGTGCACGGTGCATGCATCGCGGGCGGCCTCATGCTGGCCTGGGTGTGCGACTTCATCGTCGCGGCCGATGACGCGTTCTTCGCCGACCCCGTCGTCCGGATGGGAATACCCGGCGTCGAATACTTCGCCCACCCCTGGGCGCTCGGCGCCAGGTTCGCCAAGGAAATCCTCTTCACCGCAGACCGGTTCACCGCGCAGCGCGGCTACGAGGTGGGAATGGTCAACCGGGTGGTACCGCGGGACGCACTCGAGACGACGGCACTCGACCTCGCCGAGCGCATCGCGCAAATGCCCGCCTTCGGATTGGCCTTGGCCAAACGGGCCGTCAACCAATGCGAAGACCAGATGGGCCTGCGAAACGGCATGGAAGCAGTCTTTGGGCTGCACCACTTCGCCCATGCCCACAACGCTGAGGTGGGCGCAGGATCCCTCGGTGGAATGAACGCCAAGACCATGGCCGCTCGCCCGGCCGACACCACGTGAGCAGCACCACGGTGACGAGCCCCGACCAGGTGGCCTGGCAGCTGGCCGAGGACCTTCGAGACCGAATCCCCGAAACCGACAGAGTGACCATGTACTGCACGTTGGGGACCGGCGACGTGTTCGACGCCCTGACCACCATCATGGAATTGGCCATCCGGCATCACCAGACCGTTGCCCACGACAGCGTCACGCAACTGCACGCCTGGCTCGACGGGTACCTCGGTAACCCCGACGAGCCCCGCATGCGCGCGGCCATCCGCGCTATGACGCGGTGGTAGAGCGCGCACGTCGCTGCGTTGGCCAATGCCGTCACGATCGGTGGGGAGCTACATCAGCGACAACGTGAACGGATAGGTCAGTGTCCCCGGTCTACCATCGCACCCTGCATCGAAGGACGACGTCAGCACGCCGACTCGGGTGACGGCGTCCCAGGAGTAAACATCACGAGTCGGTATCGTCGTACCGTAATACACGTTGCCGCAACGTAATCCGTCTGGAACATCTACCGCTAGGGTGTAGCGGCCGTCCGCCAGCCGTGCGTCACCGGCGTAGGGGAAAGCCCTCGCGACGGGCTGGGGAATTGCCTGAACGTGGACACAGTCAACGTCGCAGCGCGCCAATGTCCAGATCCACGTATGAAAGTCATACCTGCCGTCGAGATGCAGCTCGAAGTTTCCGTGCGGCGTGTCCGCCAGCGCCGGTGGCGCACCGAGTGCCGATGCGCACGCCACCATCAGGCTCATCAGCACCGACTTCATGTCGACCTCTCCCGTCGGCTTTGCTTGCCCGGTCCGTCGCCCGGTCCATGGCACGTTGCCATCACACGCTGTCAGGTGGTCACGCCACGCACGGGCCGGGTGTCCGTTGAGCGGGAAGCTTCCCGCCAACAGATCGAGTCCAACGCCAACGCCAATGCCCATCCCGCAGTGGGTATTTCCGGGTTGACCGTTGAGCGGGAAGAACCCGCTGCGACCGCCCGACGAGTGACAGGCTCGCGTTCCGACACCCAACGCGATCGACGCGCCCACCCGCGCATGCAGATTGCAGACGACCACGAACATGTCGAGCTCCACCCGCTTGGTCGCCCGACAATCCAAAGTCGTTCCAAGCCCTAGACCGACAGGAGCCTCCATCATGCCGTCCAGCAACCGTCATGACGTCATCGTCGTCGGATTCGGTGCGGCCGGCGCCGCCGCAGCGATCGAGGCCGCCGACAACGGCGCCCGCGTGCTCGTGTTGGACCGCGGTTATGGGGGCGGAGCCACTGCACTGTCAGGCGGGATCGTCTACGCCGGAGCCGGCACCGAAGAGCAGCGCGCCGGTGGCTACGACGACTCCGCCGACAACATGTTCGCCTACCTCGAGCGCGAGGTAGGCGACGCCGTCTCCGAAGCGACATTGCGGCGGTTCTGCGAGCAAAGTCCGGCAATGATCGATTGGCTCAAATCGCACGGTGTTCCGTTCAAGGGCGGACGAGTGTCCTCCTACAAGACGTCCTACCCGACCGACTCGTTCTACCTTTACTACTCGGGCAACGAGAAGGCGCACCCCTACGCTGAACACGCCCAGCCGGCACCGCGCGGGCACCGCGTCGTAGCACCCGGGATGAGTTCGGGCCGAGTCTTGTTCGAACGCTTACGCCAATCCGCATTGTCCAAGGGCGTCACCTTCGTGCCACTGGCCCGGGTGAATGAACTCATCACCAACGCGAGCGGTGGAGTCGTCGGCGTGCGCTACCGCGCCATGTCCCTGACTCACCCCGACGCACGGCAACACAGGGCACTGACGAAGTCGGCCGGGAAGGTGGGCAACTGGCTTCCCGGTCTCGTCAAGGGAGTCGTCGCGCGTGCTGAGCGACTCTGGGAACGAGGCGCGGCGCCCGGCGAGGCCCACGCCGGGGCCGTGGTGCTGGCGGCTGGCGGTTTCATCTACAACCGCGAGTGGATGACGAAGTTCGCCCGGCGTTCATGGACATCTCTCCGCTGGGAACAGCCGGCGACGATGGCAGCGGAATTGCTCTCGGCATCGACGCCGGTGGATACACCGCCAAGATGGACAACGTCACGGCATGGCGATTCCTCGCACCACCCAGCGCGCTCCTGGAAGGCCTGTCCGTCGGACTCGACGGCCACCGGATCGCCAATGAAGACCTGTACGGCGCCACCCACGGGAACGTGATGATGCGCCACTTTGGAGGTGTCGGGCGGGTCATCTACGACGCCCGAACCTGGCGAAGGGTTTGGACGCAGGTCAGCGACCAAACACAGATCTTTCAACGACTGCAGCTCGGGTACCTTCTAACCGTCGGTCACGAGAAGGCGACGTCGATCGAAGAACTAGCCGCCAAGAACGGAATCGATCCCACCGGGCTGCGACGGACGATCGACGAGTACAACGCCGGAGTTTCCTCGGGATTGGGCGATCCAGCCCACAAAGATCCTGAGCTATGCCCAGACATGACCACCGGCCCCTACTACTCGATCGACATCTCCGCCGGCGCGTCGATGTTCTACCCGATCCCGGGGCTGACCCTCGGTGGTCTAGTCGTCGACGAACGGACAGGTGCCGTCAAGCGACCAAATGGCGAAGTAGTGCCCGGCCTCTTCGCTGCAGGCCGCAACGCTGTCGGCATCTGCTCCAACAGCTACGTCAGCGGCCTGTCGATCGCCGACTGCATCTTCAGCGGACGGCGTGCCGGTGGCCACGCTGGGTCCTTACCGCCGGACTAATTGCGGCCCCGAGCACCCCGTAAGTTCGACGCGGGTATTCCACTTCTGGCGGTCGATGAGTTCGATTCGCACGGGGGACCAGACGCTCTCCATCTTCGAGTCGTCGCGCGTGCGTGTGCTAAGTCTTCTGTGCCACAACGAGAATCGCAGCACCGCGCTCCAACGAGCTCCAGCGTCGACGAGTCGGTGGTGTCCGACGCTGCCGCGGCCCATTTCGGCGGCGACGACGGTGCGCAGTTCCTCCATGGACGCATCGGAGAGGCAGCGGCGGCTCACCTTTGATTCGTCGTGGGACTCGATGACCACCGCGGTCGCTGGGCGCAGAAACACCGCCGGGCGGGGGAAGGTTTGGACGAGATCGGTCCGACCACCAGGTGGGCACCAGTATCCGCGCTGCGGGCATACTCAATCCATTGATCGACGGCAAACTCGCTCGCGACGACACGTTCCAGGATCTGGTCCACCGAGCGCCACGCATCACCGGAGGAATCAGAATGCCTGCACCGTCCACCGCTACGTTCCAGCGTCTTGCCGGGTTGATCGCGATCCCCGAGGCATCCGAGCGGCCGACCCGCTCCGTCGTGGAGGTGTTCAGCGGCAAGGAACTGACGACCATCCCGGTCGGCACCGCGCAGGACGCGCTGGATGCCATCGCGCGGGCCCGGGTCGCGCAGCAGGAGTGGGCCGCCCGGCCGGTCACCCAACGCGCCGCCATCCTCCATCGGTATCGGGACCTCGTCCTGGAGAACCTCGACCAACTAATGGACATGGCACAGGCGGAGACCGGCAAGTCGCGCAACGCGGCCCAGGAAGAGATCCTCGACATCGCGCTGACGGCCCGCCACTACGCGCGCGTCGCGCCGAAGTTGCTGCGCCCGAAGCGGGTGACGGGCATGCTGCCGGGTCTGACCAAGACGGTCGTGCGCTATCAGCCCAAGGGCGTCGTCGGCATCATCTCGCCCTGGAACTACCCGATGACCCTGGCGGTGTCGGACGCGATCGCGGCGCTGCTCACAGGCAACGCGGTGGTCCTCAAACCCGACAGCCAGACGCCGTACTGCGCTTTGGCCTGCGTGGAACTGCTATACGACGCCGGTCTGCCGCGGGAGCTGTTCGCCGTCGTCCCAGGGAAGGGTTCCGTGGTGGGCACGGCGCTGGTCGAGAACACCGAGTACCTGATGTTCACCGGGTCCACCGCCACGGGACGGCTGCTCGCCGAGCAGGCGGGACGCCGGCTCATCGGCTTCTCCGCCGAGCTCGGCGGCAAGAATCCGATGATCGTGATGGCCGGGGCCAACCTTCGCGAAGTCGCCGACGCCGCGGTGCGCGCCTGCTTCGCCAATTCCGGTCAGCTGTGCATCTCCATCGAGCGCATCTACGTCGAGGAATCCATCGCGGCCGAATTCACCCGCGTGTTCGGCGAACGCGTCCGCAACATGACGCTGCGCGGTGGGTACGAGTTCGGCATCGAGATGGGCAGCCTGATCTCCGAGGAACAGGTCAAGGCCATATCCGCCCACGTCGACGACGCCGTCGTGAAGGGAGCCACCGTCGTGGCAGGCGGCAAGCCGCGACCCGACCTCGGGCCCCTCTTCTTCGAACCGACAGTCCTGACGGACGTTCCCGAGGACGCCGAGTGCTACCGCGACGAGACCTTCGGACCGCTGGTCTCGATCTACCCGGTCGCCGGAGTCGACGAGGCCGTCGAACGCGCCAACGACACGGAGTATGGATTGAACGCCAGCGTTTGGGCGGCCACCAAACGCGAGGGTGAGGAGATCGCCGCACGGATCCACTCCGGCACGGTCAACGTCGACGAGGGCTATGCCCCTGCCTGGGGCAGCACCGGGGCTCCGATGGGCGGCATGGGTGTTTCCGGGATGGGCCGCCGGCACGGTCCGGAAGGCCTCATCAAGTACACCGAGCCGCAGACCATCGCCACCACCCGCATCCTGAATCTTGGTGGACCGCGCGGTATTCCGCCGAAGCTGTGGGCAAGGATCATGCCGCCGTTCGTGAAGGCCTTGCAGTATCTTCCCGGTCGCTGAGGCGGCGCGTGCGCTCGACGATGGGGCAGTGATCGCTGCAGACCAATTGGTCGGCGAGATTCCCTTGAGGAGTCATTGGCAAGTCTTCGTGGTGATCATTGGCGACGTGGTCGGGCTCGAATTCTCATGCTGACAACCACGTCGGCAGGACTGCGCAACCTGGTCGTCAGCTGACGTCGCCAACATGTCGGACCCCTCTGCGATGATGGTGGCATGTCCTCGCCGGCAACGTCTTTGGCTCCGCAGGAGCGGCTCGAGGTGTTGTTCGCCGAAATGGAAGAGCTCGCCGGGCAACGCAACGCCATCGACGGCCGGCTGGCGCAGATCGCCGCCGAGATCGACCGCGACGGGATCTGGGGCTCCACCGGCGCCCGCTCGGTGCCGGCGCTGGTGGCGTGGAAGTTGGGCATCTCCGCGCACAACGCCGCGACGATCGTCACCGTGGCCCGCCGGCTCGAGGAATTCCCCCGCCTGGCGGTTGCGGCACGTGAGGGCCGGATCTCGTTGGATCAGATCGGGGTGATCGCCGCGGGTGCGGCACCGGGGTCTGATGAGCATTACGCGGAGCTGGCCTTGGTGGCGACGGTGAATCAACTGCGGACCGCGGTGAAGCTGGAACCCAAACCCAAACCCAAACCCAAACCCAAACCCAAACCCAAACCCGAACCCGGACCGCGCCCGGAACCGGAACGTTCCTTCGTCCGGAGGGAAGGCGACCGCGGTACGACGTGGCGGATCACCCTGCCACCCGCTGAGGCCGCGGTGTTCGACGCCGCAGTGCAGTCGCACCACGACGCGCTGATCGCGCAATGGAAACGCGACCACGGCGACGGCAGCGACGATGCCGACGACCACGAGGGCGAAGGTCACGAGGGGGATGACGTTCGGGTGCCGCCGTTCCCGAATCGGGTCGATGCGTTCCTGGGCTTGGTGCAGGCCGGCTGGGACACCGACGTCACCCACCGCCCACACGGGCAACGCACCACCGTGATCGTGCATCTGGACGTGGAGAGCCGGTCGGCGGCCTGGCATCTGGGTGGTCTGCTCTCCGACGACGAACACCGCCTGCTGCTGTGTGACACCACGTGTGAGGTCTGGTTCGAACGCCACGGGCGGGTCATCGGTGCGGGCCGGGAGACCCGCCAGATCAGCCGCCGACTACGCCGGGCCCTGGAGCACCGCGACCGGTGCTGCGTGGTCCCCGGCTGCGGAGCCACCCGCGGACTGCATGCCCATCACGTTCGGCATTGGGAGGACGGCGGTCCCACCGAGCTCGCCAACCTCGTCCTGCTCTGCCCCTATCACCATCGGTTGCACCACCGGGGCGGCATCACGATCGCCGGCACCGCTTACGACCTGATCGTCACCGACGTCGAGGGCACCCCGTTGACCAACGCCTCGCTGGCCCGCCCACCGACCCAACCCCCACCCGACGTCCCGCCGTGCACCGGCCCGCTCGGGGAACGCGCCGACTGGTGGTGGTACGACCCCTACGAACCCAAACCACCACCGCCGAGCAGCTGAGGTCCGCGCCGTTCCATTGCCCGCGCGGGGCGCTCGGCGGAACGTGCCCAACCTGGCAGAGTGACATCGTGTCCGAACACGACGACACCGTCCGTACCCTGTTGGCCCAACTGGGTGCGGCAATGGTGGCCACGGGACAACCGGTCAGCGACGTGGAGGACGAGCTGGCGGAGGTGAGCACCGCCCTCGGGCACCCCGACGTCCAGATCGCGGCATCGCCGACAGGAGTGTTCGTCACCCTGGCCAGTGGCGCTCCAGCGACCTTCGAGTCGGTCAGGGGCGGGTTGCGTCTCGACCAGGCCGCCGAGGTCCGAAGCATCCGGCACCGGTTGGTGCGGTCGGCGCTCACGGTGCCCGTGGCCACACAGGAGCTGCGCGCACTGCGCGACCGTCCGCCCCGCTATCCACAGTGGATGGCCAATCTCGGCTGGATCGCGATCGCCACCGGAATCGCGCTGATCCTGCAGCCCGGCGGCGCCAACGTGGCCTTCGCCGCCGCGGGGGCGGTCGTGGTGGTCGCGCTGTTCCGCCTGGGTCAGCGGTTCGGCCTGATCGCCACGCTGCTGCCCACGCTGGCCGCCTTCCTGCTGGCCTGCGGAGTCTTCGCCGCGGCCAACGCCAACCTGTTGGACGGACCACTGCGCACCCTGCTGCCGCCGCTGGCCGTACTGCTGCCCGGCGCCCTGATCGTGACGGCGATGTCCGAACTGGCAGCCGGCGACATGGTGGCCGGTGCGTCACGGCTGATCTTCGGGCTGGTCCAGCTGCTGTTGTTCACCCTGGGCATCGTCGCGGCCAGTCACGTAATCACCGTTCCTGCAGCTCAATTGACGAATTCACGGGTCGACACGCTCGGCTGGTGGGCCGCGCCGCTGGGGCTGATCCTGATCAGCATCGGGATCGGAGTCCTCGAGAGCCCGCCGGTGCGGTTGCTGCCATGGATCACCGCGGTGCTGATCCTCGCCTTCGCCGCCCAGAGCCTCGGGCAGCATGTCGGCGGTGCGGCGCTCGGTAGCTTCCTCGGCGCCCTGGCCGCGACCCTGGGGTCCTCGCTCGTCGAGGCCCTGCGCCCAGATCTGCCGCGGCTGGTGGTGTTCCTGCCTGCCTTCTGGCTGCTGGTGCCCGGCAGTCTCGGGCTGCTGTCCACCACGACCCTGATCACCCATCCCGCCGGCGCTGCGGCGAATGCATTCGACGTGGTGACTGTGGTCTGCGCGATCGCGGTGGGGCTCTTGGTCGGTGCCGCCGTGGCCCGGTCCTTCGGCGGTGCCGTTGGCAGACTCCGGCGTGGGGATCCGCTACGCCGACGAGGTCGGCTGGGGCGCAGCCTGTTGCGCTGAACCAGCGGACTAGCCTCGTCAGAGGGCAGTTTCGAGGCAGGGAGGGCACGTCATTACGCCACCGGCCCAGCCATCGCCGAGTGCGGTCGCCGACCTCGTCGTGCACGAGCTGAGGACCGCCCTCCCCCGCGGACGGGTGATCGACGACGCCGACGTCGCCAGAAGCCTCAGCCGGGATCAAGCAGCAGGCGCTCCGGTGGGGGAGCCGGCCGCCGTCGTGCGTGCTCGCAGCACCGAAGAGGTCCGCCGGGTGGTCGAGATCTGTCTGCGCCACCGCACCCCCGTCGTCGCCCGCGGAGCCGGCACCGGGCTGTCCGGCGGCGCCAACGCCATCGACGGTTGCGTGGTGCTCTCGCTGGAGGCGATGTCGGAGATCGTCGAGATCAACCCGCTGGAGCGCATCGCCGTGGTGCAGCCAGGTGTCGTGAACGACGACCTGCGCGCAGTAGCGGCAGAGCATGGCCTGTGGTACCCGCCGGATCCCGCGAGTTCGCCATGGTCGACGATCGGCGGCAACGTCGCCACGAACGCCGGCGGACTGTGTTGCGTCAAGTACGGAGTCACCCGGGATTACGTGCTCGAGCTCGAGGTCGTGACCGGTTCGGGGGAGGTGGTGCGAGTCGGGCGCCGCACTGCCAAGGGCGTTGCCGGTTACGACCTGGTGAGCCTGCTCGTCGGGTCCGAAGGCACGTTGGGCATCGTCACCGAGGTCATCGTGCGCCTGCGCAGCTTGCCAAGTGCACCGGTCACGGTGGCGGGGTTCTTCCCGACGCTGGTGGCCGCCGGTGAGGCGGTGCGCGCGGTGGGGGCGGCGGGCATCACGCCGTCGGCGCTGGAGCTGATGGATCGGTATTGCCTTCGTGCGGTGGATGATTGGAAGCAGATGGGTTTGACGGCCGCGGGAGACGTGCTGCTGCTCGCGCGGGTGGACGAGCCAGAGCCTGCCGGCACCGCGCTCGCCGACGCGATCATCGAGTGCTTCCGCGCCAGCGGTTCGTGCTGGGCCGAGCGATCGAGTGACGCCGACGAGGGCGATGCCCTGTTCGCCGCCCGCCGGTTGGCCTACCCTGCGCTCGAGCGGTTGGGGCCGGTGATCACCGAGGACGTGTGCGTACCCAAGGAGCACGTCCCGGAGATGCTGGGCCGCATCGAGGCGCTGGCGCTGCGACACGACGTTCGGATCGCCAACATCGCGCACGCCGGCGACGGCAACCTGCACCCCCTGATCATCGGACCGCCGGACGACGACGCGGACCGGTGGCGGCGTATTCACGCAGCTTTCGACGGCATCCTCGACGCCGCGCTGTCCCTTGGTGTGAAACGCCCTGGTTCTGTCGGAGGCTCGAGCTATTGGATTTCGACCAGGGTTTGGTCGGTCCGCTGTGCATCGTAGAATGCGGCTTCGAACTCG
>NZ_JAWQPU010000019.1:0-27736 GCF_033741125.1 Mycolicibacterium sichuanense | reverse complement strand
TGTCCCGAAACCCTTCGCGATAGCGCACGCCAGAATCGTCGCCACCCATTGACTCTTAGCGTGATCGGAGGTCTTGTCTCACACCGCGTGTCTCAGATCCTCGATGTCGGCAGGCAGTGAGACAGTCTTCGGTATGACCGCAATTCTTGGTTACGCACGAGTGAGCACCGTGGGCCAGGACCTTGAAGCGCAACTTGCTGCCCTTACCGCTGCCGGCGTCGAGGGGAGCCGGGTGTTCACCGACAAACTTTCCGGAGCGGCCAACACGACCCGACCGGGACTGGCGGCGATGCTCGACTACGCCCGCGCCGGTGACACCGTGGTCGTCACTGCCATCGACCGGCTTGGACGTTCGGTCGCCGAAGTCACCCGCACCATCGCCGAACTTGGTGAGCATCGAATCGTGTTGCGCGCCTTGCGTGAAGGTATCGACACAGCCACACCAACTGGACGGGCAGTCGCCGCCATCATGGCTACCCTGGCCGAACTCGAACTTGAGCTGGGGCGGGAACGGCGCGCTGCCTCACGCGAATCTCGCCGTATACGGCAGTTGCCGCCGACCAAACCGCATAAGCTCACTGCGGGTCGGCAAGAGCAGCTTCGCCGACTGGCCGCGACTGGTGAACCCGTGCGGGAGCTCGCTGCGGCATTCGGGATAGGGCGAGCAACCGCCTATCGATATCTCGCACAGTCCTGAGGAGTCGTCCAAATAGCTAAGGCAGCCTGGGAACTCGGTGTTCTAACTAGGACGAAGGTGCTCACAGCCCCGGCACAGGACGTGGATCCGTCGTCACCGCCGACGCGCCGGATGTGGGTTATTCCGAGTCATGTCGTTGTCGCATAGCAGTTTTCGTTGCGTAGCAAAGTGCGCTGATCAGGTAGAAGGCGGCGGTGAGCAGCAGCCACCGGGTCCGGTAGGGGGTTTGGGTCAGCCCGGTCGCGGCGGTGAACGTCGCGCCGCCTTGTTCGATGATGCCGGGGAAGAACAGCAGTAGCAGCAGTCCGGCCGCCATGGTGGGCATCCGCAGGTAGTTCGTCAGCGGAACCCGCCGGGACGCGGATGAGTTGTCGCTGTGGGTGTTTCGGCGTGCCCGCGGTAGGAGCCGGTCGGCCAGGGCATACAGCGGGAACACGATGAGATCGTGGGCGATGATTGCCACGGCGAACCACACCGCGATCCACTGCCACCACACCGCCCCGCAGATCGGCGACTTTCCGCTCGCGTGGACTTCCCTGAGCGGTGGGGTGCCCTGCGTCACGCCGCTGGCAGGCCTAGTGTGAAAGCAGTCGAGTTCGTGGTGGGAGGTTTCCGTGTGTCACTACTGCGGGTGCCGGGAGCTGCCGCTGCTGCGTGATTATATCGCGGAGCACGAGCGGGCGATGGACCATGGCGGCGAAGCGGTGCGGGCGCTGGACCGGGGCGAGCACGAGCGAGCCCGCGAACTGTTGACTGCCATGGCGGACGAACTTCGGTCCCACTGGCGAGGCGAGGAGAACGGGCTCTTCGCGGTGATGCGTAGCGAGGACTTGTTCGCCGAGCACATTGACCCACTCGTGCGGGAACACCGCGAGCTGGAGGCACTGCTGGAGGCGGTCGACTTATCGGATTCGCACGACCAGGACCGGGTCCGCAAGGCGGTCATCGACCTCCACGAGCACATCGCCAAGGAGGAGGACGGGCTTTTTCCCGCTGCGTTGACGGCTCTCGACGGTGTTGAGTGGGATGCGGCGATGGCCGCATGGCGAGCGGCCCACCCCGGCCGGGGCATGATCGACGACGGCTGATCCGGGCGGGACGGCAGTCTCCGGACCTGCCGGGGCGGTTCATCCTCACCGGTGTCACGGTGTGCCGCCGCGGCGGAGGCCGGGTCGACACGCGATCCGGTCGCTCTGTGATTTTCCGGTATCACCTTCTGTCAACGTCATTGTGGTAACCATTGCGGTACTGGCCACCAATTGGTGGCGAGCGTGGGGAAGTCGAGGTCATGGACGCCTTAGTCGTCGCGTCGGACGAAGCTGATGCCCGCGCTGCGGGGACATCGGAACCCACGCCTAGTTCGCAGGCGCGTTTGCGGACTGAGGTAGTGACCCTGATGCCACCCGCCTTCCGCCACGCGACGATCCGTGTTGCTCGACACGACCCGCTACCGCTCTCTGTCCACATACCGGGCGTCTTGGTAATCGAGCGCCTCGATCGGAGACCTGGGCTATGACGCCTGCAGGATCAGCCCAAGTGACGACCACCGATGTGGTGAGGTCGCCGTGGCTGATGCTGGCGGTGGCCACTACCGGGTTCGTCGTCAACTTCTGGGCCTGGGCGCTGCTCAGCCCCTTGGGCCCGCTGTTTCGCGATCAGGGGACGCTCGGCGCGCTGAGCGAGTCCGACGTTGCCTTGATGGTCGCAGTCCCGGTGGTCGTGGGCTCACTGGGTCGGATCCCGGTCGGTGCGCTGACCGACAAGCTGGGTGGCCGGGTGATGTTTCCGCTCGTGTCAGCGGCCACGATCGTGCCGATACTGTTCCTGGCGTTCTTTGCTCTGAATTCTTACGTCCTAATCTTGGTTGGCGGGTTCTTCCTCGGTATCGGTGGCACCGCGTTCGCGGTCGGCGTCCCATTCGTGAACGCATGGTTCCCGCCCGAGCGGCGGGGGCTCGCCATCGGAATATTCGGTGCCGGCATGGGGGGTACCGCAATCAGTGCGCTCACCACGGTCAAGCTCTACGCGAATGGCGGCGAGAAGGTCCCCTTCGTCATCACGGCGGTCGTGCTCGCCGTGTACGCCGCAGTGTCGTGGCTGTTCCTGCGGGATGCGCCGGGCCGGACCGCGCCGACCACGCCCCTGATGTCCCGTCTCATGGCCAACGCCAAACTCCCAATCACCATTCAGGCCAGCATCCTCTACGCGGTGGCCTTCGGCGGCTACGTCGCGTTTTCGGTGTACCTACCGGCCTATCTAAAGACCGCCCACGGCCTTACCGCTGCTGACGCGGCCAACCGGATGGCCGGCTTCGTACTGGTTGCGGTGATCATGCGCCCGATCGGAGGATGGCTCTCGGACCGGTTCGGCGCGATCCCGGTGCTCGCCAGCGGATACGCAATTGTGGTTGTCGGTGCTGCGATTTCGGCTGGCACTCCGCCGTTGGGTGGGATCGGCACGGCCGCGTTCTTGGCCATGGCCGCCGCCCTCGGGTCCGGCAGCGGCGCTACCTTCGCGCTGATCGCCAAGGTCACCGAGCCATCGCGCGTCGGTGGGGTGACCGGATTGGTCGGCGCGGCCGGCGGACTGGGGGGCTTCGTGCCGCCGCTGATCATGGGTTATGTCTACGGACGCACCGAGTCCTACGCGATCGGACTGTGGATGCTGTCCATTACTGCGGCATTCGCACTCGCATTCACTCTCACCGCCGTCCGCGCCACCGCACGCTCATCGCAGCAGGCGATCCAGCAATCACCAGATCGATGACGAGAGGACCAGCTCGTGACCCAGCAGCCGGGCATGGACGGAGCGATCAGCGACGCGCTGGTGCGCAGTCGCCGCTTTTTCACGAAGGCGAAGATTTCCGACGACCTCCGGACCCTCAGCAAGGCGGGGGGGCGCCAAGCCGACGACTTCTACCGTGACCGCTGGAGCCACGACAAGGTGGTCCGCTCGACGCACGGCGTGAACTGCACCGGGTCGTGCTCGTGGAAGGTCTATGTCAAGGACGGGATCATCACCTGGGAGACCCAGCAAACCGACTACCCCTCGGTGGGCCCGGACTCCCCGGAGTACGAGCCGCGTGGCTGCCCCCGCGGTGCCGCCTTCTCCTGGTACACCTACTCACCGACCCGGGTCCGCTACCCCTATGTCCGGGGCGTGCTTCTGCAGATGTACCGCGAGGCCAAGAGCCAACACGACGGCGATCCGGTCAAGGCTTGGGCGCATATCGTGGAAAACCCTCAGCGCGCCATGGCCTACAAATCCGCCCGCGGTAAGGGCGGTCTCGTCCGCGCCACGTGGGACGAGGCCGCTGAGATCGTTGCTGCCGCGCACGTGCACACGATCCAGAAGTACGGTCCTGACCGGGTCGCAGGGTTCTCGCCCATCCCGGCCATGTCGATGGTGTCGCACGCCTCCGGTGCCCGGTTCGTGAATCTGATCGGTGGCTCGATGCTGAGCTTCTACGACTGGTATGCCGATCTGCCCGTGGCTTCGCCGCAGGTCTTCGGTGACCAGACCGACGTCCCCGAGTCCGGGGACTGGTGGAATGCCGGTTATTTGATCATGTGGGGTTCCAACCTCCCCGTCACGCGCACCCCGGACGCGCACTGGATGACCGAGGCCCGCTACCGCGGTCAGAAGGTCGTTGCGGTCGCGCCTGATTACGCCGACAACGTGAAGTTCGCCGACGAGTGGCTGCCCGCCAAGCCAGGTACCGACGCCGCGCTGGCGATGGCGATGGGGCACGTCGTGCTCAAGGAATTCTTCGTCGACCGAGAGACCCCGTACTTCACCGACTACGTCAAGACCTACACCGACCTGCCCTACCTGGTGAAGCTCGACGACGCCGGTGGCGGCACCTACACAGCAGGCAAGTTCCTGACGGCCGCCGACCTGGCGCCGACGGCCGCGGCCGAGGCGAACGCCGCCTTCAAGACCGTCCTCATCGATTCGCGCACCGGCGAGCCCGTCGTCCCGAAAGGCTCGCTCGGGCACCGTTTCGGTGACGCCGATGTCGGCCGGTGGAACCTCGAACTGGGCGACGTCGACCCGCTTCTCTCGCTGCTCGACGGCGCGGCAGAGACCGTCGTGGTGCGGATGCCGCGCTTCGACACACCCGATGGGGCGGCCGTCGACCTTCCGAGGGGGGTCCCGGTCCGTCGGGTCGACGGGCATCTGGTCACCACGGTCTTCGACCTGTTACTCGCGCAGTACGGCGTCGGTCGCGACGGGCTTCCGGGGCAGTGGGCCAGCGGGTACGACGACGCGGAGTCGCCGTACACACCCGCGTGGCAGGAACTCATCACCGGCGTCCCGTCCGCGACCGCAGCCCGGATCGGGCGGGAGTTCGCCGCGAACGCGGAGGAGTCGCGGGGCCGTTCGATGATCGTGATGGGAGCGGGAACCAACCACTGGTTCCACTCCGACACGATCTACCGCGCGTTTCTCACCCTGACCAACCTCACCGGTTGCCAGGGAGTCAACGGCGGCGGCTGGGCACATTACGTCGGGCAGGAGAAGGTCCGCCCCATCACGGGCTACACCCAGATCGCCAATGCGCTCGACTGGAATCGGCCGCCCCGCAACATGATTCAGACCGCCTTCTGGTATCTGCACACCAACCAATTCCGCTACGACCACTTCGGCGCCGACACCCTGTCCGCCACCACCGGCACTGGCCAGCTGGCGGGCATGTCCACCGCCGACGTGATCGCCCAGAGCGCCCGCATGGGCTGGATGCCGTCATATCCCACGTTCAACCGCAATCCGCTCGACCTCAGCGACGACGCTGCCGCTGCGGGCAAGCCGGTGGGTGAGTACGTCGTCGAGCAGCTCAAGTCCGGCGAACTGGACTTCGCCGGCGAGGACCCCGATGCGCCGCAGAACTACCCGCGCATCCTCTCGATCTGGCGAGCCAACCTGCTTGGTTCGTCCGGCAAGGGCAACGAGTACTTCCTCAAACATCTTCTCGGCACGGACTCGTCGCTGCGGGCCACCGAGACGCCCGAGGGCCAGCGCCCGGTCGACGTGACGTGGCGGGACGAGGCACCCGAGGGCAAACTCGATCTGCTGATGACCATCGACTTCCGTCAGACCAGCACCACGATTTTCTCCGACGTCGTCCTCCCGGCGGCGACCTGGTATGAGAAGCACGACCTCAACACCACCGACATGCACCCGTTCGTGCACTCCTTCAACCCGGCGATCGCCCCACCCTGGCAGACCCGCACCGACTGGGACGCGTGGCAGACGATCGCAGCGAAATTCAGCGAGCTCGCCGCTACCCGACTGGGCGTGCGTAAAGATGTTGTGGCCGTTCCTCTTACGCACGACACGCCCGACGCCATGGCCAACCCACACGGCGTCGTGCGCGACTGGAAGAAAGGCGAGTGCGAGCCGATTCCCGGTGTCACAATGCCCAAGCTGATCGAGGTCGAGCGCGACTACGGCGCAGTCGCCGAGAAGATGAACGCGCTCGGACCGCTGGTCGACACCCTGGGAGCGACCACCAAGGGCGTCACCTTCGAGCTGAGCAAGCAGGTCGATTACCTCAGGGGCAAAAACGGTGCCGTGCGCGGCGGCGTGGCGGACGGACGACCCTCGCTGAAGCGCGACGTGCACGTCTGCGAGGCGATCCTCGCCCTATCCGGCACGACCAACGGCCACCTGGCCACGCAAGGCTTCAAGACCCTCGAGAAGCGCACTGGTGTGCCGCTGGCCGACCTGGCTGAGGAACACGAGGGCAAGCAGATCACCTTTGCCGACACCCAGGGCCCACCCATCCCGGTGATCACCTCACCGGAGTGGTCCGGTTCCGAGACCGGCGGACGGCGCTACTCGCCGTTCACCATCAACGTGGAGCGAAAGAAACCTTGGCACACGCTGACCGGGCGGATGCACTTCTACCTCGACCACGACTGGATGACCGAGCTCGGCGAGGGGCTGCCGGTATACCGGCCACCGCTCAACATGGCGGCGCTGTTCGCCGAGCCCCTACTCGGGAATGTCTCCGACGGTTCGAGCGGACAGGTCGAGGGCCTCACGGTGCGGTACCTGACCCCACACAACAAGTGGTCGATCCATTCGGAGTATCAGGACAACCTGTTCATGCTGTCGCTGTCGCGCGGCGGCCAGAACATCTGGATGAGCGACCGCGACGCGGTCAAGGTTGGGATCAAGGACAACGACTGGATCGAGGCGGTCAACCGCAATGGTGTGGTCGTGGCGCGGGCGATCGTCTCGCACCGTATGCCCGAGGGGACCGTGTACATGTACCACGCCCAGGACCGGCTCATCGATGTCCCGATCGCGGAGACGTCGGGCAAGCGGGGCGGCATTCACAACTCGCTGACGCGTCTGCTGGTGAAGCCCTCGCACCTCATCGGTGGCTATGCCCAGCTGACCTTCGCCTTCAACTACCTCGGCCCCACCGGCAACCAGCGTGACGAGATCACAATCATCCGCAAGCGCTCACAAGACGTGGAGTACTGACATGAAGGTCATGGCCCAGATGGCGATGGTGATGAACCTCGACAAGTGCATCGGGTGCCACACCTGCTCGGTCACCTGCAAGCAGGCGTGGACCAACCGTTCAGGGACGGAGTACGTCTGGTTCAACAACGTCGAAACCCGGCCCGGCCTCGGTTATCCGCGCACCTATGAGGACCAGGAAAAGTGGAAGGGCGGCTGGGAACTCAACAAGCGCGGCCGCATGAAGCTCAAGGGTGGCGGGCGGTTCAAGAACCTGATGACCATCTTCTCCAATCCCAAGCTGCCGTCGATCGACGAGTATTACGAGCCGTGGACCTACGACTACGCCGCGCTGACCAACGCTCCCGCCCAGGAGCACACCCCTGTTGCGCGGCCGAAGTCGTTGATCACCGGTAAGAACATGAAGATCGAGTGGTCGGCGAACTGGGACGACGACCTGGGCGGATCGACCGCGACGGCGCACCTCGACCCGATGCTCGCGAAGATCGCCGAGAAGGTGAAGTTCGAGTTCGAGCAGACCTTCATGTTCTATCTGCCGCGGATCTGCGAGCACTGCCTCAACCCCTCGTGCGCGGCCTCGTGTCCCAGCGGCGCGATCTACAAGCGCGAGGAGGACGGCATCGTCCTGGTCGACCAAGAGAAGTGCCGCGGCTGGCGCAAATGCGTCTCCGGCTGCCCCTACAAGAAGATCTATTTCAATCACCGCACGGGCAAAGCAGAGAAGTGCACGTTCTGCTTCCCGCGCATCGAAGTCGGTCTGCCCACTGTCTGCGCCGAGACCTGCGTAGGGCGGCTGCGCTACATCGGCCTGATGCTCTACGACGCCGACAAGGTGCTCGAAGCGGCGTCCACCGAGGACGAACACGGTCTCTACGAGGCTCAGCGCGAGGTGTTCCTCGACCCGTTCGACCCCGAGGTGATCCGCGAGGCAGAAAAAGCCGGGATCGCGCGCGATTGGATCGACGCCGCGCAGCGCTCCCCGATCTACGCGCTGATCAACACCTACCGCGTCGCGCTCCCGTTGCATCCGGAGTACCGCACGATGCCCATGGTCTGGTACATCCCGCCGCTCTCCCCGGTCATCGACGTCGTGCGTGACACCGGAGAGGACGCCGAGGACCAGGGCAACCTCTTCGCGGCCATCGACGCGCTGCGGATTCCGGTCGAATACCTCGCCGAACTTTTCACCGCGGGCGACGTCGCCCCGGTGGACGCCGTGCTCAAGAAGCTGGCCGCGATGCGGTGCTACATGCGCGACATCAACATGGGCCGCGAACCGAACGGCTCCATCCCGGCGGCAGTCGGAATGAGCGAGGAGGAGATGTACGACATGTACCGACTCCTCGCGATCGCCAAGTACGATGAGCGCTACGTAATTCCGCTAGCGCACGCTGAGCAGGCGCACTCCCTGGAAGAACTGGGGACAGAGTGCTCGGTCTCCGAGTACGGAGGCGGACAGCACGACCTGTTCGGCGAAGGCTCCGGTGTGCCGACGCCGATCGCGGTCGAGAACTTCAAGATGCTCAAGAAACGCCAGACCGCCGACTCGCTCGCCGCAACCAGTGCGCGCGTCAACCTCCTGAACTGGGACGGCAAAGGGCCGCCCGCAGGACTCTTCCCCCCAAGTGGCCCGGACTCGTGAGCCGACGAACGAAGGCCGGCCTCGCGCCGCACCAGCTGACCATCGCATGGCAGTCGGTGTCGTTGCTGCTCGACTACCCCGACCCCGAGATGCTCGATCGCCTGGACATGCTCCGCGACGCGTCGCATCGGCTGCCGGTGGTCATCGGGGAATCGATCCGCAGATTCGCCCACCATCTGGAGCAGTCGTCCCTACCTGCACTGCAGGCCGAGTACGTCGAGACATTCGATGATCGTCGCCGATGCAACCTGTTCCTGACCTACTTCGCCCACGGGGACACCCGTAAGCGAGGAATGGCCCTGCTGCGATTCAAACAGACCTACCTCAGCGCCGGCTACGAGCTCGACGACTCGGAGTTGCCCGATCACCTGTGCGTGGTGCTGGAGTTCGCGGCGACCGTGGATCACGAACGTGGTCGCCAACTGATGCTCGATCACCGCGCAGGGCTCGAGCTGTTGCGCCTCTCGCTGGACGACTTGTCCTCTCCGTGGGCGGCTCTGATCAACGCGGTCACTCTGACCCTGCCTGCGCTCCGCGGCGACGAGCGCGACGCCGTACGACGCCTCGCCGCGCAAGGCCCCCCGGAGGAGGAGGTGGGACTGGCGCCGTTTGCGGCTCCACAGTTCAGCCCCAGCGCCGCGTCGGGCCCGCACGCCTTGTCGATGCCGTCTTTCCCAGGAGCACGCCAATGAACGAGTTCCTTTTCGTCGTGGTGCCCTACATCTGCCTGACCACGTTCGTCGTCGGGCACCTGTGGCGTTACCGCTACGACAAGTTCGGCTGGACCACCCGATCGAGCCAGCTCTACGAGAGGCGGCTGTTGCGCATCGGGAGCCCGCTATTCCACTTCGGGATGCTCGGAGTCATCGGTGGCCACATCATCGGTCTCCTGGTGCCGCAGTCCTGGACGGACGCCGTCGGGATCAACGAGCACGTCTATCACATAGTGGCCGTCGGGGGTGGTCTGCTCGCCGGCCTCGCGGCGGTGGTGGGGATGGTCATCCTGATCTACCGCCGCCGCACCGTCGGTCCCGTCTTCTCAGCGACGACGGTCATGGACAAGGTGATGTACGCGTTCCTCGGGGCCGCGATCATCCTGGGAATGTGGAACACCATCGCCGGCTCAATCATGACCATCGGTGGTGAGTACAACTATCGTGAGGGCGTCTCGGTCTGGTACCGCTCATTCCTCGCCTTCCAACCAGACGCTGACCTGATGGCGAAGGCCCCGTTCGGATTTCAGTTGCACGCACTGGTCGCCTTTGGTCTGTTCGCGCTTTGGCCGTTCACCCGGCTCGTTCACGTGTTCAGCGCACCCGTGGGTTACTTGACGCGCCCCTACATCGTCTACCGCAGCCGCGATGACCACCTGGGCAGCCACCGGCCACGGCGTGGCTGGGACCAAATGTCGAAACGCATTTGAAGCTCCCCGCGATCGAAGCGTGAGCGTGAGCACGGGCAGATCCACGTCGACTGGAACGACAAGTCAACGGACGTCAGCCAGTGGCACAGGTTGACGCAGCCGTGGTGGGGGTATGCGATGTGGCATGCAGCGGATCTCTCTGGAGGCGTCGGCCCGTGAACAACTCGAACTTGCCGCGACACACGGCGGTCGTGCCGCCGATACGGTGGTGGGTGGCCATGAGCGGGTACTGCGTCAGACGGTGATCGCCCTTACTCAGGGTTCAGAATTAGGGGATCACGAAAACCCCGGCGAGGCAACGGTCTTCGTCCTACGGGGTCGGGTGCGGCTGGTCTCCGGGGCGAACTCCTGGCAGGCCCGGACCGGGGATCTCATCGAGGTTCCCGACGCTCGACACAGTCTGGTCGCTGAGGAGGATTCAGCGGTACTGCTGACCGTCGCCAAACTCCCCTAGAGGCCAGCTAGCTGTTGCGGGTCATGACGGTACTCGAAGTTGCTGCCAACTGCTGGTGTGGTGCCACTCATCGCCGAAGATTGGGAGCATTTCCGGTCGGCGCGGTGTGGACCTACCACAGTGACCCACCGCTGCGGGTTGGTGCAGCGGTTTGCCTGAATTGTGTATTGGTGTGGCGCCGGGACGGCGCGGCATCGGCATCGCATCGGTGGCATGTTGCTGGACGCGCTGTTCGCCCAGCTCGCAGGAACCGTCAGCATGATGTGCGCCCCCGCGCATATACGCAATCCCGCCAACACCTCTATGAGCGCTAGGTTTTGGGACGTTGGCCAGCTCGGGCTAGCAATGCTCAAAGATCTGCGTCAACGAGCATGTGCCTGCGCCTAGAGTCGTCATGGCACCTGCGAGATGTCATGGTCGCTGATCGGCGAACGGGTTGGTGTCGCGTGAAAGTTGTTGCTACGCCTCGGATTTTTTCATACGCAGATGTTTGATGCCTTCTTCCAAGGCGGCGACCTCGCCGAGCCAGGCGCGGTCCTTCGCCTCGACAAGACGTTCCTCGGTCGTTGTCCCGAAAACGTTCGTTATCGGGACGGGGCGCGGGCCGCCCTCAGGGTGAGTCAGGCTGCGCTGTGGTCACCGTGATCAAGTTTCTCCGCAATCCAGACCTTGATGAGGGATTGACGGGTGACGCCGAGCCGGGTGGCTTCGCGGTCCAGTTCGGCGATCATCCATGCTGGGAAGTCGACGTTGACCCGTCGGTGTTCTTCTCCGGGGCGTCGCGCCCGTGTCGTGTCAAGTGCGTTGGACAGATCCTCGCCCGCGTCGAACCGTTCGTCGAATTCTTTAGCCTTCATATATCGCAACCTCACCTTCTCGAGAGCGCCGTACCGAGATGATCCGGACGTGTTCGTCTCGGTAGGTGATGACTGCAGACCAGTGTTGGCCGCCAGCTTGACCGATCACCATCCACCTCGGCTCATCCGTTGTGCGTGCTGGGACCTCGACGCGGTGTGCATCTCGCCAAATGGCTTGTGCTGCGGTGAAGTCGATGCCGTGCTTGGTCAGGTTCGTAGCACTCTTGTCGGGATCGAACTCGAACTCAAGCATGTATAAAAATTATACCGTAATTACTCTCTTGCTTATGTTGGTTGTGCCCGTGCATGGCCCCTTACCCGCGCCTCCCCCGGGCTCCTCGAACCGCAGTGTGGGCACAACGACACGCAAAGACGATTCGAGCATTGCTAGCATAGCTATGAGAGCTATCCTAGTTTGGATAGTTACCCTCGCTAGCTCACCTACGGAGAATTATTGTGCAGCCAAAACGGCACGCCCTGGCCAACCAAAAAGGTGGCGTCGGCAAGACCGCGACGACACTCGGGCTGGCTAGCGCGATCAGTCACCGCGGCGGGCGGGCGCTTATCGTCGACATGGACCCCCAGGCCAATGCCACCGAAGGCCTTGGCGTCTACACCGAAGACGGGCAACTCACCACCGCTGACCTCATGGACCGCACTGAACCCGGCTCGGCTATCGACGCCGTCGTGGCCACCGAATGGGACGGCGTCGACCTCATCCCATCCCACCTGGACCTGTCCAACGCCGAATCCAGCGGTGCATCCGATCTGGTGTTCCGCCTCGACGTCGCTCTCGAAGGCCTGGACCTCTCGCCCTACGACGCGGTGCTGTTTGACTGCCCGCCCAGCTTGGGCAAGCTGCTATTCGCTGTCCTGCTCACCGTCGACACCGTGTATGCCATTACCGAACCCACGAAAGACTCCGTCAAAGGCGTCACGCGGCTCGAAACCACCGTTCAGAAAGTCAAACTCCGACCCAACCCGCGCCTGGAGCTGTCCAAGATCATCATCTCCCGCCGGCAAAACAAGGGTGAGCACATCGATCGCGAGCGCGAGCTGCGCGAAGCCTACGGCGACCTTGTGGCCCGCACCGTCATACCCGACCTCGGTGCCCGCCAAGACGCCCACAGCGCCGAAGTGCCCATGCACAAATTCAAAGGCGGCCGAGCACTCAGCCTGCAAGTTGCCTACGACGACCTGCTCGACGAACTCGGCATCACCATCGGAGCCACCGCATGAGCGCTGCACGCAAGCCGGCCATCACCCGCACCACCAGCCATCCCGCCGACGGCATACCCGACCGGCCCGCACCCCTCACCCAGGGCACCCCACTCGGAGCGGCGCCATCCACACCGGCGGCCGGGGGAGCGGCGGAGCGGCTCACCGAGCAGCACAACGTCAGAATCCGACCCTCCACCAAAACCCGCCTCGGAAAAGCCGTCGACAAACTCCGCTACGAAACCGGCGACCGCACTATCAGCATCGCCTCCATCACCGACCAAGCCCTCGACGCCTACCTCACCCAACGCGGTTGCTAGCTAGCCGTGCTAGCTGAGATAGCAACACCCTCTCAACTCGGCCAAACTCGACTGCTCTTCCCTAGCTCGCAATCCTGGTGAACGTGGTGGGGGTCTCGGTCAAGGCCACGCCGCTGCGCGGTCGACACGGCCGAGGAAGGGGACCGGGCCTAGTTCCCTGCAACCCAGCGCGACTCAGCACACAAGACCGTTCAACGGGGCAATGACACGCTGATCTGTCGCATTCGCATTGCTCAGAATCCAGCCGAAGGCTATTTCGGCGAAAGCTTTGTGCCTTCCGCCCGGCCGCCGGCGCATGTCGGTCTGCCAATCGTCAGTGCTGACCTCGTTTACCGCGACCCTCAGTCGAGGCGCCGCCGTCGAGCGGAGTCGGCCCAGCCCGCCGCCTGACCCAAACTCAGGTGTCACACCGGTCGCATATAACCGCGTGTCGCTATCAGTTACGGATTGTCTGGGCTGGCAGAGTTCCACTCATGGCTCAGCCGCATAAAGGTGATCGTGCCCAGATCATGACGCGCCCCCCTCGGACGGTCTACGACATCGTCAAGCAAAGGGCGGCCCAGCTCGGCATTCCGATGGGTCAGTACGTCGCCGATCTGCTAGCTGAGCACGTCGGTCACCCTGAGCTTGTTCTCGAACTCAATAAGTCCAGGGAGGAATTGCCGCTGGCGATGTGAACGCCGTACGAGCCCGGAGCTGCCGGACACATCAGCCTGGGCCGACACGTGACATCTGAATAGCTGGTGTGCGGATCTCCCGCTGAATGACGAAGGCCCCGCCTTAGGCGGGGCCACGTCTAGAGATTCAAACCGAGTTGGCGCTCGGTTCAGGGCTCTCCGCACCCCTTCCCCGAAGGGACTGTCTTGGTGGACAGCTCTCACGGTAGCGCACGTCTGTCTCTGGTTCTAGATGGCGCGCACCGTGATTTATCGAATCGTCATCTCCGCCCACGTAGCTACCGCGGCTGCACTGCGGCTCGACCGCGCCGCGGTGTGGTCCGCACGCGCCCGACCCGGGCGGTGCAGTTGGTGCCCCCGGCCGGGCACCGTGCACTCCCCGGCACTGCCCCCCACGCCGCGCGTGGGCCGGCGATCGTGTTGGAGTTGGGGGAGCGGGCCTTCGCGGGTGTGCCGTGCTGGAGCGGGCGCGCGGAGCGGTGGACGGTGTTTACCGTGCCGATCGCCTATGACCTGCGGTACGACACGCACGTCCGTCCGGTGCTGGGCGGCAACCAGGTCAGCCGGAAAGCCGTTCTACGTGTCGCTGAGGCCCGCGCGCGGTACGCCGAGTACGGCACCGGCCGGGGGAGCCGGCCGTCCAATGAGCGGTTGGCCGCGGACACCGGCTACAGCGTGCGCACGGTGCAGCGCGCCGATGTGGCGTTGCGGTTGTTGGGGGTGGCCACCGAGGTGCTCCGGGGGCGCCAACGCACCCGCACCGAACGGTTGGCGTCGTGGCGTGTGGGTGACCGTGGCCGGGGGTGGGCCTCGGTGTGGGCGTTGCACGATGACGCGGAGTTGGCTCGGCAGGTTGCAGTCCAGATACCTGTGCTGTCACCCCATCCCAGAGGGTCTTCTGTTAGATCTCCTTCCTCTCGTAGAAAGATGGTTACTACCGATAGACGCCGCCCTGCGGGCGTAGAAAAGCCAGCCTGGAGGTCGGGGGGTTGCCCGGATCCGGGCGGGACGCGGTTGGCGGTGGCGTGGCGGGCCGATCAAGACAGCCCGCGGTGGGCGCACCGGTACACCCCGCAGGCGTGGGCGCGGCTGCTGGCCGGCCCAGCACGGCACCGGTGGACTGCGCGGGATCTCAACGCGTTGGTCCGCGACTGGATCGGCGTGAGGGGCACCTTGCCCGACAGTCCGCATCGGCCGATCGGTTTGTTGGGGGCGATGCTGGCCTGGCACGGCGACGACACCGCCCGGCCGGCCGCGCTCGACGACGCCCGGGAGGCCGAAGAACTCGCCGCCGCCCGGGCCCGGGTTACTGCTGCCCGCGCCGACCATGCTCGCGCGGTGGCGGCGCGGGCGGCTGGCCGCGCCGCGGTGGGCGGTTCGGGACACACTGCCGCGCGGGAGGTGGCCGCGGCGATCGCTGCCCGCGCCCTGGTGCGGCGCACCCAGACCGTGGCCGCCGACACCGCGCGCCACGACGCCGCGGTGCGCGCCGCCCGCGGCCTGACCCCCGACGGTGGGAACACCGGCCAGCACCGGTGAGAACGCGCACCAGGCGCACCGCTGGCCGTGCCGGCCGAGGCGTTCCGCCACGCACGCCATGGACGGCTAGGGGTGTGGGCTCAGGTGAAGGGGTCGGGCGCGCCGGGTGCGCGCCACGCAAAGTCCACCCGGGTGTCGCCGTTCGGCTGGTCGCCGGTGATCAGCCAGCGCATGAGTGCGGTGGCCGCCGGGCCGCGGTGTTCGATCAGCAGGTCGGTCACCGCCGCTTCGACCCGTGAACTCTTCATGGCCATCCCGTCCGTGCGTGGTGGTGGTGTGCGGTGCGCTGACGCCACCGGGTGCTCAGCCACATCTCGATCAGCTCAGCAATGGACGTCGGCGTGGGCGGCCCAGGTGTGCAGCAGATGGCAGTAGCGGGTGTAGCGCGCCCAAATGAACTGGGCGGCCACGGGGTCCTCGGTCCAGCCGAGGTGGATCAGGGAGGCCACGGCGTGTTGGTCGAGCAGCTGCGGGCGCACCACACCATGCGCGGTGGTGTTGGTGTGGTGGGTGGCCCAGCAGTACAGCGAAAGCAGTGTGGGGCCGGCGCCGGGGGTGTGGGGCCAGCTCGACCACCGGCGCCGGGGGGCGGCGTCGGGGATCGATGCCCATGGGGTGTGCCGGCACGCCGCCAGGGCGGTGGTGATGGCGTCGAACTGGTGTCCCGACGGTGCCGCGGTACGCACGTCGAAGAAGGTTCGGCGCCGGTCGCGGTGAGGGTGCCCCGACAGCCACGCGGCAGCCCGGTAGAGCACGCTCAGCTCGGGTGACCCGGGCCTGGTCACTGTGTCGGTGTGGAGGTCGGCGGTGAGGTCCGCGCGGCGGAGGTAGCCGATGCCGTGATCAGTCGGTGTGCCGTCGGCGTCGCGGCCGACGATCCGGGCCGGAATTGCGTGCTGCTCGAGGCGGCGGTTCCACCAGTCCAAATCCACCGGGGCCATGTCGTCACACACGCTCACCCCGTAGTCCTGGTCACGACACCACACCACGCATTCCCCGGGCATCTCCAACCCCACCTCACCGTCGCCGTCCACACCCCCAGTCTGTCCCCACCCACCGACAAATCCTTCACACCTCGTAGACCATTGGCACATTTGCACAAGGTTTGTGCGATGCTGGTGGTGCCGTCCGCTGGTGGGCTTGTGAACCCCGATTTCCGCGGGTGTCCCGGCGGGCGGCCCGGACAGGGTGGGGGTGGTGTGGGTGTTGACGATCGCGAAGTTGTCGTTGTGGTCGGTGAACTACTACAACGACACCGCCCGCGCGGTCGGACAGGCCGCCCGGGACGCCCAGGCCGCGGGTGGTGGGTTGGCGGAGTACTACGCCGAACGCGACACCCGAACCCCGGTGTGGACGTGCGCCGGGGACGCCCGGACGGTCGCCGGCTTGGTGGGGTTGACCGACGCGCAGCGGGCCGGTGGGGATGCCGATCCCGACGTCGTCGCGCGCTGGTTGGACGCCGGGGTCGCCCCCTCGGGGGAGTGCGGAAGGTCCCACGGCAAGCGCGGTGTGCATGGGTTCGACTTGACGTTCTGCGCCCCGAAATCGGTGTCGTTGGTGCGCGCGTTCGGCGGCGACGTGGTCGACAAGGCGGTGTCGGCGGCGCACCACACGGCGATCACCGAAGCGCTGGAGTACCTGTCCGATCATGCCGGGTACACCCGGGTGCACAACCCGATCACCGGGTGCAAGGATCTGCAGAAACTGCCCGGGTTGGTGGCCGCGGCCTATCAGCACGAGACGTCGCGGGCGGGGGATCCGCACCTGCACACCCACGTCCTGGTGCCCAACCGCCAAGCCCGCGCCGACGGCCGGTTGGTGTCGGTAGACGGGACCAGTTTGTTCCACGAATCCCGGGCGGCGGGGATGGTGTATCAGGCCACGTTGCGCCATGAGTTGCACCGTCTGGCGGGGGTGGAATGGGGCCCGGTGAACCCCGAGACGGGGATGGCCGAGATCGCCGGCGTCGACCCCAACAACCTGGCGGCGTGGTCGCAAAGGTCCTCGCAGTTGCGGGCGTGGGCGGCGAACAATCTGACCGTCGTCGACACCGCCACCGGCCGCAAGAAG
This sequence comes from Mycolicibacterium sichuanense, assembly GCF_033741125.1. Classification (NCBI taxonomy): domain Bacteria; kingdom Bacillati; phylum Actinomycetota; class Actinomycetes; order Mycobacteriales; family Mycobacteriaceae; genus Mycobacterium; species Mycolicibacterium sichuanense. The sequence continues at coordinate 10,344 of NZ_JAWQPU010000019.1, read as the reverse complement.
GGGCTGTCGCAGGGGCAGTTGGCGGCCGCCCAGAAGGCCACCAGACCGGTCAAACCGGAGTCGTTGTCGTGGGCGGAACTGCGTGCTCAGTGGGCGGCGGATGGGCGTGGGTTTGGGGTGGACCGCGCCGCGCAACGCGAGGCGCGGGCGGTGCGGGAAGCCGCGGCCGGCCGCGCGGCGGCGCGGGTGGCGCGCCGCGGCGGGGTGGTGGTGGACCGCCAGGCGGTGGCGGCGATGGTCGCCCGCGCGGACAAGGCCGCGTTGACCCGCGCGGACCTGGTGGAGGTGATCGGCGCGCAGCTGCCCCTGATGGCCGACACCCCTGGCGTGGCCGCGGCGGGTGGCGCGGACGGCTCGGTGGGGGATGCAGTGATGCCGCGCCAGGTCATCGAGGAGTGCGTCGACGCGGTCGCCATGCGGTTGAGCGGGCCGCGGTTGGCGCACCAGCGAGAGGGGTCCGAACGGTTCACCGTGGACCTGATCCTGGCCGAGGAACGCCGGGTGTTCGACCTGGTCGACCAGACCAGCCTGCGCAACGCGTGCTGGGTCCGCGAGTTCGACACCCCCGAGGCATTGGGGCTGTCGGTCCAGCAGCACGCCGCGGTGACCGCGATCGCGGCCAGCCCTCAGTTGGTGCAGCCGTTGTCAGCACCGGCCGGCGCCGGAAAGACCACCTCCATGCGGGCGCTGCGGACCTTGGTGGAACGTCAGCGTCGGGGCACGGTGATCGTGATCGCCCCGACCGGGAAGGCGGTGGACGTCGCCGTCGCCGAGGGTGTCGCCACCGAAGGGTTCACGATGCACGCCGCCCTGGCGCGGTTGGCGGACGGGCGGCTGGAGTTGGGTCCGTTCGACGTGGTGGTGGTCGACGAAGCCGGGATGGTCGGCACCCATCAGTGGCGTGCTTTGCTCACCCACACGACCGGGGCGGGGGCCAAGACGGTGATGGTCGGTGACCCCCACCAGTTGGCGCCGGTGAAGGCCCGCGGCGGGATGTTCACCCAGCTGTGCGAGGAGCTGCCCTGGGCCCAACGGTTGACCGAGGTGTGGCGCATGCAGGACCCCGGTGAGCGGTCGGCGTCGCTGGCGTTGGGGGCGGGTGGGCCGGCCCCGGTGCGCCGCGCGATCAGCTGGTACCGCGATCAGGACCGGCTGCACTGTGGGGATCAGGTCACCATGGCCGCCGACGCCCTGCACGCCCACCAGGTCGACGTCGCCGCCGGGCGGGATGCGTTGTTGATCGCCGACACCACCGAGACCACCGATGCCCTCAACCGGCGCATCCACGACCAGATCACCGCGGCGCAAACCCGCGCGGGCCGTGACACCACCACCGTCACCGCCGCGCGCGGCCACCAGGTCGGGGTGGGCGACGTGGTCCTGACCCGACTCAACGACGCGACCGTCGACGTGTACGACCGGGGAGGCAAGCAGGCCCGACGGCTCCCCGAGGCCCCGGTCCGCAACGGGCAACGCTGGCAGGTCCTCAAGGTCGACGACACCGCCGAGCGTCCGCGCATCGCCGCCCGGCGCTTCGGTGACGGTGCGGTGGCGGTGTTCGAGGGCGACTACCTCAAAAAGCAGGTGCAACTCGGGCATGTGGTGACCGTGCACTCGGCCCAAGGGGTCACCGCCGAGCGCTGTCGGTCCGTCATCGGCGACACCACCACCCGCAACCTGGCCTACGTGGCCATGACCCGCGGCCGCGACACCAACGAGGTCTACCTCTATGAGCACACGGTGGGGGAGGCCGACCACCAGCACCGCGACGACCAGGCCGCCGAGGGGGTGCACGTGGCCCAGCGCGGCACCCCTGCTCAGGCCGCCCGCATGTTGCGCCAGATCGTCGGACGCGACGAATCCGCCCGCACCGCCCACCAGACTGCCGCGGACACCCCCGCCGAGCAGCTTCCCGAGCTGGTGGCCAACCTGGTCGCCGAACACCACTCCGCCCTCATCCGACGGCACGCCGACTATCAGAAAACCCAACGCGCCCAGCGGAATCGATCGTTGGACCGCACCCGTGGGCTACACCGTGGCCGCAGCAGGGAACGCGATCAAGGCTCCGACCTCAGCCTCTGACCAGACGCACGACAAACGTCGCCGGTGGCAAAGCGAATGGTCCGCTGCACGAGAACTAGCTGGCTGGGCGGCCTTAAGCGTTGCCACCAACGGCCGGGCGATCGTGGCAGCGGGTGCGACGAGTTTGCTTAGGTCGGTCATCAGTGCAATGGGTTCTCCTCCGCGGTGCCGCAAAGCGGCGGGGCCTCGCACCCCGTGGGCAGTACGGCTGAGTCAGCGGCAGGGGTCGGCGTGCACTGCTACCTGGTTTCGCCCGGCCTGTTTAGCCCGGTACAACGCGTCGTCGGCGTCTCGGAGGAGGTGTTCAGCGGAGTCCTCGTGGTGATGTGCGATCACCGACGCCACGCCTGCACTCAGGGTGACCTGTTGTCCATCGCCGTAGCCGATCCTGAGGTTGTCTACTGAGGTGAGGATCGCTTCGGCGAGGCGCTGTGATTGCGCGGCGTCGGTGCCGCCCAAGAGCACGGCGAATTCGTCACCGCCGAGGCGGGCGGGCAGATCGCCGGGGCGGCGGGCGAACTTTCGTATCGCCTGTGCGACCTGGGCCAGGCAGTCGTCCCCGGCGGGGTGCCCGCAGGCGTCGTTGTAGTCCTTGAAGTGATCGACGTCGAGGGCAATGAGGCTGACCGGCGATCGGTTCTGCACGCTCGAACGGGTTGCTCTTTTCAGGGCGATGTTGAAGTAGCGGCGGTTGGCCATGTCGGTGAGTGGGTCGTGCAGTGCCAGGTATTCGGCACGTTGTTCGGCCAGTTTGCGTGCTGTGATGTTGTAGTGGGAGATGGCCACCAGAGGCTGTGAAGCGGTCGCCAGGCGGGTGACGCGCATGACGAACCAGCGCTGTTCGCCGGGACTGTGGCAGGGATATTCCATGTCGAAGGACGCGCGCCGATCGTGGAGAACGTCCAGAATGCCCGTGGCTGCGTGTCCAGCCTGGTCATCGTCTCGGGAGTGAGCGCCGGCCAGGACGTGGAGGTAGTTGGCGCCGAGCCACTCGTAGTCAGCGGGAAGTCCGTTGTCGACCCCGAAGCCAATCCAGGCGGCGTTGACGTCGATGATGGTGCCCGCGTCGTCGATGACCGCGATTTGCTCCTGAAGGGAGTGGAACACCAAGGTGTGCAGCACCGGTGACACGGGAGTGGGTTCGGTTGAGGGCTGCCCGGCGTTCATGGAGCACCCCCGTCCGTAAGGCGCCGAACCTCGGCGGCAGCGGCTGCGTTTGTTGCCAGTTTACGACGAGGTGCATGTCACACCCGTCACAGCGGGTAACTGTTAGCGATACAACGTGCGCCCACGCTGTGCGACCTCCATGGAGTGTTCTGTTCCCTCGTCGCACGCGTTCAACCTCTGGTGATGTGGGAGTCATGGTGTGATCCGCGTGCCACGATCTCTGCGGCGATGTCGACGAGTCGGGTGTTGGAGTCGTGGGGCAGCTTTTATGAGCGCGTTCTCGGTCGGGCAGGGCTGCCAGCAGCGGCCGCACGGTGTGACGCCGAGACTGTGTCCAGACGGGCGTCGAGGCATTGGTCTCAGGCCGGTGGTGCTTGCCTATCCATGGTCGTGTCGGCGTCGAATACTGTTTCGGAGAATATTGACGCGACCGCTGTCGGGGCCGTGACGTGAACCAACGTGTGCGGTCGCCCTCCTGCGAGTGGCGTCTGGCAGGAAGAAGCGCAGCACATGAGCGATGACCGTCGTCAGGGGCGTCCCGACGAGCTCAACCGTCTGACCGACACCGCGGGCGCGGTGGAATCGTTGACGCAGATCGTGGAGGCCAAGGAGGAGCCGCTGGAGGAGGCGTTGACCCGGGTGGCGCGCACCGCGGTGGGTGCGGTTCCCGACGCCGACGCGGTGAGCATCACCGTGGTCTCCGAGCCCCAGTCGCGCACCGCGGCCTACACCGACGAACGGGTGCTGCGCCTCGATGAGCGGCAGTACACCTCCAATCGAGGCCCGTGCTTGGAGGCCGCCCGTACCCGCATCCCGGTGCGAGTCAGCATGGGATTCGACGACGACCGGTGGCCGGAGTTCGTGACCGCCTCCCGGGAGGAGGGAATCCTGGCGACCCTGTCGATTCCGCTGATCGTGGGGTCGCTGTCCCCCGGTGCCGAAGAAGACTCGCTGGTGGGGTCGCTGAACGTGTACAGCCGCAACGCTGCGGCGTTCGACCCGTTCGACGAAGTGCTGATGAGTTTGTTCGCGACCTCGGCGAGTCAGGCGATCACCAATGCGCGGCGGTGGCAGCACTCCCGGGCCACGGTGGCCCAATTGCAGTCTGCGTTGGGCTCGCGCAGCACCATCGACCAGGCCAAGGGTGTGCTGCGTGCGGTGCACGGCTGCTCGGCCGACGAGGCTTTTGCGATGCTGGTGGAGAAGTCCCAACACACCAACGTCAAGTTGCACGTCGTGGCAGCGCAGCTGTTGGACTCGTTGTCCGACATTACGAAACGGCCGCGATGAGATTGACGAGACGTTAGCTGGAGCATGCTCAGCGCAGGGGGTTCGTTCCTGACGGGTCACCGCGAACTCTTCACAGCACAACCGGTGGTCACCGCATCATCGCTTCAGCAGTGGCAGCGTGAAGGTGCGCTCCCAATCCAAGCCGTAGCGCTGACGACGAGCCTGACATGACTCCGCGCCGTGGCACCCGTGACGATCACCGCGGAGGGCGGTGCCACCGCTTCCAGCTAAGCGTTTGCCAACTCGGCGCGCACCCTGCGTTCCACCAGTAGCGGCACGAAATCGCGGATCTTGCTGTGCTCAAACCGGGCCTGCGCATTTCGCATGGCGGACTGAATGCGATCAGCCGGGACGTCGACGAAAGTGCTGCTCAACCGATCTTCCAGTTGCGTCAGCGCCACCTGCTCACTCAAGTTAGCCACATAACGAATTGTCCGCTTCGACGACACGCGACGTCAACCAACCATTCACGCCGAAGCCACAAAGTGCAGGTCGCCGAGCAATCATTAAGGTTCGATGAGACCATGGCCACATGTTCGAGGACGCGGAGGCCCTTCAAGCGACATCGCTGCTGAAGGAACTGCACAACCAGGTCGACAAAGTATCGTGCAAGTTGGAGATCGTGGAGCGACGCAACAGGCGCAGATCCGCCCGCGGAATCGCCGACGTTCACCGGCAGCAGTCCGAATTGCGTCGAGAGCTCCGCGAGGCGCACCGACTCATCGACGGCCTGCACCACCGGTACCCGGAGACACTCACCGACGGGCAACCGCAGCAATCACCCACACACGCGTAGAGAAGCGGCGACCGACTTCCGCCGCACGTGCGGTGGCACACCGAGCGGCGTTTCGGGGTGTCGCGACCACTCATCGCCGCTGTCCGTCACCTCAGCACAACACGCTTATCCGTGAGGCGCGGCAAGTGCCACAATGTCTGCAATGAGCAACGACGAGTCTGACCTGGCGCAGGCATTCCGCCTGCTGGCAGCGTTGCAGGACAACATGGTTCAGACAACGAAGTCGGTCGAGAAGTACGAGCGGCAACGCCCACGGGGATCATCGGCAGGAACACACGAGCGGGCGTTGCGTCGTGAACTGTCCGAAGCGCACGATCACGTCAACCGCATCTATGACCGGTTCCCCGAGACACGGCCGTAGCGCCTTCGGTGCACGAGTTCGCAGTCGAGCCCACTGCGTGAGCGAGGCGACGGCTCCCGGAGGCGACGCCGGGGCCGATGAGACATCACGCTGTGTGGGTCGCGTCGCGCCGCGTGAGTGGTTCAGCCGGCGGACCGAGGCTGGCGGCTCGGTCACCGGCGGTGGGCGTGTTCTGGTGCGCTGCTGCGTCGAGGACGTCAGTGAGAAGGTGGCGCAGACGCGGTTCGGCTTCGTGCCCGAGGTAGCAGTCCAGCCAGCTCGCAGTGGTGGCCACCAGGTCGTCGCCGAGGGGAATGTGGTTGCGGGCGATGACAGTGATCAGGGCGTCGATTGCGGTGAAAGTTTCACCGATGCCCAGGGTGATGAAGATGCCGTCGGCGTCGACTCTGCTGAGATAGGGGCGCGCGGTGGCGGCCAGCTCCCAGGCCAACGCGGCATCGTCGGGGGCTTTACGCTGTGGCGTGTCGCGCGAGGTGGACACCTGGCCCCCTTTTCGTCTGAGGTCTGACCTGTACCTACCGTAGAGCGCGGCCAGATCTGGTGCGCGGCGGAGAACCCGGACAGCCCGCCGACCAGCAACATCGCAACGGGGTACGCCCATCTGTAGCACCGTTCACCTTGGCGGTGTCTCGGTACAGGTCATGGATAACGGGGTTCGGTCTCAGAGATTCGAGAGTGATCAGAACCCGTCTCATGTGAGGACGGCTGCGACGACGAGATGGCCGAGTCTTGGCGCGTTTCGTTGCCGTCGCGCGGGTCGCCGTTTGCAGTCGTCGCTGGTGAGGGGGTCTAGCGTTGAGGACATGGGTCACTCTGCTGGTGATCGAGCCGCGGATCGTGCCGAAGAGCTCGCCGATCGCATCGTCGACCTGCGTGCCGCGAAGGCCGTCACCACCGATGACGTCACCCGCGCCGTACACCGCGCCGAGCAGTCCCGCGCCCGTGCCATCGAGGCACACCTCTCAGCCGCCGACCGCCACCATGACGCCGCAGTGGCCCACGAACGCGCCGCGACGGTTCACGACCACGCAGCATCGTCGTCGCGCACCGATGACGCCGCGGTGCACCATCGGGAAGCGGCCCAAGCTCACCGCCAGGGCGCTGTGGACGACGAACGTCACGCACGCCGCGCCCGCGGCGACGCGGCCCGAGACACCGCGACAGTCAACGTCGCCGAGGCGACGTCGGTCGACGCCACCAGACAACCCTCCGCAGAGCTGATGCCTCGGACCGGCGCCGACGTCGGTGACCACCGCAATGGCCCTGCCACCTCGCAGACCTCGCAGTGAGGCGTTCGGCACGTCGAAAGAGCGTCGCGTCGTTGCTAGTGGGGTTCCAGGTGTAGTCGGCGGTCGACGACAGCCTGGGCAACCTCGGTGGCGGGGATGCCGGTGGCGTAGGCGTGGGCACGTAACCGCAGCAGTGCCTCGGCAGGTGAAATGTCGAGCTGGGCCATCACCATGCCGGTCGCTTGGGCGACCTCGGCCCGCACCGCGGTGTGCGGCCCGGCCCACGCCGGCTCGTCATGGGCGTGGTCGGCGGCGTGACGGGTGTCCTCCTCGAAGAGGTCGAGCAGGAGCGCGCCGGCCAGATCGGCGGCCAGCACTGCCGCCGCCCACCGTTGGCCGTGCATCCGTTGCGGGGTGGTGAGGAACAGCTCCAACGCTCCGTAGGAGCGTCCGCCTATTGCGACGGGCAGGGCGATGACCCCGCGGATGTGGTGATCGAGCATCACCTGGCCGTAGATCGGCCAGCGCCGCTCGTGAGAGTCGGCGAAGTCTTGGACGACCATCGGTGAGCCGTGCGCCACCGTCGCATCCAGACCCGGGCCCTCGCCCACGGTGAAGTGGACTTCGTCGAGCGTGCGGGCCAGGTCGCCGCTGGCTCCGAGGGTCGCCACGTTGGCGCCGTCGCACACCAGTGAGATCGCTGCGGCGGGCACGTCGAGGAGGGCTACGCAGGTTTGGCAGATGAGGTCGGCGGCGTCGATGCCGCACAGACCACCGAGGGCGGTGCGCATCTGCGTCAGGAGGCTCACCGGTGTGGTGCCGGCACGGTAACGGCGACAACGGTGAAGGTCCGCGGGCGCAGGTGACCGGTCAGGGGCATGTAGTGGCTGGTTCCCCGGCCGAAGCTGATGCGGACCGATTCTGTGAGTCGCGGCGCCAAAGGGCGGGCGGCTATGACTTCAGTACCCGCCATGATCGAGTCAAACATGTACCAATCCGCCCCGCAGCTCTCCGCTGATTACCCGGAGTCCTCGCATGTTCTTGCTGGTGGCGTCGCATCATCGGGCGCAGGGACACGGCACGTGGCAATGATGGGGGCGTCTTCGAGAGCCCGGCACTGCGCACGCGATTTACGCCACTACGTTGCGGTCTGCGATAAAATTTCCGTATTCACCGTGGCCCAGACCCCGCCGCCACACATGAACGCGTAGCTGCCACGCGTTCATCTGAGGTCGGAGGGGACTCGTGGACGACGCTGCCCAGCGCTGGTCGACATCGGAGCAGGCAATCAACGCGCGGTTACTTGCCGACATCCTCGAGGCCGCGGGCGTCGTCGCCCACGCAAAAACCTGTCGCGACGGTGAAGCTCTCGCCGCGGGGCAGCGCGAACTGAACGCCCGTGTCCGAGCCGCCCGCGAGCACGGTGTGTCCTGGCAAGCCATCGGAGACGCCCTTGGACTCAGACGCGGCGCTGCCTACCAACGCTTCCGGCACGCAGTCACGCCCGCCGCACGGATGTCTCGCTTCTAGAGACCTCCGATGTGTTTAAGAGTCAAGTGCTGGAATGGTTCTAATGTCGCAATCGCCCATCACCGACAGCTCCGCTGCAGTTAGGCGGCGGCTCGAGAGTTTGTCGTGAAGGCCTTGGCCTGGTCGAAATGCTGGTGGTGTTGGAGGCAGTAGTGCAGTTGTCCAATGAGCTTGTTGAGCAGGTGGCGGTTCGCTGCTGCGTGGCGGTCGCCGGTGTCTCGGCGGCGGCGGTAGTGCTCGCCGGCGGGCTCACAATGAGTTGCGGCACCGAAGGCCCAGATCCAGCCGGCGGCAGCGAGGCGATCGTTCTTGACGCGGCGGTGGGTGACGGAGAGAGACCGCCCAGAGGCTCTGGTGATGGGTGCGGATCCGGCGTAGGCCTTCAACGCGCGGGCGTCGGCGAATCGGGTGCGGTCATCGCCAATCTCGCCGAGGACGCGGGCGCCGGTGGAGTCCGCCAGACCGGGGAAGCTGGTGATGATGGCGTAGTCCGGATGGGTGTGGAACAGCTCGGCTGAGGCCGCGCCGAGGTCATCGACGCTGGCGCAGGCGGTGTTCAGCGCCGCGAGCAACGCCATGGTCTGTGTGCCCAACGCGGCCTCAACTTGGGCTAGCTGACGCAACTGTGGCTCGCGCAGGGCTGTCTTGATGTCGGCCGCCGCCTGATCGAGGCCGCGACTGCGGCCTGCCCGGCGGAGAGCTGCGGCGATCCGGGTGGCTGAGAGCTTGGCGGCCGCACCCGGAGTTGGCGCGATGGCCAAGATGGCCCTGGCTTCGGGGCTGGCGATGCCCAGGGCGAATCGTCGCGTGAAGGTGGCCAGGAAGGTCGGGAAGTATTCCCTCAGCGTTGACCGTAACTCGTTGTGTGCCTTCGTTCGTCGCCATATCGCATCCTGATGAGCGCGGGCCAACACGGTGATGGCTTGGCATAGTTCAGTGTCGGCGGGCAGCCGCCGATGCAGGTGGGCGTCGACACGCAAGATGTTGGCCAGGGTCATCGCATCGGCGTGATCGGACTTTGCCCTGGCCACCGAGTGCCGTTCCCGGTAGCGGGCGACTGCCAGCGGATTGATCGCATACACGGCGCGGCCAGTGGCACGCAACGAGGCCACCAGCAGGCCTCGGGGCGTTTCGATCGCCACCGGAATCGGTTCGTCGGCGTTCTCCCCGGCGGCAGTCAGCGCCTCGATCAACTCAGTGAACCCGCTGGGGTCGTCGGTGATGCGCCTCTTGGCGACCAGTTGGCCGCTTTCGTCGACGATGGCGACGTCGTGGTGAGCCTCCGCCCAGTCGATGCCGCAGAAGAGTTTCATGGTGTCGTTTCCTCCTTCGTTTCGCCGGATGGTGCATGGTTCACCAACCCAAATTGGGGCGCGCAGCGCTCTACTTACGAGGCTCGATGGCCTTCCCTCCGATGAGCTGTTCACGATCCCAGCGACCCGCACGGCACCGGTCTTCGAGAGAGCTCTACGGCTCCAGAAGGTTGAGGCGCTGAATCCGCGCGGCGGGCAAGAACCACGGGCTAAGTCCACCGAATGCATCCCTTGCGACCCCGCCGCGACACGCACGGTCTCTAGATGGGACTCCAAGTCCGGAAACGAGATAGGCGTTGCCGACAGCGAGGGCCGCAAGGGTGAACCACCACCGCCAGCCTCGCGACGCCGGTCTCATACGAGGCCTTCACGACCAGATGGTTACGGACCTTCGCGAGGACGCCCGCGGGGGTTCGGATGTAAGTAGAAACGAGACACCCGTCAAGGTGCCACTCCCCCGTTGCGAAGTCCCAGGTCGCGGTGTCTCGTTTCTACTTAGAAACGAACAGCCGCCGATCTTGATAGACGCCGTGGACCGTCGGGTGTTCATCCCTCGCGGCCTTGCCGTTGGCGACG
>NZ_JAWQPU010000018.1:0-31124 GCF_033741125.1 Mycolicibacterium sichuanense | reverse complement strand
TGTCTCGTTTCTACTTAGAAACGAACAGCCGCCGATCTTGATAGACGCCGTGGACCGTCGGGTGTTCATCCCTCGCGGCCTTGCCGTTGGCGACGCCTTTCTCATTTCGGGACCGTGCTGAGTCCTCAGACAAGACCGAGCGTGTCGTGGCGGGGTCGCGAGGTCGTCTTTGGGTGGGATTGGCGTCGTGGTTCAAGCCCCTCGCACGGAGGCAACGTCCCAGTTTGTTTCGGGCGTTGAAGCCCTCAACGAAGACCGACGCCGTGCGGGTCGCTGGGATCGCGAACAGCTCATCGGAGGGAAGGCCATCGAGCCTCGTAAGTAGAGCGCTGCGCATCCTGCTGGGGTTTTGACCAGCACCAACACCCGCTATCGGTCGGAGGTAATACCAACGTGAAACTCTTCTGCGGCATCGACTGGGCCGAGGCCCACCACGACGTCGCCATCATCGACGGCGACGGTCACCTGGTCGCCAAGAAACGCATCACCGATGACCCGGCGGGGTTCGCCGAGCTCATCGAAATACTCACCGCCGCCGGCGACGAATCCGAGGACCCGATTCCGGTGGCGATCGAAACCCCACGCGGGCTGCTGGTCAGTGCGCTACGCGCGACCGGTCGGGCGGTGTACGCGATCAACCCGCTCGCAGTCGCCCGCTACCGGGAGCGCCACTCGGTGGCACGGACGAAGTCCGATCACGCCGATGCCATGACCCTGGCCCACATCTTGCGTGTCGACGCCCACCTGCACCGTCAGCTGCCCAAGGACAGTGAACTGTGCCAGGCCATCGCGGTCCTGGCCCGCGCCCATCAGGATGCGATCTGGGCACGGACTAAGGCGCACAACCAATTACGGTCAGTGCTGCGGGAGTTCTATCCCACCTTCCTGGCGGTGTTCACCGGGCGGTTCGCTCTGGGGATCAGCAGCCCGGAGGCTCGCGCCGTGCTGGGGATCGCGCCGACACCGGCGGCCGCTGCCAAGCTTTCGGTGAGTCGGATCGCGGCGGCGCTGCGCCGGGCTGGTCGCAGCCGCAACATCGACCCGACCGCCGTCGAGCTCAAGGCAGCGTTGCGCGAATCTCAACTACGCCAACCCGTTCTGGTGGAGACCGCGATGGGACGCCAGACGCTGGCGCTACTGGCGGCACTGGACACCGCGTGCGCGAGTGTCGTCGATCTCGGCCAGGCCGCGGCCGAGGCCTTTCAGCAGCATCCCGATTACGCCGTGATCACAAGCTTTCCCGGTCTGGCCGATTCGACCGGCGCCCGGGTGCTCGCTGAGATCGGCGATGACCGCAGCCGGTTCTCCGACGCCCGGGCGTTGAAGGCCTACGCCGGATCGGCACCGGTCACCCGGGCATCCGGGCGCTCCATCTCGATTAGTCACCGCCGCATCAAGAACGATCGGTTGGCCAACACGGGGTGGGTCTGGGCGTTCGCCGCCGCCACGCATTGCGAACCCGCCCGCCTGCATTACCGGCGTCGCCGAGAACATGGTGACCGTCATGCCGCGGCCAACCGGCACCTGTTCAACAAGCTCCTGGGTCAGCTCTACCATTGCCTGCAACAAGGGAGTGCCTTCGACGAGGCCAAGGCGTTCGCGCAGACGGTCGACGCGGCAGCCTAGAAGAGGCGAAATCGACTATATGTCAATTGTTTTCGTTTTCTTATGTTGATCGGTGCGGACGTGACGGTAGATCGTCATCGGCGTGACCGAGCAGGATGCGGCGATCTCGGCCATGGTGAATTGGCGGGAGTCATACATTCGTTGCGCCTTGCCGATCAGAGCCGGTGTCATCTTGGGTGTACGTCCCCCTCGCCGGCCGCGGGCGCGGGCGGCAGCGAGACCGGCCTGGGTACGTTCCCGGATCAGTGCTGCCTCGTACTCGGCCATCAGGGCGAACATGCCGAACACCAGGGCGCCGTGGGCGGTGGTGGTGTCGACCAGCCCGTTGCACAGCGATTGAACCCCGACGCCGCGGGTCTGCAGGGTGGTGACGATGTCGATGAGGTCGCGCAGGTTGCGTCCGAGGCGGTCGATGCGCCAGATGGTCAGGGTGTCGCCGGCGCGCAGATCGGCCAGGCACGCGTTCCATTGTGGTCGGTCAGCCTTGGTCCCACTGGCATGGTCGGTGTAGACCTTGAGGCAGCCGGCGCTGTCGAGGGCGTCGAGTTGCAGCTGCGGGTTCTGGTCTGCCGTCGACACCCGCGCGTACCCGATCTTGGCCATCGCCGGACTTTATCGAATCCCGTCCCACGCGACGTGTTGTGTGAACGTGTTTTTGTGATGAGTTTCGATAGCCCAGGAACCTGCAAAGATTCTGCGCAGTGTCCCGCCGTCATGGGGTCTATCGCAACCGTTCCTTTGCGATAGGGGTCCAGGAACTCCGCCGCAACAGTATTCATCGCTGTTGCTCAACGATTTCGGTTCGGTAACCCGAGCTGATCGGCGGTTCCTTGTGCATGAAAGCCACAGCCCAACGAGCACGATCGTATTCAGGCGCGGCGTTCGGCGGCCGTGATGCCGCCTTTGAGGAGCTCGTCGATGACCTTCTTGAACACCGGCAGCATCAGCCGGTCAACACCGGGGATCTTCAGCGTCGACCGTAGATGCCAGCTGACCTCGGTCCCGGTGTCTGCTTCACGCAGCTGGATCGTGCCGACGTGATTTCGGGTCGGAGCGCCTGAGAGCATCTTGTAGGCGTAACGGGTGGGTCGCTCATACTCGATGATCTCTTCGACGAATGGGGGTCCGATCGCTACTAGACGTCTGATCGCGCCGACACCGTTGGGTGCAGGGGTTCCCTCGCGATCGAGCGTGCTACGCCGGCATGCCCACACGGAGGCCGCGATCCCGCGGTGGTCGGTCATGGCGTCGAATACGGTCTGGATCGGCGCCGTCGAGGTCCGAGTGAGGGTGAACTCGATCATCCGCACTCCATGCTGCCGATACGCGCTGCCAGCATGCAACTTCCTTCCGTGCTGCGAGTGAGACAGAACGAGTTAATCGCGGCAAGGTATGCCGTTCGCCCGGCTTCGACCGTAGTGCGCCAGCCGGTCTGTGGGCTCGTATTAGGGGCAACGGATCGCGTTGTGGCCAGGTGCACGGCTGTGGCCAGGTGCACGGTGAGCGTCTGCTGTCCCGAAACCCTTCGCGATAGCGCACGCCAGAATCGTCGCCACCCATTGACTCTTAGCGTGATCGGAGGTCTTGTCTCACACCGCGTGTCTCACATCTTTGCTGTCCAGGGTGGTGAGACAGTCATTGGCATGACGACGATCCTCGGCTACGCCCGCGTCAGCACCACAGGCCAAGACCTCGACGCCCAACTCGCTGCGCTCGCCGCCGCCAGCGTCGAGCCGGATCGGGTGTTCACCGACAAGCTCTCGGGGTCGGCGAAGACGGACCGGCCGGGACTGGCGGCTCTGCTCGCCTACGCCCGGCCCGGTGACACCGTCGTCGTCACCGCCATCGATCGACTCGGCCGCTCGGTCGCCGAAGTCACCCGCACCATCGCCGAATTCGGAGAGCGACGAATCCTGTTGCGCGCCTTGCGTGAAGGCGTAGATACAGCCACACCGACCGGGCGCGCAGTAGCGGCGATCATGGCGACCCTCGCCGAACTCGAGCTTGAGCTCGGCCGTGAACGCCGAGCTGCATCACGCGCATCACGCCGAACCCGGTGCCTGCCTGCTACCAAGCCACCACGGCTTAGCCCAGAACGGCAAGAACAACTCCGCCGACTCGCTGCTACTGGCGAACCCGTACGAGAACTGGCCAAGGCCTTCGGTATTGGACGGGCGACCGCCTATCGCTACTTGTCGGCAGAGCCGATGGTGTGAGGGACGAGGGGTCAACGCGCGCGTCGTCTGGTTCGTCTTGACGGGTTGTGGTCTGGAGGTCCACACTGATCGGTGCAAGCACCTCGCTAGGTGAGGCGTCTGCGCGGATAAAGGCCACTGACCCCGAACGTTGAAAGACGCCCCGGGTCAGGACAGCTCCTCCCGGATTAAGGGTTGAGCCCAAGTGGCTTCGAGCACCGAGTGTTTTCTGGTGGCCCGATACGCCGTGCAGTGCCGAAGCTCTGACGAGAGGGGTGTAGGTGTGGTCACTGTGCCGCACGTCCTCCCCACGTGTGCTTTCGATGTGACGCCCGCGTGCGTCCTGGCTGCGAGGAGGTGAGGAACACCGTTGAGTACCAGCGATAAACCGCCGTCTGCGGGTTCGGAGTTGTTCCCGCTGCGTGGCCAGCTTGAGTCGATCGAGGCCTAAAGCCCTTCTCGTCGTTGATTGTTCGAGTGCACCATTGTTCCGACGGTGCACCCCTACGGCGCTGCTGCCTGCTTGAGGTCCGCGTGACACTCAAAGATGCCACGACACCCCAATTTCTCTTTGCGTCAAGGAGTTTTGTCATGGTTGTTGTTCTGTCTCGTCTTCGCATACCCGTGGTGTCGATGGCGTCCCGTGCCGCACACGGATGGTTCACCTGGGGCCGCAGGGCGTGTCGACGGGTGTGGGTCCGGCGCAATTTGACCCCGCAGGAGCGGGCGTATCTGTTGGCGTCCTACACCCGGCCCGCGCTGATCACGGCGTCACTGGGTGGGCACGTCGGCTGACCGGTTCGGGCTGGGGTGCATCACGACCCCGGCCCGCCCCGGCCCGCCGCCGCGCGAGGAGGCCCACCGATGGACTCCCACGACGATCAGACGCACGACGCGATCGATAAACCCGCCAAAATAACTGCGCCGCAAGGGGTGTCAGGCCAGCGGGCCGACGGAACGCTGACCGCCACCATCCGGATGCTCACCGCCCGGGCGATGCTGCGGCACGGTGGTGACCCGGCGGTGGTCGCCACCACAACCCGCGTCCCGCAAGCGTTGGTCGAGGTGATGGCCGACATGGCCGACACCCCTACCCGTCCAAATTCCCAACCCAGCACCTCCGGACGATGTGGTGGGCGGCCTGCCGCGCGTCTAGCAGGTGTACCCGCCGATAGGCACCTGTGGCGACAGGAGATTGACAGGAATGGCTCGATGTTGCGACCCGTCCGACCTGGTCATACTGAGGACATGCCCAAGAAACGACGGTCCCGTACGCGGCGCACTCCCCCGCGGGCGGCGTCCGCCGGATCGAACCCGGCGTTCCTCGGTGACCTGGGAATGACTCCCAAGCGATCAACGGCCCCACTGCCGGAGGCCGATGACGATCGCCACGCCAGCGTGCGGGTCCGGTTGGCGGCGCTGATGCTGCGCCGCGGCGACGACGTCGGGGATGTCAGCGTGGCGACCGACGTCCCGGTCGCCCTGCTTGAGTTGCTTCGCGCGGAAGTCGCCGATGAAACTGACCTCGATCAGCAGCGCCAGGCCACCGTTGACGACGTGAGGCGGCGGCGCCGGGTCGTGATCGCCGTGCTGATCATGGAGGTCGCCGCGCTGGCGAACATCGTCATTGGCCTGATCGCGCTGATCGGGCACCTCGCCGGGTTGGGGTTACTGGCCAGCGTGATCGGGCCAGCACTTCTCCTTGCCGTCTACGTGGTAGCCAGATGCGCGACCCCTACGGGATCTCGCACTGGCTACAGCCCTCGGTACGCGGCCCGGCGTAAGGGTCGTGATCGAGGGCCCGGTGACTAACGACCTCTGTGGACGATCCATCCACATGTCCCAGGTTTGGGGTGTCTACCGACGGTGGTCGAGATCGGTGTCGCCCAGTGTTCACGTGGTCGTGCGCATATGGAACCGCGACATTCGGGCACGGCCGCGATCGTCTCATCGAGAAGGAAGAGTCACTATGCATGAAGTCCCGCCTGATGGTGGAGCGCCCACGGCGTCACGGCCGGTGATCCATCTGTCCGATCTCCTGGGTCGTCCGGTCGTCGCGAAGGCCGGTGACGCGGTGGGCCGGGTCGAGGACGTCATCGTCAGCCTGCGCGGTGCCGAGGGGTATCCGCCGGTCACCGGCCTGGTGGTAGGGATCGGCGGCCGTCGGGTGTACGTGTCGTCCGGGCAGATCACCGACCTGACCCAGGAACACGTCGATCTGTCGAAGAACAAGGTGGATCTGCGCGAGTTCGAACGCCGTGACGGCGAGGTTCTGTTGCGCACCGACGTCCTCGATCACCGGCTCATCGACGTCGCGGCCGCGGAGTTGGTGCATGCCTACGACATCGAGCTCGAGGACACCGGGGCGGGCTGGGTGCTGGCACGGCTGGATACCCGCCGGCCGGCGCGGCTGTTCGGGTTGATCAAATCCGGTGGGGGGCATGCCAGCCGGGACTGGAAGTCCTTCGAACCGCTCATCGGGCACACGGCGAGCGTGTTGGAGCGCGCGGGCGGGCGGATGTCGAAGCTGAAGCCGGCCCAGATCGCGGACCTGCTGGAGGACGCCGACAAAGACGAGGGTGGAGAAATCCTCGACCGCCTCCACTCCGACCCGGAGTTGGAGGCCGACGTCTTCGAGGAACTCGACCCCGACAAGGCCACCAAGATCCTGGGCGACATGACTGATACCGAGGTCGCCGGGGTATTGGCCCGGATGCGGGCCGACGACGCGGCGGACGCGATCGCCGATCTGCGCCAGTCCCGCCGTCGCCGGGTGCTGGAGCTGCTGCCGGCGGGGCAGCGCACCAAGGTCATCACGCTGATGGGGTTCAACCCCTCGACCGCGGGCGGGTTGATGAGCGTCGACGTGGCGTCGTGTTCGACGGATGCCACTGCCGCGCAAGCTCTTTCGATCATCGCCGCCGCCCGGGCGATGCAACCCGAGGCGTTGCTCAAGATGCACGGGGTCAACGAGGCCGGCGAACTGGTCGGGGTGGTCTCGGTGATCCGGCTGCTGCAATCCGACCCCCACACCCCGATCACCGAGCTGCTCGACGTCGACCCGATCCGAGTCACCCCGGAAGCCGACCTGACCGACGTCGCCCTGCTGATGGCCGACTACAACCTGGTCGCCATCCCCGTCGTCGACGAGGGCGACCGGGTGGTCGGTGTGGTGACCTTCGATGACGTCCTGGAGGCCACCATCCCCGAGGACTGGCGGCGCCGCGAACCCGCGCCGCGCCCGATCCGCGACGTCGTCGGTGCCCAGGACGGGGCCGGTCATGGCTGACTCCCACCCGCCGGTAGGCACCACCGACCCCACGGCACCGGATCAGGCTCCCGCTGCTGATGTCACCCCACAGGCCGCGTCCACCAGCGCGCCGGGACCCGAGCCGACTCCAGCCCCTGCAGCGCCTCAGGCGTCGGCGGTGTTGGACAGCGCCCATCTCGGTGACATCGAAGGCGCGTTCGGCCGGGTCAGCGTCGGCGACAGCGATCAGGGCCGCACGCTCAAGACCCGGCTGCTGACACTGTTGGCGATCCTCGGGCCCGGGATCATCGTGATGGTCGGCGACAACGACGCCGGCGGTGTCGCCACCTACGCCCAGGCCGGCCAAAACTACGGCTACAGCCTTCTCTGGGTGCTGCTGTTGCTGATCCCGGTGCTGATCGTCAACCAGGAGATGGTGGTCCGCCTCGGAGCGGTCACCGGGGTGGGCCATGCCCGGCTGATCAACGAACGCTTCGGCCGCGGGTGGGGCTGGTTCTCCGTGGGGGATCTGTTCCTGCTGAACTTCCTGACCATCGTCACCGAGTTCATCGGCGTCTCGTTGGCCGCCGCCTATTTCGGTGTCTCGAAGTACATCGTCGTCCCGACGGCCGCGGTGGCGTTGGTGGCGATCATGGCCTCGGGCAGTTTCCGTCGCTGGGAACGCGCCATGTTCGTGTTCATCGCGATCACCCTGCTGCAGATCCCGATGCTGCTGCTGTCGCACCCCCAGTGGGGGGTGGCCGCACAGGCCTTCGTCGTGCCGGGCATCAAGGGTGGGCTCAGCTCGGATGCGGTGCTGCTGATCATTGCGATCGTGGGCACCACCGTTGCGCCGTGGCAGCTGTTCTTTCAGCAGTCCAACATCGTCGACAAGCGCATCACCCCGCGCTTCATCAGTTACGAGCGCGCCGACACCACCATAGGCGCGTTCGTGGTGGTCATCGGTGCGGCTGCGTTGGTGATGACCGCGGACTGGGCGGCCCGCTCCACCGGCAGTGAGGGCAACTTCGGCGACGCCGGAGACATCGCCCGTCTGCTGTCGGCGCATAGCAGTGTGCTGGGTCCGGTCTTCGCGATCGTGCTGCTGGATGCCTCCATCGTGGGTGCGGCAGCGGTGACCTTGGCCACCAGCTACGCCTTCGGCGACGTGTTCGGTCTGAAACACTCCCTGCACCGCGGGTTTGCCGACGCCAAACCGTTCTACGTCTCCTACATCGCGATGGTCGCCGCCGCCGCTGGGATCGTGCTGATCCCGGGTGCGCCGTTGGGTCTGATCACCACTGCGGTGCAGGCACTGGCGGGTCTGCTGCTGCCGAGTGCGAGTGTGTTCCTGCTGTTGTTGTGCAACGACCGGGAGGTGTTGGGCCCGTGGGTGAACCGGCGCTGGCTCAACGTCGTCGCGGTGTTCATCGTCGCGGTGCTGCTGTTGCTGTCGGGGATCCTGATGGCCACCACCCTATTTCCCGACTTGGACGTCGTGACCGTCACCGCGTACCTCGCCGCAGGCATCGTCATCCTGGCCATCCTCGCGGTCGGGGTGCTGAAGTGGTTGCAACGCCGAAACCCCAGGGCCCCGGCCCCAGTGACCGTGATCGACGGGCCTGAGAAGATGTCGTGGCGCATGCCGCCCCTGGCCTTGCTGGAACCCGTCACCTGGTCGGCCGGAACCAAACTCGGCATGCTCGCCCTACGCGGCTACCTGGTCGTCGGCGCGATCCTGCTCATCGTCAAAGCCGTCCAACTCGGCGGCGGATGACCATGCGCCGCACCGCGCGCCGGTGCAGGGACCGGCGGATGTGAGCACCGCACTCGGTGGCTCGCTGGCCGTGGCATCGACCCCGCTACCGCAGTACAGCCACCACGCGGTGATCATCGGCTCCACGATCCTGCTAGTGACGATCGCGGTGATCGCGACGGTGACACTGCTGATCCTGTGGGGCCGACGGGGCCGCTAAGCGTGTTCTCGACCGAGACAGCTCACCTTTATTCATCGGGTGTCTTGTGACCACGGTTGCGGCCCTTTGTTCAGGACCATTCTTGACTTGAGGGACGCGTTGAGAGAGGTCGCGTACGGCTCTAGAGGCAGCATGGGGCGCGCCACGAAAGATCACGCGACCAGGAACCGTCCGATTGACAGTCTGAGGATGGTCCAAGGCTAAGGCGGGACGGTGGCTCTTCGGCGTCCCGAAAACCTTCGTTATCGGGACGCGCCGGATGATCCTAATTTTCTGATCAGGAGCCGCCCTCCAGGGCGCGAGCTTCGAACTCTAAAATCCCCAGATTGCTCTGATCTCTGGATAGAGGCTCGTCCTGGTGGTTTCGCTCGAAACCGTGGGCCGCTCCCCCGGCCTGGCCGGTTACGGACGGCGGATCTGACTACGCTCTTTGCGTGTTGACAGCCTGGGCCGACGAGAGCGGATCACGTCCCGACCTGGACCCAGGTGCGTATTTGCTCGCGGCGGTCCTGTGCGAAGACGATGACATCGCCGAGATACGCAAGACCATGGAAGACCTGCGCATCGGTGAACCCAAGCTTCACTGGCACGGCAGCAGCGCGGAACGTCGCGGACAGCTCATCGAGATAGTCTCCGGACTTCCCGTCACCGGATTCGTCGTTGTCCACGTCGACCAAGATGCCAATGACCGTCGGCATCGACGAAAGTGCATGGAGTTCCTGCTCCCGCACCTGGCGGACATGCCCTGTTCCACCATCACGTTCGAATCGCGCGGCCAGCTCGACGCCAGTGATCTAGCGACGCTGCAGATGCTGCGCTCGCGACGGATCGTCGAACCGACACTTCGCATCGAGCACGCCGTTGGCCGAGTGGAGCCGGCGCTCTGGGCAGCAGACATCGTGTGTGGCGCTGTAGTGCAAGCCCGGACCGGAAATCGCGATTACCTCGACGTACTCAGCAACATGGTCGAACTCCACACGATCTGACCCAAAAAAGCCGCAAGCCACAGGCCTCGTCGTCCGGCGAGTAATCCTGTGGCTCACTTCCAAACCCACCGCAATGGGATGGCTATGTATAGGAGTGTACGGGCCTGAGTCCCACCCGCGCAATGAACCACAAACCCGCCGGTTAACCGGTCAGCTGACCACCCTGTCCCCTGCGCATCCGACCGACTCGATTGTGTCTTTAGAAAGTCAGTATGTACTGATATACGTATGTACTGATATACGCGAATCAGTACATACGTGATGATCGTCTGCGTTTGCAGAAGATTCTTCTAGTCCGCGTGCCCACATTTGCATCAATTACTGAGATACTGAGGTACGGAGTTCCGCGCATCAGTAAATACTGAGTTCCGTAGCCGTCTCGCTGGCTTGACAGGTAAACGAATGGATATCTATGTCGCCTCTTCTGACAATTGTCGTGGCCAACCTCAAGGGTGGCTCGACGAAGACCACCACCGCCGCCTTCATCACTCACGCACTTGCTGAAGCAGGTTTGTCCGTGCTCGCGGTAGACGCCGATGGCGAAAATGAATCGCTCCTGTCCTGGTCCGAAGCGGGGGAGTGGTCCATCCCTGTCATTGGCATGCCTGTTACTGATCTCCACCGCAAGCTTCCTGGAGTAGTGGGGGACCGATACGACGCAGTGGTGATCGACACTCCGCCGATGAAGGAGCGGCGCGGCGTCGTTGCATCGGCCATCCGCATGGGAACCCATGTGTTGGTCCCGATGGCACCGACCGGAATGGAGTACGCCCGTGTGCCGGCAATTCGCGAACTCGTCGACGACGCCGGCGCCCTGGCTGCGGAGCCACCGCAGCTCGCTGTGGTGTTGACCCGCACAGTGTCCAACGCTGCCAGCACCGAGGTATACCGGCAGATGCTCACCGATGACGGTGTCCGAGTCCTCGGTCCGACAGTTGGTCGCCTCGAGCGTTTCGCCCAGGCATTCGGCCTGCCGATCGCTAACGCAGCTACGACGGCCTATGGCGACATCGCCGCAGAACTCCTCGGCGTCACCACTCAGTAAACACTGATCTACGGAGATACTGAGGTACTGACTAATGTCTAAACAGGAGATCGCATGAGCACCGCCGCCGAGAAGATCAAAGCCAACGCTGAACGGTTACGGGAGAAACCCCTGGCCACGCCCAGCGTGCCCGCGCCTGCAAGCCCCCAAGAACTAAAAGCTCCTTCTCCCGTTCGGGGCCAGCCGACGATCGTCCGTCAGAAGACCGTGCGTCGCACGGTCGACTTATCTCCAACGGCTCATCGCGGCCTTGACGGTTGGCAGCGTGATACTGCCGATCGCCTAGGTCTGGCCCGCGTCACCGGCCAAGACGTCCTGGCGGCACTCGTCGATCGGCTTCTGGCCGACCCCGACCTAGCTGATCTGATCGTGCAAGTGATCGCCGACCGGCGAGCGTGAGACGTCAAACCAAGAAACCAGCCCGCTGAGGTCCGCCGAGGGTTCGACCTTGCTGGTCCGAAGACCTGCCCTTTCACCCGCTAGCGTTCTTTTGTAATGCGCGTTGCATAATTGCGTCACACCACCCGTCCCTACTGGGGGCGGGTTTTTCATGGGCAGTCTTTCTCGCCGGTAGGGGTGGGGCTACGCGTATGGGCCACGCACAGACCCAGGCCCCAACGAAGAAGGATCCGGAAAAGATCGCGGGCGGGCCCGGCGTGTCTTACCCGGTAAGTCCGTGTCGCACAGGAAGATCACCGCATGGCCCAATCGCGCAGCACGCACAAGGGCGCCCGTAATCAGGTTCTTGCTCCGATCGCCGCAGTTGTCTACACCGAACTCGAGGCGCAAGCCGCTGACCACTGCACAAGTCTCAGTCAGCTGTCAGCCGACTTACTAGCCATCGCGACGGGTTACCCAGAGCTCGCTCGCGACGTGAACCAGGCTGTGCTGCTCCCGGCAACACCCAAGCCGTCAGCTGACGGTGGCCACGTTACTGATGAACATAGCCGCGCCAGCCGGCCCACCAAGCTGCGCGTTCCGTCGCCGGTCTACGCCGTGCTTCGTGGTTGCGCTGCAAGACATTCCATTGCCGCGGGCTCGGCCGCCGCCGATTTGCTCGCTATCGCGACTGGCCGCCTCGACGCGGTGAATCATCTCGATCAGGAGGTGCTGCTGCTCGCGATGTAGCCGCAACCGGCCCGAGAGTCGGCATCTCGCACATTTTCATAAGCGGGTGACCCGCCCAAAGACGAAAACCCCCGGCTAGGCCGAGGGTTCGTCTGAACCGAGTTCACAGCTCGGTTCGGGTGGTGCTTCCGCACCTTCCCCGAAGGGACTGTCTTGGAGGACAGCTCTCACGGTAGCGCACGTCTGTCTGCAGTTCTAGATGGCGCGCACCGTGATTTATCGAATCGTCATCTACGCCCCCGTAGCTACCGCGGGTGCACCTCCGTGCGGCCGCGCCGCGGGGTGGTGTCCACCCGCCCCGCGTGGCTTGTCCGGCTGTCGTCGCCGACTGCACACCCAAGAGCCGTCCTTGGCGCCCCCCAGGGCGCGCGGAGGCCGGCGATCGTGCTGGAGGTGGGGGAGCGGGCCTTCGCGGGGGTGCCGTGCTGGAGCGGTCGTGCAGAGCGCTGGTCCATCTTCACCGTCCCGATCGCCTACGACCTCCGTTATGACACCCACGTGCGCCCCGTGCTCGGCGCCAATCAAGTCAGCCGTACCGCGGTCCTGGCCGTCGCCGCAGCACGTGCCGCGTATGCCGAATACGGCACCGGGCGGGGCAGCCGGCCCTCCAACGAGCGCCTGGCCGCCGACACCGGCTACTCGGTGCGCACGGTGCAACGCGCCGACACCGCACTGCGGTTGTTGGGGGTGGCTACCGAGGTCCTGCGCGGCCGCCAACGCACCCGGACCGAACGCCTGGCGTCCTGGCGGGTTGGTGACAAAGGGCGGGGCTGGGCTTCGGAGTGGGCGCTGCACGACGACGCCGTCCTCGCCCGGCTGGTAGGCAAGCTGTCATCCCATCCCGAAGGGTCTTCTTTTAGTTCTTCAATCTCTCGTAAAGATGTGGTTACTACCGGCAGGAGCCGCCCTGCGGGCGTCGCCAAAAGCGGCATTGGACGGGGGGCGTGGGGTCCGGGCCCGTGGGATCCGCGTGCGGGCCGGTTGGTGGCGGCGTGGCGGGCTGATCCGCACAGCCCGCCGTGGGCGCGACGGTTCACTTCGAACGCCTGGACCCGAGTGCTGGCCGGCCCCGCGGTGCACGGGTGGTGCTCTCAGGACGTGAACCAGTTGATCCGGGACTGGACAGGGGTGAAGGGCTGGCTTCCGGCCGATCCGCACACCCCGATCGGGTTGGTGGGGGCGATGATCACCTGGCACGGCAGGGAGCGTCTCGCGGATCGTCCGGCCGCACTCGACATGGCACGTGAGGCCGAGGAACTCGCCAAGGCGCGGGCCCGGGTCGCCGCGCAACACCTGGAGCGCGCCGCCGCAGAACGAGCGCGGGCTGTCGGTCGTGCTGCGGTGGGCGGTGCGGGGCACACCGCAGCACGCGCGGCAGCCGCCGCCGCCGCGCACCGCGCCGTGCTGCGGCGCACCGCGTCCGCTGCCGCCGACGCCGCCATCCTGGACGCCGCCGTGCGCGCCGCCCGGGGCACGAAACCGGGACCTTCTCATTACGAGTGACTGGGTGTGCCAACCCGCTTCCGCTGGCTGTCCGTATGGGCGGTTGTGGGTGTGCGCGGCAGCTAGGCGGTGAAGTCGAACTTCTCCAGGAGTGCTTGGCGTTGACGGTCGCCCAGGCCGCGCAGTCGGCGGGTGGGGGCGATTTCCAGCTCGGTCATGATGTCGTGGGCTTTGATCTTGCCGACCTTCGGTAGGGCGGTGAGGACTTCGGAGACCCGGGTCTTGCCGATGACGTCGTTGGTGGCGGCGTCGGTGAGGACCTGGGTCAGGGTGGTGTCGCCGCGTTTGAGTCGGTCCTTGAGGTCGGCGCGGGCTCGTCGGGACGCAGCTGCCTTCTCCAGCGCGGCGGTGCGCTGCTCAGCGGTCAGTTGGGGAAGTGCCACAGGTTTTCTCCGTCTCACCCATGTCGGGTGTCATGGGGTCGTGATGCTGGGTGGGGTGTGGGGTGTTCATCGGGCGTCGACCACCCTAGGCCGCGCCACCCACACGTCACAGTGCTGCCGGTAGCCCATCGGCTGACCGGGGGCCAGTGTTCACCGGTTCGGCGGTGAGCTGTGGGTGCGGTGACGCCAGTGCTGGTTCAGCCACATCTCGATGAGTTCAGCGGGTACCTGGGCTGTGGTGGCCCAGTGGTGCAGCAGCGCGTCGTAGCGGCGGTACCGGGTGGCGGTGAAGTGCGCCACCGACGGGTCTTCGAGCCAGCCGAGATAGATCAGGGTGGCGACGCTGTACGGGTCGAGCAGCTGCGGACGCCCAGCGGCGGTGGCGGGGTTCGCAGTGGTGGTGTCGTGGGTGGCCCAGGTGTAGAGCGACAACACGGTGGGGCCAACACCGGGGGTGCGGGGCCAACCCGAGCGGCCGCGGTACGGACCAAAGTCGTGCCTTCCGAGGTGGGTGTGGCGTAGTTGGTCCAGGGCGGTGAGGGTGACGTCGAGATCTCCGCCGCGTGTGCCGTCCCGTCCAGCACGCGGTGGTGTGGTTGCACGGGTGTCGGGGAAGCGGCGCGCGTGGGGTCGGTGGGGGTGTCCGGTCAGCCAGGCCGCGGCGCGGTAGAGCACCACCAGATCGGTCGGCCCGTGGGCGGGCAAGGCGGTGTCGTAGAGGTCGGCGCGGCGCAGGTAGGCGGCGCCGTGGTCGGTGGGGGCGCCGTCGGGGTCGCGGCCGTATAGCTGGACCGGAATCTGGTGGCGGGCCAGGCGGGTGTTCCACCAGTCCAGATCCACCCCGGCCATGTCATCGCCCACCAGCACCTCGTAGTCCTGCGCCCGACACCACGCCACGCATTCCTCCGGTAGCCCCAGCCCCACGTCCCGTTCGTCCACACCGCGCACTTCCCACCACCTCCAACCCAACACCCATTCTACCCGCTCTCAGACCATTGGCACATTTGCACAAGATTTGTGCGATGCTGGTGGGGGTCGTCCGTCAGGCTCTCTCCCTAGCGGTCTGGCGGGCGGCCCCGAGATGGAAGGCGGGTGGTGTGGGTGTTGACAGTGGCGAAGTTGTCGCGGTGGTCGGTGAACTACTACAACGACACCGCGAGGGCCGCCGGGCAGGCCACCCGGGACGCGCAAGCCGCTGGTGGTGGGTTGGCGGAGTACTACTCCGAACGCGATTCGCGGACCCCGGTATGGATGTGCGCCGGCGACGCGAACGCAGCCGCGGGAATGGTCGGTTTGACCGACGGTGAGCGCGCCGGCGGGGACGCCGACCCGGACGTGGTGGCGCGCTGGTTGGACGATGGATGCGCACCGTCGGGGGAGTGCGGGCGGTCCCACGGGGAGCGTGGGGTGCACGGTTTCGATCTGACGTTCTGCGCCCCCAAGAGTGTGTCGTTGGTGCGGGCGTTCGGTGACGATGTGACCCAGAAAGCTGTTGGTTCGGCGCACCAGGTGGCGATCACCGAGGCCCTGGAGTATCTGGCTGATCATGCGGGGTACACCCGGGTGCACAACCCGATCACCGGGGAGAAGGACCTTCAAAGACTGCCGGGGGTGGTGGCCGCGGCGTATCAGCACGAGACGTCGCGGGCGGGGGATCCGCACCTGCACACCCACGTGTTGGTGCCGAATCGGCAGGCCCGCTCTGATGGGAAGTTGGTGTCGTTGGATGGGACGTCGCTGATTCACGAAGCGCGGGCGGCGGGGATGATCTATCAGGCCACGTTGCGTCGGGAGCTGCATCTGTCGGTGGGGATCGAATGGGCGCCAGTTGATCCGTCGACGGGGATGGCCGACATCGCCGGCATCACCCCGAAGATGATCAAAGCGTGGTCGAAACGGTCCACCCAACTCCGGGAGTGGGCGGCCAATAATCTCGTCATCGATGACGGTAGGGGGGTCACTCAGGGGCAGTTGGCGGCGGCGCAGAAGGCCACAAGGCCGGCGAAACCGGAGCATTTGGCGTGGGCGGAACTGCGCCAGCAATGGGCCAACGATGGGCGCGGTTTCGTGATCGACGAGGCCGCGCACCAGGAGGCCCGGGCGGCGCGGATCGCGACCGAGAAGCGGGGGGTGAATCCGTTGGCGTTGGCCCGCACGGCGGCCGCGGGCATCGACAAACCGGCGTTCACGAGGGCTGATCTGGTGGAGGCGATCGCCCCGGTCCTACCGGTGCACATCGAGGGCGCGCCGGGCACCCCGAGGACCCTGATCGAAGCGATCGTGGACCGGGTGGGGATGCGGATCACCGCACAGCGCGGTGCGGCGCAGCGGGAGGGTTCCGAGCGGTTCACCGCCCCGCAGATCATCGCCGAAGAGGCCGCGGTCATCGGGCTGATCGACACCCTCGACGACCGGTCGCAGCTGCCCGAAAAGGTCGTCACCGCAGCGGTTCAGGCCGCGGAACTGTCCCCGGATCAGGGCCGGGCGATCACCGCGATCGGCTCCTCCCCGTGGTTGATTCAGCCGCTGTCCGCACCGGCCGGGGCGGGCAAGACCACCTCCCTGAAAGCCCTCCGCGCGGCGGCGAACAGCACCGGCCGGCGGGTGCTGGTGTTGGCGCCGACCGGCCAAGCCGTGGACGTCGCGGTCCGCGAGGGTGCGGGGGATGACGGGTTCACGGTCGCGAAGGCATTGACGTCGCTGCGCGACGGCACCCTGGCACTGGATTCGTCGGTGTTGGTGGTGGTGGATGAGGCCGGGATGGTCGGCACCACCGACCTCCACGAGCTGTTGTCGGCGACCACCGGAGCGGGGGTGAAGACGGTCCTGGTGGGCGACGCCCACCAGCTGGCACCGGTGAAAGCAAGGGGTGGGATGTTCGCCCAACTCCAGAGCGATGTGCCGTGGGCGCAGCGGTTGTCGGAGGTGTGGCGGATGCACGACCCGCAGGAGCGGTCGGCGTCGTTGGCGGTGCGTGAGGGTGGGCCGGCCCCGGTGCGCCGCGCCGTCGGCTGGTACCGCCGCCAGGATCGGTTGCACACCGGGGATCCGGTCGCGATGGCCGCCGACGCCCTGGACGCCTGGCGGACCGATCAGCGGGCGGGTCGGGATGGGTTGTTGATCGCCGACACCTGGGAGATGGCTGATGCCCTCAACACCCGCATCCACGCCGACACGATCGCCCCCGACGCCCCCCATGTGGTGGCGGCGCGGGGGCACCAGATCGCGGTCGGGGACGTCATCATCACCCGCCGCAACGACCCCACCATCAGAGTGCTCGATCGCACCAAGAACACCACGCTGGACGATGTTCCGGTGCGCAACGGGAACCGCTGGCAGGTGTACGCAGTCGACCCCGACAACGCTCGGATCGCGGCCCGACGACTCATCGACGGGGCCCGGGCGGCGTTGGGTGGGGACTACCTGACCGAACACGTCACCCACGGCTACGCGGTCACCGTGCACGCCGCCCAAGGCGCCACCGCGGACACCACCCATGCGGTGCTGGGCGAGGGGACGAACCGGGCGGCGGCGTACGTGGCGATGACCCGCGGCCGGGCATCCAACTCGGTGTATCTGTACGACAAGGTGGCCGGGGAAGGCGACCACGAACACGCCGAGGTGACCGCGGGGGTGCATCAGGCGCGGCGCGGCACCAGCGCCCAGGCCGCCGCCCTGCTGCGCACCGTACTGGGACGCGACGACCGCGCCAGAACCGTGCTGGCGACCGCCGCCGAGGTGGATCGTGCGCTGTTGCCGGAGTCGGTGCGCGACCTCCTCGACACCCACGACCGGACCGTGGCGGGGTGCCGGACCGCACACCAACACCACCTGGGTCGCGAGACTGTGGAGCGGGAGTTGGCCGCCGAGCTGCCCGCGTTGCGGGCCGCGGTGGAGCTGCTCGAGACCGCCGCCGGGGGGCGCAGCGGCGCCGGCGGGTACTACAGCACCCCCACACGCCTGTTCACCCAGATCGGCGCGGAGCACCGCGACGCAGTGTCCGCCATCGCCCACGACGCGCACTCGGTGCAGGTCCTGACCATGCACCCCGACGCCGCCGACGACAAGCCCGCCGCCCTGGCCGCGATCACCGCCGCCGCCCGCGCCCATCAAAAGCGGATGCCGTCCTCCCACAACACGGCTCGGCCGGGTGTCCTCGCGTTGCCGGCCACCCAAGCCGCGGCCGATCGGGCCGCCGCGCTGGGGTACGCCGACACCATCCGCCGGCCCGCTGCCGCGGTGCACCACTTCGACTCCGGGGACTGGCCGCTGCCGGTCGGGTCCCTGGTCATCGTCGACGACGCCGACCACCTCCACCCCGACCTACTCCGGTCCCTGGTCGAGCAAGCCTCGGTCCGCACCAACACCAAACTGCTCCTCATCATTAATGAGGGCGCCGACCGCGGTCGAGATCATGGCGGGGACCGCACGCGTGGCGAGGGGGTCGTGGTGCTTCGGGAGTCCCTGCCCTGGGCCCAACACATCGGCACCCCAACCCGAAATATCGAGCGCGACACCGTGATCGACCGCACCCGACGCCACCTAGACGCGGCTGACAGGGCTGTCGACAGTCCCGTGCACGCCGAGGCCGTCGGCCTACTGGCGCGCCACAGCGGCCAGGTCCAGACCTTCCGCGACGAGATCACCACCCGTGAACGCCTCAACGCCCGCTTCACCACGCGCAGCCGCGACCGCAGTGACGGTCTTGAGCTCTAACCCCGCTTCCCTGCCCTGGGAAACGTGTGCCGTCTCGGTGCTGCGGTCATGGATTGCGCGTCGCGAAGGTGACAGCGGTGCTGCAACCATCCGGTCAGGGTGAGCGGTGGATGGGGCCGTGCGGTTCGGCGCAGTGCTCGCCGTTGCTGCCGCTGTCGGCGTGGTCGACTTGCAGGGTGGTGTGTTCGAGGTCGAATTCGTCGTGCAGGACGGCTTCGATGGTGGTGCGCACGGCATGACAGTCGACCCCGGCGGTGACCAAGATGTGCGCGGACAGCGATGGTTGACCGGAGGTGATCTGCCAGACGTGCAGGTCGTGGATTTCGGTGACGGCCGGGATCGCGGCGATCCGGGGCCCGATCACGGTGGGGTCGGCGTTGGCGGGGGCTGCTTCGAGGAAGATGCGTCCGGATTCACGAAGCAGGTTCCAGCCGGCGTGGGCCATCAGGGCGGCGACGATCAGTGCGGCGATCGCATCCGCGCGGGCGAAGCCGGTCAGCCAGACCACGGCGCCGGCGATCGCGGTCCCGATGAACGCATAGAGGTCGTTGAGGATGTGCTGGAAGGCGCCTTCGACGTTGAGGCTGGTGCGGTTGGCGCGGCTGATGCTCCATGCGGCGGCGATGTTGACCACGATGCCCACCAGCGCGGTGATGAGCACCAGCGGCCCGGACACCTGCGGTGGGTCGATGAGCCGGCGTACCGATTCGTAGACGAACCAGACCGCCAGCAACATCAGGGTGAGGCCGTTGGCTTGGGCGGAGAGGATCTCGACTCGTTTGAATCCGTAGGTGTAGACGCCGCGGGCGGGGCGGGCGGCGAGGCGGATGGCCACCAACGCCAGCACGAGGGATGCCGCGTCGGTGAGCATGTGCCCGGCGTCGGAGATCAAGGCCAGTGAGTGGGCGAGCACCCCGACGACGACCTCGACGGCCATGAACCCGACAATGAGCCCCAGCGCGATCGCCAACCATCTGCGGTCGGCGTCGGCGGACACCCCGTGCCCGTGCCCGTCATGTCCGTGGCCGCCGCCACCAGGAGGCGGGCTCGTCGGCGACGCGACGTCACCCGGCTCCGCTGGCCGGGGCGAGGTGGCTCCGGCCTGCCCGGAATTGGTGACCATGGTGTGTCTCCCTCGCCGTATGTGCTGGCAACCCCTACGCATTCATGCATGGTTGCGCATGAATTGTTGTTGAACGTACCCCACCGAAGCCTGTGCGACCCGTGGGGGGTGGCCGCGCTCGGCCCGACGCCACTGTTCGGGGAGGGGTGTTAGCTCAGTGCGCTGCCTTGGAGCCATGTCGGCCAGGGCACGCTCCAGTCGCCGTTTTGCCAGATGTCCAAGGGTTTGCCGCCGGTGTTGCGGACTTCGACGATGTCTCCGGGTTGGGAGAAGTCGTAGAACCATTGGGCGTTGTCGGGGTTGAGGTTGAGGCATCCGTGGGAGACGTTGGTGTTGCCTTGGGCCCAGACGGTGCTTTCGAGCTGGTGGAGGTAGATGCCGTCGGTGCTGATGCGGGTGGCGTAGCTGATGGTTTCGCGGTAACCCAGTCGGGAGTTGATGGGCAGCCCGAACGTGGAGGAGTCCATGATGACCGGGTTGGCCTTGTCCATCACGGTGTAGATGCCGGGCTGGGTCCAGAACGTGATGGTCTGTCCGCCAATGATTTCGCTGCCGCCCATGCCCATCGAGGTGGGCATCGTGCGTACCAGGGCGCCGTTGTCGTAGACGCTGACCTGCTTGGTCACGTCGTCGGCGATGGACACGTGAGCGTCACCGATCCTGAACGAGACCCGGGTGTCTTCCTGGCCGTACAGACCGTCGCCCAGCGGGATGCCGTAGACGGCGGCGGTCGCGGTGACGGTGGTGCCGGGTGCGAAGTAGCGAGGCGGGCGCCAGTGCGCGTTCTGGTCATCGAGCCAGTACCACGATCCGGTGACCACTGGGGTGGTGGTCACCGATAGTCGGCGTTCGGCGGCGGCGCGGTCGGTGATGGGTTCGTCGAAGTGGGCCACGATCACCGTGCCGACCCCGTAGACGGCGCCGTCGCGCAGAGCACTGCCCCCGGTGGTCGTCAGGGTCACCCGGGTCTGATTGCTCGGTGTCAGGGTGGAAAACGTCGACACCCGTGTCGTCGGGATTCCGTCGGTACCGATCCCGGTGGCGGTCAGGGTGTAGGTCCGCCCGTAGCCCAGCGGCACCGCGGGTTTCCACACGGTGCCATCCGGTGTCATCACCCCGGTGACGGGCGTGCCCTGTTCGTTGACCATGGCCACGTCGCCGAGTCGGCCGGCGGTCGCGGTCACCAACACCGCACCCAGCGGATCGACGTCACGTGCCCCCGCGCCCGGGGTCACCGTCACCGCGGCGGGCATCGGCGCGGCCACCGCGTTGGTGGGGGCGGCGGTGCTGCCCGACGAGGGGGGCGGCGGTGACGTCACCGACCCGAGCAGCGTCACCGACCCCAGCACCGCCGTCACCATCAGCACCCCGGCAAGCCCAATGGCCCGGGCCCGGCGATCGAACGTCAACGGTCATCTCCCCAATCTCGGCGGGTTACGGCCAGGGTGCTCGTCGACGTTGACGCGGCATTCTTCACGGTATCTGCGGACCACCGTAGTAGATCGCCGCGGTAAGAGGTTCGACGGTGAACGACGGAGGCCGAGTGGAGGTTTCGGGTGCACACCCGACTCCGGGGCCGGTCCGTGGTTGCGGCTGTAGAAGGTGTCCACGGGGGATGTCGCGCCCGCACAGCGCCGACGGGGCGGATTCGGCGTTGAAGGGTGACTGCTCGTCCGTCCACGATGGTCTCGGGCCGCTTGTCCCACGTGGCTGCTCCTGTCATCGCGCGAGCTGCAGGCCTGCGGTGGTGGCGACGTAGACAGCGATGACGATGAGCAGGATCGCGAAGCTTCGGGTCAGGGCGTTGCCGGAGATGCGGTCGCTGACCGCGGTGCCGGCGAAGGATCCTGCGATGGCGGCCACGGTGAAGGGCACGACGATCTGCCAGGGAATGCTGGCACTGCCCAGGCGTTCGGCGAACGCGCCGGCGCTGGTGATGGCGATGATGACCAGCGACGTGCCGACTGCGACGGGCATCGAGTAGCCCAACGCCAGGACCAGTGCGGGCACGATGAGGAACCCGCCCCCGACGCCGAGGAATCCGGTCAGGAATCCGACGACCAGGGCGGCTGCGACGAGCTTGCCGATTTGGGCGGTGTTCACCCGCGGCCGGGTAGTGGTGGCCAGGGGTGACTCGTTGTCGCCGTCACCGGGTGTGGTGCTCGTGGTGCTCGTGGCCGATGGGTGTCCCGGCTCGGGCTCGGAGTCGCAGGTCTTCTTGGTGCGGCGCAGCATCGCGACCGCCGCTACCACCATGAGCGCGGAGAAGGCGATCAGCAGGATTTGGGGGTCGACGGCGCGGTTGAGTATCGAGCCGCCGAAGGCGGTGATCGACCCGATGACGCCGAACATGGCGGCGGCCTTCCATCGGACGTGTCCGCCGCGGGCGTGCGCGATGGCGGCGATCACGGAGGTGATGCCCACGATGATCAGCGAGGCACTGGTCGCGGACTGCGGGCCCACGTGCAGCAAGGACACTAGGACCGGGACGGTGAGGATGGAACCGCCGCCGCCGAGTGCGCCCAGGAAGAGGCCGATCAGCACCCCGCAGGCGCTGGCGACGACGATGGTGAGCATCTCTAGATGACCGTCCCGGGGGTGCCGTCATCACGGATGACGGGGTGCCCGGCGTTCTGCCACGCCGTCATCCCACCGGTCAGGTTGTGTACGGGTAGCCCAGCGGCGGCGAGCTTGGTGGCAGCCTTGCTCGATCGACCACCTGATCGGCACACCACGACCAGCGGTGCCATGTCGGTGTAGGCGGAGGGGTCGAGATCACCGAGGGGGACGTGCACCGCCCTCGGGGCGTGACCGGCAGCCCATTCGTCATTCTCCCGAACGTCGACGAGGGTGACGGTGGCGCTGTCGATCAGCTGAGCTGCGGTGGTGGGGTCGAGGTCTTTCACGGGTTCGGTCATGATGTCGTCCTTTGCTGGTGGGGGATGGGGGATGTAGAGCGGTCAATTGCGGGATAGCGATTCGGCGGTGAGGAACGTGTATCCCTCGCTGGGGGAGAAGCGGGCGCTGACGGTGAAGCGGTCGCCGCGAATGACGGTGTGGCGCAGTTCCACGGGGCGGGTGCCCATGACGCTGAGCCGTCGGATCGACAGTGCGGCCGTACGGTCGTCGAGGTCGAGCAGCGCCGCGGCGGCGGGGTCGGGCATCACGGCGGTGACGTCTTCGCGTCCGCCGGTGAGGCGGATTCCGCACCGGGTGTCGAGTTCGATGTAGAGCGCGGTGTGGGTGAAGCTCGCCTCCAGGAGCGGTGTGGCGAGCTCGGCGGGCAGCCAGGCGTAGTCCAGCGCCAGCGGCAGCTCGCCGGCCATGCGGAGCCGCTCCAGATACACCAGTGGCGCGTCCGGTCCCATGTGCAGGGTCGCGGCGACGGTGGGATCGGTCCGAATCTCCAAGGCCCGCACCACGCTGTGCTGGCGCAGGCCGGTGGCTTCCACCGCGGCGAACAGGCTGTAGAGCGCCCCGAGGGGCTGTTCGATCACCGGGACCTCCGCCAGGCGGGTGGCGCGTCCGCGTTCGGCGACCAGAACCCCGTCGGCGCGCAGGCGGCGTAGTGCCTCGCGGACGGTGTGCCGACTCAGCCCGTAGCTCGCGGTCAGGGCGTGCTCACCGGGAAATGCCGCCGAGAACTCGCCCGCACCGATCCGTGCCACCAGGTCGGCGTGCAATTGCGCCCACAAGGGCAGTGCGCTGGACCGATCCATCCGTGCACTGAGATCGTTCACCGTTCTCCTGGTCTCCGATCGGCACTTGAAGGGGCCGCGTCCGGTGAGGGGGTGAGCATTCTGAACCAACATCCGCTACCATAGCCTAATGTACGTACATCCGTACGACCGATCAAGGAGTAGCTTGCCATGCACGTCGAAGTGATCGCCACCGAAGACCTCGGGGACCGCAGCTATTTGGTGCACGACGGGACCTCCGCGGTGGTCGTCGATCCGCAACGCGACGTGGACCGGGTCGAGAAGGTGTTGGCCGACCTCGGCGTGGCGTGCGCGATGGTCGTGGAAACCCACATTCACAATGACTACGTCACCGGCGGGTACGACCTGGCGATGCGCAACGGCTGCCCGTATGTGGTGAATGCCGCCGACGAGGTGTCCTTCGACCGGCTCGCGGTCTCCGACGGCGACGCACTCACCGTGGGAGCGATGACGGTCCGGGTGCTGGCCACCCCCGGTCACACCGACACCCACTTGTCCTACGTCATCTCCCAGGGCGACGAGACACCCGCGGTGTTCACCGGCGGCTCGTTGCTCTACGGCAGCGTCGGGCGGACCGACCTGGTCGACGTCGACCGCACCGAGGAACTCACCCGCGCGCAGTACCATTCGGCCCGTCGCCTGGCTGCCGAGCTTCCCGATGCCACCCCGGTGTATCCCACTCACGGGTTCGGCAGTTTCTGTTCCTCGGGGTCGGCTGCCGGCGGTGACGGCGGCACCATCGGGCAGGAGAAGACCCGCAACGATGCGCTGGTCACCGACGACGAGGACGCCTTCGTCGACACCCTGATCGCGAACCTGACCGCCTACCCGGCGTACTACGCCCACATGGGCGGCCTCAACCGCAGCGGACCCGCCGCGCCGGACCTGTCGCCCCCGACACCGCTGGACGCTGGCCAGCTACGCCGTCGCATCGACGCCGGCGAGTGGGTGGTCGACTTGCGCGACCGCACCGCCCATGCTGCCTCCCACGTGCACGGCAGCGTCGGTATCGCTCTGGGGCAACAGTTCTCGACTTACCTCGGGTGGCTGATGCCCTGGGGGACCCCGTTGACGCTGATCGGGGACTCCGCCGAGCAGGTCGCCGAGGCGCAGCGAATGTTGGTCCGCATCGGCGTCGACGAACTGCAAGGTAGCGCGACCGGCAGCGCGGAGGACTTGAGCGCGGGCGCACCCACGGCGTCCTACCCGCGGCACACCTTCGCCGAACTCCCCGATGTCCTCGTCGACGCCACCGCCGCCACCGACACCGACGCGGTGCTGCTCGACGTCCGCCGCGACGACGAATACGCCGGTGGTTACATTCCCGGCGCCGCCCACGTCCCGATGCACCAGTTGCTCGACGAACTCGATGCGTTGCCGCCCGGACAGCTGTGGGTGCACTGCGCCAGCGGCTACCGCGCGTCGATCGCGGCCAGCCTGCTCGACCGCGCCGGACGCGACGTCGTATTGATCGACGACTCCTTCGACAGCGCCGTCGACGCCGGCCTGACCACTCAGGCCTGACCCGTCCCCACATCCGTCGATCTGCGAAAGGCCTTCCATGACCACCGCGATCAGCCACCAGGTCGCCATCATCGGCGGCGGGAACGCCGGCATCTCCGTGGCCGCCCGGCTGCGCCGCGCCGGGCTGACCGACATCGGGATCATCGAACCCGCCGACACCCACTACTACCAGCCGTTGTGGACTCTCGTCGGCGGCGGCTGCGCACCGGCCGGGGAAAGCGCCCGCACCGAGGCATCGGTCATGCCCCAAGGTGTGGGCTGGATCAAGGACCGGGCCCAGGAGATCGACCCCGACGCCCACACCGTGACTACCGCGTCGGGCACCCACGTGCACTACGACCACCTGGTGGTCTGCCCCGGCATCCAACTCGACTGGACCGCGATCCCCGGGATGGCCGAATCCCTGGACACGCCAGCGGTGTCCAGCAATTATCGCTATGACCTCGCCCCCAAGACCTGGGAGCTGATCAGGAAGATGCGCTCGGGCACGGCGATCTTCACCATGCCCGCCGGGCCGATCAAGTGCGCCGGGGCGCCGCAGAAGATCGCCTACCTGGCCGCGGACTACTGGCGCCAGCACGGCGTGCTGGACGCCATCCGCATCGTCCTGGTCCTGCCCACCCCCGGAATGTTCGGGGTGAAGACATTCGCCGAGGAACTCGAACGCGTCGCCGCCCGCTACGGCATCGAGGTCCGCACGAGCAGCGAAGTCACCACCGTCAACCCCGGCACCCGCACGGTCACCATCACCGACAACGCCGCCGGCACCACCCAGGAGATCGGGTATGACCTGCTGCACGTCGTGCCCCGCCAATCCGCCCCGGACTGGATCAAGGCCAGCCCGCTGGCCGACCCGGACAACCCGGGCGGCTACGTCCAGATCGATGAGAACACCCTGCGCCACACCCGATTCGACGACGTCTTCGCCCTCGGTGATGCTGGGTCCTCGCCGAACTCCAAGACCGGTGCCGCGATCCGCAAACAGGCACCGGTGGTGGCGGCGAACCTTCGGGCCAGCCTCGCCGGACAACCCCTTCCGGCCAGTTATGGCGGGTACGCGTCATGTCCGCTGACCACTGCGCGCAACAAGATGCTGCTCGCCGAATTCGACTACACCATGACGCCCGCACCGTCGATCCCGTTCATCGACACCACCCACGAACGCCGCGACATGTGGTACCTCAAACGCTACGGCCTGCCCGCCATGTACTGGAACCTGATCCTCACCGGCCGGGCATAGGACGGCCATGTTGATCGCACCGGGCTGGGACGCCTACTACGCCGGGGTCGAGCACCCCTTCTGCTCGGCCACCGAGGCGGCGCTGACCTCGCGGATCGATCGACTCCCGCCCGGGCGGGCGATCGACCTGGGCTGCGGCTTGGGCCGGCATGCCCGCCACCTCGCGGAATTGGGCTGGACGGTCCAAGCCGTTGACTTCTCCTGCGTCGCCATCGAAATCGCCGCCACCGCCGACGGACCGAACGTCACCTACCTCGTCGATGACGTCACACGGTGGCGACCCACCGAGCCGGTCGACTTGATCCTCGCCAGCTTCCTGCACCTACGAGCCAACGACCTCCTCGCGCTCCTCGCCTCGGCCAGAACATGGCTCGCACCCGGGGGGCACCTGATCTACCTCGGACACGCCCACTTGGACGGGGTGGACGGTGGCCGGGGCGAACCCGCGCACGGCGACTTCCCCGGCATTGCCGACCTGGCAGGGGCGTGCGAGGGCATGCGCATCGACGAACTCGCCCACGTCGTGCGCTCCCACGTCGACACCACCACCACAGTCGACGTCGTGCTACACGCCCGGAACTGGTGGACGAACAGCTCGCCACCACCAATCACAGGTCGATCAAGTCTCGGCCACCATGACCATGGCCGAAGTGTCGATCACGGCGGTTCACCCGCGATCAGCACCGGACACCCCCACCCAATGTCACCAGTGAAAGGCACGGCATGACTTTGCATCTCGGAGACGACGCACCCGACTTCACCGCAGACACCACCCAGGGAGTGATCAACTTCTACGACTGGCTCGGAGACTGCTGGGGCGTCTTGTTCAGCCACCCCGGGGACTTCACCCCGGTGTGCACCACCGAGCTTGGGACCGTGGCACGGCTCAAGGGCGACTTCGACCGGCGCAACACCAAAGTCATCGGCCTTTCCGTGGATTCGGTGGAATCCCATGAGAAGTGGGAGCGTGACATCGGTCAGACCCAGGGCACGGAGATCAACTTCCCGATGATCGCCGACACCGACCACAACGTGTCGACGCTCTACGACATGATCCATCCCAACGCCAGCGAGACCAGCACCATCCGCTCGGTGTTCGTGATCAGCCCCGACAAGAAGATCAGTCTCACCCTGACCTACCCCATGGCCACCGGGCGCAACTTCCCCGAGATCCTGCGTGCGATCGACAGCCTCCAACTCACCGCGGCGCAACCGGTGGCCACACCGGCGGACTGGCAGCCCGGTGACGACGTGATCATTGGCCTTGGAGTCTCCGATGACGATGCAGCCCAACGGTTCCCGGGATACACGGCGCTCAAGCCGTACCTGCGCCTCACCCCAGACCCGACGGCATAGGTTCGGCGGCGTCTCCACGTTGCCCTTCGCAAGGGAACACCGCCGAACTGACCCACCCACCCCCGACGATGTGGGGGTTCTCCTGCTGACGGCGATCGGATCGCACGCACTGGCCACATCGGGGTCCGCCACCGCCTGAGAGGGGGCCGCAGCCCTCTGCGGTGCCGATGACCCGCGCACACATCCACGGCGATTTCGAACGGGCCCCAGATTCGGTCAGGTCGGCGCGCTACGTTGGCCACGCGCCGTGTCGGGACTCGCACCGTCGATCCTGGTCGCAGTCCGGTTCCCGAGAATCGAGAGGTCACGAATGGTATTGGCGTATCTGCCCAGTCCCAGCCAGGGAGTGTGGCATGTGGGGCCGATCCCCATCCGTGCGTACGCGTTGTGCATCATCGCCGGCATCGTCATCGCGATCTGGCTGACCCAACGGCGGTGGACGGCCCGCGGCGGGAACCCCGACGACATCCTGGACATTGCAATGTGGGCGGTCCCCTTCGGCATCGTCGGGGGACGCCTCTACCACGTCATCACCGACCCCGAGCTGTACTTCCTGCCCGGTAGGGATCCGATCAAGGCGTTCTACATCTGGGACGGCGGCCTGGGCATCTGGGGGGCCGTCGCCCTCGGCGCCCTCGGCGCCTGGATCGGCTGCCGACGGCGCGGGATCCACCTGCTGGACTTCGGCGACGCGCTCGCCCCCGGACTGATCCTGGCCCAAGCGATCGGGCGGTGGGGCAACTACTTCAACCAGGAACTCTACGGCCGACCCACCACGCTGCCGTGGGCTGTGCAGATCGACCCCGCGCACCGACCCGCCGACACCCCGCAGATCGGCCTCTATCACCCGACGTTCCTCTACGAATCACTGTGGAACGTGGCCGTCGCGCTGCTACTGCTGTGGGTTGACCGTCGCTTCACCGTGCCCCGCGGCAAGCTGTTCGCCCTCTACGTCGCCGCCTACACCGTGGGCCGCGGGGCGATCGAGGCGCTGCGCATCGACCACGCCAACCACTTCCTCGGCCTGCGCCTCAACGACTGGACCTCCCTGATCGTGTTTCTCGGGGCGCTGACCGTGCTGCTGTGGCCGCGACGGGACCCACCCGCGACCGAGGAGTCGGCCGCAAACCACGAACCGTCCACCACCCACCACCCGTCGGCACCGGCATCCCGCAAACCGAAGAGATCCCCCGAGTAGCACCGCGCACGGCAAGTGGGTTCCCAGGATCTCCCACGCGCAGTCGTCCAGGCTGAGCCGATAAACGCGAACGCGGCTCGTCGAAATACCCCGTCGGGTATCATGGACGGGTCCGGTGACACGCCGGCTGGGTGACTGCGACGAGTAGGTGGCGACGGACATGGTCGATGACGACGACAGCGCGGCGTTGATTCTCAACCGCCTCCGCCGCGCGCACGGGCAACTCGCCGGGGTGATCTCGATGGTGGAGCAAGGTCGCGATTGCAAGGACGTCGTCACCCAATTGGCAGCGGTGTCGCGCGCACTGGACAAAGCGGGATTCAAGATCGTCGCGACCGGGATGCGGCACTGCCTCATGGGGGAGACGCCCGAGGGTGGGCCGCCGATGAGCGAAGCCGAACTCGAGAAGTTATTCCTCGCGCTTGCCTGAGACACGACGGCCCCCTTGGCTTTTACGTGCCCGCCGGGCGAAATCAGATGGATACCCCCAAGGGTATTGCCTCGATGGAGTCGACGGCGACGACTCGGCGGTTCCGCAATAAAAATCTGAGAGCGTGGCTGACGCCGTGACGATGCTCGCCGCGGGAATGTCCTTCGCCTGCAACCGATACGCGCACTGCCCCCTGCGCCGAATCCTCCATCGACCACCAGCCCGAGAAAACTCGTTCGCCACCAGTTGACCAGTGCGGCAGGCAGAACGGTATTGGACGTGTTCGACGCGTCATCCGGTACTCGCCCTTTTCTGCGGGGGTCAAACAAACTCGGCCGATTCTGCTACGGGCGGGGCGAGCTCGGACCGGCCGGCGTCGTCGTGGGCGACTGCTGCTGACCGGGGGCCATTTGACCGGGGCCCACTTGACCCGGTCCCATCATTCCGCCCGGTCCCATCATTCCGCCGGGGCCCATCGGTTGTCCGCCGTCGTCGCGGTTCCTCGTCGCGAACTCGTCGCCGCGATGATCGCGGCCAAAGGAGCCGCCTGAGTGCGCGCCCAGGACGAACCCGGAGAAGAAGATCGTCGCGACGATGAAGACGACACCGGCCACGATGCCCACCAGTGCCGCGATCCGGTTGAGCCTGTTGGGCCGGTCGTGGTCGTGTCGGGCCGATGATCCCGCATTCCCCCGATCCGTGGCCGCGGCTGTCGGTTCGGTCCGGGATTCAGGTGTTTCGGTCATACGTCACCATGCCCCGGTGAGCCGAGCGATGGGTGCGCCGCCGCCAAGAATTCGCCGTGCACAGTGCCCGTCACGCTCCAGGTGTGGGAACGCGGTGACCTGAACCCCACTGACACGCCGCACCACGACGGGGTGAACTTCTGTGCTTGCCCGTCGCCGGGGACGCCCGGTCGACAACTCGGTTGCAGGCCACCACCAGTACTGCAGGATATTTGGTGCTTGGGTTGACATCAGATCGGCCGCTTGTCGGTGGTCTGACCGAGGGCGTCGATCGCTGCCTGCAGCTTGTCTGCGGCGTCGTCGGCGACCGCGCGCAGCCCGGGTTGATCGGAGACCTGCACCATCACCTGCGGGTTCATCGCGTCGATGATCACTGTGTCGTCACCGGCCTCGGGGTCGGTGCGCACGACGACGTTGCACGGCAAGAGCAGGCCGATTTGACGGTCAACTGTGACCGCGCGGTGGGCCAGCGCCGGGTTACAAGCCCCCAGGATCAGGTAGTCCTCCATGTCCTCACCCAGTTTGGCTTTCAGCGTGGCCTTCATGTCGATCTCGGTGAGCACACCGAAACCTTGATCGGCCAACGCTTTCCGGGTTCGTTCCACCGCATCCTCGAACGAAGTATGCAGTGTGGTCGATAGGGCGAGTGGCATCGTTTTCCTTCTTTCTTCAGACCTGGGCGAGTTATCTGATGGGTCAACCCCAGCTAACCCAGGGATCGATCGCGGCCTGCTCGTCATGCCGGACCGCATCCTTATACCCGGGGGGGTACAGCCACCAACGCCACCGTACACGGTCGGTTGGATAACCTGTGGTTCCCATTACTAGAGAAAAGAGACACCCCTCAGAGAGCTACTCCCCCAACCGTGTAATCCCAGGTCGCGCTGTCTCGTTTCTACTTAGAAACGAACAGCCGCCGATCTTGATAGACGCCGTGGACCGTCGGGTGTTCATCCCTCGCGGCCTTGCCGTTGGCGACG
>NZ_JAWQPU010000017.1:0-50901 GCF_033741125.1 Mycolicibacterium sichuanense | reverse complement strand
ATCGGGCAAGCCCGCATCAACTACCACCACCACCCCGAACGCCTCCTCGCCCCACCCGAGGACGAACAGGGACAGCAGCCCAACGCAGCCTGACCCAGGTCAGCGGCGCCGCGGGGCGTGGCTGACACGCGTCGTCACGAGCGCAACGGTTGCCGTTTCGCCGAGAACCCTGTTCCGTGTATCAACGATGACCGACAACGTGCTCATCGTGCACTGGCACGACCTTGGTAGACATCTCGGCGCCTACGGCCACACGGACGTGAGCAGCCCACGGCTCGACCAGCTGGCCGCCGAGGGCATTCTGCTCACCCGGGCCCACGCCACCGCGCCGCTGTGTTCGCCGTCGCGCGGATCGCTGTTCACCGGTCGCTATCCGCAGAGCAACGGGCTGGTCGGGCTGGCCCACCACGGCTGGGAGTATCGCGCAGGCGTCCAGACCCTGCCGCAGCTGCTCGGCGAATCAGGTTGGTACACGGCCCTGTTCGGCATGCAGCACGAGACGTCGTTCCCGAGCCGGCTGGGCTTCACCGAGTTCGACGTGTCCAATTCGTATTGCGAGTACGTGGTGGAACGGGCGGCGGACTGGTTGCGGCACCCGCCGGCGACCCCGTTCCTGCTCACCGCGGGGTTCTTCGAGACCCACCGGCCCTACCCCCACGAACGCTACGAACCCGCCGACCCCGGGGCCGTGGAGCTGCCCGACTACCTACCCGACCTGCCCGACGTCCGCGAGGACCTCGCCGACTTCTACGGCTCGATCGCCGTCGCCGATGCCGCGGTCGGCCGGCTGCTGGACACCTTGGCCGAGACGGGGTTGGATGCCTCGACCTGGGTAGTGTTCATGACCGACCACGGTCCTGCCCTCCCGCGGGCCAAGTCGACGCTTTACGACGCCGGCACGGGCATCGCCATGATCGTGCGACCGCCGACGCGGCACGGCACCGCCGGCCGCATCTACGACGAGCTCTTCAGCGGGGTCGACCTGGTTCCCACCCTGCTAGAGCTGCTCGGCGTTCCCATCCCCGACGAGGTCGACGGCATGTCGCACGCCGATGCCCTTCGGCAGGATCGGTCCGAGCCGGTGCGCCGGGAGGTCTACACGATGAAGACCTACCACGATTCGTTCGATCCCATTCGCGCGATCAGGACCAAGGACCACAGCTACATCGAGAACTACGCGGTGCGACCCATGCTCGACCTGCCCCTGGACATCGCCGAGAGCGCACCGGGAAGAGCGGTGGAAGCCGCCAACGCAGCACCGCGTCCGAGCCGGGAACTGTACGACCTGCGCACCGATCCGACCGAGCGGAACAACCTGCTGCTCGGGGCGTCAAGCGCCCAAGCCGAGGCCACCGCGAACGAGTTGGCGCTGCTGCTCAACGACTGGCGGATGAAGACCAACGACGTCATCCCCTCGGACTTCGCCGGCACCCGGATCTCGGCTAGATACACCGAAACGTACATGTACATCAACGCAATTCAGCTTCCTAGTAGGTCAGCCCTGGCGGCCGGACGAGGCATCGACGATGCGGTCAGAACGCCACAATAGTTGTGCTCGTGAGGATTCGAATCGTCATCCGACCGGTGACTGGGCAACGCCATTTCCGTCCGGCTAGGCTCTCGCCATGCCCGCGCCGTCCGCATACCTGGTGCTCGCCTCGCAACGCAGTGGCAGCACCCTGCTCGTCGAATCGCTAAGGGCCACCGGGGTGGCGGGCGAGCCGCAGGAGTTCTTCCAATACCTGCCGACCACCAGCATGTCGCCACAGCCCCGGCAGTGGTTCGAAGGCGTCGAGGACGAGTCGATCCTGCGGCTGCTGGATCCGCTGGACGAGGGCAAGCCCGACCTCGCGCCGCCCGAGATCTGGCGGGACTACATCCGCACCGTCGGCCGGACCCCGAACGGCGTCTGGGGTGGCAAGCTGATGTGGAACCAGACCCCGCTCCTGACCGAGCGGGCGGCGGGACTGCCCGACCGGTCCGGCACCGGCCTGCTCTCGGCGATCCGCGACGTCGTCGGCTCCGACCCCGTCCTGGTCCACGTCTACCGGCCCGACGTGGTGTCCCAGGCGGTGTCGTTCTGGCGCGCGGTGCAGACCAGGGTGTGGCGCGGCAGGCCAGATCCGGTGCGCGACGGCCGCGCCGAGTATCACGCCGAGGCGATCGCCCACGTCGTGAAGATGCTGCGTGATCAGGAGACCGCCTGGCGCGCCTGGTTCGCCGAGGAAGGAATCGAGCCCATCGACGTTTCATATCCCGTGCTGTGGCGAAACCTGACCGAGGTCGTCGGCACGGTTCTCGAGGCGCTCGGTCTGGACCCGCGGCTTGCGCCGGCGCCGGTGCTGCAGAGGCAGGCCGACCAGCGGTCCGATGAATGGGTCGAGCGATACCGCGCGGACGCGGAGAAGGAGGGTCTGCCGGTATGACGGCTGCCACGAGGGACGACACCCACGTCGACGAATTGCGCCTCCTGGAGGCCGAATCGGTGCACATCATCCGCGAGGTGGTCGCCGAGCTGCAGCGGCCCGTGCTGCTGTTCTCGGCAGGCAAGGACTCGATCGTGCTGCTGTGCCTGGCCGAGAAGGCGTTTCGTCCGTCGCCGCTGCCCTTCCCCGTTCTGCACGTCGACACCGGCCACAACTT
Organism: Mycolicibacterium sichuanense; assembly: GCF_033741125.1. NCBI lineage: Bacteria > Bacillati > Actinomycetota > Actinomycetes > Mycobacteriales > Mycobacteriaceae > Mycobacterium > Mycolicibacterium sichuanense. The sequence goes on along the minus strand of NZ_JAWQPU010000017.1, from coordinate 48,258 downwards.
CCCCGAGGTCATCGAGTTCCGCGACCGCCGGCTCGGCGAGCACGGGCACAAGCTGATCGTCGGCTCGGTGCAGGAGTCGATCGACTCGGGCCGGGTGCCCGACCCGGGGCCCGGCGCGTCGCGCAACCGGCAGCAGACCCGCACGCTGCTCGACGCGCTGGACGCGGGCGGTTTCGACGCTGCCTTCGGTGGGGCCCGCCGCGACGAGGAGCGGGCCAGGGCCAAGGAGCGCATCCTGAGCTTCCGAGACGAGTTCGGCCAATGGGATCCCCGCGCCCAGCGGCCCGAGCCGTGGTCGCTGTACAACGGCAGGATAAAGAAGGGCGAGCAGGTCAGGGTGTTCCCCCTGAGCAACTGGACCGAGCTGGACATCTGGCGCTACATCGAGCTGGAAGGCCTTGAGCTGCCGTCGATCTACTTCGCCCACGAGCGCGAGGTCGTCGCCAGGGACGGCATCCTGCTGGCGGTCTCGGAGTACGTCCAGCCGACCGCAGAGGAGACCGCCGCGGTGGAGTGGGTGCGCTACCGCACCGTCGGCGACCTGACCATCACCGGCGCCGTCCGGTCACACGCCACCGACATCGCGGGCGTCATCACCGAGATCTCGGCAGCGACGGTGTCAGAGCGCGGCGAGACCCGCGCCGACGACCGGACGTCGGTCGCCGCGATGGAAGACCGCAAGCGTGAGGGGTACTTCTGATGAGCACCACCCGCCAGCTGCTGCGGATCGCCACGGCAGGATCGGTAGACGACGGCAAGAGCACGCTGATCGGCCGGCTGATGCACGACACCGACAGCCTGCCGCTGGACCACCTCGAGGCCGTCACCGACGAGGAGGGCGTGGCCGATCTGGCGGCCCTGTCGGACGGTCTGCGCGCCGAACGCGAGCAGGGCATCACGATCGACGTGGCCTACCGGTTCTTCTCGACGGCGTCGCGCAGCTATATCCTGGCCGACACCCCCGGCCACGAGCGCTACACCCGCAACATGTTCACCGGCGCCTCCAACGCGCACGTGGCGATCCTGCTGGTCGACGCCCGCGCAGGCGTGCTGCGGCAGACCCGTCGGCATGCCAGGATCGCAAAGCTGTTGGGCATCAAGCACTTCGTGGCGACGGTCAACAAGATCGACCTGGTCGACTTCGACCAGAAGCGGTTCGACGAGGTGGCCGGCGAACTGCAGCAGATGGCCGCCCGCCTCGGCGGTGCCGAGCTGTCGGTGATCCCGATCGCGGCCAAGCACGGCGACAACGTGGTGCACCGCTCGGAGAACACCGACTGGTACACCGGGCCCACGCTGCTGGAGTACCTCGAGGGAATCGAGCTCTCGGCGCCGCAGCCCGAGGCGTCGAAGTTGCGGCTGCCCATCCAGTGGGTGTCGCGACCCGTCGCCGACGAGCGCCGCCGCTATACCGGGCGCCTCTCGGCGGGCACGGTCAGCGTCGGCGACCCGATCGTCACGCTGCCTGCGGGTACCCGCTCGACCGTCACAGCCGTCGACACCCTCGACGACGACCGCGCGACTGCCGTTGCGCCACTGTCGGTTTCGATCGAACTTGCCGACGACATCGACGTGGGCCGTGGCGACGTGTTTGTCAGCGGTGCCGACGACGCGGCGCTGCCGGTGCTGGCCCGCGAACTCGACGCGACGGTCTGCTGGTTCACCGAGACGCCCCTGCGCGCCGGTGACCGGGTGGCGCTCAAGCAGACCAGCCGCACGGTGCGGGCCACCGTGCAGGCGCTGCACACCCGGCTGGACCCCGAGACCCTCGACGAACTCGACAACCCCGTCGAGTTGACGCTCAACGACATCGGCGAGGTGACCCTGCGCACCAGTTCGGTCGTGATCGCCGACCGCTACGCCGACAACCGCGACAGCGGTGCGTTCATCCTGATCGACGAGACGTCCAACGAGACGATCGGCGCCGGCACCATCCTCGAGCCACGCGAGGTCAAGCCGGGCAATCACGCCCGCAACGACATCCGGTGGCACCCGTCGTCGCTGGACCGTGACTACCGCTGGAACGCCACCGGGCAGCGGGGGGCCACCATCTGGTTCACCGGACTGCCCGGCTCGGGCAAGTCCACGGTGGCCGTCGCGGTGGAACGCGCGCTGGTGGAATCGGGTGACGTGGCGTATCTGCTCGACGGTGACAACATCCGGCACGGACTGTCCGACGACCTCGGGTTCACCGCGGGCGACCGGGCCGAGAACATCCGGCGCGTCGGCCATCTCACCCGGCTGTTCGCCGACGCGGGCGTGGTCGCGCTGGCGTCGCTGGTGTCCCCGTTGAAATCGGACCGCGAGATCGCCCGCGCGTTGAGCGAGGCGGCCAAGCTGCCGTTCGTCGAGGTCCACATCTCCACCTCGCTCGCCGAGTGCGAGAAGCGCGACCCCAAGGGGCTCTACGCCAAGGCCAGGGCCGGCGAACTCAAGGGGCTGACCGGCGTCGACGCCCCCTATGAGCCGCCGGAGAACCCCGACCTGGTGCTCGACACCACCGAAGCCGATCTCGACGAGTTGGTGGCCAGGGTGCTCGAGGTCCTCAAGGCGCGCCGCGACGGCGCATAACCGGAGCCGGACTCACCAAATCGGGTGGGAATCCGCCGTCGGCGGGTATCCATGCCGACGGGCGCAGCACTGCCGCCCGGAGTCGAGCGAGGACGAGGTATGACGGCAACGACGACGGACCCGTCGCACCCGACGGGGCGGACGGCCATCGGTGACACCGAGGTGGCGGTGCCGAAGCGCAACCTGATCTTCGTCGCCGTGCTGTTGGGGATGCTGCTGGCGGCGCTGGACCAGACGATCGTGGCCACCGCGCTGCCGACCGTCGTCGCCGACCTCGGCGGCGCGGGACACCAGGCGTGGGTGGTCACCAGTTATCTGCTGGCGTCGACGGTGGTGACGGCGATCGTCGGCAAGCTGGGCGACCTGTTCGGCCGCAAGCCCGTCTTCATCGCGGCGGTGCTGTTCTTCATGGCGGGGTCGGTGCTGTGCGGCCTCGCCGGGTCGCTGCCGATGCTGGTCGCGGCAAGGGCGCTGCAGGGCATCGGCGGCGGCGCGATCATGGTCACCGCGACGGCGGTCATCGGCGAGGTCATCCCGCTGCGCGAGCGCGGCAAGTACCAGGGCGCCCTCGGTGCGGTCTTCGGCGTGACGACGGTGATCGGCCCGCTGCTCGGCGGGTTCTTCACCGACCACCTGAGCTGGCGCTGGGCGTTCTGGATCAACGTGCCGGTGGCCGTCGTCGTGCTGATCGTCGCGGTCATCGCCATCCCGAACCTGGGTCGCCGGGAGCGCCCGGTCATCGACTACGCCGGCATCGTGCTGGTCGGTCTCGGTGCCACCGGGCTCACCCTGGCGACCAGCTGGGGTGGCAGCAGCTACGCGTGGGGCTCGGCGATGATCATCGGTCTGTTCGTCGGCTCGGTGGTGGCGATCATCGCCTTCGTCATGGTCGAACTGCGCGCGAAGGAACCCATCCTGCCGATGCGGCTGTTCCGGGAACCGGTCTTCGCCGTGTGTTGCGCGCTGTCGTTCGTCGTCGGCTTCGCGATGCTGGGAGCGTTGACGTTCCTGCCCACGTTCATGCAGTTCGTCGATGGCGTGTCGGCCACGACCTCCGGGTTGCACACGCTGCCCATGGTGCTAGGCCTGCTGGCCATGTCGATGAGCAGCGGCGTAATCGTCGGCCGCACCGGCAAGTACAAGATCTTCCCCGTCGCCGGCACGGCCGTGATGGCCATCGGCTTCGTACTGCTGTCGCGGATGGGACCGGACACGTCCACCCTGGAGCAGTCGCTGTACCTGGTGATCCTGGGCGCGGGCATCGGCATGTGCATGCAGGTGCTCGTTCTGATCGTGCAGAACACCGTCGACTTCGCCGACCTCGGCGTCGCGACCTCCGGTGTCACGTTCTTCCGCACCATCGGAAGCTCGTTCGGTGCGGCCGTGTTCGGTTCGTTGTTCAACAACTTCCTGAAGGATCCGCTCGCCGACGCCGTTGCCAGCAGCGGCGCCCCGGCCGCGGCAGCGCAGTCCCCGGACGCACTGCACGCGTTGTCCCCCGAGATGGCTGCCCCGATCGCGTCCGCGTACGCCGACGCGCTCGATCAGGTGTTCCTCTACGCGGCCCCGGTGGCGATCGTCGGGTTCGTGTTGGCGTTGCTGCTCAAGCAGGTTCCGTTGCGCAACAACGACGTCAGCACGGCCGTCGACCTCGGCGAGGGTTTCGCGATGCCCACGACTGACTCGCCGGACCAGCTGCTGGAGAACGCCGTCGGCCGGTTGATCAAGCAGGGCTCCGGGATGCAGTTGCGCGCGTTGGCGCAACGCCCCGACAGCACGCTCGACGTCGGCCGGTTGTGGGCACTGCTTCAGGTCTACCGATTCGGGCAGGCCGCGGGGCAGGCCAGGTCCAGCGACATCGCCAACAACGTCCGCGTCCCGTGGGAGATCCTGCAACCGGCGTTCGACCGACTCGTCGCGACCGGTTTCGCCGAGCGCAGCGGAGACGTCTTCTGGCTGACCAAGACGGGCGCGCACCAGGTCGACTTCGTACGGCGCGGCATGGTCGACTGGCTCACCCGCCAGCTCGCACAGTCCTCGGGCATGCAGACCCCGCCCGATCCTCGCCAGGTCGGTGACGCGATGGAGCGCATCGCACAAAGTGTGATGGTGCAACGAGATTGGAGCAACGACGCGACGCATGCGATGCGGATGCGTCCACCGCGCAGGGCGCCTCAGCCGCCGCGGCGGCCGCCGCCGCCACCGCCCATGGCGGGGCCGCGCGGTCCCGCCCCAAGACCGAGCGATCCACCGACCACCCGCCTTCGGCCGCCCCCCGGTCCCACACCGCGGCCGCCCGAGCCACCGCGCGGTGGAAGGGGTTGGTGATCGGTGTATTCCCGCGTTCGCACGCAGCGAAAGGGCGTTCCGGTCCCCCGGCGGGCTGGCTAGGCTCGACGGGTGAGCTTTCAACTCGGCTACCAGATCCCGAACTTCTCCTACGGCACCGGGGTCGAGGAACTCTTCCCCACCGTCATCGCCCAGGCCCGCGAGGCCGAGGCCGCCGGGTACGACTCGGTGTTCCTGATGGACCACTTCTACCAACTGCCCGGCCTTGGCACCCCCGACCAACCCATGCTGGAGGCCTACACCGCCCTTGGCGCACTGGCCGCCGCCACCGAGAAGGTCCAACTGGGCACCCTGGTCACCGGCAACACCTACCGCAACCCCACCCTGCTGGCCAAGGCCATCACCACCCTCGACGTCATCAGCGCCGGGCGCGCCATCCTCGGCATCGGTGCGGGCTGGTTCGAACTCGAGCACGACTCGCTGGGCTACGAGTTCGGCACCTTCACCGACCGATTCGACAAGCTCGGCGAGGCCCTGCAGATCATCCTGCCGATGCTGGCCGGCGAGCGCCCCACCGTCACCGGCAAGTACTACCGCACCCAGGAGGCCATGGCCGAGCCCCGCTTCCGCGACCACATCCCCCTGATGATCGGCGGAAGCGGCGAGAAGAAGACGATTCCGTTGGCGGCCAGGCACTTCGACCACCTCAACATCATCGCCGGCTTCGACGAACTGCCCCGCAAGATCCAGGTCGTCAAGGACAACTGCGAGAAGATCGACCGCGACCCCGCCACCTTGGCCACCAGCACGCTCATCTCGGTGATCGTCGACGAGAACGCAAACCTCGATCAGCTACCCGAGGACCGGCGCCAGCGCGCCGTGATCGGCACCCCCGAGTCGATCGCCGACCAGATCAAGACGAGGGTGTTCGATGCCGGCGTCGATGGCGTCGTGTTCAACATGCCCAGCTATGTGCCGGGTGCCGTCGCCGCGATCGGCGACGCACTGAAACCGTTGCTGCCCAAGTGATGTCCTAGCCGATCCGCGCGACGACGAAGATCCGGCGGAACGGGAAGAACGTCCGGCCGTCCGGCCGGGCGGGATAGCGTTCGTCGAGCATCGGGATCAACTCCCGGCGAAACCGCTCCCAGTCTGCCTCGTCCAACGCGTCCTTCACCGGGGTCAACGCCGTGCCGGTGATCCAGTCCAGCACGGGATGTTCACCGGTGAGCTCGTGGACGTAGATGGTCTCCCAGGTGTCGACGGTGCACCCCGCGTCGGCCAGCAGGCCGGCATACTCGGCCGCCGAGTCGACCACCTTACCCACCCGAAACGGGATGTCGCGCAAGGCATCGACCCACTTCGGGCTGCTGGCCAGCTCGCGCACCGCCGCGTGCGACGGCGCGTCGAAGTTGCCGGGCACCTGGAACGCGAGCCAGGCGCCGGCGGGAAGCTCCGCCGCCCACTGGGCCAGCAGTTCGCGATGGCTGGGCACCCATTGCAGCGCCGCGTTGCTGAGCACGACGTCGGTGTCCGGCGCCGGTCGCCACGACTCGAGGTCCCCCAGCGTCGCGTCGATGCCGCGGCCGCGCGCCGCGTCCACCATCTCCTGGGAGCTGTCCACCGCCTCGATGACTGCGTCCGGCCATCGGTCGGACAGGGTCGCGGTCAGATTTCCCGGCCCACACCCGAGGTCGACCACGCGACGGGGCGAGTCCGCACCCACCCGCGACAGCAGGTCGTAGAACGGACGACCGCGATGGTCTGCGAAGGCCAGGTACACGTCGGGATTCCACATGAATACCATCCTGTCTGATGACGGACGAGGCGACGGCCGTACGTGCCATGTGGAACGCGTTGGAACTGCCTGGGATCGTGGACGTGCACACGCACTTCATGCCCAAGTCCGTCATGGACAAGGTCTGGCAATACTTCGACGCCGCAGGTCCGCTGGTGGGCCGGACATGGCCGATCACCTACCGATCCGGCGAAGCCGACCGCGTGGCCACGTTGCGCGGTTTCGGGGTGCGCGCGTTCACCTCCCTGATCTACCCGCACAAGCCCCTGATGGCCGAGTGGCTGAATCAGTGGGCCGCCCAGTTCGCCGCCGAGACGCCGGACTGCCTCGCAACCTCGACGTTCTTCCCCGAGCCTGGCGCGGATGCCTACGTCGGCGCCGCGATCGCTCGCGGCACCCGGGTGTTCAAGGCACACGTTCAGGTCGGCGCCTACGATCCGAACGATCCGCTGCTCGACGGCGTGTGGGGCGTGCTGCAGGACGCCGGCACGCCCGTGGTCATCCACTGCGGCTCGGGACCGCAGCCCGGCAAGCACACCGGCCCCGAGCCAATCCGCGCAGTACTGGCCAGGTATCCCCGGTTGCGGTTGATCGTGGCACACATGGGCATGCCCGAGTACGGCGACTTCCTGGAGCTGTGCGAGGCCTACCCCGAGGTGCGCCTCGACACCACGATGGCCTTCACGCCGTTCGTCGAGGAGACGATGCCGTTTCCAGCTGCCGATCGCCCCCGCCTCGTCGAGCTGGGCGACCGCATTCTGTTCGGCAGCGACTTTCCCAACATCCCGTACCGGTACCTCGAGGCGATCCGGGTGCTGACCGAGCAGGACGGCGTCGACGACGCTTGGCTGCGCGGCGTGCTGCACGACAACGCCGCCCAGCTGTTCGGGCTGACGCCCTCCTAGTCGGTGGTCAAGCCGCCCGCGAAGTGCAGATCGACCAACTCCCGCGCCTGCGGGTAGTCGCGCAGCACGGCCGCGACCAGCGTCCCCAGCTCACGCACCTCGGCAGCAGCGATTCCGCGTAGCCCCGCGAATTCCTCGATCCACGCCACGGTGTGCGAGATGGGGCGCGGATCGCCGGTCAGTAGCGCCGCCGATACCGCGTGCAGGATCTGGTGCAGCGCGTCATCCACGTCCGCCGCCGCGGCAGGCGACCAGCGCGCATGCAGTTCCGCGACGAGATTGCGGTGCTCGAGTTCGAGTGCGGCCTGCTCACCGGACGGCCCCCCGGGAAGCTTCGGCACGGGCGCGACGACCGCGGGCAGGCCGCGCATGGCGGCCACGGCACCGCGGGCGTCCCGAGCCCAAGCCGTCGCACCCAGCGCCGACGCGCGGCGGTCGTCCCACCCGAAGGCCGCCCCACCGACGACCACCGGAACGCCAGCCGCGGTGCTCGCCTCGATGAACCGTCTGGTGGTCGCCAACGCGCCGAGCATCGAACAGCTCACCGCGACCACGTCGGGTCCGATGTCCTGCAGGTACTGGTTGAAGCGCATGGGTGTGGTCGAAGCGCCGAGCTGGGTGGTCTCCCAGCCGTCGGCGCGCAGTGCACACTCGATGATCATGCCCGGCAACGCATGCCATTCCCGCTCGGCGCAGGCGATCAGCACCCGCCCCCTGGTGACCGGGGTGCGGCGAACGTATTGCATGACCACCTTGACCGAGGACACCGAGAGAGCCGTCGCGGCGTGCTCCTCGGCGACGGTCCATTCCCCGGTCTGCCAACGGATTCCGACGGTGCGCTGCGCGGCGGCGATGACGTCGGTCAAGACCTCGGCCGGCGCGACGCCCGCCTCCAGCAGCCGTTCGACGAGCCTTCTGGCGGCCGCACGGTCCCCGGCCGCCAGCGCCGCCTCGTACCGCTGAAGATCGTTCTGCGGCAACGTCAGTTACCGCAGGTGACGGCGAGCAACGCAATGTCGTCGTGCGGACGACCGTCGAGATACTCGACCACGTCGCGTTCGACGGCTTCGCAGATCACCTCTGGCGCCGCACCGGCGTAGGGCGGCAACAGGGCCATCAAACGGTCCAGGCCGTAGAAGCCGGACTCGGCGTGTGCCTCGTCGATCCCGTCGGTGAACATCAGCATGGAGTCACCCTCTTCCAGACGGAAGGACACCGACTCGTACCGCGCCTCGGCCGTCAACCCGACCGCTAGGCCCGTGGCATCGATCTGACAGATCGAACCATTGGCGCGCAACACTATTGGGGGTGGATGTCCGGCCACGGCCAGCTCGACGTCGACGTGGTCGGGCCCAGGGCGCAGACGAGCGCAGACGACGGTGACGAATCGGTGCGACACCGTCGTATGCAGCACGGTGTTGAGCGCACCGAGCAGTGCGGCGGGCCGGCGATCGAAGTGCGCCGCCGTGCGGATGCTCTGCCGGGTCCGGTCGGTCAGTACGGCCGCCTCGACTCCCTTACCCGCGACGTCCCCCAGCGAGATCACCCAGTCGTCGACCGCACCATGAACGTCGTAGAAGTCACCGCCGACGTCGAAGTGCTCGGCCGCGGGCCGGTACCGCGCGGCCAGCTGAACGCCGTCGATCTCGGGCAGGACGAGCGGCCGTATCCGGTGCGACACCTCCGATGCGATGAGTGCGCGTTCCTCGTAGAGCCGAGCGGAGTCCAAGGCCAGCGCGGCGCGTGCGGCGATGTGCTCGGCGAAGCCGACCTCGCCGTCGTCGAACCCCTGACCGCCGTCGCGGATGAGGACCAGGACGCCGAGGGTGGCACCGCGGGCGTTGAGCGGAAGCGCCAGCACTTCGCTTGGATTGCGTTGCGCGGCTTCGGCACTCATTCTGGGATGCGGGATCATGGCGGGTAGCACGCTGGCCGAGCCGGTACCCGGGGCAACGTGCAGGCGATCGGTTCGGCCGCTGCGCAGCACGCGGTCGAGCGCCGTGCCGCCGGTCGCACTGCGCGAGACGGTGGCGCTGAAGGTGGCGTCTTCACCGCCGAAGAAGGTCAGCCCGCCACTGGTGCTGTCCGGCATGACCAGCGTGGCCCACTCGGCCAACCGGGGGCAGACCAGCACCAGCAATCGCAGCGCGGTCCGGCGGAGATTCAACGAACTGGACAGATCCAGTGCCTGCTCGGCGAGCTCAGCGCGCGCGGCAAGCACGTCGAATGCAGCGTCTTTCGTCACCAACCGGACCAAATCGTCTACCTGAACCTCGTCGAGGCGTCGCCGGCACCACCGTCGGAACGAACCGCGGGGAGATGCCGCCGTGGGCGGGGCTGGAATCTCAACCTCTCCCGACGGTACACGGCCTCTACGACCGCGTCATCCTCGTTTGACGGCGGTGACCAGACTGTTCGCGTCCGCCATCGGACCCGACTCGGGATCGTCGGCCGGAATGGGCCGACCGACCCCGTTCAGGTAGTCGGTCAGCCTGGTCGGGGTGGCATTCCACCCGCGCGAGCCGAACCACTCGGCAGCCGGTGCCACCTGCTCGTTGTAGATCAGGGTGAAGAAGCTGCCCGCCCGATCCGAATCGCGCTCCTCCTGCCGCTTGGCCTCGAAGACCTGCGACGGCATCGGCCTGCCCTCCTCGACGGCGATCCGGCTGCCCGGACTGGACAGCGCGTCGATGCCGACGAAGAGCTGTTCCTGAGCAGCCGCGGGCAGATAGATCAGCAAGCCCTCGGCAATCCACGCCGTTGGCATGGATGGGTCGAAACCGTTGTCCCGCAATGCCTGCGACCAATCCTCCCGCAGATCCACGGCCACTTCCCGACGATCGGCCCGCGGTGAATCGCCCAGGTCGGCCATCACGTCACGCTTGAACTCGAGGACCCTTGGCTGGTCGATCTCGAAGATCACCGTCGCGTCCAGCCACGGCAGCCGGTAGGCCCGCGAGTCCAGGCCCGCCGCGACGATCACGATCTGGCGCACCCCCGCGGCCACGGCGTCGGCGAAGTACGCGTCGAAGTACCGGGTGCGCGCACCCTGGAAGGAGACGAAGTGGCCACCGAAGTCCGTCTCGAGCAGCTGTCGGCCGTGGCTGCCCGACGCCTTGCCGTCGAGCAGGTCGGACCACTCGCCGCCGACCGCGCGGCAGAAGATCTCGGCGTAGGGGTCCAGGGCCAGCGGCTCGGGCCGTTGCGCCTCCAATGCCCTTGCCGCCGCGACGAACAACGCGGTCGATCCAACGCTGGTGGTGATGTCCCAGGAATCGTCGTCAGTACGCACTCCGCCGACCCTACGCCGGCTCACACCAGAGGGCGGCCGGTCCTGATGCGCCAGTCCAGGTCGACGAGCAGGGCGTTGAACGGGAACTCCCGGACGACCCTCGGTGAGGTGCGGGTGACGATCCGCAACACCGCCGTCAACCGGTCGAAGCGGCGCTGCCGGCTCTCGTCCCACGGCAACCGCATCTCGTCGCGGAAGCGCTGGGGCAGGAACCCGGTGGTGATCAGCAGGGCGAGGTCCTCGTTCCACTGCCGAAGCGGGCCTGGCAGTTTCACGCCGCGGAGCCGGCTCGTCGCGATGGGATACAGATATTCGCGCACGGCGTCGTCGATGTGCACCTTGGCGAGCTGTTCCTGCCAGTACGCGTCGAAGGCGGCCCGGGTCGGCGGCCACATCTCGGCGGGTACCTGCAACGTGGTGCCCAGGGTGCTGCTCTCGGCGTAGTGCTGGTCGGCGGTCCGCTCGTCCATCTCCCCGACGAACGTGCGGTAGGAGTCGACTGCGCCCTTGTAGAGACACGCGGCGACCCACAGCTGCAGATCCTGGTCGAACGCGTTGTACTTCACCGGGCTCGCGTCGGTGGAGAACACCTGGGCGTGAGCCCGATTCACCGCTCGACGGAAGGCGACCTTCTGCTCCTCGGTGCCGCGGCTCGCCACGGCCAGGTAGGTGAACGTGGTGCGGGCCCGTTTGATCGGGTGCAGGTCGACCCGCCCGCTCTCGACGCGGCTCTCCATGACGCCATAGCCGACGCCAGGCCTGGCCAGCTGCATGATCACGTTGGCCGGACCGAGCAGGAGTCCGATGCCGAGCAGCCCGTCGGCGATGGCCGGGCCCCGACGCCGAGGGGATCGGGCCGGTGCGCTCACCGGACGCTCGACGACGCTGTCACTGGCGGCCACTGCGCACTCCCCGTTCCGCAAATCTGATAACACGTGTTTCCAGATATTGCACCGGCGCCTGACGGGTGTCAAGATCGGAGCATGGGCAAGGTGCGGCCGTACGGCGGCGTGCAGGCGAGCGAGCGCATCGCCGACCGCAGACGCCGGCTTCTGGAGGCCGGCCTAGAACTCCTCGGTGGAGCCGCTCACCCCGCCGAGCTAACCGTGCGCGCCATCTGCGGTGAGGCCGGCGTCACGGCGAGGTACTTCTACGAGAGCTTCACCGACAAGGACCAGCTGGTCGCCGCGGTCTTCGACTGGGTCATCGCCGACATCGCCGCGACCACTCAGGCCGCCGTGGCCGCGGCGCCGCGGGAGGAGCAGAACCGAGCGGGCATCGCCAACCTCGTGCGCGTCATCACCGACGACGCCAGGGTGGGCCGGCTACTCTTCGACGCGCAGCTGTCCCACCCCGTGCTGGCACGCAAGCGCGCCGAGCTGGGCGGCGTGTTCGCGCTGCTGTCCGGCGAGCACGTGACGACCGCCTACCGAGTCCCCCGCAACGACGAGGTCAAGGCGCTGGCTCACTTCGTCGTCGGAGGCGTCGGACAGACCATCGCGGCCTGGGTCGCCGGTGACGTCGAGATGACCCCGGACCACCTCGTCGACCGAATCACCCGCATCGTCGATGCACTGGCAGTCCGCGACCTGGACCGCACTTAGCGTCCGGCCGTGACGGCCGGCGGCCGGCGGTCGGCATCGGTCTTGGGCTCGGTCACCGCGCCCTCCACCGTGAATTCCTTGGTCCAACAGGCGAACTCGAGGGTGATGCCGTCGGGATCCTGGAAGTAGAACGAACGGACGTAGACGCCAGGATGCAGGGTGGCCGACACCTGGCCGGGACTCTCGTCGTGGTTGAGCACTGGACCGACGCGAACACCCTTGTCCTTCAGCCGCCGCCGGTACTCGTCGAACTCGTCCGCGGGGACGTGGAACGCCAGGTGGTTGAGCGAGCCGACGGCGCTGACGATCTCACCGATGCCGGGAATGGCCGCAGGAGCCGAGATGCCCGGCACGCCGTCGGGTGCCTCGGCGAACCAGAAGAACGCCACGCAGTCTCCATTGCCGGCGTCGAAGAAGAAGTGCTGCCCCATGCCGCCCGGCAGGTCGAGCGACTTGACCAGCGGCATGCCGAGGATGCCGCTGTAGAACTCGACGGTCTTCGCCATGTCGGCACACACCAGGGCAACGTGATTGATGCCGCCCAGGTCGAATTCGGCGTTGCGGTTCGCGGGCTTGATCATGATGCGACTCCGTCTGGTCAAAGTGCGAATCTGAATCTAACATCAGATTCAGTTCTGAGCCAGGATCTGCAGAGAGGTCGCCAGTGACCGTTGCCCCGCGCGAGGAACTCCCCACGATTCGCGGCAGACAGACGCAAGCCGCCATCGATGCCGCAGCGCGAGTCGTCATCGCGCGCAAGGGAATACTGGCAACCACCATCGCGGACATCGCCGCCGAGGCAGGCCGGTCGACCGCTTCGTTCTACAACTACTACGACTCCAAGGAGGCGATGCTGCGGCAGTGGGCGGTGCGCTTCCGCGACGAGGCGAGGGAACGCGTCAGGGCAGCCGGGGAACCCGACCTCACCAACCGCGAACGGGCACACCGTGCGGTTGCTGCGCACTGGCACACCTACCGGCACCGGCTCGCCGAGATGATCGGCGTCTCGCAGCTCGCCATGGTCAACGACGACTTCGCCCGCTACTGGGCCGAGATCTGCGAGTTGCCGATCGCTCTGGTCACCTCGATGGTGAAACAGGCTCAGCGCGAGGGCTTCTCGGCCGGTGACGATCCGCACCTGGTGGCAGTGGCCCTGGTGTCGATGCTCAATCAGTTCTGCTACGTGCAACTCAGCGGCCGTGACGGCGCGGCGCCGGTCGACGACGACGCCTGCATCGCCACCCTCGCCGGGGTGTTCTATCGGACCGTCTACCACCGCGAGACGGCGCCGACATGACCAGGAACGCGGCCGCGGCGCACACGCCGGGCGTCACCCGCGAATTCATCGGCCTGGACTCCCCCACCGCGCGGCGTGCCGGTTCTGGCGGGCACCCCTGCCAGGGCATCTACTACCGGGGCGTGGGCCGCAAACCGAAGGTGGCGATGATCGCCGCCCACTATCAAATCGACTTCTCCGAGCACTACCTCGCCGACTACCTGGCGACCCGGGGGATCGGCTTCCTCGGCTGGAACACTCGCTTCCGCGGTTTCGAGAGCAGCTTCCTGCTGGACCACGCCCTGGTCGACATCGGCGTCGGGGTGCGGTGGCTGCGCGAGGTACAGCACGTGGAAACCATCGTGCTGCTGGGGAATTCGGGCGGCGGTTCACTGATGGCCGCCTACCAGGCCCAGGCCGTCGACCCGCACGTACGGCCCCTGGACGGCATGCGCCCGGCCGCCGGCCTCGGCGACCTACTGCCCGCCGACGGTTACGTCGCCAGCGCGGCGCACCCCGGTCGGCCCGAGGTGCTGACTGCCTGGATGGACGCGGCCGTGATCGACGAGAACGATCCCATTGCCTCCGACCCAAGCCTGGATCTCTTCGACCAAGACAACGGCCCACCGTTCTCCCAGGACTTCGTGCAGCGCTACCGCGCCGCGCAGATCGCCCGTAACCACGCCATCACCGACTGGGTCGCCGCCGAGCTGAAACACGTTCGCGCAGCCGGATTCTCGGACCGCCCGTTCACCGTGCTGCGCACCTGGGCGGATCCCCGCATGGTCGATCCGACGATCGAGCCAACCAACCGCCCGCCCAACTCCTGCTACGCCGGTGAGCCGATGCGGGCCAACCGGTCCGCCCGTGGCATCGCCGCGGCGTGCACGCTGCGCAACTGGATGGGCATGTGGAGCCTGCGGACTGCCCAGACCGGCGCCGAACCCCACCTGGCGCGCATCGGCTGCCCGGCGCTGGTGATAAACGCCGATCAGGACACCGGCGTCTTCCCGTCCGACGCCCAGCGCATTCACGACGCGCTGGCCAGTGAAGACAAGACCCTCTGTTCCATGGACACCGACCACTACTTCACCACGCCCGGCGCCCGCAGCGAGCAGGCCGATACCATCGCCAAGTGGGTGGCGAAGCGCTGGCGGTGACCCACCCCGGCGTGGCCGAAGTCCCCACTCGGCGAGAGGAGAAGCGGTGACGGTGCGCGTACTGGCCCACTTCACCCCGGGCGACAAGGTACGCGAATTCCTAGCGCCCCAATCGGATTGGCTCGACGTCCACTACTGCGCGGAGGACGACGACGCCACCTTCCAGCGCGAGCTGCCGCAGGCCGACGTCATCTGGCACGTCCTGCGTCCGCTGTCGGGCGATGATCTGCAGCGCGCGACCCGGTGCCGCCTGGTGCACAAGCTGGGCGCGGGCGTCAACACCATCGACGTGGCCGCCGCGACGCGGCTGGGCATCGGGGTGGCCAACATGCCGGGCGCCAACGCCCCGTCGGTGGCCGAGGGCACGGTGCTGCTGATGCTGGCCGCGCTGCGTCGATTGCCGGCCCTGGACGCCGCCACCAGGGAAGGCCGCGGCTGGCCGTCGGACCCGACGCTCGGCGAGACCGTCCGCGACGTCGGCAGCTGCACCGTCGGGCTGATTGGCTACGGCAACGTCGCCAAGCGGGTCGAGACGATCGTGGCCGCGATGGGCGCCCGCGTCCTGCACACCAGCACCCGCGACGACGGCACCCCAGGCTGGCGTCCTCTCGACGAGATGCTTGCCGAGTGCGACATCGTCTCTTTGCACCTGCCGCTGACCGAGCACACCTCGGCCCTGCTGAACGCCGAGCGACTGGCCGCGATGAAGTCCGATGCGGTGCTGGTCAACACCTCACGCGGGCCGATCGTCGACGAGGCGGCTCTCGTCGAGGCCCTGCGCGCGGGCCGGTTGGCCGCTGCCGGCCTCGACGTCTTCGCGGTCGAGCCGACGCCGCCGGACAACCCCCTACTGACACTGGACAACGTCGTCGTCACGCCTCACGTCACCTGGTACACCGCCGACACCATGCGCCGGTACCTCGAGGTGGGGGTCGACAACTGCCGCCGGCTGCGCGATGGACGGGACTTGGTGAACCTGGTGACCGAGGTCACCATCAGGTCCCAGTGAGGCGCCGGGTACCCTCGGTCCCAACCCACCGGTTGATTAGAGGTTGCCCTCAAAGGAGGCACGCATGCCCATCGCGATCCTTTCCGAACACAACGACCTAGCCGACTCCGTCCGGGACCTGGTGAGGCGCGTCGCACCGTCCGAGGTCCTGCACGAAGCGCTCGAGACCCCGATCGCCAACCCGCCCGGTTACTGGAAGGCCGCCGCCGAGCAGGGGCTGCCGGGCGTGCACCTGTCGGAGGACGTCGGCGGTCAGGGCTTCGGGATCCTCGAACTGGCCATCGTGCTTGCCGAATTCGGCTACGGCGCCGTGCCAGGCCCGTTCGTTCCCTCGGCGATAGCCAGCGCGCTGATCTCGGCGAACGATCCGCAGGACAAACTGCTCGAGGGCCTCGCCTCCGGTGAGACCATCGGCGCCTACGCCATCGACTCCGGGCTGACGGCCACCCGCCAGGGCGGCGGCCTGGTGATCCGCGGCGAGGTTCGCGGCGTCCCCGCCGCCGCCCAGGCTTCGTTGCTGGTGCTGCCCGTGTCCATCGACGGCAGTGAGGAATGGGTGGTGCTCGACGCCGACCAGGTCGAGATCGAACCCGTCAAGAGCGTGGACCCGCTGCGCCCGCTGGCCCACGTGCGCGCCAATGCCGTGGAGGTCGCCGACGACCGCGTGCTGTCCAACCTCGGCCGCCCGCTGGCCCGTGCGCTGATGTCGACACTGCTGTCGGCCGAGTGCGTCGGCGTCGCCCGGTGGGCCACCGACACCGCCGCGGAGTACGCCAAGATCCGCGAGCAGTTCGGCCGCCCCATCGGACAGTTCCAGGCCATCAAGCACAAGTGCGCCAACATGATCGCCGAGACCGAGCGCGCCACCAGTGCCGTCTGGGATGCCGCGCGGGCGATAGACGAAGTGCGGGCCGGCAAGACCGACTCGAACTTCGAGTTCGCCGCGGCCGTGGCGGCCACCCTCGCCCCGGTCGCCGCCCAGCACGGGGCCCAGGACTGCATCCAGGTGCACGGCGGGATCGGCTTCACCTGGGAGCACGACACGAACGTCTACTACCGGCGCGCAATCGTGCTCGCCGCCTGCTTCGGTCGCGCCGCGGACTACCCGCAGCAGGTGATCACGCTCGCGACGACCACCGGCATGCGCTCGATCGACATCGACCTCGACCCCGACACCGAGAAGCTGCGCGAGGAAATCCGCGCGGAAGTGGCTGCGCTGAAGGCGATTCCACGCGAAGAACGCAACACCGCCATCGCCGAGGGCGGGTGGGTGCAGCCGCACCTGCCCAAGCCGTGGGGCCGGGCCGCGCAGCCCATCGAGCAGATCATCATCGCCCAGGAGTTCTCCAGCGGACAGGTCAAACGTCCGCAGATGGGCATCGCGGCATGGATCATCCCTTCGATCGTCGCCTACGGCACCGATGCCCAGCAGCAGCGCTTCCTGCCGCCGACGTTCCGCGGCGAGATGATCTGGTGCCAGCTGTTCTCCGAACCCGGCGCGGGCTCCGACCTCGCCAGCCTGACGACCAAGGCCACCAAGGTCGACGGCGGCTGGCGCATCACCGGTCAGAAGATCTGGACCACCGGCGCGCAGTTCTCCAAGTGGGGTGCGCTGCTCGCCCGGACCAACCCGAGCGCGCCGAAGCACAACGGCATCACCTACTTCCTGCTCGACATGGAGAGTGCGGGCGTCGAGGTCAAGCCGCTACGCGAGCTCACCGGCAATGCGATGTTCAACACGGTCTTCATCGACGACGTGTTCGTGCCCGACGACCTCGTA
Organism: Mycolicibacterium sichuanense; assembly: GCF_033741125.1. Lineage (NCBI taxonomy): Bacteria > Bacillati > Actinomycetota > Actinomycetes > Mycobacteriales > Mycobacteriaceae > Mycobacterium > Mycolicibacterium sichuanense. The sequence goes on along the minus strand of NZ_JAWQPU010000017.1, from coordinate 30,574 downwards.
CTCGGTGAGGTGGACCGCGGCTGGGAGGTCAGCCGCAACACGCTGACCAACGAGCGGGTATCCATCGGCAGCAGCGAACCGCCGTTCCTGGCCAGTCTCGAACAATTCGTCCAGTTCCTCGCCGACGGGCACTTCGACCAGATCGAGCAGAACGAGGCGGGCCGGCTGATCGCCGAGGGCCACGCCGCCAAGCTGCTCAACATGCGCTCCACGCTGCTGACCCTGGCCGGCGGTGACCCGATGCCCGCGGCCGCGATCAGCAAGCTGCTGTCGATGAAGACCGGCCAGGGCTACGCCGAGTTCGGGGTGTCGTCGTTCGGCACCGACGGCGCGATCGGCGACCAGGGCGAGTTGTCGGGCAAGTGGGCTGAGTACCTGCTGGCCGGCCGAGCCACCACGATCTACGGCGGCACTTCCGAGGTGCAGCTCAACATCATCGCCGAACGGCTGCTCGGACTGCCGCGCGATCCGTAACGCCATGACACCCTGGTGCGGGTGAGCGCCGACGTCACGCTTCGCCAGCTGCGGTACTTCGTCGCGCTCGGCGAGGAACTGAATTATCGACGCGCTTCAGAGCGGCTGTTCATCACCCAGCCCGCGCTGTCGACGGCGATCAAGCAGCTCGAGCACCAGACCGGCGTCACCCTGTTCCGCCGCAACACGCGCGAGGTGGCGCTGACCGAGCTGGGGGCGGCCTGGCTTCCGACGGTCCGGGAGGCCCTGCGCTCGGTCGACGCGGCGGTCGACGACCTGGCGTCGATGGTCCGGCGCAACCGGCGCATCCGGCTGGGCTACCTCATCGGCACCGGGGCCGACGTGCTGTTCCGCCTGGTCCGGCACTTCGAGGCGGCTTACCCCGAGATCAGCGTCGAGTCCAAGGAATTCGACTTCTCCGATCCGACGGCCGGGCTGGCCGACGGCTCCACCGAGGTGGCTCTGATCAGGCCCCCCGTGGACCTGCCCGAGCACCGGATGCTGATCCTGGACTCCGAGACGTGGGTGACCTGTCTGCCGAGGGATCACCGGCTCGCCCACCGCAGCGAGGTCAGGATCGCCGAGTTGCTCGACGATCCGATCGTCGTCGCGCCGGGCACCGCCGGCCGGTGGCGGGACTACTGGATGGCGATGGATGCGCGCGACGGCATCCCGCCGACGATCGCCGCGATCGCCGCCACCTACGAAGAGGAGACCACGACGATCGCCCGCGGCCTCGGAATCAGCTTCACCAGTGAGTCCATCGCCCGGCTCTACAACCGGCAGGGCATCGTGTACGTACCCATCGTCGACCGTCGGCACAGCTACACCGCGCTGGCGTGGCATCCAGCCCGGCTGGGCGAGGACGCAGCCGCGCTGATCCGCCAGGTGCGCGACGAGTGGAGCTTCGACGAGGGGCAGTCGATGGAGCGGCCGGCGACGTACAGCTGATAACCGCAGTCACTCATAACCAACGGTTATCAGTAGATCAGAATTCGGAACTTCCGCCAGTACTCCCACGTGGGGTTGTCTCGAACCATTCGACTACGAGGTCGTGGCTTCTCCCTCACCCATCCCTGGAGCACTCGATGACCGACACCGCCTCCCCCATCACCCCACCAGCCAACGACGAAGACGCCAAGCTCGCCCAGTTCGGGTATAGCCAGAAACTCGACCGCTCGGTCGGCCGGCTCGCGTCGTTCGCCATCGGGTTCGCCACCATCAGCGCCACCACCGCGGTGTTCACCGGCTTCGGCGCGGGGTACTTCACCGCGGGCGGCCCGTTCGTCTGGACGCTGCTGCTCGCCGCCGCGGTGTTCATCGTCTGGACGCTGATCGCCGCCGATCTGACGGCCAAGATCCCGCTGGCCGGCTACTCATACCAGTGGACCAGCCGCCTCGTCGGCTCGACGATGGCGTGGTTCACGGGCGTGCTGGCGCTCGCCGGATGGATCTGCGGCATGACGGGCGTCGGGTTCATCCTCTCGGGCTACCTCGGCAGCCTCTTCGGCTGGAACATGAGCCAGACCGCCCAGATCCTGGTCGCCATCGGCGTGATGGCCGTGTGCATGCTCATCAACCTCTACGGCGTGCGGTTCGCGACGATGGTCAACAACATCGGCGTGAGCCTGGAGTTCGTCATCACCGTCGGCGCCACGATCCTCGTCGCCATCATCGCCTTCTCCTCACCGGACAACCACCAGTCCATCTCGGTGCTCTTCACCGGCGGCACCTCCGACGGCAGCAGCCCCTACGTCCTGGCCTGGCTGGCCGCCTCCCTCGGCCCGTTCTTCGGCCTGATCGGTGTGGAGGCCAGCGCGGACATCGCCGAGGAGACCGTCAACGCCCGCCATGTCATCCCGCGCACGATGTTCTACGCGCTGACCGCCTCGATCGTCATCGAGTTCGGCATGTACGTCGTCTACGTGCTGGCGATCAAGGACGCCGACGCCGTCCAGGCCGCCTCTGCCGCCCCGATCGAAGAGATCATCACCCAGCAGGCCGGCCCGGTGATCAGCAAGATCGTCGTCGCCGTCGCCCTGACCAACGTGATGGCCTGCATCTTGGCCAACATTCTGGTGGCGACTCGCCTGACCTACTCGATGGCCCGCGACAACATGCTGCCGTTCTCCCACGTCTGGCGGCACGTGTCCTCGTCGAACCGCACGCCTACCTACGCCGTGCTCGGCCTCTTCGCGATCTCGACCATCCTGCTGCTGTCGGCACTCGTCAGCGAGAAGGCGTTCTTCCTGATCCTCGGCCTCTCGTCACTGGCGGTCTGCGCCATGTACTTCCTGCAAACCATCGCCGTGTTGATCGCCAGCCGGCGCGGCACCATCCCAGCCCGCGAGCCGGGAACGTTCGACCTCGGCAAGGCCCGCATCCCGATCGCCGTGGTGGCTCTCGTCGCCTTCTTCCTGGTGTGTGCCGCGCTTATCTTCCTGCCGCAGTTCGCCGGCAACGGCTACGTGTTCGCGGGGCTGCTGGTGCTGGCCGCGATCTGGGCACTCACCGGATTGCGCAAGCGGCTGGCCACCGGTGAAGCCGGACCGGACTACGCCAAGACCCATTCGTCCTGAAAACCCGTATCAGCAAAGGAATTACGTACCATGACCGTCACCACCAGCCTCAGTAGCAACCTGGTCGCCGTCGAGCCCGGTGCGATCCGCGAGGACACCCCCGTCGGCTCGGTGATCCAGTACAGCGACTACGAACTCGACACTTCGAGCCCCTTCGCCGGCGGCGTGGCGTGGATCGAGGGGGAATACTTGCCGGCCGAAGAGGCCCGGATCTCCATCTTCGACACCGGTTTCGGACACTCCGACCTGACCTACACCGTCGCACACGTGTGGCACGGCAACGTGTTCCGGCTCGGCGACCACCTCGACCGTCTCCTCGACGGCGCCGCCAAGCTGCGACTGGACGCGGGCATGAGCAAGGACGAACTGGCCCGGATCACCAAGAAGTGCATCTCGATGTCGCAGCTTCGCGAATCCTTCGTCAACCTGACCGTCACCCGGGGTTACGGAAAGCGCAAGGGCGAGAAGGATCTCAACAAGCTCACCCACCAGGTGTACATCTACGCCATCCCGTACCTGTGGGCCTTCCCGCCGGCCGAGCAGATCTTCGGCACCACCGCGATCGTGCCGCGCCACGTCCGCCGCGCGGGGCGCAACACCGTCGACCCCACCATCAAGAACTATCAGTGGGGTGACCTGACCGCGGCCAGCTTCGAGGCCAAGGACCGCGGCGCCCGCACCGCGATCCTGCTGGACTCCGACAACTGCGTCGCCGAGGGACCAGGCTTCAACGTATGCATCGTCAAGGACGGCAAGCTGGCCTCGCCATCGCGAAATGCGTTGCCGGGCATCACCCGCAAGACGGTGTTCGAACTCGCCGACCAGATGGGCATCGAGGCCACGCTGCGCGACGTCAGCAGCCGCGAGCTCTACGACGCCGACGAGCTGATGGCCGTCACCACCGCGGGTGGCGTCACCCCCATCAACTCCCTCGACGGCGAGGCCATCGGCGACGGCGCTCCGGGACCGATGACCGTCGCCATCCGAGACCGCTTCTGGGCGTTGATGGACGAGCCGGGCCCGCTGATCGAGGCCATCGAGTACTAGCCGAGCGAGACGAGGTCCTTGACGTCGTCGACGGGCAGCATTCCCTCGACCCAGGCCGTGACGTTCATGCTGGTGAGGTTGATGCCACCGCCGTGATTGTCGAGGAAAGCGGTGTCGGCGGCGTCGCGGCCGGTGGCGATGCGCACCATCGACTGCCGTGGCGCCAGGCACGTCGCGTCGACGACCCGCCACAGCCCGTCGACGTACGCCTCGGCGACGGCGTGGAAGTCCATCGGATAGCAGCCGGGTGCGTAGACCGCGACCAGCCGCGCAGGCACGTTCAGCGCGCGCAGCAGCGCCACCACCAGGTGAGCGTAGTCGCGGCACACGCCCTGGCCGGCCAGCACCGTGTCGGCGGCGCCGTCGATCGGGTCGCTGGAGCCGGGTACGTACTGCAACCGCGTGCCGACCCAGGACGACACCTTCTCCAGCAGCGTCACCGACTTGGCGAACTCACCGAATTCCGTTGCGGCGAAACCGTAGAACTTGTCAGCCTCGGCGTAGCGGCTGGGCCGCAAGTAGGTCGACAGGTCGATCTCGGTGATCGGCGCCGGGTCGGCCTGGCCGATGATGGTCGCCGAATAGTTGGCCAGCACGGTGCCCTTGCCCGCATCGAACTTGTGGATGCGGGTGCCGTGCTGGCCGACCAGCTCCATCGGCTCGATCTCGTTGCCGTTCAACGTGAATGACAGCGACTCGGTCACCTCGGCACCCGGTTGCGGCGCGACCGCGATCTGGAACTCGAGAGTGGTTTCGTCGAAGACCTCGACCTGTAGCTGCGCCCCGACTTCGCGCCTCATCGCTCACCGCGTCTTTCCGTACATTTGGATTTGGTAGATGACGCGGCGACCGCAGCGCGTCGGCACATCGTTACCCAGCGCCGGCTCGGCCCAAACCTCCTCCGCCGACCCCGGATGACAGCACGCCGATGTGATGGGCCAGATTCTAGGGGACGATCGAGTCCACGTACCCGCCGTCGACCCGAACGGCGGCACCCGTCGTCGCCGAGGCCAGCGGTGAACTGAGGTAGGTGACCATTGCCGCGATCTCGTCGGGCTCGATGAGACGTTGCAGCAGCGACTGAGGGCGATGCTTGCGCATGAACTCGCGCTGCGCCTCGTCCCACGGCAGCGACCGGTCGACCAGCTGGTAGACGAAGTCCTCGACCCCGGCAGTATGGGTGGGCCCGGCGATGACGGAGTTCACGGTGACCCCGGTGCCCGCCGCGTCCTTGGCGAACCCCCGCGACACCGCGAGCAGCGCCGTCTTCGACGTCCCGTAGTGAATCATCTCCTCCGGGATGACGATTGCCGAGTCGCTGGCGATCTGGATCGCCCGGCCCCAGCCACGGTCGACCATGCCGGGCAGGTACGTGCGGATGAGCCGCACCGCGGCGAGCACGTTGACGTCGAAGTAGCGACGCCACTCGTCGTCTGTGATCTCACGGGCGGGGGCGGCCCCGAAGATGCCGAGATTGTTGACCAGGACGTCGACCTCGGGCAGCTTCTCCTGGAGCCCAGCGACCCCGTCGGCACTGGTCACGTCGGCCGCGATGCCCACCACCTCGCCCTGGGCGGTGCCGCAAAGCTGGGCGACCGCCTCCTCGACGCGGGCCGCGGTGCGGCCGTTGACCACCACGCGGGCGCCGCTCTCGGCGAGGCCCTTCGCGATGGCCAGGCCGATGCCCTGGGTGGAGCCGGTGACGAGTGCGGTCTTGCCAGAAAGGTCGATGATCACGCTTCGTACTACCACCGCGGGCGCGCTGGCATTCCGCGAAACCCGATGACGTGACCCGGGTCCACATGACTTTCCCAGGGGAGTATGGAACCGTTTCGTTGTCGGGACCGCCCGCCTGAGCAACGACGCGAGGTGACTCCGGAGGATGTGACCAACCCATCCGACGGTGGTCCGTCACCACCTGCCCGTGGGGCCTGTCCGTGCGTTATCCCACGGTCGACGATGAGGAGATCTTCGTGCGCCGGTTGTTCACGACGGCTTTCATGGCGGTGCTGCTGCCCGTCCTCGTAGGGTTCTTCGGCGGCGCCGCCACGGCGAACGCCTTCTCCAGGCCCGGCCTTCCCGTCGAGTACCTGATGGTGCCGTCGGCGGGCATGGGCCGCGACATCAAGGTGCAATTCCAGAGCGGCGGGGTGAATTCACCTGCGGTCTACCTACTTGATGGTCTGCGCGCGCAGGACGACTTCAACGGCTGGGACATCAATACCCAGGCCTTCGAGTGGTATTACGGCTCAGGGCTTTCGGTCGTCATGCCCGTCGGCGGGCAGTCCAGTTTCTACAGCGACTGGTACAAGCCCGCCTGCGGAAAGAACGGGTGCCAGACCTACAAGTGGGAGACGTTCCTGACCCAGGAACTGCCGGCGTACCTGTCCTCGCAGCGGCAGGTGAAGCCGACTGGCAGCGCCGCCGTCGGGCTATCGATGGCCGGGTCCGCGGCGCTCACGCTGGCCGTCCACCACCCCGCCCAGTTCCCCTACGCGGCCTCGCTGTCGGGCTTCTTGAACCTGTCCGAGGGCTGGTGGCCCGGGCTCGTCAACACCTCGATGGGTGACGCCGGCGGCTACAAGGCCAACGACATGTGGGGTCCCGCCGAGACCGACCCGGCGTGGAAGTACAACGACCCGATGGTCAACCTGCCCACACTGATCGCCAATGACACCCGCATCTGGGTGTACTGCGGCAACGGCACCCCCAGCGATCTGGGCGGCGACAACCTGCCCGCCAAGTTCCTGGAGAGCTTCACGCTGCGGACCAACAAGACGTTCCAGGACGACTATCTTGCGGGTGGCGGCAAGAACGGCGTGTTCAACTTCCCCGACAGCGGCACCCACGATTGGGGGTACTGGGGTCAACAGCTCCAGGAGATGAAGCCGGACATCCAGCGGGTGCTCGGCGCCACGCCGACGGCGTCGTAGCCGGCGAACGCCGGTAGTGAATCCTCTGCGGAAATATGGGTCTGATTCCGCAGAGGATTCACACGCGGCGGGAAGTTACTCGGCGCCCTCGACCTCGATGTCCTTGAGCTCGCGCTTGAGGATCTTTCCGGTCGGATTGCGCGGCAGCTCGTCGAGGAAGATCACCTCGCGCGGCACCTTGTAGCGGGCGAGGTTGTCCTTGACGTAGGCCTTGATCGCATCCTCGTCGACCGAGGCGCCGTCGGCCTTCACAACGAATGCCCGCAGCCGGTGGCCCCACTCCTTGTCCTCGACGCCGAGCGCGGTCGCCTCGACGACCTCGGGGTGCCCGCTGATCAGGTCCTCGACCTCGGCGGGGAAGACGTTCTCGCCGCCGCACACGATCATCTCGTCGTCGCGGCCGCTGACGTAGAGCAGGTCGTGCTCGTCGAAGTAGCCGACGTCACCGGAGGACATCAGCCCGTCGATGATCGCCTTGTGTCCGCCGCCCGTGTAGCCCTCGAACGGGAACGTGTTGCCGACGAAGATGCGGCCCACCTCGCCCTTGGGCACCTCGTTGCCGTTGTCGTCGAACAGTTTGACCTTGACGCCCTTGACGACGGGCCCGACGGTGGAGGGGTTGATCGACAGATCCTTGGGCCGGGCGATGGTCGCGAACGCAATCTCCGTGGACCCGTACAGGTTGTAGACCACCGGCCCGAGATCCTTAAGGGCGCGGGTGGCGAGCTCGCCGCCGAGCTGCGAACCCGACACGAAGACGATGCGCAGGCTCGACAGGTTGGGCTTGGGGCTGGTCTTCTCCAACTCGTCGAGGATGCGCGAGAGCATCACCGGAACGACGACCATCGCCGTCACCCGGTGCTTCTCGATGTCGGCGAGCACGGTGGCCGGCTTGAACCGGCGGCGCAGCACCAGTGTGCTGCCGAGCATCATCGCGATGGTGGCGTGCAGGAAGCCGAGCGCGTGGAACATCGGCGCCGGAAGCGACGTCACCTCACCGGCCTTGAACGGCACGTGGGACAGCACACCCCCGATGGGTGCGAGTGACGGCGGAGTGCTGCGGTTGGCGCCCTTGGGAGTTCCGGTCGTACCGCTGGTGAGGATGATGATCTTGGAGTGCGCCGAGGCCTTCGGAGGCGGCGTCGCCCGACTCCTGGCGATCAAGTCGGCCAGCGTCTCGTCGGAGCTCTCGTGCGGGGCCTCGCCGTTGGCGGCCGCGGCGGCGTCGACGTTGTCCGGGTTGGTGGGCAGGGCGCGAAGCTTGCCCAGCTCCGGGTTCGCGGCCGAGCACGCCTTCGTGTACTCGTCGTCGTGGATGATCAGCTTGGCGCCCTCGCGTTCGGACACCTCCTTGATCTGCGGACCGGAGAACTCGCTGTTGAGCAGGATCAGCCGTACCCCGACCTTGGCCGCGCCGTACAGCGCGATGAGGAACCAGCGGTGGTTGCGAATCAGTAGGGCGACGCCGTCGCCTCCCCTGACACCGAGGCCCAGCAATCCGTTGGCGACCGCGTTCGCGGCGTCGTCGAGTTCCTTGAAGGTCAACTCGCCGTCGTCGTCGATGATCGCCGTACCGTTGGGATGGCGACGGGCGTTGAGCGCCGGGATCATCCCGAACTCACCCCAGCGCCTGATGTCGGCGAGCATGGCGGCGATGTTCTGCGGCGGCTCCAGCCGCAGCGCACCCGCCTCGAACATCTTCCTGGCGTAGTGCAGCTCGGCCGAACCGCGCTCGAGATACTGCTGAAACTTGGCCGCTGCCTGCAGGGGAAGCTCGGTGAGGTTGGGCATGGCCCCACAATATGTGACGGCGATCGCACATGGGACCGGTAGTACCGCACAACTACCATGAATGCCATGGCGTCTGCGCTGACCATGGACATCGGCGGCCGGACACTGCGCGTCACCCATCCCGACAAGGTCGTCTTCCCCAGCCTTGACGGCCGAGCGGGCGTGACGAAGCTCGATCTGATCGAGTACTACCTCGCCGTCGCCGACGGTGCCCTGCGCGGCGTGGCGGACCGCCCGATGATCCTCAAGAGGTTCGTCAAGGGCATCTCCGAGGAGGCGATCTTCCAGAAGCGGGCTCCCGAGAAGCGTCCCGACTGGGTCGACGTCGCCGAGCTGAAGTACGCCTCCGGCACGTCGGCGAAGGAGGCCGTCATCCACGACGCCGCCGGGTTGGCCTGGGCGGTGAACCTCGGGTGCATCGACCTCAACCCGCACCCGGTACGGGCCCACGATCTGGAGCACCCCGACGAGTTGCGCGTCGACCTCGATCCGATGCCTGGCGTCGAGTGGTCGCAGATCGTCGCCGTGGCGCTGGTGGCACGCGACGTCCTTGCCGACTACGGCTTGACGGCGTGGCCCAAGACGTCTGGCTCCAAGGGCTTTCACGTCTACGCGCGCATCGAGCCCAACTGGCCGTACCGCCAGGTGCGTCTGGCCGCCGAGACCATCGCTCGCGAAGTCGAAAGGCGCGCACCGGATTTGGCTACCAGCAAGTGGTGGAAGGAAGAACGCGAAGGCGTCTTCGTCGACTTCAACCAGAACGCCAAGGACCGCACCGTGGCCTCGGCATACTCCGTTCGATCGCGCCCGGACGCCAGGGTGTCCACCCCGTTGCACTGGGACGAGGTACCCGACTGCCGGCCCGAGGCGTTCACGGTCGCGACGGTGCCCGCCCGCTACGCCGAGATCGGCGACCCGTGGGAGGGCATGGACGCCGCGGCCGGCGGCCTGGAGGGCCTACTGGCACTGGCCGAGGAGCTGGGTCCGGCCGAGAAGGCACCACGGGGTGCCCGGCGCGGAGATGGCGGACCCGGTCAGAGGGTGCCCACGAAGCCGCTCATCGAGATCGCCAAGACCAAGACCAAGGACGAGGCCATGGCGGCGCTGGAGACGTGGAAGGCCAAGTGGCCCGCGGCCGCTGCGCAGCTGGAGCCCATCGACGTGCTGGTCGACGGGATGCGTGGGCCCAGCTCGATCTGGTACCGCGTCCGCATCAACTTGCAGCACGTTCCGGCGGATCAGCGTCCCCCGCAGGAGGAGCTGATAGCCGATTACTCCCCATGGGAGCGGTACTCCGGTGCACAGTGGCATCGAGGCTGACGCGAGCGGATTTGCTGCCATGGGGCTCCGAGACTTCTTAACGATGTTTTAGGAGTTACTCCCCGGTACCTTATTTTGGCCCCCTAGTTTGGGATTCAGTCGAAGTGACGGCACCGCCGCCTTCTCACTCGGCACCTACCGAAGGGAGGCAGTGCCATGACCGCAACGAGCACCGGCTCAGCGTCGAATTCCCGCTTCCGCTATGGAAATCCGTCGGTTGAGTGCAATGGCGCCGAGCTGCACAAGCAGTGCCGGCAGCTGGCGACCGTGTTGACCATCACCGGCGCCATCGACGAGGTCAACGTCGGCCTCGTCGTGAGCCAGGCCCGCGGCTGCATCATCGCGGAGAAGCCCTTCGTGCTAGATCTCAGCGGCGTTACCTCCTTCGCTGCGCAGGGGATCGAACTGCTCGACGCAATCGACGAGGCCTGCTACGCCGCCGGTGACGAGTGGGCGCTCGTCATCAGCCAGCAGGTGTCACGGACCCTGCGCCTCTGCGGCGTCGACGACGTCTTCCCCGCCACGGCATCGGTTGCCGATGCGCTGCACCACTTCTCGGATGTCGCTGGCGAGCGCCGCCGCATCCTGCCGATCCTGACCAAGTCCGCCTGAGCAAGGGGAACGAAGACATGCTGATCGACGTCCGTTGGTTGAGGTACCTGATCCATCCCCGCCACAAGGCCGTTGCCCGCCGCTGATTCCTTGCGCCACGATTGGCGCCGTCGGGACTGACTTCCCGACCTAGCGGGTATGCCGCTCCAGCAGACGACACGGCTGGAGGCGGATCAATGAGTTCCATCGAGAGCGGGCCCGAGACATCCGCCAAGGCTCGCGAGGCCACCCCGGGGCAGCTGACCGGTGCGGTCGTCATCGTCGCGCTGGTGTCGGCGGTCGCGGGAATGCTCTACGGCTACGACACCGGCATCATCTCCGGTGCTCTTCTGCAGATCACGAAGGACTTCGGCATCGTCGAGGGCTGGAAGCAGGTGATCGCGGCCAGCATCCTGCTCGGCGCCGTCGTCGGTGCGCTGACGTGTAGCTACCTCTCCGAGCGGCGCGGCCGCAAGGGCACACTGGCAATGCTGGCCGTGGTCTTCGTCGTCGGCGCGCTGTGGTGTGCGATCGCGCCCAATCCGGTGCTGCTGTCGGTGGGACGTCTCGTCCTCGGCTTCGCCGTCGGCGGCGCCACCCAGACCGCACCGATGTACGTGGCCGAACTCGCTCCGCCCAAGTACCGCGGCCGGCTGGTGCTCTGCTTCCAGATCGCGATCGGTGTCGGCATCGTCATCGCGACGATCGTCGGTGCGTCGGAATCGATTCCGTGGCGGTGGTCGATCGGGATCGCGGCCGTCCCAGCCGCGATCATGCTCGGCCTGCTTCTTCGTCTGCCGGAAAGCCCGCGCTGGCTGGTCAAGCAGGATCGGCGCGACGAGGCCAAGGCCGTGCTCGACCGGGTCCGGCCGTCGGGTTACGACGTCGAGGACGAACTCGACGAGATGGCCGAACTCAGCCACCAGGAGCAGACGGCGCAGACGCGGGGGTGGGCCGGCTTGCGCAAGGCCTGGGTGCGGCCAGCCCTCATCCTGGGCTGCGGCATCGCGATCTTCACTCAGCTCAGTGGCATCGAGATGATCATCTACTATTCGCCAACCATCTTGACCGACAACGGCTTCTCCGAGTCGGTGGCGCTGCAGGTGTCGGTGGCGCTCGGCGTGAGCTATCTGGTGGCCCAGCTCGTCGGGCTGACCATCATCGACAGGGTGGGCCGACGCCGACTCACCCTGATCATGATTCCCGGTGCGGCGCTGAGCCTGTTAGTCCTCGGATGGCTGTTCGTCTCCGGCAACAGCGGCCGGGACTCGGTGCCCTTCATCATCGCGTGCCTGGTGGTGTTCATGCTCTTCAACGCCGGCGGCCTTCAGCTCATGGGTTGGTTGACTGGGTCGGAGACCTACCCGCTGGCGGTGCGGCCCGCGGGCACCGCCGCGCAGTCGGCCGCACTCTGGGGCACCAACCTGCTCATCACACTCACCCTGCTGACCCTGATCAGCGGCATCGGGGTCGGCCCGGCGATGTGGCTCTACGGCCTGTTCAACGTCGCCGCGTGGCTGTTCGTGTACTTTCGGATGCCCGACCTCACCGGCCGCAGCCTGGAGGAGATCGAGAGCAAGCTGGGCGCCGGGCGGTTCCGGCCGAAGGACTTCGCGCGCTGATCGGTCAGCCGCCGGCGGCAACGGCCTTGAGATCCGCCATCGTCCGGCGCATGACCGCCGCCAGATCGCCATCGTCGGGCCCCGCCACCCAGATACCGAAGGCCACCTTGAAGACCGTGATGCCCGCCTCGGCGGTGAGGATGGCGTCCGAGTCCCCGACGCCGCGGGCCCGCAACGCGTCGGCGACCGCCTGACCGAGGGTGGCGAGCTTGATCAGTTCGCGTTCCCGCAGGCTGGGATTCGCGTCGATGACCGCCTGGCGCGCCCGCGAATGCTCCAGGCGCTCCGCGAACAATTCGGCGACGTCATTCAACGCCTCCCCGACCATGTCGAGGGGGGTTAGCAAATCGGGAGCATTGGCAACCGAATTCGCGAACAGTTCGACGAGCATCTCCGAGCCGGAGAACAGCACCTCGCGCTTGTCGGCGAAGTATCGGAAGAACGTGCGCTCGGTCAATCCGGCGCGCTCGGCGATGTCCGCGACGGCGGTCGGTTCGAAGCCACGTTCCCCGTAGAGCTCCAGGGCCGCCTCCTGTAGGCGGCCGCGCGCGTCCGGCTGCCATCGACCCATGCGCGCATATTAGTTGATGACAGTCACTGACATAGTCGCTATGGTGGTGATGACAGCAGCTGACATCGAATTCGTGGAGGTCTCGTGCGCATCTTCGTCACCGGAGCATCCGGCTGGATCGGCTCGGCCGTCGTGCCCGAACTACTCGGCGCCGGTCACCAGGTCGTCGGCCTGGCCCGTTCCGAATCGTCCGCCGAGGCCCTGCTGGCCGCCGGCGCCGAGGTACGGCGCGGCAGTCTGGACGACCTCGACGTCCTGGCGGCCACGGCCCGGTCCGTCGACGGGGTGATCCACCTGGCGTTCAAGCACGACATCGCCTTCACCGGCGACTTCGACACTGCGGTCACCGCCGACCGCACCTCCATCGAGGCACTGGCGGACGCCCTGGCGGGGTCGGACCGACCGCTGGTCATCGCGTCGGGCACCACCGGCATGGCGGTAGGCCAAGTCGCGACCGAGAACGACGGGCGCGACGGGCCCGCGAACGCCGAGAGCGGCCTGCTCGGTAGACAGGCCAACGCCCGCTACGTGTTGGCGCTGGCCGATCGCGGGGTGCGCTCCGCGGTCTTGCGACTGCCTCCGACGGTGCACGGCGACGGTGACAACGGGTTCGTGCCGAAGCAGATCGACGTCGCACGCGAGAAGGGCGTGGCGGCCTACATCGGCGACGGATCCAATCGCTGGCCCGCGGTCCACCGCAGCGATGCCGCCACCCTCTTCCGGCTGGCCGTCGAGGAGGCTCCTGCGGGTTCGATCCTGCACGCCGTCGCCGACGAGGGGGTGCCGATGCGGGACATCGCCGCGACGATCGGACGGCACCTGGACATACCCGCCAGTCCCATCACTCCCGAGGACGCCGGGGCACACTTCGGTTGGCTGGCAGGGTTTCTCGCGCTGGACGTCCCGGCATCGAGTGCGTTGACGCGCTCGCTACTGGACTGGCACCCGACGGGCCCCGGACTGCTGGAGGACCTCGACCAGGGACACTACTTCTCGGAGTCGTCCTGAGCGCAGCGCCACGCGTTTGACGCTGGGGTCAATGCGGGTATTCCGCGCCCATGATCGACCACGACGACTCGATGTCGCCCCGATTCACCCCCACCGCGGGTGATCCGTCGCTGCAGTTGTTTGGCCAGGGGTGGACTCCAACGTCGGATTCCGCCGCCGGGGCGGATTCGTACGTCGGGCGCCATCGCGCCCCCGAGGAATGATCCGACGGCGTCGCCAGGCCGTGAGATCGATCACCCGCAACCCCCATCCGACCCATCCGTTCTGCGGACCCCACGGTGGATCGCAGCTGTGCTCGTTGCGCCGACCGCCCTGCCAGTAGAGCCGAGGATCGCACGTCATCACGGGTGCGGAGACGCCACCGGGCACCATTGCGCATTCGCTCGAACCCCGGCGACCCGGTGCCGGACGGTCGCCGGACGGCGGCTCTCCCAGCAATCCCCCAGGAATATTTACTTTTGCTAACGTAGTTTTCCTCCTCGTGCCCCATTGGCACCGAATAGCGATTCATATTCTTGATCGTCAGAGGAGAACGTCATGTCAGCTCCAGCCAACGCTCGCGAGGTGCGGCTATCCCGTAGATTCGACGAATTGACCTCGATCTCGGGCACTGGTGATCCGCAACTCGTTGCCGCGCAACCGGATCCGGTGGTGACCGCCGCGCGTGACCAGGCCGGCCTTGGGCTCGTCGAAGTGATCAGGACGGTGATGAACGGCTATGCCGAACGTCCCGCCCTCGGGCAGCGCGCGGTCGAGTTCGTCACCGAGGACTCGGGCCGCACGACTGCCAGGTTGCTGCCGCGCTTCGACACCCTCACCTACGGCCAGACCTGGGACCGGGTGCGCGCGCTGGCAGATGCCTTGGCGGGCAACCCCGTCCGCCCCGGTGACCGCGTTGCGACGCTTGGCTTCACCAGCGCCGACTACGCCGTCGTCGACATGGCGCTCGCGCTCGCCGGCGCGGTGTCGGTACCGCTGCAGACCAGCGCGCCCGTCGCCCAACTCCACCCGATCCTGGTGGAGACCCGGCCCGTCGCCGTCCTGTCGAGCATCGACCACCTCGACGACGCCGTCGAGCTGGCACTGACCGCACACGCACCCGAGCGCTTCGTGGTCTTCGACTACCACCCGCAGGTCGACGACCAGCGCGAGGCCGTGGAAGCCGCCGCCGCGCGCCTGTCGGACCTCGGCGTCCGCGTCGAGGTGCTCGAGGACGTCATCGCCCAGGGCGCCAGGCACTCCGACGCATCCGACACCCAGCATGGCGCCGAGGATGCCCTCCGACTACTCATCTACACCTCGGGAAGTACCGGAGCGCCCAAGGGCGCCATGTACACCGACCGGCTGATGGCCAACTGCTGGCGCGGCTGGTTCAGCCCCGTCTGGGACACCGAGGGCAAGCTGCCCGCAATCACGCTGAGCTTCATGCCCGTCAGTCACGTGATGGGGCGCGTCATCCTCTACTCGACCCTCGGTGCGGGTGGCACGGCCTACTTCGCCGCCAAGAGCGATCTATCGACGCTGCTGGAGGACCTCGCGTTGGTGCGCCCGACGAAGCTCGACCTGGTGCCGCGCATCTGGGAGATGCTCTTCCAGGAGGTGCAGAGCGAGGTCGACCGACGGACGGCTGCCGAGGGCACCGACCGGGCCACGGTCGAGCTCCAGGTGATGGCCGAGCAGCGTGTGAATCTCATTGGTGGACGGCAGTTCTCGGCCATGACCGGTTCTGCGCCGATCTCCCCGGAGCTGCGGGCCTGGGTCGAGGAGTTCATCGACATCCACCTCATCGACGGCTACGGGTCCACCGAGGCCGGCGTGATCCTGGTCGACGGCCAGACCCGTCGGCCTCCGCTGCTGGACTACAAGCTGGTCGACGTGCCGGACCTTGGCTACTTCGCCACCGACCGGCCGCACCCCCGGGGTGAGCTGTGGGTCAAGTCGCAGGACCTGATCCCCGGCTACTACCAGCGCCCCGAGGTGACGGCCGAGCTCTTCGACGACGACGGTTGGTACCACACCGGCGACGTGTTCGCCGAGATCGGCCCCGACCAGCTCACCTACGTCGACCGCCGCAACAACGTCCTCAAGTTGTCCCAGGGTGAGTTCGTCACGGTCTCCAAGCTCGAGGCGGCCTACGGGGGCCACCCCTCGGTGCGCCAGATCTTCGTATACGGCAACAGCGCCCGCTCCTACCTGCTGGCCGTCGTGGTGCCCACCGACGATGCGCTGGCCGGCGTCGGCGGCGACGTGGCGGCGGTCAAGCCCGTGCTCGCCGACGCGCTGCAGAGCGTCGCCAGGGACGCCGGTCTGCAGTCGTATGAGATCCCGCGCGACTTCATCGTCGAGACCGAACCCTTCACCCTCGAGAACGGGTTCCTCACCGGAATTCGCAAGCTGTCCAGGCCGAAGCTCAAGGAGTTCTACGGTCCTGCGCTCGAGCAGCTCTACGTCGATCTCGCCGACGGCCAGGCCGACGTGCTGCGCTCGCTGCGGCGCGACGGCGCCACCCGTCCCGCGCTCGAAACCGTGAGCCGGGCGGCGGGTGCGCTGCTCGGCACCCCGTCGGCAGACGTCGCGCCAGACGCAGCGTTCACCGATCTCGGCGGAGACTCGTTGTCGGCCTTGACCTTTGCCAACTTGCTGAACGAGATATTCGACGTCGACGTGCCCGTCGGCGTGATCGTCAGCCCGGCCAGCGACCTGGCATCGATCGCCGCCTACGTCGAGTCCCAGCGCGCCGGCGGCAGCAAGCGTCCCACCTACGACGCGGTGCACGGCAGGACTGCCACCGAGGTACATGCCCGTGACCTGACGCTCGATGCCTTCATCGACGCCGCCACCCTTTCTGCGGCACCCGCACTGCCGGGACCGAGCCGCGAGGTGCGCACCGTGCTGCTGACCGGCGCCACCGGATTCCTGGGCCGCTACCTCGCCCTGGAGTGGCTGGAGCGGATGGACATGGTCGACGGCAAGGTCATCTGCCTGGTGCGCGCCAAGGACGATGCGGCGGCACGGGCCCGGCTCGACGCCACCTTCGACAGCGGTGATCCGAAGCTGCTGGCGCACTACCAGTCCCTCACCGATCACCTCGAGGTGCTCGCAGGGGACAAGGGCGAGGCCGATCTGGGGCTGCCGCAAGGGACCTGGCAGCGGTTGGCCGACACCGTCGACCTGATCGTGGACCCGGCCGCCCTGGTGAACCACGTGCTGCCCTACAGCCAGCTGTTCGGCCCCAACGCCGTTGGCACCGCCGAGCTGATCCGCATCGCGATGACCACCAGGATCAAGCCGTTCGTCTACGTCTCGACCATCGGTGTTGGCGACGGCATCGAACCCGGCCACTTCGTCGAGGAGACCGACGTCCGCGAGATGAGTGCCACCCGCAAGGTCGACGACAGCTACGCCAACGGCTACGGCAACAGCAAGTGGGCGGGTGAGGTGTTGCTGCGCGAGGCGCACGACCTCTGTGGTTTGCCTGTCTCGGTCTTCCGCTGCGACATGATCATGGCGGATACCACCTACGCCGGTCAGCTCAACGTGCCGGACATGTTCACCCGGATGATCCTCAGCCTGGTGGCGACGGGCGTGGCGCCTGCGTCTTTCTACGAACTGGACGCCGGCGGAAGCCGCCAGCGTGCCCACTTCGACGGTCTGCCAGTCGAATTCATCGCCGAGGCGATCTCGACCCTGGGAGCGGCCGTCGACGAGGGGTTCGAGACGTTCCACGTGATGAACCCGTACGACGACGGCATCAGCATGGACACCTTCGTCGACTGGCTCGTCGAGGCGGGTCACGCGATCAGCCGGGTGCCCGAGTACGCCGATTGGCTGGCACGTTTCGACACCGCACTGCGGGCCCTGCCCGAGAAGCAACGCCAAGCGTCGCTCCTGCCGCTGCTGCACAACTATCAGACGCCCGATCGTCCGATCAACGGCTCACTCGCACCGGCCGACCACTTCCGGGCCGCGGTTCAGGAGGCCAAGATCGGTCCCGACAAGGACATCCCGCACCTGTCGGCACCAGTGATCGTCAAGTACGCCACCGATCTGGAGCTACTCGGACTGCTCTGACATACGAAACTGCCCACCTCGGAGTGACTTTCACTCCGAGGTGGGCATTCGTGTCGGCTGCGCCGAAGCGCAGAACGTCAGTAGTTGTTGCAGGTGTTGGCGACCTGCGAGATCAAGCCGCTGTACTGCGCTGCCTGCGGGTAGGCCCGAACCTGGTCGATCTTCGCCTGGCGGCCCGAGGGCGGCGTGTTGACGAGGTCCTGCAGATACGCCACGGCGATCGGGCTGCTGGTCAGCTGACCGGCGGCCACCGGATCCTCAGCCGTGAGCGCGGCAATCACCTGCGGGTAGGTGCACGTCGAGTTGACGATCGCTGCGTCCCCGGGTGCCGCGGAGGCGATCCCGCTTCCCGCCATCAGGGCCAGTGCTGCTCCGCCGAGACCGACGGCCACTCGTGTTGTCAACGTCATTACATCCACCTTCCGACACGTGTATACGACGGCATCATCGAAGTGTCGTCATGAGTTTAACCGTCGCAGCCCCCGCCCGCGTTACATGCTCGCTGCCAGCGAAATCACCGCAGCGGCCCCGAGCAGCGGCGTGCCTTGACCGAAGCGGCCCGTCACCAGGACTTTCGGTGGACCGACGGAGCGCCGGAGGGGCTCGGCCCACTAGCCGGAGCGCTACTCCGCGACGAGTTGATGACTGTCGACGAACACCAGGTCGTCGTCGTCGAGCATCACCGCCCACCGGCGCGCGGGTGGGGCGATGACGTCTCCCCCGATCTCCACCGGAATGCCCACGGCATCGCCGAAGTCGTCGACGACGACGCCGTGCGCTTCCTTGTCCGTGCTGGGAAAGACGCACACGCGCGCCGTGATCGTGACGCCTTCGGGCGCATCGTCCCCGCCGCCACCTTCGTTTTCACTCATGGTCACTCACCGTCCAATTCCATTCCCCCGAGGGGACACATTGTCGGGCTTCCTGCCCGACATCGGAGCAGTTCGACCATATTTACCTCTACGTCACACCGCGACACCCAGCTCGCGGAGCCGCGCGCGGTAGGCATCCGCGGCAGCGAGTTTCACGCCTTCGTACCCGCGCACCATGTCCGGCAGCGCGGCGATCTCGACGGCACGGTCGTAGCTGGCCG
Organism: Mycolicibacterium sichuanense; assembly: GCF_033741125.1. Taxonomy (NCBI): domain Bacteria; kingdom Bacillati; phylum Actinomycetota; class Actinomycetes; order Mycobacteriales; family Mycobacteriaceae; genus Mycobacterium; species Mycolicibacterium sichuanense. The sequence goes on along the minus strand of NZ_JAWQPU010000017.1, from coordinate 11,474 downwards.
CGTCGAGCTCGCCGGCCAAGCGGGTGACGACGGCGGTGTACTCGGCGAGCAGTTCCCGCTCGACCCTGCGAACGTGCGCGTAACCGAAGGGGTCGAACTTGGTTCCACGCAGCCGCTTTCCCTTGGCCAGCAGGCGCAGCACACCGTGGGTGCGCGGTCCGAAGCCGATCTTGTCGCGGCGGCCGAGAGCTCGCAGGACCGGCGGGTGCAGCTTGAACGTCAGGTTCGCTCCGGCCGGTACCTCCGCTCGGACCTGCTCGACGAATCGTGGATCGGTCAGCAACCGCGCCACCTCGTACTCGTCCTTGTACGCGGTGAACTTATACAGCCCGTTGGCGACCGCCTCACTGAACTCGGTGCGATCGGAAACCGCACGCTCGGCGGTCCAAATCGCCTGGAGCTGCGTCACGTAGCGTCGCGCGACCCGCTCGCTCTGGAATTCGACGAGGTCGGCGGCCCGCCTGGCCACCAGATCGCCGACCCGTCCGGTGATGGCGGTCCCGGCCAGGACGCCGTCCGGCGCGCGGCGGGGGCGCCGGACGCGAGCGGGTGTCACCGCCGCCTCGAAGCGTGCAGCGTCCGCGATGGCGACGCGGCCCCAGCGGAAGGCAGCGCGGTTCACCTCGACGGCGACCCCGTTGATCTCGATGGCTTCCTCGATGCTCGCGGCCGGAAGCCGCAACGCGCCGGTCTGATACGCCGCGCCGACCAACAGCAGGTTGGCGGCGGCGGTGTCGCCGAACAGCGCTTGGGCGGCCGCGAGCGCGTCGAAGGAGTGAACTGCCGCCGACACCCGATCCAGTCGGTTGAGCAGGTACGGCGTCTCGGGATGGGCGACGGTCTTGTCGTAGACCATCTCACCGGTGGGGGTCTTGCTGGTCGAGGCGACGGTGATGGTCCTGCCAGGATCGCCGTAACCGAGGCTCTTCGCGTCCGCGGCGGCGAGCAGGTCGAAGGCCACGATGCAGTCGGCGCTGCCCGGCGTCAGGCGGTTCGACGGGTCGAGCCGGCCCGCGGCGAATCTGAGGTGCGACACCACCGGCCCGGCCTTTTGGCTGAGCCCGATCTGGTCGAGGCTCTCGACCTCGTAGCCGGCCCGTAGTGCTGCGGTAGCCAGCACCTGGTTCACCGTCACGATTCCGGTCCCGCCGATGCCGGCGAAGAAGACGTTGTGCGTGGCGGTGACCGGCTCGGTGTCGGCGTCGGGCAGCACGGGCGCCTGGGGCGCCGAATGCCCGACTCGCGGCGCCCGGCCCGGCGCGACCTGCACCGTGACGAACGATGGGCAGTCGCCGTCCAGGCAGCTGTAGTCGGTGTTGCACGAGGTCTGGTCGATGCGCGTCTTGCGGCCGTACTCGGAGTCGACCGGCTGCACCGACAGGCAGTTCGACTTCACGCCGCAGTCCCCGCAGCCCTCGCACACCGCCTCGTTGATCAGGACGCGGGTGGTGCGGGCGGGCAGCGTCCCGCGCTTGCGCTGACGGCGCGCGTCGGCCGCGCAATGCTGGTCATAGATCAGCACGGTCACGCCAGGGACCTCCCGCAGCAGCTTCTGCGCCTCGTCGAGGCGGTCGCGCGGCCACACGACGGTGCCCTTGGCCAGGGCGCGCCTGTCGTGGCGGCCGGGTTCGTCGGCGCAGACGATGATCCGCGCCACGCCCTCGGCCGTCAGCTTGTGGGTGAGCTGCGCGACGGTCAGCGCACCCTCGGCGTCTTGGGCGCCGGTCATGGCGACGACCTCGTTGTAGAGCAGTTTGTAGGTGATGTTCACTTTGGCAGCCACGCAGGCCTGCACGGCCAGCTGGCCGGAGTGGAAGAACGTGCCGTCACCGATGTTCTGGAACAGATGGCCGACATCGGTGAACGGTGCCTGCCCGATCCACTGGCTGCCCTCCCCACCCATCTGGGTGAGCCCGACGACGGCGCTGTCCGTGCGGCTGGACATCGTCACCATCGTGTGGCAGCCGATTCCGCCGCCGGCCAGCGAACCCTCCGGCACCGCGGTGGAGCGGTTGTGCGGGCAGCCGCTGCAGAAGTATGCGGTGCGGCTGGCCGGCAGCACCTCCAGCGCCAGCGCCGGCGGAGCGGCCCTCCGCAGTTCGAGCCGGTCCGCGAGCACCCGGCGCAGCGGGGCAAGCAGCCGGCCGGCGGTGAGCTCGCCGCCCACCGGTATCAACGGGCGACCGGCCCTGTCACGCTTGCCGATGATGCGGGGAGCACCAGCTCTGCCGTAGAGGATCTCGCGCACCTGGGCCTCGACGAACGCCGTCTTGTCCTCCACGACGAGGATCTCGTCGAGACCGTCGGCGAAGGTCCTGACGGTATCGGGCCCCAGCGGGGTGGGCATGCCGATGCGCAACAGCTTCACCCCGGCCCGGTGCAGCGCGAAGTCGTCGGCCCCGAGATCGATCAGTGCCTGGCGGACTGCGTCGAACGTGGTCCCCGTCGCCGCGATCCCGATGGTCGCACCGGGGGAATCGAGTTCGATCACGTCGAGCCGGTTGGCGGCTCCGTACGCCCGCACCACCTCCGCGCGCGGACCGTACAGGTCGGCCTCGGCGTCGAGGCTGGCGGCCGGAGCGGCCATCGGACGTTGGCGGTACATGAATGGCCTTGCTTCCCAGCGCACTTCGGGAACGACGACGTCGACGTCGGCGAAGCCCCCATCGACCGACCAGGCGCCGTCGGCCACGTCGGCGACGATCTTGAGCGCGACGACGCACCCCGAGGCCCTCGACATCGCCACCCCGTGCATGGTCATGGTGACGATCTCGCTGGCGTTGCGCGGGAACAGCACCGGGATCCCCAGCGCCGCCAGCGACCGCTCGCTCACCGCGGGCACCGTCGAGGACTTCGACGCAGGGTCATCTCCCACCAGTAGCAACATGCCGCCGCGGGGGTTGGCGCCGTACATGTTGGCGTGCCGGAGTGCGTCGGTGGCCCGGTCCAACCCCGGCCCCTTGCCGTACCAGACGCCGATCACGCCGTCGTGGGTCGGCGTGCCCATCGGCAGCACCGCCTGACTACCCCACACCGAAGTCGCCGCGAGCTCCTCGTTGAGCCCCGGCGAGAACGTGATGTCGTGGGCCCGCAGCACGTCGGGCATGCCCGCGAGCATGCGATCCAGACCACCAAGCGGGCTGCCTTGGTACCCGGAGACGAACGTGGCGATCCGCAGCCCCGCCCGCGCATCGCGCTCGTGCTGCTCGACGAGGGCTCGAGCGATTGCCTGGACGCCGGTCAGGAGAACCGGGTCCGAACCCGATCGGAAGCGGTCCCCCAACTCGTAGGGACGACGGTCCGGCCGACGGACGTCGAGATCGGTCATGGCGACTCACCACCTGGTCTGGCCTGGGCTAACTGATGAGTCAAGAGAATCATCTACATACAAGATGAGCAAGCAACACTCCTATTGTTGAGCATGTTGCCCATTGCGGTGCGAGTGTGACGTGCGATACTGAGCGGCATGACGAGGCTCGACCGCACCGATGCACGTCTGCTCCTGGCGATGTGCGACGCACCGCGCGCCACCGGCGTGCAGCTCGCCGCCGCACTCGGCCTGGCCCGCAACACCGTGCAGGCGCGGTTGGCCCGGTGGGAGCGCGACAGGGTGCTGGCGCCGATCGACCGCTGCGTGTCACCGCGCGACCTTGGCTATCCGCTCAAGGCATTCATCACCGCGGTGGTCGATCAACACCGGCTGGACGACGTGATCGGCGCACTCGCCACGATCGCGCAGATCACCCAGGTGACCGGGTTGTCGGGAGCCGCGGACTTGCTGATCGGAGTGGTCGCCACCGACGCCGACGACCTCTACCGGGTCGCCGGCCTGGTGCTGGCGGTCCCAGGAGTCGAGCGCACGACCATGTCGGTGGCGATGCACGAGGTGGTCGCGTATCGCACGCGGCCGCTGCTCGAGGAGCTGGCCCGCTAAGCCGACCGGATGGCTAGGCGCGAGCCAGTCGGTCGATCCGATCGAGGGCCAGCGCACACACGGCCAGATATGGCGGAGCCCACGGCGGAACGCCGAACGTCACCCGGCAGCCTCCGTCGCGCACGGTCACCGAATGCCGTGTGGCCGGAACACCCGCGACCTTCCAGGCCCACACGTGACCGTCCTCGAATTCGGTCACCTCGAACGGCAGCGGCACCCCACCGGGCGTCCAAACCTTGCCGCGGGCACCGAGCCGCAGCGGCCCCGGCTGATCGAGTCGACCGCGTCGAACGGTCGGGCCCCAGTCAGGCCACGCGTCGAGGTCGGTGAGCACCCGCCAGGCGGCCTCCGGAGTGGCCGTCGTGTCGCGCGCAACCGTGAGCATGCGGTGCTGCCAGCCGAGGATCATCGAGCTCACCATCCCCGTGCTGGCGTCCGGTCAAACCCTCAGCCGAACCATCGGACGTCGTCGCCGCGGTCCGGCAGGTTCGCCAGCCGCGACGCATCGAGGTACTCCAGCACCCACTGGGCCGTGACGAACTCACCGAAGCGCCGCGGCTCCTCCACCACCTCGTGCTCCCAGTGCCCACTCTCGTCCCGGCTCGTCACGACCACGGGACCGACGAAGATGTTGCCGAAGAATGCGAAATGACGGGTGCCACCCTCGGTCGTCGGGACGTCGACGTAGTAACTGACATTGCCACCCTCGCCCGGCGAGCGTCTGATTTGCTGTAATGACATTCGATTCGCAATCACCAAGTTCACTCCCCCTTGCTGCCTTAACTTCCGGGATGATCGACCTGGCGTCAATGGTGTTGACATAAGGGGTGAGCGGGATGCCGGATCCCGGGAGGCAGAAGGCGTCGGGGCGGCGTCGCAGGAAGACGCTGGCGGGTACCGAGCTCTCCAGGGACGTCTACATCGATGCGGCGGTCAACCTGATCGAGAACCGCGGTGCCGCCGTCCTAAGCGCTCGTACGCTGGCGTCGGCAGTCGGCGCCGACGCCTCGGCGCTCTACCGTCATTTCACCGGCATCGACGACGTCCTGCGCGCGGTGGCCGACCGGATGATCGGCATCGGACTGGACCGCTGGGTGCCCGGCGCGGACTGGCTGTCGTCCCTGGCCAATCTCGCGCGGTCGCTGTTCGCCGTCTATGCCAGGGAATTCCCCCGCACCGGGTACGCCGTCGCCACCCGCACCACCGGGTTGCCCAACGAGATCCGCGCGGTCGAAATCACCCTGGGGTTGCTGCGCGAGGGCGGATTCGACGAGGAGTCGGCGACGCGGTGGTTCGGCAGCCTGTCGGACTTCCTGCTGGGGCAGGCGATGCTGGAGAGCGCCTTCGTCACCCTGCCGTCCGAGATCCGCGACGCCGACGTCGCGGCCTGGCAGGAACTCGCCACCCGCTTGCCCGACGGCGACGGTGACGGCGACGGCGACGGCGACGGCGACAATGCCCATCCCCACACCGCGGCGGCCGCCCCGCACCTGGGCGAGTACATGGTCAGGTCCTCGTTCGAGTCGACGATGGAGCTGGTGCTCCGCGGTCTCGCCGCCTCGCCGCGCGATTACCCTCGGAGCGATGACTAACGGGCGCACGCGGGTCTTGGTGATCGGGGGCGGGTTCGGCGGCCTGTTCTGCGCACGCAGACTGGGCGGAGCCGACGTCGACGTCACCCTGTTGGACCGCGGTGCCAGCCACGTGTTCCAGCCACTGCTGTACCAGTGCGCCACCGGAACGCTCAGCATCGGCCAGATCAGCCGGTCCCTGCGCGAGGAACTGGCGCACCACCGCAACGTCACCACCCTGCTCGGCGAGGCCATCGACCTGGACGCCGAGTCCTGCCGCCTCACGGCCCGCCGGCCCGACGAGACCACCTTCACGCTGGACTACGACGTGCTCGTCCTCGCGGCCGGGATGCGGCAGTCCTACTTCGGCCACGACGAATTCGCCAAGTGGGCGCCGGGAATGAAGACCCTCGACGATGCGCTCACCATCCGCCGCCGCATCTTCGCTGCATTCGAGATCGCCGAGACGCTGAGTCCCGGTCCGGAACGCGACGGCTGGCTCACCTTCGCGGTGGCAGGCGGCGGGCCGACGGGCGTCGAGCTGGCCGGCCAAATCCGGGAGATGGCGACCCGCGCCCTGGCCAACGAGTTCCACAGCATCGAACCCGAGGACGCCAGGGTGCTGCTGTTCGACGGCGGCACGTGCGTGCTGTCCAGTTTCGCGCCGGCGCTGTCGGCCAAGGCGGCCGCGATCCTGGCGGGCCTCGGCGTCGAGCTGCACATGGGCGTGCACGTCACCGACGTCCGCCGCGAAGGCATCACGGTCACCCCGAAGGGGGGCGGTCCCGATGAGGAGTATGCGGCGCGGACCGTGCTGTGGACGGCGGGAGTCGAAGGTGTGCCGTTCGCCAAGCGGGTCGCCGACGTGCTCGGCGCGACGACCGACCACGCAGGACGCATCGCCGTCGGAGCGGACCTGTCCGTACCCGGCTACCCGAACGTGTTCGTCATCGGCGACCTGGCCGGGCGCGACGGGCTGCCAGGGGTCGCCGAGAACGCCATGCAGGGCGGCCTGCACGCCGCAGCGTGCGTGCGCCGCGATCTCGAGGGCCTGCCACGCAAGCCGTACCGCTACCGCGACGTCGGTTCGGCGGCCTACATCAGCCGCGGCCACGCCCTGCTGCAATTTGGTCCCGTCAAGTTGTCCGGCGTATTCGGTTGGCTGGGTTGGGGTCTCATCCACATCGCATTCCTGACCGGTGTGCAGAACCGCATCAGTACCGTGGCCACCTGGCTGTCGGCGATCGCCCGCGCCCGTCGCACCGACCGGTCATTCATGCTCGGCAGCCCGACGACTCACGAGCTGCCCTACACCTGGTCGGCTTGCGGCCCGCCGCAGATCGGGCCGCCGGCTGCCAAGGAAGTCCGCGGATTGACCGGCGACGCGAGCGGGTAGAGATCCCTTGCAGGCGGGAGGTTGGCACCGCCACAGTCGAAGGGGTCGCGATGAAGGTGATCGAGCGGGGCACGGCACGCTGCCCCCGGTGCATGGCACTGACCGACTACTGCTTCCGCGAGACCGACGGCGGCATTCTTCGTTACGAGGTGTCCTGCCAACCGTGTGGTCACGTCCACGTCGAGCTGTCGGGGCCGTGCTCCGCGGAAGCCGTCGCCGCCTAGTGTCACGGCGATGACCGACATCACCACGCTGATCCTCGACGACCACACCTGGTTCCGCGAACAGTTCGCGCGATTGGACTATCTCCAGGCCCGCCGGACGGTGCAGGCCGAGGCCCTGGAGCGGGTCTGGCGTCCGCTCGCCGACAAGCTCGACGTGCACGCCTACGTCGAAGAGGCGATCTTCTACCCGCAGCTGCTCAAGCGCGGCGTCGACGACCCGGAGGGCGAGACGCTGGACGCGATCGGCGACCACAACGACATTCGCGACGGTGTCCGCGACGCCGACGCCGCCGAGGTCGGTACCGACGACTGGTGGGCGGCAGTCGGGCGGGCCCGCGCCGCCAATGACGAGCACATGGGCGAGGAGGAGCGCGAGGGGCTGTCCGACTTCCGCCGCCACGCTCCCGCCGGACTCCGCGAGGCGCTCGGCAAGCAGTACGCCGACTTCATGGCGGCTCACCCGACGACCGAGGGGCTGCGGATCGTCGACCGCGACCCCAAGGCCTACGTCGAGAACGCGGGTCCGCCGTCGGAGTCGAAGCCGAAGCCGAAGGACACCTCGCTAGGCATCGGCAGCCTCAAGGGGCAGTGACCGGTCGAACGCGACCCGCCTGAACCGCGCCAGCCCGGAGCCTGCCGTTCGCGTGCCAACCTCCTGTGAATGTGCTTGAGCCCAGCACGAAGATCGCTGCAGACGGGTGCTAATTGACGGAACCCTCCGAGCGATTGGACAGACTATGACGCGAAGCGACGGCCGACGCCTGAAGACGGCAGCCACCATCCTGGGGGGCACCGCGCTCGTGGCGATGGGAATCATCGGGTCCGTGGCCGGCAATGCGCCAGCCGATCGGACGGCCGTGGTGTCCGACTCGATGACGACTGGGGCGACGACGACGATCACCTACTCGGGCACCATCGCCCCCGTCGTCGCGGTTCCCCCGGTGAAGGCAACGTTCTTCGGCGAGAGCTGACCGGCCGCCGCCAGCCCTTGGTCAGCTGATAGCCACCTTCGCGCCCGGATGCGAGACACCGGGGCGCCGACGCGGTCACACCTGCACATAGGATTTTGGCATGCGGACGGGTGAGGCGGCGGTGCAGATCGCTGGCGGAGGGTCATGACGACGCCGCAACTCCTCTCGGGTCGTTACGAGCTCGGCGAGATCCTCGGGTTCGGTGGCATGTCGGAGGTCCACCTCGCGCGTGACGTCAGGCTCGATCGCGACGTTGCCGTCAAGGTGCTGCGCGCCGATCTGGCCCGCGACCCGAGCTTTCAACTGCGCTTCCGTCGCGAGGCGCAGAACGCCGCGGCGCTGAACCATCCCGCGATCGCCGCGGTGCACGACACCGGCGAAGCCGACACCACCGCTGGAACGCTGCCGTACATCGTCATGGAGTACGTCGACGGCGTCACGCTGCGTGAGCTGATCCACGACGACGAGCCCGTCGACCCGCAGCGGGCGATCGAGATCATCGCCGACGCCTGCCAGGCGCTGAACTTCAGCCACCAGCACGGCATCATCCACCGCGACGTGAAACCGGCCAACATCATGGTCACCAAGGCGGGCGCGGTGAAGGTGATGGACTTCGGCATCTCCAGGGCCCTGCACGACAGCGGCACGCCGGTCACGCAGGCCGGTGCCGTCGTCGGCACCGCGCAGTACCTCTCGCCCGAGCAGGCGAGCGGCAAGCCGGTCGATGCCCGCTCGGACGTCTACGCCCTCGGGTGCGTGCTCTACGAACTGCTCACCGGCGAACCACCCTTCGTGGGCGACTCCCCGGTCGCGGTGGCCTACCAGCACGTCCGTTCCGCCCCGAGTGCACCGTCGAAGCGCAACCCCGCGATCTCGCCCGAGCTGGACGCGGTCGTGCTCAAGGCGCTCGCCAAGGATCCGGCCGATCGTTACCAATCGGCTGCGGACATGCGCTCCGACCTGATTCGCGTGCACAGCGGTCAGCGCCCGGAGGCACCACAGGGAGCCGCCGCCGAGCGTGCCTCGCGACCGGTGGCGTCGCACAGCCGCTCGAAGCGCACCAACCCCGCCACCGCTGCGCAGCCGGTGCTGGCGACGACTGACCGCGCCCGCCCGGTGCGGCGCTGGCTGCCCGTCATCGCCGTGTTCGCCGTGTTGGCGATCGTCGCCTCGATCGCGATCGCCGTGTACGACTCGCGTAGCCACCCGGTGCCCGACGTCCAAGGCCAGGCCAAGGACGCGGCGATCAATACCCTGCAGGGCCTCGGCTTCAAGGTGGTGACGCAGCCGGTGTTCGATTCGACGGTGCCGGTCGACCACGTCGTCGGCACCGAACCGGGGGCAGGTCAGAGCCTGTCCGAAGGCGACCAGGTCACCGTCGACGTCTCCAAGGGACCGAAGGAGGTCCAGATCCCCGACGTGACGACGATGACCCCCGACGACGCCGAGAAGCGGCTTCGGGCTGCGGGATTCACCAACATCAACCGCACCACCGGCCCATCCGAGCCGGAGCAGAAGGGGACGGTCACGACGACCGTCCCCGCTGCCAACGCCACGGCAGCGACGGACGCCTCGATCACCCTAGTCGTCGGCATGGGCCCGGACACCGGTCAGGTTCCGGACTGCACCACTCTGACGTTCGAACAGTGCGATGCCCTGCTCAAGCAGTCCGGGTTCCAACAGACCTTCCGCGTCGACAAGGACGGCCTGCTGCCGGCCGGCCAGGTGATCGGCACCAATCCCGCGGCTTCACAACAAGCCTCGGTGTCCACCGTGATCCAAATCCTGGTGTCGCTGGGCAATCAGGTCCCGATGCCGGACCTCAAGGGCCTGACCTACGACGAAATCATGCAGAAGTTGCAAGGACTTGGAATCACGATCCTTCCGCAGAAGGGCTCAGACGTGCCCGGTGGTGAGCACTTCAAGGCCGTCACGCAGGATCCGCCGGCGGGCACCCCCATCAACAAGTCCACCGGCGTCATCACGGTCCAATACGGCGCCTGAGCCCCACCTCAGCGCATCGGCAGATCCGCCGTGGCCGACCGCACCGCGTCGGTGAGCGCCGCCACCGTCGGGCTGTCGAGTTTCCAGCACTGCCAGAACAGCGGCACGTCGAGGTGCTCGGCGGTGATCTGCACGAAGGACTCGTCGACGAGCTGGGTGGGGAACATCCCCCACCCGAGGCTGGCGTGCACCGCCGCCGCGAACCCCTCCGCCGTCGGCACGTAGTGCGTCGGCCGGCCGATGTTCCTGCCGAACACCTTGCGCACCAACTGATCCTGCAGCGCATCGTCGCGATTCCAGGCGAGCGAGGGCACGCGAGCCGCCGCGGCGGCGGTGAAGCCATCGGACAGGAAGCGTTCGACGAACGTCGCGGACGCCACCGGGACGTACCGCATCACGCCCAGCGGGTACACCCGGCATCCCGGCACGGCGGCGCGCTGCGTGCTGACCGCGCCCATCACCTCCCCCTCCCGCAGCAACCGGGTGGAGTGGTCCTGATCCTCGATGCGAATGTCGAACAACACGTCGGGCAGCTCGGTGAACACCGAGGTGAACCAGGTCGCCATCGAATCGGCGTTGACCGCCAGCGCAATCCGGGTCTGGTTCCGCGGACCACCCCCGGTCTCGCCCAGCGCCTCGGACTCCAGCAGCGCGGTTTGAGCGGCCAAGCGCAGCAACGGAATACCGGCCGTCGTCGCCACACAGGGTTTGTCGCGCACCACCAGAACCCGACCCACCCGCTGCTCCAACGCCTTGATTCGCTGACTGATGGCCGACGGCGTGACGTGCAGCCGCTCCGCCGCGGCGTCGAAGCTGCCGAACTCGATCACCGCCGCCAGGGCGGCCAGTTGCCCGGAGTCCAACCGACTCTCGTAGCCGACGGGCTTGCGACCTCGATCCGTCATCCGACGCGTCACCCTCCTCGCCGACGATCCTCCCACGCGGACCTTCGAGCGTCGGCGCGAACCGTTCCGCCAAGGGCTGGCTCAGTGTTTGCGGAGCTTGGTGATCAACTCGTCCTTGGTCAGGCGTGAGTAGCCCGTCATCCCCAACTCCTTGGCCCGCTTCCGCAAATCGGCCACCGACCAACTGTCATAGCTACCCGCCTTGCCGCCCTTGCGGCCCACGGACTTCTCGCCACGGGCGGCGACGGCGTTGGATATCCGCGCGGCCTTCTGCTTGGAATCACCCTGCTTACGCAGGTCTTCGTACAGCTCTTCGTCCTTGATCGATGAATTCGGCATGATCCACCTCCACTGGCTTACTGGTCTGCACTGATTTGAAACGCCCTGGTTCTGTCGGAGGCTCGAGCTATTGGATTTCGACCAGGGTTTGGTCGGTCCGCTGTGCATCGTAGAATGCGGCTTCGAACTC
>NZ_JAWQPU010000016.1:0-66294 GCF_033741125.1 Mycolicibacterium sichuanense | reverse complement strand
CGACCCCGAAGGCGAACACAACGCCCTCGTCCACGCCGCCCACGCCGCCGAACACCGCGCCATCACCGCCCTCAAACAACGCCAACACGACACCAACGGCCACGACACCAACGGAAGCGACTCCGGTGGCACCAACGACATCAGCGAACACGGCAACGGGAACGGCCACCACTGACCGCTCCGCGCCAGCACTGACGAAGACCGCCCCGACGAGAGTCGGGGCGGTTCTTCGTTTCTGGGGCAACCGGCTCGACCCCGCTCCCCCATCGGGCGGGGCGGGGCCCCTGCTAGCGAAGAGCGTCAGGCCCGTTCCCGGCTGGCGCTGACGGGTTGCGAATGGCATTGGGCGATGCGAAGGTCAGCCGCGGCGACCAGTGCCGCGTCGATCACGCAGACGCGAGTGGCTGTGATGGGCCCACACGACTCAGACCGAGGCGTCGAGTACCTCTCGCAGCTGGCGCAGGTAGAACCACGGCGCCGCGATCATCGCGACCGCGATGATCGCCGCCACGCCGTACACGATCCACGACGCGGTGTCCTTGCCCGAGGCCATCAGATAGGTCGCGATGCCGATGCCCGTCAGTGCGGCACCGATCGCACCTAGCAGGATGGCGGAGCAGCGCAGCCAGATCTGGTCGACGGCGGCGGTCGGGAAGCCGACCCGCCCACCGGCCGGTGGGGCCGAGTGGCCGCGCAGCACGGGCGCTCCGAAGGGCTGCAGCCGCTGCGCGATCGAGGGCCGATCCTCCTGGCGGCCGGCGTCGTCCGCCCCGGCGGCGCGCGGCGCGACCACGGTCGTCGCAGTTTGGCGAGCCCGCAGCAGCAGCGGGATCGCCCCGATGATCACGGCTGCCGACACTCCGATCACCGTGTACAGCAGCCACGGGGTGTCGGAACCACCTCCGCCTACCGTGTGCGCCGTCGCGAGGTCGACGAGCGCCACGATCGATGCCACTGCCGCCCCGAGGGCGGTGAGCCAGAAGGCGATGCACACGATGATGAGGATCCGGTCCACCTGTCCGGGGTTGCCGCTCCGTCCCGGGGCCGTGCGAACCCCGCTGCCGATGTCACTGGTCATCAGCAGCTGGTCTGCCAGTCGTTGTTCTGCTGGGATGCGATGGTCTGCCCGTCACTAGTGGTGATCTGACAATTCAACTTACTCAAGCGCAGCAGGCTGGACGCCTGCACCGAGCCGAACTCCGACATCGAGATCGGGGTCACCGTCAGCGACCAAGGGATGTAGACGTTCTGCTGGGTGCGCTGCCGACCCGACGCGTCGGTGTAGGTCACCGAGATGCGATCCAGTGGCGCCTTCGTGCCCGTGACCGTGTAGGTGATGAACCGCGGCCCGGCCGGGGCGGTCGTCGTCACCGGCGGCGGGCCGGTCTCGGCGGGCGGCGGCGGGGGCGGCGCCTCGGTCGGCGACGGGGCGGGCGGCGGAGGCTCCTGGGTCACCGTCACCGTCTCGGGCGGCGGGGGCGGCGGCTCCTCGGTGGTGGGCGGCGGAGGCGGAGGCGGTGGCGTGGTCGTGGTGATCTCGTCCTGGACCGGGGGTACCGAGCTCGTGGTGCTGGTCGCCGGCGTCGCCACGTTCTCGCTGTCGGTGCGGGTCACCAGCACCGCGACCGATACCACCAGAGAGATCGCCGCGACGATGGCCACCACGCCGACCACCCATGGCCAGCGTGGCGGGGTGGCGTCATCGGTGTCCGCGACGGCGTCGTAGGCGTCGTAGTCGTAGAGGGAGGAGTCCGGCGGCACGTAGGGCGCGCTGGTGAACTGCTCGGACTCGGGCGCTGAGTATGCCCGCGAGTAGATCTCCGTCTCGCCCGTCTTCGAGGCGTCCCGACCCGGTTCCTTCGGAGAATCCGGTTCTGGGGGATTCGGCCCGCTCATCTACGCCTGTCCTTTTCGACTGCCGGTACGGCGCGACGTCAGCGTGAGTGTCGTCGCTGGTCGTGCCTCGGCAACCCTATCGAACGTCGGGCCGCGACGGCTCCGATGGCGCGGTACGGCAGCCAACTGGGGCCTCTATCGTGACCTTGCGCGGGGGGTTGGTCAGTGCTTCTCGGGGCCGGTGTAGTACTCGAACACCAGACCGGCTGCGCTGGCCAGCACGAAGCAGCCACCCGCGACGATCATCCAAGGCAGCCACATCGCGATGGCGACGGCCGTGACGGACGCCGACAGCGCGATCAGCAGCGGCCACCAGCTATGCGGTGCGTAGAAGCCCAGCTCACCGGCGCCGTCGGAGATCTCGGCGTCCTCGTAGTCCTCGGGCCGAGTGTCCAGGCGCCGGGCGACGAACCGGAAGAACGTGCCCGTGATCAGCGACAACCCGGTGGTGAGGACGAGCGCGGTGGTGCCCGCCCACTCGATGCCACCGTTGGCGTAGATCGCGGTCAGCGTGCCGTAACCGACTGCGCAGAGCGCGAAGAACGCCGTGAGGAACTCGAACAGTCTCGCTTCGATGTGCATGCGGTGTCGTCCCCTACTTGCTCGCCTGCGGCATCGGAACCTGCTCGCCGCGACGGGATTCGAACGGATGAGTCGTGACGGCCAGCGGCGGGAGGCCCACCGCGCTGAGGGCGTCGGCGTTGGTCCCGTTCGGGTGGTCGACGCGGTATTGCAGGTAGGCCTTGAACACGTTCGGCTCCACCACGCGGACCTCGAAGTTCATCATCGAGTGATAAGTGCCGCACATCTCGGTGCAGCGCCCGACGAACGCCCCGGTCTCCTGAATCTCGCTGATCTGGAACACGTTGTCGGAGTTGTTGGCCTTCGGATCCGGCATCACGTCGCGCTTGAACAGGAACTCCGGAACCCAGAAGCCGTGGATCACGTCGGCCGAGGCGATCTGGAACTCGATGCGCTTGCCCTTGGGCAGCACCAGGATCGGGATCTCATTGCTCGTGCCGGTCGTCTCGACCTTGTCGAAGTTCAGGTAGGTGCGATCCTCGGGGTTGAGGCCCTTGATCGGTCCGACGAGTTCCTCGCCGTGGGCATCGACACCCTCTGGCTTGGACACCATCGCGTTCTTGCGGGCGGTGTCGACGCCGTCATAGCTGAGCGTGCCGTCCTTGAAGTCGATCTTCTGGTAGCCGAACTTCCAGTTCCACTGGAAGGCCGTCACGTCGATGACGACGTCGGGGTTGGGATCCTTGTGCAGCATCTTCTCCTGCACCACGACGGTGAAGTAGAACAGCACCGAGATGATGAGGAACGGGATGACGGTCAGCACCAATTCCAGCGGCATGTTGTAACCGAACTGGCGGGGCAACTCGGTGTCGGTCTTCTTCTTGCGGTGGAAGACGCTGGTCCAGAAGAGCAGCGCCCAGACGATCACACCGACGATGAGGGACGCGATGACCGACCAGACCCAGAGGTCTCGGTTGAGCTTGCCCTCCGGCGTGATGCCGGTGGGCCAGCCGAGGCCGAATACCGTCTCGTAGCTGCAGCCGCTGAGCAGTAGGGCAGCCCCGCCCAAAACCACTGACACCGCCACCAACCGGAACCCGCGAGCGGTCACGCTGGTGCCTCCTAGAAGTCCGTGAAACCAGGCGAATACTACGCAGCGTAGACCACACCCAACCGCTCGAGCGAAGCGACCGGGGAATGAGTCAGGGTGCTGGTCTCGACGTGCCTCGACATTCGGCATACTGGCGCGGTGTGCGGACTCCTGGCCTACCTACGCAACCCGTCCGCAGGCGCATCTGCCGAGCTGGTGGACGCCGTGTCCGGATCCACCCACCTCATGCGGCATCGAGGTCCGGACGAGCCAGGGACCTGGGCAGACGATGATTCCGGCCCGGCGATCGTGCTGGGGTTCAACCGGCTGTCGATCATCGACATCGCGCACAGCCACCAGCCGCTGACCTGGGGTCCGCCCGACTCGCCGGACCGCTACAAGCTGGTCTTCAACGGCGAGATCTACAACTACCTCGAACTGCGCGAGGAGCTGACGGCGACCCACGGCGTCGAGTTCACCACCGACGGTGACGGCGAAGCCATCGTGGCGGGCTTCCACCACTGGGGCGTCGACGTCCTGCACCGGTTGCGCGGCATGTTCGCGTTCGCGCTGTGGGACGCAGAGGAACGCGAGTTGTTCTGCGCGCGCGACCCGTTCGGCATCAAGCCGTTGTTCATGGCGACCGGCGCGGGCGGCACCATCGTCGGCAGCGAGAAGAAGTGCCTGCTGGATCTGGCGCCGGCGGCCGGCATCGACCTGAGCATCGACGAGCGGGCGGTGCAGCACTACACCGTCCTGCAGTACGTGCCGGAGCCAGAGACGTTGCACCGCGGTATCCGCCGGCTGGAGTCGGGCAGCTACGCCCGCATCCGGCCCGGCGCCGCGCCACGGGTCACGCGCTACTTCGTCCCCCGGTTCTCGCCGGTGCCGTTCGTCGCGGGCGCCGAACGGAGCCGCTACGACGAGATCACTCGGGTCCTCGAGGACTCCGTGGCCAAGCACATGCGGGCCGACGTCACGGTCGGCGCCTTCCTGTCCGGCGGCATCGACTCGACCGCGATCGCGGCGCTCGCCATGCGGCACAACCCGCGCCTGATCACGTTCACGACGGGCTTCGAACGCGAGGGCTTCTCGGAGGTCGACGTCGCGGTGGCCTCGGCCGAGGCGATCGGGGCCCGGCACGTCACGAAGGTGGTCAGCCCGGCCGAGTTCGTCGAGGCACTGCCAGAGATCGTCTGGTACCTGGACGAGCCGGTGGCCGACCCCGCCCTGGTGCCGCTGTTCTTCATTGCCCGCGAGGCGCGCAAGCACGTCAAGGTGGTGCTGTCCGGCGAGGGCGCCGACGAGCTGTTCGGCGGTTACACGATCTATCGGGAGCCGCTGTCGCTCAAGGCCTTCGACTACGTGCCCGGTCCCCTGCGCCGGTCACTGGGCCGGGCGTCGCGCCCGCTGCCCGACGGCATGCGCGGCAAGGGTCTGCTGCACCGCGGTTCGCTGACCTTGCAGGAGCGCTACTACGGCAACGCCAGGAGCTTCTCCGACGCGCAGCTGCGTGCCGTGCTGCCCGGCTTCCGCCCGCAGTGGTCCCACACCGACGTCACCGCGGCGCTGTACGCCGAGTCCGAGGGCTGGGACCCGGTGGCCCGCATGCAGCACGTCGACCTGTTCACCTGGCTTCGCGGCGACATCCTGGTCAAGGCCGACAAGATGACGATGGCCAACTCCCTGGAGTTGCGGGTGCCGTTCCTCGATCCCGAGGTGTTCGCGGTCGCGTCGCGGCTGCCCTTCGAGCAGAAGATCACCAGGGCCACCACGAAGTACGCGTTGCGGCGGGCGCTGGAACCGATCGTGCCCGCCCACGTGCTCAACCGCGCCAAGCTCGGCTTCCCCGTGCCGATCCGGCACTGGTTGCGCTCCGGCGAGCTGCTGGACTGGGCCTACGCGACGATTGCGGCGTCACAGGCGGGTCACCTGATCGACCTCGACGAGGTGCGTCGCATGCTCGACGAGCACCGAAGCGGCGGGGCCGACCACAGCCGCAGGCTGTGGACGGTGCTGATCTTCATGCTGTGGTACGCGATCTTCGTCGAGCAGAGCGTGGTGCCGCACATCGGTGAGCCGACCTACCCGGTGCAGCTGTAGCCGCTCAGCTCGGCCCCGATCAGCTCAGGGTGGCGGCGATCTCCTGGGCGGCGTCGGCGCCATAGGCGTCGGCGAGGCGTTCGATGGCGGCGTCGCGGTCCCACGTCCACTCCTGGGGACCGGTCGCCTCGAGCACCAGAACCGCGACCAGCGATGCCAGCTGCGCGGCCCGCTCGAGGCTGAGCCCGGCGGCGCGTCCGGTCAGGAAGCCGGCGCGGAAGGCGTCGCCGATGCCGGTCGGGTCGGCCTGATGGGTTTCGGGGACGACGTCGACGTGGACGAACGTGCCATCGGAGGACACCAGGTCCACGCCCTTGGGCCCGAGCGTCGTGACGCGCAGACCGATCTGGTTCATCACCTCGGCCTCGCTCCAGCCGGACTTCTGCAGCAGCAGATCCCACTCGTAGTCGTTGGTGAACAGGTAGGTCGCGCCGTCGATGAGCTTGCGGATCTCCTCGCCGGACAGGCGGGCCAGCTGCTGGGACGGGTCCGCGGCGAAGGAGAGCCCGAGCTGGCGGCATTCATCGGTGTGCAGGGCCATCGCGTCGGGATCGTTGGCGCCGACGATGACCAGGTCGATGGTCTCGGTGTCGGCGACCACGTCGGCGAGCTTGATGTTGCGCGACTCCGACATCGCGCCGGGGTAGAACGACGCGATCTGGGCCATGTCCTCGTCGGTGGTGCACACGAAGCGCGCGGTGTAGGCGGCGTCGGAGATCAGTACGTGCGAGCAGTCGACGCCGTGTTCGGTGAGCCAGCTGCGGTACTCGTCGAAGTCCTTGCCCGCGGCGCCGACCAGGGCGACGTCACCGCCGAGCACGCCAATGGCGAAGGCCATGTTGCCGGCGACCCCGCCGCGGTGCAGCACCAGATCGTCGACGAGGAAGCTCAGTGACACCTTCTGCAGGTGATCGGCCAGCAACTGTTCGGAGAATTTGCCGGGGAACTTCATCAGATGGTCGGTCGCGATGGAACCGGTCACCACAATGGTCACGAAGCGTCACCCTTCATTTGATTACGCCGTCTAAATAACACTAGCTCGCAGATCGGTGCGCTAGCCTAACAACGTCATGGCCGGCCCATTCCCGTACCCCGATTCCCCAGCCCCGGAATCGCGGCCTCAACAGCCGTTTTCAGCAACGCCGCCGCAAGGCCAGCCGTCCTACCCCGGACACGTGCCGTCGGCCTATCCCGGCGCGCTGCCTCCCCCGGTGCCTTACCCGAATCGCCCGCGTCGTAAGCGCGGGTTGGTGATCGCACTCGTGCTGGTGGTGGTCGCGCTGATTGCCGCAGGCGTCACCGGCGTCGTGCTGGCCACCAGGGGCGGGGACCACGGGCCGGTCGCCGTGACGAATGCGACCGCCACCACCGCGATCCAGGGTTACCTCGACGCGCTGAGCAACGGCGACGACGAGACCGTTGCGCGCAACAATTCGTGCGGCTTCTTCGACGCCGTCACCGACCGCCGCTCCGACATGACCCTGGCCAACCTGAGCAGCGACGCCTTCCGCAGGCAGTACTCGAAGGCAACCGTCTCGACGATCGACAAGATCGTGACGTGGTCGCCCTATCAGGCGCAGGTCTTGTTCACGATGCGGGCCACCCCGGCTGGGCGCCAGGGCGAAGTCGAGCGTCAGGGCATCGCCCAGCTGCTGGTGCAGGACCGCACCATCCTGGTGTGCTCGTACCTACCGCGGAACAGCGGCCAGTTCTAGCGGCCGCGCCGACTCAGTTGAACGAGTCGCCGCAGGCGCAGGAGCCGCCGGCGTTCGGGTTGTCGATCGTGAAGCCGGTCTTCTCGATGCTGTCGACGAAGTCGATGGTGGCGCCCTGGAGGTACGGGGCACTCATCCGGTCGACGGTCAGCGTGACACCGTTGAAGTCGACGTTGAGGTCACCGTCGAGCGACCGGTCGTCGAAGGCCAGCTCGTAGCGCAGACCCGCGCAACCGCCGGGCTGGACCGCGATGCGCAGGTTCAGGTCGTCGCGGCCTTCCTGGTCCAATAGCGACTTCGCCTTCGCCGCAGCGGCGTCGGTGAGGATGGCACCGTGAGCAGCGGTGGTCGTGGTGGTCGACTCGTCCTGAACAGTCATTCCTTCTCCCTAATGCCAATCTTCTTCGAGGGGTCTTCGTCGAGGGGATTGTCATGCGTTGGATACCTCAACGGTACCTTGCCGAACCGCTATTCCCGACTCCTGTCGTCGGCCCATCGTGAAGACGTCTGCTCCGCCAGGCCCGTGAGCTGGCGGGCGGCGTCGTCGATGGCGAGCTGAACCGACCCCGCGTAGTCGCTGATCGAGTGGGCGGCGGCGATGCCCGCGCCGTGCAGCGCGGCCTCGTCGAGGGTGATCTGACCGGCGAGCACCAGCACCGGGGTGTCGCGGGCTCCCGATGCGAGGGCACTGACCACCTTGCCGTGCAGCGACTGGTCGTCGAACCGGCCCTCGCCCGTGATGATCAGGTCGGCGCCGGCGACGTCGTTGGCCAGCCCGGTGTGCTCGGCGATCACCGCCGCCCCAGATTCGCGGCGCCCACCCAGCGCAAGCAGCGCCGCGCCAAGTCCTCCGGCAGCGCCCGCGCCCGCCTCGGCGCGTACGTCCCGGCCGGTGGCGGCCTCGAGGTCGGCCGCCCAGCCGGTGAGCCGCCCCTCGAGCTCGTCGACGGTGGCCGGGTCGGCGCCCTTCTGCGGCCCGAACACCGCAGCAGCGCCGCGCGGGCCGAGCAGCGGGTGCTCGACGTCGGTCGCGGCGATCAGCTCGACGGTGCCGAGCCGGGCGACGGCGGTCGGCAAACCGCCGAGCGCGTCGATCATGCCGCGGCCACCATCGGTGCAGGCACTCCCACCCAGTCCGACGACGATCCGGGTGGCACCCGCGCCGAGCGCCGCGTCGATCAACTGCCCGACTCCCCTGCTGTGCGCCTCGACCGCGGTCTGCCGGGTGGGCGGGCCGCCGAGCAGGGCCAACCCACACGCCTGCGCGCACTCCACGTAGGCGGTGCCCGACGCCTCGTCCAGCACCCAATGTGCGGTCACGTCATCGGTCAGGGGCCCACTGACCTCGGCCGACTGCCGACCACCAAGGCGGCTGGCCAGGACCTCGACGAAACCGGGGCCGCCGTCGGACTGCGGGGCGAGTGTCAACCGATCGTCGGGTCTGCCGCGTTGCCACCCGGTGGCGATGGCCTGCGCCGCCTCGACGGCGGTGAGGCTGTCGCCGTAGCAGTCGGGCGCGATCAGCACCTGCAGCGCGGGGACCATTGCCGAAGGGTATGTCCGCGTCGCCGGAGGTGCATGTCGGGCGGCGCGGCGGCGGAAGTAATCTGGCGGTCGTGAATCTGCTGGGTCGCAAGAAGGACAATCCCCCACCCGAGGAGGGCGAGGGCGCTTCCGTCGGCGATGCGTCCAACGACGATCAGCAGGCGACGCCGCGGGTCACCGCACCAAAGGGCAGGCCGACCCCCAAGCGCAACCAGACCCGCACCCGCGGACCGGTCGCGCCAGCGCCGATGACGGCCGCGGAGGCGCGCAAGCGCAGGAAGGCGACCAAGCAGTCGCAGACCAAGGAGGAGCGCAAGGCCGACAAACTGGTCCGGCGCGCCGAGATGGCCGAACGCCGCGAGAAGATGATGGCGGGCAACGACGCCTATCTTCTCCCCCGCGACAAGGGACCGGTGCGCCGCTACGTCCGCGACCTCGTCGACTCGCGCCGCAACGTGCTCGGTCTGTTCATGCCCGCGGCGCTGGCCCTGGTGTTCGTGATGTTGTCGCTGCCGTCGGTCCAGATTCAGTACTACGTGCAGTTCGTCATGCTGGCACTGGTGGTGATCATGGTCGGCGACGGCTTGCTGATCGGACGACGGGTCAACAAGGCCGTCGACGCCAAGTTCCCCGACAACACCGAAAGTGGTTGGAAGCTGGGCTTCTACGCCGCCAGCCGGGCCTCACAGCTGCGTCGCATGCGGGCTCCGCGCCCTCAGGTGGAGCGCGGCACCAAGGTCGACTGAGCGGGTGCGCGTCCTCGCGCTCGGCGGCATCCGGTCCGGCAAGTCGCAATGGGCCGAGACCACGATCACCGCGGCCGCCGGGCCAGATGGCGCGGTGCGCTATCTCGCCACCGGTGCCACTTCGACCGATCCCGACTGGTCGGCCAGGGTGGCGGCCCACCGCCACCGCCGGCCACCGCACTGGTCTACGGTCGAAAGTCCGGACGTGGCAGGGCAATTGCGCTCCGTTGACGACGTCCCCACCCTGGTCGACGACGTCGGCGGCTGGCTGGTCGCGGCGATGGACCGCCGAAACGCCTGGACCGGCGCTCCGGACCTGGGTGACGACGTCGACGGACTGCTCGACGCGATCGAATCGTTCCGCGGGCCGCTTGCGCTGGTCAGCCCCGAGGTCGGACTCACGGTGGTGCCCGCGACGGAATCCGGCCGACGGTTCACCGACGCCCTCGGTTCGCTGAATCAGCGGCTCGCTGCGGTGTGCGACCGCGTCGTCCTGGTGATCGCCGGGCAGCCTCTGACCATCAAGGAGACCTCGTGACCGACGAGCAGCCGATTCCCGACGTCCCGCCCCTCGACGCCGGGGCCGAGGCCGCCGCGCGAGCTCGCCAGGGCCGGCTGACCAAGCCGCCCGGTGCGCTCGGTCGCCTCGAGGACCTGTCCATCTGGGTGGCCGCCTGCCAGGGCACCTGCCCGCCAAGGCAATTCGAGCGTCCGCGGATCGTCGTGTTCGCCGGTGACCACGGCGTCACCGCGGCCGGAGTGTCCGCCTTCCCGGCCGAGGTCACCGCCCAGATGGTGGCGAACTTCGATGCGGGGGGCGCGGCGATCAACGTCTTGGCCGAACTCGCCGGGGCGTCGGTGCGGGTAGTGGACGTCGCGGTCGATGCCGACGAGCCGCTGTCCCCGGCGATCGGTGCGCACAAGGTGCGGCGCGGCAGCGGCAACATCGCCGTCGAGGACGCGCTGAGCGTCGAGGAGGTGACGGCCGCCGTCGCGGCGGGTCGGGCGATCGCCGACGAAGAGGTCGACGGCGGTGCCGATCTCCTGATCGCCGGTGACATGGGTATCGGAAACACCACGGCGGCAACGACGTTGATCGCCGCGCTGACGTCATCGGAACCCGTTGCCGTGGTGGGCCGCGGCACCGGAGTGGACGACGCCGGCTGGGCCCGCAAGACCGCGGCGATCCGCGACGCGCTCTACCGCGCGCGCGACGTGTCCGCCGATCCCGTCGGGCTGCTGCGGGTCTGCGGCGGCGCCGATCTGGCGGCCATGGCCGGCTTCCTGGCCCAAGCTGCGGTACGGCGCACGCCGGCGCTACTGGACGGCGTCGTCGTGACGGCGGCGGCACTGGTCGCGGCTCGCCTGGCTCCCGGCGCGTCGGCCTGGTGGCAGGCTGGGCACCGGTCGACCGAACCCGCGCACACGCTGGCGCTGCAGCATCTGCGACTGGACCCGATCGTCGAGCTCGGCATGCGCCTGGGTGAGGGCAGCGGCGCCGCGGTCGCCCTGCCCGTGCTGCGCGCAGCAGTCGCCACGCTGGCGTCGATGGCCACCTTCGACGAGGCGAACGTGTCCGACAACGCGTCGTGATCGGTTCACTGGCCTCGGCCTTCGCATTCGCCACCGTGCTGCCGGTGCGGACCGGGCATCCGTTCGGCCGCGGTGCGCTGGCGGCGCTGCCGGTGGTCGGCGTGGCTCTCGGCGGGGTGGCCGCCGCCGCGGCGTGGCTGGCGGCCCAGGCGTTCGGCGCCGGCAATCCGCTGACGGGTGTGCTCGTGGTCGCGATGCTGCTGCTGGCCACCCGTGGCCTGCACGTCGACGGCTTCGCCGACACGGTGGACGGGCTCGGCTGCTACGGACCGCCGGAGCGGGCACTGGCGGTGATGCGCGACGGGTCGGCCGGCCCCTTCGGCGTCGCCGCGATCGTCGTGACGGTCGTGGTGCAGGGCCTGGCGTTCTCGATGCTGCAGCCGCTCGCCATCGTCGTCGCGGTGGCGGCCGGCCGGGTGGCGGTGCTGCTCGCCTGCCGGCGCTCGGTGCCCGCGGCGACGGGTAGCACGCTGGGTGCGCTGGTCGCGGGCACCCAGCCGTGGTGGGTGGTGGGCGCCTGGACGATCGCGCTGGCTGCCGCCGCCACCGTGGTGACCTCGCGACCGTGGCAGGGACCGCTCGCGGTGGCGGTGGCCCTGCTGGCGACGGCGGCCCTGGTGGCACACTGCGTGCGGCGGTTCGGCGGCATCACCGGCGACGTCCTCGGCGCCTGCGTCGAGGTGACCACGACACTGGTGGCGCTCGGGCTGGCGGTCCGCTAACCAGAACGTCGTAAGTTGAACAGTTGTAGAACTGTTTGACGGTTTGAGTACGACTGGGCACACTGAGCGCACGTCCGAGATTCGCTGATCTCGATCGCCACCGCCTGGGGGTGGGCCCCAGTCATCTTTGGGATCCATCGCCGATTCCGTCATCGAGAAGGAGGGTCGTCATGACCGCAATCCCCTCGTCGCAGACGATCCACCTGTCCGATCTGCTGGGCCGCCCCGTCGTGGCCCGCTCGGGTGACACCGTCGGCCGCGTGGAGGACGTCATCGTGAGCCTGCGCGGGGCCCGGGAGTACCCACCCGTCACCGGCCTGGTGGTCGGAATCGGCGGGCGCCGGGTATACGTGTCGTCGCGTCAGATCACCGACCTGACCCAGGAACACGTCCATCTGTCGAAGAACAAGGTCGATCTGCGCGAATTCGAACGCCGCGACGGCGAGGTGCTGCTGCGCGCCGACGTTCTCGATCACCGGCTCATCGACGTGGCGGCCGCAGAGTTGGTGCACGCCTACGACATAGAACTGGACGACACCGGGGCTGGCTGGGTGCTGGCCCGGCTGGACACCCGTCGTCCCGCTCGGTTGTTCGGGTTGATCAAGTCCGCCGGCGGCCACGCCAGCCGCGACTGGAAGGCCTTCGAACCACTCATCGGGCATCGCGGGAGCATCCTGGACCGCCGTGCTGGGGGTCGTGTGTCGACGCTGAAACCGGCGCAGATCGCCGATTTGCTGGAAGACGCCGACAAGGACGAGGGCGGAGAGATCCTCGATCGCATTCACGGCGACCCCGAGCTGGAAGCCGACGTCTTCGAAGAACTCGACCCCGACAAGGCCACCAAGATCCTCGACGACATGACCGACACCGAGGTCGCCGCGGTGCTTGCCAGGATGCGCGCCGACGACGCCGCCGACGCGATCGCCGACCTACGCCAGGCCCGGCGCCGTCGGGTACTGGACCTGCTGCCCGCAGGTCAGCGCACCAAGGTCATCACCCTGATGGGTTTCAACCCCAGCACTGCGGGCGGGCTGATGAGCGTGGACGTCGCGTCCTGCCCAGTGGATAGCACGGCGGGACAAGCTCTTTCGATAATCGCCAACGCTCGCTCGATGCAGCCCGAGGCATTGTTGAAGATGCATGCCCTCAACGACGCCGACGAACTGGTCGGGGTCGTCTCGATCATCCGCCTGCTGCAGTCCGACGCCGACACACCGGTCAAGGACTTGCTCGACCTGGACCCGGTTCGGGTCACCCCCGAAGCCGACCTGACCGACATCGCCCTCCTGATGGCCGACTACAACCTGGTCGCCATCCCCGTGGTCGACGACGGTGACCGGGTGGTCGGCGTGGTGACCTTCGACGACGTCCTCGAAGCGACCATCCCGGAGGATTGGCGACGTCGCGAACCGGCCCCACGTCCGATTCGCGACGTCGTCGGAACCCAGGACGAGCCGGGTCATGACTGAAGTCGACCCGACGTCGGGGGTCGAGAACCCCACCCCCTCCACGCGAGCATCGGCGGTGCTGGACAGCGCCCATCTCGGCGACATCGAGGGCGCGTTCGGCCGGGTGCGCATCGCAGAGACAGATCAGGGCCGCACGATGAAGACCCGCATCCTCACGATGCTGGCGATCGTGGGACCTGGGCTGATCGTCATGGTCGGCGACAACGACGCCGGCGGGGTGGCCACCTACGCCCAGGCGGGGCAGAACTACGGCTACAGCCTGCTGTGGGTGCTCCTCCTGCTGATTCCGGTGCTGATCGTGAACCAGGAGATGGTGGTTCGCCTCGGCGCGGTCACCGGCGTCGGCCATGCCCGGTTGATCAACGAGCGGTTCGGGCGCGGCTGGGGGTGGTTCAGCGTCGGCGACCTGTTCCTGCTGAACTTCCTGACGATCGTCACCGAGTTCATCGGCGTCTCGCTGGCCGCGGACTACTTCGGCATCTCGAAGTACGTCGTCGTACCCACCGCCGGTGTGGCGCTGGTCGCGATCATGGCCTCGGGAAGCTTCCGCCGTTGGGAGCGAGCGATGTTCGTGTTCATCGCCATCACCCTGCTGCAGATCCCGATGGTGTTGCTGTCGCATCCCCAGTGGGGCACCGCGGCCCGCGACTTCGTCGTTCCCGGCATCAAGGGCGGGCTGAGCTCGGATGCGGTGTTGCTGATCATCGCGATCGTCGGCACTACGGTCGCGCCGTGGCAGCTGTTCTTCCAGCAGTCCAACATCGTCGACAAGCGGATCACCCCGCGCTTCATCGGTTATGAACGCGCCGACACGACACTGGGAGCATTCGTCGTGGTGATCGGCGCGGCGGCGCTGGTGATGACCGCGGACTGGGCGGCTCGCTCCACCGGTAACGAGGGCAACTTCGTCGACGCCGGCAACATCGCCGAGCTGCTGTCCCGACACAGCGGCGCGCTGGGATGCATCTTCGCCATCGTGCTTCTCGACGCCTCCATCGTCGGCGCTGCCGCGGTCACGCTGTCCACCAGCTATGCCTTCGGCGACGTGTTCGGTCTCAAGCACTCCTTGCACCGCGGGTTCTCCGACGCCAAACCCTTCTATCTCTCCTACACCGCGATGGTTGCCGCCGCCGCCGGGATCGTGTTGATCCCCGGCGCGCCGCTGGGATTGATCACCACCGCGGTGCAAGCACTGGCCGGCCTGCTACTGCCCAGCGCAAGCGTGTTCCTGCTGCTGCTGTGCAATGACCGAGAGGTGCTGGGGCCCTGGGTGAATCGTCGCTGGCTCAACGTGGTGGCGGTGTTCATCGTCTCGGTCCTGCTGCTTCTCTCGGGCATCCTGATGGCCACCACCCTCTTCCCCGACCTCGACGTCGTGACGGTCACCGAGTACCTCGCGGCGGCCATCGTCGCTCTGATCGTCTTGGCAGTCGGCGTCCTTCGATGGCTGGCCCGCCGACGACCAGCCGGTCCCCCGCCCCCGCCGGTGGTGACGGGTCAGGACGTGATGCAGTGGCGGATGCCGCCGCTCGTGCTATTGGAACCCGTGACTTGGTCGACCGGAACCAAGCTCGGCATGCTCGCCCTGCGCGGGTACCTCGTCGTCGGCGCCGTCCTGCTGATCGTGAAGGCCGTTCAACTGAGTCGTGGATGACCCCTCGGCCACCGGACCAACGGTCCGACGACGATGTCAAACGGCTGCAAACTTGCTTCCAATAGTTATAGAACCGTTTGACTATTACCTCGAGCAAGGGTTTATATCGAGGTGAAGCCATCGATCCGACCGCGTCCTGCGGCGGTGGCCCGAGCCCAAGGAGCGAGTCATGACCATCGAACGCCGAAAGTCCTTCGCCGCGGCCGTGGCTGGCGGCGCCATCGTCACCGCGATCGCGATCGTCACCACCGCCACCCCGGCCGCACAGAAGGCGGTCGCGGGCGGCTCCGGCGCGTCGGCCACCACCACCTCGTTCGTCCAGCCGAGCGTGTCGGCGATGAAGCTGGCGTCGACCGTCGTCGAGACGCCGGTAGAGAGCAGCGACGCCGCACCGACCGCCCTGGCCACCTCGGTGGCGTCACCGACCATGAAGGCCACCGCGGCGGCGGGTTGCGTCAACAACGGGCAGTGCCCGTGACCGACTAGAGCCAGTCGTCGTGAAGGCGCAGGTAGGCTCGCTTGACCAGCTGCGCCGCCAACGCGTAAACCGTTGCGGCAAGGGCGATCCAAAGTAGGTAGCCCACCGGCAGCCCGACCAGTCCCAGCCGCGGCCCCAGCGGCATGAGGGGAATCGCGGCACCCACCACGGCGGCCCCCAGCGCGGCGAGCACGACCGGCCGCGACGGCCGCGCACCACGCCACGGCCAGGTGCGCACCCGCAGCACGAGCACGATGAGCAACTGGGTGAGCAACCCCTCGACGAACCATCCGGTGTGGAACAGTGCCACCCGGTCGGCCGCGTCGAACACCCACCAGAGCACCGCGAACGTCGCCAGGTCGAACAGCGAGCTCAGCGGACCGAACCACAGCATGAAGCGGACGAGGCCGCGCGGATTCCAGCGCCGGGGCGCACGCAGGTAGTCGTCCTCGGCACGGTCCCACGGCAGCGCGAGCTGTGCGACGTCGTAAAGCAGGTTCTGCACGATCAGCTGAATGGGCAGCATCGGCAGGAAGGGCAGGAACGCGGCGGCCACCATCACCGTGACGACGTTGCCGAAGTTCGAGCTGGCGGTGATCTTGACGTACTTCATGGTGTTCGACAGCGTGCGGCGACCCTCGACCACCCCTTGCGCCAGAACGTCCAGCCCGTCGTCCAGCAGGATCAGGTCGGCCGCCGCCTTGGCCGCATCGGTGGCGTCGTCGGCGGCGATGCCCGCATCCGCAATGCGCAGCGCAGGAACGTCGTTGACGCCGTCACCGAGGAAGCCGACGGTGTGCCTGCGCGCCCGCAGCGCCCCCACGATCCGGGCCTTGTGGGCGGGCGTCAACCGCGCGAAGACGGTGGCCGCCTCGACGAGGTCGCCGAGCGCGAGGTCGCCCACGGCGTCCAGGTCACGGCCCAGCACCGGGACGCCCGGCGCCAACCCCACCCCCTCGGCCACCGTGCGCGCGACGTCCTCACCGTCGCCGGTCAGGATCTTCACCGTGACGCCGTGGCCGGCCAGCGTCCCGATGGCCGCGGCGGCACCATCGCGGATGGGGTCGACGAACCCCAGTAACCCGACCAGGACCAGCCCGTGCTCGTCACGCTCGGTGTAGCGCTCCAGACGTGCGCTGCCGTCGCGGACCGCGACCGCCAACGTCCGCATGCCACGGGCCCCGCAGTCCCGCACCACCGCCATGGCCTCGGCCACTCCATCGTCATCGAGCTCGATCACGTTGCCGGCCAGTCGAATTCGATCACATCGTGAGATCACCTCGGCGGGGTCACCGTGAGTGATCATGATGTGCTCGTCGTGCTGCCTGCGCACGACCACGGTGGCCAGCCGCCTGGTGTGGTCGAAGCCGATCTCGTCGACCTTGTCGTAGACCGCCTCGGCGAGCAGCGCCATGCCCTGGCCGGCCAACCGTTCGGCGATGGCGTCGTCGAGGGCGTTGTGGGGGCGATCCTGCAGGGACACCGCGAGATGGGCGATCTCGCCGACGGATTCGTCGATGGCCCCGGCGGGATCCACGCCGTGCGCGTAGGCCACCCGATCCTCGGTGAGGGTGCCGGTCTTGTCGACGCACAGCACGTCCATCGCCCCGAGGTCCTGCATCGCCTCGAGCCGGTTGACGATCACCCGGTCACGCGCCAGCCTGGTGGCTCCACGGGCGAGGTTGGCGGTGACGATCACCGGCAGCATCTCCGGGGTCAAGCCGATCGCCACCGCCACCGCGAACAGCGCGGCCTGGTGCCAGTCCCCGTGCACCCAGCCGTTGACTGCGAAGACGATCGGCGCCATCACCAGCATGAAGCGAACCAGCACCAACCCGACCGTGCGCACCCCGCGGTCGAAGCTCGAATCGGGCCGAAGGCTCGCGACGGTGCGCGCCAGGGCATCGGCGCACGTGCCGGTGCCCGTCGCGACCACGAGCGCCGTGCCCGTTCCGGCGACCACGGTGGTTCCGGTGAAGCACAGCGATGCGGTGTCGAACCCGACGTCGCCCGGGGCGTCCCCAGCGCCTGCCATGGGCGGGCCCTTCGCCACGGGCCGGGATTCGCCACTGATTACGGCCTGGTCCACCAGCAGGCCGGCCGACGCGACGACCCGCAGATCGGCGGGGACGACGTCACCGCCGACCAGCACGACGACGTCGCCGGGCACCAGGTCCTCGACCGGGACCTCGCGGTCGGTGGCCGGCTGCCCGTCGCCGGCGCGGCGTCGCACGGTCACCGTCGTCGACACCCGCCGGCGCAGCGCGCGCACGGCACGGACCGCGCGCGTCTGCTGCCACAACCGAAGTGCCACCGCAGAGGTCACCACGACCGCGACGGTGACGGCACCGTCCCCGTCCCCGACGGCGACCAGGACCACCCCGAAGACGGCGAGCAGCGCGACGAACGGACTCCGCAGGGCGTCCCAGAAACGCCCAAGCACGCCGTCGTCGACGTAGCGGCCGGGCCGGTTCTCCCCGTATTGGACGACTCGCTCGGCGGCGTTCTGCTCGGTCAGACCGTGCGGCGAACTGCCCAGACGCTGGAAGGCGACGAACACCGGGGCGTAGGCGAGTTCGGCCACCAGCGACCCCTCATCCGACTCCTCCGGCCAGCGCGGGGCGGACGCGAGTGACGTCGTTGCCATGTCAGATCCTTGCCCGACGGAGACGAAGCGGTCAAACGGTTGTAAAAGTGTCCAACTTGCGGGAACCTATCTGGACATCGTCTGCGAAGGAGCGTCCGTGCCCGTCGGCCATGCACCCGAGGACGGGGTATCCGAACAGCTCATCCAGGATACTGCGGGGTTGTTCGCCATGCTGTCGGCGACGGTGCGCCTCCACCTGGTCTGGCTGCTGTCCCGTGGCGATCGCGACGTGGGCACCCTCGCCGAGGAGACCGGCCAATCCATGGCGACCGTCAGTCATCACCTGGGCAAGCTCAAGCTCGCGGGATACGTCAACGCCCGGCGCGACGGCCGTCGGCAGGTCTACTACGTCAGCGATCCGTTGGCACTCGAAGTCGTCCGCGTCGCGGTCGACGCGCACCTGGACGCGCCTAAGGCCACCCCGCGGCGCCGGACCGGACGGGCATCCGCCGGTTAGTCCAGTCGGGTCATCCAGTGGTGGGTATCGGCGAACGTGCCGCGCTGAATGCCGGTCAGCGTGTCGCGCAGCGCCATCGTGACCACCCCGGGCTCGCCATCGGCGATCGTGAACTCGCCGTCACCGGACTTGACGTGTGACACCGGGGTGATCACCGCGGCGGTGCCGCACGCGAACACCTCGGTGATCTCGCCAGCCGCGGCCTTCTTCTGCCACTCGTCGACGTCGATCTTGCGCTCCTCCACCGAGAAACCCGCGTCGGTTGCCAACTGCAGCAACGAGTCTCGGGTGATTCCGGGGAGCAGCGAACCGGACAACTCGGGGGTCACCAGCCGGGCCGTGCCACCGCTGCCGAAGACGAAGAACAGGTTCATGCCTCCCATCTCCTCGACGTAGCGCCGCTCCAGCGCGTCCAGCCAGACCACCTGGTCGCACCCGTGCTGGGCGGCCTCGGCCTGGGCCAGCAGGGACGCCGCGTAGTTGCCGCCGAACTTGGCCGCGCCGGTGCCACCCGGGCTGGCCCGCACGTACTCCGTGGACAACCACACCGACACCGGTTTGATGCCGCCCTTGAAGTACGCGCCAGCCGGCGAGGCGATCACCAGGTAGCGGTACTCGAGTGCCGGGCGCACGCCGAGGCCGGGCTCGGTGGCGAAGATGAACGGCCGCAGGTACAGCGACTGTTCGCCGCCCGCCGCGGGCACCCAGTCGGCGTCGACGGCGATCAGCTGCCGCAGCGACTCGAGGAACGCCTCGTCGGGCAGCTCGGGAATGGCCAGCCGCCGGGCCGAGGTGCGCAACCGGGCCGCATTGGCCTCGGGCCGGAAGGAGACGATGGAGCCGTCCACCCAGCGGTAGGCCTTCAGACCCTCGAAGACCTCCTGCGCGTAGTGCAGCACCACCGCCGACGGATCGAGTTCGATCGGGCCGTACGGGATGACCTTGGCGTCGTGCCAGCCGCGTCCCTCGGTGTAGTCGATCGACACCATGTGGTCGGTGTGGAAGCGACCGAAGCCAGGATTGGCCAGGATGCCGGCACGTACCTCGTCGCTTGCCGGGTTCGCAGAGCGGGCAAGCGTGAACTCGAGGGGGCCATCAGTCATGGGCCGATTGTATAACCCATGGCTATCGGGTTTTGGCCTCGACGAACGGGGGTGACACCACCTCGCACTCCAGGGCCCTGCCCCGGACGTCGACCGCGACGCGTTGGCCGTCGGCGATCCCGGCATCGGCGTCGATCAGCGCCAGCGCGATGCCGACTTTCAGTGTCGGAGAGAAGGTTCCCGACGTCGTGCGACCTACCGAACGCTCGCCGTCGAGCACCGTCATGTCCGCGCGCAGCACACCGCGGCCGACCGCCTTGAGCCCACGCAGCAACCGCCTGGGGCCGGCCTGCTTCTCGGCCAGCAGCGCCTCGCGGCCCCAGAAGGCCTCCTTCTTCCAGCCGATCGCCCAGCCGCACCGAGCCTGCAGCGGCGAGATGTCCAGTGACAGTTCGTGCCCGTGCAGGGGATAGCCCATCTCGGTGCGCAGCGTGTCGCGGGCGCCGAGCCCGGCGGGCTGACCCCCGGCCGCCGTCACGGCTTCGACGAGGGCGTCGAACACGACCGCCGCGCGATCCCAGACCGGCAGCAGCTCGTAGCCGTGTTCACCGGTGTAACCGGTGCGGCAGACGCGCACCGGCACGCCGGAGAACTCGGCGTCGGCATAACCCATGTAGTCCATGTCGGTCGGCAGGCCCAGCGCGCCGAGCACTTCGGCGGACTTGGGGCCCTGCACCGCGAGGACGGCGTAGGACCGGTGCTCGTCGGTGATCCTCAACCCGGCGGGCGCCTTGGCCTGCAGCGCCGCCACCACCGCAGCGGTGTTCGCGGCGTTGGGCACCAGGAAGATCTCGTCGTCGGAGACGTAGTAGGCGATGAGGTCGTCGATGACACCGCCAGAGTCGTTGCAGCACAACGTGTACTGCGCCTTGCCGGGGCCGATGCGACGCAGGTCGTTGGTCAGCGCGGAATTCACGTATGCCGCCGCGCCCGGTCCGGTGACCAGCGCCTTGCCCAGGTGGCTGACGTCGAACAGTCCGACTGCGCTGCGGGTCGCGTTGTGCTCGCCGACGGTGCCGCCGTAGGCGACCGGCATCGACCAGCCCCCGAACTCGGCGAAGCTCGCCTCCAACTCACGGTGGCGATCCTCCAGCGGGCCCTTCAACAGGTTCTCGGTCACGCCGAACCACACTAATGCCTGACCATTAGGGTGAAGTTCGTGAGCACCGCACCCGGCTACCAGTCCCCCACCGTCACCGTCGCCGCGACGCTGCCCAAGCGCCGCATCGGATCGGCGGTGTTGATCGTTCCCGTGGTCACGGGCGACGACGACCGGGCGACCGTGGTCGCCAACCCGTTCCTCGACGCGGAGGCGGTCGGCGAGATCGAGGTGGCGCTCGAGTCCCTCGGCGCCAAGGGCGGCAGCGACCAGACCACCCGGGTGCTGGCGCCGTCCCTTCCCGTGGCCAGCGTGCTGGCGGTCGGGCTCGGCAAGGCCCGCGACGAATGGCCCGGTGACGTCATCCGGCGGGCCTCCGGAGTGGCCGCGCGCGCGCTGAGTGGCACCGAGAACGTCGTGACCCTGCTGTCGGAGCTCGACCTCGACGGCGCAATCGAGGGACTGATCCTCGGCGCCTACCGCTTCAGCGAGTTCCGCAGCCCGAAGACCGCACCCAAGGACCCGCGGCTGACGAGCATCACCGCGCTGTCCACCGACCGGGGCGCCAAGGCCGCCGCCGTGCGCGCGACCAACGTCGCCACCGCGGTGGCGACGGCCCGCGATCTGGTCAACACCCCGCCCAGCCACCTCTTCCCCGATGAATTCGCCAAGCGCGCAAGGGCTCTCGGCGAAGCGGCGGGCCTGGAGGTCGAGGTGCTCGACGAGAAGGCGCTTGCCAAGGCCGGTTACGGCGGCATCGTCGGCGTCGGCCAGGGATCCTCGCGTCCCCCGCGGCTGGTGCGGCTGACCTACCGGGGCGCCAAGCGCAAGGGCAAGCGCGTCGCGCTGGTCGGCAAGGGCATCACGTTCGACACCGGCGGCATCTCGATCAAGCCGGCGGCCAACATGCACCAGATGACCTCCGACATGGGTGGCGCCGCCGCCGTCATCGCGACGGTGGTGCTTGCGGCCAAGCAGCAGCTGCCGATCGACGTGATCGCGACGGTGCCGATGGCCGAGAACATGCCGTCGTCGACCGCGCAGCGTCCCGGTGACGTGCTCACCCAGTACGGCGGCATCACCGTCGAGGTCCTCAACACCGACGCCGAGGGCCGGCTGATCCTGGCCGACGGGATCGTGCGGGCGTGCGAGGACGACCCCGACTACCTCATCGAGACCTCGACGCTGACCGGTGCGCAGACCGTCGCGCTCGGCGGCCGCACCCCGGGCGTGATGGGCAGCGACGAGTTCCGCGACCGGGTGGCGACGCTGTCGCAGGCCGTCGGCGAGAACGGCTGGGCCATGCCGCTGCCGGACGAGCTGAAGGACGACCTCAAGTCGACGGTCGCCGACCTCGCCAACGTCAGCGGGTCGCGCTACGCGGGCATGCTGGTGGCGGGCGTCTACCTGCGCGAGTTCGTCGCCGACGGGGTGCAGTGGGCCCACATCGACGTCGCCGGACCGGCCTACAACACCGGCGGTCCATGGGGTTACACGGGCAAGGGCGGCACCGGGGTGCCGACGCGCACGATGTTCGCCGTCCTCGAGGACATCGCCCAGAACGGCTGACTCGGCGAAGAGGACTCAGTCCGTGTCGAGCTCGCGGCGGCGGGCGCGGTCCCGCTCGATGCGCAGGCGCGCGTCATGGTCGCGCATGCGCTGGGGGTAGCCGGTCTTCTGAACGTCGTACACGGGGATGTTCAACCGGTCGCTGAGCTTGCGTGCCCCCTTCTCGCCGCCGGCGCGGCGCCTGGTCCATTCGCCGTCGGCGGCGACGAGGACGACGGTGACCTCGGTGACGGTGGTCTTCGGTTCGACGAATGCCTCGACGCCCTGATGCTCGGCGACCCACTGGCGCAGGTACTTCAGGTCGGCGCCGGGATCGGGCCCGGCCGCGCGCTTGGTCCCGCGAAGGCGAACCCTGTCGAACAATCCCAACGCGATCGAACTCCCTTCGGCTGCCTTCAATGGTGCCAGAGCAACCAGTCGGGCGGTCTACGGCGACCCAGGCGCGCGGACATGACAGGATGGGCAGTGAGCAATTTCGGCCCATCACGAGCGACCGTTCGAGGAGTCAACGCACATGGCCATCACCGTCCAGATGCCCGCACTCGGTGAGAGCGTCACCGAGGGGACCGTCACGCGATGGCTGAAACAAGAGGGTGACACCGTCGAGGTCGACGAGCCACTTCTCGAGGTCTCGACCGACAAGGTCGACACCGAGATCCCCTCACCCGCCGCGGGCGTCCTGACCAAGATCATCGCCAACGAGGACGACACCGTCGAGGTCGGCGGCGATCTGGGGACCATCGGCGAGGCCGGCGAGGGCGGTGGCGACAGCGCCCCGGCCGCCGACGAGAAGTCCGAGCCGGAGCCCGAGCCAGAACCCGAACCGGAGCCAGAACCAGAACCCGAGGCGAAGGACGAGCCCGCCGCGCCTGCAGCCAGTGCCGGTGGCGGTGGCGGTGGCGGCGGTGACGCCACCTCGGTCGTGATGCCCGAGCTGGGCGAGTCGGTCACCGAGGGCACCGTCACGCGCTGGCTGAAGAAGGTTGGCGACACCGTCGAGGTCGACGACCCGCTGGTCGAGGTCTCCACCGACAAGGTCGACACCGAGATTCCGTCTCCGGTCGCGGGCACGCTGCTGTCCATCACCGCCGAGGAGGACGACACCGTCGCCGTCGGCGGCGAGCTGGCCAAGGTCGGCAGTGCCGACGCCGCGCCGGCCAAGTCCGCACCAGCCCCCGAGCCGGAACCAGAGCCCGAGCCAGAACCCGAACCGGAGCCCGAGCCCGCACCGAAGGCGGCCGAGCCCGCACCGGAGAAGAAGCCCGAGCCCGAGCCCAAGCCGGAACCGAAGCCCGAGCCCAAGGCAGCACCGAAGGCCGAGTCCAACGGCGATGGCAGCCCATACGTCACGCCGCTGGTTCGCAAGCTCGCCTCGGAGAACGGCGTCGACCTGGCCTCGGTGAAGGGCACCGGCGTCGGCGGCCGCATCCGCAAGCAGGACGTCCTGGCCGCCGCCGAGGCCAAGAAGGCGCCCGCCCCGTCGGCTCCCGAGCCGGCCGCCGCAGCGGCACCGGCTACCAAGGCGCCGACGCCGGCACCTGCGTTGGCACACCTGCGTGGCACCACGCAGAAGGCCAACCGCATTCGCCAGATCACGGCCAAGAAGACGCGCGAGTCTCTGCAGACCACAGCGCAATTGACGCAGACCCACGAAGTCGACCTGACCAAGATCGTGGCGCTGCGGACCCGCGCGAAGGCCACCTTCGCCGAGCGCGAGGGTGTCAACCTCACGTTCCTCCCGTTCTTCGCCGTCGCCGTCATCGACGCGCTCAAGGCGCATCCGAACGTCAACGCCAGCTACGACGAGGACTCCAAGCAGATCACCTACTACGACGCCGAGCACCTCGGCTTCGCGGTCGACACCGAGCAGGGCCTGCTCTCCCCGGTGGTCCACAACGCGGGTGACCTGTCACTGGGCGGGCTGGCGAGGGCGATCGCCGACATCGCGGCCCGCGCGCGGTCGGGCAACCTGAAGCCCGACGAGCTGTCCGGTGGCACGTTCACCATCACCAACATCGGCAGCCAGGGCGCGTTGTTCGACACGCCGATCCTGGTGCCGCCGCAGGCGGCGATGCTGGGCACGGGGGCAATCGTCAAGCGGCCGCGGGTCGTGGTCGACGAGAACGGCAACGAGTCGATCGGCGTGCGGTCGGTGTGCTACCTGCCGCTGACCTACGATCACCGCCTCATCGACGGTGCCGACGCCGGCCGCTTCCTGACGACGATCAAGCGACGCCTCGAAGAGGGAGCCTTCGAGGCCGATCTCGGACTCTAGATCGTGGCTCAGGCCGTCATCGCGATCGCGGGTTCCTCGGGGCTCATCGGTTCGGCGCTGACGACGGCACTGCGCGCAGCCGACCATCGGGTGCTGCGACTGGTCCGTCGCGCGCCGTCCAACGCCGACGAGGTCTTCTGGAACCCCGACACCGGCGAGCTCGACGCCAGAGCCCTGCGCGGGGTGGACGCAGCGGTCAACCTATGCGGGGTCGGCGTCGCGGACAAGCGGTGGTCCGGGGCGTTCAAGCAGAGTCTTCGCGACAGCCGGATCGGTCCGACCGAGGTGCTCTCACGGTGCGTCGTCGAGGCAGGGGTGCCGGTGCTGATCAACTCCAGCGCCGTCGGCTACTACGGCGACGCGCGCGATCGCGTCCTCGACGAATCGGCGCCGGCGGGCCGCGGCTTTCTCGCGACACTGTGCCAGGACTGGGAGGCGGCGACCGAAACCGCAAGGGGCGCAGGCGTTCGCGTGGTGCTGATGCGCACCGGGCTGGTCCTGTCGCCCCGCGGCGGGATGCTCGCCCGGCTCAAGCCGCTCTTCTCGTTCGGCCTCGGCGCCCGGCTTGGCGGCGGCCGGCAGTACATGCCGTGGATCAGCCTCGAGGACGAGGTGCGGGCGCTGCTGTTCGCGATCGGCGGCGACGAGCTGTCCGGCCCGGTGAACGGGACGGGTCCGGCGCCGGTGACCAACGCCGAGTTCACCGCCGCCCTCGGACGCGCCCTGCATCGACCGACCCCGCTGCAAGCCCCGGCGTTCGCGATCCGAGCCCTGCTCGGCGAGTTCGCCGACGAGGGACTGCTCGGCGGGCAGCGTGCGATCCCGGCGGCACTGGAACGCGCGGGGTTCGAGTTCCACCACAACACGATCGGTGAGGCGCTGAGTTACGTCACCGCACCCCAGGGCGCCTGACGCGCGTAACGTCGACGCCATGGCGGCACCTTCGGTTCGGTCGAGTGACACGGTGGTCGACGTACGGCGGCTGGGCTCGGTCGACTATCTCAGCGCCTGGCAGCTGCAGCGCGAACTGTTCGACGAACGCGTCGCGGGCGGTCGCGACACGCTTCTGCTGCTCGAGCATCCGGCGGTGTACACGGCGGGCAAGCGCACCGAACCCCACGAGCGCCCGGTCGACTCGGGTCCGGCGGCGACGCCGGTCGTCGACACCGATCGCGGGGGCAAGATCACCTGGCACGGACCCGGCCAACTGGTCGGGTACCCCATCATCGGACTGGCTCAGCCGCTGGACGTGGTGAAGTTCGTTCGCCGCCTGGAGGACTCGCTGATCGCGGTCTGCGCGAGCGTGGGTCTGCCCACCGGTCGCGTCGAGGGTCGGTCGGGCGTGTGGGTGCCCGCCGACGATCGCCGGCCGGCCCGAAAGATCGCGGCCATCGGCATCAGGGTGGCGCGCGCGACCACGCTGCACGGCTTCGCGCTCAACTGTGACTGTGATCTCTCGGCGTACTCGTCGATCGTGCCGTGCGGCATCTCCGACGCAGGTGTGACGTCTCTGACCGCAGAACTCGGCCGCCGCGTCACCGTCGACGAGGTTGCCGACACCGTCGGCCGAGCGGTCTGCGACGCCCTCGACGGCAGCCCGGCGCTAGCATTGACCGAGTGAGCATCGACGGCGGAACGCAGCAGCGCAGCGAGATCGCCGGCTTGCCGGTCTCCCCCAGCGGACGCAAGCTGTTGCGCCTGGAGGTCCGCAACGCCGAGACCCCGATCGAACGCAAGCCGCCGTGGATCAAGACCAAGCTCAAGATGGGCCCGGAGTACACCGAGCTCAAGAAGCTGGTCAAGCGCGAGGGTCTGCACACCGTCTGCGAAGAAGCGGGGTGTCCCAACATCTACGAATGCTGGGAGGACCGCGAGGCCACCTTCCTCATCGGCGGTG
Source organism: Mycolicibacterium sichuanense (assembly GCF_033741125.1). Taxonomy (NCBI): domain Bacteria; kingdom Bacillati; phylum Actinomycetota; class Actinomycetes; order Mycobacteriales; family Mycobacteriaceae; genus Mycobacterium; species Mycolicibacterium sichuanense. The sequence goes on along the minus strand of NZ_JAWQPU010000016.1, from coordinate 39,714 downwards.
AGCAGTGCACCCGACGCTGTGACTTCTGTCAGATCGACACCGGCAAGCCGGCCGAGCTGGATCGCGACGAGCCCCGCCGCGTCGCCGAGAGCGTGCAGGCCATGGGCCTGCGTTACTCGACGGTCACCGGGGTGGCGCGCGACGACCTACCCGACGGTGGCGCCTGGCTCTACGCCGAGACGGTGCGCCAGATCAAGGCGCTCAACCCGAATACCGGTGTCGAGCTGCTGATCCCGGACTTCAACGCCATTCCCGAGCAGCTCGAGACGGTCTTCGAGACGCGCCCTGAGGTGCTGGCGCACAACGTGGAGACGGTACCCCGGATCTTCAAGCGCATCCGTCCCGCCTTCCGGTATGACCGCAGCCTCGCGGTGATCACCGCGGCGCGCGACTACGGGCTGGTGACCAAGAGCAACCTGATCCTCGGCATGGGCGAGACGCCCGAGGAGGTGCGGACCGCGCTGCGCGATCTGCGCGACGCGGGATGCGACATCATCACGATCACCCAGTACCTGCGTCCCTCGCTTCGCCACCATCCGGTGGAGCGGTGGGTCAAGCCCGAGGAGTTCGTCGAGCACGCCCGCTTCGCCGAGGAGCTCGGTTTTCCCGGAGTCCTGGCGGGCCCGCTGGTGCGGTCCTCCTATCGCGCGGGCAAGTTGTACGCCCAGGCGGCTCGACTGCGAACCAACCCGTCCTGATTTCACGCGCTGCCCACCCGTATCCTGGACCGATGGCGAAGACTGGCAAACCCGTCGCGGACAAGGCCGCCAAGGCCGAGGCGAAGGCCGCGCGCAAGGCTGCTTCCAAGGAGCGCCGGAGTCAGCTCTGGCAGGCGTTCCAGATCCAGCGCAAGGAGGACACCCGGCTCCTGCCCTACATGATCGGCGCGTTCGTGCTGATCGTGGCGGTGGCCGTGGTCGTCGGCGTCGTCAGCGGCAGCGTGTTCACCATGGCGACGCTGATCCCCTTGGGCGTGGTGCTCGGCGCGCTGGTGGCGTTCATCATCTTCGGCCGGCGCGCGCAGAAGTCGGTGTACCGCAAGGCCGAAGGCCAGACCGGAGCCGCGGCGTGGGCGCTGGACAACCTGCGCGGCAAGTGGCGGGTCACCCCCGGGGTGGCTGCGACCGGGCACTTCGACGCGGTGCACCGCGTCATCGGTCGGCCGGGGGTGATCTTCGTCGGCGAGGGTTCGGCGACCCGGGTGAAGCCCCTGCTGGCCCAGGAGAAGAAGCGCACCGCGCGGCTCATCGGTGACACCCCGATCTACGACTTCGTGGTCGGCAACGGCGAGGGCGAGGTGCCGCTGTCCAAGCTGGAACGCCACCTCACCAAGCTGCCCGCCAACATCACCGTCAAGCAGATGGATGCGCTGGAGTCACGGCTCGCGGCACTGGGCTCGCGCATGGGCCCGGCCGCCATGCCGAAGGGACCGTTGCCCGCAGGCGCCAAGACGCGCGGCGTCCAGCGCACCGTGCGGCGCAAGTAGTCCCCTTGCGCCTCTCCGTCTAGAGCAGGCTCGAAAGGCCATTTCGGCCAACGCCTTTGGGGGGTGTGCAGATGTGTACTGCGTGTGAGTGGGCACCACACTTCGCAGCGTTCGGAGCGGCCAGGGCCAGCAGGCGGACGGCGTTGGCCGTCGCCGGGGTGGTGGCGGCCGCGACGGCAATGGCCGCCTGCGCCACGAGCGGCGAGCCGTCTGCCCCGTCGAGCGGTCCGGTGGACGACGGCGCCGATGACGGGCGCGCGGACTTCGTCTTCCGCAACGGCCCGATCTACACCGTCGCAGGTGCCAATCCGTGGGTGAAGGCCTTGGCGGTCACCGGCAAGACCATCACCCATGCCGGTGACGAGGCCGGCGCGATGAGGCTGGTCGGGGACGGCACCCGGGTCGTGGACCTCGGTGGTCGGCTGCTGATGCCCGGCTTCGTCGAGGCCCACATCCACCCGTTCATGGGCGCCTTCCTGACGTCGGGCCTGGACCTGCAGGTGCCCACCGGCGCCGACGCACTGGCCGCGATCGCCAAGTACGCCAAGGAGAATCCGGAGGGGCCGGTCCGCGGATTTGGCTGGCGGGTGGACATGTTCGGCCCGGAGGGGCCCAGTCGCGCCGATCTGGACGAGATCCTGCCCGACCGGCCGGGGTTCTTCTTCGCCATCGACGGGCACAGCCTGTGGGTCAACGGCAAGGCCCTGCAGATGGCCGGGGTCGACCGCAACACCCCTGATCCGATTCCCGGATTCAGCTACTACGCCCGCGACCGCAACGGCGATCCGACCGGATACGTGCTGGAGGTGGTGGCCGAGCTGCAGGTGGTCAACGCCGTCGAGCCGATCTCCACGGAGACGATGGCCAAGCTACTGGCGTCCTGGACGCCCAAGGCGGCCGCGGCAGGCATCACCTCGGTGTTCGACGCCGGGGTGCCGCCCATCGGTGAGGACCAGGCCGCCATCCTGAGCTTGTACACCGATGCCGAGAAGCGCGGCGAGCTGCCGTTCCGCGTCGTGGCGTCCTACGCGATCAAGGGCCCGCCCGTCGACGACGTGGTTGCCAAGATGACCGAGGTGCACGGCCGGATCGGCACCGAACTCGTCCGGGCCAACGTGCTGAAGATCGTCGGGGACGGCACCCAGGGCGGTTACACCGCCTGGCTGCTCGAGCCGTACGCCGACGATCCCAACTCGACCGGCGGCTCGCCGTTCACCGTCGAACAGTGGCACCGCATCGTGCGCGACGCCGACGCAGCGGGCTTCGACGTCCACGTGCACGCATGCGGGGAGCGCACCGTCCGGGTGGCGCTCGACGCGATCGCCGACGCGATCGCGGCCAACCCCGCCCGCGACCGCCGACACGCGGTGGCCCACCTCGTCTACGTCGAGGGTGACGACAACGAGCGGTTCGGCAAGCTCGGCGTCATCGCCCAGTTCTCGGCGAACTGGCTGTCGGCCGACCCGGACACCCTGATCAACATGGGTGCCCGCTACGGCGCCCCCCGCAAGGACCTGCTCTACCGGCCTCGCGACGTGCTGGCGTCTGGCGGGCGGATATCGCTGGGCACCGACTGGCCCGCGGCAGGCTACTTCTCGACGTACAAGCCGCTGGACTCCATTCAGATCGGTGTCACCCGGCAGCTCATCGGTGAGCCGGACGCGCCGGTACTGGCGCCGGCCGACCAGCGGCTGACCGTCGCCGAGGCCGTGCACGCCAACACCCTCGGGGCGGCGTATCAGATCAGGCTGGACGACGAGGTGGGATCTCTGGAGGTCGGCAAGCTCGCCGACCTCATCGTGCTGGACCGCAACATCCTCGAGATCGACCCGCACGACATTCACCGCGCCACCGTCACGATGACGATGATGAACGGCCAGATCCGGCACGAGATCTAGCGACGGACGATGGCCGTCCCGGTCAGGCGGTCCTGGAAGCCACGGCCGTCGGCATCGGTGAATAGAGCGGGTACGACCACGGCGACGAGCAGTCCGCGGCACAGCGCCCGCCCCACCCCCACGTGCAACCGGTGATCGACCGATGCCACGCGCAGTCCGAAGGCGTACTGGCCCGGGGTGAAGCCGAACAGGCGGACCGACATGACGCCCAGCACCAGCCAGACGCCCATCACCGCGGTCGATCCGACCTGCGACTGCAGAAAGCTCTTGGAGCTGACAAGCCCGACGGTGACGGCCAGGCTGGCGAGGCCGTAGGCGATGAACCAGTCCACGATCAGGGCGCCGACGCGTCGTCCAAACCCCACCAGGGAGCCGGGCCCGTGCGGTGGCAGACCGAGCCGTTGACCCGGAAAGTCGTTGGGTCCCTGAGAAGCATCGCCGGCCTCGGACGGCGGCGGGCCGGACAGCCAGGTGCTGAAGGAGCGGGCCATGAAACCAGCATAGGGTGGCCGTCTTCCAGGGTGACTACGTAACGTCAGCGCAACATGTGCTTGACCGCCGCGCAATATGGTGTACCTAGCGTCAACCGGCGGACCATCTGTAAAAAGGAGAATTCTCAGTGGCAGAAAAGACCGCGGACGACATCTTCAAGCTGATCAAGGATGAGAATGTCGAGTACGTCGACATTCGCTTCTGCGATCTGCCCGGTGTGGTTCAGCACTTCTCGATCCCGGCTTCGGCGTTCGACGAGAGCGTGTTCGAAGACGGGCTGGCCTTCGACGGATCGTCGGTGCGCGGCTTCCAGTCCATCCACGAGTCCGACATGATGCTGCTGCCGGACCCCAACACCGCGCGCATCGATCCGTTCCGCGCCGCCAAGACGCTGAACCTCAGCTTCTTCGTGCACGACCCGTTCACCCGCGAGGCCTACTCGCGTGACCCCCGCAACGTCGCGCGCAAGGCCGAGAACTACCTCGCCAGCACCGGCATCGCCGACACCGCGTTCTTCGGTGCCGAGGCCGAGTTCTACATCTTCGACTCGGTGAGCTTCGACTCGAAGATCAACGGCACCTTCTACGAGGTGGATTCGGAGTCGGGCTGGTGGAACAGCGGCGAGCCGTTCGAAGCCGATGGCAGCCCCAACCGCGGCTACAAGGTTCGCCCCAAGGGCGGCTACTTCCCCGTCGCGCCGTATGACCACTACGTCGACCTGCGCGACGAGATGGCGACCAACCTGCAGAACGCCGGGTTCGTCCTGGAGCGCGGTCACCACGAGGTCGGCACCGCCGGACAGGCCGAGATCAACTACAAGTTCGACACGCTGCTGGCCGCCGCCGACGACGTGCTGCTGTTCAAGTACATCATCAAGAACACGGCGTGGCAGAACGGCAAGACCGTCACCTTCATGCCCAAGCCGCTGTTCGGTGACAACGGCTCGGGAATGCACGCCCACCAGTCACTGTGGAAGGACGGCAAGCCGCTGTTCCACGACGAGTCGGGTTACGCCGGACTGTCGGACCTGGCCCGCCACTACATCGGCGGCATCCTGCACCACGCCCCGTCGCTGCTGGCGTTCACCAACCCGACGGTGAACTCCTACAAGCGTCTGGTGCCCGGCTACGAGGCCCCGATCAACCTGGTCTACAGCCAGCGCAACCGCTCGGCCTGCGTCCGCATCCCCATCACGGGCAACAACCCGAAGGCCAAGCGTCTCGAGTTCCGCTGCCCCGACAGCTCGGGCAACCCGTACCTGGCGTTCGCAGCGATGCTGATGGCCGGCATCGACGGCATCAAGAAGAAGATCGAGCCGCTCGCCCCGGTCGACAAGGACCTCTACGAGCTGCCCCCGGACGAGGCCGCCAACATCCCGCAGGCCCCGACCTCGCTATCGGCCGTGATCGACCGTCTCGAGGAGGATCACGAATACCTCACCGAGGGTGGCGTGTTCACCGAGGACCTGATCGAGACCTGGATCTCGTACAAGCGTGAGAATGAGATCATGCCGGTCCAGATCCGGCCGCACCCCTACGAGTTCAGCCTGTACTACGACGTCTAAACCGAGACACCCTCGATGGCAAAGGGCCGGATGGAGCGAAACTCCATCCGGCCCTTCGTCATTCGGCCCTCAGGCGTCGAGCGCTTGGTTCACACCAGCACCGCCGTGTCGGCGGGCGTCAGCGTGGAGGGCACCGTGATGGCGGGCCAGGCGAACATCGGATTGGCGACGACCGTGTAACCGATGTCCTCCAAGACGCCCTGCTCGATCTCTCCGATCGTCCTCTTCCCGGGGCCCGTCCCGGTACTGCTGTTCATCAGTAGCTGGTTCGGTCCACTGAAGACGTAATCGGCGAGGTGGCTCGTCGAGCTCCCCGGCTTGTAGGGATTCGACGAGAACAGCGGGACGGGTCGTCCTCCGTAGGCTTCGACGGCGTCGGACCCGTTGAAGTAAAGACCGCCCTGGTATCCGGTGATGTAGGAGTTGTAGTAGTCGTTCCACAGGAACGTCGTGGGGTCGATGGGAGATTGACCGTCCCAGGTAGTGACGAACTTGTCATAGACCGACCAGACGTTGAGGCTCGGGAAGCTGTCGGGCGCTCTGACGTTCGACAACCAGCCCAGCGAGTGCAACAACTCGTGCATCGCCACGGCCGTCATGTCGTATTGATCCGGCGCCACGGAGCCACCGACCGCCCACGGGTAGCTCCAGTTCCAGTTGATCACGCCGTCGGCCGCCGCCTGGTTGACGTCCTCACCGGTCAGCAGCTTGTGCTGCACGATGGTTTCGTGGAAGCCGGGGGTGGAGCCGTCGAAGGCGCTGCCGGCGTTGGCGAGGAACGCACCGGGTTGATACACGGAGTTGACCGCATAGGTCAACTGGGTGGGCTGCTTGACGATCAGGTAGGCGGCGACCCGCCGCGCCGCGTCGTACAGGGCGTTCTTGGCCTCGTCGGTCCACAGGTTGGCGCCGGTGCCGAAGGACAGGTCGAACGTGATCGCGCCCTGATTGACCAGCAAACCCGTGTCGGCGCCACCCCGGAACGGCGCGAGCACATTGACGTGCAGGCCGGGGTCGGTAGCAGCGATGCTGAAGGTGTCGACGCCCTCGAAATTGGGCCCTGGAGTGTAGAAGTAGGTGCCGTCGACGTTGAGGGTGACGCGACCGTATTTCGGCCCCTGAACGAGGGCGAACACTATCGCGTCGTTCTCGGGATCGGTGGCCAGGATGCGGCCCGCGATGGGGCCGCCGAGCCCGTTGGTGATGGTCACCGTTTGGTCCACCGTGGGCGCGAGGTTGAAGAACGTCCGTCGCAGCGTCCACATGGTGCCGGTGAGCGCGTCTTGCAGCTGGGGTGGAAGCGGCGCGTGTTGGATCAGGAACTGCAGGTTGGCCGTCATGGCGGTGATGAGCGCCGCGGTGTTGAGCTGCCACGTGTCGGCGTTGAGCTGTTCGTACTGCATGGCCCACGGATCGTTGGCGGTGGGTATCACGATGGCGGCCGCCGACGGTGCCGCCGATGCGGCGACGGGTGTGACCGTCACCGACGCAGCGGGCTCGTCGTTTGCCGGTGCGACGTCGGAGATGGATTCGGCCGGAGTCGGATTCGAGTGATGGGTGCCAGATTGCTCGGCGGTAACGGTGGACTGCTCGGCGGTAACGGTGGACTGCAAGGCGGTAACGGTGGTTTCATCGGCACCGGCTACAGCGGCCACATTCGTGGGCTGACTATCGCTCGACGTCGACGAGCCGGCCGAGTGCCCATTGGTGTTAGTTCCCGAACTACTCTCTGCCACTGAGGAATTCGAGGACGTTGACGATGACGTAGCGGCCGAGGAGGCCACGTGGGTGCTCTGCGTGGTCTGGGCCGAGACGGTCGAGCCACTTACCCGGTGTCCGGGCGAGTCGTCATCGTCCGATCCAGAAGCCGACCCCGACGACGAACCGGTCGCGGAGCTAGTCGAGGAGGTGGGCGAGGAACCAGCCGACGAGCTGGACGCTGAGCTGGACGAGGAACCAGCCGACGAGCTGGACGAGGAACCAGCCGAGGAGGAGCTCGACGAGCCGGTGTCGTCGGCGGCCGCCACACCCAATTGTGGGCCGACCAGAGACGCACTCCACAATGCCGCGCCCATACCGGCCGAGGCCACCCCCACCCGTAGCCAGCTCCGCACCGCGAACGCCTCAGCGCGCCGCGCGCGATGTCGACCGGACATAATTGACCCCCCAGACAATTTGACTAAGCAAACTGTACGGTGCCGTGTCACGTTGCGCAACTGCGAGACCGAAGACTTCAGCAACGCCAGCAGACCGTTGTCGGGGCTTGCTGCGTCGGCCCTCACTCCCCGAAGACCCGACGCACGACCATCTTCGCGCGGCGGGTCACCCGCAGGTAGTTGTCCAGGAACTCGCCGCCGTCGCCGTTCTCCCAGCCCGCCGCGCTCGCGACCGCGTTGAGCTGGCGCCCCGGCCCGGGTAGCTGATCGGACGGCTTGCCACGGACGAGCACCAGCGCGTTGCGCGCCCGCGTCGCCGTCAGCCACGCCTGCCGAAGCTGGTCGACGTCGCCCTCGGCGATCAGCTCGGCCGCGCCGATGGCGTTGAGCGCGTCCAGCGTCGAGGTGGTGTGCAGCGCGGGAATCTGGTGTGCGTAGCGCAGTTGCAGCAGCTGCACGGTCCACTCGACGTCGGCCAGTCCGCCGCGGCCCAGCTTGGTGTGGGTGTTCGGATCGGCACCGCGCGGCAGGCGTTCGGCGTCGATGCGGGCCTTGAGCCGACGGATCTCGCGCACGGCCTCGGCCGACACGCCGCCCGGCGGATACCGCGTCTTGTCGGCCATCAACAGGAATCGCAGCCCAAGATCCTCGTCCCCGGCGACGCGGTGCGCCCGCAGCAGCGCCTGCACCTCCCAGGTCTGGGCGAATCGGGCGTAGTACGCCTCATAGGACGCCAGCGTGCGCACCAGGGGGCCGGACCGACCCTCGGGCCGCAGATTGGTGTCGACGTCCAGCGGCGGGTCCGCACTCGGGGTGCCGAGCACCTTGCGCACCTGCTCGGCGATGGTCACCGACCACTTCACCGCCACCGATTCCTCGGTGTCGCCGATGGGTTCGCAGACGAACATGACGTCGGCGTCGGAGCCGTAGCCCAGCTCGCCACCCCCGAGCCGACCCATCCCGATGACCGCGATGCGGGCCGGCGGCCCACCGGCGGGGGTGTTCGCGCGGATGACGACGTCCAGCGCGGCCTGCAGCACCGCCACCCAGATCGAGGTCAGCGCCTTGCAGACATCGGTCACCGGGAGCATCCCCAGCAGATCCGCCGAGGCCACCCGGGCCAGCTCACGCCGCCGCAGGGTCCGAGCCGCCGCGATCGCCCGCGTCGGCTCGTCCTGCCGGCCCGCGGAGGCGATCAGCGCACGGGCCAGCCCCTCGGGTTCGGTCTCGAGAAGCTTGGGCCCGGTGGGACCGTCGGCGTACTGCTGGATGACCTCCGGGGCGCGCATCAGCAGTTCGGGGACGAACGCCGACGTGCCGAGCACCCGCATCAGTCGCTTGGCGACGGCCCCCTCGTCACGCAGCGAGGCCAGGAACCACCGCTGATCGGCAAGGTGCTCGCTGATGCGCCGGTACGCCAGTAACCCGGCGTCGGGGTCGGGGGTGTCCGACAGCCAGTCCAGCAGCGTCGGCAGCAGCACCTGCTGCACCCGGCCACGTCGGCCACCCGCGCTGGTGAGGGCGGCGAGATGGGTCAGGGCGCTTTGCGGTCCCTCGTAACCCAGTGCGGCGAGCTGACGTTCGGCGGCCTCGGGTGACATGGTCGGCGAGAGCTCGACGGATTGGGTCTCCACCGATTCGAGCAGCGGTTGGTAGAAGAGCTTGGCGTGCAGCCGGGAGACCCGTCGACTCTGCCGCTTGAGCTCCTCACGCAGCACCCCGAGCGCGTCGTGCTGTCCGTCGGGCCGCATGTGCGCGGCGCGCGCCAGCCAGCGCATCGCCTCGTCGTCATCGGGTTCGGGCAGCATGTGGGTGCGCTTGAGCCGCTGCAGTTGCAAGCGGTGTTCGAGCAGTCGCAAGAATTCATAGGACGCGGTCATGTTGGCGGCGTCGTCGCGCCCGACGTACCCGCCTTCCCCGAGGGCGGCCAGCGCCTCGACGGTGGACTTCACGTGCAGGGACGGGTCGTTGCGGCCATGCACCAGCTGCAGCAGCTGCACGGCGAACTCGACGTCGCGCAATCCCCCGGTGCCGAGCTTGAGCTCACGGGCCCGCACCCCGGCGGGCACCAGTTCCTCGACGCGCCGACGCATCGCCTGCACCTCGGCGACGAAGTCCTCCCGCTCGCATGCCGCCCAGACCATCGGCATGAGTGCAGCCATGTACTGCTCGCCGAGCTCCGGATCGCCAACGGCCGGCCTTGCCTTCAGCAGGGCCTGGAACTCCCAGGTCTTGGCCCACCGCTGGTAGTACGCCACATGGGATTCCAACGTGCGGACCAGCTGGCCGTGCTTGCCCTCGGGCCGCAGTGCGGCGTCGACCTCGAAGAAGGCATCGGCGGCGAACCGCATCAGCTCACCGGCCACCCTGGTGGCAACGGCGTCGGCCTTCTCACCGACGAAGATGACGTCGACGTCGCTGACGTAGTTCAGCTCGCGCGCCCCGCACTTGCCCATCGCGATGACGGCCAACCGGGGTGCGGGCAGGTCTTCCTTGGGGCCCTGGCACACCGTGCGGGTGGCCACGATCAGCGCCGCCCCCAGCGCCGCGTCGGCGAGGTCGGACAGGTGCGCCCCGACCGTCGGGAACGGCAGGACCGGTTCGTTCTCCACCGTCGGGGCAAGATCCTGCCCGGCGAGCACCAGCAGCCGGTCCCGGTAGAGGACGCGCAAAACCGCTGGGTCCGAGGATGTCTCGGCCAACTCGGCGAACATGCGGTGCAGTTCGGCCGCCGCCGGGAGGGTGACCCGGCCCGCCAGCAGATGCCACGACTGCGGGTGCGCCACCAGGTGATCGCCCAGCGCCAGGGAGGACCCGAGCACGCCGAACAACCGGCCGCGCAGACCGCGGTCCTTGACCAGCTCGTGGTTCAGCTCGTCCCAGTCGTCCTCGAGGGCATCGGCCAGGCGCACCATCGCGCGCAGTGCGAGATCGGCGTCGGGTGATCGCGACAGCGACCACAGCAGTTCGACGTGGGCATCGGTGTTCCAACCCAGCCGGTCCAGGTCGGCGCGGGCCGGCGGTTCGACCAATCCCAGCCTGCCGACGCTGGGCAGCGTGGGTCGCTGCGTCGCGGGTTTGGGCACGGCACGACGTTAGCGCACCGGACTAGAGCGAAAGGTAGGTCTTCAGCTCGTACGGCGTCACGTGGCTGCGGTAGTTCTCCCACTCGGCGCGCTTGTTGCGCAGGAAGAAGTCGAATACGTGCTCCCCCAGCGCTTCTGCGACCAGCTCGGAGTTCTCCATCTCGGAGAGCGCCACCCCGAGGCTGCCCGGCAGCTCGCGGTACCCCATCGCCCTGCGTTCCTCGGGGGTCAGGTTCCAGACGTTGTCCTCGGCCTGCGGGCCAAGCACGTAGTTCTTCTCCACACCGCGCAAACCGGCCGCGAGCAGCACCGCGAACGCCAGGTAGGGGTTGCAGGCGGAGTCGGGGCTGCGTACTTCGATGCGACGCGACGACGCCTTGCGCGGGGTGTACATCGGCACGCGAACCAGCGCCGACCGGTTGGCCGCGCCCCACGATGCCGCGGTCGGCGCCTCACCACCCTGGACGAGCCGCTTGTAGGAGTTCACCCACTGGTTGGTGACGGCGCTGATCTCGCTGGCGTGCTCGAGGATGCCGGCGATGAACGACTTGCCAACCGGCGAGAGCTGCAGTGGATCGTCGGGGGTGTGGAAGGCGTTGGTGTCGCCCTCGAAGAGGCTCATGTGGGTGTGCATGGCAGAGCCCGGATACTCACTGAACGGCTTGGGCATGAACGATGCCCGCACGCCTTCGGTGAGCGCCACCTCCTTGACGACGTAGCGGAACGTCATCACGTTGTCGGCCATCGACAGGGCGTCGGCGTAGCGCAGGTCGATCTCTTGCTGGCCGGGCGCACCCTCGTGGTGGCTGAACTCCACCGAGATGCCCATCGACTCGAGTGCGTCGATGGCGTGGCGGCGGAAGTTGGGGGCCGAGTCGTGCACGGCCTGATCGAAGTAGCCGCCGTTGTCGGCTGGCACCGGCTCGGAGCCGTCGTACGGACCGGGCTGCAGCAGGAAGAACTCGATCTCCGGGTGCACGTAGCAGGAGAAGCCGAGATCGCTGGCCTTGGCCAGCTGCCGGCGCAGCACGTGCCGCGAGTCCGCCCAGGACGGGGAACCGTCGGGCATGGTGATGTCGCAGAACATGCGGGCGGAGTGGTGTTTGCCGGTACTGGTCGTCCACGGCAGCACCTGGAACGTCGACGGATCGGGGCGAGCGACGGTGTCCGATTCCGACACGCGGGCGAAGCCTTCGATCGAGGATCCGTCGAAGCCGATGCCTTCTTCGAAGGCGCCCTCGAGCTCGGCAGGCGCAATCGCGACGGACTTGAGGTATCCGAGCACGTCGGTGAACCACAGCCGAACGAAGCGGATGTCCCGCTCCTCGAGCGTCCGGAGCACGAATTCCTTCTGCCGATCCATGTGCGAAGCGTAGGCACCGGCTGTTAATTCCGTGTTACACGCCTGGTGCTAGCACTGAAGGTTTGGGGCCGGCTGGGTGGAATCGACCAGGAAGGCCACCACCGCGGTGTCGACGCAGGCATCGCCGTTGAACACGACGGTGTGCTGCGTGCCGTTGAAGGTGATGAGCGACGCGTCCATCTCGCGCGCCAGCTCGACGCCGGCGGCGTACGGCGTGGCGGGATCGTGGGTCGTCGACACCACCACGACCTTTCCGGGTCCCGGCGAGGTGGCTGGGCGCGGTGACGACGTCGGCGGTACGGGCCACATCGCACACGCATCCTTCGGGGCCAGGCCGGTGAACTCCCCGTAGGCCATGAACGGCGCTGCCGCGCGGGCTTGCCGATCCGCCTCGGCCAGCACGGCCGGATCCGTCGGGTATGGCGCGTCCACGCAGCGGATCGCCAGGAAGGCATCCTGCTGATTCGAATAGTGCCCCGAGGTGTCGCGGCGCTGATAGTCGTCGGCCAGCAACAGCAGGTCACCGGCGTCGGTGCCACGTTCCAGGCCGAGCAGACCGCTGGTGAGGAACTTCCAATACCGTTGCGTGTAGAGGGCGTTCGCGGTCCCGGTGATGGCGTCCTGGTAGCTCAGCCCGCGCGGATCCGACGTCGGTCCGGGTTGGGCCACCAGCGGGTCGACGAGTTGGTGGTAGCGCGCCACGAACTGCGTGGGATCCTGCCCAAGCGGGCAGTCGTAGGACCGCGCGCAATCGGCGGCATAGTCGTCGAACGCGGTCTGGAATCCGGCGAGCTGGCGGATGTTCTCGGCGGTCGGATCGGCGTTCGGGTCGACCGCGCCGTCGAGCACCATGGCCCGCACCCGGTCGCCGAACAGCTCGGCGTACTTGGCGCCCAGCTCGGTTCCGTAGGAGTAACCGAGATAGTTGATCTGGGGATCGCCCAGTGCGGCACGCACGGCGTCCATGTCGCGCGCGGTCGACGCCGTGCCGACGTTGGCCAGGAATTCCAGCCCGGTCCGGTCGACGCAGTCCTGGGCGATCTGCCGGTAGACCTGCTCGATGTGTTCCACCCCGGCGGGGCTGTAGTCGGTCAGCGGCTCGCGGCGGTAGGCGTCGAACTCGGCGTCGGTGCGGCAGCGGACCTGGGGCGTGGAGTGCCCGACGCCGCGCGGGTCGAACCCGACCAGGTCGAAGCTGCGGGTCAGGTCGGTGCCGGCGAGGTTGGCCGCCATGGTGGCGACGGTGTCCACGGCCGACGCGCCCGGCCCGCCGGGGTTGACCATCAGCGCACCGATGCGCTGGCCCGTGGCCGGCACCCGGATGACGGCCAATTGTGCTTGCGCCCCTTCGGGATTCGCATAGTCGACCGGCACGCTGACCATCCCGCACTGGGCGGTGGGCAGGGTGACGATGGCGCCGACGAAGCCCGAGCAGCTGCCCCAGACGGGGGCCGGCGACGCCGAGGCGTGCGGAAGGGTGAACGCCACGAAGACCGACGCCACCGGGATCGTGAGCAGCATCGCGATTAGCCTGCCCACCAACCACATGGCGAACATGCTCGCATGCGGTGGGTGCCGGGGCAGCGGGCGGGTGCGAGCAGAGACTACTCGGCAACCAGACGGTGATGCGTTGGTGACCTCACCCGACCCAAGGCGAAACCGATTGGCGTGCTTGCCCGTCAGCAGGTGGCGCCGGGCGGTGGCACCACCACGTCGACGAGGTACCTGGCGGCGATGTCGTCGACGCACCTGTCACCCTGGAAGACCACGGTGTGCTGCGTGCCGTCGAACGTCAGCAGTGAACCGCCCAGTTGCTTGGCCAGGTCCACGCCGGCCTGGTATGGCGTGGCGGGATCGTTGGTGGTCGAGACCACCAGCACCGGCGGCAGACCTGCCACGTCGATGCGGTGGGGCGTGGAGGTGGGCGGCACCGGCCAGAAGGCACAGGTGCCCAACGGGGCGTTGCCGGTGAACTGTCCGTAGCTCATGAACGGCGCGACCTCCCGCGAGCGGCGGTCCTCGTCGACGACGGTCTTTCGGTCCTTGATCGGGGGCTCGTCGACGCAGTTGACCGCGACCCGGACGTCGGTCGAGTTGTTGTAGTGGCCACGCTCGTCGCGCCCCATGTACAGGTCGGCGAGAGCCAGCATGGTGTCGCCGGTGCCGTCCTTGAGCTCCGAGAGTGCCTGGGTCAGATGGCGCCACAGGTTCGGCGAGTACAGCGGCAGGATGGTGCCGACGACGGAGTCGCTGTAGCTCAGGCCGCGCGGGTCCTTGGTCTTGGCGGGTCGTCGAACGAGCGGCTCGACGAGGCTCTTGTAGACGTCGACGGCCTTGGTCGGATCGGTGCCCAGCGGGCAGCTCGGGCTCTTGGCGCAGTCGGCGGCGTAGTCGTTGAACGCGGTCTGGAAGGCAGCGGCCTGGCGGATGTCGGCCTCGACCGGGTCGGCGTTCGGGTCGACGGCACCGTCGAGGATCATCGCGCGGACGTTCTGCGGGTAGGCCTCGGCGTACGCCGATCCGATGCGGGTGCCGTACGAGTAACCGAGGTACGTCAGCTTCTGATCGCCCAGCGTGGCGCGCATGGCGTCGAGATCCTTTATCACGCTTGCCGTTCCGACGTTGGCGAGGAAGTCGTTGCCCATCTTCTCGATGCAGCGCCCGACGAAGGCCTTGGTCTCGGACTCGATGTGGGCGACACCCGCGGGGGTGTAGTCGACCTGCGGGTCGGCCCGGGTCCGGTCGTTGTCGGCGTCGGAGTTGCACCAGACCGAGGGCGTCGAGGCACCCACGCCGCGAGGGTCGAAGCCGACCAGGTCGAAGCGCTGCCGCACCGAATCGGGTAGCGACCCGACCACGGACGCCGCGGCCTGCACCCCGGACTCCCCTGGACCACCGGGGTTGACGATCAGCGAACCGATCTTCTGCCCGGTGGCCTTGAACCGAATCATCGCGATTCGCGCCACGTCACCGTCGGGCTTCGCGTAATCGACCGGGACCGACAGCATTCCGCATTCCGCACCCGCTGGGATGCGGACGTCCGACGACGCGAGATCGCATTGCGCCCAGTCGACCGGCGACCCCGGCCGCGGCGTGGCGATGACGCCACGGCCATTGACCACGGTGCTGCAGCCCGCCACGACCGATACCACCAGGACGGCCGCGAGGACCCCGCGTCTGAGGTTCATGGCTGCCATGCTGCCATGAACACTCGTCCGCGCAGTTGAGTGGCACAGCCGGTGCCTAGCGGGTGGCGTCGAGCAACTCCTGCAGCGCCACGGCGAAGTCGTCGGCCATGTCCCACAGATCCGGCAGCAGTTCGGGGCACGAGATCAGGCCGACGTCGAGGGTGCCGTTGAGCGACATGACGGTGATGTTCAGACCCGACCCGTGAAAGATCGGGCCCAGCGGATACATCGCCTTGACCAACGCACCCAGGAAGTACAGCGGCTCCTGCGGCCCGGGCACGTTGGAGACGACCAGATTGTGCACCGGCGCGGCGCTGGTGAGCCGGCTCGAGGCGTAGACCCGCATCGCGACGCCGAACACCGCTGGCGCGGCGAACTGCGACCAATCCTGCAGCAAGGTGGCACCGATGGCCGCACTGTGTTGCTTGGCAACGGAATTCGCACTCGCGATGACCTTGAGCCGCTCCGCCGGATCCTCCACGTCGGTCGCCAGGCTGGCGAACATGCCCGAAACCTGGTTGCGGCCCGGCCGATCCGACTTGTCGTGGACCGACACCGGAACCATGGCGACGAGCGTGCTGTCGGGCAGTTCGTCACGGTCGAGCAGGAAGCGGCGCAACACCCCCGAGACCAGCGCCATCACCACGTCGTTGACCTTGACCCCGAAGTGGTTCTTGACGGCCTTCACGTCCTCGAGGTCGAGCTGGGCAAAGGCGACGTTGCGGTGCGCGGTGAGAGTGGCGTTGAACCTGGTCTTCGGTGCCGCGAAGGGCGCGGCCATGGTCAGTCCGCTGCGGGCGCGGCGAACGGTGTCGACCACCGTGGAAAGGGTCGAGGGCAGCACGTTGAACAGCTTGAGCGGCCGGGTGGCGTACTTGATGGCCCCGCTGATGGCGATCTCCAGGTCCGTGCCGCCGCCCACGCCCTCGACCGGGTCGGGCGGCGGCGCGTCGGGTTCGGTGGAGCACAGCTGCGACATCAGATTGGCACCGGTCACCCCGTCGACCCCGGCGTGGTGCACCTTGGTCAGAACCGCGAGCCGCCCGCCGTCGTAGGCGTCGGTGCCCGCCACGTTCTCGATCACCCACATCTCCCACAGCGGCCGGTTGCGGTCCAGGTTGAGTGACGCGATGTGCCCGCAGATCTCCCCCAGCTCGATCCGGCCGCCGGGGGCCGGCAACCCGATGCGGTGCAGGTGCCGATCGACGTCGAAGTCCTTGTCCTCTACCCACACCGGATGATCGAGGTTGAACCGGTTGTCGCCGAGCTTCTCGCGGAACTCCGGCATCGCCTTGATGCGAAGGCTCAGCGCGTCGCGCAGCCGATCGAAGGTGTATCCGCCGGGAATGGTCGAGGTGTCGATCTCGAGGATCGAGCACACGTGCAGCGGCTGGCTCGGGGTCTCGAGGTAGAGGAAGCTGGCGTCGAGTCCGCTGAGCCGTTGCATGCCGCGATGGTAGGCCCGCCGCCTGGAGCAAGTGTGAGGAACCGCACTT
The DNA here is from genome assembly GCF_033741125.1 of Mycolicibacterium sichuanense. NCBI lineage: Bacteria > Bacillati > Actinomycetota > Actinomycetes > Mycobacteriales > Mycobacteriaceae > Mycobacterium > Mycolicibacterium sichuanense. The sequence goes on along the minus strand of NZ_JAWQPU010000016.1, from coordinate 22,985 downwards.
CATCACCTGTTCATCTTGGCCGACCGTGATGCCACACTGGTGGGGTCAGACGAACCCGGGGACCCTGCTGGGCCTCGAGGAATCGAACCGGCGAGATTAGGGACAATGATGTCTGAGCAGACTGTCTATGGTGCTGTCACGGAAACTTCCAAGCCACGGCTGAAGGTCCGTACCCACCACCTGCAAAAGTGGAAGTCAGAAGGCCACAAGTGGGCCATGCTGACGGCCTACGACTTCTCCACCGCACGCATCTTCGACGAGGCTGAGATTCCGGTGCTGCTAGTCGGCGACTCGGCAGCCAACGTCGTCTACGGATACGACACCACGGTGCCGGTGACGGCCGACGAGCTGATTCCGCTGGTCCGCGGCGTGGTCCGCGGTGCACCCCACGCACTGGTGGTGGCCGACCTGCCGTTCGGCAGCTACGAGGCCGGCGCACAGCAGGCCCTGGCCACCGCGACGCGCTTCATGAAGGAGACCGGCGCTGCGGCGGTGAAGCTGGAGGGTGGCGAGCGCGTCGCCGACCAGATCGCCACGCTGACCCAGGCGGGCATCCCGGTCGTCGCGCACATCGGCTTCACCCCGCAGAGCGTCAACGGACTCGGCGGCTTCCGGGTGCAGGGCCGGGGCGACGCTGCCGAGCAGACGATCCACGACGCCATCGCCGTCGCGGAGGCAGGCGCCATCGCGGTCGTGCTCGAGATGGTGCCCGCCGAGCTGGCCACGCAGATCACCGGCAAGCTCACGATCCCGACGATCGGCATCGGTGCGGGACCCAACTGCGACGCGCAGGTGCTGGTCTGGCAGGACATGGCGGGCATGACCGCGGGCAAGACGGCGAAGTTCGTCAAGCGCTTCGCTGACGTGGGTGGCGAATTACGGCGTGCGGCAACGCAATACGCGGCCGACGTGGCGACCGGAACGTTCCCGGCGCAGGAGCACTCCTTCTAGGAGAATTCCGGCTCGCGCTTGCCGAGGAAGGCGCCGACGCCTTCCCTACCGTCCGCGGAGTCGGCGCATTCGGCGATCAGCTGGGCCTCGAGGTCGAGCTGATCCTCGTAGCGAGCCGCGTATGTCGACAGCAGCAGCTTCTTGACTGCCGAGTTGGATCCCCTTGCGCCCGTGGCGGTCCGGGCCGCAAGGTCAGCCAGGGCGGTACCGAGGTCGGCGTCGGGAACCACGGCGGTGACCAGTCCCCAGTCCAGCGCCTCGGCGGCGGTCAGCACGCGATTGGTGATCATCAATTCCTGGGTCCTGCGCAGCCCGACGAGGCGCGGCAAGAGGTAGGACGAGCCGCCGTCCGGGCTCAGCCCGGCCCTGGTGTAGGCCATCGTGAACGACGCCGACTCCGCCGCCAGCGCCAGGTCGCCGGAGACCCCGAGTGGAAAGCCCGCGCCCGCGGCGACACCGTTGACGGCGGTGATCAGCACGGCGTCCATCCTGGCGAAGATCGACATCGCGCGGTGCAGGTCGTCGGCCATGCCCTTGACGTAGGCCCCGGGATCGGCCGAGGCGCCCATCGCCTTGAGATCGCCTCCCACGCAGAAGAACCTGCCCGCGCCGGTCAGCGTGACCACCTTGGTCGCGTCGGTGTCACACAGCGCCGCGGCCTCGGCGAGTTCGCGTGTCAACGTGTCGTTCATCCCGTTCGCCGCCTCGGGGCGGTCGAGAACGATGCTGGTGATGGATCCGGACTGCGTGAACGTCAGCGTTTCGAAGGCGGCCATCACGCGACGTTAGCGCACGGGTAGGCACCCCCTCGGGCGCGCGCCGCCGTTCGTTCACCTGGATGTGGCAACCTGTTCACGAGTTCGAGCCACTGCCCCCGCACGACCGAAGGTGAAGATGCCAGCCGACAAGCGCAACCCATCCCGCCACACCGAAGTCGAGCGCAAGTTCGCGGTCGGCGAGGCCAGCGTGTCGCCGTCGTTCGAGGGTTTGTCGGCGGTCGCCCGGGTACAGCGCTCCCCCGTGCAGCACTTGGATGCGGTCTACTACGACACTCCCGATCATGACCTCGCCGCCCAGCGCGTCACGCTGCGTCGCCGAACCGGCGGACCAGATGCCGGCTGGCACCTGAAGCTGCCCGCGGGACCGGATGCGAGGACCGAGGTGCGGCTGCCCCTCGGTGACGACGGTGCCCCGGACGACACGGTGCCCGAAGAACTGCGCGACGTCGTACTCGCGATCGTTCGGGATCGGCCGCTGCGGCCGGTAGCCCGCATCTCCACCAGCCGCACCGTCGACATGCTCTACGGACCCGACGGCAACGCGCTGGCGGAGTTCTGCGACGACACCGTGCAGGCCGCCGCCGAGGGGGACGACGAACCGCAGCAGTGGCGGGAGTGGGAGCTCGAGCTCACCGAGGATGGTGGCGGGGATGACGCGCTGCTGGACCGGTTGGCCAATCGCCTGTTCGACGCAGGTGCCGAACCTGCCGGGCACGGCTCCAAGCTGGCGAAGGTGCTCGGGACCACCCCGGCCGAACCGGTTGCGCGCGCGGCCGATCCGGTCCATCGCGCCGTGGCCGAGCAGATTCAGGAGCTGCTGCGCTGGGACAGGGCGGTCCGCGCCGACGTGTGGGACTCCGTGCACCAGATGCGGGTGACGACCCGAAAGATCCGCAGTTTGCTTCGCGCGTCGGAGGATTCGTTCGGCATCGCCGACGACTCCTGGCTGCTGGAGGAGCTCAAGGAGCTGGCCGGGATCCTCGGCGTCGCGCGGGACGCCGAGGTGCTTGCGGAGAAGTACGAGAAGGCGCTCGACGGCCTGCCCGACGAACTCGTTCGCGGTCCCGTCCGAGAGCGGTTGGTCGAGGGCGCCAAGCGGCGCTACCACTCGGGGTGGAAGCGCTCCTTGGTGGCGATGCGGTCCGAACGGTACTTCCGCCTGCTCGACGGGCTGGACGAGCTGGTCGCGGTCGCGCCGCCGCAGGCCGAACCGGGCGCCGAGCCGGAGCCGCTGACCGTGGACGCTGCATACCAGGGTGTGCGCAAGGCCGCGAAGAAGGCCGCCGCTGCGGCCGCGGACGAGACCGTCTCCGCCGAGCACGCAGACGAGGCGTTGCACAAGATTCGCAAGCGCGCGAAGCAACTTCGCTACACTGCGTCGGCGTTGAGCGACGAGAAGGCCGCGTCGGCAGCCAAGACGATCCAGACCTTGCTGGGTGACCATCAGGACAGCGTGGTCAGCCGGACGCACCTGTCCGAGGAGGCGATCGCCGCGCACGCGGCCGGCGAGGACACCTTCACCTACGGGGTGCTCTACCAGCTGGAGTCCGAGGTCGCCGAGCGTGCAGAGGAGCGGCTGGGCGGAGCGCTGAAGGCGCTGAAGAAGGCGGTCCGCTCCGCGAAGTGACGCAGGGGCGGGTGTTCAAAGTGTTGGGTCCGTAAGTTCCCGACGGCGGCTGTGGGCGCCGCAGGGTGCGTCGGCCCGACATTCCTCCCCGAGTGTCGGGCCGACCCGCCTGCTAGTCCTTAGGTAGCCGCTATGCCATTCGCGCGCATCCCGCGGCTTGCCAGCATGTGACCCCAGACGTCCAACGCTTGGTCTCGGAAAGGGGAGGCGCCCCCAGCCCCGCCGACGAGATCGACGAGAGCACCCGCGATGGCACCGAGGCCGATACCTGTCTGACGTACGGCACTCGCCAAGTCGTCGAACGCTTCCCGCTCGGTGCATCCACGCACGCCCATCAGTATGCCGATCGCCATGTCGATCACGCGGCGGGAAGTTTGGTCGCCCCGTAGGCCCTTTTCACTCATCGCCGGCATCCCTCAACTTCATACCTGCCGTGTGTCGTGAACACCTCTGTTAGATGAACGCACGGCTACAAATCGCCTTAGGCCGGATGCGACATCTCATCGCTAGTAGTGCGTCGCTGTGCGCTGCTGGGTCGAGGCGCAGAATGCTTGCGCTCGGGTCCCTACGGGCGATTCCTCGCAGGTGAGCGCGCCGATTGCGATCATCTGCGGCTTCGAGTGGCGCGAGATGTCGTCGGAATGTCTGTTCAGCTCCAGCAGGAGCACCCGTGCCTGCGCAGCACCCGCGTCGTCGACCATCAAGGGATCGTCTCGTCAATTCTTGATGCTCGCGCGCGCACCGGGCAATCGGTTGACGAGGGTTAGACGCCGGGTTGACGGTCGTCGATGGCCGGCGGAAGATGACGGCGTGGCCGAGATTAGCGAGCAGATGATGCTGGCCGACGTGAAGCAGCGGCTCGTCAACGCCTTCGCGGAACTGCCGCCAGATCGCGTATCGACCGCCATAGACAACGCGCGAGCACGGTTCGACGCAAGCCCGATTCGCGACTTCGTCCCTCTGCTCGTCGAACGCCGGGCCCGAGCGGAGCTGGCCAGCGCCGCTCGTTAGATCATCAGTCGATCCTCACCCGCATCATCCGTACGAACCCCCGCATTTCGCAGCTTCGCCTGAACCGATGACTGCTTGCGTACGACTTGCGGTCGCCGGGAACGGCCAGTGCCGACTACAACGCGAGCGCGCATCCGCTCGTTTCGACACCTGTCGATCATGCGGGCGCATGAACACGCAGTTCAGCGCGTCGAGGCGAACGAGTTGGCCTGTAAGCCGGATTCTGTTCCGCGCCATCACGAGTGGTGGCGCGGCGGCGACCATCCATCTGGACACACCGTCGCCGGGTGCCTCGAGCGGCCTACCCGCAGACTCGGGCGAGCAACCCTCGAACGTCTGCGCAGCCGCAACCAGGTTGCGGCCTTCTTGGCCTTGCTTCGGGTGGGGTTTGCCTAGCCACTCCGGTCACCCGGAGCGCTGGTGCGCTCTTACCGCACCGTTTCACCCTTACCGTTTCCGGCGGTCTGTTCTCTGTGGCACTTTCCCGCGAGTCACCTCGGATTGCCGTTGGCAATCACCCTGCTCTGTGAAGTCCGGACTTTCCTCGAAACCCAGGCGAACCTGGGGTCCGCGGCCGCCCGGCCAACTCGTCCGCGTCGATCACCGTACTCTGAGGGTCGTGCCACGGCTGCCACCGGCCCGGTATCTGCTCCGCGCCAAGGACCTGGTCGACGCGCGCTACGCCGACCCGCTGACCGTCGACGACCTCGCGGCCGCGGCTGGCCTGTCGCGCGCGCACTTCTCCCGCATGTTCACCAGGACGTTCGGAGAGTCGCCGCGGGCCTATCTGCAGACCCGCCGGTTGGAGCGCGCCGCGGCGCTGCTGCGCTACACCGATCGATCGGTCGCCGAGATCTGCGTGCTGGTCGGATTGCAGAGCGTAGGGTCGTTCACCACCAGCTTCGCCCGCACCTACGGCAAGCCACCTGCGGCCTATCGCGCGAGCCTGCCGCCGGCGGCCAGCCGCGCCCGGGTGCCGAGCTGCATCCTGCAACGCGACACCCGGCCCCGGCCCGACAGCAGGATCAAGACAGCACATGGGGAGAAGACGGATCGCCACGGCCGGCCGTAGCGTCGGGCCCATGATGAGAATCGCAAGCGTCCATCTCTGGGTGCACGACCAAGCCGTCGCACTCGAGTTCTGGACCAAGAAGGTCGGCATGGAAGTGCGCGAGGACGTCTCGTTCCCGGAGGAGATGGGCGACTTCCGGTGGCTGACCGTGGGACCACCCGGCCAGGACGACGTGAGCATCGTCCTCATGGCGGTGCCGGGCGCTCCGCTGATGGACGACGCCACCCGTGCCCAAGTACTGGACCTGACGGCCAAGGGTTTCGCCGGCACGGTGTTCCTCACGACCGATGACGCCCAAGCGAGCTACGAACAGCTCACCGCGCGCGGCGTCGAGTTCACCGAGCCGCCCAACCAGATGCCGTACGGCATCGACTCCGGATTCCGCGACCCGTCGGGCAACAGCGTCCGGCTCACCCAGCTCAATCCCTAGAAGGGTGGGGGTGGTTGCGGTGGTGGGGCGAAGGTGTCCTGGTAGTCCAGGTCCTCGTCGTAGACCACCGGTGGCGGTGGATTGGTGCGTGCCTGGTGGTTGCGGCGCCGCTCGGCGGTGACGTCACTGGCGCGTTGGGCGGTGCGGGTCCGTTGTCGGCGCGGCATCATCACCGACCGATCCCCACACCGCCTGATCCCCGGCGCCCGCCTAGCGGGCGCGCCGGTGGGTGCGCACAGCCCGGGAAACAGGATCGCGCTGCCCGGATGGGTGACATAGCGCTGTCCATCCGGAGAGGTCCAGATCAGCGTCGCGTCGGCGAGTTGCTCATCACGCCACCCCCAAAACGTCTTGAGCAGATGATGGGTACGGCACTTGCAGCTCAGGTTCGCGGCCTGGGTGGGCCCGCCAACCGCCCAGGGGATGACGTGGTCGACGTCGCAGCGCGTCGCCGGCACCGAACATCCCGGAAACCGACACGTCATGTCCCGGGCCCGCACGAACGCGGCCAACCCACGCGACGGCACGTACCCCGCCTCCGCAGCCGCGTCCCCCGGGGGCGTCAGCGAACGCACCCGCGCCGAGGCCGCCAACTCGGCGACCATCTCCCCGGGCAGCAACCCGTCCATCCCCACCACTGCCCCCACACCCGCCCGATCGCGCTGGACGGTGTTCTGATCGGTGATCACGTGGATGGTCACCGCACTGGCCGACCGACCCCCCGCCGGGCATCCCGGATCACCGCAGCGACACCCCAATCGATCCGCGCCGGCGGCCATCGCCCCCACCGCATCGGCGCGCCGCTGGGCCAGCGTGCGCGGATCCCCGTCACACACCGTGGCCGCCAACGCGGTGGCCCGCTCGGCGAACGCGTACGCATCCGGGGCGTAGACGGTGGCGGTGATCTCCGACAGGCCGTTGTCCACGTCGCCGGTCACCAACTGCCGCCCCGCCAACCGATCCGCCCGCCGGCGCACCGCATCGAGATCCTCCCGCGCCACCACCGCGTCGATCCGATTCGCCAACTGCGGCCGATTGACCGATCCCCACCGCGGCAGGCACACGGCCAACCGGGCATCCACTCGCGCGAGAACGTCCCGATCGGTGATCAACCCGGTCCGAAACACCGCCACCCGGAACGCCGCCTCATCCACCTCCCCGGCCACCAGCGCCGCCCCCACCCGCGGCAGCTGCTCGCGCAAGGCCCGGGCGTAACGCAGGTGACTGGCCGCCATCGCGTGACTGATCGACAACGCCGCCGCCACCTCTGCGCACACCGCGTCCTCGGCATCGACGGCCCAATCCTCGGTCTCCCCACACTGCGCCATCCGCACAGCGAACAGCTCCCCGATGGCCACCAGCCGCGCCGCGGCCGCACACGACTGCGCCCGCACCGCGGCGACCACCCGCCCCAACACCACCGCCGCCGCCGACCCATCCGACTCGCTCATACGTTCGAACCTAGACCACCCCACCGACAACCCCGAGCATCGATTCGGCCGCGAGACCGTCGTGAAGCCGGCGTCGACGCGAACCCACCGTCGAAGGTCATTCCGTCAGCGGCGTCGCCGCTGCGGACCGTGTGGGGTCACGCCCTGCGGCGCAGCACCATCACGTTGTCACGCCAGGTGAACGGCTGCCCGTCGGGATCGATACCCGGTCGCTCCACCACTTCGACGCGCTCGCGATCCCATTGCTCGGCAGGCAGATCCAGCTCGGCCAGCACTTCCTCCGGGCTGGGGAACGGGTGATCGTGCGGCACCTTCTTGGAGAACGGCGGCGGCGCGGCGTGGTCGACGATGACGAGCCGGCCGCCGGGGGCGACCGCGTTCGCCGCGCGCCGGAGGATCTGCGGCCGCTCCAGCCGCACCGTCGAGTGCAGGAACTGCGCGGAGACGAGGTCGAAGGTGCCGTCGGGAAAGCTGTCCGAGAGATCGTGGCGCTCGAACACGATGCGCTCGCGGATGCCGCGGGACACCGCCTCGGCCTCGGCCCGCCCGAGCGCGGTCTCCGAGACGTCGACCGCCGTGACCTGCCAGCCTTGTTCGGCCAGCCAGAAGGCATCGCCGCCCTCACCACACCCGAGATCCAACGCCCGGCCCGGGGTCAGCGCCGACGCGATGCCGGCGAGCTGAACGTTGACCCGGCCACTCCAGATCCGTTCCCGCTCACCGTAATGCGCCTCCCAGTACTCCGTGGCGCTCTGGTCATGCGTCGACATTCACGTTCTCCTTCTCGATGGGCCACGGGGGCATGGGCAGACCGACGTCGTCGGCCAACAAACTCTGAACGACGGCCGCCCCGGTCAGCGAACCACTCGCGACCGCCGCGGCCACCTGGGGCATCTGAGCGCAGACATCACCGGCGGCGAACACACCGGGCACCGACGTCCGGTGGAATTGATCGACCTCGACGGCGTCCTCGGAGAGCGGACCCGGAGCAGCGAACGCGACACCCAGCCGCTGGGCCAGCCGCGAGCGCTGCGACAGCGTGGTCGCCACCAGCACACCGCTGCGCGCCACGCTGGCCCCGTCCTCGAATTCCACCGATACCAAGCGATCTACCTCGGAGCGCATTTCGGCGATCGCACGCTCGTCGACGCCGATCCCGGCTGCGGCGAGCCGATCCTGCTGGCCCGCGTCGAAACCCGCAGTGCCATCGGTGAGTACGATTACGTCCTCGGTCCAGGCGCGCAGCATCAACGCCATGTGCACGGCTCGGTCCCCACCGGCGAGCACCGCCAGCGGCTGGTCGCGCATCTCCCAACCGTGGCAGAACGGACAGTGGAACGCCCAGCTCCCCCACCCGTCGGCAAGCCCCGACACCGCCGGGGACCGGTAGTCCATCCCGGTCGCCAACACGACCTTCCGGCAGCGCAGGCGCGAACCGTCACCGAGCTCCAGGACGAATCCCCCGCCATCTGCGGCACCGTCCACCACCTCACCGCGGCGAACCACTACCGTCGGATACTTCGCCAACTCCGCACGCCCGGTGGCGTACAGCTCGGCGGGCGGGGTCCCGTCGTTGCCCAGCAGACCACCGATGCCAGGGGCGGCCAGGTTGCTCTGCCGTCCCGCGTCCACCACGAGGGTGCGGCGGCGGGCCCGGCCCATCACCAGCGCGGCACTCAGGCCGGCGGCTCCGCCTCCGACGACCACGCAATCCCATTCGGCACTCATGGGATCCACCTTGCCCCCGGCCGCCGAATCTGCCAACATCTTTTGCCATGCAGGCAAACCAAGCCGACGACGTCGATCTACGAGTGCGAAGACGCCTGCGCGAGTTGCGCACTCAGCGCGGGTTCACACTCGAAGAGGTCGCCACCCGCGCCGACATCGACGTGTCCACGCTGAGCCGACTCGAGTCCGGCAAGCGCCGGCTCGCCCTCGACCACCTGCCGCGACTGGCGTCCGCGCTGTCGGTGACCACCGACGACCTACTCCGCACGCCGGAGGCCGAGGATCCTCGGGTCAAGCACGCGGCCCAGACGCACCACGGCGTCACGTACTGGCCGCTGACCAACAGCGGCCCCGCCGGCGGCCTGCACGCCTACAAGATCCGGGTCAGCGCACGGCGCCGCACTCCGCCGGACCCGCTCCCCGTGCACGACGGTCAGGACTGGATGTACGTACTGTCCGGCCGCATGCGGCTGATCCTCGGGGACCGCGACTTCACCATCAAACCCGGTGAGGCCGTTGAGTTCTCGACGTGGACGCCACACTGGTTCGGCACGGTCGACGGGCCCGTCGAGGCCGTCGCCATCTTCGGCCCCCACGGTGAGCGGTTGCACCTGCACACCTGAGCGGTCTCAGTCCAGGTAGGCGGTCTGGTTGACCAGTCGCACCGACGAGCCACCGTCTGGGTAGAACTCGGCGATCGACAGCGATGCCAGATCGAGGTGCAGGCGGTAGAGGATGCCCTCCCCCGCGTCGAGGGCCAGTCGCAAGAGCGTCTTGATCGGCGTGACGTGCGAGACCACGAGCACGGTGGCCCCGCCGTACTCGGAGACGATCCGGCTCCGCGCGCGGCGAACCCGCGATGCGACGGCGTCGAAGCTCTCGCCACCCCCGGGCGGTGCCACGCTGGTGTCGCGCAGCCACTGACCGTGCACGCCCGGATCCCGTTGGGCTGCTTCGCCGAACGTCAGACCCTCCCAGTCACCGAAGTCGGTCTCGATGAGGTCGTCGTCGACGGTGACGTCCAGCCCAAGTACCTTGGCCGCAGCCGTGGCGGTGTCGTACGCGCGTTGCAGCGGGGACGAGACCACCGCGGCGATGTCATCACGCTGGCCGAGGTGGCGGGCGGCCGCGGCGGCCTGTCGCTGGCCGAGTTCGGTGAGCGGCGGGTTGCCGCGGCCGGAGTAGCGCCGTCCCACCGACAGCTCGGTCTGCCCGTGCCGTAGCAGCAGCATCTTGGTGGGCTCGCCGCGGGCACCCGTCCACCCCGCAGGCGAGACCGCCTCGGCCGCCTTGGGTTCGGGCGGATCGTCACCAGCGTCCATCGCCTCGTTGGCCAGCCTGTCGGCGTGTGCGTTCTCCTCGCGCGGGATCCAGGCGTAGGTGATGCGGTCGAACCGCTCCGCGAGCTCGACCGCGCGTTGGCGCAGCGGGATCAGATCGGGGTGTTTGACGCGCCACCGGCCCGACATCTGCTCGACCACCAGCTTTGAATCCAGTTGCGCCGCAACCTCGGTGGCCCCCAACTCGGCGGCCGCCTCCAAACCGGCGATCAAGCCCCGGTACTCGGCCACATTGTTGGTGGCCCGGCCGATGAAGGCCTTGGCCTCGGCCAGCACGCGGTCGTGGTCACCGTTCCAGACGACGGCGCCGTAACCGGCCGGCCCGGGGTTGCCGCGGGATCCACCGTCGGCCTCGACGACGACCTTCATTCGCCCCAGTCCTTGAAGTCCCTGACCCGCACCAGGATTGCCGAACACTCGGGACAACGAAGCACCTCGTCTTCCGGAGCGGCTGAGATGCGGGCCAACTCGCCCCGGTCGATCTCGATGCGGCAGGCGCCGCAGCGGCGTCCCTGCAGCTGCCCCGCTCCCGGCCCGCCGTTGGCTCGCTGCCGTTCGTAGAGGGCCAGCAGGTCGGGGTTCAGCGACGCCGACACCGCCTCGCGCCGGGCGACGGCCTGATGACGGGCCTCGTCGATCAGCACCAACGCCTCGTCGCGCGCGGTCGTCGCCGACCCCACCTGGTTCTTCAGCTCCTCGACGTTGCCGCGCTGCTCGGCCTGGTCGTTCTGCAGGCTCTCGCGACGCTCCATGATCTCCAGCAGCGAGTCCTCGAGGCTGCCCTGGCGGCGCTGCAGCGTCTCCAGCTCGTGCTGAATCTCGCCGACGTGCTTGACGTCGACGGTGCCACCGTCGAGCAGCGCCCGGTCCCGGTCCTCGCGCTTGCGCACCGAGTCGATCTCACTCTCGAACTTCGCGACCTGCCCCTCGAGGTCGTCGAGCGCGATGTCGAGCGCGGCCAGCGCGTCTTCGGCCTCCCGGTGCGAGGCCAGGATCGCATCGAGGGCCCCCTGCTCCTCGAGGTGCTTGGCGCGATGGTCGAGGCGGCTCAGCTCGGCATCGATCGCCGCCAATTGCAGAACCGAACGCTGTTGTCCCTCTTCGGCCTTCATGTGCTCAGTGCGTCCTTCTCTAGATTCCACGGATCCGTACGGACCTGGCTGATGCGAATGTCGAGCGCGTCGCCGAAGTGTGCGCTCAAGAGTGCCCGGGCCTGATCACACCACGGGAACTCACTGGCCCAGTGCGCCACGTCGACGAGCGCGACGTCGGAGGCCCGCAGGTGCTCATCGGCCGGGTGGTGGCGCAGGTCGGAGGTGACGTAGGCGTCCACGCCGGCGCTCGCCACCGTAACCAGCAGCGAATCGCCAGCTCCCCCGCACACCGCGACCCTCGACACCAGCGCGTCGGGATCGCCGGCCGCCCGCACCCCCCACGACGTCGCGGGCAGACCGCGTGCGACCCGAGAGACGAACGCCGACAAGCGCTCCGGCTCGGACAGTGCGCAGATGCGTCCGATGCCGACCTCCGACGGCAACGGCGCCAGCGCCAGCACGTCGAAGGCGGGCTCCTCGTACGGGTGCGCGGACCTCATCGCCGCGAGCACTGCACGGCGGCGCCCAGCGGGTGCGATCATCTCGACGCGGTCCTCGGCGAGGTGTTCGACAGCACCGACCGTGCCGATCGCCGGGGTCGCGCCTTCGAGTGGCAGAAACTGACCGATGCCGGTCACCGTCCAGCTGCAACGGGCGTAATCGCCGATGCGGCCGGCTCCCGCGTCGAACATCGCCTCACGCACCCTCTCGGCCTGCGGGCCGGGAACGAACACCACCCACTTGTCCAGCCGAGCGCCGTCGGACACCGGGGAGAGCACGCCCTCGACGTGCAGGCCGAGTGCCCCGGCGAGCGCGTCGGACACCCCGGGAGCGGCCGAGTCGGCGTTCGTGTGTGCGGTGAACAGCGCGCTTCCGGCCCGGATCAGCTCGTGCACGACGGCACCCTTCGCGGTATCGGCCGACACCGTGTCCACCCCGCGCAGCAGCAGCGGGTGATGGGCCAGCAGCAGACCCCGCCGCGGCACCTCGGCCACCACGGCGGCCGTAGCGTCGACCGAGATCGTCACGGAATCGACCGCCTCTGCGGGATCGCCGCACACCAGACCCACCGAGTCCCAGTCCGCGGCCAGAGCGGGCGGATATGCCCCGTCCAGCACGGCCATGACGTCGGACAGCCGTGCGCTCACCCTGCACCTCTGCGTTCGTCCACAAGAAGACAGTAGACAATGGACCGGTGAGTCCCCAGCTAGTCATATTCGACCTCGACGGCACCCTGACCGATTCCGCCGCCGGGATCGTGGCGAGCTTCCGGCATGCACTCGGGGAGATCGGTGCCACCGTGCCCGAGGGCGACCTCGCCGGCCGCGTCGTCGGGCCGCCCATGCACCAGACGCTGACGTCGATGGGGCTCGGGGATCGCGCGCCGGAGGCGTTCGCCGCCTATCGCGCCGACTACACGGTGCGGGGCTGGTCGAACAACCGCCTCTTCGACGGCATCGCCGAGCTGCTGGCCGACCTGCGCGCCGCGGGCGTGCGACTGGCCGTGGCGACGTCGAAGAACGAGGTGACGGCCCGTCGCATCATCGAACACTTCGGCATCGAGGATCACTTCGAGGTGATCGCCGGGGCCAGCACGGACGGAACGCGTTCGGCGAAGGCCGACGTGGTGGCACACGCGCTGGCTCAGCTGGGGCCGCTGCCGGACCAGGTGCTGATGGTGGGTGACCGCTCGCACGACGTCGAGGGCGCCGCCGTCCATGGCATCGACACGGTGGTGGTCCAATGGGGTTACGGGGCTTCGGATTTCGGTGGCCCCGATGATCTGGTCCCGTACCGTCACGTCGCCACCGTCGACGACCTCCGCGAGGTGCTCGGTGTCTGACCAGCCGCTACACGTCACCTTCGTCTGCTCGGGAAACATCTGCCGATCGCCGATGGCGGAGAAGATGTTCGCCCACCAGATCGACGAACGCGGACTGTCCGGCGTGGTGCGGGTCAGCAGCGCCGGCACCGGCAGCTGGCACGCGGGCGACCCCGCCCACGACCGCACCGTCCACGTGTTGCGGGAGCAGGGCTATCCGACCGCGCACCGCGCCTCGGTGCTCGACGACGACCACCTGGCCGCCGACATGGTGGTGGCCATGGGCCGCAACCACGTCCGCATCCTGCGCGACCTGGGCGTGCCATCTGAACGTCTACGGATGATGCGGTCGTTCGACCCGCGTTCGACCGCCCATCCGCTCGACGTCGAGGACCCCTACTACGGGTCGCTCGAGGACTACGAGGAGACCTTCGCCGTCATCGAGGCGTCGCTGCCTGGACTGCATGCCTGGGTCGACGACCAGCTCGACCAACGGGGGTTCGCCAGCTGATGCGCCGGTTGACCTTCCTGTTCAAGCCACAGTGGCTCGCGCTGTACGTGGTGGCGATCGCGTTCGCCTACCTGTGCTTCACCGTGCTGGCGCCCTGGCAGCTCGGCAAGAACACGAAGACCTCCCGGGAGAACCAGCAGATCTCCACTTCCCTGGCTCAACCGCCGGTCCCGGTGACCACCCTTCTGCCGCATCAGGATTCGTCGGCACCGGGGGCGCAGTGGCGCCAAGTCAGCGCGACGGGCAGGTACCTGAACGACGCCCAGGTGCTCGCCAGGCTCCGGGTGATCGACGGCAACCCCGCCTACGAGGTGCTGGTGCCGTTCCGCGTCGACGGTGGCCCCACAATCCTGGTCGACCGCGGCTACGTCAAACCGGTGACGGGTACCCGGGTGCCCGAATTCGCCCCGCCCCCGACGGGCACCGTCACGATCGTCGCCCGGTTGCGGGACTCCGAGGGCATCGTCGCGGGCAAGGACCCGCTGCGCGAGGACGGGGTCCAGCAGGTCTACTCCATCAGCACCGCGCAGATCGCCCAGGTGACCGGAATTCCGCTGGCCGGTTCCTACCTGCAGCTCGTCGACGGGCAACCCGGCGGTCTGGGCGCCATCGCGCTGCCGCACCTGGATGCCGGCCCCTTCCTGTCCTACGGAATTCAGTGGATCGCGTTCGGGATCATCGCGCCGATCGGCGTCGGGTACTTCGTGTTCGCCGAGATCAAGCAACGCCGCCGCGACAAGGCCGAGAGTGATTCCCGGGCTGCCGCGACGGCGCCGCTGACCACCGAGCAGAAGCTCGCCGACCGCTACGGAAAGCGGTCCTGAGGGGTTCTCAACCGCGGCGCTGCTTGACGTTCTTCGGCTGCGACTGACCGTTGGACGAGCCGCTCTTCGCCGCCGGCTTCGATGCCGGGGCACTCGGCTTCGGCGCAGTGGCCGTCTTCGAGGCAGCGGCCGTGTTCGAGGGAGCGGCCGTCTTCGTCGGCGTGCTGGCCACGCTGATCGACGGAGCCAGCTGCGTCGAGGGAACGGCCGTCGGCGAGGACTGCAACGCGGGCGCCTGCAGCACGGGTGTCTGCAACACCGGCGCCTGGATGACGGGGGCCTGGGTCGTCGGCGCCGTGGTGGCGGCGGTCGTCGGCGCCGGCACAGCCACGGTCGGCACGGTCTTGGCGGCCGTCGGTGCGGTGACCGTCGGCGCCTGCGTTGCCGGGGCCTGCGTTGCCGAGGCCTGCAGGGCGGGCGCCTGCAGCACGGGAGCCTGGATGACGGGCGCCTGTAGCACCGGAGCTTGCATGACTGGAGCCGTTGCGGTCGTCGCCTCGGTGGTCGTGGCGGTCGGCACGTTTGCCGGCGCCGAGGCGGCCAGCTGAGTGAGGGTCGCGAGGTCAGCCGGGTCGGCCTGGGCCGCCTGCGGCATGGCGAGCGCCATCTTCGCCATCGTCGCGGTGGTGCCGGGGTTCGTCGCCAGGTCCCGGACGATGTAGGCCGCCGGCTTCCAGGTCCCGTCGCTGCGGATCAGCCCGAACGTCGCCTCGGGATCGGAGCTGCTGCTGTCGGTGTCCTGCAGCGTGTAGACGAACGCCGGGCCCGTGTAGCTCAGCGTCCGCCACGTCGACAGCATGTCCTGCAAATAGGCCGCCTGCTGGGCCTCGCTGGCGACCGCAGTCGGCTCGCCGTATTCACTGGCCCACACCGTCTTGCCGGCGTCGCCGTTGGCGACCATGAGCGCCCGGATGTCCTCCAACTGGTTCAGCGGGGAGTTGGGCAGGGGCTCACCCTGGGAGAACGGTGTCGTGTACTGGTAAGGGTGGAACGACAGCGCGTCGAAGGAACCCGCGGCGCCGGCCTGATACATGCCGTCGACGAAGTCCACCGGGTTCATCGTCAGGTTGCCGTAGGTGACGGTCGAGCCGACGACGCCGCCGACGACGGTCGCATTCGGATCGGCGGCCTTGATGGTCGGATACGCCGCCTTGAGCAGCTGGGTGTAGCCGGCGGGATCGGGCTGGGGGCCGTAGAACGGGGCGGCATTGGGCTCGTTCCAGATCTCGTAGGCGCCCACCTTTCCGGCGTAGCGCTGGGCTGCCAGGCCGGCGAAGGTCCCGAAGTCCGCCGGGTTGGTCGGGGCGCTGTAGACCCCGGGTGACGCGGGGTTCTGCGCGTAACCGGGGGTAGTGGTGATGACCGCGAGAACACCCATGCCACGGGCGTCCGCGGCATTGATCAGATAGTCCGAGTGCGACCAGTCGTAATACCCGGGCACCGGGTTGATGCCCGCCCACGGAATACCGACGCGGACCGTGTTGACGCCCATCGCCTGCATCTCGTCCAGTGCCGCATCCATTTGCGCCGGTGACGCGAAGTAGAGGTCGGAGTCTGCGATGCCGACGGTCGTATTGGACTCGTCAATCGCGGCCGTGTTCTCGATCGCTACCGTCTGCGCGCTCGAGGGCATCAAGGCCAACGCTCCCAGACCTGATACTGCAAAGGTAGCCACGCCCGCCACGAAAAGTCGGGTGACGTTCGGGCGCCAGCTACTCCCACTCATTTGCTTCATGATCTTGCCGTTTCCTTTTCTTCACGTCGGCGTCCCGCCCTGAGCCGAACACCACTACTCAGTTCTGTTCCCCATCGCTCGGTGACGTAACCCACGTTTCTGGAGGAAAACAGGCTGGAACAGCCATTACATGGCCCGAACTCCAGCTGACGTGCCTCGAAATTCGACGTCGCCAGACACTTTCAGCAAACAAAGTCCCGTTCGCTTGGCCCGGCTAGGCATTGCCTCCGATCGGCATATTCGTTTGCTCAGTTCAGAAAATGAAACAGCTGAGCACAGGTTTTCAACATCAATTGGAATCACGATCAGGTGTTTGCCAGGCAGTTATCGAATTCGTGAAATCGACGGCCCATGAGCGGGCGAGAGGTCCCTCGTGGCAAAGTTGCGACGTTCGCCAGAATCATCGCGACCGTCAACGGGACGGCGACCCATGCGAGGTCACCGCGGGACGGGCGGATACACCGTGTAGCAATTCCATCCACCGATCCCGAGCACGTACACCGAGACGCATCGCTGGAAGCTGCCGTCGGGCGCGGGCGGCCCGTCGCATTGGGATCCACCGTTGCCGAGGACCACAGCTCCGCCGCAAGGATCCGCGACGACCTGCGGGGTCACGCTTCGAAGCGTGGCCGTGCCGAGCGGGCCGAGAAGGAGGATGAGGCACACCGTCGCACCCAGCCGGGCCGCCGAGGGCCGGCACGCCCGTACCATCCCGGCTGACGTCCTGATCGTCGAAGTCATGGGCACCCCCGAGGGCGATGGATCCTCGAGTCGATTGGACCACCGAGGACGTCGGCCCTCTAGGGACGAAGGTCCCGGACTCGGCTCACCTCACGACGCGGTAGCGCACGTGGACCACGCCGGGGGCCTCCAGCACCCGGGCTAGCTCGAGTTCCGGTGCACCCGTCTCGAATCCGTCGAGCAGGCGCTCACCCGACCCGAGGATCACCGGGCTGATCTGCAGGTCGATCTCGTCGACCAGTCCCGCGGTGATCGCCTGCCGCGCGCACGACGCCCCTCCGGCGATCGAGATGTCGCGGCCCTGCGCCGCCGCCTCGGCCTGCGCGTAGGCCGACTCGATTCCGTCGGTGACGAAGTGAAACGTGGTGCCGCCCTGCATTTCGATGGGGTCGTGCGGGTAGTGGGTCAGGACGAACACCGGGCAGTGGTAGGGCGGCTCGTCACCCCACCAACCCGTCCAGTCCGAGTCCCCCCACTCGCCACGTATCGGTCCGAACATGTTGCGGCCCATGATCGTTGCCCCCATGCCGGCCATCATGTCGGCGACCACCTGCTGGTTGACGGGATGGTCCTTGGCGGGCCCGATGTGCCAGTCGTGAAGTCGCAGGCCGCCGACGCCGAGCGGCTGGTCCGCGGATTGGTCCGGCCCAGCGACGTAGCCGTCGGCCGAGATCGACATCGAGAGATTGGTTCGTGGCACGTGTCCTCCGGTGGGGGTGGTCGACTAAGTCTCGCCGATGCAGACTGAGGCGGACCGAAGAACTCATCGGACCGGCGAGGGGGGATCGTCTTGGGCGGGACCGATCGCAACTGACGCTCCCCTTGGCCGCCCACGTCGCCGAGGCCGTCGGTGTCGACCCCGAACCCGAGATGCTCGCCGAAGCAGCCCGCCGGGCAGGCGACGGGGGTGTCCTCAATGTGATTTGGGCACAGGGTGATTCGAACGATCTACCCGCCGACCTCGGCTATTTCCGGTTGGTCACCATGGGCCGGTGCTTCCATTGGATGGACCGCGAACGGGTCCTGGAAGCCCTGGACGATCTGGTCGTCGACGGTGGCGCCCTGGTCATCGTCAACGACGGCTGCCTCGTGCAGGCGAACGCCCCGTGGCAGCGCGCCATCGAGCAGGTGCAGGCACGCTTCCTGCCGCCCAACCCGGCGCCGGCTGCACTCGGCGGCCCGACGCACCAACGGGTGCTGGCCGGCTCGGCCTTCCGCCACGTCGATCGACGGGTGTACGAGTTCTCGCGGACGTGGACCATCTGACCACGTCATCGGCTACCTGTACTCGACGTCGCTGCCCCTGCGCCGGCTACTCGGCGACCGTAGACCCGCCTTCGAGGAGGCGGTCGCCGAGCCCATTCTCGCCCTCTCTCCGTCCGGAGTCCTCACCGAACCCGTCGGCCTGGAGGTCCTGATCGCCCGCCGGCCCCTTCGTTGACTGCTGCGGCAAGGCTCCTCGCCACCTGCTCGGGTGTGGTGCGTACGGTGTCGACGACCTCGGCCTCGGCATGTAGCCAGGTGCGGGCCGCCTCGGCGTAGGGCTCGAAGTATTCGTGCCGGAACGGCGACGAGCCCATCACGACGTCATCGTCGATGCGCCGCCGCAGGGTGTCCTGGTCGGCGTGAATGACGAAATGCCGCACCGGGATCGCATGCCGGGCAAGGCCGGAGCTGATCTTGCGCCAGTACCGCTCGACGAGGACGGTCATCGGAAGACAAGCGTGCCGCCAGTGTAGTCGAGGACCTGGCGGGCGGTCTCGACCACCAGGGTCCGCCACGGCGGCCAGTGCTGGAAGTTGTCCGTGCTGGGCAGACCCGGCGTGATGTTCATGAGCGTCTCGCCGACCTTCTCGGCATCCAACACGCGCGAATCCGCGATGAGCGCCTGGACGAGGTAGCTGGTCGTCGTCTTGCCGACGCCATGGGTACCGTTGATCCACGCGATCACGCGCCCGAGGCTACCGGCCGCGCGGGTGCTGCGACCCAACTAGCGGGCTCAGAGGGAATCGAACCCACGACCGCTGGTTTGTAAATGGTTTTCTGACGTATCTCTGGCGTCTCGTCTGGTGCTTTACTTCTGGGTCTGCGCAGGTCAGCTGGTCGCAGCCGTTCACGGCGTCGACGGCGTTTCATCTGCACTTGCCCTTCTTGGCACACTTTCGGCACAGCGGGGGTGTACTTTTTGGCCCTCGTTGGGGCGTTCGGTTGTCGACGAAGCACCGCATTTAACGTAAGGCGTCGTGCCTCACGGCGACGAGCGGCCCCCTTATGAGCGCGTCACGCAGTCAGTAGCCTTCCACTAGGACCGTCAAGAGAAGCAGAACGTAAGCGCATTGTGCCGAGCCTTGACATTCGGGCGGGCCGATACCGGGTGTGACACGACCCTGCTCCCGCTCAGTTAGCGAATGTTGCTTGCTCGGCCTCATCAATCTCGCCATCGTCGCTGATTGCGATTGCGATGGTTCCCACGTCTTGAGTCCTCAAGCCATTACCGCTCAAGCACGGGAGACAGAGTTGGCGCGTGGCCAAGCGTGTCTCACCTGACCTGTCGGCAGGGGATGACAAAGTACTTTCGTGTCCAGAAGCAGCAGCAATCCCTCTGACGGTGGCCGTCGTCCGTCGGTAGTGGACCTCTTTTGCGGGGCGGGCGGCTTGTCCGTCGGTTTTAAGCAGGCGGGCTTCGAGGTTCTGGCCGGCTCTGACCACGACCCTGATGCGATGGCCACGTTTGCTCGCAACTTTCCTGCGGCCGCGATCGTCGTAGGAGACATTCGCAAGCCCCAGATCCGCAGTGAGGTGATCGAGGCAGGCAGGGGTGCCGACGTGGTCGTGGGCGGGCCCCCTTGCCAAGCGTTCTCTCAAGTTCGAAATCACTCGCGTCTCATCGACGACCCGCGGAACTCGCTCTACCGCGAGTTCGTGCGTGTGGTCGGCAAGATTGAGCCACGTGCGTTTGTGATGGAGAACGTGCAGGGAATGGCCCAGATGGGAGTGAAGGAGCAGGTCCTGCAGGACCTCGCGCAGTCCGGAAAGTACCGAGTGCGCGCTCAACTGCTCGATGCTGTGGACTATGGCGTGCCGCAGACGCGCAAACGCCTCATCTTCGTCGGATTGCATCGCGACCTCAGGCAAGAACCACCAGAAATAGTCGGGTCCGGGGCTAGCGTCGCGCTAACCCTGATGAACGACGCGGTACAGGGCGGCGGCTACCGTCTCGGATTGCGCAATGACGTAGTCGCAGAGGAGCTACTCGATCGCCTACGCCAGCCTCGCGACCTCGGGGTGGTTTCGGCGGAGCAGGCAATCGGCGACTTGAATTTTCTCCTAGCTGGGAATCGTGAGGACACGCTCCAGATAAGGCAACTCCGGTCCGCGACGTCCGCTTATCAAAGACTCATGCGTACCTCGAAGACGGTATCTAACTTGAGCGTGCCAAAAATTAACGGGGACACCAGGCTTCGGCTTGATGGAATTCCGCCCGGGGGCAACTACCGTGACTTGCCGGAATCGCTGAAGGCGCGGTATCTCACGGGGCAGAAATGGGGACCCAGCACCGGCTCTGATTTCCTCGCCCGTAAGCACTATTACGCTTATCGGCGGCTCCACCCCGGACTATGGGCGTGGACCCTTAATACTAAGGCAGACGCGGTTTATCACTATGCGGAATCAAGAGCGTTGAGCGTCAGGGAGTTCTGTCGGCTTCAATCGTTCCCCGACGACTTCGTAGTCATCACTGATGAGAGACGGGGCGAGATACCCGGCCGCCTGCCCAACGGCGCAACACACAGTAGGTACCGACAGATCGGCAATGCAGTGCCCCCGCTACTGGCCCGGGCTATCGCTGATTCCGTCCTCGAATACTTGCCACTAAAAACGACAATCCGCGCCTGACAATGGCTGAGCGGCGAGTCGATTTTGATGTCGACAGGGCCTTTGGCGCCGAGAACCGGGCGAGGCTGCTCGACATCTACTTTCTGTCGGTCGCGAGTGAGCCTGTCTCCGCAGAGTCCGCGTGGCGGCACACATATCGCCTTCTGATGTGGATCGACCGGACGATCGGATTGGCACATTGCTATGAGAGTGATAAGTGCCAGCCTGGCCGGCCCTGGTACGCAAGGTCATTGAGGTTCCATCAGTGGCTGGCTGGTGAGCTCGGCGCATCCGCACGAGGTCTGGCCGATGAAATCGACTGGCTGTTTACGGCAGCTGCCGAGGACCTTGCTCGCGCCGCTAACACGAGGGCGATAACTCTTCAGGAGCGGGCCCGGGGCCAGCGAGAGCTATACGCGCGTGACAACATGCCACTTCCCGGCGAGGATCTCGAGCTCGAAGCACTAATCAAGGACACGCTCGTTTCCGGTCTTGGTGAAGTTCCACCCATGGAGTTGATCCGCCTCCTTTCCCAGCGAATACAGGCTTACAGAAGCAGCGAAAACAAGCGAAAGAACCTGGTGGGAGAGGGATTCGAGGACACACTCGCGGTTTTATTTAGGCGCCTGCCGGCCATCGAGGCGAACTACGAGATACTCGTGCGTCCCGCTCTTCATGAGCTGCCGGGATTCAACCCGCCACGCGGTGGTGAGAAGACCCGGAAGGTAGATCTGGCACTTGTGCAACGTCAAGATCGGCGCCGCGTGCTCGTGAGTTGCAAATGGTCCGTACGCAGCGATCGTGAAGAACAGTTCGCCACGGACTTCGACACTTACGCGCGCCTTGAGGCGAGCGGCCGTTCCTTCGACTACGTCTTGGTCACCAATGAGTTCGACCCCGCTCGACTCGCGGCCGCCTGTGACATGCGGCGACTCAATCAAGCGATCTTCAGTGACGTCGTCCATGTGAATCCGCGGGGACCGCGGGTTGTTTACGAGACGTCGGTCAGCGCAGCCGCTCAGCGGCAGAACAGCGGCGTTACGCGCGCGTTAGACTATATCGACTCGGGACGCATAGCGAGTCTTGAGGCCTGGCTCTCACGCCTTGGTGCGCGGGTCGACCCTTAAGCTGGCACTTCAGGAAGTTCGTCGAGGACTTGTGCATCGTTCTCGTCCTTCGAGATGGAGTCCGCCAGCTCGGCGGTCTGTGCGGTAGTGGGGGATGCTTCGCCGGGAAACTTCCAAATATCGAATACCAGCTTCGCCAGCTCTTTTTGGCGCTGTTCCACCGCGTCCGCCGACCAAATATTCTGTGCGAGAAGATCTTTGGTGAGAAGAATTTCCGAACTGCTGTACCCTAGCTTCTTCTTGGTCTCGAAGTCCGCATTCTTTAGTGAGGTGTTGATTCGTTTTCCGAGCAGTGTCAAGTTTCCGAGCCGGTTGACCATCTGTGCATGGTTGCTCCACCGGGCACCTTCTTCAGGGGTCTGGGGGTAGATGTGCTCTACATGGACGCGATCACCTAACTCAACGGCGACCTCCTGAGTCACGCGCTTAGCGTGCTCAATTTCGCGTAGCAGATAGCGAGCCGTGGCGGTGCGGCTCACGCTGGCGCGTGCAAATCGGGCCACGAAATCATCGGCGTCTGGCGCGAAGGACTGCAAGGCGGAGATAGCAGCATCGAAGTCCTTGCCCTCGCGAAGTTCGGCTGCCACTGAGTAGACGGTCGACTCGAGCGTGGTCGACTCCCGACCACCGATGACGGTGTGTCGGACGAATAGTGTCGTCAGGGCCGAGGCCAGAGCGCGAAGGTTCTCTTTGGGTGCTTCGTCTGCAAGCACTGCCCGCCCAGAGAGCAGCGCGGGCAGCAACACCTTCGCACCGAGCATTCGGACACCCTCCTGAAACGCCCTGGTTCTGTCGGAGGCTCGAGCTATTGGATTTCGACCAGGGTTTGGTCGGTCCGCTGTGCATCGTAGAATGCGGCTTCGAACTCG
>NZ_JAWQPU010000015.1:0-66597 GCF_033741125.1 Mycolicibacterium sichuanense | reverse complement strand
GACATCGAGGGGTCGAAGAACAGGGTCAAGTAGACCCCGGTCAGCAGCAGGACCACGAAGCTGTAGAGGGCGATCTCACCCAGCAGGAACGACCAGTGCGTCGGGAACACCTTGTTGAGCTGACGACGCACCGCCGCCGAGGGGTGATACCGCGAATCGATCGCATCACCCTGATGGGCAGCCAACTCAGCGAGTTTCGGGCTCATGACGTGCGCTCCCAGAATGCCGGTCCGACGGGTTCGATGAAGTCCCCGTTTGCCACTAGATATCCATCCTTGTCGATGGTCACCGGAAGCTGCGCCAACGCGCGTGCCGCCGGACCGAAGATCGGCCTGGCGAAGTGCAGCGCATCGAACTGCGACTGGTGGCAAGGACAAAGGATTCGGTACGTCTGCTGCTCGTACAGGGAGGACGGGCAACCCAGGTGCGAGCAGACCTTGGTGAAGGCGAAGAGGTCGCCGAAGTTGAAGCTCTCCTGGCCCTGACGCTTGACCACGCGCGACATGTCCTCGGGCCGGATGCGAATGAGCATCACCGGGTTGCGTACGCCCATGGCGATCTCGGTGAGCAGGTGCGAGGACTCGACGGTGGTGCCGTCGCCGTCGGACTCACGCCACGGGAAGACCGTCTCCATGCCGCCGGAATCGAGATCCTCGGGACGCATCTTGACGAACGGCGATGCGCCGGGCTGGCCGGTGGCCCGCGCCAGGAAGATCGTCTCGCCCTTGAAGCGGGGGGTCCACCCCGACGTCCAGAGCACGGCCTTCTTGCCCTCGGCGGTCGGCACGACGGGCTTCCACGGATTCTTGATCAGGCCGCCAACGAACGCGACCAGCGTGCCGAGCCCGAAGGCGCCAAGCCCGATGCCAAGCGACAGGCCGATCAGCTTGCGCCGCTTGATCGTCGAGGTCTCCAACGCATCGGTCAGGTTGGCGGCGGTGGCCTTGCGCTCGAGCTCGGGGGAGCGGCCGTCGTGACGGTCCTGGATCGAGATCTCCTCCGGAATGAACTTCTTCTGGAAGAGCACCGCGCCAATGCCGATGGCGAGGATCGACAGGCCGAACGTCAGGCCGTAGAGCGGAGTCGCCAGGCTGTAGACCAGCTCACCGTCGGAACCGTAGGGCTTGTACTCCCACGGCCAGAACAGGAACACCAGCAGCAACGCCAACCCGCAGAAGCCGCCGAACAACAGCCAGTAGGCGACCGTGCGCTCGGCGCGCTTCTCGGCCTTGGTGCCCTCGATGGGCCAGCGGGGTTCCTTGAAGACGGTCTCGACGCCGTCGATCTTGCCGCCGAGCGCGACGAGTTCCTCGCGCGTCATCTTGGCCAACTGCTCGTCGGTCGGCTTTTCATTCACGTTGTCGCTCATGCGCGAGATCCCACCCACATAGCGGCGCCGATGACGGCGACCATCCCGATGATCCAAGCTGCCATGCCCTCGGGCGCCGGGCCGAACCCGCCGAGGCCGTAGCCACCGGGGTTGGGCGTCTCGGTGGCCTCACGGACGTAGGCGACGATGTCGCGCTTCTCCTCCGGGCTCAGCTGCCGGTCGGAGAACTTCGGCATGTTCTGGGGACCCGTCAACATCGCGGTGTAGATCTGCGCCGGCGTGGCCTCGTCGAGCGGCGGGGCGTACTTGCCGGAGGACAGTGCGCCACCCTTGCCGGTGAAGTTGTGGCACGAGGCGCAGTTGAGCCGGAACAGGTCGCCACCACGGGCGACGTCGTTGCCGATCAGGCTGCTGGAGGCGACGGCGCCGTTGGGGTCCCGGGGGACGGTGGGGCCGCCACCGTTGGCCTGGACGTACGCCCCGAGAGCGTCGATCTGGTGCTCGTCGAAGATCGGATCCTTGCGCGGGGCCTGGGCCTCGCCACGCATGGCGGGCATCCGGCCGGAGGAGACCTGGAAGTAGACCG
This sequence comes from Mycolicibacterium sichuanense, assembly GCF_033741125.1. NCBI lineage: Bacteria > Bacillati > Actinomycetota > Actinomycetes > Mycobacteriales > Mycobacteriaceae > Mycobacterium > Mycolicibacterium sichuanense. The sequence goes on along the minus strand of NZ_JAWQPU010000015.1, from coordinate 64,681 downwards.
CCGCCTCACCGGTGCCGATGAGGCTCGGACCGCGGTCGGGCACGCCCTGCAGGTTCGCGCCGTGGCACGTCACGCAGGAGGTCTCGAAGAGCTGCTTGCCGGTGCGCAGCAGCGCCAGGCTCGACTCGTCGGCCACCGCGACCTGCGGCTTGGGCGTCAGGGTGGCGGCGATGCCGCCGGCCACGAGAAGTCCGGTCAGCAGCAACAGTGCTGTCGACAGTCGCCGGCGCAGCCGACGGCGAGACTTGCTGGTCATCGAACCCCTTCTCATCGACCCTTTGCGTGGCTGGTCGTCCATTGAGCTCATCGTCCGCCTATCGGACGAAGTAGATGACGGCGAACAGTGCGATCCACACGATGTCGACGAAGTGCCAGTAGTAGGACACGACGATCGCAGCGGTGGCCTGTGCCGGGGTGAACTTGCTCATGCGCGTGCGCGCGAGCAGGAAGAGGAAGGCGACGAGGCCGCCGATCACGTGCAGGCCGTGGAAGCCGGTGGCGAGGTAGAACACCGAGCCGTAGGCGCTGCCGGGGATCGTGGTCCCGTGAGTGACGAGGTGGTAGTACTCGTAGCCCTGCCCCAAGACGAAGAACAGCCCCATCCCGAACGTCAGCAGGTACCACCGGCGCAGCCCGAACACGTCACCGCGTTCGGCCGCGAACACCCCCATCTGGCACGTGAATGACGACGCGATCAGCACCAGCGTCACCGGTACCGCCTGAACCAGGTTCAGTTCGGTCGGGTGCGGTGGCCAGTCACCGGCGGCTTGCGCGCGCGCGGTGAAGTACATCGCGAACAGGCCAGCAAAGAACATCAACTCGCTGGACAGCCACACGATGGTGCCGACACTTACCATGTTCGGGCGATTCAGCGAATGCACGCGAGCCGTGATCGCAGTTCCCGAGGTCCCTACAGCACTCGTCACGTCAAGAAGTATGACGCTTTGTAGTTGTCGAACTCCACCCGGGTCGCAAGATTCGTAATAATCAGTTCGTGACTTCCGACGATCCCAACACCTGGCCCGCGATCCTCGGCCGCCTGACCACCCACCGCGCACTCGCGAACGGGCAGGCGGCGTGGGCCATGGACCAGATCATGACCGGCGTCGCCGCGCCGGCTCAGATCGCCGGATTCGCGGTGTCGATGAAGATGAAGGGCCCGACCTCGGCGGAGGTCAAGGAGCTCGCCGACACCATGCTCGTGCATTCCCGCCGGGTGCCGACCGACGTGATCGGCAGGGACGCGGTCGACGTCGTCGGCACCGGCGGAGACGGCGCGAACACCGTGAACCTGTCGACGATGGCATCGATCGTCGTGGCGGCGGCCGGCGTACCGGTGGTCAAGCACGGCAACCGCGCGGCGTCGTCGCTGTCGGGCGGTGCCGACACCCTCGAGGCACTCGGCGTGCGCATCGACATCGGACCCGACGAGGTGGCGCGGTGCGTGGCCGAGGTCGGCATCGGCTTTGCGTTCGCCCCGCAATTCCACCCGTCCTACCGGCATGCCTCGGCGGTGCGCCGCGAGATCGGCGTGCCGACCGTCTTCAACCTGCTCGGCCCGCTGACCAACCCGGCCTCGCCGCGGGCCGGGCTCATCGGCTGCGCGTGGGGGGAACTCGCCGAAGTGATGGCCGGGGTGTTCGCGACCCGCGGTTCCAGCGTGCTGGTGGTGCACGGGGACGACGGGCTCGACGAGTTGACCACCACGACGACGAGCACCATCTGGCGGGTGCAGGCCGGCACCGTGGAGCGCTTGTCGTTCGACCCGGGCGCCTTCGGGTTCGAGCGTGCCCACCTAAGCGAGCTCACCGGCGGGGACGCCCAGGCGAACGCGGCGTCGGTGCGCGAGGTGTTCGGCGGCGCCAAGGGGGCCGTGCGCGACGCGGTGATCCTGAACGCCGCCGGTGCGATGGTGGCGCACGCCGGACTATCCAGCGACGCCAAATGGGTGCCGGCGTGGGAGGCCGGTCTCGAGCGGGCGGCCGACGCGATCGACTCGGGGGCGGCCGAAGACCTGCTCGCGCGTTGGGTGCGGCTCAGTCAGCAGCTCTGACCGCTGCGCCTGCTGGGCGGCCACCCGCGCCGAGTGCGCCGTCGCCGCCCACGCCGCATGCCGGCCCGCGGCCCCCAGCGGCGTCGCGTAGCCGGCGTCGGTGGCCGTCTGCACGCGCACGATGCGCACCCCCGGCTGAGTAAGCCAGCGGGCGATCAGCGCCGTCTCCTCGACCAGCGCCCCGCCGAGCGGGGCGGCCGCGGGCAGCACCGTCTGCGCCGCCGCGTGGATCGCGTCGACGACGGGCATCGGTGGCACCCCGCGTCGCGCCGTGCCCGCTGCGGCTAGCTGACCGTTCCTGACGATCACCAGGTGCCAGCCACCCTGCCCGTCGGGTCGGGCGGCGACGAGCTCGTCGACCGCGGCCAGGGCGTGCAGGCGCTGGCCTCGCCACACGACGTCGATTGCGGTGGCGGCATGATCGCGCAGCCGGGCCGCGGTCTCGTACTTCCCTGCGGCCGCGAGCTCGCCGACGTGCCGAAGCGCCTGCGCCAGTGCGGCGTCGTCCTCCCCGGCGACGAGGGCGGCGGCGCGCGCCGTGGCCGCGGCGTAGGCGGTGGCGGTCAGCGCGCGTCCGGCCGGACACGGGGACAGCTCCACCTCGGGGCAGGACGGCCCGTGCAGCGCCGTTCGCGACAGCCGGGTGGTGCACGTCCGCACGCCGGTGAACCGGGCCAGCAGGGCCGCGGTCTCGACGGCGTCGGCTCTGGCCCGGAACGGACCGATCGCGCGGTCGTGCTTGGGCGCGCGCACCACCGAGAAACGCGGGAACGGTTCGTCGGTGAGCACCACCCACCACCACCGGTGGGGGAACTTCGACCGCCGGTTGTACGGCGGCGCGTGGGCGGCGAGCAGCCTCAGCTCGCGGACGCCTGCCTCCAGGTCGTGCGCGCACTCGACGTGGTCGACCCGGGTGGTCAACGACGCCATCTCCTTCATCCGCGTGCGGGGATCCGCACCGTTGAAGTACTGGGCGACGCGACGGCGCAGGTCGACGGCGGTGCCCACGTAGAGCACCTCGTCGGTGGGGCCGCGAAAGAGGTAGACGCCGGGCCGCCGCGGCAGGCCGGTCGCCAGATGCCGGTTCTGCCGCTGGGCGGGCGTCACGTCGGGCAGGTACGACCGCAGGTCGGCGTAGGTGTGGATGCCCTGATTGCCGACGCGCTCGATGAGGGCGTGCAGCACGTCGACGGTGGCGCGCGCGTCGTCGAGGGCGCGGTGCGTGGGGGTGGTCGATGTGCCGAAGAGCTGGGCCAGCGCCGACAAACGCACACTCGGCGCCTCGTCACGGGTGAGCACCCGGCGGGCCAGTTTCACCGTGCACAGCACGGGGGGCCGCTTCCACGGCAGGCCGAGGCGCTCGGCCGCCGCGCGCAGGAAGCCGATGTCGAAACCGGCGTTGTGGGCGACCAGTACCGCGCCGCGGGAGAATTCCAGGAACGCCGGCAGCACCGAGTCGATGGTCGGGGCGTCGTGCACCATCGCGGTGGTGATGCCCGTCAGCGCGACGATCTGCGGCGGGATGGAACGCCCCGGATCGACCAGGGTGGCGAGCTCGCCGAGCACCTCGCCGCCGCGGACCTTCACCGCGCCGATCTCGGTGATCGAGTCGAAGCCGCGGCCGTCGGCGTCGCCCTTGGCCCGGCCGCCAGTGGTCTCGAGGTCGACGACGACGAACGTGGTGTCACGCAGTGAGACGTCGGCGGCCGTGTCCACGTCCTTGAAGACGTCGCCGAAGCTCAGCTGCTCCATGGCACGGACCGTAGGCCCACCGACCGACAGGGCCGGACATCGACGGGACGGGCGTGTCGGTACCCCCCGCTAGCGTTCGCCCCGACTCGACCGAGAGGAGTGCGGCCATGACTCGACCAGAGGCAGAACCGGATTCAGCAGAGCTCTTGACACCCGGCCCGACGCCGGAACCGGTGTCCGATGGGACCTTGCACATCGACTGCGACGACTGCGCGGTCCGCGGACACGGCTGCCAAGACTGTGTCGTGAGTGTTTTGTTGGGGGTTCCCGAGACGTTGCTGGCCGATGAGCGCCAGGCTCTCGAGGTCCTCGCAGACGCCGGATTGGCACCCCGGTTGCGGTTGGTTCCGATTCACCGGAGGCCGGCCGACGGGGTCGCCTGAGGACCGCTATGGTCGTGGGGCAGCGAAAAATTCCCGAGGCGCCTGTTAAATTTGCGTCCTCTGTTGGACAACCCCGATGCCGTTTCGTAACCTATCTGAGACCTAACGCAGTTCGAGCGGCTCGCTTACGGCAGTTGAAGGACGCGAAATCTTGAGGTTTGACGCCATGCACCGGGGCACACGTGGGCTTCGGCGACCGATTGTTGGTGCGATAGCAGGGCTGATGGTCTTTGGTTGGGTGATGTCGGGCAGTGTGCACGCCGACCCGGCTGATGACGCCATGGCAAAGCTCAACGAGCTGTCCAGGCAGGCCGAGCAAACCACCGAGGCAATGCACAGCGCCGAGCTGGATCTCAACAACAAGCTGCAAGCGCAGCAGGCCGCCGACCAGAAGCACGCCGCGGACGTCGCCGCCGTCGACTCGGCCAAGGCCCAGCTGGCAACCTTCCAGACCTCCGTCGACAGGATTGCTGCAGCCCAGTACATGGGTGGTCGCACCGACGGCCTGGACGCCATGCTGACCGCCAATTCGCCCCAGTTGCTCATCGATCAGCTCTCGGTGCAGCGAGTCATGGCCACCGAGATGTCGGTGCAGATGCAGAACTTCAAGAGCACCAGCGACCTGGCCAGCCGAGCCGAATCGGAGTCCGCCAAGTCGGCCGCCGAGGCCAAGACGGCCGCCGAGCAGGCCGCCGCGGTGCGCGCCGATCTGCAATCCAAGCAAAGCAAGCTGCAGGTGCAAATCGCCGTCGTCAAGTCGCAGTACACCGCCCTGACGCCGGCCCAGCGCGAAGCCCTGGCGGCCATCCCGCCGGCGCCGCCGGTACCTGCGCCCGACGCGCCGCCGCCACCGGATTCGCCCGACGTCCTCGCGGCCCCGCCCGCCGGCATCAACCCCGGTGACATCGCCCCGCCCGAGGGCGCCGCGCCGGTGCCCGGGGACCCCGAGGGCATGGTCGCCGTCCAGGCCGCGCTCACCCGGATCGGATCGCCCTACTCGTGGGGCGCCGCAGGCCCGAGCGCCTTCGACTGCTCGGGACTGGTCATGTGGGCCTTCGGCCAGGCCGGTGTCAACCTTCCGCACTCCAGCCAGGCCCTCGCCCAGGGCGGCCAGCCGGTGTCGATGGACCAGATGCAGCCCGGCGACCTCATCACCTACTACTCCGACGCCTCGCACGTGGGTATCTACATCGGCGACGGGATGATGGTGCACGCCTCGACGTACGGCACACCGGTGCGGGTCGCCCCGGTGGACAATGCGCCGATTCACAACGTCCGCCGCTACTGAGCGCCCGCTAGTCGGCCTGCTGCTGCTGGCCGAACTGGCAGTCGCCGCGGTGCTGATCGCCCGGCCCTTCGACGGCGCCCGGTCGGTCGATTCGACGCCACCCTCGGCCACGCACGCCTCGCTCGACGTGCCGACCTCGCAGACGGACCCCCTGACGCTGCGCGACGGGCGCACCGTCTCGGTGATGGCGCTCGGGGGAGCGCAGACCGCGGACCTGGAGAGCCGGGTCTGGGGCGAGCTCGACGGGGCCGCCGACGCCGTCACCGCATTCTGGGGTGACGACTGGCCCCGCAACATCGTCGTGGTGCTCACCCGCACCGACGAGGAGTTCCGCGCGCTCGCGGCCGGGGAGCCCGACATCGCCGCCGCCACGACCGCGCAACGGATAGTGTTCGCGCCCGGCGCGAGCTCGATGAGCGATGCAGCCCTGCGCATCGTCCTGCGCCACGAGCTGTTCCACTACGCCGCCAGGAGCAAGACGGCCGCCGACGCGCCGCGCTGGCTCACCGAGGGCGTCGCCGACTTCGTCGGGCGCCCGCCGACCGCGATGCCCGGACCGGTGGCCGCCGCCCAGCTCGCCCACCTTCCCACCGACGCCGACCTGGACACCGCCGGCGCCGTTCGATCGCTGGCGTACGACAGGGCGTGGTGGTTCAGTCGGTTCGTGGCCAGTCGCTACGGCGCCGACACGCTTCGCAAGCTATATCTGACGGCGTGCGAACCCGGGCATCCCGATCCGGCGACCGCCATCAGGTCCGCCCTCGGTGCGGACACCACGCAGTTGCTCGCCCAATGGCGCGGCTGGCTGGGCGGCTAGCATCTGCGCGATGGCCAACCGGGTCCTATTGGTGACCAACGACTTTCCCCCGCGCCGGGGCGGCATCCAGTCCTATCTCGAGAACCTGGTGGGTGAGCTGGCCGCGACGGGCCGCCACGAACTGGTGGTGTACGCCCCGAAGTGGAAGGGCGCCGACGCCTACGACGACGTCCAGCGGGCCGCCGGGGTTCGGGTGGTGCGGCATCCGACGACGTTGATGGTGCCCGAGCCGTCGGTGGCGCTGCGGATGCGCAGGCTCATCGAGGAGCACGACGTCGACACCGTCTGGTTCGGTGCGGCCGCGCCCCTGGCCCTGCTGTCCCCGCTGGCGCGCAACGCCGGCGCCCGGCGGGTGATCGCCAGCACGCACGGGCACGAGGTCGGCTGGTCGATGCTGCCGCTGGCGCGCACCGCGTTGCGGCGAATCGGCGACGACACCGACGTAGTGACCTTCATCAGCCAGTACACCCGCCGCCGGTTCGCCGCCGCGTTCGGCCCCCGCGCAGCACTGGAACGTCTGGCCCCGGGGGTGGACACCGACCGGTTCGCGCCGGACTCGGAGGCGAGGGCGGCGATGCGGTCCCGCTACGGGTTGGGCGACCGGCCCGTCGTCGTGTGCGTCTCGCGGCTGGTGCCGCGCAAGGGTCAGGACATGCTGATCCGGGCGCTGCCCGCGCTCCGGGAGCGAGTGACGGGGGCCGCGCTGGTCATCGTCGGGGGTGGGCCGTACCTGGAGCACCTGCGCGGGCTCGCCCACCAGTTCGGCGTCGCCGAGGACGTCGTGTTCACCGAGGGCGTGCCGAGCGAGGAGCTGCCGGCGCACCACGCGATGGCCGACGTCTTCGCGATGCCGTGTCGCACCCGCGGCGCCGGGCTGGACGTCGAGGGCCTCGGCATCGTCTACCTCGAGGCATCGGCCATGGGGGTGCCCGTCGTCGCCGGAAACTCAGGCGGCGCACCGGAATCCGTACTCGACGGCGTAACGGGGCTGGTGGTCGACGGGTGGGACGTCGGTGCGATCACCGCCGCGGTCGGCGATCTGCTGGCCGATCCGGATCGCGCGTCGGCGATGGGCCGGGCAGGCCGTCAGTGGGTCGTCGACGAGTGGCAGTGGCACGCAAGGGCCGAGCGGCTCTCCGCGCTGCTGACCGGCTGACCCGGGTGCTCAGCCACCGCTCTTGGCGTAGAGGGCGTCGATGTCGCTGGCGAACTTCTCCGCCACCACCTTGCGCTTGACCTTCAACGTCGGCGTCAGTTCCCCGGTGTCCTCGGTGAAGTCGACGGGCAGGATCCGGAACTTGCGGATCGACTCCGCGTGCGAGACCGCCTGATTGGCCTCCTTGACGGCCAGGTCGATCTCGGCGACCAGATCGGGATCCTCGGCCAGGTCACCGACCGTCGCCGAGGCGCCCTTGCCGTTGCGCTGCTTCCAGCCGGGGAACGCCTCGGGATCGATGGTGATGAGCGCCGCGATGAACGGCTGGGCGTCGCCGACCGCCATCGCCTGGCTGATCAGCGGATGCGCGCGCAGCCGATCCTCCAGCAGCGCCGGGGCGACGTTCTTGCCGCCGGCGGTCACGATGATCTCCTTCTTGCGGCCGACGATGGTCAGGAAGCCCTGCTCGTCGATCGCCCCGAGGTCACCTGTGTGGAACCAGCCGTTGGAGAAGACGGCGTTCGTCTCCTCCTCGTTGTGCCAGTAACCGCCGAACACGACGCCGCCGGAGACCAGCAGCTCGCCGTCGTCATCGATGCGCATGCTGTTGCCGGGCAACAGCTTTCCGACCGATCCGACCTTGACGTCGCCGACCCGGTTCACGGTGATCGCGGCGCTGGTCTCGGTGAGGCCGTAACCCTCGTAGATGGTCACCCCGACACCGCGGTAGAAGTGCCCCAGCCGCGCGCCCAACGGCGCACCCCCGGAGATGGCGGCGTGGCAGTTGCCGCCGAGAGCCGCGCGGAGCTTGCCGTAGACCAACCGGTCGAAGAGGGCGTGCTTGAGCTTGAGCGCCAGGCTCGCACCGCCGGTCTCCTGGGCCTGGCTCCACTCGATGGCGGTGCTGGCGGCCATCGCGAAGATCTTGTCCTTGCCGCCGTCGTGGGCGTTCTGCTCGGCGGTGTTGTAGACCTTCTCGAACACCCGGGGCACCGAGACCACCAGCGTCGGCTTGAACACCGCCAGGGTCGGCACCAGGTTCTTCACGTCGCTGGTGAAGCCCAGCGTCACCTTGTTGCTGAACGCGCAGATCGTGATGGCGCGGGCCAGCACGTGCGCCAGCGGCAGGAACACCAGCAGCTTCTCGCCCTTGGCGAGCAGGGCCGGGAAACTGGCCTTGGCGCCGCGCATCTCGTACAGCAGATTCGAGTGCGTCAGCTGGCAGCCCTTCGGCCGGCCCGTGGTGCCGGAGGTGTAGACGAGCGTGGCGATGTCACCCGAGGAGATGGCAGCCAGCCGGGACGCCACGACCGCCGGGTCGGTGTCCTTGCCGATCCGGGCGAGTTCGTCCAGCGCAGCGGGTCCCGACCCGTCGATCCGGTACACGTGGCGCAGCTCCGGAAGCTCGGCCTTGAGCTGCTCGATCTTGGTGAAGTGCTCGTCGGTCTCGGCGAAGGCCGCCACCGCACCGGAGTCACCCAGTACGAACCGCACCTGCTCGGCCGAGCTGGTCTCGTAGATCGGGACGGTGACCGCGCCGATCGACAGGATGGCGAAGTCGAGGATCGGCCACTCATAGCGCGTCGCCGACAGGATGGCCACCCGGTCACCCGGCTGGACGCCCTCGGCGATCAAGCCCCGCGCAGTGGCCCGCACCTGTTCGGCGACCTGCGCACACGTCACGTCGATCCACGATCCACCGACGAGACGCTGGATGATGACGTGGTCTGGGTCGTCGGCCGCGTGGGAGAACACGGAACTGACGACGGTGTCGTGCTCGCCGACGTCGAACGATGCCGGCACACTGAACTCGCGCACGATCTTGGCCCCTTCTAGGACGGGTGTGGACCACGGTGGGCGGACGATGGGTGTGACCAGCCTAGTCGGCCGCTGTCGGTCGGTGAGCGCCCATGTGTGAAGGTGAGTAGCGATGAACAGTATTCAGGTCGCGGACGAGACCTTCGTGTGTGCCGACCCCGCCGACGTGGGCCGGGCCGTCGCCGATCCCGCCAACTGGCGACGGTGGTGGCCGGATCTGCGACTGTCCGTGGTCGAGGACCGCGGCCCAGCCGGCCAGCGCTGGACCGTCACCGGTGCCCTCACCGGCACGATGGAGGTCTGGCTGGAGGCGGCCTTCGATGGCGTGATCCTGCACTACTTCCTGCACGCCGAGCCCTCGGGTCTGGCGGCGTGGGAGCTGGCGAGGATGAACCTGGCCAAGGCCAACCATCAGCGTCGGGTGGCCGGCAAGAAGATGGCGTTCGAGGTCAAGCGGAAACTCGAGGAGTCGCGCGAGGTCGGGATGTCCCGGTTGGCGTGAGCGCGCCGCCGACCGCAGCGAGTACATTTCTGTGCGAAGGGACGTGGAGTCCAGCAGCGCACCAGCGACCCGGAAAGTGAAGCACGTGGCGGACAAGACTGCGCAGACGATCTACATCGATGCCGACCCCTCGACGGTGATGGACGTCATCGCCGACATCGGTTCCTATCCCGACTGGGTCGCGGAGTACAAGGAGACCGAGGTCCTCGAGACCGACGACGAGGGTTACCCCAAGCGCGCCCGGCTGATGCTCGACGCCGCGGTGCTCAAGGACACGATGGTGCTCGCCTACACCTGGCCCGCCGACCGCGCCTCGGTGCGGTGGTCGCTGGTATCCAGCTCGCTGCTGCGGGCACTCGATGGCGCATATCGGTTGGCGGTCAATGGTTCTGGTACCGATGTCACCTACGAGCTGTCGGTAGACCTGGTGATTCCGATGATCGGGCTACTCAAGCGCAAGGCCGAGCGCAGGCTGACCGACACCGCGCTGAAGGACCTCAAGAAACGAGTCGAGGCTGACTGAGCGCAGTGGCACGGATGAGTCTCCCGCCGCGGGTAGCGCCAGGATCAGCCTCTTCGTCGGCAAGGGCGGGGTAGGAAAGTCGACCCTGGCGACCGCCACGGCGGTCCGTGACGCGCGCAACGGTCTGCGCGTGCTCGTCGTGTCGACCGACCAGGCGCACTCGACCGGCGACGTGCTGGGCATCCCCGTCGTCCCGACGGGGGAGCGGACCCCGACCCGGGTGCTCGCCGGCCTGGAGATCGGACCCGCCGCCGGCGGATACCTCGACGCCCTGGCCCTGGACACGCTGGCGCTGCTGGAGCAGCGGTGGCGTCAGGTGGCCGGGGTGCTCGCTGCGAAGTTTCCCGAGTCCGACCTCGGAGACGTTGCGCCGGAGGAGCTTTCGGCACTGCCGGGAATCCAGGAGGTGCTGGGGCTCGACGAGGTCCGCGAACTCGCCGACTCGGGCGAGTGGGACCACGTCGTCGTCGACTGCGCCTCGACCGCGGACGCCATGCGCATGCTGACCCTGCCCGCGACGTTTGGCCTCTACCTGGAGCGGGCCTGGCCGCGGCACCGGCGGTTGTCGCTGGCCGGTGACGACGCCGCGTCGGCCGGCATCGTCGAGCTGGTGGAACGGGTCGCCGGTGCGACCGAACGGCTCGGCGCGCTGCTCACCGATTCCGCCCGGGTGACGGCCCACCTGGTGCTCACCGCCGAGCGGGTGGTGGCGGCCGAAGCTGCCAGGACGCTGGGATCGCTGGCGCTCGTCGGGGTGTCCGTCGACGAGCTGATCGTCAATCAGATTCTGGTGCAGGACGACTCGTTCGAGTACCGCAATCTGCCCGAGCATCCGGCCTTCGACTGGTACACCGAACGAATCGCCGAACAACGGGCCGTCCTCGATGAACTCGACGCGTCCGTCGGCGACGTGAAGCTGGTCCTGGTGCCGCATCTGCCCGGCGAGCCGATCGGCCCCAAGGCACTTGGCGAGCTGCTCGCCGGCGCCAGGCAGCGGGACGGGGCCGCGCCGCCGGGACCGGTGCGCCCGGTGGTCGACCGGGAGTCGGGCTCCGGCGTGGCTGCGGTATACCGGATGAGGTTACAGTTGCCGCAGGTCGATCCGGCTGCCTTGACATTGGGCCGGGTCGGCGACGATCTGATCGTCGGCGCCGGCGGTACGCGGGCCCGCGTGCGGTTGGCGTCGGTCCTGCGCCGATGCACCGTGATCGACGCGCAGTTGCGCGGAAGCGAGCTGACGGTGCGTTTTCGACCAAATCCGGAGGTGTGGCCCGCGTGAGCGCGACCCACCAAGACATCCCGCCCGAACTCCTGCAGCTGGCGCAGTCGATTCTGGACCGGCTCGATCCCGCCGTGCGGATGGCCGCCGCCCGCGCCACCTCCGGTGCCGATGGCAAGTGCCAGCAGGTGTGGTGCCCGGTGTGCGCGCTCGGCGCTTTGGTCACCGGCGAACGGCATCCCTTGCTGACCGTGATCGCCGAGCACAGCGTCGCACTGCTCACCGTCGTCCGCGCGATGACCGATGCGATGGACACCGGCCAGGACCCGGCCGCCGAAACCGGCCCGTCCGGCCCCGACCCGTCCAGCCCAGATGACGATCCGCCGCCCGCCGGGCCGGGCCACTACGAGCACATCCCCGTCACCGTCGAGGACTGACCGCGTACTGGGTACAGTTGTCGCAGGGCACCGTCCGGGCGCCCGCCGCGGGAGGGTCGATGTGGTATTGGCTGTTCAAGTACATCTTCATGGGCCCGCTGCTGTCGCTGCTCGGCCGCCCGAAAGTGCAAGGGCTGGAGCATGTTCCGAACTCCGGTGCCGTCATACTCGCCAGTAACCACCTGGCCGTCGCCGACAGCTTCTATCTACCGCTGGTGGTGAAGCGCCGGATCACCTTCCTGGCCAAGGCCGAGTACTTCACCGGCACCGGGCTCAAGGGCTGGTTCCAGCGTTGGTTCTACACGGCGGCCGGACAGGTGCCGATCGACCGCACCGACGCCGACTCCGCGCGGGCCGCGCTGACCACCGCCGAGCGCATCGTCTCCCAGGGCAAGCTCCTGGGGATGTACCCCGAGGGCACCCGTTCCCCCGACGGTCGTCTCTACAAGGGCAAGACCGGGCTGGCCCGGCTGGCGCTGCAGACCGGGGTCCTGGTCATCCCCGTCGCGATGGTCGGCACCGACGTCGTCAACCCGCCGGGCTCCAAGATGTGGCACTTCGGTCGCGTCGAGGTGAGGTTCGGAAAGCCGATGGACTTCAGCCGCTTCGAGGGGTTGGCCGGCAATCGATTCATCGAGCGCGCCGTCATCGACGAGGTGATGTACGAGCTGATGCAGCTCTCCGGTCAGGAATACGTCGACCTCTACGCCGCCGACGTCAAGGAAGCCCTCGAGGGTGGGGGTCCGCCGCCTGCCCGATTTCCCACCGCCGCCGCAGGCTGACTGATCGGTCCTACCGCGCCGCGTGCGCCACAGCGGTGTCGACGGCAGGTGTGACGCCGTCCCGCTCCCGCAGGGTCACCGTCCCCGCGACGGCGATGACGGCCAGCGCCCACCAGACGTAGGAGCCGCCGAGCATTTGGCGCCACAGCGCCGCCGAGGTCTCCCGGTGTTCGGTCATCAGGTGAATCGGCGCGAAGTACATCAACGACACGCCCACCGCGCCGATCGTGCCGAGGGAGATGCTGCGGTACCGGTAGCCGAGCACCGCGGTCACCAGGACCGTCGGCAGCGCCCACACCCAATGGTGTGACCACGACACGGGCGAGACCACCAGCCCGAACATCGCCACGCACATCAGCGCGAGCACGGGTTGGCCGTACGCCAGCACCCGGCGCACCGCCCAGACCGTCAGCGCCAGCACCGCGAAGCAGGCGACCAGCCAGATCACGAAGCGCGGGGTCTCGCCGAGGCCAAGGCGGGCCAGCGTGCCGGCGATGTTCTGGTTGGTGAGATAGGTGGCGGTGCCGATCCGGTCGGTGTCGCGGACCGTCTCGGTCCAGTACTCCCAGGAGTCGCGGGTCGCGACGACGAATCCCACCGCGGTGGCCAGGACCGCCGAGGCCACGCTCACCAGCAGCGCCCTGGTGTCCCGCCGCAGCAGGAAGTAGAGCAGGAACACCGCCGGTGTCAGCTTGAGGGCGATCGCGATTCCGAGCAGCAGCCCGCGGGGCCACGGCGTCTTGCGCGGCACGCAGTCGGCGATCACCAGCGTCATCAACACGACGTTGATCTGGCCGAATTCGAAGTTGGACCGGATCGGCTCGAGGTAGACCACCGCGGGGGCGACGATGGCCGCGGCCAGCCAGCACCGCCGGCGCCACGCCGGGCCCCCCACCGAGCCCAGCTGCTCCCACACCCGCAGGCGCGTCAGCACGATCGTGGTGGTGACGAGCAGCAACGCGAAGGTGATGACGGTGATGGTGGCACTGGCCGCATCCAGTGACAGCCACGCGAAGGGGGAGAAGACGGCCGCCGCCAGCGGTGGGTAGGTGAACGGCAGATTCAGGCCGGCCTCGGTGTGGAAGAGGATGCCGTCGCGGTAGAGCGACGTACCGTCCAGCCAGGCCCGCCCGCCCATCCGGTAGACGTCGATGTCGATGCGATACGGCGTGGTGGCCAGCAATCGCCACCCGGCCCATCCCACCGCCACCAGGGTCGCCAGCTGAAACAGCCGCCATGCCACGGTTGGCCACCGCGCCCACATGGGCGACTGCCGAATTCTCATCTCGCCGACAAGAGTATCGGTGCTCGTCGGCGCGTCGGGGACCATCCGGTCCACGACGCGCAGCCGTCGGCGTAAGTTTTGCCCGTGCTCGACGACGCGACGTTCGACCTGGGACTCGACCTGGCCATCCCGCCAGGTCGAATCCCGCTGCTGTGGTGCCTGATCTCGTTCCTGCTGACGTTCCTGGTGACCCGCACGATCGTCCGGTACATCCGCCACAACGAGAACAACAGGACCGATGGCACGCCGCCCAAGTGGTGGCAGCCCCGCAACATCTCCGTCTCGGGGGCCGAGGTCGGCATCCACATCCACCACGTGGTCATCGGCGTCGTTCTCGTCATGGTCTCGGGGGTAACCATGGTGACCCTCGCAGTCGACGGAGGTGTGCCCGAATTCACAGTGGCGGCAGTCTTCTTCGGGATGGGTGCCGCGCTGGTGCTCGACGAGTTCGCGTTGATCCTGCATCTGCAGGACGTGTACTGGGCCGAGGACGGCCGGACGTCGGTGGACGCGGTATTCGCCGCAATCGCGGTCGCCGGGCTGCTCATCCTGGGTTTCAACCCACTGTCGTTCTTCGACGTCGACATCTGGCGGGAGGACCAGACGCTGATCGCCCGCGGGACCGTCGTTGGCATCGCGCTGGTGACCCTGCTGCTGGCCGTGGTGGTGCTGCTCAAGGGCAAGGTGTGGACCGGGTTGGTCGGCATGTTCATCACGCCGCTGCTGTTCGTCGGCGCAGTGCGGTTGTCCCGGCCGCACGCGCCGTGGGCGCGCTGGCGCTACGACACCCGGCCCAAGAAGATGCGCCGGGCGCTGGAGCGGGAGCGCCGCCAGCGCAGACCCGTCGTGCAGGCCAAGCTCTGGCTGCAGCACGTCGTCGCCGGCGAGCCGCACTTTCCCAACGACCACGAGGTCGACGCCCAGCTGGACCGCGAGATCCATCCGGCGCCGGCGCCGGCGTCCTCCGGGTCGACGGAGGCGGCGTGATGAAGTACTTCTACGACACCGAGTTCATCGACAACGGCCGCACCATCGAGCTGATCTCGATCGGTATCGCCGCCGAGGACGGCCGCGAATATTACGCCATCTCAACGGAATTCGACCCCGATCGGGCTGGCTCCTGGGTACGCAAGAACGTCTTGCCCAAGCTTCCCTCGCCGGCGTCGAAGCTGTGGCGGTCACGCCGCACGATCCGCGCCGAACTCGAGGACTTCTTCGACATCGACGGGGACGAGACCATCGAGCTGTGGGCGTGGGTCGGTGCCTACGACCACGTCGTGCTGTGCCAGCTGTGGGGGCCGATGACCGACCTGCCGCCCGCGATCCCCAGGTTCACCCGCGAATTGCGCCAATTCTGGGAGGAGCGGGGCTCACCGCGGATGCCTCCGCGGCCGCGCGACGCCCACGACGCGTTGGTCGATGCCAGACACAACCTGACCAGGTACCGCCTCATGACCGCGCACCTCCCCGAGGAGGACGACGACGACGGAGCCTGGGCCGCACGCGCCTGAACTGCGACTATGGCTCGTGGCTGGATGTAAGGCGTACTCCGCTGCGCGGTTACCATGGACGGGTGAACTGGACCGTCGACGTACCCATCGACCAGCTGCCGGAGCTTCCGCCGCTCTCGAACGAACTGCGCACGCGGCTCGACGCCGCCCTGGCCAAGCCGGCGGCGCAACAGCCCAACTGGCCCGCGGACCAGGCCAAGGCGATGCGGACCGTGCTGGAGAGCGTGCCACCGGTGACGGTGCCCTCGGAGATCGAGCGGCTCAAGGGCTACCTGGCCGACGTCGCGCGCGGTGAGGCGTTCCTGCTGCAGGGCGGCGATTGCGCCGAGACGTTCGTCGACAACACCGAGCCGCACATTCGCGGCAACATCCGCACGCTGCTGCAGATGGCCGTCGTGCTGACCTACGGCGCGAGCATGCCGGTCGTCAAAGTCGCCCGCATCGCCGGCCAGTACGCCAAGCCGCGCTCGGCCGACCTCGACGCGCTGGGCCTGAAGTCCTACCGCGGCGACATGGTCAACGGGTTCGCCCCCGATGCGTCCGTCCGTGACCACGACGCGTCCCGGCTGGTGCGGGCCTACGCCAACGCCAGCGCGGCCATGAACCTGGTGCGGGCCCTGACGTCGTCGGGGCTGGCGTCGCTGGAGTCGGTGCACGACTGGAACCGCGAGTTCGTCAGGACCTCGCCGGCGGGTGCCCGCTACGAGGCGCTGGCCGGCGAGATCGACCGTGCACTGCGCTTCATGAGCGCCTGCGGAGTCAACGACCGCAACCTGCAGACCGCCGAGATCTACGCCAGCCACGAGGCCCTGGTGCTCGACTACGAACGCGCCATGCTGCGGCTGTCCACCGAGTCCGACGAGCAGCGGCTCTACGACCTGTCGGCGCACTACGTCTGGATTGGTGACCGCACTCGCCAGCTCGACGGCGCGCACATCGCCTTCGCCGAGGTGATCTCCAACCCCATCGGGGTGAAGATCGGTCCCAGCATGACCCCGGAGCTGGCCGTCGAATACGTCGAACGGCTGGACCCGCGCAACGAGCCGGGCCGGCTCACCCTGGTCAGCCGAATGGGCAACGGCAAGGTGCGCGACCTCCTGCCGCCGATCATCGAGAAGGTGCAGGCCACCGGACACCAGGTGATCTGGCAGTGCGACCCGATGCACGGCAACACCCACGAGTCGTCGACCGGCTACAAGACCCGGCACTTCGATCGCATCGTCGACGAGGTCCAGGGCTTCTTCGAGGTGCACCGGTCGCTGGGCACCCACCCCGGTGGCATCCACATCGAGCTCACCGGTGAGAACGTCACCGAGTGTCTCGGTGGGGCGCAGGACATCTCCGACACCGACCTGGCCGGACGGTACGAGACGGCGTGCGACCCGCGGCTGAACACCCAGCAGTCACTGGAACTGGCGTTCCTGGTCGCGGAGATGCTGCGGGACTAGCCGATCAGAACAAGCCCTGCAGGTTGCTGCCCAGGGTCCATGCCCCGGCGGCCACCCCCGCGGTGAGCGTCACGATGGCGACCAGCCAGAACAGTGCGACCCGCCGGCCGCGCTGCCGGGCCCACTCCAGCTCGTCGATCTCGATCCCGGCGAACCGCCCTGGGACGGAACGGTTTGCGGGGCGCTCCCAGTCGCCAGGACCGCGCGTCATCTCCCTGGTGGAGTTCGGTCGCGGCGGCAGCAGCGGCGGTGACGGCGGGGCGGCGGTGGTCTGTGTGGTGTCCCGGTCGTCCTCGTCGAGCACCCGGCTGCGGTACTGCTCGGCCGCGACGTGCTGGGCGGAGTTGCGCGGCGCCGGAACGCGGAACGGCGGCAGTCCCAGTTCGTCGACCGCCGCCTGCAGCGCGGTGGCCATGGCGGCCGCGTCGGCGTAGCGGTCCTCGGGACGGCGCCGCGTCGCCCGAGCCACCAGGTCGTCGAATTGGCGCGGGACGCCGGCGATCGCGGCGCTGGGCGGCGGCACGTCGTTGTCCATCCGCCGGTAGGCCACGGCAAGCGCGCTGTCGCCGGTGAACGGCGTGGTGCCGGTGAGCAATTCGTAGGCCAGCACGCCGACGGCGTAGACGTCGCTGCCGGGGCCGGCGTCACCGGTGCCCACCTGTTCGGGCGAAAGGTAGGCCGCCGTCCCGAGGATCACGCTGGTCGAGGTGATCTTCGCCTCGGCGACGGCGCGGACCAAGCCGAAGTCCGCGATCTTCACCTCGCCGTCGTCGGAGATCAGCACGTTCTCCGGCTTGACGTCGCGGTGCACCAGCCCGGCCCGGTGTGCCGCAGCGAGACCACCAAGGATGGGGGCCAGGACGGCGGCCACGGCATGCGGCGGCATGGGCCCGCGCTCGCGGAGCAGTTCGCGCAGGGTGCCGCCCTCCACCAGCTCCATCACCAGGAACGGGTGCTGGCCGTCTAGGCCCTGGTCATAGACGGCGACCAGGCCTGGGTCCTTCAACCGGGCCACCGCGCGCGCCTCGCGCTGGAAGCGTTCGAGGAACTGCCGGTCGCCCGCGTACCGGGAATCCATCACCTTGCACGCCACCGGACGGTCCAGCCGGAGGTCCAGTCCCCGGTACACCGAGGACATCCCACCGGTGGCGATCATGGCGTCGACGCGGTAGCGCCGGTCCAACACGATGCCGACGAGCGGGTCCGATCGTTGGCTGGTATCCACGCACGCATCCTAGACTCGGTCCGGTGAGCAACATTCCGGCTGCCGACGACGTCCTGAACCCCGACGAAGCCGTATACGACCTTCCGACCGTGGCGTCCCTCCTCGGCATTCCGGTGACCCGGGTGCATCAGCAGCTGCGGCAGAAGCACCTGATCGGGGTGCGCCGCAACGGTGTGCTGGTGGTGCCCAAGATCTTCTTCGACGCCAAGGGGCACGTCGTGAAGAGCCTTCCTGGTCTGCTGGTGGTGCTGCACGACGGCGGTTACGGCGAGACCGAGATCGTGCGGTGGCTGTTCACCCCGGATGAGTCGTTGACGATCAGCCGGGACGGCTCGGGTGACGCCCAGGCCAACGCCCGCCCGGTCGACGCGCTGCATTCGCACCAGGCGCGCGAGGTGTTGCGCCGCGCCCAGGCGATGGCCTACTAGGGCTGGCTCACCGGGTCTTCGACGGCGTCCCGGTCGGCCCCGTCGGTCTTCATCAGCGAGTACCACGCCGCGACGGCACACGCGGTGGCCAGCGCCACGTGCAGCCACGAGTACATCCCATGCGAGCCATCGGGTTTGAAGATCACCATGATCCAGGTCGAGAACCCGGCGATCAGCGCGATCGACCGCCGGCTCTGCGCCAGCGCGGACAGCACGGCCAGCGGCCAGGTGTAGTACCAGGGCAGCGCCGCGGGGACGAACAAGACCACGACGAGCATCGCCAGCGCGATTCCCGTCAGCGCCTCCCGGTCGTCATGCCGGAAACGCCACCACAGCAACGGAAGCGAGATGGCGATGATCACGACGCCGATGATCCTGGTGACGTCGAGCACGGCGTAGAAGTTCACCGGAAGCAACAGGCCACCGACCGCGTTGACCAGGTTCGCCGTGGCGGTGGGTACGGTGAGCCAGTTGATGATCTTGACCGAACCGGCGAGCGCGGTGAGCCAGCCAAGACCGACGCCGGCAAGCCATGACACCACGGCGAACACCACGACGAAGATCAGCGCCGAGGCGGCCGTGGCGACACCGAACGCGCGGGTGGTGCTCAGGCCGCGACGGTCTCGCAGTCGATGCGTCCACATCCACACCATGAAGGGCAGCGCGATGCCGGCAGTCGCCTTTACCGCCACCGCGATGGCGATCAGCCCGACCCCCCAGACCGGTCGGTTGCCGAGTGTGAGCGCGATGGCTGCCATCATCAGGCCGACCATCAGCATCTCGTTGTGCACCCCGCCCATCAGGTGAATGATCACCAACGGGTTGAGTACGCAGATCCACAGTGCGGCAGGCCCGTTCGCGCCGACGTGGCGGGCGATTCTGGGAGCCGCCCAGATCAGCATGACCAGGCCGGGCAGCATGCAAAGCCGCAGCAGCATGGTGCCTTCGATGACGTGGTCGCCGACCACCAGCGTCACGAACTTGGCAACGAGGATGAACACCGGCCCGTAGGGGGCGGTGGTGGTGGTCCAGATCGGACTCACGTTGTCCAGCAGGGAATTCGGGTTCTCGATCGGCCCGACGACGTAGGGGTCGAACCCGTCGCGCAGCAGCGCGCCCTGGGCCAGGTAGGAGTACGTGTCGCGACTGAACACCGGCACGCTCAGCAGCAACGGCGCCAGCCAGAACCCCGTCGTCGCCAGCATCGTGTACTGGCTGGCGGTGCGCTCGACGACGCGGCGGCCCAGCCACAGCCAGGCGAACAGCATCGCCGCGACACCGCACCACAGCAGCACCGATGAGACCACCAGACCGTGGCCGAACCGCAGCCAGGACAGTTGCAGTGACTCCAGCAGCGGGTCGTGCAACCGGGTGCTGCCGGCGCCGAGCCCACCAACGGTGATCAGTGCCGCGCCGAGGCAGCCCAGCAGTGCGGGACGCCCGTCCTGCGACGCGGCGAACGTCGTCAACCGGGTGACGTGCCTGGCGATGCCGGGTCGCGGTCGAGGCTCCGCGGTCGGGGCTGGGGTCGGAGTCGTCATGCGGCTCAGGCGGACCGGTTCGACGCCAATCTGGCGAGTTCGGCCAGACCGACCTTGGCGGCGGCGTCGATGGGTGCGGCGTCGAGCAGCGCCAGGGCCTGGCCGGTGAGCAGTTCGATGCGGCTCTCGACGGCGGCGAGCGCCCCCACCGATTCGATGACCTGGCAGAGTTCGCGCACCTGGTCGTCGGCGAGATCGGTGCCGATCGACGCGCGCAACAGCTTGGCCGCCAACGCGTCCGACGCGTCGGCCCGCTGCAGTGCCTCGGCGAGCAGCACGGTGCGCTTGCCCGACCGCAGGTCGTCACCGGAGGGCTTGCCGGTGACCGCGGGGTCGCCGAACACGCCGAGGACGTCGTCGCGCAGCTGGAATGCCACGCCGAGATCGTTGCCGACCTGATGGAAGGTGTCCTGCACGTCGGGCCGGTCGGCGGCCGCGGCTGCCCCAAGCTGCAGGGGCCGCGCCATCGTGTAGGACGCCGTCTTGTACGTGTTGACCTTCATCGCCGACTCGACGGTTTCCGCGCCGCTGGCCTCCGCGACGATGTCGAGGTACTGCCCGCCGAGAACCTCGGTCCTGATGTCGGCCCAGACGCGGTGCACGCGGCGGTGGGCATCGGGCGGGAGATCGGCGGAGTTGACGATGTCGTCGGCCCACACCAGCGACAGGTCGCCAAGCAGGATCGCCGTCGACAGGCCGAACTGTTCGGACGAGCCGTGCCAGTTGCGGTCGCGGTGCCGGTCGGCGAACAGCCGATGCACCGTCGGCAGCCCGCGGCGAGTGGCCGAGGCGTCGATGACGTCATCGTGCACCAGCGCGCAGGCGTGCAGCAGCTCGAGGGCGGAGAACAGCAGCAGGACGTCGTCGTCGGCGGCGCTATCCGGGGGAGCGGCGGCCCGCCAGCCCCAGTAGGCGAACAGTGGGCGCACGCGCTTGCCGCCGCGCAGGACGAACTCCTCGAGGGCCTCGGTCATCTCGGCGTAGTCGCCGCCGATGTAGGCCGCGTCGCGTCGACGCGTACCCAGATACGACCGCAGTCGTTCGGTGACGGCGCTCGCCAACTCGATGGCTGACGGTGCCGCGGCATCCACGCTCAGCGCGCGCCCCTTTCGCTACCCAAAGTTCCTTCAGACTAGAGCGTGCGGGCTGGTTTCAAGCAAGTCCGCCCCGGGGCGGGGGTCAGCGGGAATCCGGCGGGCTCGGCAGAACGGGGCTGCGATCGCGGCTGGTCCATGCCACGCCGCCGATGATTCCGGCCACCAGGAACGCCGCGACGCCAAGCCAGATCGCCGCTCCGGTGAAGGACCGCGCGCTGGGGTCGGTGTAGCGGGCCTGGGCGTTCATCGTGCTGACGACACCGGGCTTGAGCGTCCACTGGACGGTGTCGGAGGCCACCTGGTCCCCGTTGGTCGAGGTCACCTCACCCGGGAACGACACGTTGAGCGAGACGTCGGCTTCGGGGTCGTTGACGGTGGTCAGGTCGGCGCGGCCCTCCAGGATCACCAGGTCCCCGGCGCGTCGAAGAGAGATGTCGACGCCAGCGGCGTCGTTGTTCATGTTGGCCAGCTGCGGCAGTTCGGCGAACGAGAGGTCGGAGAACACCGCTTGGGAGCCCACGTAGTCGTCGCGCGCGTACGACGACACCGACACCTTGTTGCTGAACGGCAGGTTGTTCAGCAGCTGGGGACCCTTGTCGTCGGGATTGCGCTGCTTGGCCGCCGCGACGATCTGCCCCGACACGCGGTCGTCGGGGGACACCGTCAGTGACGCGCGCACCCGCACGCAACCGGCGATCGTCGGTGCGAGGAGCACCAGCAAGAGCAGGGCGAGCACGCGTTTGTGGCGGTGTGGCACGTCGACATGGTGCCAGACCGTCGCCGACGAGCGCTTGCGCCAGGAGTATGTCGCCGACGAGCGCTTGTGTGAGGAGTATGTCGCCGACGAGCGCTTGCGTGAGGAGTATGTCGCCGACGAGCGCTTGCGTGAGGAGTATGTCGCCGTCACAGCGGCAGTTCCCGGCCGAGGATCGCGAAGGGGCGTGGATCGCCCGCGAAGTGGTAGTCGCGGATGACGTCGGTGAACCCCAGCCTGCGGTAGAGCCGCCACGCGCGGTTGGCCTCGCCGTTGATCTCCGGGGTCGACAGCAGGACGTGGGGTTCGGCGCGGCCGGCCAGCAGGCGCCGGGCCAGGGCCTCGCCAAGCCCGCGACCCTGTGCGCTTGGGTGGATGTGCAGTTCGGTGAGCTCGAAGTAGTCGGTCATGAGCTCCGCGATGCGGGCGTGTCCGGCGCCTTCGCGTTGCAGTCCCTGCACCACCTGCTGCTGCCACCACTGGTCGGGCGCACCGCAGTATCCGTAGGCCACGCCGAGCATGGGAGCCGCAGTCAGGGGCGGTTCGCCCGGATCTCCGTCGGAGCCTTCCGGCGCCTCGACGGCGGCGACCGCACACCACCCCCGGCGCCGGGTGTGCTCCACCCACATCGAGGCGCGCTGTTCCTCGGTGCCCCTGGGGTACCGCATCGCGTCGACGTAGATGCCGAGTGCGTCACCCAGGCGGCGTTGCATGTCGCCGGGTGACAGGTCGATCAGGTACGTGGCCAAGCTCTTGGAGCCCTTCGCGCGAGTGCCGAGTCGACGTCATTATCCGGTCAGCCCCGCACTGTCTCGCCACCGGCGGGCCACCAACTACAATCGGCATTCGAAGTAGGTGGTACGGGTCAGATTCTGCTCGTATCATGGTCATCGGGTGCCCCGCAAACGGCGGGCGTACGTACTTTGAACGCACGGCCGCGACTTCGTGGACGCAGCAGGGACGCAACATGGGAGGCGCGGATGCCACTCTCCGATCATGAGCAGCGCATGCTCGACCAGATCGAGAGCGCACTTTATGCCGAGGATCCCAAGTTCGCCTCGAGCGTGCGCGGCGGGAACCTGCGGGCTCCCTCGGCGCGGCGCCGCCTGCAGGGCGCGGTGCTCTTCCTGGTCGGTCTTGGTCTCCTCGTCGCCGGGGTCCCGTTCTACGCCAACGTCAACCACGCCTTCCTGATCGTCAGCGTCATCGGGTTCGTCGTGATGTTCGGCGGCGTGGTGTTCGCGATCACCGGTCCACGGGTGGCGGGTGGCCGCGAGGGCACTCTGCCCGAGCCGGGGTCCGCGCGACAGCGACGGGCCAAGGGCGGCAACTCGTTCTCCGACCGCATGGAGGAGAGGTTCCGCCGCCGGTTCGAGGAATGAGGTCCGCCAGGACGTCAGGGCAGCTCCCACGGGAGCTGCCCTTTTTCTTTGCCCTGCGACACGCCGTGATCGAGCGGTTGGCCGGAGCGCGCCCCACCGGCGCCCCACCGTGCCCCACCGCCGACCACATGGGCTTCTAGCTGCAGTTCTTCGACAAACCATGCGGTCAAGAGCTCGCTCGGCGGCCGTCGAATGCCTCCGGAGTGGTGTTGGGTGGGGCTCGTGCCCATGGTTTTGCCGGTGAATGGAGCAAAGTGGGGGATTGTGGGGTAATGTGGCGTGCATCGGAGCGACCGGAAGCTCCGTGAGCGCGGCAACGCTGGAGGTGGCGAGATGTTTCTCGGTACCTACACGCCCAAGCTCGACGACAAGGGGCGGCTCACGCTGCCCGCCAAGTTCCGCGAAGCGCTGGCAGGGGGGTTGATGGTTACCAAGAGCCAAGACCACAGCCTCGCCGTCTACCCGCGAGCGGAATTCGAGAAGCTCGCAGCACGGGCTTCGCAGGCATCGCGGAGCAATCCGGAGGCACGTGCCTACCTGCGGTACCTGGCTGCGGCGACCGACGAACAACATCCCGACGCTCAAGGCCGGATCACCTTGTCGGCCGACCACCGCCAGTACGCGGATCTCTCCAAGGACTGCGTGGTGATCGGCTCGATCGAGTACCTGGAGATCTGGGACGCCCAAGCTTGGCAGGCCTATCAGCAGACCCACGAAGAGAACTTCTCCGCGGCCAGCGATGACACCCTGCGCGACATCATTTGATCCCGCCGTCGACCCGGCCCCCGTGCCCGGCTTTGCCCGTGCATCGTGGCCTCTGCCCGAACCGGCCCTGGCGTACTTCCCCAACGCCAGGTCCGTCACCTCGGACAGGGACCTCGATGCAGGGGCAGTCACACCCGACCCCGCCACGTCCTGCAAGGGTGCTGCGATGCCTGACGACCACCCGCACGACCCGGTCCTCCTCGACCGCTGCGTCGAGTTGCTGACTCCGGCCCTGACCCGGCGGTCCGCCGACGGGTCGGGCGCAACCCTCGTCGATGCCACCCTGGGCGCCGGTGGGCACGCGGAGCGCTTCCTCACCGACCTGCCCGGGCTGCACCTCGTCGGCCTCGACCGCGACCGCACCGCCCTTGCGATCGCCGGCGAACGGCTGGCCCCCTTCGGTGACCGGGTCACCTACGTGCACACCCGCTACGACGGCTTCTGGGGCGACGGCGGCAGCGTCGACGGCGTGCTGTTCGACCTCGGCGTGTCGTCCATGCAGCTCGACCGCGCCGAACGCGGCTTCTCCTATTCGCACGACGCGCCGCTGGACATGCGGATGGACCAGGACGCACCGCTGACGGCCGCCGAGATCCTCAACACCTACGACAAGCGGGCGCTGACGCGGGTGCTGCAGGAATTCGGCGAGGAGCGCTTCGCCAGTCGCATCGCCGGCGAGATCGTCAAACGTCGGGCCCGCAAGCCTTTCGAGACGACCTCCGAACTCGTCGAGGTGCTCTACGACGTGATTCCCGCGCCCGCCCGGCGCACCGGCGGCCACCCCGGCAAGCGCACCTTCCAGGCGCTGCGCACCGCGGTCAACGGTGAGCTCGAGTCCCTGCGTGCTGCCATCCCGGCAGCCATGGCGGCGCTGCGGCAGGGCGGCCGGATCGTCGTGATGTCCTACCAGTCGCTGGAGGACCGAATCGTCAAGGGGGAGTTCGCCGCTGCGACGGCTTCGCGTACCCCCGCGGGCCTGCCGGTGGAGCTTCCCGGACACGAGCCCTACTTCACGTCGCTGACGCGCGGGGCCGAGAAGGCGGGCCCCGACGAGATCGGCGCCAACCCGCGAAGTGCGTCGGTGCGGCTGCGGGCGCTGGAAAGAGTCGTCGATGAGGAAGGTTCGTGATGGCCAAGCGACGAGAACCGGTACGCCCCGACGACGACCGTCTGCGTAAGCCGCGCAAGCCGCGTAAGCCGCGCGAACCCAAGGGTCAGCGCCGGGCCACCGAGACCCCGCCGCGCGGTCGCCGGTCCACTCGCGAGCAGCGCCCGCAGCGTGAGCACTCCAGGCCGCATACCGGCCCGATGCCGCGCCCCACCGAGATACCGTCGCGGCCGAAGAGCGCCGCTCAGGCCAAGGCGCGGGCCAAGGCCCGCAAGGCCAAGGCGCCCAAGGTCATTCGACCGCCCCTTCGGGAACGCCTGCTGGTCCGGCTGTCCTCGATCGACCTGAACCCCCGCCGGTTCGTCACCCGGGTCCCGTTCGTGGTGCTGGTGATCGGCGCCCTCGGCATCGGTCTGGGCGTCACGCTGTGGCTGTCCACCGATGCCGCCGAGCGGTCCTACGAACTGGGCCGCGTGCGCCAGGTCAATCAGGCTCTGCAGCAACAGAAGCAAGGACTCGAGCGTGACGTGCTGGAGGCGCAGGCCGCACCGGCGCTGGCCGAGGCGGCACGCAATCTCGGGATGATCCCGTCGCGCGACACCGCACACCTGGTGCAGGACCCCCAGGGCAACTGGATGGTGGTCGGGACGCCCAAGCCGGCTCAGGGGGTTCCGCCGCCACCGCTGAACAGCCCGCTGCCCGAGCCCACCCCGCCGCCGCCCCCGCCGCCGCCCGCGCCGCGCGTCGTCGACCCGCGAGAGGTGACCGTGCACCTGCCGCCGCTGACCACCGCGGTTCCCAACCCGGAGGTTCCCGTGCCCGCCACCGCCGCAGTGCCCGGCGCTCCCGCGGTGCCCGGCGCTCTCGCAGTGCCCGGCGCTCCGGTCGCACCCTTGGCCGTCGCGCCTGCCGCGCCTGCCCCGGTCGACGTTCCACCGCCTCCGGCCGCCCCACTGGCCGTTGCTCCCGCACTGCCGGGTCCGCCAGCGGTCGCCGACCAGCCGGCCGTCGCCGCCGTTCCTGCACCGGGCGCACCGGCGTGAACCGGGATACCCCGCACTCCGCGTCCGAGCGGCGGACCCGCAAACCGGTCACCGACGAGGCGCCGAGCAGCTCCTCGTTTGCCTTCCGGCACCGGTTCGGCAACCTGGTGATCCTGCTGGTGCTGATGGTCGCGGCCGGGCAGCTGTTCGTGCTCCAGGTGCCGCGCGCGGCGGGTCTGCGCGCGGAGGCGGCCAGCCAGCTCAAGGTCACCGATGTCGAGAAGGCCATCCGCGGCAGCATCGTCGACCGCACCGGTGACAAGCTGGCCTTCACCACCGAGGCGCGGGCATTGACGTTCCAGCCCAGCAAGATCCAGAAGCAGCTGGTCGACGCCCAGGCCAAGTCGCCCGATGCGCCGGACCCCATCAAGCGGCTGCGCGAGATCGCCAAGGGCGTGGCCGGTCTGCTCAACGACAAGCCCGACGCCGACACCCTCTACAAGAAGATCTCGAGCAAGGATTCCTTCGTCTACCTCGCCCGCGCGGTCGACCCGGCGATCTCCGACGCCATCACCACGAAGTACCCGGAGGTGGGTGCGGAGCGCCAGGACATCCGTCAGTACCCGGGCGGGTCCCTGGCCGCCAACATCGTCGGCGGCATCGACTGGGACGGACACGGACTGCTCGGCCTCGAGGACTCGCTCGACTCCAAGCTGGCCGGCACCGACGGATCGGTCACCTACGACCGCGGCTCCGACGGCGTGGTGATCCCCGGCAGTTACCGCAACCGCCACGACGCGGTCGACGGCTCGACGGTTCAGTTGACCCTCGACGACGACATCCAGTTCTACGTCCAGCAGCAGGTGCAGCAGGCCAAGAACCTCTCCGGTGCCAAGAACGTCTCGGCCGTCGTGCTCGACGCGAAGACCGGCGAGGTGCTGGCGATGTCGAACGACAACACCTTCGATCCAAGCCAGGACATCGGCAGGCAGCAGGATCGCGAGCTCGGCAATCTGGCGGTGTCCTCGCCGTT
This sequence comes from Mycolicibacterium sichuanense, assembly GCF_033741125.1. Lineage (NCBI taxonomy): Bacteria > Bacillati > Actinomycetota > Actinomycetes > Mycobacteriales > Mycobacteriaceae > Mycobacterium > Mycolicibacterium sichuanense. The sequence goes on along the minus strand of NZ_JAWQPU010000015.1, from coordinate 37,391 downwards.
CGAACCCGGCTCGGTGAACAAGATCATCACCGCGTCGTCGGCGATCGAGTTCGGCCTCACCAACCCCGACGAGGTGCTGTCGGTGCCAGGCTCCATCGACATGGGTGGCGTCACGGTGCACGACGCCTGGTCGCACGGCGTGATGCCCTATACGACCACCGGCGTGTTCGGGAAGTCCTCCAACGTCGGCACCCTGATGTTGGCCCAGCGGGTCGGCCAGGAGCGCTGGGCCGACATGGCCGCAAAGTTCGGGCTTGGGCAGCGCACCGGCGTCGGTCTGCCGGGCGAGAGCTCGGGCCTGGTGCCGCCGATCGATCAGTGGTCGGGCAGCTCGTTCGCCAACCTGCCCATCGGACAGGGGCTTTCGATGACCCTCTTGCAGATGACCGGCATGTACCAGGCCGTCGCCAACGACGGGTTGCGCATCCCGCCGCGCATCATCAAGTCCACCATCGCCGCCGACGGCACCCGCGTCGACGAACCGCGGCCCGAGGGCGTGCGGGTGGTCTCCCCGGAGACCGCACGGACGGTACGCAACATGTTGCGCGCCACGATCCAGCACGATCCGACCGGCGTTCAGCAAGGCACGGGTTCGGGTGCGGCGGTCGAGGGCTACCAGCTGGCCGGCAAGACCGGCACGGCGCAGCAGATCAACCCGGCCTGCGGCTGCTACTTCGACGACGTCTACTGGATCACCTTCGCCGCGATGGTCCCGTCCGACGATCCGCGCTACGTGGTCGGCGTGATGATGGACAACCCGCACCGCACGGCCGACGGATCGCCGGGTACCACTGCCGCGCCGCTGGTGCACAACCTGGCGGCGTGGCTGCTGCAGCGCGAGAACGTGCCGCTGTCGCCGGATCCGGGTCCGCCGCTGGTCCTGCAGGGCTGAGCGGGAAGGGAGTCCGGCGGGCGGCCGGTAGGGTGTCATGGCCATGAACTTGCGTCCCTCGAGCCCCGTCGGTGAAGGCCTTGCCGCATTGGCCGAACGCGTACAGGCGATTCCGCTGTCGGGCCGCGGTTCGGCACACGCCAGGGTCACCGGCGTCACGCTGCGCGGCCAGGATGCCCAGCCTGGGGACCTGTTCGCCGCCCTGCCCGGAGCGTCGTCGCACGGGGCGCGCTACGCGGCCGACGCCGTGCGCCTCGGTGCCATCGCGGTCCTCACCGACGAGGCCGGCGTCGAGGTGATGGGCGAGCAGGTCACGGTCCCGGTGCTGGTCCACCCGTCCCCGCGCGCGGTGCTCGGCGAGCTCGCGGCCGCCGTCTACGGCCATCCGTCCAGGCACCTGCGCGTCATCGGCGTAACAGGAACCTCCGGCAAGACCACCACCACCCACCTGGTCGAGGCCGGCCTGCGCGCGGCCGATCGCAAGGCCGGGTTGATCGGCACGGTCGGCATCCGCATCGACGGGCGCGACGAACCCAGCGCGCTGACCACGCCGGAGGCTCCCGACCTGCAGGCGCTGTTCGCGGTGATGCTCGAGCGCGGCATCGACACCGTGGTGATGGAGGTCTCCAGCCACGCGCTGACCCTCGGCCGGGTCGACGCCGTGCACTTCGCGGTCGGGGGGTTCACCAACCTGTCGCGCGACCACCTGGACTTCCACCCGACGATGGAGGACTACCTGGACGCCAAGGCGAGGCTGTTCGATCCGCAGTCCTCGACCCATGCGGACGTCTCGGTGATCTGCATCGACGACGACGGCGGCCGCACGATCGCCGCTCGGGCCGAGAACCCCGTGACCGTGAGCGTGTCGGGAGGCGACGCCGACTGGCGGATCGAGGCGGTCGAGGCGCACGGCAGTGGCGCTCAGGACTTCGTCGCCGTCGACCCGGCGGGTGTGCACCACCGGCTGCGCGTCGCACTGCCCGGGCATTACAACGTGGCCAACGCGCTGCTGGCGACGGCGCTGCTGGATGCGGTCGGCGTGTCACCCGAACAGGCCGCACCGGGTTTGCGGACGGCATCGGTGCCCGGCCGGTTGCAGCCCATCGACTGCGGCCAGGACTTCTTGGCGCTCGTCGACTACGCGCACAAGCCGGGCGCGCTGCGCGCGGTGCTGGAGACGCTGCGGGCACAGACCTCCGGCCGGTTGGCGGTGGTGTTCGGCGCCGGGGGCAACCGGGACCAGGGCAAGCGGGCGCCGATGGGCCAGACGGCCGCCGAGCTGGCCGACCTCGTCGTCGTCACCGACGACAATCCGCGCGACGAGGACCCCGCCGCCATCAGAGCCGCGATCGTGGCGGGGGCGACCGGTCCCGCCGAGGTGGTCGAGATCGGCGACCGGCGCGCTGCCATCGACCACGCCGTCGCGTGGGCCAGGGGCGGGGACGTCGTGCTGGTCGCGGGTAAGGGGCACGAAGCCGGCCAGACCAGCCAGGGGCAGACCCGGCCGTTCGACGACCGCGACGAGCTGGCTCGCGCGCTGCGAGTCCTTGGAGCGTCGTCGTGATCGAGCTGTCGCTGGCCCAGATCGCCCGCATCGTCGGCGGTGAGCTCGCCGACGTCTCCCCGGCCGAGGCCGAGGCCACGCGCGTCACGGGCACCGTCGAGTTCGACTCGCGCGCCGTCACCCACGGCGGGCTGTTCCTGGCGCTGCCCGGCGCGCACTCCGACGGACACGACTTCGCCGCGGGCGCGGTGGCCGCCGGTGCGGTCGCCGTGTTGGCGGCGCGCCCGGTCGGCGTGCCCGCGATCGTGGTGCCGCCGGTGGACGCACCCGCCGATGCCGGTGCCGGGGTGCTCGAACACGACGTCGACGGGTCGGGAGCCGCGGTGCTGCAGGCGCTGGCCAAGCTGGCGGCCGCGGTCGCCGCCGAACTGGTCGCCGGGGGACTGGTCATCGTCGGCGTCACTGGCTCCTCGGGCAAGACCTCGACGAAGGACCTGCTGGCAGCCGTGCTGGCGCCGCTCGGTGAGGTGGTCGCCCCGCCCGGCTCGTTCAACAACGAACTCGGCCATCCGTGGACCGTGCTGCGGGCCACCACCGAGACCGACTACCTCATCCTGGAGATGTCGGCGCGCCATCCCGGCAACATCGCCGCGCTGGCAAGGATAGCGACGCCGTCCATCGCGGTCGTGCTCAACGTCGGCACCGCCCATCTCGGTGAGTTCGGTTCGCGCGAAGCCATCGCCGCCACGAAGGCCGAACTGCCGCAATCGGTTCCGGCGTCCGGGGTGGTCGTCCTCAATGCCGACGACGCGAAGGTGGCCGCGATGGCCGAGCAGACCGCCGCCCGGGTGGTCCGCGTCGGTCGCTCACCCGGTCTGGACCTCTGGGCCGACGGCGTCGTCCTCGACGACCTCGCCCGCGCCCGCTTCACCCTGCACGCCGGGGACGACGAGATCGACGTGGCGCTCGCGGTGCACGGCGACCACCAGGTGTCCAACGCGCTGTGCGCGGCCGCCGTCGCGCTGCAGTGCGGTGCGCGCCTGGACCAGGTGGCCGCGGCCCTCGCGGCGGCGGGCCCGGTGTCGCGCAACCGGATGCAGGTCGGCACCCGAGCGGACGGCGTCACCGTCATCAACGACGCCTACAACGCCAACCCCGACTCGATGCGGGCCGGGCTCAAGGCCCTGGCCTGGATGGCCAGGAGCGGGGGCGATGCGGGGTCCGGCCGGCGCAGGAGCTGGGCCGTGCTCGGTGAGATGGCCGAACTCGGCGACGACGCGATCGCCGAGCATGACAGCATCGGTCGACTGGCGGTGCGCTTAGATGTGTCTCGACTGATCGTCGTCGGAACCGGGAGATCAATGAGCGCCATGCATCACGGTGCAGTGATGGAGGGGTCGTGGGGCAGTGAATCCACCATGGTCGCCGACCCCGACGCCGCGCTGGAGTTGCTGCGTGACGAATTGCTGCCAGGAGACGTGGTCTTGGTGAAGGCGTCGAAGTCGGCCGGCCTCGCTGCCCTGGCCGACGCCCTGGCCGGTGAGACCGGATGAGGCAGATACTCATCGCCGTCGGAATCGCGCTGACGGTGTCGATTCTGCTGACGCCGGCCCTGATCCGGCTGTTCACCCGGCGCGGCTTCGGCCACGAGATCCGCGAGGACGGCCCGCAGAGCCATCAGAAGAAGCGCGGTACGCCGTCGATGGGCGGCGTCGCCATCCTGGCGGGCATCTGGGCCGGTTACCTCGGCACCCACCTGGTGGGCCTGGCGCTCGACGGTGAGGGCCCTTCGGCGTCGGGGCTGCTGGTGCTGGGGCTGGCCACCGCACTGGGCGCGGTCGGCTTCATCGACGACCTCATCAAGATTCGGCGGGCCCGCAATCTCGGGCTGAACAAGACCGCCAAGACCGTCGGCCAACTCGTCGCCGCCGTGCTGTTCGGCGTGCTCGTCCTGCAGTTCCGCAATGACGACGGACTGACTCCCGGCAGCGCGGAGTTGTCCTACGTCCGTGAGATCGCGACCGTGACGCTCGCGCCCGCGGTGTTCGTGCTCTTCTGCGTCATCGTCGTCAGCGCGTGGTCGAACGCGGTCAACTTCACCGACGGACTGGACGGCCTGGCCGCCGGCGCGATGGCCATGGTGACGGCGGCCTACGTGATCATCACGTTCTGGCAATTCCGCAACGCCTGCGCATCCAGCCCCGGGCTGGGCTGTTACAACGTCAGGGACCCGCTGGACCTCGCGCTCGTCGCGGCGGCCACGGCGGGGGCGTGCATCGGCTTCCTGTGGTGGAACGCCGCTCCTGCCAAGATCTTCATGGGCGACACGGGTTCGCTGGCGCTGGGCGGCGTGATCGCCGGGCTGTCGGTCACCAGCCGAACCGAGATGCTGGCCGTGGTCCTCGGCGCCCTGTTCGTCGCCGAGGTGACCTCGGTGGTGGTGCAGATCCTCGCCTTCCGCACCACCGGGCGCCGCGTCTTCCGGATGGCGCCGTTTCACCACCACTTCGAGCTGGTCGGCTGGGCCGAGACCACTGTGATCATCAGATTCTGGCTGCTCACGGCCATCGCCTGCGGACTGGGCGTCGCCCTGTTCTACGGCGAGTGGCTGGCCTCGGTCGGCGGGTAGCCCAAGCCGGGGCGCCCGGTTCATTCCCGCGACACGCCCCGGATGTCCTCGTTGCCGGGCCCATGGCGGGGGAGGATTCTGGGGTGCGAGGGACAAACGAGTCTGATGTTGCAAATGTGACATATGTGATCAAGGTCGTCGGTAGCCGACGGTGAGCCAGCTCTTCGCCCGGCTGCGGCGCAGCAAACACCCGGCGAGCGACGGCACGGTCGCCGCTGCGGCTCCGGCGGCCCCGCGGACCCGTTTCGGCGTCTGGCTGAGCCGGCCGATGACCTCGTTCCACCTCGTCATCGCCGTCGCGGCGCTGCTGGTCACGCTCGGCCTGATCATGGTGCTGTCGGCGTCTGGCGTGCACTCCTACGACGAGGACGGCTCGCCGTGGGCGATCTTCGCCAAGCAGGTGCTCTGGACGATCGTCGGACTTGGCGCCTTCTACGTGGCGTTGCGGATCCCGGTCAGCCTGATGCGGCGGCTGGCGTTCCCCGGTTTCGCCATCACCATCGTGATGCTGGTCCTGGTGCTGATCCCCGGCATCGGAAAGCTCTCCAATGGCTCGCGCGGCTGGTTCGTCGTCGCCGGTTTCTCCATGCAGCCCTCGGAGCTGGCCAAGATCGCCTTCGCGATCTGGGGTGCGCACCTGCTGGCCGCCCGCCGCATGGAGCGGGCATCGGTCCGCGAGATGCTCATCCCGCTGGTGCCAGGAGCGTTCATCGCGCTGCTGCTCATCGTGCTGCAGCCCGACCTCGGCCAGACCGTCTCGCTCGGCATCATCCTGCTCGGTCTGCTCTGGTACGCCGGACTGCCGCTGCGGGTCTTCGTCAGCTCGCTGGCCGCCGTCGTCGTGGCCGCGGGCATCCTGGCGATGTCCGAGGGTTACCGCTCCGACCGCGTGCAGTCCTGGCTGGACCCCAGCGCCGACATGCAGGGCTCGGGCTACCAGGCCCGCCAGGCCCGCTACGCACTGGCCAACGGCGGCGTCTTCGGCGACGGACTCGGGCAGGGCACCGCCAAGTGGAACTATCTGCCCAACGCCCACAACGACTTCATCTTCGCGATCATCGGCGAGGAGCTCGGCCTGGTCGGGGCCGTCGGCCTGCTGGGCCTGTTCGGATTGTTCGCCTACACCGGCATGCGAATCGCCAAGCGGTCCGCCGATCCCTTCCTGCGCCTGCTGACCGCCGCGACGACGCTGTGGGTCATCGGTCAGGCGTTCATCAACGTTGGCTACGTGGTGGGCCTGTTGCCCATCACGGGCCTGCAGCTGCCGCTGATCTCGGCGGGCGGAACGGCCACGGCGACCACGCTGTTCATGCTCGGCATCATTACCAACGCGGCGCGGCACGAACCGGACGCGGTGGCCGCGCTGCGCGCCGGCCGCGAGGACCGGGTCAACCGCCTGCTGCGGCTGCCGTTGCCCGAGCCCTACGTCCCGACCCGGCTGGAGTCCGCCCGCGACAGGCTCAAGACCAAGCAGAAGGAGGCCGCGGCCGCCAAGCCGAAGCCCGCCCCCAAGCCCAAGGCCGGTTCGAAGGCGGCGAAGGCCAGTTCCAAGGCTGCTGCGAAGGCTGCTGCGAAGGCGAATGCGAAGGCCAGGGCGAAGCCGGCTCGCAAACCCGCCGACGATCGCAGACGCGGCACCGTGGAACCGGCCGACCGGACCGCCAGGGCCGCAGGGCATCATGGAGCCCGTCAGCGTCAACCGAGCCGGCGGGCTCGCCCATTGGAAGGTCAGCGTTACGGGTGAGCATGTCCGTGGTCCTCGCAGGTGGCGGTACGGCGGGGCACATCGAGCCCGCGATGGCCGTGGCCGACGCGCTCGTCGCGCTCGACCCGGGAGTCCGGGTCACCGCGCTGGGCACCCACCGGGGACTCGAGACGCGACTGGTGCCCGAACGTGGCTACCACCTCGAGCTCATCACGCCCGTTCCGCTGCCACGCAAACCCTCGGGTGACCTGTTCCGGTTGCCGCTGCGGGTGCGCACGGCGGTTCGGCAGACCCGCGCCATCCTGGACGACGTCCACGCCGACGTCGTGATCGGCTTCGGCGGGTACGTCGCGCTGCCGGCTTACCTCGCCGCGCGTGGTGGCGCCTTGGGCCGGCGCCGGGTCCCCGTGGTGATCCACGAGGCCAACGCGAGCGCGGGCTGGGCGAACCGGGTCGGATCCCGGTCGGCGCAGCGGGTGCTCTCGGCGGTGCCGGATCCCGGGCTGCCGAGGGTCGAGGTCGTCGGCGTGCCGGTCCGCGAGTCCATCACCTCACTCGACCGGGCCGCGCTGCGGGCCGAGGCGCGTGCGCACTTCGGGTTCGCCGACGACGACCGGGTGCTGCTGGTGTTCGGCGGCTCACAGGGCGCGCAGTCGCTCAACCGGGCGGTCGCCGGGGCCGCCGCCGACCTTGCCGCGGCGGGCATCGCGGTCTTGCACGCCCACGGGCCCAAGAACACGCTCGACCTGCGCGCGCCGGCTCCCGGGGACCCGCCCTACGTGGCGGTGCCCTATCTGAGTCGGATGGATCTTGCCTACGCCGCCGCCGATCTGGCGATCTGCCGGTCCGGGGCCATGACCGTCGCGGAGGTGACGGCCGTCGGCCTGCCCGCCGTGTACGTGCCGCTGCCGATCGGCAACGGCGAGCAGCGACTCAACGCGCTGCCCGTCGTCGGTGCTGGCGGCGGTCTGCTGGTCGCGGACTCCGATCTGACGTCGGCGTTCATCGCCGAGACCGTACGGGTGCTGCTGAGTGATCCCGACCAGCTGTCGGAGATGACGACGGCGGCCGCGCTGGCCGGGCACCGCGACGCCGCGCGCCGCGTCGCCGAGGTCGCCCTGGAGGTCGCCGAGCAGCAGCAGCGGGAGCGGACGCGATGAGCGGCAGGGAGTTGCCGGCGCGTCTGCAGCGCGTGCACATGGTCGGCATCGGTGGCGCCGGGATGTCCGGTATCGCCCGCATCCTGCTCGACCGCGGCGGTCAGGTGTCGGGATCGGATGCCAAGGAGTCGCGCGGCGTTGCGGCGCTGCGGGCGCGCGGTGCGCAGGTGCGCATCGGGCACGACGCGTCGGCCCTGGACATGCTGCCCGGCGGGCCGACCGCGGTCGTCAGCACGCACGCGGCCATCCCCAAGGACAACCCCGAACTGGTGGAGGCGCAGCGCAGGGGCATCCCCGTCATCCTGCGACCCGAGGTGCTGGCCAGCCTGATGGACGGCTACACCACGGTGATGGTGACCGGCACGCACGGCAAGACGACGACCACCTCGATGGTCATCGTGGCCTTGCAGCGCAGCGGCTTCGACCCGTCGTTCGCCGTCGGTGGCGATCTCGGCGAGGCGGGCACCAACGCCCACCACGGCAGCGGGGCGTGCTTCGTGGCCGAGGCCGACGAGAGCGACGGCTCGCTGCTCGAGTACACCCCCGACATCGCCGTGGTCACCAACATCGAGGCCGATCACCTCGACTTCTTCGGCAGCGCCGAGGCCTACGCGGCGGTGTTCGACCAGTTCGCGGCGCGGTTGCGGCCCGGCGGCGCCCTGGTGGTGTGCGTCGACGACCCCGGCGCGGCCGCGCTGGCCGACCGCGCTGCCGCGAACGGCATCCGCGTGCTGCGCTACGGCAGCCTCGACGGCGCCGGGCCGGACGCGGATCTCGAAGGCGCGCTGGTGGATTGGGAGCAGCAGGGTACCGGCAGCGTCGCCACCGTGCAGCTCGCTGGCGAATCGCAGCCGCGGGGCATGCGGTTGGCCGTACCGGGCAGGCACATGGCGCTCAACGCGCTCGGCGCGCTGCTGGCCGCGGTGCAGGCCGGAGCGGACGCGGTGACCGTGCTCGACGGGCTGGCCTCGTTCGAGGGTGTCCGGCGCCGGTTCGAGGCGGTGGGCACCAGCGCAGGCGTGCGGGTCTTCGACGACTACGCCCACCATCCGACCGAGGTGCACGCCACGCTCGAGGCGGTGCGGGACGTAGCCGGGCATGGCCGCTCCATCGTGGTGTTCCAGCCGCACCTCTATTCGCGAACCCAGACCTTCGCCCGCGAATTCGGCCAGGCCCTCGGACTGGCCGACGAAGTCTTCGTGCTCGACGTCTACGCCGCGCGGGAGCAGCCCATCGCCGGGGTCAGCGGCGCGAGCATCGCCGAGCACGTCGACGTGCCCGTGAAGTACGTTCCCGACTTCTCCGCGCTCGCGGACCTGGTGGCGGTGTCGGCGCGGCCTGGCGACGTCGTCGTGACGATGGGAGCGGGGGACGTCACACTGCTCGGCAGGGAGATCCTGGCTGCGGTGCAGGAGCGGGCCGGCCGGGACGCGCCGGGGGCGCGACCGTCGTGACCGGGCCGATCGACGAGCCGACCGGGCCCGCCGGCGGATCCGAGCCCGCGGTCGACGAGCCAACCGCCACCCAGGCACCCGCCGGCCCGACACCCGATGCCGATGCGCCGGTCACCGAGGAGCTCGCCACCGCACGTCCCGCGGGGGAGCCGGCCGGCGAGGAGGTCGACTGGGAAGGACCGCGCCGGCGCGCCAGGCGCGAGCGCGAGGAGCGCCGGGCGGCGCAGGAACGCGCGATCGCCATCGAGAACGCCAGGCGCGAGGCCAAGCGCCGCGTCACCGGCCGCCCCGCCGAGGAGCCGAAACCGCCCGCGCGCGGGCTGATTCGCGGACTGAAGGCGCTGATGTGGTCGGCACTGATCAGCGTCCTGGTGGTCGGCGCCGGGCTGCTGCTGTACTTCACGCCGATCATGTCGGCGCGCGTCACGGAGATCACCGGCCTGGTCACCCTCACCCAAGACGAGGTGGAACAGGCCGCCGCGGTGGCACCGGACACGCCGCTGCTGCAGATCGACACCGACGCGGTGGCCGAACGCGTCGCCACCATCCGCCGGGTGGCCAGCGCCCGGGTGCAGCGGGAGTACCCGTCGACGCTGCGGATCACGATCGTCGAGCGAATTCCCCTGGTGGTCAAGGACTATCCGGACGGGCCGCATCTGTTCGACCGCGACGGCGTCGACTTCGCGACCGCGCCGCCCCCACCTGGGCTGCCGTACCTGGACGCCGACACGCCCGGCCCGAGGGATCTACCCACGCTGGCGGCGTTGCAGGTGTTGACCGCGCTGCGGCCCGAGGTCGCCAGCCAGGTCAGCCGCATCGCGGCACCCTCGGTGGCGGCGATCACGCTGACGCTGAACGACGGGCGGCAGGTGATCTGGGGGACCACCGACCGCACCGACGAGAAGGCGCTGAAGCTGGGTGCGCTGCTGACGCAGCCGGGCACCACCTACGACGTGTCCAGTCCCGATCTGCCGACGGTGAAATAACTCGCGGTCGGAAAATTGCGCGGCGTGTTCGGCGCGCCTGCGCGCTTACCTCGCGTGCTCGCCCTACCGTTCTGTTTGCGCGAAACTACTTGACATAACTCTAAGCCTATGGTTGAGGTTGAGGGTTGGCCCAGGAGGAAGACTACCGATGACACCCCCGCACAACTATCTCGCTGTAATAAAGGTGGTCGGCATCGGTGGCGGCGGCGTCAACGCCGTCAACCGGATGATCGAGCAAGGCCTGAAGGGCGTCGAGTTCATCGCCATCAACACCGACGCGCAGGCGTTGTTGATGAGCGACGCCGACGTCAAGCTCGACGTCGGGCGTGACTCCACCCGCGGACTCGGCGCCGGCGCCGACCCCGAGGTCGGGCGCAAGGCCGCCGAGGATGCCAAGGACGACATCGAGGAGCTGCTCCGCGGCGCCGACATGGTGTTCGTCACCGCAGGCGAGGGCGGCGGCACCGGCACCGGTGGCGCGCCGGTCGTGGCGACCATCGCCCGCAAGCTCGGCGCGCTGACCGTCGGCGTGGTGACGCGCCCGTTCTCCTTCGAGGGCAAGCGCCGTTCCAACCAGGCCGAATCCGGCATCGCGGCGCTGCGCGAGAGCTGCGACACACTCATCGTGATCCCCAACGACCGGCTGCTGCAGATGGGCGACGCCGCCGTCTCGTTGATGGACGCGTTCCGCAGCGCCGACGAGGTCTTGCTCAACGGCGTGCAGGGCATCACCGACTTGATCACCACACCCGGTCTGATCAACGTCGACTTCGCCGACGTCAAGGGCGTGATGTCCGGCGCGGGCACCGCGCTGATGGGCATCGGCTCGGCACGCGGTGACGGCCGGGCGCTCAAGGCCGCCGAGACGGCGATCAACTCGCCGCTGCTCGAGGCCTCGATGGAGGGTGCGCTCGGCGTGCTGCTGTCGGTCGCCGGCGGCAGCGACCTCGGCCTGTTCGAGATCAACGAGGCCGCCTCGCTGGTGCAGGACGCCGCACATCCCGACGCCAACATCATCTTCGGCACGGTGATCGACGACTCCCTCGGCGACGAGGTCCGCGTGACCGTCATCGCCGCCGGCTTCGACTCCGCGGGCCCCAGCCGCAAGCCGGTCGTCGGCACGTCGACCCAAGGCATCACGCCGGGCCGGGCGGGCAAGGTGACGTCGTCGGCGTTCGAGTCGATCGATCCGACCAGCGTTCCGCTGCACACCAACGGTGCGACGGTCAGCATCGGTGGAGGCGGCGACGATGACGACGACGTCGACGTGCCGCCGTTCATGCGGCACTGATCCGGGGGTTCGACCTCCGGAGGGAATACTGGTAACCCGTGACCTTTCGAATTCGACGGGTGACCACCACCCGCGCCGGCGGAGCCTCGGTCCCGCCGTTCGACACGTTCAACCTCGGTGACCACGTGGGCGACGATCCCGCCGCGGTCGCGGCCAACCGCGCTCGGTTGACCGCCGCGATCGGCCTCGGTGACGACGGCATCGTGTGGATGAACCAGGTGCACTCCGATCGGGTCGAGGCCGTGAGCGGTCCCTGCGATGCCATCGACGACTGCGACGGATTGGTTACGGCCACACCGCGATTGGCGCTTGCAGTGGTGACCGCCGACTGCGTGCCGGTGTTGATGTCGGACGCGCGCGCCGGCGTCGTCGCCGCGGTGCACGCTGGCCGGGTCGGCGCTCAGAAGGGAATCGTCAAGCGGGCGGTCGAGGCCATGGTTGCCCACGGTGCGCACGTCGAGGACGTCTCGGTGCTGCTGGGACCGGCCGTGAGCGGACGCAACTACGAGGTGCCCGACGCGATGGCCGCCGAGGTGGAGGCGGCCGTCCCCGGCAGCCGGACCACCACGACGCGGGGGACCGCCGGACTGGACCTGCGTTCCGGAATCGCCCGTCAGCTCACCGAATTGGGCGTCACGGCGATCGCCGTCGACCCGCGCTGCACGGTCGAGGACGCCAACCTGTTCAGCCATCGCCGCGGCGCGCCCACCGGTCGGCTGGCCTCCCTGGTGTGGATGGAATGACCGACACCCGCGCCGCCGAACTCGCCGAGGCGCTGGCCGTCCTGACCGCCAGGGTCGAGGCCGCTGCCGCTGCCGCCGGGCGCGATCCCGCGGACGTCGAATTGCTGCCGGTGACCAAGTTCTTCCCGCTGTCCGACGTCGTCGAGCTGGTTCGCCTGGGCTGCCGGGCATTTGGCGAATCCCGCGAACAGGAAGCCTCGAAGAAGGTTGCCGGACTGGCGCTGGAGATGCCCGACGTGCCGGTGCGCTGGCACATGATCGGCAGCATCCAGCGCAAGAAGGCCAAGGCAGTCGCCAGCTGGGCGTACGCCGCGCACTCGGTCGATGGTGCCGCGCTAGTCACGGCGCTGGGTCGCGCCGCCGCCGATGCCTTGGAGCAGGGGCGCCGGGCCGAGCCGCTGCGCGTGTACCTGCAGCTGAGCCTGGACGGTGATCCGTCCCGCGGGGGTGTCGACGTGAATCGACCGGACCTCGTGGACGAGCTGTGCGCGCTGGCCGACTCGACCGCGGGGCTGGACTTCGTCGGCCTGATGGCCATCCCGCCGCTGCACGCCGACGCCGAGGCGTCGTTCGCGCGTTTGGAGGGTGAGCTGAATCGGGTACAGGCTTCCTATCAGCACCGACTCGGTCTCTCGGCGGGCATGTCCGCAGACCTCGAGACGGCGGTGCAACACGGCTCCACGTGTGTGCGTGTCGGTACCGCGCTTATGGGACAACGTCCTCTAACGTCACCCTGAGTAGTCACTCCAGTCACATCTTCATCACAGACAACAGAGCATTTCGTCATCAGAAGGGTCTCCGATGAGCACACTGCATAAGGTCAAGGCCTACTTTGGTATGGCGCCGATGGACGATTACGACGACGAGTACTACGACGACGAGGAGCGCACGCCGCGCGGCGCCTACCCGCGTCGGCCCCGCGAGGAGCGCTTCGAGGACGAGGGCTACGCCCGCGCTCCCGAAGGCCGCGGTTACGACGACCGCATGGACCGCGTCGGTGGTCGGGACTTCGAACGCGAAATGGTCGGTGCGCCAGCGGGTTACCGCGGTGGATACCTGGACGAGCCGGCCTTCCGTGGCCGCCGCGAGTTCGAGCGCCCGCGGTTCAACACCCTGCGTGGCGCCACCAATGGTGCGGTCGCCATGGAGCCGCGCCGGATGGCGGCACTCTTCGAGGAGGGCAGCCCGCTGGCGAAGATCACCACGCTGCGCCCCAAGGACTACAGCGAAGCCCGCACCATCGGCGAGCGCTTCCGCGACGGCACCCCGGTGATCATGGATCTGGTGTCGATGGACAACGCCGACGCCAAGCGGTTGGTCGACTTCGCGGCCGGCCTGGCGTTCGCGCTGCGCGGCTCGTTCGACAAGGTCGCGACCAAGGTGTTCCTGCTGTCGCCGGCAGACGTCGACGTCACCGCCGACGAGCGCAAGCGGATCGCCGAGGCGGGCTTCTACGCCTACCAGTGACCGTGCCCACGACCCCGGGCGGCGCGAGGCGGCACGGGTAGGCTGGGAGAGCTTCGAGTCCCATCCGACTCGCCGTACTCGATGTCTCGAAATCGCTGGAGTGAGGTCGCGCAGTTGTCCCTGTTCTTTTCGATCCTGGGCTTCGTGCTGTTCGCCTTCTGGCTCCTGCTGATCGCTCGGGTGGTCGTGGAGTTCGTCCGGTCTTTCAGCCGGGATTGGCATCCCCGCGGCTTCATGGTGGTGGTCCTCGAAGTCATCATGACGGTCACCGATCCGCCGGTGAAGCTGCTGCGTCGCATCATTCCCCAGCTCACGATTGGTGCGGTGCGCTTCGACCTGTCGATCATGGTGCTGTTGCTCGCCGCGTTCATCGGCATGGAACTGGCGTGGAGCCAGTAGCCGGTAGTCGGTGAGAGCGGATCGTTAGGGCGCCTCGACATGCGCTCTGACTTTGAAATTCGCTCTTATTTCTGGACCTCGACCGCAACCGCCGGGTCTACTGTGACAGGATGGACGCCAGTTACTTCCCGCATGGCCTTACACTTTGACACCGGTTGACGGTCCAGACCTCAAGGGGGCAGACGATGCCGCTTACACCAGCCGACGTCCATAACGTCGCGTTCAGCAAGCCGCCGATCGGCAAGCGTGGCTACAACGAAGACGAGGTCGATGCCTTCCTCGACTTGGTCGAGAACGAGCTGACCCGGCTCATCGAGGAGAACGCCGACCTCCGTCAGCGGGTCGCCGAACTCGATCAGGACCTTGCCAGCGCGCGCTCCGGCAGCGGCGTACAGGCGACGCAGTCCATCCCGCAGTACCAGCAGCCCGAGCCGGAGCCCGAGCCCGCGCCCCAGCCGGTCTACGAGGCGCCGCAGCAACCCGCCGCTCCGGTAAGCGAGGACTCCCACGTCAGGGCTGCGAAGATCCTTGGCTTGGCGCAGGACACCGCCGACCGTCTGACCGGTACCGCCAAGGCGGAGGCCGACAAGATGCTCGCCGACGCCCGCGCCCAGGCCGATGCCATGATCAGCGAGGCCCGGCAGACCGCCGAGACCACCGTGTCGGAGGCCAAGGCCCGCGCCGAGGCCATGCTCACCGACGCGACCACCCGCTCCGAGACCCAGCTGAGGCAGGCCCAGGAGAAGGCCGACGCCCTGCAGGCCGACGCCGAGCGTAAGCACTCCGAGATCATGGGCACCATCAACCAGCAGCGCACCGTGCTCGAGGGGCGTCTGGAGCAGCTGCGGACCTTCGAGCGCGAATACCGCACGCGGCTCAAGACCTACCTGGAGTCCCAGCTCGAAGAGCTCGGCCAGCGTGGCTCGGCGGCGCCGGTCGACTCCACCGCCAACAACGATGGCGGCGGGTTCAATCAGTTCAACCGAGGAAACAACTGACCGGCTGACTGATGCTGATCGTTGCGCTAGTCCTTGCCGTCATCGGCCTCGCGGCGCTGGTGACCGCCGTGGTCACCAGCAACGAGCTCATCGCCTGGGTGTGCATCGGCGCCAGCGTGATCGGTGTGTTGCTGCTGATCATCGACGCACTGCGGGAGCGCCGCGGTGGCGAACCGGTCGCTGGTTCCGAGACCCAAGAGGACGAGACCCAGGCCATCCCGACCGTGACCGAATCCCAGGTCACCGAGGACTATCCGGACGAGCCGAGCGAGACCGTCGGCGAATCCGAGACCACCGAGAAGTCCGAGGCGCATGGCGAGCCCGAGGTCGATGGCGAGCCCGAGATCCACGCCGAGCCGGAGATCCACGCCGAGCCGGAGGCCCACGCCGAGCCCGAGGCCACCGACGCACCCCCGGCCGACGACGCCGAGACCACCTCGGTCGGCGTCGAGAACTCCGACGAGCAGGCCCGGCAGGACAAGGCCGACTAGCGGCGCAGGGCCTCCCGCACCTCCTCGTCGGTGACTTGCCGAAAGTCGGCGAACACCTGGCCGACGGCGTCGAAGCGCCGCGGCAGGGTCGCGATCACCACGTCGTCGGCTTCCTCTAGGAGTCGCTGCCGGACGCCGCGCGGACCGACCGGCGCGGCCACGATCACCCGGCGCGGATCGGCCGTCCGCACGGCCCGGATCGCGGCGATCATGCTGGCGCCGGTCGCGATCCCGTCGTCGACCAGGACCACCGTCCGCGCCGCCAAGGCGATCGGTGGGACGTTCCCGCGGTAGGCCAACTCCCGTCTGCGCAACTCGTCGGTCTCGGCGGCGACGACGGCGTCGAGCTCGGCGCCACTCGTACCGAAGCGGCTCAAGACGTCCTCGTTGACGACGATCTCGCCACCGGCGATCGCCCCCATCGCGAGTTCCGGCCACCGCGGCACCCCGAGCTTGCGCACCACGAACACGTCCACCGCCGCGTGCAGAACCGCGGCGACCTCCGCACCGACCGGCACCCCACCCCTGGCCAGACCGAGCACTACGACGTCCGAACCGATGCCGCCCCCGGCCAGCATCGCGGCGAGCACCCTTCCGGCCTCGCGACGGTCCCGGAACGTGCGGGCAGAGGACTTCCCTGGTACGGCCACTGAGCCGGAGCCTAGGCCGGGGACCCCCCGTGACACTGGGCGATCACGAATTCGGCGGTGAGGCGGTGCCAGCGGGCCCGGTCCCGCAGCAGGAAGTGCCCGGCGCCGGGGAACTCGACCCACGTGGCGTCGACCCCGCGGGCCGCGGCCCGCAGGGTCTGCGCCCGGGACGCGGCGGGGTCGGTCCAGGTGTCGGCGGTGCCGTGCATGGTCAGCAGCCGACACGACGACGGAATGCGATCGGCATCGGCCTGGGGCCACCACGGTGCCAGCGCCACCACGCCCGCCGCGCGTCCCCCAGCGGCCAGGTGCGCCGCGACGCGCCCGCCCATGGAGTGACCGACCAGCACGACGGGACCCTCGCCCACCGCGGCGACCAGGTCGTCCAGCGCCGAGCGGGCATCGCGCAGCGCGTCGAGTGATCCCGGGTTCCACCCCCGCAGCCGGTACCGCACCTGGCGCACCGCGACGCCAGCCCCGACCCCGGCGCGCAACGACCAGGCCAGTTGTGAGATACGGAGATTGGCGAGCTGCAGGGGACGCGAGGGTATCTCGCTGGTGGGCTTGCCGCCGGGAAGCAGCAGCACGCCGGCACGGACTCTGGACGTCATCCCCGTCATTCGGAGCCGCGCGCCCGATGGTTTGGCCGTCCTGGCCATCCAGGCCGGCCCGCGCTACGAATGAACGTCGTGGGCATCGAGTACGAGAGCGTCGTGGACCATCCGCTGGACGAGGTCTTCGCGTGGCACACCCGACCAGGCGCCATGCCGCGGCTGGTGCCGCCGTGGCAGCCGATGGCGGTCGTCGCCGAAGCGGCGTCGCTGGCCGACGGCCGCGCGGTGCTGGGCCTACCCGGGGGTCTGCGCTGGGTGGCTCAGCACCAGGCGGACGCCTACGACCCTCCGCACCGGTTCGTCGACGAGCTGTCCTCGAGCGGCCCGCGATCGTGGCCGCCGCGAATCATCGGCACGTGGCGCCACACCCACGACTTCAGTGCCAGCGGGCCGGCGGCCACCCTGGTCCACGACCGCGTCGAGGCGCCGATCCCGGCGGCCGGGTTGCGGCCGACCTTCGTCTACCGCCACCGCCAGCTGGCCGACGACCTCGCCGCGCACCGCGACGCCGCAGAGGCGGGGCTGCGACCGCTCACCATCGCGGTCACGGGTGCCTCCGGCCTCGTCGGCTCGGCATTGACGGCGCTGCTCACCACCGGCGGACACCGGGTGATCCGCCTGGTCCGGCATCCCGCGGGCGGCTCGGACGAACGGCAGTGGAACCCCTCCTCACCCGCGCTGGACCTGCTGGACGGGGTCGACGCCGTCGTGCACCTGGCGGGGACCTCGATCGCGGGCCGGTTCACCGACGCGCACCGCGCGGCGATCCGCGACAGCCGCATCGAGCCGACTCGCAGCCTGGCGGAGGTCGCCGCCCGAAGCTCCGACGGCCCGCGGGTGTTCGTCACGGCTTCGGCGATCGGCTTCTACGGCTATGACCGCGGTGACGCCGAGCTGGCCGAGGACGCCACCCGCGGAGACGGTTTCCTCGCCGACGTCGTCGCGGACTGGGAGGCGGCCGCGACGCCGGCCGCCGACGCGGGCGTGCGCGTGGTGGCGGTCCGCACCGGCATCGTGCAGGCCGCGCGCGGCGGCACCCTCAGGCTGATGCGCCCGCTGTTCGCCGCCGGCCTGGGCGGCCGGCTCGGCAGCGGCCGGCAGTGGCTGTCCTGGATCGGCATCGACGACCTGCTCGACGTCTACTACCGCGCGCTCTGGGACGAGCGGATGAGCGGGCCGGTCAACGCGGTGGCGCCCAACCCGGTGCGCAACGTCGACTACACGGCGGCGCTGGCCAAGACCCTGCACCGCCCGGCCATCCTCCCGGTCCCATCGCTGGGTCCGCGCCTGCTGCTGGGAAGTCAGGGCGCTCGCGAGCTCGCCGAGGCCGACCAGCGGGTGCAGCCTGCCAAGCTGCGGGCGGTGGGGCACCGCTTCAGGCATCCGACGATCGGTGCTGCGCTGGCCCACCAGCTGGGCCACGCTCAGGCCTGAGCGACCCCGGTCACGAAGTCCCGGACCAGCGCGTGCACGCGCTTGCGGGCGCTGTCGAGCTCACGGGTGGTGGCGGCGCGCAGTTCGTCGGCGGTGCGGTCCAGTGTGGCGAGCTCGGCCCCGCCGTCGCCGGACAGCCACATCTCGAGCAGTCCCTCGTCGACCTCGGGGTGGAACTGGATGCCCATCGTCGCGCCCAGGACGAATGCCTGCGACGCGCTGACGTTCCTGGCGATCTCGACCGCCCCGTCGGGAATGGTGAAGCGGTCGAAGTGCCATTCGAACCACGGACCGCTGGGGACGAGGTCGGGCCGTGAGGACTCGACGTCGTACCAGCCGATCTCGGGCGATGGGGAGCGGGCCACCGAACCGCCGAGCGCGCGGGCGAGCAGCTGGCCGCCGAAGCAGACGCCCAGCATCGGCACACCCGCCGCGTGGGCATTGCGCGCCATCTCCAGCTCCGAGGCGATCCACCGCATGCCGGCGTCGGCGTCGTTGACCGACCAGCGGGATCCCAGCGGCACGACCGCGTCGTAGGACAGCGGATCGGGCAGCGTCACGTCGAAGGTCGGATCCGCGGCCCGCTCGGCGGTGACGACCTCGAAAGTCGCGACGTCGTAACCGCATTCGTCGAACGCGTCACCCAGCATCGCCTCGGGGGCACTCGGGTCGTTGTAGAGGAACAGCACCTTCTTCGCCACCGCTAGAGGATACGGTGATCCGACCGCTAACCGCCCGGTGGCACCGGTGGGGCATGGTCCGGGGCAAGCTCGGCACCGATCCGGCGGAACAGCGTCTCGGCGGCATTCGGGTAGTCACCCCGTGCGTCGAACGCCTCGGGCGAGTACGTCACGACGACGGCGATCGCGATCCGGCGCGAGGGCAGGTAGGCCTCGACGGCGGCCGAACCGGCGAACATCGGATTCTGCAGCAGCCAACCGCCAGAGATCACCAGACCCATGCCGTAGGTGTAGCCATCGGTCATCGGGGCGCAGGTGGCGCACCCCGGCTGGGCATGCGTTCGGCCGCGCAGGTCGGTGGACACCAGCTTGGCGTAGGAGTCGCGGCTGAGCAGCCTGCCGGAGCCGATGCCGACGGCGGTGGCCTCGAGGTCGTACACGGTGGAGGTCTCGATCGCGCCGTGGGTGATGGTCCACGACGGATTCCAGTAGGTGCTCTCCTCGTAGAACGGGACCCCGGTGGGGATCCGCAACGCCGCCCGGCGCTCGGAGGTGAACGCGTGCAGCACCGGCGATGGGATCTCCGCGGTGTCGGAGTTCACCGTGTGGCTGAGGCCGAGCGGCCGTAACACCATCTCCGACAACATCTTCGACATCGGTTCACCGGTCGCCCTCTCCAGCGCCAGCCCGAGGAGCACGTAGTTGGTATGGGCGTAGTTCCAGTTGGTGCCGGGTGGGTACTGCAGCGGCCGGTCGACCGCGAACGCGAGCAGTTCGGAGGTCGTCCACTGCCGAAAGGGGTTGGCGTACAGCGCATCGTTCATGGCGGTGTTGCCAATGACGTAGTCGACGTAACCCGACGTCATCGTGGCCAGCTGGCCGAGGGTGACCTGGTCGGCGTGCGGCACCTCGGGCAGCCACGTCGAGAGTCTGTCGTCGAGGGCGACCCTGCCCTCGTCGACGAGGCGCAGCAACAGCGTCGAGACGTACGAGATCGCCACGGCGCCATTGCGGAAGTGCATGTCGGTGGTGGCGGGGACGCCGGTCATGGACTCACCGACCGCCCGGGTGACGACGTCGCGGCCGTCCCGGGTGACCCGCACGATGGCAGCCCGGAGGTGTGAGGTCGCCATGACGTCCGCCACGACCCGCATCACCGCGTCGGCACCGTCGTCCCGCGCGGTGGGGGAGCACCCGGTCGACAACGCACCAGCGCATGCCAGCAGGGCCAGGAATCGTCGGAGGTGCACACCGGGAGAATGCCAGCCGGTTGCGCGGTGGTGACCGTTTCGATGCGAATCCGAACTGCCTCGCCTCGGTGTCCGGCGGTACCGTGGGGATCGTTCGAGTGGCAAGAGTAGAGGGTGGTCGTCATGACTGACTTCTTCAAGATCGTCGTGGTGGCGACGGCCGCCGTGCACTTCGCCTTCGTGGGTTATGGCGTGTTCGGTGGGTTCCTCGCCCTGCGCTGGCCGCGCAGCATCTGGGTGCACGTCCCGGTCGTCATCTGGTGCGTCGCCATCGAGGTCGTCGACTTCGTCTGTCCGTTGACGGCGCTGGAACGCTGGGCCAGGATCCACGCGGGAATGGCGCCCATCGCGCCCGACGGCTTCCTCGACCACTACGTGACCGGGGTCTGGTACCCGGCCGAGGCGCAGAACCTGGTGCTCGTGCTGGTGCTGCTCGTCGTGCTGACGTCCTGGGTGCTGGTGGGCGCGAGAGCCAGACGCCGGCGGGCCGTCGCCACGACGGAGGTCTCGGCGCGCACCGAGTCAGTCGCACCGCTGAGTCAGTCGCACCGCTGAGTCAGTCCAACCGCTGAGTCAGGCCGTGGGAATGTCCAGCAACTGCTCGAAGAAGCCGCCGAAGCCCCGCTGGCGGTCCACCACATGGACCTCGAGGATCCAGTGGCAGTCCCGGCCCGCCCCGTCGGTCCGGCGCATCGGCTGGTCGCTGGCCGGCGCGATGTAGTTGCCCATTTCGTCACCGCTGATCCGCTCGTGAGGGAACTCGCCGACCAGGTGGCCGGCGTGCTCGGTGGCGTGCTCCCAACCCGCCTCGCGGATCAGGTCCGACACGTGCGAGAACAATTGCGCGCCAGTGATTTTCGGGTGCGAGTCGAAGTACGACCGGCCTGCCTCCCAGATCCGCGGCAGGTCCGCGGCGAGGCGGTGCTTGGCCGGATCGTCACCGAGCACGTAGGTCCGGCCGAAGTCGGCCTCCCAGTCGGCGAAGATCGGCCCGAAGTCCAGGAACAGGATGTCGTCGGCAGCCAGCACGCCGTCGGGCGGATTCTCGGCGTAGGGCGCCATGGTGTGCGCACCCGCCCGGACGATCCGCTTGTGCCAGAACCGGCGGGTTCCGAACAACTCGTCGGCCAGGTCGCGGATCTGGTCGCTGAGCTCGCGTTCACCGACTCCGGGCCGAATCATGCCGCGGGCCACCACCTCGTCGAACAGCTGATGGGCCTTGTGTTCCGCGTCGCGCAGCGACTCGATGCGCGCGTCCTCGACTGCCTGCGTCATGCCGCTATTGTGCGCCCGTGGCGCGGTAGCGCCGTTCGGGCCTGCCCGCTCCGTATTGCAGGCGAAGTTCGACCGCGCCGACGCCGAGGAAGTGCTCCAGGTACCGTCGCGCACTGACCCGCGAAATACCCACCAGCTCGGCGCATTCCGCGGCCGATACCTCGCCCGCGTCGCGTACCGCATCCAGGACCAGCTGTCCGGTCACCGCGCCGAGGCCCTTGGGCAGCGGATCGTCGGGGCTCGCGGGCGCTGGCGTCGACGCACCGAACAGCGAGTCGATCAGGGACTGGTCGACGCCGGTGGCCGAGGCCAGCGCGTCCGCCCGCGCGGCGAAGGCCGCCAACTTGGCCTGCAGCTGCGGGAATTCGAACGGCTTGATCAGGTAGTCGGCGGCGCCGCCGTCGAGGGCGCCGCTGACGGTGTCCAGCTCGCGGGCGGCGGTGATCATGATGACCCCGACGGGGTCGCCGTGCGCGCGCAGTCGCTGCAACACCTCCAGGCCCGTCATGTCGGGCAGATACACGTCGAGCAAGATCAGGTCGGGCTGCAACGCGTCCGCCATCGCCAGTGCCTCGGCCCCGGTGCGCGCGGCCCCCACCGTGGTGAAGCCTTCGACGCGGTCGACGAACTTGCGGTGGATCTCCGCGACCATGAAGTCGTCGTCGACGACGAGTACGTCACGCATGGTCGGCCTGTCGGGTGGTCGCACCGACCCGACCGGCCAGCGGGGCACGGGGCAACCGCACCACGAAGCAGGCCCCGCCGCCCGGCGCGTCGATCACCTCGATGACCCCGCCGAGCTGCGCACTGACCAGCCGCACCAGGGCGAGGCCGATGCCACGCCCGCCGGGCACCTCGGGTTTCGAGGTCACCCCCCTGGCGAAGATCTGCTCCCGAAGATGTCGTGGCACACCGGGTCCCGAGTCGGTGACGGTCAAGGTCAGCCCTTCTGAATCGTCGACGCGCACGGACACCTCGGCCTCGGCTGACCCCTCCGACACGTCTACGGCGTTGTCGATGAGATTGCCCAGCAGCGTGATCACGTCGGTGGCCAGCGCCGCGTCGAGAGCTGACAGGTGCGAGTCGGCGGTGAGGCGCAGCGCCACGCCGCTCTCGGCGGCCAGCGACGTCTTGGCGATCAGCAGGGCGGCCACCGCGGGATCGGAGATGCGCTCAGTCACCGCATCGCTGATCTCGGCACGCCTGCGGGTCAGGGCGCCCACGAAGTCGTGCACGGAATCGTATTCTCCGAGCTGCACCAGCCCGGAGATGGTGTGCAACTGGTTGGCGAACTCGTGGGTCTGTGCGCGCAGCGTGTCGGTCACACTCTTGTGCGACGAGAGCTGGCCCTGCATGGAGGCCAGTTCCGTGCTGTCCCGCATGGTCGTCACGGTCCCGATCCGGCGGCCCTGGCTGGTGGCGGGCCGGCGATTGAGGGCAAGCACCCGGGTGCGGGTGGCGATGACGACGTCGGATTGGGTAGCGCCGTCGCCTGTTTGGGTGACACCGCCATCTCCTTCGACGGCGCTGCCGTCGCCGGAGAGCAGGAACTCACCGACCGCCGGGTCCAGTTCGACGTCGTCGACGCGACGTCCCACCGCATCGGGGGTGAGGTCGAGCAGGGCCAGCGCGCTGTCGTTCAGCACGGTGATGATTCCGTCGTCGTCCACCGCGACCACGCCCTCGCGGATGCTGTGCAACAACGCTTCCCGATGCTCGGCGAGGCTGGCGATCTCGTCGATCTCCAGGCCGCGGGTCTGGCGCTTGATGCGGCGCGACAGCAGCCACGACGCCAGCATGCCCAGCGCGGCACCCAGACCCAGGTACACCAGGAGTCGTTCGCCCGCGCCGCTGAGCAGCTGCCACACCGAGGGGTAGGGCTCCGACACCGAGACGATGGCCAGGACCCCGCCGTCGATGTCGATGATGGGGACCTGTCCGGCCAGGCTGTGCACGCCGGCGACGTCGAGGTCCCCGAACCAGGCCCGGCCCGACCGGGCGGCGCTGTCCCCGAGGTCGAGCACGCGCCCGAGCTGCGACGGGTCCGACGAGACCCGCACGGTGCCGGCCGGGTCGACGATCTCGGCGAGTCCGGCACCCGAGAGGGCGACGGCGCGATCCACGTCGGGGGCCAGCAGTTGGCTGGCGAACGGATCGGCGAACCGTTCGCGCACGATCGGCGTCGAGGCCAGGTTCTCCGCTACGGCGATCAAGCGCTGCCCGCGCACATCGCGGAACTCCTTGGTCGACTGGTTGACCGAGACCGCGGCGACGGCGACCAGCACCACGGCGACGACCAGCAACTGCGACACCAGGAACTGCCCGGCCAGGCTGCGCGTGAGTGACCGCAATGACCACAACTTCCTTTGCGTCCGAAAGAGTGACCCGAGTCACTTCGGGGTCCAGTATTGCTGAGCATCACAATCCAACGAATGGGGACGACCCATATGAGAACACGACCCTCGACGGCCGCGCGGATCCTGGCGCTGCTGGCCGGTGTCGCGACGATCGCCGCGCTGACGACCGGCTGCGGGGTGACCCGCGGCAGTGACGAACCCGGCCTGCACCGGCTGCGCATGATGGTGCCCAACAGCCCCGGCGGTGGCTACGACCTCACCGCCCGCACCGCCGTCAAGATCATGGAGGACAGCGACATCACCGGTCGCGTCGAGGTCTTCAACGTCATCGGTGCCGGCGGCACGGTGGCGATGGCGCGGCTGATGAACGAGAAGGGCAACGGCGACCTCATGATGATGATGGGGCTCGGCGTGGTCGGCGCGGTCTACACCAACGGCTCCTCTGCACTGGCCACCAACGCCACCGCCCTGGCCAAGGTCGTCGAGGAGCAGGAGGGCATCCTCGTCCCTGCCGATTCGCCCTTCCGCACCGTCGCCGACTTCGTCGCGGCGTGGAGGGCAGACCCGGCGAAGGTCACCATCGGGGGTGGCTCCTCGCCCGGCGGCCCAGACCACCTCTTCCCGATGGAGACGGCGCGCGCCGCGGGCGTCGACCCGACGAAGGTCAACTACGTCTCCTACGACGGCGGCGGTGACCTGCTGACGGCGCTGCTGGGCAAGAAGATCGCCGCCGGCACCTCCGGTCTCGGCGAGTACGTCGACCAGATCGAGGCCGGCCAGGTCAGGGTGCTTGCCGTCTCGGGTGACGAGCGGGTCGAGGGCGTCGACGCCCCCACCCTGAAGGAGGCCGGCATCGATCTGACGTTCACCAACTGGCGCGGAGTGCTTGCGCCACCGGGCATTCCGGACGAATCCAAGAAGGCGATGGTCAAGGCGCTCGAGGACCTGCACGCCACCGACTCCTGGAAGGAGGCCCTAGTGAAGAACGGATGGACCGATGCGTTCATGACCGGAGAGCCGTTCGAACGGTTCCTCAAGGATCAGGACCGGCGGGTGTCCAGCACGCTGACCGAGTTGGGGCTGCTATGACCGAGCCGGCGATCGAGGAACCGGGGACCGTCGACCGTGCGCAGTACGTCGTATGCGCCGTGCTGGTCGCCGTCGGCGCCTTCCTGATCTATGACGCACTGTCGTTGCCCGGCGGTTTCGCCAAGGTGGATCCCGTTGGGCCCAAGCTCTTTCCGATGATCATCGGGATCGGTCTGCTGGTGACGGCGATCATCCTGGCCATCGCCATCCCGCGCGGGTCCAAGGGGGAGGCCGACGCGGGCGAGGACATCGACCCGGAGCTGCCCAGTGACTGGCGCACCGTCGGGCTGCTGGTCGCGATCTTCGTGGCCACCATCCTGCTGGTGAATCCGCTGGGGTGGGCGATCACCGGAGCGCTGATGTTTGCCGGTTGCGCAACGGTTCTCGGCAGCCGGCACTACGTCCGCAACATCGTGATCGGCGCGGTGCTCAGCGTCGGCAGCTTCTACGCGTTCTACTCCGGGCTCGGAATCCCGCTGCCCGCAGGCATCTTGGATGGGGTCCTCTGATGTTGGAAAACCTCGACTGGCTGCTCCAGGGTTTCGAGCAGGCCGCAACGCCGATGAACCTGCTGTACGCCGTGATCGGCGTGCTGCTGGGCACGGCGGTCGGCGTCCTTCCCGGCATCGGCCCGGCGATGACGGTGGCGCTGCTGCTGCCGATCACCTACAACGTCAGCCCCAGCGCGGCATTCATCATGTTCGCCGGCATCTTCTACGGCGGCATGTACGGCGGATCGACCACGTCGATCCTGTTGAACACCCCCGGTGAATCGTCGTCGGTGATCACGGCCATCGAGGGCAACAAGATGGCCAAGGCGGGCAGAGCCGCCCAGGCTCTGGCGACCGCGGCGATCGGATCCTTCGTCGCCGGCACCATCGGCACCGCGCTGCTGGTGCTGTTCGCACCGGCGGTCTCACGGTTCGCCGTCACCCTCGGTGCGCCGTCGTACCTGGCGATCATGCTGTTCGCCCTCGTCGCGGTCACCGCGGTGCTTGGCTCGTCGAAGCTGCGCGGCTGCATCTCGCTGCTGCTTGGACTGGCCATCGGGCTGGTCGGCATCGACTTCCTGACCGGGCAGGCCCGCGCGACGTTCGGCATCCCGCAGCTCTCGGACGGCATTGACATCGTGGTGATCGCGGTGGCCATCTTCGCCGTCGGCGAGGCGCTCTGGGTGGCCGCGCACCTGCGGCAGAAGCCCGCCGAGGTGATCCCCGTCGGCCGGCCATGGATGGGCCGCAGCGACTGGCAGCGGTCCTGGAAGCCGTGGCTGCGCGGAACGGCGTTCGGCTTTCCGTTCGGCGCGCTGCCGGCGGGTGGTGCGGAGCTGCCGACGTTCCTGTCCTACATCACCGAGAAGAAGCTCTCCAAGCATCCCGAGGAGTTCGGCAAGGGCGCCATCGAGGGCGTCGCCGGTCCCGAGGCCGCCAACAACGCCTCGGCCGCGGGCACCCTGGTGCCGATGCTGTCACTGGGCCTGCCCACCAACGCCACCGCCGCGGTGATGCTCACCGCCTTCGTGTCCTACGGCATTCAGCCGGGCCCGACGCTCTTCTCCAAGGAGCCGCTGCTGATCTGGACGCTGATCGCCAGCCTGTTCATCGGCAACTTCCTGCTGTTGGTGCTGAACCTGCCGCTGGCGCCACTGTGGGCCAAGTTGCTGCGCACCCCGCGGCCGTATCTCTACGCGGGCATCCTGTTCTTCGCCACCCTCGGCGCGTTCGCCGTGAACATCCAGCCGTTGGATCTGGCGTTACTGCTGATCTTCGGGCTGCTCGGGTTGATGATGCGCCGGTTCGGGTTACCGGTGCTGCCGCTGATCATCGGCGTCATCCTCGGGCCGCGCATCGAACGTCAGCTGCGCCAGAGCCTGCAGCTGGGCAGCGGTGACTGGGGCAGCCTGTTCACCGAGCCCGTCGCCATCGTGGTGTACGTCTGCATGGCGCTGCTGCTCCTGGCGCCGCTGGTGCTGCGGTTGATGCACCGCAGCGAGGAGACCCTGCTGATCGTCGAGGACGATGAGGATCAGAGAGAGAAGGCTCAGGCGTGAGCACCGTGCGCGAGGAGAAGAGATGATCGTCGTCGGATACACCACGGATCGCTTCGGGGCCGCGGCGCTCGAACACGGCATCGCCGAGGCGAAGCTGCGCCAGACCTCGATCCACGTGCTCAACTCCACCCAGGGCGACTCCTACGTCGACGCGGCGTTCGCGCACGACCGGCAGGTCCACGACCTGGAGACCAGGCTGGCCGACTGCGGCGTGCCCTTCGAGGTCGAGCAGCCCGTTGGCGTCTACGCCGCCGATGCGCTGCTCGAGCTGATGGATCGCCCCGATGCCGAGCTGCTGGTGATCGGGATCCGGCACCGCAATCCGGTCGGAAAGCTGTTCCTGGGGAGCATCTCGCAGCAGCTGATCTTGGAGTGCCCCAAGCCGGTGCTGGCGGTCAAGCCGGCCGAGTAGACCCGTATTCGGCGCATCCGTAAATTTCTGGTTTGCCTCACCGGCGGGGCAGGGTATCCGCGCGAAATGGTCGATACCCGCTCGGCAGCCACCTCCGCCCATGACAACGCCTGGTTCGAGCGGGCGGCCCGAGCCGGTTACGCCGCCAGCGGCCTGATGCACCTGCTGATCGCCTGGATCGTGGTCCAGCTGGCGCTGGGCGACGGGGGCAACGCCGATCAGTCCGGGGCCCTTGCCACCCTGGCCGCCCAGCCGGGTGGGGCGGCGATGCTGTGGGTGGCTGCGGTGGTGCTGGCCGCACTCGGGCTGTGGCAACTCGCCGAGACCTTCGTCGAACGCGATGCCAAGGACCGCGTCAAGGCATTGGCCGTCGGCGTGGTCTACCTCGGGCTGGCATTCTCCGCTGCCAAGTTCGCGATGGGCAGCGGGCAATCCAGCACCAGTCAGAACGCGGGACTGAGTGCGCGGATGATGCAATCGGCATTGGGCGTCGCGGTGCTGATCGCGGTGGCGCTGGTGCTCATCGGCGTCGGCGGCTATCACGTGTACAAGGGCGTGACGAAGAGCTTCCTCGACGAGCTGAGCGTCTCGGGCAACCAGGCAGTGACCTGGACCGGCATCGTCGGCTACGTCGCCAAGGGTCTGGTGCTGATCGGGGCAGGGATCCTGGTGGTCATCGCGACGCTGACCTCGGACCCGGCCAAGGCCAGCGGCGTCGACGCCGCGGTCAAGGCGCTGGGAAATGCGCCGTTCGGCAAGTTCCTGCTCATCCTTGCCGCGGTTGGCCTCGCGGCCTATGGCGCCTACGGCTTCATCCGCGCCCGCTACGCGAAGATGTGACGGCTCAACGGCATTCGAGTGTCAGCTGAATCGACCCGTCGTCGCCGGCGGTGACCGGATGGCTGCACACGCCGGGTCCGGAGCCGGAGGTCTCGGCGCCCGTGCGCAGGTCGTAGCCGAGTCCGTGCAGCGGACACACCACCACGTCGTCGTCGAGCAACCCGTCGGCCAGTGGGCCGCCCCGGTGCGGGCACACCGCCCCGAGGGCGCGCAATGATCCATCCCGCATCCGGTACACCGCGATCTGCTCGCCGTCGATGGCGAACGTGCGGCCCTGGCCGACCGGGATCTCGTCGACGTGGCCGACCGTGACGTCGGTCATCGCAGTCGTCCCTTCATCGGACCGGAACCTGCGGCAACGGTAGCAACGGCAGCGACGACCGGAACTGTCCCTCGGTCGCCGGCTCCTTGCCGTCCTGCCACGGATCACGGTAGGCCGCAACGGACCTTGCCATCGCGGCATCCAGCTCGGCGGCCAGGCCCTCGGCGTCGTCGACGACCACGGCCCGGATCGTGTCGATGCCGACCCGAGGCACCCAGGCGTAGGTACGCTCCAGCCAGTTGGCGTTCTCGCGGTAGTACTGCAGGAACCGTCCCGTCAGTGTCATGACCTCGTCGGGTCCGTCGACGGTGGCCAGCAGGTCGCCCTTGCGAATGTGGGCTCCCGCCGCACCGCCGACGTAGATCTCCCACCGCCCGCCGTCGACGGCGACGACCCCGAGGTCCTTGCACAGCGCCTCGGCGCAGTTGCGCGGGCAACCGGTGACGGCAAGCTTCATCTTGGCCGGGCTGGCCAGCCCCTGATACCGCTCCTCGATGGCGATCCCCAGCGCCGTCGAGTCGCCGACGCCGAAGCGGCAGAAGTCACTGCCGACGCACGTCTTGACGGTGCGGAAGCTCTTGCCGTAGGCGTACCCCGACGGCATGTCGAGATCGCTCCACACCGCGGGCAGGTCCTCCTTGCGGACACCGAGCAGGTCGATGCGCTGGCCGCCGGTCAGCTTGATCATCGGGATCTGGTACTTGTCGGCGACGTCGGCGATCCGGCGCAGCTGATGGGAATCGGTGACGCCGCCCTTCATCTGCGGCACCACCGAGAACGTGCCGTCGCGCTGGATGTTGGCGTGCACGCGGTCGTTGATGAAGCGGGCGTCGCTCTCGTCGACGAACTCCGCGCCCCACATCATCTCCAACAGCGACGACAGCGCCATCTTCGAGCCGGCGTGCGGCCGGCCGTCGGGTGCCAGCGCCGCGAAGACCGATGACACGGAATGCAATTGGAGTTCCCGGATCAGCCGCATCAGCTCCGGCTTGGGGTAGGGCACGCCGGGCACGTACCAGTTGGCCGACGGGTCCTCGGTCACGTTGCCGCCCGCCGCCCACTCGACGATCTGCCCGACGAGCTCCTTGCAGGATCCACAACCCTTGCCGGCCTTGGTCTTCGCCATCACCCCCGATACCGAGGTCTCACCGGCCGCCACGCATGCCGTCAGGGCGCCCTTGGAGACGCCGTTGCAGTTGCAGACCTGGGCGTCGTCGGACAGCTCGCCGACGCCGACGCCCACGTCCGGGGTCCCGATGTCGAACATCAGCGACACCCGTTCGTCGGGCAGGGGCAGTCCGCTGTCGAAGGCCTGGGTGAGGAACGACACCTTGCTGACGTCGCCGACCAGGGTGGCGCCGACCAGCTTGCCGTCGCGGATGACCACGGTCTTGTACACCCCGTGCCGGGGCTCGGAGTACTGGACGAACTCGTCGTCGTCGCGTTCGGGGGCCTTCACGCCCATCGCGGCGACGTCGACCCCGGCCACCTTGAGCTTGGTGGCGACCCGTGAACCATGGTATGCGGCAGCGGGATTGGTGCCGGTAAGGTGGTCGGCCAGCACCTTTGCCTGCTCCCAGAGGGGGGCCACCAGCCCGTAGACCTGGCCGCGGTGCTGAGCACACTCGCCGACGACGTACACGTCGTCGTCGTCGACCGAGCGCATGTGGTCGTCGGTCACGATGGCGCGCTCGACGGTCAGGCCGGCCCGCTGGGCGAGGCCGACGTTGGGCCGGATACCGGCGGCGATCACCAGCATGTCGCAGTCGAGCCGCTCCCCGTCGGCGAACGTGACACCTGCCAACCGGCCGTCCTCGACGACCACGCCGGTGGTGCGCTTGTTCAGTAGCACCCCGATTCCCAGGTTCTCCACCGACTTTCGCAGGATCGCGCCCGCGAGATCGTCGAGCTGGGCGTTCATCAGCACCGGCCCCGAGTGCACCACGTCGACGGTGAGCCCGCGATTCTGCAGACCGCGGGCGGCCTCGAGCCCCAGCAGACCACCCCCGATGACCACGGCCCTGGTCCTGGTGGCTGCCTCGGCGATCATCGACGCGGTGTCGTCGAGGGTACGGAAGCCGAACACGCCGTCGGTCAGGGTCTTGTCGTCGGCCCATAGCCCCGTCATCGGCGGGAAGAACGACCGGCTTCCGGTCGCCAGGATCAGCTTGTCGTAGCGCACCGTGCTGCCGTCGTCGGCGTGGGCCAGATGCGCAAAGGTGTCCAGCCGCACGACGCGGACCCCGGCCCGCAGGTCGATGCCGTTCTGTCCGTACCAGTCGAGCTGATTGAGATAGATCTCGGCTGGATCATCGCTACCGGCAAGCACATTCGACAGCAGGATGCGGTTGTAGTTGCCGTAGGGTTCGTCGCCGAAGACGGTGATGTCGAACTGCTCGCCGCCACCACGGGCGAGCACCTCCTCGATGGCGCGCACGCCCGCCATGCCGTTGCCGACCACCACCAGCTTCGGCATCAGATCTCCACCATGCCGAAGTCGACCACCACGGTGCCGGCGCAACCGTCGGGGGCGGCGACGTACAGCTCCAGTACGGTGTCGCCGAGGAGGTCCTCCACCACGCGCAGAGCGACGTGGGTAGCGCCCTTGGCGCCGATGGGGAAGTACCGCATCGGCACACCGTCGCGGTACAGCACCACCGTCACCATGTCGTCGGTGGAGTTGCCGCCGCGGAAGTACACGGGCTGCGTGACGGCGCCCGCGGGCACGACGTACCGTAGCGATTCGTCGATGGGTACGGGGGCATCCAGGCCCTTGCCGTGGAATTCGAATGCACCCTGCAGGAACCGGGACGTGCTGCCGTCGCTCATGTCTCAACGATTGGGTCCAAGTGTTTCGGTTTCGTTTCCTCCACGATTCCGCCGTGAATCCCGTTTCGCACCCGTCGACGTCACGGTAGGTGAGCCGCTCTTGACACGACGGTCATCGGAGCGCAACCGATGGGGAACGGTCTCGCCGTAGACATGTCGCATGCGTTCGCGACGTCGCGGACACCAGCAACGATCCGACCCTGAAGGGCGATGATGTCGACATCCATCGATGACCACGAGACCAAGAAGCCGCGGCGAAGCCGTAACGTCGAACACCCGCGGCGAAGCCGCGACATCGAACACTGGGATGCCGAGGACGTGGCGGCCTGGGAGGCGGGCGGAAAGGCCATCGCCCGGCGCAATCTGATCTGGTCGATCGTCGCCGAGCACGTCGGATTCTCGATCTGGTCGATCTGGTCGGTGATGGTGCTGTTCATGCCGCAGAACGTCTATCACATCGACGCTGCGGGCAAGTTCTACCTGGTGGCCATGCCGACCCTGGTCGGCGCGTTCATGCGAATCCCGTACACCGTCGCCCCTGCGAAGTTCGGTGGCCGCAACTGGACCATCGTCAGCGCCCTGCTGCTGCTGATCCCCACGTTGCTCACCTGGTACGTGATGAAGCACCCGGGCACCTCCTACACCACGTTCATGGTGGTCGCGGCGTTCGCCGGATTCGGCGGCGGCAACTTCGCCTCGTCGATGACCAACATCAACGCGTTCTATCCACAGCGGCTCAAGGGGTGGGCGCTGGGGCTCAACGCCGGCGGTGGCAACATCGGCGTGCCGGTCATCCAGCTGCTGGGTCTGCTGGTCATCGCGACCGTGAGCAACACCGCACCGGAGATCGTCTGCGCCATCTACCTGGTGCTGATCGCTTGCGCCGCCCTGGGTGCGGCGTTCTTCATGGACAACCTGCGCAACCAGAAGTCCAACTTCGGCGCACTGGCGGAAGCGTTGCGCTACAAGCACTCCTGGGTGATGAGCTTCCTCTACATCGGTACGTTCGGCTCGTTCATCGGCTTCTCGTTCGCCTTTGGCCAGGTGCTGCAGATCAACTACCTCGCCGGCGGTGACACCGCGGCGCAGGCATCCCTGCACGCGGCGCAGATCTCCTTCCTCGGGCCGCTGCTCGGCTCGATCTCCCGTCCGATCGGCGGCAAGCTGGCCGATCGCATCGGCGGCGGCAAGATCACCCTGTACACGTTCGTCGCGATGATCTTCGCCGCCGGCATCCTGGTGAGCACCGGCATGATCGACGACGGCATGAAGGGCGCGCCCACCGGTGGGCAAATGGCCGGCTACGTCACCGGATTCATCCTGCTGTTCGTCCTGTCCGGGATCGGCAACGGGTCGACGTACAAGATGATCCCGTCGATCTTCGAGGCCAAGGCGCAGGACGAGAACGGTTTGACCGACGAGGAGAAGGCCGCCTGGTCCCGGAGGATGTCCGGCGCCCTGATCGGGTTCGCCGGCGCAGTCGGGGCACTGGGCGGGGTGTTCATCAACATCGCGCTGCGGGTGTCCTACGTGGGCGCAGCCAAGTCGGCGACCAACGCATTCTGGGTCTTCCTTGGCTTCTACGTGGTCTGCGCGATCGTCACCTGGTTCGTGTTCCTGCGGATGAAGTCGGTCAGGGCCGTCACCGGTGAGGACGTCGGGCGCGAACCCGCCACCGTGGGCGCCGGCTGATCGACGTGACCGTCACCACCCGAACCGCGTGCTCGTACTGCGGTGTGGGCTGTGGCATCGAGGTCCAGACCCGCACCGACGCCGCGAGCGGCGCGCAGGTCATCGCCAGGGTTTCCGGAGACAAGCTGCACCCGACCAACTTCGGCCGGTTGTGCACCAAGGGTGCGACACACGCCGAGATGATGGCCGCCGATGGCGACCGGCTCGTCACCGCCATGGTCCGCACCGACCGTGGCGGTGACGCCGTGCCCACCCCGGTGGACGACGCGATCGCCGAGGCCGCGACGCGGTTGAAGGCCATCGTGGCCGAACACGGACCCGACGCCGTCGCGCTCTACGTGTCGGGCCAGATGTCCATCGAGGCACAGTATCTGGCGACCAAGCTGGCCAAGGGGTTCCTGCGCACGGTGCACATCGAATCGAACTCCCGGCTCTGCATGGCCAGCGCGGGCACGGGCTACAAGCAGTCCCTCGGTGCCGACGGGCCACCGGGCTCCTATGCCGACTTCGACGCCACCGACCTGTTCTTCGTCATCGGCTCGAACATGGCCGACTGCCACCCGATCCTCTACCTGCGAATGGTCGACCGGCTCAAGGCGGGCGCCAAGCTCGTGGTCGTCGACCCTCGCCGCACCACCACCGCGGAGAAGGCCGACCTCTTCCTGCAGATCAAGCCAGGCACCGACCTGGCACTGCTCAATGGGCTGCTGCACCTGCTCGTCGAGAACGGGGACGTCGACGCGGACTTCATCGCCGAGCACACCGAGGGCTGGGACGGCATGCCGGGATTCCTCGCCGACTACCCACCCGACGTGGTGGCTGGTATCACCGGCCTGGCCGAGGCCGACATCCGCACTGCCGCAGCGATGATCGCCGAGGCGGGGGAGTGGATGACGTGTTGGACGATGGGCCTGAACCAGAGCACGCACGGTACCTGGAACACCAATGCCATCTGCAACCTGCACCTAGCGACCGGAGCCATCTGCCGGCCGGGCAGCGGGCCGATGTCGCTCACCGGCCAGCCCAACGCGATGGGCGGCCGCGAGATGGGGTACATGGGGCCGGGTCTGCCCGGTCAGCGTGCGGTCACCTCGGCCGAGGACCGGGCCTTCGTGGAGCGCGTGTGGAACCTACCGCCCGGCACCATCCGAACCGAGGTCGGGCCGGGCACCATCGACATGTTCACGCGGATGGCCGACGGTGAGATCAAGGCGTGCTGGATCATCTGCACCAATCCCGTTGCCACTGTCGCCAACCGGGAAACCGTCATCGCGGGGCTGCAGGCCGCCGAGCTGGTGATAACCCAGGATGCCTACCGGTCGACCGCCACCAACCGGTACGCCGACGTCATCCTGCCGGCCGCCCTGTGGGCCGAGACCGAGGCGGTGATGGTCAACTCAGAACGCAACCTCACCCTGCTTCGGCAGTCCGTCAACCCCAAGGGGGAGGCGCGCCCCGACTGGCAGCTGATCTGTCAGGTCGCCGCGCATCTCGGCTTCGCCGAGGACTTCGCCTTCACCAGCAGCGCCGAGGTCTTCGACGAGATCCGCGAATTCTCCAATCCGCGCACGGGTTACGACCTGCGCGGGGTCACCCACGAACGCCTGCGGCAGACCCCCGTGCAATGGCCCGCTCCGCCGCCGGATGAACCGGGTGGATCCGCCGACCGGCATCCGATCCGCTACCTCAACGACGGCATCAGCCAGCACCCGTTCGTCGACCAGCACGGTCATCGGCCGCGGCTGGCGTTCCCGACGCCGTCGCGGCGGGCGGTGTTCCATCCCCGCCCGCACATGGACGCCCGCGAACTGCCCGACGACGACTACCCGGTGGTGCTCAATACCGGTCGCCTGCAACACCAGTGGCACACGATGACCAAGACGGGCAAGGTCGCCAAGCTCAGCAAGCTCGATTCCGGCCCGTTCGTCGAGATCCACCCCGACGACGCGGCGGCGCAGGGCATGCGCGACGGCCAGCCCGTCGAGCTGGTCTCACGCCGCGGCAGGGCGGTGCTGCCGGCGGTGGTTACCGACCGGGTGCGTCAGGGCAACTGCTTCGTCCCGTTCCACTGGAACGACGAGCAGGGCGAGCACCTCGCGATCAACGCCCTCACCAACGACGCCGTCGACCCGGTGTCCCTGCAGCCGGAGTTCAAGGTGTGCGCGGTGGCGTTGCGGCCGCTGCCGGTGGACGCACCGGTCCCCGACGGGCTGGGGCTCGAGGGCGTCGTCGCGCCGGTGCTCGAGGATGACGAGAAGACCTATCTCGCAGGTTTCTTCACCGGCGTCACCGGGGGAGCGTCGGGTGTCCCCGTCCTGCCGGGCTCTGCACCGGTCCGCCGGGAGGTACGGCTGTGGGTCGACGGCCTGCTGGCGGGGACGCACTCGCGGGTTCCGGCCGACGCGGACCCCGCCACCGGACCGTTGGTGCTGTGGGCCTCGCAGACCGGCAACGCCGAGGGCTTCGCCAGCACGGTCGCCGACGGCCTCGGCGGGGCGCGGCTGGTGAACATGGACGACGCCTCGGTCGAGGACCTGGTTGCCGCGGGTGACGTGGTGATCGTCACCAGCACGTTCGGTGACGGCGGCCCGCCCGACAACGGAACCGACTTCTGGGGCCGGCTCGGGGCTGAGGACGCACCGGCCCTCGACGGCGTCCGCTACGCAGTGCTGGGCATCGGCGACCGGTCCTACGACGAGTTCTGCGGCCACGCCAAGTCCCTCGATCACAGGCTGGCAGACCTCGGTGCGACCCGATTGATCGACCGCGCCGAGTGCGAAGCGTTCGACGACGAGCCGATGGCGCGGTGGGCGGCGAAGCTCGGCGAGCTCGTCGCACCATCGCCTCGGATCCCGGCGGCACCGCCCGCGAAGGCTGCGCCGGCGCGCTTCACCCGTACCAACCCGGTCGAGGTACCGCTGTGCCGCAACGTCGAGCTGACCCCGCGGACCGCGTCGAAGGAGGTGCGGCAGTTCGGTTTCGACGTCTCCGAGCAGCGGCTGGACTACGCGGTGGGCGATTCCCTGGGGGTGTTCGTCACCAACGACGCGCGTGTGGTCGACGCGTGGCTGGCGGCCACCGGGCTCGCCGGCACGTCGCTGGTCGAGGTCGACGGCCGAGAGGTTCCGCTGCGGGAGGCGCTGAGCACGTCGTTCGACGTCTGCCGGGTGACCCCGAACCTGCTTAGCTTCGTCGCCGAGCGGTGCGCCGACCGCGCGGCCACCAAGGTGCTGCGGGCACCGAGACCGGAACGCGACGAATGGTTGCAGGGCCGCAATGCGCTCGACGTGGTCGAGCAGTTCGCGGTGCGCGCCGACCCAGGCGAGTGGCTGGACGCGCTGGTTCGGCTGACGCCACGGTCGTACTCGATCTCGTCGAGTCCGCTGGTGAGTCCCAACGAGGTTCAGCTGACCGTGTCGGTGGTGCGCTACCGCAGCGCGCGCGGTGCCGAGCGTGGCGGCGTGTCGTCGACCTTCCTGGCCGACCGCGCGTCGCACGCACCGGTGTTCCTCCAACCGTCACCGCACTTCCGACCGCCCGAGGACGGATCGGCGCCGATGATCATGGTCGGACCCGGCACCGGCATCGCCCCGTTCCGTGGCTTCCTGCAGGAGCGTCGCGCGCTCGGGCACCAGGGACGCAACTGGCTGTTCTTCGGCGACCAGCACCGAGCCGAGAACTACTACTACCGAGAAGACCTGGAGGACATGGTCAGCGACGGCCTGCTCAGCAGACTGGATCTGGCCTTCTCGCGCGATCAGCCCGAACGGGTGTACGTGCAGCACAAGATGCTGGACTACGGCGCCGACGTGTGGCGCTGGCTGGAGGACGGCGCGCACTTCTACGTCTGCGGTGACGCCACCAGGATGGCCAAGGACGTCGACGAGACGCTGACGACGATCATCCGTCGGCATGGAGGGCTGTCGCACGAGCACGCCCACGACTACAAGCGCGAACTCGTCGCCGCCAAGCGCTACGTGCGCGACGTGTACTAGCCGCGACATCGTTTCGCGTTCGCCGGCGACGCCCTTGACCTTGAGTCTTTGAGCGAATTCTCCTGTTGGAGAGAGGTTTCACCCGGTTATGTCGGTGGTTCGAACTAGTATTCGACTATGAGTTCGGGGGCCGTGGTCGAGGCGATCGCCGCGATGCGGGCCGCCTACGACGCCGTCGCCGAC
>NZ_JAWQPU010000014.1:0-81441 GCF_033741125.1 Mycolicibacterium sichuanense | reverse complement strand
ATCTCTACAATCACCATCGACCCCACACCGGCATCGGCGGCAAGTCACCCATCGAACGCCTCAGCGTTCACAACCTGCCCGTGAAGAACAACTAGCGCGCCATGTCCACGAACTTCGACAGGTGCAGCTGATGCGCCACGGTGATCGTCTTCGTCGGTCCCGCACGGTGTTTGGCGATGATGAGGTCGGCCTCGCCGCCGCGGGGATCGTCGCGCTCGAACGCATCGGGGCGATGCAGCAGCACGACCATGTCGGCGTCCTGCTCGATGGATCCCGATTCACGAAGGTCCGAGAGCATCGGCTTCTTGTCGGTGCGCTGCTCCGGGCCACGGTTCAGCTGGCTCATCGCCACCACCGGAACCTCCAGCTCCTTGGCGAGAAGCTTGATCTGCCGGGACAATTCGGAGACTTCCTGCTGGCGCGACTCGACCTTCTTGCCAGAGGTCATCAGCTGCAGGTAGTCGATGACGATCAATCGCAGCTCTACCTTCTGGTGGAGCCGGCGGGCCTTGGCGCGGATCTCCATCATCGTCAGGTTCGGCGAGTCGTCGATGTAGAGCGGCGCCTCGCTGATCTCACTCATGCGCCTCGCCAGCCGCGTCCAGTCGTCGTCGGTCATCCGACCCGAACGCATGTCGGCCAGCTTGATCTTCGCCTCGGCCGACAACAGCCGCATGACGATCTCGGGCTTGCTCATCTCCAACGAGAACACGATGCTTGGCATCCGGTTCTTGATCGAGCACGACCGCAAGAAGTCGAGACCGAGGGTCGAGTTGTGGGTCGGCACCATGGCCCGGCTGGCCAGGTACATGTGACTGGCGTTGTCCACTTCGACGCAGCGCACGGGCACGCTCTCGACTGCCCGCACGTCGACGATGAACCGCGAACCAGATCGAGCCGTGTTCACCGCGGCGCGGCGTTCCTTGTGCAGCAATGCCTTTCGATGCAGCCCGAAGACATCGTCTTCGGTGGCGAACGTCAGCGTGTACGCAGTCGACGACGCGTCCGTCCGGCCGCGGACCCTCTTGGTCGACGTCTGGCAGCGGTAACCCAAGCTGACGACCAATTCGGCGACGTCGGCCGCCAGACGTCGATTGGTCACCGAGAACTGAACGGACCCGCCGGCGGTGACGGTGCCGTCGGTGTCGAGCAGGCCGGCGAGCAGAGCCCGCCGCTGGTCTTCCGATGCCCGCAAATAGCCGATCGGAATGTGCTTGTCTCCCAGTACGCCCAAGGTGCGAAGTCGCGCCTGCACGGTGCCCACCGCGTTGCGGCACGCCTCGCACAGGAGAAGACCGCTGGACGGTTCACCGCACCGCGTGCATCGTGGCTCCGGCACCGGTTCGGAGAGGAACCGCGCGCGACCACCGCAGCTGCGGCCACACGTCCGCACTTGGCTGGTCCGAGGCATGAAGACCGCTCCACACACGACGCACTTGCGCGCCTCGACCTCGGGCGCGTCGGGCAGGACCAGCTGATAGCGATACTTGGCGGTTGACGACCTGCGGGCCACTACGCCCTCGGACTCGATGCGAACGACGATCTCGGGATCCGCGCTGGTGATCTGAGCGCAGGCGGAGGTGCTGTCGCCGAGCCAGGCGCCCAACGTGTAAGGCGGGACCAGTAATTCGCGACTGGCTCCCTGAAGGGGCGCGCTGTTGGTGACCGAATGATTGAGCCGCCGATCGACCGTCGGGCAACGCAATGTTTCCGCGATCTGGCGTGTGGTGCGGACCGCTGCAAACGTGCGCTGGCTCTCGTGTCGGTTGTAACCGGCGGCCGCGGCCTGCGCCGACCTGCGTGAGGCACGATCGTCCGTCAACCACTGGTGCTGCTCGTCGGCGACGATGATCGTGCCGTCGGAGAACTCGACCTCAAAGCAGGGACGCCCGGGCATCACCTCGGTCGCCGCCACGACGCGGGTCGGGCGCCCGTCGGGGCCCACCAGTTGATCCCCCGGCTGAACCTCCCCCATCGTCGTCCACCCGGTCGGCGTTGGCAGCGGGGTGTCCACGGCCAGGGCCTTGCCCACGCCGGGTCGCGCCGCGACGACGATCATCTGACCCGGATGCAGCCCGTTGGTCACCTCGTCCAGGTCGGCGAACCCGGTGGGCACGCCGCGGGAGATACCGCCCTGGGACGCGATCGCGTCGATCTCGTCCATCGTCGGCTGCAGCAAATCCTCCAGGACCGTGAAGTCCTCCCGGGTGCGCCGCTCGGTGACGTCGTAGATCTCGGCCTGTGCGCGGTCGACGACCTCGGCGACGTCCGAACCCTCGGCCCCGGCGTAGCCGTACTGCACCACGCGCGTACCGGCCTCCACGAGGCGCCGCAGCAGGGACTTCTCGGCGACGATGCCCGCGTAGAAGCCGGCGTTGGCCGCGGTCGGCACGGTGGAGATCAGGGTGTGTAGGTAGGGCGCTCCGCCTACCCGCTTGAGCAGTCCGCGACGGTCCAGTTCGGCGGAGACGGTGATGGCGTCGGCGGGCTCGCCCCGGCCATACAGATCGAGGATGGCGTCGTACACGCTCTGGTGCGCAGGGCGGTAGAAGTCGCCGGGCCGCAGCCGCTCGAGGACGTCGGCGATGGCGTCCTTGGACAGCAGCATGCCGCCGAGTACGGACTGTTCGGCAGCGAGGTCCTGGGGAGGCTGGCGGCCGTAGTCCTCGCTGGGCGGCGGTCCGTCCTCCTGCGCACGAACCCCCGAATGACCGCCCGGCCGACCCAGATCATCGACGACAGCCACGAAGCTTCCCACCTCCCCCAACATCTTCACACGACATCGAACAGCCATTCGACCGACTCGCCCGGCAGAGTAGGCCGGCCCCCCGACAACCATCGGAAGATCTACTTGCGACGGCTCACGCTAGACGTTGCTGAGGGGGATGCAAGCGAGCCCTGTGGATGAACTCGTGGATGGCGTGTGGATAGGCTTGGTGGACTGTGTTGAGCCCTTGGGTACAACTCGTGCACAACCAGTTCGGCATTCGAGATCACCGCAGTTGAGAGCCATACCGGCAAGCCGGCCACTTGTGGATGCGAATTGCCCCGGCGTGTCGGCCGGGGTTGCCGTCTCGGGCGTGTTGTGTTGCCCATTTGGACCGTGCAGGTTAACAGTCGGTTAGGTTCGCTAGAGCCAGAATGGCCGGCGAAATTCGCCAGTGCACACAGCAACGCCCGGGCGGAGGTGATCAGGTCCTCCACCCGGGCGTATTTACGCTGAGGTTATTATCCGGCGACGACGTCCACGGTCACGACGACGTTGACCTCGGGGTGCAGCCGCACGTCGACTGCGTGCGAGCCGATCTTCTTGATGTGCGCCTTGGGCAGGTCCACGACCCTCTTCTCGAGGCTCGGGCCGCCGGCCTTCTTGATGGCCGCCACGATGTCGGCGGGCGTCACGGAACCGAACAGCTTGCCCGCGCCAGCGGTGCGCACCGGCAGCGATACGGGGCCGAGGCCCTCGATCGCCGTCTTGAGCTCCTTGGCGTGATCCAGGTCGCGAATGGTCTTCACCTCGCGGGCCCGACGGATCTCCTCGGCCTGACGCTCGGCGCCACGCGACGCCACGATCGCCATGCCACGCGGCAGCAGGTAGTTACGCCCGTAGCCGTCCTTCACTTCGACGGTGTCGCCAGCTGAACCCAGGTGGTCGACCTCAGCGGTGAGAATCAGTTTCATGTGAGTGTCTTTCCGTTCCGGTCTAGCGCGACGCCGCGCTGAACGGCAGCAGAGCCACCTCGCGGGCGTTCTTGACCGCGATCGCGATGTCGCGCTGGTGCTGCACGCAGTTGCCGGTGACCCGGCGGGCACGGATCTTGCCGCGCTCGCTGATGTAGGTCCGCAGCAACGCGGTGTCCTTGTAGTCGATGGTCTGCCCCTTCTTGGAGCAGAACGCGCACTTGCGAGTCTTGACCGGCTTTTCGGGAGCCGGGCGCCTCTTGGTAGAGGAGGACTTGGCCATGTCTATCTCTTTCTCAGTACTAGGAAATCAATTGGTTCAGAAGGGAGGTTCTTCGTCGGCTCCGCTGAACGAGCCCGAAGCCGGGGCACTGCCCCACGGGTCGTCGGCAGGAGCGCCGCCGGACGGCGCCGGGCGTGAGCCCCCGCCGCCGCCACCGAAGCCGCCTCCGCCACCGCCGCTACGGCTGGCCTTGTTGACCTTGGCCGTCGCATACCGCAGTGAAGGGCCGATCTCGTCGACCTCGAGCTCGACGACCGTGCGCTTCTCGCCCTCGCGGGTCTCGTACGACCGCTGCTTGAGCCGGCCGGTGACGATGACCCGCGAACCGCGAGTGAGGCTTTCGGCAACGTTCTCGGCAGCCTCACGCCAAATGCTGCACCGCATGAACAGCGGGTCGCCGTCTTTCCACTCGTTGGTCTGACGGTCCATCATCCGAGGTGTCGACGCCACCGTGAAGTTGGCGACGGCCGCCCCGGACGGCGTGAACCGCAGTTCGGGATCGGCGGTCAGGTTTCCGACGATGGTGAGGTTGGTATCACCAGCAGCCACGGGATCCTCCTGTGTAGTTGGCTCTTCGCGCGAGGGGCTCGGCGCCGTACGGCTCGCTTCGGAGCGGGTCGTCAGCGAGCCTACGGAAGCGCTACGACGTGCACTGCCCAGTTGGGCTCAGTGCTTGTCGGTCCGCATCACCTTGGTCCGCAGGACGGACTCGTTCAGGCTGAGCTGGCGATCCAGCTCGGACACCGTGGCCGGTTCGGCCTTCACGTCGATGACGGCATAGATGCCCTCGGGGTGCTTGAGGATCTCGTACGCCAACCGGCGCCGGCCCCAGATGTCGATCTTCTCGACCGTGCCACCGTCCTTGCGGATGACGTTCAGGAACGTCTCCAGCGACGGAGCAACAGTGCGCTCGTCGAGCGTGGGGTCGAGGATGACCATGATTTCGTATGGACGCATGTGGAACCCATCACCTCCTATGGTCGTGTGCGGCCACGGACTGTCCGTGGCAGGAGGGTCGCCTGCGTCGGCAACCCGGCAAGGTTACAGCAGAACCGCCTGAGCTGCGAAATCGCGGCGCTCAGCCGCCCTCGGCGGTCCGCTTGATGGCCGCCAACGTGACGGGGATGCCGGCGTGGGCCGCCGCCGAACGGATCTCGATCTGCCGCTGCGCGTCCTCGCCGAATCGGCCGTGGAAGCCCTCGATGCCCGCGGGCAGGAACGCCCACGACTCGGTCAGGCGGCTGCCACCGTCGACCGGCTCCATGCCGAAGCCCCAGCGCACCCAGCCGTCGTTGACCACCCAGGCGAACTCGCGGCCCGGCTCGGCGGCCACCACCCGGCTGCGGGTCTCCCAGATGCGCTTGCCGTCGTCGTTGCGACCGGTGAAGTACGAGCCCACCGTCGGACCGGCGCCGTCGTCCCACCAGCAGGCCCGGCACTGCGGACTCCACTCGCCCATCCTGGTGACGTCGGAGACCAGCGCGTAGAGCCGCTCCGGGTCTAGGTCCACCACGATCGAATCGCTGAACTCGAGGTCGGTCACGTCGGCATCAACTCCTTCTCGGCACGCACGACCGGCACCGGCACCGGCGGCCGCAGTCGCGCGGGCAGCCATCTCGGCGGGGCGTCGGCCGCACCCTCGAACACCCCGCCCGACGGGTCGTCCACCCGCCCGCCGTGCCGGACGAGATCCAGTTCGGGTCGGTAGATCTGACGAATCACCAGGGCACACAAGGCGATCACTGCGATGTCACGCAGCAGGACCGTGGTGGTGAACCACTGCTGGGGCAGTCCCATCTTCTGCTCGCCGAACAGGTAGAGCATCCTGGGCACCCAGACCAGTGCGTCGATCGTCATCCACGCCAACAGGATTCGGCGCTGCGGCAGGGCCAGCACCGCCAGCGGCACCAGCCACAGCGAATACTGCGGACTCCACACCTTGTTGGTCAACAGGAACGCCGCAACGACGAGGAACGCCAGCTGGGCCACCCGGGGCCGCTGCCGGGCCGTCAGCCCGACGTATGCGATTCCGCACAGGCAGACGCCGAACAGCAGCGCGGTCACGGTGTTGGTGACCGACGGTGGCTCCCAGAACCCCAGGCCCGTATCGAAACCCCGCCACCCAGTGAAGGACTTCACCACGTTGTATATCGAGTCCATGTCGTCACCGCGGCGGGTGTTGAGCCGGAAGAACTCCGACCAACCCCGCGGATACAGCACCATGATCGGCAGATTGACCACCAGCCACGTCACCACCGCGGTGCCGGCCGTCTTGCCGACCTCGCGCAACCGGCCCGTGCGCACGCCGAGGATCAAGAGCGGCGCCAGCAACAGCAGCGGATAGAGCTTGAGCGCCACCCCGATGCCGATGAGCGCGCCTGCCAAGGCCGGTCGCCGCCGGGCCCACGCCAGCATCGCACCCGCTGCGCACGCGGTGGCCAGCGCATCGAAGTTGGTGAAGATCTGGAAGATCAGCAGCGGCGAGGCCGCCACCAGCGCGGCGTCCCAGATCCGCCGGCCGGCCAGCCGCGCCGTCGCCCATACCGTCGCGAGCCACGCCAGTGCCAGACCGAACGCGGCGATGTCGAAGAACATCACCACCTCGGCAACCACGGGGATGGAGATCAGCTTCGTCAGCGCGGTGTAGGTCTTCGCCAATGCCATCGACACGTACTGGTAGAGCCCGGTCAGCACCGGATACTCCATGTACCTGATCGCCGGGCTGCCGTCGTACTGCACCTGCGGGGCACCCGAGGAGTCCTTCTCGACCCACGACGACTTGTACGGAAACTTGCCCTGGTTCAACAACTCCGCGGTGTACAGCGGCACGGTGTCGGAATAGCAGAACTCGTAGTAGGCCCGCTGGTTCTCCCAGACGGCGACCCGCTGATCGGCCGGTCCGGCGCCCGTCGACTGCAGGCAGGCAGCCTTCGTCGTATATCCGAGCGCAAGGAACACCAGCGCGATCATCAGCATCGCGCGCAGCGGGGTCAGGAAGCGCGCCCGGCCGATCAGAGCGTGCCGGCCCACCGGACCGCCGATGACACCCGACAGCGCCGCGCCGATGGTGTCCGTCCGGCTGGGCAAGTCGCGGTCGTCGTCGCTGCGCAGATCATCGGCCAGCGGGTACGGGGACACCGTCGACCGACTCGGGTCCTGCCCGGTCACGGCGGAGGTGGCGGGGCTGTGGCCGTGGGGGTGACCGCGTTCGGATCACCAGGCGCCGGCGGAGGCGGAGGCGCGGTGATCGTGGTTGGCGGTCCGAACGGGATGGTGATACCCGGACCCAACTCGATCGTCGGTTGGATCACCGTCTCCGATGGCGGGGGCGGCGGAGGCGGAGGTGGCGGGGGTGCGACGGGCGGACCCGCGTAACCGCCGATCTCCGTCGGCTTGGGGAACGTCTCGACGTCGGTGCCCTGCAGCGCGCCGTCCATCGTGGACTTCCAGATGTCCGACGGCAGGCCCGAGCCGTACACCGAGCCACCCGACTTGTTCACCAGCGGCTTGGTGCCCTCGGTGGTGCCGACCCACACCGCGGTGGACAGCG
This sequence comes from Mycolicibacterium sichuanense, assembly GCF_033741125.1. NCBI lineage: Bacteria > Bacillati > Actinomycetota > Actinomycetes > Mycobacteriales > Mycobacteriaceae > Mycobacterium > Mycolicibacterium sichuanense. Next base: position 73,927 of record NZ_JAWQPU010000014.1, on the reverse strand, counting down.
ACGGGGTGTAACCCACCATCCACGCGTCGCGGTTGCTGTCGGTGTCACCGAGCTGGTTGGTGCCGGTCTTGGCCGCCGACGGGCGCCCGCCGGCCAGGCCATGGCCCCTGGAGTAGGACGCGATCGGCTGCATCGCCGCGGTGACGTTGTCGGCGACGTCCTTGGGGATCTTCTGCTCGCCCGGGTCGTTCTGCTGGGACGCGTCGAACAGCACCTGGCCGTCGGAGCGGACCACCTTCTGGATGAAGTGCGGCCGGTGGTAGACCCCGGAATTGGCCAGCGTGGCGTACGCCGAGGCCATGTCGATGACGCGGGTTTGGTACTGGCCCAGCACCACGCCGTTGTTCGGCGGGCCGCCCTTGCCGTCCTCGGACAGGGTGTGGTCCACACCGGGGAAGCTCTCCGCGACGCCGGCCGCGTGCGCCGCGTCGGCGACGTCCTGCGGGCCGTTCTTCAGCTTCAGCATCAACCGGTAGTAGCTGGTGTTGAGCGACATCTTCAGCGCCTGGGCGATGTTGCAGGTGCCGCAGCCCTCGCCCTCGACGTTGGTGATCTTGATGCCGTTGACCTCGACCGGCGAGCTGTCCACCTGGTATCCGAGGCCGATGCCCTGCTCCAGCGCCGCGACGAGGGCGAAGACCTTGAACGACGATCCCGTCGGCAGGCCCGCCTGTGCGAAGTCGAAGCCGTTGGCGTCCGAACCGCCGTAGTAGGCCCGCACGCCCCCGGTCTTGGGATCGACCGACGCGATGGCGGTCCGCATGTCCGGATCCTGGCCGTCCATGTACTCCGCGACCGCGTCCTCGGCGGCCTTCTGCGCCTTGGGGTCGATCGTGGTGGTGACCTGCAGGCCCTCGGTGTTCAGGGTTTGCTCGTCGATGTTGAACAAATCCATCAGTTCCCGGGTGACCTGACGCTCGATCAGGCCGTTGGGCCCGGTCGTCTGATTTTGCGCGCGGGCCTGCTCCGGCGGCACCGTCGGCGGGAACACCTGCTGGGCGCGGTCGTTCGGGGACAGCGCGCCCATGCGGACCATGCCGTCGAGCACCCAGTTCCAGCGCTCGGCCGAACCCGCCGGGTCGACGGCCGGATCCAGAGCCGACGGCTGCTGGATGAGCGCCGCGAGCAGAGCGCCCTCGGCGACGTTCAGCTGATCGACCGGCTTGCCGAAGTAGGCCGTCGACGCCGCCGAGATGCCATACGCACCGCGCCCGAAGTAGATGATGTTCAGGTAGGACTGCAGGATCTGGTCCTTGGACCACTCGCCCGTCATCTTCGTGGAGATGACGAGCTCCTTGGCCTTACGCACCATGCCGCCGACACCCGAGCGGGCATCGCCGACGAGGGCGTTCTTGACGTACTGCTGGGTGATCGTCGAGCCGCCCTGCAGATCGCCGCCGAAGATGTTGTTCTTGAACGCCCGCGCGAAGCCGGTGAACGAGAAGCCGGGGTTGGTGTAGAAATCGCGGTCCTCGGCGGCCATCACCGCGTTGCGGACCTGGACCGGGATCTGGTCGATGGTGACGTCGACCCGGTTGCCCTCGGGCGGGACGATCTTGGCCAGCTCGCTGCCGTCGCTGGCGAGAATCGTCGACACCTGATTGGTCCGGATGTCCCCTGGCTTGGGGATGTCGACGATCATGTACGCCATCGCGAACGTGATGATCGGCAGCAGCACGCAGAGCGCGAGCGCGACGTACGAGCCGCGACGCACCCACTTCCAGTTGACGTGGAATTCCCGCCGCGGACCCTTGCCGTCCGACGGGCCTCCCCCACCACCACCGGGCGGACCGGGGGGCGGCGGCTTGGGCGGCGGCGTCCCGTCCAGTGCGGCCTTGACGACGTCGATCTGATCCCGATAGCGCGCCGGCGGCGGATCGGTCACCGGCGGCAGGAGCATCGTCCTGCGGTCGTCGGCGGGAAACGGTTCGCGAGGCTTGCCATGGGCGGCCGGCGCGGCGTGCGAGGGAGCCGTGTCGCGCTTCACCGGGATCGCCCGGGCCGCGTCGTCCGGCCGAGCGGCGGCGGAGTGTCTTGGCGCGGCGGCACCGCCAGCCGAAGAGTCCTTCCGGACCTCGTCGGCCGACTGTTCGCGTCGCCCTTCGCTATTCACTGGCCGTGCGCGCTCCAGAGCGCGCCGTTCGAGTGCCGCGCGCCTTCGGGGGACGGGGCGCCCCCAACACGTACGACTTGACCAGATGGTTCCAACTGCAAGTTCGGCATACCTCCACCACGTGCACCGCGAATTCGTCGAACTTGGCCGCCAGCATGACCAGCTCCTCTGCGGTGCGGGCCGATCCTGACACGGCACCGAGGTGATCACCGAAGACCCAGGACACCAGCGTGAGCTGTTCCTTGCGGCAGATCGGGCACATCACCTGGCTGGACTTGCCATGGAACTTCGCGGCGCGCAGCAGGTAGGGATTGGCGTCGCACACCTCGGAAACGCCCGTGCGCCCCGAGTACACCTCGGCCAGCAGGGACCGCCGCTTGAGCGCGTAGTCCACCACCTGTCGCTGCAATCGCACGCAGACCAGAGTACGTCGGCCTCGCATCGGCGCAGTCTCGACTGGGCCACACCCGGGCACGTTTGGCGTCTGGTCTGCGCCGATGGTGATCCGGCTCCTACCATCCATGCGTGGCGAGAAGCATGCAGCAGCCGACGGCGGGCACGCGGGCCAAGGACAGCGACCGCAACACCACCTGCCAGGTGCTCGACAGCGCGCTCGCCGACGGTCAACTCTCGATGGAGGAGCACCGCACCCGGGTGGCCGCCGCCACCAGCGCCGCCACGCTCGGCGATCTCCAACGACTGGTGGACGACCTGCAGACCGACGAAGCACCCGTGCAGATGCCGACGTTGAAGCGGCCGCACCTCGGCCTCGGGCCGTCGTCGGTGGGCGGTGGCTGGGGCGTGCGTGCCGCGGTGGCCGGCGTCCTGGTGGTGCTGGGCATCGCGATCGGCTGGGGCCTCTATGGCAACACCACCTCGCCGCTGAGCTTCACGACCGACCCTGGCGCCAAGTCCGACGGCATCCCCGCCACGGTGATCACTCCGCCCAAGCAGCTGCACTCCCTCGGCGGCTTGAACGGGCTGCTGGAGCAGATGCGCCAGCGCTTCGGCGACACCATGGGCTACGGCATGGTGATCTACCCGGACTATGCCGTGTTGTACCGGGCTGACCCGACCGACGACCGCCGCAAGCTGAGCTACACCTACCGCGGTGGGTTCGATGACCCGTCGTCGTCGGCCAGGGAGGAGGACGACGCGCTGGTCGACCTGTCCAAGTTCGACGTCAAGACGGCGGTGGGCCTGCTGCGGGGAGCCCCCGAAATGGTCGAACTGCAGCAGAAGGACGTCAAGCCGGACAGCACCTACCTGACCATCGACCCGAGCCGCGACGTCCTGACCCCCGGTGCGCTGACGCTGCGCGCGAGCGTGTCCAGCGACTTCGGCAGCGGATCGATCACCTTCGCCGGCGACGGCACCATCAAGCGCATCGACCCCGTCCGCAACCCGTGACGAAGCCCTGATCCCCGGGCCCACTGGCGCACCTGACAAATGCATGTGTATGTTCGGTTCACGTCGCGCCGTATATATCGGCGCGATATAGTCTGCCGACGTGTCGAAACGTCGTAGCGACCGCGCAAGGGAGGTGATTCGGTGCTAGAGCTCGCCGTTCTGGGACTTCTGCTCGAATCGCCGATGCACGGTTACGAGCTGCGCAAGAGGTTGACGGGCCTGCTGGGGGCGTTCCGCGCCTTCTCCTATGGCTCGCTGTACCCGGCACTGCGCCGGATGCAGGCCGACGGGCTCATCGTGGAGGAAGCCGCACCGGTCGGAACCGTCAAGGTCCGCCGCGCGCGGCGCGTCTACGTCCTCACCGACGCCGGCAAGCAGCGCTTCACCGAGCTGGTCGCCGACACCGGACCACAGAACTACACCGACGACGGATTCGGCGTTCACCTGGCCTTCTTCAACCGCACCCCGGCCGAGGCCAGGATGCGGATTCTGGAGGGCCGCCGTCGTCAGGTGGAGGAACGCCGCGAGGGCCTGCGCGAAGCCATCGCGCGCGCCACCAACTCCCTCGACCGCTACACCCGACAGCTACACCAACTCGGGCTCGAATCCAGCGAGCGCGAAGTGAAGTGGCTCAACGACCTGATCGCCGCTGAACGCGGAGCGCAGGGACGCGCCGAGCAACAGCAGCCTTAACCCGATACGCACCACAGTTCCAGTAGTAGAAGGAGACCGTCCCATGTCCGAGAACCCGTCAAACGAAGTCCGGGTCGCGATCGTCGGCGTCGGCAACTGCGCCTCCTCCTTGGTACAGGGTGTGCAGTACTACCTCGACGCCGACGAGAACTCGACCGTGCCCGGCCTGATGCACGTCAAGCTCGGCAAGTACCACGTGCGCGACGTCAAGTTCGTCGCCGCATTCGACGTGGACGCCAAGAAGGTCGGCTTCGACCTGTCCGAGGCGATCTTCGCGTCGGAGAACAACACCATCAAGATCGCCGACGTGCCGCCGACCAACGTCACCGTGCAGCGCGGCCCGACCCTCGACGGAATCGGCAAGTACTACTCCGAGACCATCGAGGTCTCCGACCTCGAGGCCGTCGACGTGGTCAAGGCGCTCAAGGACGCCAAGGTCGACGTGATGGTCTCCTACCTGCCCGTCGGATCCGAAGAGGCCGACAAGTTCTACGCCCAGTGCGCCATCGACGCCGGCGTGGCGTTCGTCAACGCGCTGCCCGTCTTCATCGCCTCGGACCCGGTGTGGGCCGAGAAGTTCCGCGCCGCAGGCGTTCCCATCGTCGGCGACGACATCAAGAGCCAGGTCGGCGCCACCATCACCCACCGCGTGATGGCCAAGCTGTTCGAGGACCGCGGCGTGCAGCTCGACCGCACCATGCAGCTCAACGTCGGCGGCAACATGGACTTCCTCAACATGCTGGAGCGCTCGCGCCTGGAGTCGAAGAAGATCTCCAAGACCCAGGCCGTGACGTCGAACCTGCAGAAGGAGTTCAACGCCAAGGACGTGCACATCGGCCCGTCGGATCACGTCGGCTGGCTCGACGACCGCAAGTGGGCCTACGTCCGCCTGGAGGGCCGCGCCTTCGGCGACGTGCCGCTGAACCTGGAATACAAGCTCGAGGTGTGGGACTCGCCCAACTCGGCCGGCGTCATCATCGACGCGGTGCGCGCGGCGAAGATCGCCCTGGACCGTGGCATCGGCGGACCGGTCGAGGCTGCCTCGGCCTACCTGATGAAGAGCCCGCCCAAGCAGCTGGCCGACGACGTCGCTCGCGCCGAGCTGGAGACCTTCATCGAGGGCTAGCCTTCGTGCGATTCGTGCACGCGCGGTAGCGGTGAGCGCAACTGCGGGTGCACGAATCGCTAGGGTTGGGCCGTGGTCACCGACGACGAGCTGCTGGGGCTCGGCGAGTTCGCCCTGCTGCCCGAGAACGCCGAACAGATCGGGGCGACGGGACCGCTGCCGCCGGTCGAGCGCATCGACGCCGGCTCGATCAGCGCCCTGAAGTGGGGTGCGGATGACCCGCAGATCGTCTTCCTGCACGGCGGTGGGCAGAACGCCCACACCTGGGACACCGTCATCCTCGGCCTCGGCCTGCCCGCGCTGGCCCTGGATCTGCCCGGCCACGGCCGCTCGGCGTGGCGGGAGGACGGCGACTACGGACCCAGGCTCAACGCCGAGACGCTGCGGCCGATCCTGCGCGAGTGGGCGCCGAGCCCACGCTTGGTCGTCGGCATGTCCCTCGGTGGACTGACCGCGCTGCGCATCGCCGCCACCGAACCCGCGCTGGTGCCGCGGCTGGTGCTGGTCGACGTCACGCCCTCGGCGCCCGAGCGCCACGAGCAGATGACCAAGGCGCAGCAGGGCGCCGTCGCGCTGGTCAAGGGCGACCGGGAGTTCCCCAGCTTCGCCGCCATGCTCGACGTCACCATCGCGGCATCCCCGCACCGGGATCGAAACTCATTGCGCCGCGGCGTGTTCCACAACAGCAAGCGGCTCGACGACGGCACCTGGACCTGGCGCTACGACTCGTTCCGCAAGGGTGACGGCTTCGAGGGCCTATGGGACGACGTCCCCGCCATCACCATGCCGACCACGCTGGTGCGCGGTGCCAACTCCTTCTTCGTCGAAGATGCCGACGCCGCGGCCTTCGCCGCGGGTGCGCCCGGTTTCCAGCGCACCCACGTGGTGGCCGACGCGGGACACTCCGTGCAGGGAGATCAGCCGCGGGCCCTGGTCGACATCCTGGCCGCGGTGCTGGCGGACTGATCCCGTAAGGCTGCGTTCATCCGCCCGTTCACAGCTGCTCAACAGGAATCCGTAAGTTTCCCACGGTCGTCCACCGTTGGAAGGATTCACCCCGCATGGCGCTTCTGCCATTGAACCTGTTCATCACCCACGACGGACGGTCCTCGCGGCAGCGCGTGACATGCCGCTACCGGTGCGCCGACGCCTGTGCGCATCCGGCCCCGAACACCAGTGCCAACGAGTACTTCGGCGACATCGTCCGCCAGTCCGTGTCGCGTCGGGCCGCGCTGCGCGCCGGCGCGGTCACCGTCCTTGCCGTCGGCGCGGGATCGGCCCTTGCCGCCTGCTCGACGGACCGAGCGCCAACTGCTGCACCGTCATCGAGCATCCCCGAGGCGATGATCCCACCCGGGATGAACTTCACCGCCGTGGCGCCCAACACCGAGGACGTCGTCGTGGTGCCCGACGGCTACCGACAGGCGGTGGTGATCAGCTGGGGTGACCCCGTGCTGCCCGGCGCCCCGGCCTTCGACGTCGCCAAACAGAGCGCCGCCGCCCAGCGCGGGCAATTCGGGTTCAACAACGACTTCGCCGGGCTGCTCCCGATCCCGGGCACACCGGGGCGCTATCTGCTGGTCGTCAACCACGAGTACACCACCGAGCAGTTCATGCATCCCGGTTACGCCGCCGCCAAACCCACCCGCGAACAGTTCGACATCGCCATCGCCGCACACGGATTGAGCGTCGTCGAGGTCGAGCGCGGCCCACGGGGTTTGGTGCCGGTGCTGGGTCCGCGCAACCGCCGGATCACCGCCGACACCGCGTTCACGCTGACCGGCCCCGGTGCGGGCAGCGACTTCGTCAAGACCACCGCCGATCCGACCGGACGCACCGTGGCCGGCACCTTCGCCAACTGCGCCGGCGGTGTCACCCCGTGGGGCACCGTGCTCTCCGGTGAAGAGAACTTCAACGGTTACTTCGGCGCGCCAGAGGGTGCTGGAACGCCGAGTCCGGTCACCCGTGATCAGTTCAAGCGTTACGGCGTGAAGCTGAAGGCCTCCGAACGCAAGTGGGAGACCTTCGACCCACGCTTCGACCTGACGAAGTCCCCGAACGAGGTCAACCGGTTCGGCTACGTCGTCGAGGTCGACCCGTGGGATCCCGGGTCGACACCGGTGAAGCACACCGCGCTGGGCCGGCTCAAGCACGAGGGTGCCACCATCTACGTCACCGGCGACGGCACCGTCGTCGCCTACACCGGCGACGACGAGCGCTTCGACTACATGTACAAGTTCGTGTCGGCCAAGAAGATTCAGCCAGGAACCGATGCGGCCGCGATGGCGCACAACCTGACGATCCTCGACGAGGGCACCCTCTACGTCGCCAAGCTCACCAGCGACGTGCCGGCCGCCGAGATCGACGGATCCGGAACGCTGCCCAGCGCCGGTGCATTCTCCGGCAGCGGCACGTGGCTGCCCCTGCTGCGGTCCGGTCCGAACGGCACCGGCGAGTCGCTCGTCGCGGGCATGACGCCGCAGGAGGTCGCCGTGTTCACCCGGTTCGCCGCCGACAAGGCCGGCGCGACCAAGATGGACCGCCCCGAGGACTTCGAGGCCAACCCGAAGACCGGCAAGGTGTACGTCGCACTGACCAACAACGACGAGCGCGGCGCACCGGGCGAGGCCGGCCCCGACGCCGCCAACCCGCGCACCGACAACAAGAGCGGTCAGATCCTCGAGCTGACCGACGACCACGCCGGCACCACGTTCAGCTGGAATCTGCTTCTGGTGTGCGGAGATCCGGCCGCGGCCGACACCTACTACGGCGGCTTCGACAAGACCAAGGTCAGCCCGATCTCCTGCCCGGACAACCTCGCGTTCGACCGCCACGGCAACCTGTGGATCTCGACCGACGGCAACGCGCTCGACTCCAACGACGGACTGTTCGCCGTCGCTCTCGAGGGTCCCAACCGCGGCGAGACCCGGCAGTTCCTCACCGTCCCGCTGGGCGCCGAGACGTGCGGCCCGGTCGTCACCGACGACCTCGTCACGGTCTGCGTGCAGCATCCCGGCGAGAGCGACGACAACACCGTCGACGATCCGCTGTCGCGGTGGCCCGAGGGCGGCAACGGTACGGCCCGACCGTCGGTGGTGGCGGTCTGGCGCGACGGGGCGGACATCGGCGTCTAAGTGAGGCGGCCCGCCGAGCAGACGCAAAGTGCCCTCGATCGTGCCAAACGAGGGCCGTTTGCGTCTGTTCGCGGGGAGAAGGGGTATGCAGGTGACGTGACTTCTTCGATGACCTTCCCCACCCGCATCGGCGTCCAGCTTCAGCCTCAGCACGCCCCCAACTACGGCCATCTGCGCGACGCCGTGCTGCGGTGCGAGGACCTGGGCGTCGACGTCGCATTCAACTGGGACCACTTCTATCCGCTCTACGGCGATCCCGACGGCGCGCACTACGAATGCTGGACCATGCTCGGCGCATGGGCCGAGCAGACGTCCCGCATCGAAATCGGTGCGCTGGTCACGTGCAACTCCTACCGAAATCCCGAGTTGCTCGCCGACATGGCCCGCACGGTGGACAACATCTCCGACGGCCGGCTGATCCTCGGCATCGGCTCGGGCTGGAAGCAGAAGGATTACGACGAGTACGGCTATGAGTTCGGCACAGTGGGCAGCCGCCTCGACGATCTCGCCGCCGCCATGCCGCGCATCACCTCACGGCTCGGCAAGCTCAATCCCGCTCCGGTGCGCGACATTCCGATCCTGATCGGTGGCCAGGGCGAGAAGAAGACCCTGCGCTTGGTCGCCGAGTACGCCCACATGTGGCACGGGTTCACCACCGCCGAGACCTACCCCGGCAAGGCCGCCGTGCTCGACCGTCATTGCGCCGAGCTCGGCCGCGACGCGTCGTCCATCGAGCGTTCGGCGGGGGTGGAGGACAACAGCGGTGTCGGCCGGGGTGAGGGGCTCGCGGCAATGATCGCCAACGCCGAGGCACTCGTCGGGCTTGGCGTGAGCCTGTTGACCATCGGGGTCAACGGCCCGGATTACGACCTCACCGCGGCCGAGGCGCTCTGCCGCTGGCGCGACGGCCGCTGAGCGTTACTTCAGATACGGGTGGAGCAGGGTGCTCCAGGCCCTGTCCAGCTTCTGGTATTCGAAGCCGCATTGCTCGGCGCGCTGCTCTGGCAGCAGCTTGGCCGCGACCACGTCGCCGGTGTCGTCGGGGTCCGCGCCGTAGACCCAGCACACCATGTCGTACATCCGAGCCTTGTCCGGAGAGTGCGGGTCGGCCATCATCTCCGGATCCGTCCAGCCGCCGTCGTCGTCGTTCATGGCCTCGAACCAGCGGGCGGAATCCAAGACGGCCTGGACGGAGCCCTTGTCGTAGTTGCCCTCGTCGTCGGGCCTCATCAGCAGGTACACCGAAGCCTGGTCGGCGACGTCCTCCTCACGGCCGAGCGCCGGCAGCTGGTAGACGTCGATCACCATGTGGCCGGTCTCGTGATAGAACGCGGCCATCGCCTCGTTGAAGGCGCCCTGCTCGGGATCCTCGTCGCCCAGCCGCCGGTAGATGTCCAGGCTGTTGGCGACGTCCTCGTAACACATCGTCATCGCCTGGTCCGACGGACTCCAGAAGTCGTTGGGCTCATCGCATTGCGAACCCTTCAACGGAATGTCGTAGGGAAGTTTGAGCGTGGCGTTGATGTCGTCGGCGAGTTGCGGCAGCAGGTTGGCGTCCTGCATGAGCTTGCGGCCCCGGATGGCGTCCGGGGTGGTGGCGTCCTCGTAGACGACGGTCATCTTGCCGGGCCAATCCTCGTCCGAGGGATCGCCATCCGGCTTGCCGTTGCCGTTGACGTCGGTCTGGGTAGGAGTCGGTGCGGCGATCTCGGCGGTCGAGACCTCCATCGTCGACGGCGCCGGACCCGCCGGCGTCTCCCGATGTCCGCATCCCGCCGTCACCACGCCCAGCGCAGTGAGCGCCGCGACGACGCCGACCAGACCCACCCGAAAGTCACTCGCCACCCGCACATCCCCCCGTTCGTCCGGCGGGGGCCATCCCCTCTCCGGGCACCTCGAATCCTAGGGGATTCGGCTTTCGCCTGCGTCAATAAGTCTTGGTGCCGCGACATCGATTCGTCCCGAGCCGAAGGCGTGCCACGGCCGGCCCGCCAAGTACCTTGCTAAGGATGACCCTCGACTCGAGCCGGGCGCGCGTGCGCGTGGCCGCGCTGCTGGCCATCATGGCGATGATGGTCGGGCTGGCACCGCCGGCCGCGGCCGACGTCGACCAGTGCGCGCCACCGGGAGTCGACAGCGCCAGCGCGCTGCCGACCAACCTGTCGTCGGCCGCCAAGGGGCCCGGCGCCGACAAGTACACGACACCGGGCGTGGAGCCACTGCCGGTCGACGTCGGCGCACTCGGCCTCGGCACCCCCGGCGTGCTGACCGTCGGCACCCTCTCCGACGCCCCACCGAGCATCTGCATCGACTCCAAGGGACAGTTCACCGGCTTCGACAACGAGCTGCTGCGTGCCATCGCCGACAAGCTCGGCCTCAAGGTCAACTTCGTCGGCACCGACTTCTCCGGCCTGCTGGCGCAGGTGGCGTCCCGGCGGTTCGACGTCGGCTCGTCGTCCATCACCACCACCGATGCCCGCCGCCAAACCGTCGGCTTCACCAACGGCTATGACTTCGGTTACTTCTCGCTGGTCGTACCTTCGGGATCGGCGCTCAAGAGCTTCTCGCAACTGGCCGCGGGGCAACGGATCGGCGTGGTGCAGGGCACCGTCCAGGAGGCCTACGTCGTCGACACCCTGCATCTGGACCCGGTCAAGTTCCCCGACTACAACACCGTCTACGCCAGCCTAAAGACCCGCCAGATCGACGCGTGGGTCGCACCGTCGCAGCAGGCCGTCGGCACGGTGCAGGCCGGTGACCCCGCCCAGATCGTCGAGAACACCTTCAGCCTGGACAACTTCGTCGCCTACGCCGTGGCCAAGGAGAACAAGCCGCTGATCGATGCGCTCAACGCGGGGCTGGACGCGGTGATCGCCGACGGCACGTGGGCCAAGCTCTACTCCGACTGGGTGCCCCGCGCGCTGCCGCCCGGCTGGAAACCCGGCTCCAAGGCGGCGCCGGCGCCTCAGCTGCCGGACTTCGCGTCGATCGCGGCCAACGCGAAGCCCGCCGCCGACAACTCCGGCGTGGTACCGAAATCTGTTCTTCGGCAACTGAAGGACTCGTTCCTGAACTGGGATCTCTACCGCAAGGCAATCCCGGACCTGTTCACCACCGGGCTGCCCAACACGCTGATCCTGACCGTCAGCGCCAGCGTCATCGGCCTCGTCCTCGGCATGGGTCTGGCGATCGCCGGCATCTCGAGCACCCGCTGGCTGCGGTGGCCGGCACGGGTCTACACCGACGTGTTCCGCGGGCTGCCCGAGGTGGTCATCATCCTGCTGATCGGGCTGGGCATCGGCCCGATCGTGGGCGGTCTGACCGGAAACGACCCCTACCCCCTCGGCATCGCCGCGCTAGGTCTGATGGCGGCGGCCTACGTCGGAGAGATCCTGCGTTCGGGCATCCAGAGCGTGGAGGCCGGGCAGCTGGAGGCCTCCCGCGCCCTGGGCTTCAGCTACTCGCTTTCGATGCGGTTGGTCGTGGTGCCACAGGGCATTCGACGCGTCTTGCCGGCGCTGGTCAACCAGTTCATCTCGCTGCTGAAGGCCTCCTCGCTGGTGTACTTCCTCGGCCTGATCGCCAGCCAGCGCGAGCTGTTCCAGGTGGGCCGCGACCTCAACGCACAGACCGGCAACCTGTCACCGCTGGTGGCCGCCGGCCTGTTCTACCTCGCCCTGACCATCCCACTGACCCACCTGGTGAACTACATCGACAACCGGCTGCGCCGGGGCAGACCCGTGGCCGATACCGAGGACCCGGCCGGACCTGCCAGCCCAGCGGCGAATCAGGAGATGGTGTGAGCGCCCCCGTGAAGTTCGAGCCGGTATCGCTGGCCGCCAACGACATTCACCTGTCCTTCGGTGAGAACGCCGTGTTACGGGGCATCGACCTCGACGTTCCGGCGGGCACCACAACCGCGGTGATCGGGCCGTCGGGATCGGGTAAGTCGACCCTGCTGCGGGTGCTGAACCGGCTGCACGAGCCCGACCGCGGCGACATCCTGCTCGACGGCCGCTCGGTACTGCGTGACAACCCCAACGCCCTGCGGCAGCGGATCGGCATGGTGTTCCAGCAGTTCAACCTGTTCCCGCACCGGACCGTGCTCGACAACGTCACGCTGGCGCCGCGGCGGCTCAAGCGCCTCGACGCCGACGTGGCCCGCGAGCTGGGGCTCGCCCAGCTGGAGCGGGTGGGCTTGCGGCACAAGGCCGACGTCCGGCCCGCCACGCTTTCGGGCGGTCAGCAGCAGCGCGTCGCCATCGCCCGTGCCCTCGCCATGGCCCCGCAGGTGATGTTCTTCGACGAGGCCACCTCGGCGCTGGATCCCGAATTGGTCAAGGGCATCCTGGCGCTGATCGCCGAGCTCGGCCAGGACGGCATGACGATGGTCGTCGTCACCCACGAGATGGGCTTCGCCAGATCGGCAGCCGACGCCGTGGTGTTCATGGACCACGGCAAGGTGGTCGAGTCCGGGTCGCCCGATCAGCTCTTCGACGCCGCCGAAACCGACCGGTTGCGCCAGTTCCTGTCGCAGGTGCTGTAATCGGGCCGGGCCCGATCCACCGAAACCCCCATGTGCACTATCTGACAGCCGGTGACAGGTTAGACTAGCGAATTATGGTTGAGACCGAACCGCAGGTCACTGAGCTGGCCGGAGAGCTGCAGCAGGTGCTCTCCAAGCTCTTCTCCGTGCTGCGGCGAAGCGACTCCAACAAGAACACCCCCGAGGGCGGCGCCGACCTCACTCTGGCGCAGCTGTCCATCCTGCTGACGTTGCTGGATCTCGGTCCGATCAGGATGACCGATCTCGCCGCGCACGAGCGGGTCCGCACCCCCACGACGACGGTCGCCATCCGCCGACTCGAGAAACTGGGGCTGGTCAAGCGGTCCCGCGACCCGTCCGATCTGCGGGCCGTGCTGGTCGACGTGACGCCGCGCGGCCTGGTACAGCACCGGGAGGCGCTGGCGACCCGTCGCGCCCAGCTGGCCGCAATGCTGAGCAAGCTCAGCGCCGAAGAACGCGGGACCCTCGCCAATGCCCTTGCGCCACTTGCCCGGTTGGCCGAGCAGGGCAGCTAGTCAGCCCAGCCAGTCCAGCACCGCCGCCGCCGTCCATGACTGCTGCATGCTGCCCAGCGGCTCACCGGTGAACGGTTCGTAGTACTCGGCGAAGGTGCCGTCGCTGGCCTGGCGCAGGCCCTCCCGGCGTAGGCTCGCCGACCGCTCGGCCCATCCGCGCCGCGCGAAGCACCACGAGAACAGCCACGTCACCACCGGCCAGACCGGCCCGCGCCAGTACTCGCGCGCCCGGAAGTCCCTCGACACCGGCGACGTCGACGGGATCAGTGAGTACTTCAGATCGGGGTGCCCGCAGAAGCGCGGCCCCTCGAGCAATCGAAGCAGGGTGCGCTCACGATCGTGGGAGAGGCCGCCGCACAGCAGCGGCGAGAACTGCGCCACCGTCTCGGTGCCTATCCACTTCTTGGCCCGAAGATCGTAATCCCTTGCGCCACCGGTGCGTTCGTCGGTGCTCTCCACCACCCCGCGGCGGAACCGGTCCGCCCAGGCGTAGAGGTCGCGGACGTCGGCATGCGGGCGCTTGTAGTCCTCGCCGATCTCGGCGAGGACGGTGCACGCCACCGACAGCACCGCCGAGACGAACGCGTCCTCTACCGCGAAGCTCATCACCTTCGGCAGCAGCGCGTCGTCGTAGTTGACCGACTTCATCTCCTCGACCAGCCACATGTAGCGGTCGTACTCGAGATCCGATGGCCGTTGCGAGGCGTCGGTGACGATCGTGTTGTCCTCGCGCTGATATTCCGGCACCACCCCGGGAACGACGTTGGCGTAGGCGCCATCCCACCGCGGGGAGTTGTCCATGCCGGACTCCCAGCCGTGATGGATCGTCACCCGGCCGCGTTCGTCGGGATCCCGCGCCTCGGCCAGCCAACGGTGCCAGCGGACCAGGTCCGGCCAGCGCCGGTCGAGGAAGGCCTCGGCGACCGCCCGGGTGGACCGCCCGCGGGTGCGGGCGTGGTCGAGGATGCGTTGCACCGCGATCGCGTGCACCGGCGGTTGGGTGATGCCGGAGGTGTGTCGGTTCTTCGGCGCGTTCGCCGCCAGTGCGGACGTCGCCCACCGGGCCGGGCCGGGGAAGTACCCGTCCACGCCGTTGGCGAACACGATGTGCGGGATCATCCCGTTGGCCCACTGCGCCGAGAGCAGGGTGTCCAGTTCGACGACCGCGCGCTCGACGCTCAGCGGCGCCAGCCCGATCGTCACGAATGCGGCATCCCAACTCCACATGTGCGGGTACAGCAGCGGGGCGGCGGTCGTCATCACGCCGAGGTCATTGCCACGCAGCAGATAGGCGGCGCGGGCCGCAAGCTGGGTGGGCGCGAAGCTCGAATCGGGTGGCATCGAGAACAATCATGCGACGCCCGGGGCCAGCGCGCAGGTCGGTAGGGTTCCCGGTGTGGTTTCCGATGAGCACCCGGATGACGAGAAGATGCCGACGGCGATGATCACGGGCGCCGGAGGCGGTCTCGGTGCTGCCATCGCCGAGGCCCTCGCCCCCACCCACACCCTGCTGCTGGCCGGTCGCCCGTCGGACCGCCTCGATGCCCTCGCCGCCCGTCTCGGCGCCCCGACCTGGCCGTTGGACCTCGCCGACCCCGACTCGATCGAGTCCGCCGCGGAGGTGCTGACCGACCTGGACGTGCTGGTCCACAACGCGGGCGTGGCCCATCCCGGCCGCGTGGCCGAGTCCAGCGTCGAGGAGTGGCGGGCCACCTTCGAGGTGAACGTCGTCGGCGCCGTCGCACTGACGCTCGCGCTGCTTCCCGCGTTGCGCAGCGCCCGCGGGCAGGTGGTGTTCATCAACTCCGGCGCCGGCCTCAAGGCCTCGCCGGGGATGGCGTCGTACTCGGCGAGCAAGTTCGCGCTGCGGTCGTTCGCCGACTCGCTGCGCAACGACGAGCCGGCGCTACGGGTGACCTCGGTGCACCCCGGCCGGTTCGACAGCGACATGCAGCGCGACCTCGTGGCCTACGAGGAGGGCGAGTACGAGCCGCAGCGGTTCATGCGGCCGCAGACGGTGGCCGCAGTGGTGGCGCAGGCGATCGCGACGCCGCCCGACGGGCACGTCCACGAGATCGTCGTCCGGCAGCGATAGCCACCGCGATGACCGACGGGTTCCAGGTTCACGAGGCGTCGATCGCCCAGATGCGCCGTGCGTTGGCCGACGGCCGGGTGAGCGCGGTCGAGCTGCTCGAGGCCCACCTGGCGCGCATCGCGGCCTACGACGGCGCGCTCAACGCCGTCGTGGTGGCCAACCCCGAGGCCAGAGCCGACGCCGCCGCCTCCGACGCGCGGCGCCGAGCGGGTCAACCCTACGGTCCGCTGGACGGCATCCCGTACACGATCAAGGACAGCTACCAGGCCCGCGGGCTGACCGTAGCGGCAGGCAGTCCGGCATTCGAACACCTTACGGCGCAACGTGATTCGTTCGTCGTCGAACGGCTGCGCCGGGCCGGGGCAGTGCTGATCGGGTTGACCAACATGCCGCCGATGGCCAACGGGGGCATGCAGCGCGGCCTCTACGGCCGGGCCGAAAGTCCCTACAGTGCAGAGTATCTCACCGCACCGTTCGCGTCGGGGTCGTCGAACGGGTCCGGCTCGGCAACGGCGGCGTCGCTGTGTGCCTTCGGCATCGGCGAGGAGACGTGGTCGTCGGGCCGCGGCCCCGCGTCGAACAACGGGCTGTGCGCCTACACCCCCTCGCGCGGGGTCATCTCCACCCGCGGCGGTTGGCCACTGGTGCCGACGATGGACGTGGTGGTGCCGCACACCCGAACCATGGCCGACCTGTTGGAGGTGCTCGAGGCGCTCGTCGCCGAGGACCCCGACGCCCGCGGCGACTTCTGGCGATTGCAGCCGTGGGTGACGCTACCCCGCATCGACGAGATGCGGCCGCCGTCCTACTCCTCCCTGGCAATCGGCCGAGAAGCGTTGGCGGGACGCCGGTTCGGGGTTCCGCGGATGTACCTCAACGCCGACCCGGACGCGGGTGTTGGTGCCACCGGCATCGGCGGACCGACCGGGACACGGATCGAGACACGGCCGTCGATCGTGGCGCTGTTCGACGCGCTCCGGCGCGATCTGCACGGCGCCGGCGCGGAGGTCGTCGACGTCGACTTCCCCGTGGTGAGCAAGTACGAGGGCGACCGCGCCGGCGCGCCCACCATCGGCACGCGCGGCTTCGTCGACCCGGAGTTCCTGCGCCGCGAGCTCCTCGACCTGTCGGCCTGGGCGTGGGACGACTTCCTGGCGACCAACGGCGATCCCGCGCTCAACCGGCTCGCCGACGTCGACGGCAGCCTGATCTTCCCTGCCCCGCCCGGCGCGCTGCCCGACCGCTACCACGGCTTCGACGACGACATCGCCGCCTATCCTGACTTCATCCGCGAGAACCCGATCGGCTCGTTCCTCGGCATCCCCACCATCGGCGAAGGCGTGCACGCCTTGGAGCGCACCCGCAAGGTCGACCTCGAGGACTGGATGGACAGGTTGGGTCTGGACGCCGTGATCTTCCCCGCGGTCGCCGACGTCGGACCGTCCGACATGGACGTCGACACCGCGTCGGCCGACCTCGGCTGGCGCAACGGCGTGTGGGTTGCGAACGGCAACTTGGCGATTCGCCATCTCGGCATCCCCACCGTCACCGTGCCGATGGGGACGATGCCCGACATCGGCATGCCGGTGGGACTGACCATCGCCGGCCGCGCGTACGACGACGTGGCGCTGTTGCGCTACGCCGCCGCGGTGGAGGCGACGGGCACCCGGCGGACACCGCCGCCGCGCACGCCCCCGCTCGCCTAGAGGACGATGTTGACCAGCTTGCCCGCGACCACGATGACCTTGCGAGGGGCAGCGCCGGCCATGAACGCGACGACCTTCTCGTCGGCCAGCGCGGCAGCCTCCAGGGCGTCGGCATCGGCGTCGGCGGCAACGGTGATCCGGCCGCGCACCTTGCCGTTGACCTGCACCGGATACTCGACGGTGTCCTCCACCAGGTAGGCCGGGTCGGCCTGCGGGAAGGGTCCGTGCGCCAGCGACGTGTCGTGGCCGAGACGGCGCCACAGCTCCTCGGCCAGGTGCGGCGCCAGCGGCGCGACCATCAGGACCAGGGGTTCGACGGCGGCGCGCGCCGTCACGTCTTCCTTGGTCAGGTGGTTGGTGTATTCGATGAGCTTGGCTGCGGCGGTGTTGTTGCGAAGTCCCGCATAGTCTTCCGCGACACCCGCGATGGTCTTGTTGAGCAAGCGCAGCGTCGCCTCGGACAGCTGCTCGTGCTCGACCACGCGCTCGGCGCCGGTGCCCTCGTCGACCACCGCGCGCCAGACCCGCTGCAGGAACCGGTAGGCGCCGACGACGTCCTTGGTCGCCCACGGCCGCGAGGCCTCCAATGGGCCCATCGACATCTCGTACACCCGCAGGGTGTCCGCGCCGTACTCCTCGCAGATCTCGTCGGGAGACACCGAGTTCTTCAGGCTCTTGCCGATCTTGCCGAACTCGCGGTTGACCTCGACCTCACCGTCGGGTCCCGGCCAGTAGAACTTGGCGTCGCGCTCGACGACTTCGGCTGCGGGAACGTAGGACCCACGCGCATCGGTGTAGGCGAAGGCCTGGATGTAACCCTGGTTGACCAATCGCCGGTAGGGCTCGCGCGAACTGACGTGGCCCAGGTCGTAGAGCACCTTGTGCCAGAACCTCGAGTACAGCAGGTGCAGCACGGCGTGCTCGACGCCACCGACGTACAGGTCGACGCCGCCTGGGTCGGCGGGCCCGTGCTCGGCGGGCCGCGGGCCCATCCAGTACGCCTCGTTCTCCTTGGCACAGAACTCTCGGGAGTTGTGCGGATCGGCGTAGCGCAGCTCGTACCAGGAGCTGCCCGCCCACTGCGGCATCACGTTGGTGTCGCGGGTGTAGGACTTCAACCCGTCGCCCAGGTCGAGCTCGACGTGCACCCACTCGGTGGCCTTGCCCAGCGGCGGCGACGGTTCGCTGTCGGCGTCGTCGGGGTCGAACTGGACCGGCGCGTAGTCGGGAATGTCGGGCAGCTCGACGGGCAGCGCCGACGCCGGTAACCCGTGGGCACGACCGTCCTCGTCGTAGACGATGGGAAATGGTTCGCCCCAATACCTTTGCCGGGCGAACAACCAGTCCCTCAGCTTGTATTCGACGCGGGCGCGGCCGCGACCCTGCGCCTCCAAGCGCGCGACGATCGCCTCCTTGGCAGAGGCCACGCTCAACCCGTTCAGCTCGCCGGAGTTCACCAGCACGCCGTCGCCGTGGTACGCGCCCTTGGACACGTCACCACCTGAGACCACTTCGACGATCGGCAACCCGAAGGCCGTCGCGAACTCCCAGTCGCGCTGGTCGCCACTCGGCACGGCCATGATCGCCCCGGTGCCATAGCCCGCCAGGACGTAGTCGGCGATGAACACCGGAATACGTTCGCCGTTCACGGGATTGGTGGCGTACGCGCCGGTGAACACACCGGTCTTGGACTTGTTCTCCTGACGCTCCAGGTCGGACTTGGCGGCGACTGCCGCGCGGTAGGCCGCCACGGCCGCCGCGGGAGTCTCGCCGCCGAACGTCCACCGGTCATCGGTGCCCTCGGGCCACCCCGAACCGTCTCCGTCGCTGCGCTCGCCCAACGAGGCGATCAGGGCGTCGACCAGCGCGTGCTCGGGGGCCAGCACCAGGTAGGTCGCGCCGTACAGGGTGTCGGGCCGGGTGGTGAACACCTCGACGTCCCCGGCGTCGGTGGCGAAGCGCACCTCGGCGCCGGTCGAGCGGCCGATCCAGTTGCGCTGCATGGCCTTGACCTTGTCCGGCCAGTCCAGCACGTCGAGATCCTCGAGCAACCGGTCGGAATAGGCGGTGATGCGCATCATCCACTGCCGCAACTGCTTCCGGAAGACGGGGTAGTTGCCCCGGTCACTGCGGCCGTCGGAGGTGACCTCCTCGTTGGCCAGCACCGTGCCCAGCCCCGGGCACCAGTTGACCATCGAATCTGCCCGGTAAACCAGCCGGTAGGAGTCGATCAGGTCGGCCCGCTCGCCGGCCGTCAGCTCGGCCCACGGCGTGCCGTCGGGGACCCGGGCGCCCGATTCGAACTCCTCGATCAGCTCGCCGATGGGGCGGGCCTTGTTCGCGGTCTGGTCGAACCAGGCCCCGTAGATCTGCAGGAAGATCCACTGCGTCCACTTGTAGAAGTCGGTGTCGGTGGTGGAGAAGCTGCGGCGGGCGTCGTGGCCGAGGCCGAGCCGGCCGAGCTGGCGCCGGAAGTTGACGATGTTGGCCTCGGTGCGGGTACGCGGATGCGTGCCCGTCTGCACCGCGTACTGCTCGGCGGGCAGGCCGAACGCGTCGAAACCCAACGCGTGCAGGACGTTTCGCCCCGTCATCCGGAAGTACCGCGCGTAGACGTCGGTCGCGATGTAACCCAGCGGGTGCCCGACGTGCAGACCGTCACCCGACGGGTACGGGAACATGTCCTGGACGAACATCTTGTCCTGGGGAACATCCGAGCCGTCGGCGGGCGCGAGAGACCCCACCGGGTTCGGGACGTGGAACGTCCCCAGCCGGGCCCAGTTCTCCTGCCAGGTGCGTTCGATCCGCCCGGCCAGCGCCGCGTCATAGCGGCGCAGCGGAGTGTCGGAGCCACCTTCCTGATCAGTCACGTGAACAGGGTAGTCAACGCCGCGCCCCTCACCTGCACCGCACGTCTGCGAGCTCGGCGGGGGCAACGGGTTGGTATCGGTTCCATTGCAGAGGGGTCAGGGCAAGGTTGCAGGTCGATTCCGGGCCTGGTGGCATGCGTCGCGACGTGGATACAGTCGGTCGCCCGGCCACGGAGGCACCACGGAGGCAGCCGCCGCCTGGTCGACCCGAGAGACCCGCACGACTCGGAAGGACCGACGTTTAGATGTTCGAAAATGCCCGTCGTTGGGGACTTCTGGTGGGTGGCTTCGCGGCGGGATCGGCATGCGTGCTCGGGCTGGCCGGCACCACGGCGACGGCCGAACCCGGCGTTCCCGCCCCTGCCCCCGCCACCGTGACCCAGACCGTCACCGTGCAGGCCGGGGCACCCGCCGCGGCCGCCGCGACGCCAGGACAGCTGCTGGCGGCCTCCCCCGTCGCCGGCACCACCCCCGGCCTGACCGTCGCCCAGCCGGTCGTACCCGCCGCACCCGTCTCGACCATCGTCCCGGCGGCCTCGGGCACGCTGAGCGACTTCTTCAAGTCCAAGAACGTCGCGATGGAACCCCAGCGCGCCGCCGACTTCAAGGCGCTGAACATCGTGCTGCCCATGCCCACCGGATGGAGCCAGGTCCCCGATCCGAACGTGCCCGACGCGTTCGCCGTGATCGCCGACCGCCTCGGCGGGGACGGGCTGTACACGTCCAACGCCGCGGTCCAGGTCTACAAGCTGGTGGGTGACTTCGATCCGAAGGAGGCCATCAGCCACGGCCTCGTGGACACCCAGCAGCTGCCCGCCTGGCGCCCCACCGACGGCTCGCTGGCCGACTTCGGCGGCATGCCGTCGGCGCTGATCGAGGGCACCTACCGGCAGAACAACATGACGCTGAACACCTCGCGGCGGCACACCATCGCGACGTCGGGACCCGACCGGTACCTGGTCTCGCTGTCGGTGACCACCAGCGCGCAGGTGTCGGTCGCCACCGGCTCGGCCACCGACGCCATCGTCACCGGGTTCCGGGTCAGCTCACCCGACGCGACCCCGCCTGCCCCCGCCGCACCTGCAGCACCCGCGGCTCCGACTCCTGCTCCCGCCGCACCTGCCGCGTCGCCCGCCGCCGCGCAGCCGCTCGGTCTGCCCCGCTAACCCCGGACCGCGCGACGGCACCCGGCCTCGTATTGTGGGGCCATGCTGATCGCCGCCGTGCTGTGCCTCTGCGCCGCCGTGGCGACCGCCGCGTCGGGGTTCTGGTCGATGGCGCGGCCGCAGTCGGCCGACGGCGTCCAGCAGATCCTGCGGGCCGTCGTCCCCACGCAACTCGCCGCCGCGGTGATGCTGGCAGCCGGCGGAGTGGTCGCCCTGGCCGCACCCCACCAGGCGGGCGTGCTGGCTCTGGTGGTCGCGGTCCTCGGCGCCGTCGGCACCGTGGCAGCCGGGTGCTACCAGAGCGCCAAGGTGGTGGCCCGCAGCGAGGCGACTACCGCCGACGCCGGATGCGCCGGTTCCTGCGCGGCCTGCACACTGTCCTGCCGCTGACTAGTTGCGGCTGAGGTCGATCGGATGGGTCGCCAACAGCGACAACGGCATCGGCTGCCGGCGCAAGATCCGGCCCCACAGATCCACCCGGGGTTCGACGTGCACGTCGGACGGTAGCGCCGACAGCACGATCCAGTCGTCGCGTTCGATCTCGCCCTCGAGCTGACCGATAGTCCAGCCGGAGTAGCCGGCGTAGATGCGCACCCCTTCGACCGCAGGCGCGATGGTGTCCGGGTCGGCGTCGAGGTCGACCATGACGATCCGGCCCTGCACGTGCCGCAGACCGGGCACGTCGTTCGGTTGCACGCCCGCGCGCAGGGTCGCCAGGCACAACGCGGCATCCCGCTTGACCGGACCGCCCACGAACATCGTCTTCGGCTTGGTCGCGAGCTTGGTCCACTGCGGCAGCACGTTGAACACGGGCGTCTCGCTGGGGTGGTTGAGCACCACGCCGAGGGTGCCGCCGTCGTTGTGCTCGACGACGTAGATCACGCTGCGGCGGAACGTCGGCTCCACCAGGTCGGTATTGGCGAGCAGCAGCGTGCCCGCGCGTACCCGGTGCGTCGCGGGAGCGATGTGGTCCTCCGGGTCCTCTGACACCCAACCATCATGTCACCAGCGTGCGCCGATGGTGGCGATCAGGCGCGGCCGTGCCGGTCGATTCGCGATTCTTCGTAGGATGGTCGAGCGGTCTCTTCGCGCCGCACACCCCCAACCGACATCGGATGACACTTGGCCACGCCCCACAACCGCATCGTCCTGTGGCGGGCGGTCCGAGCGCTCCCCGAATTCCGCAGGCTCCTCGAACTGCGCGCGGTCAGCTCGTTCGGCGACGGACTGTTCCAAGGCGGCCTGGTGGGTGCACTGCTGTTCAACCCGGACCGGGCCACCAGTCCGTGGGAGATCGCCGGCTCGTTCGCGGTGCTGTACCTGCCGTATTCGCTGCTCGGCCCGTTCGCCGGTGCCCTGCTCGACCGGTGGGACCGCCGCGCGGTGCTGATCGGCGCCAACGCCGCCAGGGTGCTGCTCATGGTGGCGGTGGCGCTGCTGCTGGAGTTCAGCGCCGGGGCGCCGTGGATCCTGCTCGGGTCGCTGGTCGTCAACGGGTTCACCCGATTCGTCACCTCGGGATTGTCCGCTGGCCTGCCACACGTCGTACCCAGGGAACAGGTGCTGACGATGAACTCCGTCGCCACCGCCGTCAGCGCGGCGACGCTGTTCTTCGGGGCGATCTTCATGCTGGTGCCGCGCTGGCTGTTCGGAGCGGGCGACGCCGGCTCTGCCGCGGCGCTGTTCATGGCCGCGGCAGCGGTGGCACTGGCCTGGTTCCTGTCGATGCGGTTCGCACCCCACGTGCTCGGACCCGACGATTCGGCGCGCGCGGTGCACGGGTCGGTGGCCTACGCCGTCGCCACCGGATGGGGTTACGGCCTGCGCACCGCGGTCACCGTCCCCAGCGTGGCGGGCACGCTGTCGGGGGTTGTGGCGCACCGCGTGGCGTTCGGGATCAACACGCTGCTGGTGCTGATCATCGTGCGGCACAGTGGCTCGGAGAACGTCGCCGGCCTCGGCGTCGCCGTGCTGTTCGCCGCCTCCACCGGGCTCGGATCGTTCCTGGCCAACCTCCTCACCCCGATCGTGGTGCGCCGCTGGGGCCGGTACGCCACGGCCAACGTCGCGCTCGCGTGCGCCGCGGTGATCCAGCTGGCGGCCGTCGGCCTTCATCTGCCGATCATGATGGCGTGCGGTTTCCTGCTCGGGACTGCTGGACAGCTGGTGAAGCTGTGCGGCGACTCGGCCATGCAGCTCGACGTCGACGACGCCCTCCGCGGGCACGTCTTCACCGTGCAGGACTCGCTGTTCTGGGTCGCCTTGGTCGCGTCGATCTCGGCGTGCGCGGCCGTCATCCCCGTCGACGGGCACTCGCCCGCGCTGGTGGTCGCGGGCGCCGTCGTCTACCTCGTCGGGCTGGGCGTGCACGCCACCGTGGGACGGCGCCGCGCCTCGCCCGCCGGGTGACGCGGGTTACCGTTACCGCATGCCAGGACCCGACGCCGTGGTAGCCGACCTGCGGGCCGAGAGTGACGCGCTGGACGACCTGGTCGCCGGACTGGACGACGACGGCTGGCGGCAGGCGACCCCCGCTCCGGGCTGGACCATCGCCCACCAGATCGCCCACCTGTGGTGGACCGACCGGGTGTCGGTGATCGCGGTGACCGACGAGCCGAAGTTCGCCGACGTGCTCCGCGAGGCGGCGGCCAATCCCCTCGGCTTCGTCGACGAAGGCGCCGAACGGCTCGCCGAGACCCCACCCGCCGAGCTGCTCGCCGAGTGGCGCGGCACGCGCGCCCGACTGCACGACGAACTGCGCCGGGTCGACGACGGCAGGAAACTGCCGTGGTTCGGCCCGCCGATGAGCGCCGCGTCGATGGCGACCGCCCGACTGATGGAGACGTGGGCGCACGGTCTCGACGTCGCCGACGCGCTGGGCGTCACCCGGCCCGCGACGGCCCGGTTGCGCTCGATCGCCCACATCGGGGTGCGCACCAGGGACTTCGCGTTCACCGTGCATGGGCTGCCGGTGCCGTCCGAACCATTCCGCGTCGAGCTGACCGCCCCGGATGGTTCGACGTGGTCCTGGGGTCCAGACGACGCCGCCCAGCGCGTCACCGGGGCAGCCGAGGACTTCTGCATGCTGGTCACCCAGCGCCGCCCCCGCGCGCAGCTCGACGTGACCGCGGTCGGGGACGACGCGGCGACGTGGCTGACCATCGCGCAGGCGTTCGCCGGGCCGCCCGGTGCGGGCCGGGACTAGAGCTGGGTCGCGGCGTCGGCCAAACCGTCGCCGTCGGAGTCCGACAGCTTGACGTCCCACCGCCCGTCACCGTCGGTGTCGACGTAGGCGTCCCCGCCGACGAGCGCGCGATCTGCCAGCCCGTCACGGTCGACGTCGAGCACCCGATCGTCGATCTGACCGTCGCCGTCGACGTCCACCAGCGGGCCGCCCGTGCGTTCGACTCCGTCCAGCCCGAGCCAGCGCACCTGCCCGGACCGGCCGTCGACGCCGACCGTCCAGGTACCCGAGCCGTCATCGGTCAGTCGCGACTCGTCTCCCCCGAGATCGAGGACGAGGTGGTCGGCGGTGCCGTCACCGTCGAGATCGGCCAGCGCGTCGTCGAAGCGGCCGTCCCCGTCGAAGTCCAGGCCGATCGCGTCGAACACACCGTCGTCGTCGGTGTCCACGGCCGGCTCCGCCGACCACATGGTCGCCGAGCCATCGCCGTCACCCAGGCAGTAGTCCACTGCTGCAACCCCCGTCGCTTCGCTCGCCTAGAAGGTAGGACGCACGGTCACGCCTGCTCGTTCCACCACTTCTTCAACTCGGCGACGGCCTCGTCGTGCTCGAGCGGCCCGCGGTCCAGCCGCAGCTCCTTGAGGTACTTCCACGCCTGCCCGACCTGCGGGCCCGCCGGGATGTCCAGGATCCGCATGATCTCGTTGCCGTCGAGATCGGGACGCACCCGCTGCAGGTCCTCCTTCGCGGCCAGCTCGATGATGCGGTTCTCCAGGTCGTCGTAGTTGGCCTGCAGTCGCGCCGCGCGGCGCTTGTTGCGGGTGGTGCAGTCGGCGCGGACCAGCTTGTGCAACCGGTCCACCAGCGGGCCGGCGTCGGTGACGTAGCGCCGGACCGCCGAGTCGGTCCACTTGCCGTCGCCGTAGCCGTGGAAGCGCAGATGCAGGTACACCAGCTGCGATACGTCGTCGACCATCTGATTCGAGTACTTCAGCGCGCGCAGCCGCTTACGGGTCATCTTCGCCCCGACCACCTCGTGGTGGTGGAAGCTGACGCCGCCGTCGCTCTCGAGTCGGCGGGTGGCGGGCTTGCCGATGTCGTGCAGCAGCGCCGCCCATCGCAGCACCAGGTCGGGACCTCCACCACTACCCCGGTCGCTGCGCTCCTGCTCTCCGGAGCCCTCCAGGTCCATCGCCTGCCGCAGCACCGTCAGCGAATGCTGGTAGACGTCCTTGTGCTGGTGGTGCTCGTCGATGGCCATGCGCATGCCGCCCACCTCTGGCAGCACCACGTCGCCGAGACCGGTCTGCACCATCAGGTCCACCCCGGCGACGGGGTCGGCACCCAGCATCATCTTGTCGAGCTCGGCCGCAACCCGCTCGACGGTGATCCGGCCCAGCTCACCGGCCATCCGCGTCATCGCCTCGCGGACCCGGGGGGCGACGTCGAAGCCGAGCTGCGAGACGAACCGCGCCGCTCGCAGCATCCGCAGCGGATCGTCGCCGAACGACACGTCCGGTACTGCCGGGGTATCGAGCACGCGGTCCCGGATGGCGGCCAAACCGCCTAGGGGGTCGTGGAATTCACCGAGGCCGGTCGGCGTGATGCGCACCGCCATCGCGTTCGCGGTGAAGTCGCGGCGCACCAGGTCGTCGTCCAACCGATCGCCGAACCGGACCTGTGGGTTCCGCGTGACGCGGTCGTAGGCATCGGCGCGGAACGTGGTGATCTCGAGGCGCTCGGTCCCCTTGCCGACGCCAACGGTCCCGAACTCGATGCCGGTGTCCCACAATCCGTCGGCCCAGCGACGCACCACCTGCTGCACGCGGTCGGGCCGCGCATCGGTGGTGAAGTCCAGGTCGGTGAGCGGGCGGTCCAGGAGGGCGTCCCGGACGCTGCCCCCGACCAGGTACAGCTCGTGGCCCGCGTCAGCGAACAACCGGCCTAGCTCGCAAAGCATCGGTGCGTGCTTGTGCAGCGCCTTGGCGGCAGTCAACAGCTCCCCCGAGTCAGGAGGGCCAGCGGCAGGATCGTTCGGCACGTTCGATGAGCCTATAGGGCGCTCACGGGCGCGTAACGACCCGGCGACAAGCCGACCACGACGGCGAGTGCTTCGGGAAGCAATTCAGGTGGCAGCTACTATCGCTTGGGTGTCGGAGGGCGAACGGGCCAAACCACGACGGCGCCGAGGACGGCGCCGCGGCCGACGCTCTGCGGGCCCGCCGGAGGCGAGTACATCCGACACCCCCAATGCCGCGACTGCACCCCGTCCCGGTCCCAGTCCCAGCCACCATCCCGATGCTCCCGCCAAGCCCACGTCCAACCGTCAGGGCCGCCGGCCGCCCGACCGCCTGCGCACCGTGCACGAAACCTCTGCCGGCGGACTGGTCATCGACGGCATCGACGGGCCCAAGGACGGTCAGGTGGCCGCGCTCATCGGCCGGGTCGACCGGCGCGGACGCATGCTGTGGTCGCTGCCCAAGGGCCACATCGAACAGGGTGAGACCGCCGAACAGACCGCGATCCGCGAGGTCGCCGAGGAGACCGGAATCCAGGGCAGCGTGCTCGCCGCCCTCGGCAGCATCGACTACTGGTTCGTGACCGAGGGGCGCCGGGTCCACAAGACGGTGCACCATTACCTGATGCGATTCCTCGACGGCGAGCTCTCCGACGAAGACGTCGAGGTGACCGAGGTGGCCTGGGTGCCCCTGGTCGACCTGCCGTCCCGGCTGGCCTACGCCGACGAACGCAAACTCGCCGAAGTGGCCGGTGAGCTGATCGACAAGCTCCAGACCGACGGCCCCGGTTCCCTTCCGCCGCTGCCGCACAGCGCGCCGCGGCGCCGTCCGCAGACGCATTCCCACACCCGCAACCGCCGTTCCGAGGACACTCCGCAACCCGGCCGGCGGGCGAACGGCTGCGGCCAAGGCCCATGACGAGCTCGGCGGCTTGGATCGCCGGGTCGCGCGCGCTAGTCCGCCTCCTGAGTGTGCTCACCTTGGTGACGTTGATCGTGATGCCCGCCGTGGCGCCGCGCGCCGCCGCGGGCGAGCCCGGCCAGCGGCCGTTCCTGCAGCTGCACATCGACACCATCACCCCGGACACCGTCAACACGACGAGCGAGCCCGTCGTCACCGTGACCGGCACGGTCACCAACGTCGGTGACCGGCCCGTTCGCGACATCATGGTCCGCCTCGAGCACGCGCCGGCGGTCGCGTCGTCCACCGCGCTGCGCACCGACCTGACCGGCGGGGTCGACCAGTACGAGGCGGTGGCCGACTTCGTCACCGTCGCGCCGGAGCTGGCGCAGGGCCAGCACGTGCCGTTCACGCTGTCCTACCCCGTGCGCTCGACACAGCAGCCATCACTGCGCATCGACGAACCGGGCATCTATCCGGCGCTGGTCAACGTCAACGGCACACCCGACTACGGGGCGCCCGCCCGCCTGGACGACGCCCGCTTCCTGCTGCCCGTGCTCGGCGTGCCCGCCGACCCCAGCACTGCACCCGACGACTCGGTGTCCGCGGTCGTCCCGCCCGACACCTCCCGGCCCGTTCGCGTGACGATGCTGTGGCCGCTGGCCGACAAGCCCCGGCTCGCCGCCGGCGTACCCGGCGGCACCACCCCGGTACGACTCGGCGACGACGAGCTGGCCACCTCGCTGGCCGCGGGCGGGCGGCTCGACACGCTGCTGTCGGCCGCGGACTTCGCCACCAGCCCGACCGTCGACCCGGCCGGGCAGACCCGCACCGCCCTGTGCCTGGCCGTCGACCCCGATCTGCTGGTGACCGTGAA
Organism: Mycolicibacterium sichuanense; assembly: GCF_033741125.1. Taxonomy (NCBI): domain Bacteria; kingdom Bacillati; phylum Actinomycetota; class Actinomycetes; order Mycobacteriales; family Mycobacteriaceae; genus Mycobacterium; species Mycolicibacterium sichuanense. The sequence continues at coordinate 45,553 of NZ_JAWQPU010000014.1, read as the reverse complement.
CGCGATGACCGCCGGCTACGTCGTCAACGACGATCCGTCGGGCGGTCTCGGCTCCCCGACCCATCCGGGCACCGGACAGGACGCGGCGGTCAACTGGATCAACCGATTACGCGCGCTGGCCCAGCGGTCGTGCGTGATGCCGACGGTGTACGCCCAGGCCGACCTCGGCGCGCTGGCGCGGGTCGGCGATCCCGGGTTGGCGACGATCGCCACCCACGACGCCGGCGACATCGTCGACCAGATCCTCGGCGTCGCGTCCACCCGCGGCGTGACGCTCGTCGGCGACGGACCGCTGACGGGGCCGGCCGTGCGCCTGCTGTCCGACCACGGCCCGACCGTCGCGATCGCCGCGGGTCCGACCGTCGCGCAGGATGCGGGATCCGGTGACGCTGCACCCGTCGACCTGAACCCCGTCCGCTACGGGCCCAACGTCGTCACCGCGCCCTTCGATCCCGCGGTGGGTGCCGCGCTGGCCGGCGCGGGCACGATGCCCGTCACGCCGTCTTACCTGGACGATTCGCTGGGCGTCCCGCTGGTCCACGACTCCCCCATCGCCCGCCGCGAGGATGCCCTGGCCGCCGTGCTGTGGCGCGCGCTGCAGCCGCGCTCCGAGCCCCGCACCGAGATCCTGGTGCCACCGATGACGTGGAACCTGCCGCCCGAGGAGGCCCAGGCGGTCCTGTCGACCCTGGCCTCCTCGATCCGTGCCGGTCTGACCGTCCCGCGGCCGCTGACCGCGGTGATCGCCGAGAGCACGGCCGTTCCCCCGGCCGAAAGTGCCCCGCTGCCACCGGATGCGCTCGGCAACCCGCGAGCCACCATCGACGGCGGGGTGACGTCCGAGATCGCCGCCGTCACGGGTCGGCTGTGGGGCCTGACCGGGGCGCTCACCAGCGATCCGCGCACCGGTCTGACCGGGACGCAGTACACCGCACCGCTGCGAGAGGACATGCTGCGGGCGTTGAGCCAGTCGGTGCCGCCGGATTCCCGCAACGGGCTCGGTGCGCAACGGGTGCGGGTCGTCGGCGCCGCCCTCGACGATCTGCTGCACGCCGTCACGATCGTCAACCCCGGTGGCTCCTACACGCTGGCCACCGAGCGCAGTCCGCTGCCGCTGGCCCTGCGCAACGACCTGCCCGTGCCCATCCGGGTCCGCCTCGACGTCGACGCACCACCGGGGATGACGGTGACGGACATGGGCGAGATCGAGCTGCCGCCGGGGTTCCTGCCGCTGCGGGTGCCCATCGAGGTGCACTTCACCCAGCGCGTCGCCGTGGACGTCGCCCTGCAGACCACCGACGGACTCCCCCTCGGTGATCCCGTCCGGCTGTCGGTGCACTCGAACGCCTACGGCAAGGTGCTCTTCTTCATCACGCTGTCCGCCGGCGCGGTCCTGGTGCTGTTGGCCGGTCGCCGGCTGTGGCACCGGTTCCGCGGGCAACCCGACCGCGCCGACCTCGATCGGCCATCCCGACGGGACGGCGAGGACCGACCCGATCCGCTCGACGTCGCGCTCGCCCACGCGCCGGACGACGACCGGTGAGCGCCACGATGCCGCCAGGTCCGCCACCGGCACCGCGGCCGGCTCCCCCGTCTCGGCCGGTACCGCGCGCCCCGCAGCGCATCCCGCAGGGACCCGCTCCCCGGCGCCGGGCCGGCAAGCCGGAGTTGACCGACGCCGCGGTGGTGTCACGGTCGTGGGGCATGGCGCTGGCCACCCTGGTCAGCCGCATCACCGGCTTCATCCGCATCGTCCTGCTGGCCGCGATCCTCGGCGCCGCCCTGTCGAGCGCGTTCTCGGTGGCAAACCAGCTGCCCAACATGATCGCGGCCCTCGTGCTCGAAGCCACGTTCACGGCGATCTTCGTGCCAGTGCTGGCCCGTGCCGAACGCGACGACCCGGACGGCGGCACCGCCTTCGTCCGGCGCCTGCTGACACTCGCGACAGCGCTGCTGCTCGTCACGACGATCATCTCGGTCGCGGCGGCTCCCCTGCTCGTGCACCTGATGCTGGGTGACGACCCTCAGGTCAACCGGTCGCTCACCACCGCCTTCGCGTTCCTGCTGCTGCCGCAGATCATCTTCTACGGGCTGTCGTCGGTCTTCATGGCAATCCTGAACACCCGCAACGTCTTTGGCCCGCCCGCCTGGGCACCGGTGGTGAACAACGTCGTGGCGATCGGCACGCTCGGCCTCTACGTCGCGGTGCCCGGTGAGCTCTCGCTGGACCCGGTCCAGATGGGCAACGCCAAGCTGCTGGTCCTCGGGATCGGCACCACGCTCGGCGTCGTCGCTCAGACCGCGGTGCTGTTCGTCGCGATCCGGCGCGAGCACGTCAGCCTTCGGCCGTTGTGGGGCCTGGACGCCAGGATCAAGAAGTTCGGCACCATGGCCGCCGCCATGGTGCTCTATGTCCTCATCAGCCAGGCCGGCCTGATCGTCGGCAACCAGATCGCCAGCACCGCAGCGGCTTCCGGGCCAGCGATCTACAACTACACCTGGCTCGTGCTGATGCTGCCGTTCGGCATGATCGGCGTGACGGTGCTGACGGTGGTGATGCCGCGGCTGTCGCGCAACGCCGCCGCCGACGACCAGCCCGCCGTGCTTGCCGACCTCTCCTTCGCCACCCGGCTGACCATGCTGACGCTGATTCCCGTCGTCGCATTCATGACGGTCGCGGGTCCGGCCATCGGAAGCGCGCTCTTCGCGTACGGCAACTTCGGTGACGCCGACGCCGGATACCTGGGCATGGCGATCACGCTGTCGGCCTTCACGCTCATTCCGTACTCGATGGTGCTGCTGCAGCTGCGGGTGTTCTACGCCCGCGAACAGCCGTGGACGCCGATCGTGCTGATCGTCGTCATCACGGCGGTCAAGATCGTCGCCTCGCTGTCGACGCCACTGCTGACCGACGATCCCGAGCTCGTCGCCGGCTACCTCGGCTTGGCCAACGGGCTCGGCTTCCTGGCCGGCGCCACGGTCGGTCACGTGATGCTGCGCGCGAATCTGAAACCGCCCGGCGGCAGGCTGATCGGACTCGAGGTGGTCAGGACCATCCTGGTCACCATCGCCGCCTCGCTGCTGGGCGGGCTCGTCGCACACGTCGTCGACCGAGGACTCGGTTTGGATTCCCTCACCGAGAGCGGCGGCGGGGCGGGATCGCTGCTGCGGTTGGTGGTCCTTGGGCTCATCATGCTGCCGATCATCGCCGGGGTCCTGCTGGCGGCGAAGGTGCCCGACGCGCAGGCCGCGGCGGCCGCGGTCCGCCGGCGCCTCGGTCGCGGACCCACCGTCGCGGCGGCTGCCCCGACGCCCGCGAGGGTGGCCGACCCCGCACGCCATGGCAGGCCGCTCACGTACGCTGAGCGGTACGATTCGCCTCCGTTACGGCCGCGTCAAAATGGCCCGGTCTGGCGGGGGGGACCTCCGGCAGGAGTTGCTGGAGACGGGCTTCGGAAAGGACCAGCGGTGACCGACGACTCCGCAGGCAGCTCCGCGCCCGACGCGGGGGCGACGACGCGGATTCCGCGGCAGAGCGTGGACGACTTCCAGCCGGACGTGCCGGCCGAGACGCACCTTCCGCCGTCGGGTCGCCCGCCGGCCGACTACGGTGGCGACCCCACTAGGGAACCGACGGCGTTCGGCATGCCGAACGAACCCGCCATCGAGGCCGCCACCGGTGACGACGACGTGCACCTCATCCCCGGTGCCACCATCGCGGGCGGGCGCTACCGGTTGCTGGTGTTCCACGGCGGTCCGCCGCACCTGCAGTTCTGGCACGCGATGGACACCGTCCTGGACCGCCAGGTGGCCCTGACCTTCATCGATCCCGACGCCGTGTTGCCCGACGACGAGTTGGCCGAGATCCTCTCGCGCACCATGCGCTTGAGTTCGATCAACTCGCCTGGCATCGCCCGGATCCTCGACGTCTCGCACACCGGCTCCGGCGGATTGGTCGTCTCGGAGTGGATCCGCGGTGGGTCGCTGGCCGAGGTTGCCGAGACGGCGCCGTCGGCGATCGGTGGCGCCAGGGCCGTCCAATCCCTGGCCGCCGCGGCGGAGGCCGCCCATCGGGCGGGCGTCGCACTGTCGATCGACCATCCGGCCCGGGTGCGCGTCAGCATCGAGGGTGACGTCGCCCTGGCGTTCCCCGCCACCCTGGCGGCCGCGACGCCCGAGGACGACATCCGCGGGATCGGCGCCGCGCTCTACGCACTGCTGGTCAACCGGTGGCCGCTGCCCGAGTCCGGTGTCGGCAGCGGATTGGCACCGGCGGACCTCGATGCCGCGGGTGAGCCCGTCGAGCCGCGGGCGATGGATCGCGCCATCCCCTTCCAGATCTCGGCGGCAGCCATCCGGGCGGTGCAGGAGAACGGTGGAATCCGTTCGGCGCCAACATTACTCAACCTGCTGCAGCAGGCCACCGCCGTCGCCGATCGCACCGAGCTCATTGCCCCGGTCGACGAGGCCCGCGCCCCGCGCGCCCCTCACCGCGGCGACGACGGCGAGGGGCGGTCCCGCCGCCGCAGGGGCATCGTCATCGGTGCCACCGTTGCGGGAGCCATCCTGGTGATCGCGCTGATCGTGCTGGCTACCGTGCTGCGCGGGGTGTTCGGTGACGTCGGCGGGCCGCTCGACAAGGACCAGCTGGGGCTGAATGCACCGTCGACCAGTAGCGGCAGCGGCAACGACGCCAACGGTGGTGACGTCAAACCCGTCAAGGCGACGGTGTTCTCACCCGGCGGCGAGGCCGACAATCCCGCCGACGCCGGCAAGGCCATCGACGGCAACCCGACGACCGCGTGGTCGACCGACACCTACAGCGATGCGGTGCCGTTCCCCAACTTCAAGAACGGCGTGGGCCTGTTGCTGCAGTTGCCGAAACCGACTGCCATTGCCTCGGTTTCGCTCAACCTCAACAGCACGGGTACGTCGATCCAGATCCGGTCGTCGCAATCGGCGACGCCGGCCACCCTCGACGACACCACCGAGCTGACCCCGCCGACGCCGATGAAGACCGGCGCCAACACCATCACGATCGCCAACCCGACCCCGGTCTCGAACGTGCTGGTGTGGATCACGACGCTCGGCACGGTCAACGGCAAGAGCGAGAGCGCGATCTCCGACATCACCCTCAAGGCCGCCTCGTGATCCTCGGGTCGCCGTCATCCCCAGGGCGCTGAGCCGGCGGCACGCCCGCCCGTGCAGGTCAGCGATCCGTTGCCCAGCCGTGCCGTCGACCTCCGAAAGAAGTGTCGGGAGGGGTGCGCCGGGTTGATTAGTGTTCGATTGTGGGCAGCTTCGGGGAGACCGCCGATCCGGATCGAACGGATGCAGAGTTGCTGCTGGCGCACGTCGCCGGAGATCGCTACGCGTTCGAGGAGCTCTTCTACCGGCACCACCGCCAGCTGTACCGGCTCGCGCAGGTCACCAGCCGCAACCCCGAGGACGCCGCAGACGCGCTACAGGATGCGATGCTCTCGGCCCACCGCACTGCGTCGTCGTTCCGGCACGACGCCTCGGTGAGCAGCTGGCTGTATCGCATCGTCGTCAACTCGTGCCTGGACCGTCTGCGGCGCAATAGGTTTCAGGTGACGGATCAGCTCGAGGACGACCTCCATCCGATCGGCGACCCCACCCACCGCATCGACACCGCGCTGGTGGTCGAACGGGCGCTGTTGCGACTGCCGGTCGAGCAGCGAGCCGTGGTGGTGGCGGTCGACATGCAGGGCTACTCGGTGGCCGAGACCGCCCGACTGCTCGGCGTTCCGGAGGGCACCGTCAAGAGCCGTTGCTCGCGAGCGCGCGCCAAGTTGGCCAGGACGTTGCGGTACTTCGACGACACCGCTCCCACCGCGCCCGGTGAGCACCGCTGACCGTCACCGGCTCTGGCGCACCCTGGTATCCGGATTCGGCACCGCCACCAGCTGTGGGCCGTTGACTGCCTGCGACAGGCAACCAGGGATTCCGCGGCACGCGATGATGGCCCCCGCCCCCGGGGCCTGGCCCGGAGCGGTCGGAATCTGATTCGGGATGCCACACGTCTGGTGGTAGGGGTCGTACGGCACCACGTTCATGTCACAGGCCAGAGGTGTCGGCTGCGGTGTGGTCGCGACGCCGACGCCCATCAAGCCGGCACCGGCCAGCGCGGCGAACGCACCGACGACGAGTCGTCGTGAGATGTTGCGCATGAGGAGCCTCGGTTCGTACGTTTCATGGCGACTACCTCTTCGACGACGGAGTCACCGCATGGGACAAGCATGGTCCCCATTGGGCCAACGCAAGGACATTCACAGGAATTCCCCGGCGGGGCAATGAAAAACTTGCTGGAGCCGTACCGCCAGGAGAGGATCACCGTGGACAGCGAGCCCGAGTTCGAAGGCGCGGTCACGGTCGAACTGCTCTCCGATCTTCAGGCGGGCCTGCTCGACGATCAGACGGCGGCGCGGCTGCGCCGCCGCGCCCGCACCGATCCCGAGGTCGCCGGACGCCTGGCCGCACTGGATCGCGTGCGCCGTGACGTCGCCGCGCTCGGGCAGGACGCGGCGTCCGCAGGCGACCTTCCGGCCGAGGTCACCGCACGCATCGGTACCGCCCTGCGCGCCGAACCCGCGCCACGGGCGCCGACCGGCCGTGCGGGGGGCAGCCGCCTTCGTGCCGTGACGGCCGCCATCGGGCTGGCGGCGGTCGTGGTGGCCGCCGTGGTCGGCACGGCCGTGCTCGTCGACGACGGTTCGGCGCCGACGGCCGGCCCTACGGGCACCCCGCCGCGCGACGGGCTGACACTTCCCGACGAGCAGATCCTGGCGTTGCTCGATGCACCCCCCGAGCTGGGCCCCCTGGCCACGCCCGAACGACTGCGCCCCTGTCTCGCGGCCCTTGGCTACCCGACGTCCACCGAGGTGCTGGGCGGCCGGCAGCTGGTCCTCGGCGGCCGCCCCGGGGTGCTGCTGGTGCTCCCCGATGACACGCCCGGCCTCGTCCACGCGATCGTGGTGACGCCGAACTGCAGTTCCATCGACGCCGGAAAGCTGGCTGACCGGATCGTCCGCCGTTCGTGACACGTCCGGCGGGCACATGGGGAACAGTCCCGCCTACGCTGGTGTTATACGCGTACCCAGAAAGGCGGACATGACTTCTTCGAACACCGTCCACGACGTGATCATCATCGGCTCCGGGCCTGCTGGTTACACGGCCGCCGTCTACACGGCGCGGGCACAACTGAAACCGCTGGTGTTCGAGGGCGTGCAGTTCGGCGGCGCGCTGATGACGACCACCGAGGTGGAGAACTATCCGGGGTTCAAGGACGGCATCACCGGCCCCGAGCTCATGGAGCAGATGCGCGAGCAGGCGCTGCGCTTCGGGGCCGACCTGCGCATGGAGGACGTCGACGACGTCTCGCTGGACGGGCCCGTCAAGACCGTCACCGTGGGTGACGAGACGTTCCACGCTCGCGCCGTCATCCTGGCGATGGGCGCCGCCGCCCGCCAGCTCGGCGTACCCGGCGAGATGGAGCGCATCGGCACCGGTGTCAGCACCTGTGCCACCTGTGACGGCTTCTTCTTCCGCGATCAGGACATCGCCGTGATCGGCGGCGGCGACTCCGCGATGGAGGAGGCGACGTTCCTGACCCGCTTCGCCCGCAGTGTCACGCTGATCCACCGTCGCGACGAGTTCCGCGCGTCGAAGATCATGCTGGAGCGGGCCAAGGCCAACCCCAAGATCACCTTCATGACGAACACCGCGGTCACCGAGGTCGAGGGTGAGCCCAAGGTCACCGGCCTGCGGCTGAAGGACACCGTCACCGGCGAGGAGTCCAAGCTGGCCGTGACGGGCGTGTTCGTCGCGATCGGGCATGATCCGCGGTCGGCCCTGGTGGCTGGCAAGGTCGACCTCGACGACGAGGGCTACGTCAGCGTGAAGGGCCGCACCACCAGCACCTCGGTCGATGGTGTGTTCGCCGCGGGCGACCTGGTGGACCACACCTACCGGCAGGCCATCACGGCCGCCGGCAGCGGGTGTGCAGCCGCCATCGACGCCGAGCGCTGGCTCGCCGACGCCGAAGACCCCGAGCTCAACCCCACCCTGTCCAACGAGTCCTAAGCACCGAGGAGCCCCCATGAGCGAGACCACCAGCGCCACCGTCGCCGTCACCGACGATTCGTTCTCCACCGACGTGCTCTCCAGCAGCACTCCCGTGCTGGTGGACTTCTGGGCCACCTGGTGCGGTCCCTGCAAGATGATCGCGCCGGTGCTCGAGGAGATCGCCACCGAGAAGGCCGGCGCACTGACCGTCGCCAAGCTCGACGTGGATGCCAACCCGGGTACGGCCCGTGACTTCCAGGTGGTGTCGATTCCGACGTTGATCCTGTTCAAGGACGGTCAGCCGGTCAAGCGGATCGTGGGCACCAAGGGCAAGGCGGCGTTGCTGCGCGAGCTCTCCGACGTCGTCTGACCCACCCTTCCCACAGGGAACCGTGGGCTCCCGACTGGCCTGGAGGTTTCGGGATTAGCGAGTTCGTCTGCGACAATTCTGAGTATGTCTAGTCTGCGTCGCGGCGATCGAGGCGCCCCGGTCGCCGAGATCCGGGCGGCATTGGCGGCGTTGGGCCTGCTCGACAGCCCGGATTCAGACCTCGTCACCGGCAAGCACGTGGCCTTCGACGCCTTCGACGACGACCTCGACCATGCCGTCCGCGCATTCCAACAACATCGTGGTCTGCTGGTCGACGGTGTCGTCGGTGAGGCGACCTATCGCGCGCTCAAGGAGGCGTCCTACCGACTGGGCGCGCGTACCCTGGCCCACCAGTTCGGGGCGCCCATGTACGGCGACGACGTGGCCACCCTCCAGGCTCGGTTGCAAGATCTCGGGTTCTACACCGGTCTGGTCGACGGCCACTTTGGTCTGCAGACCCACAACGGCCTGATGTCCTACCAGCGCGAGTACGGCCTGTACCCCGACGGCATCTGCGGCCCAGAAACGTTGCGCTCCTTGTACTTCCTCGGTTCGCGGGTCACGGGTGGCTCGCTGCACGCCATCCGCGAGGAGGAGTTGGTCCGCCGCTCCGGTCCGCGCCTGTCGGGCAAGCGAATCATCATCGATCCGGGCCGCGGTGGTGATGACCACGGCCCCATCATGAACGGGCCGTCCGGTCCCATCAGCGAAGCAGACATCTTGTGGGACTTGGCAAGTCGTCTCGAAGGACGGATGACGGCGATCGGTATGGAGACGTTCCTGTCCCGTCCCGTTGGTCGCAGCCCGTCCGACGCCGAACGTGCCGCGACGGCCAACACCGTCGGTGCCGACTTGATGATCAGCCTGCGCTGCGCCTCGCTGCCCGACTCCCCCGCCAACGGCGTCGCGTCGTTTCACTTCGGAAATTCGCACGGTTCGGTGTCCACGATCGGCCGCAATCTCGCTGACTTCGTGCAGCGAGAGTTGGTGGCCCGCACCGGATTACGCGACTGCCGCACTCACGGCCGCACGTGGGATCTGTTGCGACTGACGCGCATGCCCACGGTCCAGATCGACGTCGGCTACATCACCAATCCGCATGATCGCGATCTGCTCGTCTCACCGCAGGTCCGCGACTCACTGTCCGAGGGCATCCTCGCCGCCGTGAAGCGGCTCTACCTCCTTGGCAAGGACGACCGTCCGACGGGTACGTTCACCTTCGCCGAACTGCTGGCACACGAGCGGTCGGTCGAGCAGGCCGCCGGCCGCGCCGCCCAAGCCTGATCGACTCTTAGACGCACGGTGCCGCGCCGGCCATCACTGGCTGCTGCATCCGTGCGCTGACCAATAGCCGCTCCAGGGCCGCCTCGACGTCGGCCTTCCATCCCAGCCCCTGCTCGAGTTCGAGCCGCAACCGGGGAAAGTACCGATGCGGTGCCACGATCTGGAATCCGACGTCCAGCAGGAAGTCTGCGTCGATGATGCACTGCTCCACCGAGCAGTCGCCGAGTGCTTCGACCGCCGGACGTAGATCGGGCGGAACCAGAGCGGGATCGGTGAGTTCGAGCGCCTCGGCCGTCCGACCGAATGCCTCCAGCGCTCGGACACCTCGTCGCACCAGATCGCCTACGACCGCCGCCATCAGAGCGCGAGTGAGATCCTCGCCCTCACTTCCAGATTCCACCCCAACGGTCGTGAGCAACACGGCGTCCGCGCCCACCGGTCCGGTCGGAAAGAGGCCGGCCCTCGGTACGGCTCGAGGGGGCGCGTAGAAGGCGAAACCCAGACATGGCTCGTCTCCACTGAGCGTCGACGCAGCGAAGTCCGCCTGCTCCGGTTCGCACGAGACGGCGAGCTGCCCACACGAGCCCCACTCCAGCATCACCATCGAGAGCCAGGCTTCCTTCTCGAATTCCGGATCCGCGAGATGATCCGGCCGGGAGTCGGGTCCCTGCAGAGTCGATGGGTCGACTTCCCAGAACACACATCGCCGCGCATGCTTGGGCAGCTGCTCGAAGGCCTCGAGCCGCAGCGGCGTGATTCGTGCTGACACTAGACTCCCCGCGTCTCTGATCGTGCTGGCTGCCACTCAAGGATAAGCAGTTCCGCCCGATGCCGTCCGTCCGCGAGCCAGTCTTGCGGTCGGACCTCCGTCGAATACCGAAACACGTTGGTGTGCAAGGGCTTAACTCCTCCGGGTGACGAAGAAACCGGGCTGGGGCCGTCGATGTGTCACAGTGACGTAATTACCGGGTATGACCGGTCAGCCCTCGGACGCGTTCATGAGGTCGACTATGCGTTGCAAATCGTCCACCGAGCCGAACTCGACGACGATCTTGCCCTTGCGTTTACCAAGGCTCACGGTGACCCGGGTATCGAACGCCGACGACAACCGTTCGGCGACGTCCTGCAGCCCGGGCATCTGAATTGGCTTGCGCCGGGGATGCGGGGCGGCGTCCGGAACGCCATCCCGGTTGGCTAGCGTCACCGCTTCCTCGGTCGCCCGGACCGAGAGTCCCTCCGCCACGATTCGGGCGGCCAGCTCCTCCTGCTTCTCGGGTCCACTCTCGAGGGCGAGCAGGGCGCGCGCGTGACCGGCCGACAACACCCCGGCGGCCACCCGGCGCTGAACTGCCACCGGCAACTTCATCAGCCGGATCATGTTGGTGATCACCGGACGGGATCGCCCGATCCGGACGGCCAGTTCCTCGTGGGTGACCCCGAACTCGTCAAGCAGCTGTTGGTAGGCCGCCGCTTCTTCCAACGGATTGAGCTGTGCGCGATGAATGTTCTCGAGCAGGGCGTCCCGCAGCATGCTCTCGTCCGCGGTCTCCCGGACGATCGCCGGGATGGCCGTGAGACCCGCTTCCTGGGCCGCGCGCCACCGCCGCTCCCCCATCACCAACTGGTAGCGCGGCTTGCCGTCGACCGGTTCCTGCGCCCGGACCACGATCGGCTGCATGAGCCCGAATTCGCGGATCGAGTGCACGAGCTCGGCGAGCGCCTCGCCGTCGAACACCTGTCGCGGTTGCTTCGGGTTGGGCTCGATGGCCGCCGGGTCGATCTCCCGATACACCGCCCCGACGTCGGCGACGGGTTCGGTCGGCGCCGCGGTCGGAGCGCCGCCGTACATCACATCGGCAGCCGCGGCACCCATGGCCGGACTGCCACCGGGGCCATCACTTGGACCGGTCGGGATCAACGACGCCAGCCCGCGTCCGAGTCCCGTTCGCTTCGGCGGCGGAGTCATTCTCGTGGTCCCTTCAGTCCAGTGTGGGCGCGTTCGGCGATCTCGCGGCTGGCGTCGAGGTAGCTCATCGCCCCGCGCGATCCGGGGTCGTACTCCAAGATCGTCATGCCGTAACCCGGTGCCTCGGAGACCTTGACGCTGCGCGGTATGACGGTTCGCAACACCTTGGCGCCGAAGTGCGACCGCACGTCGTCGGCCACTTGATCGGCCAACTTGGTGCGACCGTCGTACATCGTCAGGATGACGGTCGTGACGTCGAGGAGAGGATTGAGGTGAGACTTGACCATCTCGATGTTGCGGAGCAACTGACCCACGCCCTCCAGGGCGTAGTACTCGCACTGGATCGGGATCAACACCTCGGGTGCCGCGACGAGCGCGTTGATGGTGAGCAACCCCAACGACGGTGGGCAGTCGATGAACACGTAGTCGAAGTCGTACTCCTTCAGGCTGGCCAACGCATTGCGCAACCGGCCCTCGCGCGCCACCATGCTGACGAGCTCGATCTCCGCCCCCGCCAAGTCGATGGTCGCCGGCACGCAGTAGAGGCGCTCGTTGTAGGTGGTCTGCTGAAGTGCGTCCTCCAACGACATCTCACCGATCAGAACCTCGTACGACGATGGAGTGCCCGGACGGTGTTCGACACCCAGCGCGGTACTGGCGTTGCCCTGCGGGTCGAGGTCGATCACCAGGGTCCGCAGACCCTGCAGCGCAAGGGCGGCCGCGACGTTTACCGCGGTCGTGGTCTTACCCACTCCGCCCTTCTGATTGGCGATCGTGAACACGCGCTGCTGAGGCGGGCGGGGCAGCTGCTCGCCCTTGGCCTTGTGCAGCAGACGCACCGCGCGCTCCGCCTCAGCTCCGATCGGAGTGTCTGCCGCCGTCGGTTCCTTCCACTCTGCCTCCACCGGAGGCTGCCATGTTTCACGTGAAACATCGGCCGGGGCGACCGGCGGTCTGAGATCGGAAGCGTCCCCCTCACCAATCGGCGGTGGTGTCACTTGCTCCTCCTCGTCGACCCGTTGGGTCGTGGTGTTCGTTGATCCCGGGCTCCCGCTGACTTCCGAGCGGCTCCGGACGCTTTGCGTCCGGCCGCGAGCTGGCTCGCCTTCACCGCCACGACCACGGTTACGGGCGGAGTCAAATAGTTCACGCCACATTCCATCACCTTCACGTCCACGGCACCCATCGACTTCATCAACCGACCGTGTTCCTCGACTTCGGATTGGGCGCGCTCACCCTTCATCGCCAACATCCGACCTCCGGGCCGGACGAGCGGAAGACACCACCGAGAGAGCTTGTCGAGTGAGGCAACCGCGCGGGACGTCACGGCGTCGACCCCGCCCACCGCATCACGCACCGAGCGCTCCTCCGCCCGCCCACGGACGACGGCAATCGGCAGCCCGAGTAACTCACACACCTCGGCTAAGAACTCCGCGCGCCGTAGCAGCGGTTCGACGAGCGTGACGCGTACATCGGGACGGGCCAACGCCAGCGGAATTCCGGGCAGTCCGGCGCCACTACCAACATCGGCAATGTGTTCGCCCGCCGATACCAGCTCGCCCACCGCGGCGCTATTGAGGATGTGTCGATCCCAGAGTCGCTCTACTTCACTCGGCCCGATCAAGCCGCGCTCGATGCCGGCTCCCGCGAGCACGCTGGCGTAGCGCTCGGCCACGTCCAGTCGATCACCGAAGACACTCGCCGCGACTGGTGGCGCGGGCGGCGCCTCGTCATGTTTCACGTGAAACATCCTCCGACTCCGCCGGCGCGAGCGGCCGAACTACATCGATGTAACTTCTAGCCTCAAGCCGGGAGTACGACGACGCGGCGCGCCGGCTCGGCGCCCTCGCTCTCGCTGCGCACACCCTCCACCGCCGAGACGGCGTCGTGAACGATCTTGCGTTCGAACGGCGTCATGGGCGAGAGCTCCTCGCGCTCACCACTCGCCAGCACGCGCCGGGCGACCTTGTCACCCAGAGCCGCCAGCTCGTCACGCCGACCTCGACGCCAATGCGCGACGTCCAACATCAAGCGACTGCGCTCCCCCGTCTTCTGGTGGACAGCCAGCCGGGTCAGCTCCTGCAGAGCGTCGAGCACCTCGCCCTTGCGACCGACGAGCTTCGCCAAGTCGCTTCCGCCGTCGATGCTCACGACGGCGCGATCGCCCTCGACGTCCAGGTCGATGTCGCCGTCGAAGTCGAGCAGGTCGAGAAGCTCCTCGAGGTAGTCTCCCGCGATCTCACCCTCGGCGACCAAGCGGTCTTCCAAGTCCTCGGCCTTCGGCGCACCAGCGTCGAGGTCGGTGCGTTCGGTCGTATCGGCGTCAGTCATGTTCGTCCTTACTTCCTTGCTTCCTCATGCATCAGCGACCGCATGGGCCGAACTGAAGCGGATGGTGGTCAGGGCCGTCGCTTCTTCGGGCGGTTCGTGGGCCGCCGGGGGGTTCGATTCGCCGCGCTGCCGGCCTTCGGTTGCGTCGGCTTGCCGTTGTTGGTCGGACTAGTGGCTTGGCTCGACGAGGACTCCTCGCCCCCATCGGTCGTCGCGACCTCTTGTCCGGCCGACTCCGTCAATTCCGCGCTCGGCGCTACCTTGTCCGCCGCGGTGCCGTTGGTGGGCGGGCGCTTGCGCTTGACCTTCGGCTTGGAACCAGGAGCGGGAGCATTGGAGGCACGGCGAGCGATGTCCTCCTGCTTCTTCTGTTCCTCTTCCTTCTCGATCTTGCCGAACACATAGTGCTGCTGACCGTAGGTCCAGATGTTGTTCGAGACCCAGTACAAGATGATGGCGATCGGAAGGAAGGGCCCACCCACTACGACGCCGAGCGGGAACACGTAGAGCGCAAGCTTGTTCATCATCGCCGTCTGGGGGTTGGCCGCGGCCTCCACACTCTGGCGCGCCACCGAGGCCCGGCTGTTGAAGTGCGTAGCGACGCCGGCCAGGATCATCAGCGGTACGCCGACGGCGATCACCGCGACTCGGTTGAAGTCGCTGAACGCACCGAGCCCGACGGTCTGGATCATCGATGCACCGAGCGGCGCACCGAACAAGTTCGCGTCGAGGAAGTGCCCGACGTCGGTGGCACTGAAGATGTAGTTCCCGAGTGAGCGGTTCTCCTCCACCGACAGCCCCAGCCGGCCGAAGCCGGTCTGGGTCCGGTTGAAGGAGTTCAACACGTGATACAGACCGATGAACACCGGAATCTGCGCGAGCATCGGAAGACAGCCGAGGATCGGGTTGAACCCGTGCTCCTTCTGCAGCTTCTGCATCTCCAACGCCATCCGCTGGCGGTCCTTGCCGTACTTCTTCTGCAGGGCCTTGATCTGCGGCTGCAGTTCCTGCATCTGACGGGTCGTCCGGATCTGCCGGACGAACGGCTTGTACAGAATCGCGCGCAACGTGAAGACCAGGAACATCACGGCCAGCGCCCACGCGAAGAAGTTGTCCGGGCCGAGCACGAAGGCGAACGCCTTGTACCAAAGCCACATGATCGCGGAGACCGGGTAGTAGATGACGTCGAGACTGAACCAATTAAACAAACGAATCGCTCCTCAGCGTCGCGGCATCCACAGCCACGTCACGTCGCTCCGGAATCGGGTCCCATCCACCTCGGTGCCACGGACCACACTTGGCCAGTCGCACCAAGGACAACCAACTACCCCGCACGAAGCCGAACTCTCGAAGCGCGTCCACGGCGTACTGACTGCACGTCGGCGTGAAGCGACAAGAAGGGGGACGGAACGGGGAGATCATCGTGCGGTACAGCTCGATCACCCGAATGACGGCGCGAGCCAGCGCACCCGTGATGCGACGACCGGTCATCGCCGCGCCCCGGACTTCTCGGCAACCCGCCGCAAGGCCGTCCGCAATTCTTGCTCGAGGCGGGCGGAACCGGCGTCGGAGCTACTCGGGAGGGCCCGGATCACCAACTTGTCACCTGGTTCCAGATCGGTGATCAGTCCGCGGGCCACGTGCCTCAGCTTTCGCGAGACGCGATGGCGGACGACCGCGTTGCCGACCGACTTGGACACCACCAGACCGACCTTGGGAGTGCTGGCATCCCCGGCCGACCTCAACGCATGCACGACGAGGTCGGGTTGTCCGGCCCGCACACCGCGGCTGACGGTGAGGCCGAAGTCCGCCGACCGCGTCATCCGGTACTGAGCCGGAAGCACTCGGCTACACCCTGCTCAAGACCGCTCGGATCACGCAGTGAGAGAGCGGCGGCCCTTGCTGCGCCGGCCGGACACGATGGCGCGGCCTGCGCGCGTGCGCATGCGCAGCCGGAAGCCATGCACGCGAGCACGGCGCCGGTTGTTCGGCTGAAAGGTCCGCTTGCCCTTGGCCACGGCTATATCTCCTCAATAGGTGCGCCTACTTCCGTCGCGCACATGAGAGACTTCATGTCCGTCTGAAAGCAGCCGCGGTACGTACGCTTCGTTCGTCTCGCTTGCTAGCTCCGGCGCGTGAACCCAATGATCCGAGTCGCAGCCGTATCGCCACGTTCGGGCGACTGTTCGAGGGTACTGACGAGATTTCCCTAGGTCAAACCGCCTTCTCCCGGTGCCGAATGCGCCACATTCTTCACATCAGTCACGATCGAACACGGCTCTCCCCGCAGCGTCGTTTCAAAGTTGCAGAACTGTTGGCACCCGGCAATAAACCTGTTAGCTTCTGCCAAGGCCATCTCAGACGAGACGGCGCTGGACGACAAGCTAGGACGGCTGCGCTACCGCGAGCCCATGGTGCACGCGACACCGTGACGAGCCCCGGGACCGCGGCCTCCGTACCAGTACGCAACGACACGAGGACCGGTGTCGGTTATCCACAAACTGTGGATAACCATGTGGACATCCGGTCATCGTCCATTCGGCCAACCTGCCTGGCCAAGAGGGGGTACGTCTCCGTTGACCGCAGACCCCGACCCGCCGTTCGTCGCAATTTGGAACGACGTCGTGGCGGAACTCAACGGTGACATTCCCCCGGACCCGTCGTCCGGGTTCACTCCCCCGAACCTGACGCCGCAGCAGCGGGCCTGGCTCAAGCTGGTCAAACCGCTCGTCATCGCCGAGGGTTTTGCGCTGTTGTCGGTGCCGACGCCGTTCGTGCAGAACGAAATCGAACGCCACCTTCGCGAGCCGATCATCTCCAGCCTGAGCCGCCGGCTCGGACAGCGCGTCGAACTTGGTGTCCGCATCGAGACGCCCGACCCCGACGCCGTCGACGATGCGTATCTCGGCCCGGTTCCCGACCCCGACGAAGTCGACGACGACGAGGAAGCCCTCGCAAGCGCCGAGGAGAGCTGGCCGAGCTACTTCACCAATCGGCCGCAGAACGCCCCGACGAACGACGTCAGCCTGAACCGGCGCTACACCTTCGACACCTTCGTCATCGGAGCGTCCAACCGGTTCGCCCATGCCGCGACCCTCGCCATCGCCGAAGCACCGGCCCGCGCCTACAACCCGTTGTTCATCTGGGGTGAATCCGGCCTCGGGAAGACGCACCTCTTGCACGCCGCCGGGAACTATGCCCAACGCCTCTTCCCCGGCATGCGGGTGAAGTACGTCTCCACCGAAGAATTCACCAACGACTTCATCAACTCGCTGCGCGACGACCGCAAGGCCTCGTTCAAGCGCAGTTACCGCGACATCGACGTGCTCCTCGTCGACGACATCCAGTTCATCGAAGGCAAGGAAGGCATCCAAGAGGAGTTCTTCCACACCTTCAACACGCTGCACAACGCGAACAAGCAGATCGTCATCTCCTCGGACCGGCCGCCCAAACAGCTCGCGACCCTCGAGGACAGGTTGCGGACCAGATTCGAGTGGGGCCTGATCACCGACGTGCAGCCGCCCGAGCTCGAGACCCGTATCGCGATCCTTCGCAAGAAGGCGCAGATGGACCGGCTCGACGTCCCGGACGACGTGCTGGAGCTCATCGCCAGCAGCATCGAGCGCAACATCCGCGAGCTCGAGGGCGCGCTCATCCGCGTCACCGCATTCGCTTCGCTGAACAAGGCGGCCATCGACAAGTCGCTCGCCGAGATCGTGCTGCGCGACCTGATCTCCGACGCCAGCACGATGCAAATCAGCATCGCCACCATCATGGCGGCGACCGCCGAGTACTTCGAGACCACGATCGAGGAGCTGCGTGGGCCGGGCAAGACCCGTGCCCTGGCTCAATCGCGTCAGATCGCGATGTATCTCTGTCGTGAGCTGACCGACCTGTCGCTGCCCAAGATCGGGCACTCCTTCGGCCGCGACCACACCACGGTCATGTACGCCGAACGAAAGATTCGCGGCGAGATGGCACAGCGCCGCGAGATCTTCGACAACGTCAAGGAACTCACCACGCGCATCCGCCAGCGCTCCAAGCGCTGAGCGTCGTCACACCGAATCACTCGACCGCCGCCGGGGTATCCCCTCGGCGAGGTCGTGCTGCGCCAACGAATTTCGAGAATCTCGTGACCCTGCCGCACCACCAGTCACACGTTCGACTCGTGGACTACTCGTGTACGACGACGGGATGAAACCCCCGCCAAGGGGCGCATCCATGCACACGCCGCCGATCCGTCCACAGCACGCCGAATCACACCCCGGCCCGATCCACGAGTGACACACGAGTGCCCACCCGCTCCCACCAGGCACCGAGTGCATCCGTCCACAGCTTGCACAGCACCTAATACTGTTACTCATCTCTATCTCTAGGATTCCTTCTAAAAGAAGCACCTGGGGAACGCGCCCTGTTGGGCGTCCAGAGCACGGACCTCACGGGGCATTCGTCACTCGGATCGATTGGCTTTCAACTTGGCGCCGAAGGCTCTACGGTTGGTCTTCGACAACCGCATCGGTCGTCGACCGCAGCGTGGTGACATGTCCGTAAGACACCCGTAGATCCGCTGCTAGTGCTTGTAGCTGGGGTTTCACCGAAGGGGATGCTTATGGACGTAGCGACGACGACGCTGGGTACCGACTTGAAGTTTCGCCTGGTCCGCGAGGACTTCGCCGAGGCAGTGGCCTGGGTGGCCCGCATCCTGCCGACCCGGCCCACCGTGCCGGTGCTCTCGGGTGTGCTGCTGACCGGCTCCGACGAGGGCCTGACCATCTCCGGATACGACTACGAGGTGTCCGCCGAGGTTCGGGTGGCGGCTGAAATTGCAACTCCCGGAAGCGTTCTCGTCTCCGGCCGGCTGCTCTCCGACATCACCAAGTCCCTGCCGGCCAAGCCCGTCGACGTCAGCGTCGAAGGCACCAGGGTGGCACTGAGCTGCGGTAGCGCGCGATTCTCGCTGCCGACGATGGCCGTCGAGGACTACCCGACGCTGCCGTCCCTGCCCGAGGAGACCGGTGTCGTCGCCTCCGACCTGTTCGCCCAGGCGATCAGCCAGGTGGCCGTTGCCGCCGGCCGCGACGACACCCTGCCCATGCTGACCGGCATCCGCGTGGAGATCTCCGGCGAGAAGGTCGTGCTGGCCGCCACCGACCGCTTCCGCCTCGCGGTCCGTGAGCTCACCTGGTCGACGGCCTCGGCCGACGTCGAGGCCGCGGTCCTGGTCCCGGCCAAGACGCTCGCCGAGGCGGCCAGGGCCGGCTCCGACGGATCGGACGTTCACCTGTCCCTCGGTGCGGGCGCGTCCGTCGGCAAGGAGGGCCTGCTGGGTATTCACAGCAACGGCAAGCGCACCACGAGCCGCCTGCTCGACGCCGAGTTCCCCAAGTTCCGGCAGCTGCTTCCCGCCGAGCACACCGCGGTCGCGACCGTAGGGGTCGCCGAGCTGACCGAGGCCATCAAGCGCGTCGCCCTCGTGGCCGACCGGGGCGCCCAGGTGCGGATGGAGTTCACCGAGGATTCGCTGCGGCTGTCCGCGGGTGGCGAAGATGCGGTGGGCCGGGCCGAGGAGGACCTGCCCGTGGCGTTCTCCGGTGATCCGCTGACGATCGCCTTCAACCCGACCTACCTCACCGACGGACTCGGGTCGCTGCACTCTCCGAAGGTGACGTTCGGCTTCACGACATCCAGCCGTCCCGCGGTGTTGCGTCCGGCAGGCGAAGATGATGAGGCGTACGTCGGTTCCGGCGGTCCCTTCCCGGCCGGGCAGACCGATTACGTGTACCTGTTGATGCCGGTGCGGCTCCCGGGCTGACCGGCCTTATCGCCACGAAAGAGGCGCACATGCAGCTCGGTCTGGTCGGTCTCGGAAAAATGGGCTTCAACATGCGTGATCGCCTTCGGCAAGGCGGGCACGAGGTGATCGGGTACGACCCCCGTCCCGAGGTCACCGACGTCCCAGATCTGGCGGGTCTCGCGGCGGCGTTGACCGCTCCCCGCGTGGTCTGGGTCATGGTGCCATCCGGCGAGATCACCCACACCACCATCGTCGGCCTCTCCGGAGTTCTCTCCGAGGGCGACCTGGTGATCGATGGCGGCAACTCGCGCTACACCGAGGATGCCCCGCACGCCGAACTGTTGGGGCAGAAGGGAATTGGCTTCATCGATGCGGGCGTCTCCGGTGGCATCTGGGGACTGACCGAGGGTTACGGCCTGATGGTCGGGGGCAGCGACGAGGACGTCGCCAAGGTGATGCCGATCTTCGATACCCTGCGGCCGCCCGGACCGCAGGAGGACGGTTTCGTCCACGCCGGACCCGTTGGCGCGGGCCACTTCGCCAAGATGGTGCACAACGGTGTCGAGTACGCCATGATGACCGCCTACGGCGAGGGTTACGAGATGCTGGCCGCCGAGGATCTGATCAAGAGCCCGCAAGCGGTCTACCAGGCCTGGACCAACGGCACCGTCGTCAGGTCGTGGCTGCAGACGCTGTTGGCCAAGGCACTGAAGGAAGATCCCAATCTCGCCGAGATCCGGGGCTACACCGAGGATTCCGGGGAAGGCCGCTGGACCGTGGAGGAAGCGATCCGGCTGCGGGTTCCGGTGCCGGCAATCGCGGCCTCGCTGTTCGCGAGATTCCTTTCACGCCAGGATGATTCACCGACGATGAAGGCAGTGGCAGCGCTGCGCAACCAGTTCGGTGGTCACGCGGTACAAAGGATCCATGAGTCTGGTTGAGCCGCGAGCTCGGCCATGAAGTGACGCGGGGTTGATGGGTGTACGTACGACAACTGGGGCTGACCGACTTTCGTTCCTGGTCGCGGCTCGAGTTGGAACTGGAGCAGGGCCGGACCGTCTTCGTCGGTCCCAATGGCTTCGGTAAGACGAACATCGTTGAGGCCCTGTGGTATTCGTCGACGCTAGGCTCGCACCGCGTTGGCTCGGATGCTCCGCTGATCCGGGCCGGCGCGGAGCGAGCGATCGTCTCCACCATCGTCGTCAACGAGGGTCGCGAGCTTGCGGTGGATTTGGAGATCACCGCCGGACGGGCGAACAAGGCCAGGTTGAATCGGTCACCCGTGCGCAGCGCGCGCGAAATCCTCGGCGCGTTGCGTGCGGTGTTGTTCGCTCCTGAGGATCTGGCCCTGGTCCGGGGTGATCCCGCCGAACGCCGCCGCTACCTCGACGAGCTCGCCACCACCCGGCGTCCGGCGGTGGCCGGACTTCGCGCCGACTACGACAAGGTGCTGCGACAACGGTCGGCGTTGTTGAAGAGTGCTGCGGGCGCCCGGTTTCGGGGTGATTCGAGTGCGCTCGAGACTCTCGACGTATGGGATGGTCACCTGGCGATCCACGGCGCCAGGTTGATCGCCGCCCGCGTCGCACTGGTCGACCTGTTGGCCCCCGAGATCGAGAAGGCCTATCAGTTGTTGGCGCCGGCCTCGCGGCCGGCGACGGTGCGCTACCGCAGCGCGGTCGAGGCGGTCGAGCAGGAGGCGGCCTCGGGTACGCCCAGCGCCGAGGTGTTCGAGGTGGCGCTGCTCGAGGAGCTGGCGCGCAAACGCTCGGCAGAGCTGGAGCGCGGCGTGTGTCTCGTGGGACCGCACCGCGATGACTTCGAGCTCCGCCTCGGCGATCAGCTCGCCAAGGGCTTCGCCAGTCACGGCGAATCGTGGTCGATGGCGTTGTCGTTGAGATTGGCCGCCTACGAACTGCTTCGGTCCGAGGGTTCCGACCCGGTGCTACTGCTCGACGACGTATTCGCCGAGCTGGACAACGCGCGCCGGCGGGCGCTCGTCGAGGTCGCCGCGTCGGCCGAGCAGGTGCTGGTGACGGCGGCGGTAGCCGAGGACATCCCCCAGGATTGGGATGCGCGCAGGATGATCATCGGCATGCGTGACGACGATTCCGGCCGGCTCTCGGAGGTGATCGGATGACCGACCCCAGCGACGACGACGAACCCGGGGGGCCGCCAGATTCCCTGGCCCACCTGCGCGGCATGGACCTGGTGCGCCGCACACTCGAGGAAGCTCGCGGCGCGGCCAGGAGTCAGGGCAAGGACGTCGGTCGGGGTCGGACCTCGTCGGGTAAGCCCGACGTGCCGTCTCGAGGGTTCCGCCGGCGGTGGTCGGGCCCCGGACCGGACTCGCGTGATCCGCAGACGCTGGCCTCGGCCACCTCGGAGCTGGCCAAGAGCCGCGGCTGGACGTCGCGGGTCGCAGAGGGATCGGTGTTCGGTCAATGGGCGACGGTGGTTGGCGAGCAAATCGCCGAGCACGCCACCCCGACGGTGCTGCGTGAGGGTGTGCTGACCGTCGAGGCCGAGTCGACCGCGTGGGCCACCCAGTTGCGGCTCGTGCAGGCCCAATTGCTGGCCAAGATCGCGGCCGCGGTCGGGGACGGCGTCGTCACCAGCCTGCGGATCGTGGGGCCGGCGGCGCCGACCTGGCGCAAGGGGAAGTACAACGTCCCGGGGCGGGGTCCACGCGACACCTACGGGTGAGCGCGGGCAGCCGGTTCTCAGACGCGCGACAAGGTGGGAAAGCGGTTCGTCGGCCGTCGGGACGCGTGGGTCGTCGAGAAATTCCGCGCACGTCGCATTTAGGTGTGCAGAAACGCCGCCTCAGACTCAGTCCTGACACTGGGTGCCGGTAGACTGGACGCGACTCGCGAGGAGCGCTTCGCCCCTCCGCGCCCGAGAACCCCAAGGAGACGCGCTCACTGTGGCTGCCCCGAAGAATAGTGCCCCAACTGCATACGGCGCGGAGTCGATCAAGGTACTCGAGGGCCTCGAGGCGGTCCGGAAGCGTCCGGGCATGTACATCGGGTCCACGGGCGAGCGCGGTCTGCACCACCTGGTGTGGGAGGTCGTCGACAACGCGGTGGACGAGGCAATGGCGGGATTCGCCACCAAGGTCAACGTACGCATCCTCGAAGACGGCGGCGTCGAGGTCACCGACGATGGTCGTGGCATCCCGGTGGCGATGCACAGCACCGGCATCCCCACCGTCGACGTCGTGATGACCGTGCTGCACGCCGGCGGCAAGTTCGAAGAAGGCGCCTACCAGGTGTCCGGCGGTCTGCACGGCGTCGGCGTATCCGTGGTCAACGCGCTGTCCACGCGCCTGGAGGCCGACATCCGCACGGAGGGATCCGAGTGGTTCCAGACCTACGACCACTCCGTGCCCGGCACGCTGCGCCAAGGTGAGAAGACCACCAAGACCGGCACGACGATTCGCTTCTGGGCCGATCCCGACATCTTCGAGACCACCAACTACGACTTCGAGACCATCGCGCGGCGTCTTCAGGAGATGGCGTTCCTGAACAAGGGGCTGACCATCGAGCTCGTCGACGAGCGGGTCACCGCCGACGAGGTGGTCGACGAGGTCGTCAGTGACACGGCGGAGGCCCCGAAGTCGGCCGACGAGAAGGAAGCGGAGGCCAAGGCGCCGCACAAGGTCAAGCACCGCACCTACCACTACCCCGGCGGGCTGGTGGACTTCGTCAAGCACATCAACCGCACGAAGACCCCGATTCAGCAGAGCATCATCGACTTCGACGGCAAGGGCCCCGGCCACGAGGTCGAGATCGCGATGCAGTGGAACGCCGGTTATTCCGAGTCGGTGCACACCTTCGCCAACACCATCAACACCCACGAGGGTGGCACGCACGAAGAAGGTTTCCGCAGCGCCTTGACCACGGTGGTCAACAAATACGCCAAGGACAAGAAGCTGCTGAAGGAGAAGGACCCCAACCTCACCGGTGACGACATCCGCGAGGGGTTGGCGGCGGTCATCTCCGTGAAGGTCAGTGATCCGCAGTTCGAGGGTCAGACCAAGACCAAGCTCGGCAACACCGAGGTCAAGTCCTTCGTGCAAAAGATCTGCAACGAGCAGCTGACCCACTGGTTCGAGGCGAACCCGGCCGAGGCCAAGACCGTCGTCAACAAGGCAGTTCAGTCCGCCCAGGCGCGGATGGCGGCGCGCAAGGCGCGAGAGTTGGTGCGGCGCAAGAGCGCAACCGACATCGGCGGTCTGCCCGGCAAGCTCGCCGACTGCCGCTCGACCGATCCGCGGCTCTCGGAAGTGTATGTGGTGGAGGGTGATTCGGCCGGTGGTTCGGCCAAGAGCGGCCGCGACTCGATGTATCAGGCCATTCTTCCGTTGCGCGGCAAGATCATCAACGTCGAGAAGGCCCGCATCGACCGAGTCCTCAAGAACACCGAAGTCCAGGCCATCATCACCGCGCTGGGTACCGGCATTCACGACGAGTTCGACATAACCAAGCTGCGGTATCACAAGATCGTGCTGATGGCCGACGCCGACGTCGACGGCCAGCACATCTCGACCCTGCTGCTGACGCTGTTGTTCCGGTTCATGAAGCCGCTCATCGAGAATGGGCACGTCTTCCTCGCCCAGCCGCCGCTGTACAAGCTCAAGTGGCAGCGTAGCGAGCCCGAGTTCGCCTACTCCGACCGCGAGCGCGACGGCCTGCTCGAGGCGGGGCGAGCCGCGGGCCGAAAGATCAACGCAGAGGACGGTATTCAGCGTTACAAGGGTCTCGGCGAGATGGATGCGAAGGAACTGTGGGAGACCACCATGGATCCCAGCGCACGGGTGCTCCGCAGGATCACGCTCGACGATGCCGCGGCCGCCGACGAACTGTTCTCCATCCTGATGGGTGAGGACGTGGAGGCCCGCCGCAGCTTCATCACCCGCAATGCGAGAGACGTCCGCTTCCTGGACGTCTGAGGTCGCGTTCCCTGAAATCCCAAGCTGCTCATAGACGAGCGAGGAGCACATGACAGACACCACCCTGCCGCCCGGCGGCGACGACGGCGCGACCACCGACCGCATCGAACCGGTCGACATCCAGCAGGAGATGCAGCGCAGCTACATCGACTACGCGATGAGCGTCATCGTCGGACGCGCGCTGCCCGAGGTCCGAGACGGCCTCAAGCCCGTGCACCGTCGCGTGCTCTACGCGATGTACGACTCGGGCTTCCGGCCAGACCGCGGACACGCGAAATCGGCCCGGTCGGTCGCCGAGACGATGGGCAACTATCACCCGCACGGTGACTCCTCGATCTACGACACCCTGGTCCGGATGGCCCAGCCGTGGTCGCTGCGCTACCCGCTGGTCGACGGCCAGGGCAACTTCGGCTCGCCCGGCAACGATCCGCCAGCCGCCATGCGGTACACCGAGGCGCGCCTGACGCCGCTGGCGATGGAGATGTTGCGCGAAATCGACGAGGAGACAGTCGATTTCATCCCGAACTACGACGGTCGGGTGCAAGAGCCCACCGTCCTGCCCAGCCGGTTCCCGAACCTGTTGGCCAACGGTTCGGGTGGCATCGCAGTCGGCATGGCCACCAACATGCCGCCGCACAACCTGCGCGAACTGGCCGAGGCCGTGTTCTGGTGCCTGGACAACTACGAGGCCGACGAGGAGGCCACGCTCGCCGCGGTCACCGAACGCGTCAAGGGGCCGGACTTCCCGACCTACGGTCTGATCGTCGGTTCGCAGGGCATCCACGACGCGTACACGACCGGCCGCGGCTCGATTCGCATGCGCGGCGTGGTCGAGGTCGAGGAGGACTCCAAGGGCCGCACCCTGCTCGTCATCACCGAGCTGCCCTACCAGGTCAACCACGACAACTTCATCACCTCGATCGCCGACCAGGTGCGTGACGGGAAGCTCGCCGGTATCTCGAACATCGAGGACCAGAGCTCGGACCGCGTGGGTCTGCGCATCGTCGTGGAGGTCAAGCGCGACGCGGTGGCCAAGGTGGTGCTGAACAACCTCTACAAGCACACCCAGCTGCAGACCAGCTTCGGCGCGAACATGCTGTCGATCGTCGACGGAGTCCCCCGCACGCTGCGACTGGATCAGCTGATCCGGCTCTACGTGGTGCACCAGTTGGACGTCATCGTCCGGCGCACCAGGTATCGGCTGCGCAAGGCCAACGAGCGGGCCCACATCCTGCGCGGTCTGGTCAAGGCGCTCGACGCCCTCGACGAGGTCATCGCGCTGATCAGGGCCTCGGAGACCGTCGACGTCGCGCGGCAGGGCTTGATCGAGCTGTTGGACATCGACGAGATCCAGGCGCAGGCGATCCTCGACATGCAGCTGCGGCGCCTGGCCGCCCTGGAACGTCAGCGCATCGTCGACGACCTGGCCAAGATCGAAGCCGAGATCGCCGACCTCGAGGACATCCTGGCCAAGCCGGAACGTCAGCGCGCCATCGTCCACGACGAGCTCGCCGAGCTGACCGAGAAGTACGGCGACGACCGTCGTACCCGAATCATTCCGGCCGACGGCGACGTCGCAGACGAGGACCTCATCGCTCGCGAAGAGGTCGTCGTCACGATCACCGAGACCGGCTACGCCAAGCGCACCAAGTCCGACCTGTACCGCAGCCAGAAGCGCGGCGGCAAGGGCGTGCAGGGTGCCGGGCTCAAGCAGGACGACATCGTGCGGCACTTCTTCGTCAGCTCCACCCACGACTGGATCCTGTTCTTCACCACGCAGGGCCGGGTGTACCGCGCGAAGGCCTACGAGCTGCCGGAGGCCTCGCGGACCGCGCGGGGCCAGCACGTCGCGAACCTGCTGGCCTTCCAGCCGGAGGAACGCATCGCGCAGGTCATCCAGATCAAGAGCTACGAGGACGCGCCGTACCTGGTACTCGCCACCAAGAACGGTCTGGTGAAGAAGTCCAAGCTCACCGACTTCGACTCCAACCGCTCCGGCGGCATCGTCGCGGTCAACCTGCGCGAGGGCGACGAACTGGTCGGCGCCGTGCTGTGCTCGGCAGAGGAGGATCTGCTGCTGGTGTCGGCGAAGGGTCAGTCGATCCGGTTCTCGGCCACCGACGAGGCGCTGCGGCCGATGGGCCGGGCCACCTCGGGCGTTCAGGGCATGCGGTTCAACGACGACGACGAGCTGCTGTCGCTGAACGTGGTTCGCGAGGGAACGTATCTGCTGGTAGCGACGTCCGGTGGGTACGCCAAGCGCACCGCGATCGAGGAGTACACGGTCCAGGGTCGCGGCGGCAAGGGCATCCTGACGATCCAGTACGACCGCCGCCGTGGCACGCTGGTCGGCGCGTTGATCGTCGACGACGACACCGAGCTGTACGCCATCACCTCCGGTGGCGGTGTCATCCGGACGGTGGCACGGCAGGTGCGCAAGGCCGGACGGCAGACCAAGGGTGTGCGCTTGATGAACCTCGGTGAGGGCGACACACTGATTGCCGTTGCCCGCAACGCCGACGAGGATGCCGCGGACGACGACGACAGTGAGACCAGTCCAGAGACCAGCGCGACGTGATGCCCGACCCAGGGCAAGTCGACTGCCTCCGGCAGCCGACCCGAACTAAGGAGCCGTAGGTGGGTTCACCCAACGAGCCTGGACCACCGCGCACCACTGGCGATGGAAGTGGCGGCACCAACGGCACCAACGGCGGCAGCAACGGTGCCCACGAGGGTGGCTCCGCCAAGGCCGGGGCGCCGTCGGGCGACGTGCCACCGTGGCAGCGCGGGACCGTCCGGCCCCCCAGGCCGCAGGATGGGCCACGAGCGGGAGCACCGGCCGCGGGGCACTCCCCCAGCCCGGACGCCCGCCTCAACCGGTTCATCTCGGGTGGACCCGCGGCGGGACCCGGTGCGGGCCCCGCACGGGAGGCCGCTCCGGCGCGTGAGTCGGCACCGGTCCCACGCGAGTCGGCACCTGCGCGGGAGACCGCACCCGCCCGCGAGGAGGCCAAGCCACCGAACCGGACCGAACGCGTGGAGACCGGCCGACCGGAGGTCTATGCCAGCGAGCTTCCGGACCTGTCCGGTGGCCAGGCCCCCCGGACCCCGCGCAAGGCGGCCGAACGCTCCGGCAGCGAGGCGCCCACCCGCTCGGCGGCGCCGGCCACCCGCGCCGCGGCCGCCAGTCGGTCCCAGGGACCGGTGCGGGCGAGCATGCAGATCCGGCGCTTCGACCCGTGGAGCGTGTTGAAGGTCTCGCTGGTGCTCAGCGTGGCGCTGTTCTTCGTGTGGATGATCGCCGTGGCGTTCCTCTATCTGGTGCTTGGCGGCATGGGCGTGTGGACGAAGTTGAACAGCAACGTCGGTGACCTGCTCACCAGTGGTGGTGGCGGCGGTGGTGAACTCGTCTCCAGCGGAACGATCTTCGGCGGCGCAGCCCTCATCGGTCTGGTCAACATCGTGCTGCTGACGGCGATGGCGACGTGCGCGGCCTTCATCTACAACCTGACCACCGACCTGGTCGGTGGCGTCGAGGTCACGCTGGCGGACCGGGACTGATCGTCGGCTCCGCCGACGTGACCGATTCCTCGCGTTTTGGGCGTGAGCCGTCGTTACGGTAATCTCGTCCCTCGGCCGTATGTGTGTACGGGCCTGTAGCTCAGGTGGTTAGAGCGCTTCGCTGATAACGAAGAGGTCGGAGGTTCGAGTCCTCCCAGGCCCACGGTTTGCCTCACCGAGAGGGGTGCACTGTGAAGGTCTTCGTAGTGCTCGCAGTTCTCGTCGCGGGGGCGTTGACCATTCGGTCACGCCAACGCGTCGAGGTGTGGCACGTGGCCGCCGATCAGCCCAGCTGATCAACAAGAGGGGCCTTAGCTCAGTTGGTAGAGCGCTGCCTTTGCAAGGCAGATGTCAGGAGTTCGAATCTCCTAGGCTCCACAAGAGAAACACCGCCAAGGCTTCGCCGCGTCGGCTGAGTGAATGCCACAGGTGCAGGCGTCGATCGACGAGCACGTGCAAGCCATCCCCCACTCGATGATCGCCCTGGCGCGACGAAGCTCGGCCATGCGGTCGTCGATCTCGGCCAGCTTGGTCTGCGCGAGTGCGCGGCTCTCGGGCCGGCCGGGGGCCTCGTCGGCGAACAGCAGCTGAATCTCATCGAGGGTGAACCCGGCGGCCTTGCACGACCGGATGACGTCCAGGCGGGCGAGGACGGCGTCGTCGTAGCGGCGCTGTCCGCCGACCCGGGCTGGCGGCTGGATCAGCCCGATCCGCTCGTAGAACCGCAGCGTCGTGGCGGCGACGTTGGCGCGGCGGGACACTTCCCCGATCGTCAACGGCGGCATGGACTTCCTAGCGGCTGGGCTTGACTTGAAGTCAACTCTAAGTCGTTCACTGGTCGGCATGTCCACGAATCCACTACGGCTCGACCGTCTCGACGATCTGACCCGCGCCCGCTACGTCCTGCTGCGGACCCACCGGCGCGATGGCACGGCCGTGGACACGCCCATCTGGTTCGCGGTCGAGGTGGGCACCGTGGTCTTCCGGACCAAGATCGGCCCGAAGACGACGCGGTTGACCGCGCGGCCCGACGTCGAGCTGACCCCGTGCGATCACCGTGGCCGGGTCCGCGCCAGCGCTCAGACCCACCGCGGCACCGCGACGATTCTGTCCGAAGGCGAAGCAGCGCAGGCGAATCGGCTGCTGCAGCGCCGCTACGGCTGGCAGTGGAACGTCATCCCGCTGCTGAAGGTGCCGGGCGTCACCAACGTGCACCGGGACCTGTCGCTTGGCGAGAAGCTGCGCCGGGCACGCGCTCGAGACGTGTGGCCGGACAGCGTGATCGTCCGCGTCCGGCTCACCGAGGATTGACCTCAGGGCTGCGGGTTTACGTCCACGCTGGGCGGCAGCGGCGAGGGGTCGGGCTGCGTCGAGCGCCGGATGATCGAGAACGACACCGCGCCGACGGCGAGCACGGCCACCCCGACGCCGACCACGAGCAGCGCCTTCGGGCGACGCCGGCCCTTGCGGGCGTCCTGCAGCGCCTGCGGAATGTTGGTGACGACCTCTTGGGCGGCGGCCAGCTCGTGGGCGATCGCCTCCTGGGCGGTCGCGAGGTCCTTGCGCAGCTGCGCCCTCAGACGTCCGCTGCGGTAGCGGTTGGCCACCCACCCCACCGACGAGCGCGTGGAGTTGAATCCGACGCCGAGGGCTCCCCTGGTCACGTCGACCGGACCGACCGTCGTGTACTTCAGACCGCGGGCGATGCGCGCCGCCGGCGTCAAACGGGCGACACTGGTCGTTGAGCTCATCGTCAAGCCTCTCTCACGGGGTTCTTCTCGGCACGTCACCGCACCCGCGGTGTCCGGCGACCACCCTATTCGGTGGTCATCGACAGGGGGCCGCAACGGTGCGGGAAAGGCGAAATGGCACACTGGGTTCCCGTGACCAGTCCCATACAGACAGCGACCGCGACTCTGCACACCAACCGCGGTGACATCAAGATCGCGCTCTTCGGAAACCACGCCCCCAAGACCGTCGCGAACTTCGTCGGCTTGGCCCAGGGCACCAAGGACTACAGCACCGAGAACGCCTCCGGCGGCACCGAGGGCCCGTTCTACGACGGCGCGGTGTTCCACCGCGTGATCGCCGGTTTCATGCTGCAGGGCGGCGACCCGACGGGCACCGGTCGCGGCGGTCCCGGCTACAAGTTCGCCGACGAGTTCCACCCCGAACTCGTCTTCGACAAGCCCTACCTGCTGGCGATGGCCAACGCGGGCCCCGGCACCAACGGCTCACAGTTCTTCATCACGGTCGGGCCCACGCCCCACCTGAACCGCAAGCACACGATCTTCGGCGAGGTCGTCGACCCCGAGTCCCAGAAGGTCGTCGACGCGATCGGCAACACGGCCACCGATGGGCAGGACCGTCCGCTCGAGCCGGTCGTCATCGACTCGATCACGATCTCCTAGCCGCACCGCCGTCGATGCGCCCCGCGGGTAGCCCTCGCGGGGCGTCTTCGCGTCTGGGGCTATCCGCCCGCGTAGCCGGCCGCGGTCAGCGCGTCGAGAACGTCGAGCGGATCGGTGCCCAGATCCCACCGGGTGAATACCAGCAACCGGTCGTCGGGGGCCGTGTCGATCTCCAGCAGGCGCACCTTGCGGCCGATCCTGCGGAACTCGGTGATGCGGATCTTCGCGACGTTCCGACGGCCGAGCACCTGTCGGCCGAACCAGCTGCGCACCACCAGCCCGTCGGCCGTGATTGCCAGCTTTGGCCGCGCGCGCCACGACAGCACCGCAAACGCGAGTAACCCAACGGCCGCGACGCCGGCAAGCACACGTCCCGGCATGTCTGTGACCACGGTCACAGCCGCGACGGCCATGACCAAGCCGGCGACGCCGCAGGCCGCGACTCCCCCGCTCGGCGGGCCCCATTGGGTTTGCTGCATCGGGTTCGAACGCCCTCTATGCGCGGTTGATCATGTTATCCACAGGTGCTATCCCCAATGGGGATGAATCACATCGGTGTGATTGGGTGACGGCCAGGTTGCCAGAATCCGAACGCGACGGAACGAAGTCCGTTTCGTCCAGACCCACGATTTGCTCATCGCCACCGCATGGTGAGCAAAAGTCCGGTGATCATGAAGGCAAACGCGATCGCGTAGTTCCACTGCGCCAGATTGGCCATCCAGGTGAGGAAGCTCGGCGCATCCACCGGGTTGGTGGCGGCGAGCTGGAACACCAAGAGCCAGAGCAGCCCGATCAACATCAGTCCGACGAAGAGGATGACGAACCACATGCTCGACGGGCCGGCCTTCACCTTGACCGGCGTCCGGCTGACCGGGCTGATCGTGAAGTCGTTCTTCTTGCGAACCTTGGACTTGGGCATGGGTACCTTCGGACAGTTGGCGCCGCGCGGGCCGTGCCGGTGCGACGATGGAGCGGAGTCGAACCAGAGCCTAACGCAGCAGGGGACGCAGAGGAGAAACGATGGCAGGGGCGGGCCGATCTGCCTGGCGCTTCGGGGTGCCCGTCGTCTGTCTGTGCGCGGGCCTGCTGTTGGCCGCCACCCACACCGTGTCCAACGGTAGGGAGATCCGTCGCAGCGATTCGCCCCGCCTGGTCGACCTGGTCCGAGAGGCCCAAGCCACCGTGGACCACCTCTCGGCCCAGCGCGAGACGCTCGTCGACGCCGTCGACAACCACCACGGTGGCACCCCAACCGCCGCGGCGGCGCTGCAGGCCATCACCCATCGCGCCGACGCGCTGGCCCCCGACGCCGGGTTGACCGCGGTTCACGGACCCGGCCTCGTAGTCACCCTCGACGACGCCCATCGCGACGCGGCGGGCCGCTTCCCCGGTGACGCCTCGGCCGACGATCTGGTGGTGCACCAGCAGGACATCGAAGCCGTGCTCAACGCCCTGTGGAGCGCGGGGGCCGAGGCCATTCAGATGCAGGATCAACGAATCATCGCGACCTCGGCACCGCTGTGCGTGGGCAACACGCTGCTGCTCAACGGCCGCACCTACAGTCCGCCCTACCAGCTCACCGCCATCGGCGACGCCGGCGCCATGCAGGCTGCGCTGGCGGCGTCGCCGATGGTCGAGCTCTACAAGCGCTACGTGCTGCGGTTCGGGCTGGGTTACACCGAGGAGTCGAAGACCGACGCGGAGGTCGTCGCCCATCCGCCGGCCGTGCGGATGCGCTACGCCAAGCCGGCCGGGCCGCTGGGGTACTGACGCCGCAACCGCGCCCATAATCGCTGGCGGGGGTCGACTAACCTGGGGTGATGCGCGTCCTCGTCGTCGACAACTACGACAGCTTCGTCTTCAACCTCGTTCAGTACCTCGGTCAGCTGGGCGTGCACGCGGAGGTCTGGCGCAACGACGATCCCCGGCTGGCCGGCGACGCGGACGTTGCGGCGGTCGCCGCGCAGTTCGACGGCATCCTTCTCAGCCCCGGACCCGGCACCCCGGAGCGCGCCGGTGCGTCCATTCCCCTGGTGCGCGCCTGCGCGTCGGCAGCCACTCCCCTGCTGGGCGTGTGCCTCGGGCACCAGGCCATCGGCGTCGCGTTCGGCGGCACCGTCGACCGTGCACCCGAGCTGCTGCACGGCAAGACCAGCAGCGTCATGCACGCGAATGTCGGTGTGCTCAAAGGGCTTTCGAACCCCTTCACGGCGACGCGGTACCACTCGCTGACGATCCTGCCCGAGACGATGCCGGCCGACCTCGTGGTCACCGCGCAAACGTCTGGCGGGGTGGTGATGGGCGTGCAGCACGTCGACCTGCCGATCCACGGCGTGCAGTTTCACCCCGAGTCGATCCTCACCGAGGGCGGGCACCGGATGCTGGCCAACTGGCTCGAGGCGTGCGGTCAGCCACTCGACGAGGTGCTGGTGAGCACACTCGAGCGCGAGGTCGCCGACACCGTGCGGGCCGCTACTGCGCGAAGCTCAGCGTGATGGTGTCGGTCGGCTTGATCGGGGTGCCCGGCGCCGGGTCCTGAGTGACCACGCCGTTGGTCGGCACGCCGCTGTTCTGTGCGTTGGGCAGCTTGACGAAGTTGCTGCCCATGTTCTGCCAGCCCAGCTGCTGAAGCAGCGGGTAGGCGTCGTCCCAGAACTTTCCCCGAAGGTCGGGCATCTTGAACTGGTTGCCGCGCGACACCTGGATCTGAATGGCGGTGTCGACCGGAACGTCGGGGGTGTTCGCCGCCGGCAGCGTGCCCATGACCTGGCCCTTGGTGCTGGTCAACCCGTCGACCTCGACGGGGATGGGCGGCTTGGTGAACCCGTTGGCCGCGATGACCTGGGCGGCCACGTCCGGGGTCTGACCCGTGACGTCGGGAACCTGCTTGGTGTCGGGCCCGGTGCCCACCACCATCGTGATGACGTTGGTGATCGCCGACGTCGAGTTGGCCGGCGGAAGGGTCTGCGTGACGCGCCCCTTGTCCTCGGGTGCCGAGGTCCCCGGTACCTGCTTGACGCTGTCGAAGCCGGCCTGCCTGAGCTTGCGCTCCGCGTCGGCCGGGCTCAACTTCGAGACGTCGGGCACCTCGCGCTGTTCGGGACCCACCGACACGTTGATGGTGATCTCGTCGTCGCGCGCGGCGGCGGTGTTGGCCGGCGGGTCGGTGCTGATCACCATCCCGGGCGGGATCTTGGAGTCGGTGTTGTTCTGCCGGGTGGTCTTGAAGCCCAGATTCTGCAGCGACACGACGGCGTCGTCGTACGCCTGGCCCTTGAGGTCGGGGATCTGCACGTCGCGGGGGTTGCCGCCGACGAAGTTGAGCAGCACGGTCGCCACCACGGTCAACACCGCCAGCACCGCGACGACGGCGATCCACCGGCCGATGGCGGGGTTGCGCTCCCTGGGCGGCACGTAGGTCGGCTGGTGGGCCGGGATCCGGTCGGTCGGGTGGTTGCGCCCATGGGACGGGCCGATCGACAGCAGTGAGGTCCGCTCGGCGTCGGTGAACACCTTGGGGGCCTCCGGGGCCTGCCCGCTGTGCACGCGAATCAGGTCGGTGCGCATCTCCGCGGCCGTCTGGTAGCGGTTGTCCGGGTTCTTGGCCAGCGCCTTGAGCACGACGGCGTCGAGCTCGGGCGTCAGGTCGGGGTTGCGCTCGGACGGTGGAACCGGGTCCTCACGGACGTGCTGGTAGGCCACGGCCACGGGGGAGTCGCCCACGAACGGCGGCTCGCCGGTCAGCACCTCGTAGAGCACGCAGCCCAGCGAGTAGACGTCGGAGCGGGCGTCGACGGTCTCACCGCGCGCCTGCTCTGGGGACAGGTACTGGGCGGTGCCGATGACGGCGGCGGTCTGGGTGACGCTGACGCCGCCGTCGTGCAGCGCCCTGGCGATGCCGAAGTCCATCACCTTCACCGCGCCGGACTTGCTCAGCATGATGTTGGCGGGCTTGACGTCGCGATGGATGATGCCGTGCTGGTGGCTGAAGTTCAGCGCCTGGCAGGCATCGGCGATGATCTCGATCGCCCGCCGCGGCTCCAGCGGCCCGTCGTTGTGCACGATGTCGCGCAGCGTGACGCCGTCGACGTACTCCATCACGATGTAGGGCAGTGGACCGGTCGCCGTCTCGGCCTCACCGGTGTCGTACACCGCCACGATCGCAGGGTGGTTCAGTGCCGCGGCGTTCTGGGCCTCGCGGCGGAAGCGCAAGTAGAAGCTGGGGTCGCGGGCCAAGTCGGCGCGTAGCACCTTGACGGCCACGTCGCGGTGCAACCGGACGTCACGGGCGAGGTGGACCTCCGACATGCCGCCGAAGCCGAGGATCTCCCCGAGCTCGTAGCGGTCGGACAGATGCTGGGGGGTGGTCATGGGGAGATCTGCTCGATCGCTGGTGACCACGCCATGGCACCCGGCGTGGCGGGCGACGGCGAGGCCGGGACGACCGTCGTACTGGTCTCGGTGGACGGCGTGGGCTTCTGGTCCTTCTTGTCCTGGACGTTGAGGACCATCAGGATCGCGATGATGATCGCGAGCGCACCGAGCACGCCCGCCGCCCACAGCAGCGCCCGCTGGCCCGACGAGAAGGTGCGCTTGGGGGGCGGAGTGCGGTGGCTGCCGGTCGGCGGACGGGTCCGCACGCTGGCGGTCGGGGGCCGGCCGTAGTCGGGGACGGCGCGGGTCTGCGCCGTCGACGGAATCGCGGCCGGTGTGGCACGGCCGATCGACGGCGCGTGGTTGGGCCGTGGAGGTCGGCGGCCCGCACGCACGGCGGCCACGGCGTCGGCGAACGCGCCACCCGAGCGGTACCGCTGGCCGGGTTCCTTGAGCAGGCTGATCTCGATGAGCTCGCGCACGTTGGGTGGAATGTCGGCCGGCAGCGGCGCAGGCTGCTCCTTGATGTGCTTCATGGCCACCGTCAGGGCACCCTCGCCGGTGAACGGGCGGCGGCCGGCCACCGACTCGTAGCCGACGACGCCGAGCGAGTAGACGTCGCTAGCGGCGGTGGCGTCACGGCCGAGGGCCTGCTCGGGCGCGATGTACTGCGCGGTGCCCATCACCATGCCGGTCTGGGTGACGGGGGCGGCGTCGACGGCCTTGGCGATGCCGAAGTCGGTGAGCTTCACCTGGCCGGTCGGGGTGATCAGGATGTTGCCCGGTTTGACGTCGCGGTGCACCAGCCCGGCGGTGTGCGCCACCTGCAACGCGCGCCCGGTCTGCTCCAGCATGTCCAGGGCGTGGCGCAGCGACAACCGACCCGTGCGCTTGAGCACCGAGTTCAGCGGCTCACCGGTGACCATCTCCATCACCAGGTAGGCGGTGCGGCCGGCGTCGTCCAGCTCGGTCTCGCCGTAGTCGTAGACGCTGGCGATGCCGGGATGGTTCAGCATGGCGACGATTCGCGCCTCGGCCCGGAACCGCTCGACGAACTCCGGATCGGTCGAGAACTCGGCCTTGAGCACCTTGATGGCGACCTGGCGGCCCAGCCGGGTGTCCAGACCCTCCCAGACCTGGCCCATGCCGCCCGTCGCGATGAGTCGCTGAAGACGGTAGCGGTCGGACAGCGTCACTCCGACGCGCGCGCTCATGATCCCTCCCGCAGAGCTGCGGCAATGGTGGCCCGCCCGATCGGGGCGGCAAGCGCCCCACCGGTCGCGGACAATCGGTCTCCGCCATTCTCCACCAATACCGCGACGGCCACCTTCGGCGCCTTGGCCGGGGCGAACGCGATGTACCAGGCGTGTGGCGGGGTGTTGCGGGGGTCGGAACCGTGCTCGGCGGTTCCGGTCTTGGAGGCGATCTGGACGCCGGCGATGGCTCCCGACTGCTGGGTCACCTGCTCGGCGTCGATCATCAAGTCCGTAAGTGTAGTAGCGACCTGCGCGGACACGGCCCGGCGCAGCTCGTGCGGGCTGTTCGAACTGATGTTGCCGAGGTCGGGGCCCTTGAGGTCGTCGACCAGGTACGGCTGCATCGTGACCCCGCCGTTGGCGACGGTCGCCGCGATCATCGCGTTCTGCAGAGGGGTCAGCGCGACGTCCTTCTGGCCGATGCTCGACATGCCGAGCGCGGCGCCATCGCTGATGGGTCCGACGGTCGATGCCGCCACCTGAAGCGGAATCGGTGGGGGAGCGGCGTCCAGGCCGAACGACTGGGCGGTGGTGCGCAGCGCGTCGACGCCGGTCTTGATGCCCAGGTCGACGAACGCGGTGTTGCACGACTTCGCGAACGCCGTCCGCAACGTGGTCATCGGGTCGTTCCCACAGGAGGCTCCGCCGTAGTTCTCCAGCGTTGCTGTGCTGTCCGGCAACGGAATTCGCGCCGCCGCGGTCACCGGGGTGTCGGGCGTGGCGCCCTTCGACAGCGCCGCCGCGGTGGTGATCACCTTGAACGTCGACCCTGGGGGATAGGTCTCGGAGATGGCGCGGTTGACCAGGGGGGCGTCCGGGTCGTCGCGCAGCTGCTGCCACGCGTCGGACTGCACCGTGCCGTCGTGGGAGGCCAGCAGGTTCGGATCGTAGGACGGTGCGGACACCATGCCGAGGATCTTGCCGGTGGACGGTTCGAGGGCCACGACCGAGCCCTTGCAGGGGCCGCCGTTGCAGCCCTTCTGCATGGCGTCCCAGGCTGCCTGCTGCACCTGCGGGTTGATGGTCGTGGCGACGTTGCCGCCACGGGGATCGCGGCCGGTGAAGAAGTCGGCCAGGCGACGGCCGAACAACCGCTCGTCGGAGCCGTTGAGGATGGAGTCCTCGGCGCGCTCGAGGCCGGTGCTGGAGTACAGCAGTGAGTAGAAGCCGGTGACCGGGGCGTAGGCCTGCGGGTTCGGGTAGACCCGTAGGAACCGGAAGTGCCCGTCGGTGGAGGTGGAGTAGGCCAGCAGCTGCCCGCCGGCCGAGATCTGGCCGCGCTGACGGGAGTATTCGTCGAGCAGCACGCGCTGGTTGCGTGGGTCCGAGCGCAGGGCGTCGGCCCGGAACACCTGGGTGATCGTGGCGTTCGCGAGCAGCAGCACGATGAGTGCCATGATCGCGATGGAGATGCGTCGCAGTGAGGTGTTCACGAGCGGCCAATCACCTCCGTGTGCGCAGCGGCGATCGGAGTGGCGTTGGGCGCCTTGGTGTCCAGCGGACGCCGCGCCGAGTGCGAGATGCGGATCAGGATCGCCAGCAGCACGTAGTTGGCGATCAGTGAGGATCCGCCGTAGGACAGCCACGGGGTGGTCAGGCCGGTGAGGGGAATCAGCTTGGTGACCCCGCCGACCACGATGAACAGCTGGATGGCCAGCGTCGAGGCCAGCCCTGCCGCGAGCAGCTTGCCGAAGCTGTCGCGCACTGCGACCGCGGTCCGCAGCCCGCGGATGACCAGGATCGTGTAGAGCATGAGCACGCCGGCGAACCCGACGAGGCCGAGCTCCTCACCGATGGCGGCGATGATGAAGTCGGTCGAGGCGGCGGGCACCGTGCCCGGCTGGCCGTTGCCCAGCCCGGTGCCGAAGATGCCGCCGGTGGCGAAGCTGAACAACGACTGCACCATCTGGTAACCCGTGCCGTCGGGATCGGCGAACGGGTCTAGCCAGTTCTCGACGCGCACCCGGACGTGTCCGAAGAGGTGGTAGGCGATGACGCTGCCGACGGCAAACAGGCTGAGCCCCAACAGAACCCAGCTCATCCGATCGGTGGCGACGTAGACCAGCACCAGGAACGAGGCGTACAGCAGCAGCGACGTGCCGAGGTCCTTCTCGAACACCATGACGCCCACCGAGGCGATCCAGGCGGCCAGCAGCGGCGCCAGGTCACGAGGGCGGGGGAGGTTCATACCCAGGAAGTGCTTGCCGGCGCTGGTGAACAGGCTGCGCTTGGCGACCAGCACGGCGGCGAAGAAGATCAGCAGCAGGATCTTGGAGATCTCGGCCGGCTGAATCGAGAAGCCCTGGAAGCGAATCCAGATCTTGGCGCCGTTCTCCTCGGACATCGAGCTCGGCAGGATCGCCGGTATCGCCAGGAAGATGAGCCCGACCAAACCGCAGACGTAGCCGTAGCGGCGCAGCATGCGGTGATCGGTCAGCAAGGCCACCACTAGGCAGAACGCGATCACCCCGACGAGCGTCCACAACATCTGCTGGTTGGCGCTCGGACCCGGTGCGCCCCCGGCGCCCAGCGCGCCCTCGGCGAGGTCGAGACGGTGAATCATGACCAGTCCCAAGCCATTCAGCACGGCGACGATCGGCAGCAGCAGGGGGTCGGCATAGGGCGCCCAGCGGCGCACGGCCAGGTGAGCTGCGCCGAACAACGCCAGGAAGCCCAGCGTGTACTGCGCTAGATCCCAGCTGAGGCCCTGCTCCTGGTTGGCCTCGACGATCAACAGGGCGATGGTCGTGATCACCGCGGCGAATCCGAGCAGCAGCAGTTCGGCGTTGCGCCGATTCGGCAGCGGAGGGACGACGGTCACCGGCGCCTGGGGCTGCGTGCTCATGACACCGTCCGGCAGTCGGTGCCCGGCTTCTGTGGCGGTGGCGGCAACGCGGTCACGGTCGGTGCCGGCGTGGGTGAGGGTGCCGGCGCGGTCACGGTCGTCGGCGCCTCGGGAGCGGGGCTACCTGCCGTGGCGCTCGGAGTGCTGGTCGGGGTGGCCGACGGTGTCGGAGCCGGCGATGACGTCGCGGGTTCCGCGGAGGTGCTCGACGGAGGAGGCGTGGGACTGGGTGTCGTGGTGGTCCGCGATGAGGTCGCCGGCGCGCAGATCGGCAGCACCGAGTTCTGCCCGAGCTCCCTGAGCTGGCGGATGGCCTCGTCGAGGGTGCCGCCGGGGAGGCCGGCGGAGACCTGGGCGCGTTCGGACTCGCGTAGGTCGGCGAGCTTCAGCGGTTGGCAACCCGAGCGGCTGTCGTCGACCCCGATGTTGGTGATCGAGTTGCGCGAGTCCAGGCAGGCGATCTGAAAGGGTTGCTGCAGCGGCATTCCCAGGAAGCTGCCCTGCACGCCGCGCATGATCTGCACCGACCCGTCGCGCTCGGCGACGTAGTAGTTGTTCTGGATCACGGTGCGGCCCACCGCCAGCCCAGCGAGGACCACCACCATTAGCAGCAGCGCGACCAGGAGAATCCTGCGCCGCGAGCGAGGCTTGCGCGGCGGTGGCTCCGGCTCGACGGCTGGACGCTTGGCGGCGGCCGCGACGCGCTTCGGGTTGAACGCCGAGGCGCGCCCGGCCGCGGTGTTGGGCGGGGCGCTCTGGTCGTCCTCGCCGGACACGGCGCCGGCCAGGATCGGCTGGGTTTGGCCGTACTCGTAGTCGACGACGTCGGCGACGACGACCGTCACGTTGTCCGGACCGCCACCGCGCAGCGCCATTTCGATGAGCCGGTCGGCACTTTCGGTGACGTCGGGGATCTGCAGGGCGTCCAGGATGGTGTCGTGGCTGACCGGGTCGGACAGCCCGTCCGAGCACAGCAGATAGCGGTCGCCGGCGTGGGCCTCTCGGACGGTCAGGGTCGGTTCGACCTCGTGACCCGTCAACGCCCGCATGATCAGGGAGCGCTGCGGGTGGCTGTGCGCCTCCTCGGCGGTGATGCGGCCCTCGTCGACCAGCGTCTGGACGAAGGTGTCGTCCTTGGTGATCTGGGTCAGCTCACCGTCACGCAGCAGGTAACCGCGGGAGTCGCCGACGTGCACCAGGCCGAGTCGGTTGCCGGCGAACAGGATTGCCGTGAGCGTGGTGCCCATGCCCTCCAGCTCGGGGTCGGCGTCGACGTGGGCGGCGATCGCCGCATTGCCCTCGTGGACGGCCGCGTTGAGCTTGCTGAGCAGGTCGCCACCCGGCTCGTCGTCGTCGAGGTGGGCCAGCGCGGCGATCACCAGCTGCGAGGCGACCTCACCGGCCGCGTGACCGCCCATGCCGTCGGCCAAGGCCAGCAAACGGGCACCGGCGTAGACCGAGTCTTCGTTGTTGGCGCGGACCAGCCCGCGGTCGCTGCGCGCCGCGTATCTGAGGACGAGGGTCACCGTTCTCCTCGTGGACCGGGGGTCATGGGCGCAGCTCGATTACCGTCTTGCCGATTCGTACCGGCGTTCCCATCGGAACCCTTACCGCCGTCGTCACCTTCGCCCTGTCGAGGTATGTGCCGTTGGTCGATCCTAGGTCCTCGACGTACCATTCCGACCCCCGCGGCGACAGCCGGGCATGCCGTGTCGAGGCGTAGTCGTCGGTCAGTACCAGGGTGGAGTCGTCGGCGCGACCGATCAGGACGGCTTGGGTACCCAGCTGAATTCGGGTGCCCGCCAGGGCGCCCTCGGTGACCACCAGCTGGCGCGGGACGTTGCGGCGCTGCCCTCGGCTGGGGAGCAGGGTGCCGCGCAGCGCCAGCCCGCGCTTGACCATCACCGCACCGGTCGGGGCGTAGATGTCGTTGCGCAGGATCCGCAGCACCGACCAGATGAAGAGCCACAGCAGCAACAGGAAACCGACGCGCGTCAGCTGCAGCACTATCCCCTGCATCCGACGTCCTCTCCGTCACCGTCCCGATGTCGCCGAGTCGGCGCCATCGCACCGCATTCCAGGCCGCGTCGCGACCGAACAGCGGCCCGCGCGGCAGCCATCGGCATCGTCACGATACTTGGGCCGGTAGTGGATGCGAGGTCGAAGCATCGGCTTCGACTCCAGCCACGACCAGCCTGAGTCCTCAGTGAACGCGGACGATGATCTCGGAGTGGCCCACGCGGATGGTGTCGCCGTCGGCCAGCTGCCATTCCTGCACCGGCGCGTTGTTGACGGTCGTGCCGTTGGTGGAATTCAGGTCCGACAGCAGGGCAACCTGGCCGTCCCACCGGATCTCCAGGTGACGACGCGAGACGCCGGTGTCGGGCAGCCGGAACTGGGCGTCCTGGCCGCGTCCGATGACGTTGGCGCCTTCACGGAGCTGGTAGGTACGGCCGCTGCCGTCGTCCAGCTGCAGGGTCACACTTGCGGCGGCGGCGCCGTAGCCCGCGCCGGAACCGTATCCACCGGCCGCGGCGGGCGGCTGGCCGTAGTCATAGCTCGGCTGGCCGTACCCGGGGTCGGCGGGCTGGCCGTAACCCGGGTCCGCGTAGCCCTGAGGTGCTGCCGGCTCGCCGTAGCGGCCGTAGTCGGGCTGGCCGTAGTCCGGGCGTCCGTAGCCCTGAGCGCCGTAGCCGCCCTGCTCCGGATAGCCACCCTGCTCGGCGTAACCGCCCTGGTCGGGGTAGCCACCCTGATCCGGGTAACCGCCCTGGTCGGGGTAGGACGGACGCGGCGGCTCGGGCCGGCTGTACTCCTCACCGCGCGGCGGCGCCGCCGGGCGACCGTACTCGTAGCCAACGGGCTCGGGCTGGCCGTAGCCGGGCGGAGGGCCGTAGGGGGGCGGCGGCTGGCGGTAACCCTGATCCGGGTAGCCGCCACCGGCGGGCGGGCCGTAACCGGCCGGGGGCCGCTGGTCGTAGCTCGGCGGCGGGTAGCCCTGGTCGGGGTAGCCGCCGCGGTCGCGCTCGGGGTAACCGCCGTACTCGGGGTAACCGCCTGCGGGGGCCGGGGGCTGGTTGGGGGCCGGGGGGTAGCCGCCCTCGGGAGCGGGCGGGTAGGGGGCGCGCGGCTCGTCGCCTTGGCGGCCGTAGTCGTAGTCGTCGCCTGGCTGCTGCCCTTGTCCCTGGCCGCCGCGGTAGCTCGGGTTGTCGGTCATCGGTGCAACTCCTGGTTCTGCGGTGTGAGCACGGTCTGGGGGTGCAGGGGCGCTTTCGCCGCTGGTCGAGTCGGGATTGACCGTTCCGCGGGTACGAAACTGGCCAGTGTGCAGGTGCGGTGAGGCTTCGAATCCAACGACCACATCACCATACGTTTGCCACCCTTGGTCACGGATGTATCCCTCCAGGTATCGGGCAAAAGTCGTCGGAGTGAGGTCGGGGTCGGCACGGACTGCGTGGAAGTCGGATGCACTGAGGGTAATGACGTAGTGGTTTGGGGCCAAAATACGGCCGCCGCCAACTTCGCGTGCGCCGGCGTCGGCTTCACGCTGCAGGATGGCTTCGACTTCCTGCGGAACGATGGAGCCGCCGAAGACACGGGCGAAGGTGTCACCGACGGTCGACTCGAGCTTGCGCTCGAAGCGGTCGACGAATCCCATTTCACCGCCTGCCTCGCTGTTCGTCGTCGTTGGTCACTGTCGGGAGGGTCCGCGACCTGCGTGTCGCCTGCCTCCAAGCTTCTACGCATGGTATCGGCCGTGCACGTCAAAGCGT
This sequence comes from Mycolicibacterium sichuanense, assembly GCF_033741125.1. Classification (NCBI taxonomy): domain Bacteria; kingdom Bacillati; phylum Actinomycetota; class Actinomycetes; order Mycobacteriales; family Mycobacteriaceae; genus Mycobacterium; species Mycolicibacterium sichuanense. Next base: position 2,549 of record NZ_JAWQPU010000014.1, on the reverse strand, counting down.
GACCAACAGATCTCTGAGAATCGAATCACGGCAGGTCAAGGGCGGTGCCCGAGTTGGGATACGCGCTCAGCTGCGCGGTTGGGGAGTGGGGCCGGGTGCGTGATAGTCTCTCCCGGTCATTCGGGCGAGTGGCGGAATGGCAGACGCGCTGGCTTCAGGTGCCAGTGTCCTTCGGGACGTGGGGGTTCAAGTCCCCCTTCGCCCACATTGAGCGGTTCAACGAACTGCAGGCACAGAGGTCACGAACTCGAAAGAGGTCGTGACCTCTGTGTTTTTGACTACTTCGCCCGCTTGCCGGGAGATCGACGGTCGAAGGGGATGTGCTCGCTTAAGTCCCCAAGTCGCTCCGTATTCCCGACGGCCGTCGGTGCCGATGTGCCTCAACGCGCCTTGCGAGGGCCTGGCTTGTGAGACACGAGTTGGATTACGTCGGCTCCAGAGTCATCGCGGTCCAACAACACATCGCCGACCTTCGAGGTGCGGTATTGCCGCAACATGCGGCCGAGCTCCTCACCCGACAGTTCGGCAGTCGCGAGAAGTGCGGCAACCAGTTCCTTGCGGTTGGTCCTCTCACCGGCCTCCGTGGCCCGCGCAAGTAGTGCGTCAATCCGCTGATCGACAGCCAGCGGCAACCGCAGTCCAACCTGCTTGTCGCGACTGCGGATCACGGCTTCGTAAGGGTCGACTGGAATGTCGTCCATTTTCTGTCCTACCGCGGCGCTACATTAGAAATATGTCTCGGATACATATGTCATTCCTTCTGGAATCGATACTGGCATGTGCACCGGGCACCGCGCTAGACGCCCGTGACCACTGGCCTCTCCATCAGGCGCTACGCGACCTCGACGATTGGCTGAGTCAGGGTGCAGAAAATCGTTTGATGTGGAGGACGTCCGGGCTACCTGCCCTCCGCTTTGTGAAAGACCCTGACGTGGGGTGGCGTGCGAGCGGTATTACGCGAGCAATCTGGGAGCTCGTCGGCGACGGGAAACTTCTCTGTGTTGAGGGTCCGAAGGGCGGGGAGCGGGCGCGGTTTGTACTCGCAGATGACTCCATGCCACATATCCGACGGGAACTTATGCAACTTGCGCCGGAATGTGCTGCCGCTCTTCAGCGCACCGCCCACCGATTCGCGCAGAACGCAACGATTGCGTCGTAAACCGCTCGACGGGCGCGACGGTCGTTAGGTCTAAGTCGATGGGAAAGCTGCGAAATCCGACGCCACTCCTCGGCTTGGACTTTACGATGAAGGACGGTGAGCTCGGCGAGGCCAGCATCGGGGCCGGAACGAATGGTCCTTTCTTCGACGGCCAGAACCACTTTTGGTGCGGTAGGCGGCCAGAAGCCTTCGCGCCTTCCCGACGAGTCGGCTGGCAGCCAATCGATGAAGCTGATGCGTCCGAGCGCTCGTAACGCCGCAGCAGCAGAACTGGGCCGCCGGGCAACACTCCTCGACACCATCGCCAGCACGAGCCGCTCCAGACTTGTGGGAGTCGTTGAACCCAAACGGAAATACCGGTCAGCGACCGCCCGCAGGCCGCGGTCCAGACGCCTTGTGATCTCGGTATTATCTAGATCCGCGTAGTCAAGAGGCCCGCCGAACAACTCCAACAGCGTGAAACCCATGCTGTAGATGTCACCCGCTATGCCGTACCGTTCGCCGGCCAACTCGGGCGGGCGATAGAGCCGTGTGCCCCCGTTCGCGTCGGCCTCGTTCAACTCGTCCATGCGAGCTGCATTGCCCAGATCACCCAGATAAGCAACGCGGAAGTCCTCGTCGAGGAATACATTGCCCGGCTTGATATCTCGGTGAAGTATGCGCTGCTCCACGTGCAAGTAGTGCATAGCCTTCAACAACTGAGCAGCAATCTCGACAGCCTGACCCAGTGGCAGCTCGCCACAGCGTTCCAGCACGCTGTGGAGGCTGCCCTCGGCATAGAAAGGCATCGTGAACGTGATGCACTTCAGGTTCGGCGCGCGCCCTGGTGTCCACTGCGCCTCCCAGACCTTGACCAAATGGTCGTGATTGATCTTGTTCAGCAGGCCTGGCTCGCTGAGCGCGAGTGCATCGGCCAAGCCGAGAAGGCTGACTGTCTTTTGTACAACCGGTCGCTCGAAGATCTCGTGCCAGCACTTGTAGGTTTCGGCCGTGTTGCCTTCGTTGATTGTCTCCAGGAACTTATACGTGGGTTTATCGAGGCGTTCCCCGTGCAGAAGTGCCCGTGTCACGACAGTTGACCGCCACTGAGTGCGCCGAGCGCTGCAATATCGCGTTTATCGGTCCATAACTTCCCCGCCTCCGGAAGAACCTCGCGCGACAGATCCTTCAACTTGCCAGCCATCGGCAACCCAAGTTTGGATCTCACATCCGGTCGCGAAAGTCTCTCTGTGGGTACCGCTGCTCGGGCACCAGCGATCAAGATCGCAGTTTCAACTCCAATGCGAGGCACCAATGTGAAACGCCCTGGAAATCCCGGAGGCTCCTGACCTTGGAAACGAGGATGCAGGTATGCCGAAGGAACAGTCGCCGGGGAAACCCACGGCGCGTC
>NZ_JAWQPU010000013.1:0-89722 GCF_033741125.1 Mycolicibacterium sichuanense | reverse complement strand
GGCAGCGCAAGCTCATCGGCGGCCAGGAAGACCAACTCATCGACATCGCCCTGGAGATCAAACGCGAGCAACAGGCCGCCACCGCGACCTAAGCCGCATTGGTTCCCGCCAGGCAGGCACACGGGGTGATCGCACAACCAGGCCTGCGCGTGCGAGTCAATCACACTGTGTCGCAGGGGGTTCACGCGACAGCTGACTCGACGCCGCGCCATGCACGTCGAGTTCGGGGAATCCCGTTGAGCGGCACGGTGTGACGCCCGACGCGTGGTCACATGCCAGGCTTGGTGCAAGCCGAGTAAGCGGAGGCCTTCAATGTCTGACCTTTCGATACCTGACTACGACCCAACGACACTCGTACGCTCGATCACCGTCGAGATCGCGGCGCCGGGCAAAGTCGTGTGGGACGTCCTCACAGATCTCGATCGGTACCCTCAGTGGAACCCGTTCTGTTTGTCGGCGACGTCGACTCTGGAGATGGGTGCACCGGTAGCGATGGTGCTCGCCGACTACACCGGAGCCGGCGGAACGTTCCTCAACACCGAGTTCGTGTGCGCGTTCGTACCTGAACGCCTCTTGTCATGGGAACTGCGCGCAACCCCAGAGTCCCCCTATGCCGCACGGCGGGACCAAGTCATCGAACCCTCCGCCGACGGAAGCTGCCGGTACTACTCCACGGATGCCTTCCTCGGCGAGTTCGCGCACGACATCATGGCCGAAACGGGTGATTGGGTCAGACGCGCGTTCGACGACACGGCATTGGCACTCAAACGCCGTAGCGAAGTCGTCCATGCTGGACTTACCGCATCGCCCGCAACACCAGATCAGTAGCACTCGCTCGCAACGAAGTGCCTAGGTTGGCACCGAGTCAAATCACCGCAATCGAGGCGGCTAGCTAGAAGCTGCGTGTAGTGAAACTCGTAAACCGTTGCGGCTGAATAAACCCGGTGTCCGACGATGAGAAGGACACAACCCATGACCACGAACAGGCCGTTGGACGGACGCGTCGCATTGGTGACCGGAGCAGCGCGTGGTCAGGGACGCGCACACGCTCGCCGGCTCGCCAAGGATGGCGCCAACATAATCGCGACAGACATCTGCGGGCCCATCTCCGATAGCGTCAGCTACCCACCGTCGACCGCAGAGCAACTCGCCGAGACGGTACGCGATGTCGAAGCCAGCGGTCGAGAGATCCTCGCCCGCGAAGTCGACGTCCGCGACCTGGCCGCTCAACAGAAGGTGGTTGCCGAGGGCGTCGAACGATTCGGGCGACTCGACGTCCTGGTGGTCAATGCCGGCGTGCTGAGCTGGGGCCGCCTGTTCGAGATGTCAGAAGAGCAGTGGGACACCCTCATCGAGGTCAACCTGTCGGGCGCTTGGCAGACCGTGCGTGCCGCAGTACCTGCGATGATCGAGGCCGGAAACGGGGGATCCATCATCATGGTGAGCTCGGTGGCAGGTCTGAAGGCCACACCTGGTAACGGCCACTATTCGGCGTCCAAGCACGGCATGGTCGGAATCACGAATGCCCTGGCCTTGGAGGTTGGAGAATTCGGTATTCGGGTGAACTCGATCCATCCCTACTCGATCGACACCCCGATGATCGAACCCGACGCGATGACGGAGCTCTTCACCAAGCATCCGAATTACCTGCACAGTTTCGCTCCCATGCCCCTCTAACCGCCGAGCCGGCTCGCCGGCGACATGGCCGACACCGGGTTCATGACCCCTGAGGACGTCGCAGATGTGGTCGCATGGCTTGCCGGCGACGGGTCGAGGTACATCTCGGGTTCGCAGCTCGCGATCGACCGAGGAGTTCTGAAGTACTAGCTGTCACAGGCCATCTCGGCACTGCCCATTGGTGGAGACGCCTAATCATGAGTGAAACGACCAGGTTTACCGGCAAACTGTGCCACTGAGCGGACGCTCTCGCTGCAGATCCACTCATGCCCCTCCTAGCATCGCGACCATGCTCTCCGATCCCCTCGCACGCGCCATCGCCGCGGCTGAAGAACTGATCAACGCAGCACCACATATCGAGAATGAAGCCGATCTGCTCGAAGGTCTCCAGTATCTGGCCGGAGGCATCGCCAGCTGCACACACGTCGCCTTCAATCAGCATCCGGACCACCCCTTCCTACTGTCGGGTACCGGTCCCTTCACCAAGATGGGACTCGACAACCCGGACACGCTCTACTTCGGTACGAAGATGGAAGGTGGACGCGAATACGTCGTCACCGGCTCCCGGGGCACGACCACCGATCTCAGCTTCCAATATCTCGCCGGCCAGTACACCGCAGACACCGTTCCCGAGAGCGAAGTGGCCTTCGATGACCGCGAACTCGACATCGCCGCAGACGGTACTTTCGAATGGCGGTTCACGCCCAACAGGTCCGGGCAATTGGTGATCCGCGAGGCCTACAACGACTGGTCGCAGCGCCGAGGGACGCTGGCGGTACATCGGACGGACACCGTCGGTACAGCTCCGCCGCCCCCGAGCCGAGAGGATGTGCAGCGACAATTCCAGAGCGCCGCAGACGAACTCGTCAACCGGGTGCAGACCTGGCTCCAGTTCCCCAAGTGGTTCTACCTCAACCTCCCGGTCAACACCCTGGTGGCACCACGCTCAACGCCGGGTGGATTGACCACGCAGTATTCCTCTGCCGGCCATTACGACCTTCGCAAGGACCAGGCGCTGATCATCTCGCTGCCGGTCAATGATGCTCCCTACCACGGTTTCCAGCTGGGCAGCCTGTGGTACATCTCGCTCGACTACATCAACCACCAGACATCCCTGAACGGCGCCCAGACCCAGGTGGATCCGGACGGCACGATTCGAATCGTCGTCGCCGAACAGAATCCTGGCATCACGAACTGGGTCGAGACATTGGGCCATACCCGTGGATATCTGCAGTTCCGGTGGCAGCGCCTGGCGCGCGAGATGACTGCGGCCGACGGTCCGAGCGTAGAGGTGGTCGACTTCGCCGCAGTTCCCGACGCGCTGCCGTTCTACGAGAGCAACAAGATTTCCAGTGACGACTGGCGAGCGCGAATTGCACTGCGTCAGAGTCACATCGGCCAGAGAATGTTGGGCTGAGCACGTGGCCGGACTTCTGAACGATGCCGTGGTCGTGATCACCGGGGTGGGCCCGGGGTTGGGAACCACGCTGGCGCGTCGATGTGCGGACGAGGGCGCCGGCCTGGTCCTGGTCGCACGGACCGCAGCCCGAGTGGAGGAGCTCGCGAGTGACATCAACGCCGCGGGCGGGCGAGCGCTGGCCGTTCCCACGGACATCACCGTCGAGGCCGAGGTCGCCGAGCTGGTCGAGACCGCACTGGCCGCGTACGGCAAGGTCGACGGGTTGATCAACAACGCCTTCATGTACCCGTCGATGAAGCCGTTCTCCGGTACCGACTTCGCCCATATCAGAGATTCTCTCGAGCTGACCGTTCTGGGCGCGTTGCGCACCACGCAGGCGTTCACACCCGCACTCGCGCAAGCACGCGGCTCGATTGTCAACCTGAGCTCGATGGTCATCCGACATTCCGACCCGACATACGGCCCGTACAAGTTGGCGAAGTCCGCCTTGCTGGCCATGTCTCAGTCACTGGCTAGCGAGCTCGGACCGGCGGGAATCCGAGTGAATTCCGTTGCCCCCGGCTACATCTGGGGACAGGTGCTCCAGGACTACTTCGCCGAACAAGCCCGGGCTGCCGGGTGCTCGATAGAGGACATCTACGATGCCGCCGCCGCAGGCTCGGACCTGAAGAGATTGGTGACCGAAGACGACGTCGCATCAGCGATTCTCTTCTTGCTCAGCTGCATGGCCGGTGGCATCACAGGCCAAACACTCGACGTCAACTGCGGGGAGTACAAGTCATGACGACACGAACCGATGTCGGCACGGTGGACGACCTGTGCGCCGAAGCCGTCGCCAAAGCCGGTCACAGCGACTTCGGCACCGACGAGGACAACTTCCGCGGCGCTCTTGAGGTCCTGCTCGACTCCTATCGTGCCGAAGCAGATTTCACGCCCTTGGGTGCCACCCTGACGCGGCACTATCTTCTGGGCGGTCTGGTGGCGCGACTGCTCAGCGAGGCCGCCTGGAAGCGCTATCCTGCCTCGCGCGACATCAGCATCGAGCGTCCGATATTCGTCACCGGCCTGCCCCGGACCGGCACCACCGCATTGCACCGACTGTTGGGCGCGGACCCCGCTCACCAGGGGCTCGAACTCTGGCTCGCGGAGTACCCCCAGCCGCGGCCTGCACGCGAAGCGTGGGAGTCCTATCCCGAGTACCGCGGATTGCGCGACTATTACGCAAAGGCACACCAGGAGAATCCCGACTTCCTGGGACTGCACTACATCGCCGAGGATGTTCTCGAGGAATGCTGGCAGTTGCTCCGCCAATCGGTTCATTCCGTGTCCTACGAATCCCTGGCGCACATCCCCAGTTATGCGCAGTGGCTGCAGAGGCAGGATTGGACGCCTTCCTATCGCAGGCACCGCCGCAATCTCCAGCTGATCGGTCTCAACGATCCGGGGAGGCGTTGGGTACTCAAGAACCCCAGTCATCTGTTCTCGCTGGACGCGATCCTCGCGGTGTACCCGGACGCACTGATCGTGCAGTGCCATCGCCCCCCGGAGACCCTGCTCGCATCGATGTGTTCACTGGCAGAACACTCCACCGCGGGCTGGTCCAACACCTTCGTCGGCGCCCAGATCGGCGAGGACGTCCTGAGCACCTGGGCCTCGGCTATCGAGAGGTTCAACGCAGCGCGCGCCTCGTACGAATCTGAACAGTTCTACGACGTCGACTACTTCGAGTCCGTGGCGGATCCCGTCGCAACGGCACGTAATGTGTATCGACACTTCGGGCTGCCCCTGACACCCGACGCTGAGCTGGCCATCGAACGAGCCTCTCGGGAAGGCAAGGAAGGTCCCGGGGCGCCCAAGCACCGCTATTCACTGAGCGACTACGGCTTGACCTCCGAGCAGGTCAGCGCACGATTTCCGGAGGCGTGAAAACTCCCCGTCACAGCAACCCTGAACGGCCCCGGTGACGCGCAGCCTTGGAAAAGGCGGCCATCCGATACAGATACCGCGGGATCGTCAGCGTGGGGACCCGGCGGGGCCAGTGGTCGGCGCGGAAGTACGCATCAGATCCGCCGTCGACGAAGATGACACTGCCACAGAGGAAGTCGGCTGCGTCGGAGAGCATGAAGTGTATCCAGGCGGCGATGTGGCCGGGATCTCCGAAGCCGCCGACGGGCACCGGAAAGGTCTTGACGGCCTTGGCTTGCCGCGGTGAGGCAAGCTGTTCACTCAGCAACGGAGTATCGATGGCCCCGGGCGCGATCGCGTTGAGCCGGATCCCGGCACCCGCCCACATCGGCTGCACCGCCGTGCGGCGGACCCAGCGTGCCACGGCGATCTTCGAAGCGCCGTATGCCATCGCCGGTGCGGTCGAGCCGAACATCCGGACCGCGCGCAGCGCCCCGGGTAGGTCGTCACGCAGGAGCGCGCGCTGGGCGCGACAGGGCACCATCGGCATGGTCGTCGCCGAATTACTGCCTACGACGACGACCTTGGCCGATCCGGCAGCCGCAAGCGCCGGTTGCCAGGCCCGTGCGAGGTCCACGACACCGAAGTAATTGACCGAGAGGATGGTCTCCGCGCTCCCCCGCCCGGGGCGTGGCCCCACCCCGGCGGCCAGCACCGCACCATCGAGATGACCCTGTGCCGCCTCGAGTACCGCGGCCGCGGCGTGCGCGCGCCCCTGCGGGCTCGACAGATCGGCGATGACGTCGGCATCGCGCAGATCGACGGTGATCACCCGATGACCATCGGCGCGCAACCGTTGCGCCGCGGCACATCCCATACCCGAAGCGGCTCCAGTCACAACATGGACACCCACGTCACTAATCGCCCTTCTCATCAGGGGCGGTGATCCCAGTGAGCCCGGCAATGAGCAACGCCTGAGCATGTGGATCTCCGTTGAGCACGCGGCTGCGTCGCCGAGTGATCTGCCAACGCCCGTCGATGCGCTGCAGCGCGAAATGGTTGGCCGTCGCTCGCCACACCCGGTAACCGCCACTGGCCGATTGATCGTCATCGTGGCGCAGTAGAACCAGCGACTCACAGACCGCCACCGCCTCGTCACCGTCGACGCTGACCACGGCAGGGCCCAGGAAGTGGCAGCAGCCGTTGGCCACCAGGTCCTGATGAGCGGACGAGGCAACCATGTCATGGACGCCCTGCCGGCCCGTCATCTGCCAGCCCTCCACGTCGTAAGCACCGCCGACTGCCCACAGATGCGCTGCAGCATCGGCGTTCCCGGCGTCGACCGCAGGACCGTAGGACGCGATGAGCTTGGCAATGGCGTGCTCGTCGAGCAGCTGCTGCAGCGCCACAGCATGAGTGGAGTCGATCACCGAGTGCCTCCGATGTCTCGTAGTCGGGCCAGTTGGTCGCAGTAGTGCGGCGCGCTGTCGGCACGCACGGTGCATGTGATCGCGGTCGCGCCGGCGTCGCGTAACCGCTCGAGCTGCACGCGGACGCCGTCGGGATCCGCCTCCGGGTCCACCGCAGCGGAGAGCACGACCTGGAACTGCCCCGGCAGTTCGACGGAGGCGAGCATCTCCGACACCTCCTCCGCGCTCAGGCCGAAAGGCATCCAGCCATCAGCCAAAAGCGCCGCGCGGCGCAGCGAGGCCGCGCTGCTACCGCCGACCCAGATCGGCATCGCAACCTGTTGGGCGTAGGGCAGCACGGTCATTGCGCCGTAGTCGTAGAACGCGCCACGATAGGCCGGTGTCGGGGTGGACAGGGACGCACGCAATGCGCGAATCGCGTCATCGGCGCGGGCCGCTCGGCGCTGCCACGGCACGCTCAGCAGCTCGAATTCCTCCGTGAGCGTTCCGATGCCTACCCCGAGGGTGACACGGCCGTCACTGATCCGGTCGAGGGTGCCGTAACTCTTCGCGATCTGCAGTGGATGGTGATACCCCAACACGAGCACCGCTGTGACCAACCGGATGCGGCTGGTGTGCGCCGCGAGGTAGGACAGGGTGGCCAACGGATCCCAGTAGGTGGCTCCTCGCCGCTCGGCGCTTTGGGTTGGAATGGCCACGTGTTCGGAACAGGTGAGGTATTCAAAGCCCAATTCATCAGCAGCCAGCGCGATCCGTGACAGATCCTCGGACCCAGCGTGGGCTTCCCACGGCGACGCGGCTCCGGGGACCTGGACCACCACGGGTGTGGATACCCCAAGGCGCACAGTCAGTGCGCCCCGTCGATCAAGGCCTTGATGGCCTCATGGGCGCCGAGCACCACGCGCGCCCGGTCGGGTGCACTGTTGGCCTGCGCGGTCTCGGCATTGCCACCAGCCACCCAGATTGGCCCATCGCCCAAGTGGGCCAGACCTTCTGCAGCGACATCAGCGGGTTCGTCGACACTCATACCAGGGGCGTCGAAGTTCAGGCCCACGCGTTCCATTGCGGGCGTGCGGGTCACACCCAGCACCAATTCGAGAACGTCGACGTTGCGGCCACGCAGCTCCAGCCACAAGCTCTCGGCGAAGATCCGGGAGAAGGCTTTCGCGCCCGCATATGCCGTGTGCCTCCACGCACCCATGTAACCCGCCAGCGATCCGACGATCAGGATGCCGCCGCGCTGCCGGTCGGACATCGGTCGCCCGTAGTGTTGAACCAACTCCATCATGCGAGTGACGTTGAGGTCGTTGACTTTCCGAAATTCGCTCAGATCGGTGTCGAGGAACAATTCGTTGCACGTGCTGGCCCCCGCGTTGTAGACGAACAAGCCCACCTCGAGGTCTGCTGTTTGTGAGGCGATTTCGGCCGCCGCATCGACGTCGAGCAGGTCGACGGCGATGGTGCGCACGTCAGCACCCAGATCACTACAGCGCTGTGCGGTGTCGGCCAGCGGCCCGGGCTTACGCGCGATGAGCACCAGGTTCAGACCGGCCTTGGCCAGTTGCCTGGCGAACTCGGCCCCGACTCCCTCTGACCCGCCGGCGATGACGGCCCACGGTCCATACTTGCTGCGATCGATCATCGATGTGCTCCTCTTCCTCATGGTCAGCGCTGGGTGGCCCCCGCGTCGATGGGCAGGCAAGCGGCGGTGATGTAGCGGGCCTCGTCAGAGGCCAGGAACAAACTGGCGTTGGCAACGTCTACCGGGTCGACCCACGGCACCGGCAGCAGGTTCATGCGTGCTGCCGCCTCGGCGAACTCCGCCCGGTTCGGCGGGTGGTCGAGATCGGGACGGAAGGCGGCGCGGACGGCGTCGTTTTGGATCAGTGGCGTGTCGACGTTGGTGGGATGAAGGGTGTTGACCCGCACGGCATGCGGTGCCAGGTCGTGGGCGAGGCTGCGCATCAGCCCGACCACCCCGTGCTTGGCGGCGGTGTAATGGGCGACGCCACCCAACCCGCGCATTCCGGCGATCGAACTGACCAACACGATCGATCCGCCGCCACGTTCGATGAGATGGGGTGCCGTTGCCGTGCAGGTGTGCCATACGCCCGTGAGGTTGACGTCGATCATGGTTCGCCAGGTCTCCTCTGACATGTCCACGGCCGCTGCACGGGACGTGATTCCCGCAGTGGCGCAGACGATGTCGAGCCCCCCGAAGTGTTCGGCATTCCGGGTGACGGTCGAGGCCAAGGCGTCGGCGTCGCGCACGTCGGCGACGCAGGTACTGATGCGGCCTCCGGCCTGCTCGACGAGGCGAACCGTCTCGGCGAGGTCGGCCGGCGTGCTCGGCGGCACACGCACGGTGTCGACGGGGCCGCACAGATCGACCGCGATGACGTTCGCGCCCTCCTCGGCGAACCGCACAGCCTGGGCGCGTCCGATTCCTCGCGCCGCACCGGTGATCAGCGCGACCTTGTTGCTCAGCCGCCCGGTCATACGGTGGTCCTCTGCGTGAGGCCGGCGTCGACGACCAGCTGCGCGCCCGTGATGTAGCGGGCTTCCTCGGACGCCAGGAACACCGCGGCGTTGGCCACGTCGACGGAGTGCACCCACGGTACGGGGAGCAGGTTGCGCGCGGTCAGCACGTCGACGACGTCGGCTTCGGACGGATTGCTCAGATCGGGCCGCAGTCGCTTGTAGGTGTCGGAATTACGAACCATGGGCGTGGCGACTGCGCCGGGGTGCACGGTGTTGACGCGGATCCGTCGCGGCCCGAGTTCGTTGGCCAGGGTGCGCGCCAGTCCCACCACGGCGTGCTTGCTGGCGGTGTAGTGGGCGCTACCCGCGGTGCCGCGTATCCCGTTGGTGGAGCTGATGATGACGATCGTGCCGCCGTCGGCGCCGATGTGCGGGACACCCGTTTTGACGGTGTGCCAGACGCCGGTGAGGTTGACGTCCAGGGTGCGCTGCCAGTCTCGGGCGGAGATCTGCCAAGCTGGTCCGCCGACGCTGTGGATGCCGGCGTTGGCGACGATCACGTCGAGGCGTCCCAACTGGGCGACCCCGGCATCGACCACCGCGGTGATCCCCTCGAGGTCACTGACGTCGGCCAGGCCGGTGACCACGCGGCGACCCCGCTCGATCACCGCGTCCGCGGTCTGCCGCAGGCCCTCGGCGGTCTCGGCGCGGTCGAGTGCCAGTACGTCGGCTCCGGCGTCGGCGAATCGTTCGCAGTGCACGCGTCCGGTTCCACCGGCGGCACCCGTGACGAGGACGACCTTGCCGCGCAGACCCGACATCAGGGCGCCGCGAGCAGCTCGAAGCCTTTGTAGCCGGCGTCTGCGACCTCGCGGCAGATATCGAGATACGTGCCGAACCCGCCGTTGAACAGCATGAACTGGCGTGGCTTGCCGGGCACGTTGGCGCCCATGTACCAGGAGTTGGCCCGCGTGAAGAGTGTGGCCTCAGCGCGCCGGGCACATTCGGCGCCCCAACTGTCCACAGCGTCCGCGGTCGGTTCGATCGCGGCGTACCCCCGGTCGTCGAGGTAGGCGATGGCCTCGGCGATCCAGTTCACATGCGCCTCAGCATGCAACACCATGTTGGCCAGCACGGCGGGCGCCCCCGGTCCGGACACCAGGAACAGGTTGGGGAATCCCTCGGTGCCCAAGCCCAGATACGTCCGCGGCCCGGCAGACCAGTCGTCGACCAACTTCTGTCCCCCGCGGCCGGTGATGTCGATCTTCGCCAGCGTGCCGGTCAGCGCGTCGAAACCGGTTGCCAGCACCAGCGCGTCGATGTCGTAATGCTTCTCCGAGGTGCTGATGCCGGTGCGGTCGATCGACTGGATCGGCGTCGCGCGGACGCTGACCAGGGTGACGTTGGGTCGATTGAAGGTCTGGAAATAGTTGGTGTCGGTGCAGATCCGCTTCGTTCCGATGGGATGGTCGGTGGGGATGAGCATTTCGGCGACGTCCGGGTCGTCGATGACGGCGCGGATCTTCTCCTCGTAGAACTTCCGGGCTTCGTCGTTGGCCTCCGACGAGATCATCTGGTCGCTGAAGGTCTTCGAGAACAGCACACCGCCGAGTTCCCATCGCTTCTCGAAGGCAGCGCGACGCTCGTCGGGGGTGGCCTCCATGGTCAGCTTCGGATGAGCGACATGCGGTGAGCCACCGCCACTGCGCCAGGACATTTGGCGACGCTGCGCGTAGTTCGCCTTGATGTCGGCGGTCTCGTCGCTACTGAGTGGTCGGTTGCCGGCCGGCACGCTGTAATTGGGAGTGCGCTGAAAGACGTAGAGGTGTTCGGCCTGCTCGGCGATGATGGGAATGGACTGGATACCCGAAGATCCGGTGCCGATGACCGCGACGCGCTTACCGGTGAAGTCGACGTCGTCGTGCGGCCAGTGCGCCGTGTGGTAGGTCTCGCCGCCGAAGGTGTCCAGCCCGGGAATGTCCGGCGTCATCGCCGCCGACAACGGTCCGGTGGCCATCACGACGAACCGGGCGTCGACCCGTTCACCGGAGTCGGTCGTCACCGTCCACCTCAATGCGGATTCGTCGAGTGCAGCGCCCGTGACCCGAGTGTTGAACGTGATGTCGCGCCGCAGATCGAGTTCGTCGGCCACCCAGTTGATGTAGGCCAAGATCTCGCGTTGGGTGGCGTACTTCTCCGACCACGTCCACCGCTGTTGCAGGTCATCGGAGAACGAGTAGCAGTAGTCGACGCTTTCGACGTCGCAGCGCGCGCCAGGGTAGCGGTTGTAGTACCAGGTGCCGCCGACATCGGGGGCGGCTTCGAAGACGCGCACGGACAGGCCCTGCTCGCGAAACTTGTGCACGGCGTACAGGCCACCGAAGCCGGCGCCCACCACAACCACATCCACGCGAGAAATCGATCCACTGCTCACGCGCCGAACGGTAGGCCGTCTTCGACGGGGTTCCCGCCGATTCTCCCGGTCACCGGGCGACGTGACCGGATCTCCCGGCCATCGGACCGACCGGGTTGGCGATAGGCGCGACGACCGCCAGGATCAGCGCCCATGACCGACCTCGACACCGGCACCGAAATCGTCGGCGCAGGCCGCGGGGTGGTGCTCCGGGTGGCTGAGGTCATCGACGAGAGCGCCGACGCCCGATCACTGGTCTTCGACATCTCCGACGATGAACGTGACGCGTTCGCCTACCGGCCCGGACAATTCCTGACGATCCGGGTGCCCAGCGATCAGACCGGATCGGTGGCCCGCTGCTACTCGTTGGCCAGCTCCCCGCACACCGATGCGGCCCCCAAGGTGACCGTGAAGCGCACCGTCGATGGATACGCCTCGAACTGGTTGTGCGACAACGTTTCTGCTGGGGATCACCTCGAGGTCCTACCCCCGGCGGGCGTGTTCACCCCGGCGGACCTCGATGCAGACTTCCTGCTGTGGGCCGCCGGCAGCGGCATCACCCCCGTGATGTCCATCCTCAAGTCGGTGCTGTTCGCCGGCAGCGGACGGGTGGTGCTGTGCTACGCCAACCGTGACGACGCCTCGGTGATCTTCGCCGCGGAGTTGCGTGATCTCGCGGCCCGGTACGCCGGTCGCCTGACGGTGCTGCACTGGCTGGAGTCGCTGCAGGGGCTACCCACCCGCGCGCAGATGAGCGGCTTCGTCCGTACCGTGTTCGGCGGGTCGACCGCCGTGGAATCGTTCATCTGCGGTCCGGCCCCGTTCATGGCCGTGGTGAAGGAATCCCTGAGTGAGGCCGGGGTGCCGCGCGAGCGGATTCACCTGGAGGTCTTCCAGTCACTCTCCGGTGACCCGTTCACCGATGATGCCGACGCCGCGGTGGCGACGCTGCACGACGACACCGACGCGGCCACCGTGCACGTCGACCTCGACGGTCACGCTCACCAGTTGCGCTGGCCGCGGCGCGCCACGCTGGTCGAGACCATGCTCGCCGCCGGCCTGGATGTTCCCTACTCGTGCCGGGAGGGCCAATGCGGGTCGTGTGCGGCGACGCTGGTGCGCGGCCAGGTCGACATGGCCAGCTGCGACATCCTCGAACCCGACGACATCGCCGACGGGCTGATCCTGGGCTGTCAGGCCCGGCCGGTCTCCGACGACCTCCACGTCGAATTCTGAGCGTCGAATTCTGACGTCGCCCATCGAGGTTCCGCTGACCGGGAATCCCAATCCTCGCCGTACACCCGGCGATACACCATTACTGACAGCCAGCGAGAAGAGGACCACGAGATGACGGAGCGGGTAATCGACCGGGTGCGCGAGCACGCCGAGCAGCTGCGTAATCAAGGCGCAGAGGCCGAGAAGATCGGCAAGCTCACCGACGAGACGGTCAAACTGATGAAGTCGGCGGGTAACGTCCGCCTGCTGCAGCCCGCCGCCCACGGCGGCCTGCAGGTGCACCCGCGTGAGTTCGCGGAGACGGTTATGGCCACGGCGGCACTGGATCCGTCGGCCGGCTGGATCAACGGCGTAGTGGGTGTGCACCCCTATCAGTTGGCCTACGCCGACCCGCGGGTAGCTGCCGAGATCTGGGCGGACGACGTCGACACCTGGGTCGCGTCACCGTATGCACCGCAGGGCGTCGCGACCCCGGTCGACGGTGGTTACATCTTCAACGGCCGCTGGCAGTTCAGTTCCGGCACCGACCACTGCGACTGGATCTTCCTTGGCGCGATGATCGGTGACGCCGAGGGCAAGCCGCTGATGCCGCCGCAGATGCTGCACATGATCCTGCCGCGCGCGGACTACCAGATCGTCCACGATTCCTGGGACGTCGTCGGACTGCGCGGGACCGGCTCCAAGGACGTCATCGTCAAGGACGCCTTCGTGCCGTCCTACCGGACGATGGATGCGATGAAGGTCATGGACGGCACCGCTCAACGCGAGGCCGGCATGACCGAGACGCTCTACCTGATGCCGTGGTCGACGATGTTCCCCTTGGGCATCAGCGCGGCGACGATCGGCATCGCGGAGGGTGCACTGGGCGCCGCGCTGGACTACCAACGCCAGCGCGTCAACTCCAGCGGTGTGGCGATCAAGGACGATCCCTACGTCATGTACGGAATCGGCGAGGCGGCCGCCGACATCAACGCCGCCCGCCAAGAACTGCTGGCCAACGCCGACCGCATCTACGACATGGTCGACTCCGGGCGTGAGGTGTCCTTCGAGGACCGCGCGGCCGGGCGGCGCACACAGGTGCGCGCCGTGTGGCGTGCCGTGTCGGCCGTCGACGAGATCTTTGCGCGCTGCGGCGGCAACGCAGCCCGAATGGACAAGCCGCTGCAACGGTTCTGGCGCGACGTGCACGTCGGTCAGGCCCACGCCATCCACGTGCCCGGCACCGTCTACCACGCCTCGGCACTTAGTTCCCTCGGCGTCGACCCGCAGGGTCCGCTGCGGGCGATGATCTGAAGGGACGCCCGACATGGGATTGATCAAGAGCCTCGGCTACGTCACCGTGGCGGCCACCGACATGGACCGCTGGCGCCACTTCGCCTTCGACGTACTGGGTTTCGCCCGTGGGCGAGGCCCCGACGAGTCCGCGTTGTATCTGCGCATGGATGAACGCGCGGCCCGCATCATCGTGGTCCCGGGTGAGGTCGACAAGATAGTGACCGTCGGGTGGGAGGTCCGCGACCATGCCGACCTCGAACACGTCAAGGCGGCCCTCGACGCAGCCGGCGTCCCCTTCAAGCAGCTGTCACTGGACGAGGCCGACGCGCGACGGGTCGAAGAGGTGATCGCCTTCGACGACCCGGCGGGCACGTCGCTGGAGGTCTTCCACGGTGCGGTGCTCGACCACTCCCCGGTGGTGACTCCGTTCGGTTCGCGGTTCGTCACCGGCGGGCAAGGGTTGGGCCACGTCGTCCTACCAGCCCTCGACGTGCCCGGACTCTTCGAGTTCTACACCGAGGTACTGGGTTTCATGTCCCGCGGCGCCTTCCGCGTTCCGGTCCCCCCGGAGTACGGACCGGTGCGCGTGCGGTTCATGGGTGTCAACCAGCGTCATCACAGCCTGGCGATTTGCCCCGCGCAGAATCTGCGCGACCCCGGCCTGATTCACCTGATGGTCGAGGTCGACACCTTGGACGCCGTCGGGCAGGCACTCGACCGCGTCAACGCCGAGGGATTCCAGCTGTCCTCGACCCTGGGACGGCACACCAACGACAAGATGGTGTCGTTCTATGTGCGCGCCCCCGGCGACTGGGACATCGAGTTCGGCACCGAGGGCATGCTCGTCGACGACGAGCACTACACCGCCGAGGAGATCACCGCCGACAGCTACTGGGGTCATCAGTGGGTGTCCGACCTACCGGCGGCCATGCGCCCGTGACAGATGTCGTCCCCGTCGCCGCCGCGACCGTCACGTCCTGGGACCACCACGCCGACGTCGTGATCGCCGGTTACGGCGTCGCGGGCGCGGCAGCCGCCGTGGAGGCCGCCCGTGCGGGGGCCCAGGTCCTGGTGCTCGAGCGCAGCGGATCCTGGGGTGGGGCGGCGGCCATGGCCGGCGGGTTCATCTACCTCGGCGGTGGCACGCCGATCCAAACCGCCTGTGGTTTCACTGATTCCGTGGACAACATGGCCGCATACCTCAATGCCGCCATGGGCCCCGGCGCCGACGAGCGCCGGATCGCCGACTACTGCGCCGGCAGTGTCGCCCACTTCGAGTGGTTGACCGGCTGCGGCGTGCCCTTCAAAGCCGAGTTCTTCGATCAGCCCGGCTGGGAGCCGATGGGCGACGAAGGGCTGATGTACAGCGGCGGAGAGAACTCCTACCCGTTCAACACCATCGCCGACCCCGCGCCGCGCGGCCACGTACCGCAGATGCAGAACAAGAAGCAGGGGGAATCGAGCGCCGGCTTCATGCTGATGAAAGGCCTCGTCGAGACGGCCACGGCCGCAGGCGCCCAGGCGCTGTACGACGTGCGCGTGCAGGCGCTGATCGTCGAAACCGACGGCCGCGTGGTCGGTGTTCGGACCCGCCGCTACGGCACGACGATCGACATCCGCGCCCGGCGTGGGGTGGTGCTGGCGACCGGGAGCTTCGCCTACAACGACGACATGGTGGCGCGGTACGCGCCGCGCATCGCCGGCAGACCGGCCGCCTCCATCGAACAGCACGACGGCCGCGCGATCAGGATGGCCCAGGCGCTCGGCGCGGACCTCGCACACATGGACGCCACCGAGGTGGCGTTGTTCGTCGATCCGCAGCAACTGGTGCGCGGTGTCCTGGTCAACGAACGGGGCCAACGCTTCGTCGCCGAAGACACCTACCCCGGTCGGGTCGGGCAGCTGACCCTCTACCACCAGAACAACACCGCCTACCTCGTCCTCGATGAGACCGCGCAGGCCGAGGCGATGGTTTCTCTCTCGCCGCAGCTGATGATGCGCCCACCGACCTGGGTCTGCGAAACCGTCGCCGAGCTCGAGGCCGAGATCGGATTACCCTCTGGCTCACTGCAATCCACCGTCGCCGCCTACAACGACGGCGCGACCGAGGGTCGCGATCCGCTGCTGCACAAGAAACCGATGTGGCTGCGGCCCCTCGGATCGCCGATCGCCGCGATCGATCTGCGGGAGTCCACGGGCGGGTTCACCCTCGGCGGACTACACACCACCCTCGACGCCGAGGTTCTGCACGTCAGTGGAGATCCGATCCCCGGACTCTTCGCCGCCGGACGCTGCAGCGCCGGACTCGCGGCCTGGGGCTACGCCAGCGGCGTCTCGCTGGGCGACGGGAGCTTCTACGGGCGCCGCGCCGGACGCGCCGCGGCTCGCGTCTGACTCCCCGGCGCCGCTTTCACACGCACGTCGACGCCTCCCAGGTGGAACCCCAGGCAACGGGGTGCCGTGGCTTCGCCTGCTGCCCTCGTCATGTCACTTGCGTCCAACCATGTGACAGCGCCCACACCCTCGTGCTACAAAGAGACATATTACTTTTAGGCATATGTCGCGGACATGCGCCGCGAGCACAGGAGGCCCTCGTGACAATGACTGTCGAGAAGGCGAACGAAACCCCCAGCGCGGTCATCGACCGGATCTCCCTCGTTCTCGACGCCTTCGAAGGACCGGGACGGTTGACCCTGGCCCAGATCGTGCGCCGCACCGGGCTGCCGCGTTCCTCCGCGCACCGCATGCTCGAACGCCTGGTCGCGCTGCGCTGGCTGCGGCGCGACGGCCGCGACTACGAACTGGGCATGCGGCTCGTCGAACTGGGCTCGCTGGCCCTGCACCAGGACCGCATCCACCGGGCCGCGATCCCGCTGCTGCGCGATCTGCACCGAGCCACCGGATTCGTGGTCCACCTCGCGGTACTCGACGGATCTGACGTGGTGTACCTGGAGAAGATCGGCACCGAGATGGCCGCGGCCATCCCCACGCGCGTGGGGGGACGTCAACCCGCGCACTGTACGGCCGTGGGCAAAGCCATCCTCGCCGACAACGACACCGCAGCGGTGGATCTGTCGGCCCGCAAGACCAGGTACTCCATCGCCAACGCCTCTCAACTGGCTGCCGAACTCGCCCGGGTCCGCGCCCACGGGGTCGCCGTGGAACGCGAGGAGTCCCTGCCCGGATTCGGGTGCGTTGCGGCGCCCATCGGCCCGGCCGGTCGGGCCGTGGCTGCGGTATCGGTGTGTGGCCCGATGACGCGCATGACCTTCGACCATCGCATGGCCGCGCCAGTACGCATGACGGCGATGGGGATTTGGCGCAACGCCGAGGACGGGCCCGACCGCGTCGCACCCACCCTGCAGCCGCTGCGCCCATTGCGCGGCGGACCCGCGCCGCGGCCGATGGAAGCGCATCACGCGACGACCCTGCTGCCGGCGTGACGCTCGATCCCCAAATCGCCGCAGTCATCGAGGCACTCGATTCGGGATTTCCGCCGGTGCACGAGATGACCGGCGCCCAAGCGCGCGCCGCGATCAGCGACCGGTTCGTGCCGAACCCGACACCCGAGCCGGTCGCCCTCGTCGAGAACCATGAAATCGCCGTCGACGGGGGCAGCGTCACAGTCCGCGTCTACCGACCCGACGCGCCGGAACCGCTGCCACTGCTGATTTACGCCCACGGTGGCGGTTTCGTCTTCTGCAATCTCGAAAGTCACGATGGGTTATGTCGTAACTTGGCCAATCTCGTTCCCGCGGTCGTGATTTCGGTCGACTATCGCCTGGCGCCGGAGCACCGCTGGCCGACGGCCGCCGAAGACCTGTATACCGCGACCGAATGGGCGATCACCCACGCCGTCGACTTTGGCGCCGACCCCGAACGCGTGGCGGTCGGCGGGGACAGCGCTGGCGGCAACCTCGCCGCGGTGACCGCACTGATGGCCCGTGACCGCAAGGGCCCAGCGCTGGCGGCTCAACTGCTGCTGTACCCGGTGATCGCCGCCGACTTCGACACGTCCTCCTACCGGGCGTTCGGGCGTGGGTTCTACAACCCCCGGCCCGCGCTGCAATGGTATTGGGATCAATACGTGCCCACCGTCGGCGACCGCACCCACCCCTACGCGTGCCCTCTGGGCGCCGACCTCACAGACCTTCCGCCGGCGGTAGTGGTGCTCGCCGGTCATGACCCCCTGCACGACGAGGGCAGCGCCTACGCCGACGCGTTGTCCGAGGCCGGCGTGCCGGTGACCCGTTGCCTGTACGAGGGCGGCATCCACGGCTTCATGACGATGCCGATGCTCGACATCGCCCACGAGGCCCGCGACGAGGCCGGCGAGGCCTTACGACAGGTGCTCGACCGGTAGCGACGCCACCGCCGGTGCGCCCTCCCCCGACGCCACCGGTCCGTAGCGCTGGTCGGGATCGAGCACGCAGTGCGTCCGCTCGAACACCGTGACCATGCACCTGTTGTTGTGGTTGCAGCGACTGCGTGCCGACGGCTCGGCCATCATGGTCCTCACGCGGTCGGGTTCGCGCAGCAGCGCCCGACCGATGGCGAAGAAGTCGAATCCCTCGGCCATTCCGGTCGATAGGTGGGCGCGTTCGGTGATCCCACCCAGCAGGATCAACTTCGTGTTGTTCATCAGCGGCACGAATTGGCGTGCCGCATCTAGCATGTAGAGATCGCGGTAGGGATAGTCGCCCATCGCCCGCTTGCCCACCACCCGCACGGCCGGGCGCAGCAGCGGCGGCATCACCTTTGCGAACTCCTTCACCGGAGCGTCCCCCCGGAAGAGGTACATCGGCTTGTAGACCGACGATCCCTGGGTCAATTCCAGCGCGTCGAGGGTCGCGTCGGCGTCGAGCAGCTGCGCGGTGCGCAGCGCCTCGTCGATCCAGATACTGCCCGGCATTCCGTCGTCCATGTCGAGCTTCGCGATCACCGCGATCTGATCCCGCACGACCGCACGAACGTGCTCGGCGATCTCGCGCACCAACCGAGAGCGATTGTCGATCGACCCGCCGTAGCCGTCCTTACGCCGATTGATCAACGGACTGAGAAAGGAACTGGGCAAATAGAGGTGACCGAAATGCAACTCGACGGCATCGAAGCCGGCATCCACCGCTACCTGAGCGGCCGTACCGAATTGCGCGATGACAGTTCGGATCTCCTCGACGGTGATGGCGCGGCAATACGCCATCGACGTCGGATTGACGAACCTGCTGGGAGCCACTGCGGTGACACCGGTCAGCTTGCGGGGCGCCACGACTCCGGCATGGCCGAGTTGCGCCGAGATCGCCGCGCCGGCGCCGTGCACCGCATCGGTCAGCTTCCGCAGGCCCGGCAGCGCAGCCGCGCTCATCACGATCTGGCCTGGCGCGCTTGCCGCTTCAGGAGACACGCAGCAGTACGCGACGGTCGTCATGCCGACACCACCCTCGGCGAAGCTGCGATGAAAGGCGATCAGGTCGTCGGTCACGTGACCGTCGGGTGAACGGCCCTCCGAGGTAGCAGCTTTGATGACCCGGTTCCGCAACGCCACCGGTCCCAGCTGGGCTGGGCTGAACGGATCGCTCATCGAACCACCATCGCCCCGGCCCGGTCGACGGTCAACGGGGGTCTCCCGGCAGTCGGGAACGCCGTGACGGCAACACCCGGGATGGCCGTAGCCTCGCGCCATGAGCGAGGTCTTCGTCGTCGACCGGGTGACCACGGCCGCAGGTTGCGCCCACGAGTTCATCGACGCCTACCTCACCGGTTATGCCCCCGGCGCCCGCGAACGAGGGATGACTCTGCGTGACGTGCTCGTGAGCCCGCCCATCTGGTTCACCGACCGCACCAACGTCGTCACCATCACCTGGACGCTGCCCAGCCCGCTGGCCTGGTGGCAGATGACCTGGCAGGGTCGGCCCGACCCGACGGTAGCCCAATGGTGGTACAGCGTGGGCGATCTCGTCGTCGACCGCACCCGCACCGTCGCTACCGCCTTCGAGGATGTCGAGGACTCACCCACCGCGAGCAGCGCGCCACCCAATGTGCCGGCCCCCTCCACGGTCGGGGTGACCCGGCTGATCGACGTGGCCGAATCCGACCGTGATCGGGTCCTCACGGAATTGCGGGCCGCCGCGGCGCGTAGCGGTGCTGCCCGAAGCGTGGTCGCCCCGACCCTCCCGGGGTCACGCAATGGCGGCGACGTCCTGGTGCACCTACGATTCGAC
The DNA here is from genome assembly GCF_033741125.1 of Mycolicibacterium sichuanense. NCBI lineage: Bacteria > Bacillati > Actinomycetota > Actinomycetes > Mycobacteriales > Mycobacteriaceae > Mycobacterium > Mycolicibacterium sichuanense. Next base: position 69,667 of record NZ_JAWQPU010000013.1, on the reverse strand, counting down.
GACCCACAGTTGGCAGCCGCAACAGATTTCGATACGGCGCTTTCCGACCCCGCGATCTGCCGCGTCAACGGCGTCACCTATCGCGGTAGCGCGGTTCGCAGCGCGACCGGCACCGCCTATCGGGCTCTGCTGCTGCGCGTTTCACCAAACGCCGACCCTGCAGCGGTGGCCGAGTTCGAACACGAACTGGAGATGATGCCGCGCTACGTCCCGACGATCGCGGCCTGGCAACTGAGTCGCGTGGACGACGCGGTCGGCACCACCGGATGGACGCACGTGTTCGAACAGGAGTTCACCGACGTCGCAGGATTGACGGGCCCCTACCTGATGCACCCGATCCATTGGGCCGTCGTCGATCGGTGGTTCGATCCCGAGACCACCGACGTCATCGTCCGCGACCGGGTGTGCCACAGCTTCTGCGACCTAGACGCCCCGTTGCTCTAGTGCAACGCCGTTGCAGCAGCGACCGCTCAAACCCCGGCGGGAAGGATGTTCGGATTGGCCGCCGCCGGGGGCTCCAGTGGCTCCAACACCGTGTGGCCGTCCAGGGAGTGCACCTTCAGGTTTTGCGACCACGGGTAGTGAAGACTGAAGGCCACCAACCCCGTACGCGCTTGGGCGGGGAGGTGGCACATGGCCAACACGGTCTCGGCGAGGTACTCCACCGGTTCGGTGGGAAAGCTCTCCGGTATCAACGACGCCGCGCCGGGGGTACGCACCGCCGTAGAGGGACCCACGCAGTTGACCGCGATGTTGGCGTCGAGCAACTCGGCGGCGACGCCCTGGGTGAAGCGATGCAACGCCGCTTTGCACGATGCGTAGACCACGTCACCTGCCGTCTTGTTGTACTCCCGGTAGGGGCGGGCGGGAGCGACGCCGGTGACCGACCCAATGTTGACGATCCATCCAGCGCCTCGGCGACGCATGTGCGGGATCGCGGCCTGAGTCAACACGAACGGTGTCGTCAGGTAGTGCGCCACGGTGCGGTCGAAGGTTGCCCTCGGCATGTCCTCGACCACGGAGTAGTCAGCGAACCCGGCGTTGTTGACCAGTACGTCGATGCCGCCCGTGCGGTCCACCACCGACTGGACCAACCCGGTGCGGTCCGCGTCGTCATCGAGATCGGCGGCTACCCCGAACGCTGATCCGCCCGCCGCCTCGATGAGTGCGATGGTCTCGTCGATGGTGCCGGGGATCGCTGTACTCTCGCCGGCACGCACCGACGGTGAGGGCTGGTAGGAGCGGGCGGTGACCGCGACGGTGGCGCCCTCGGCAGCCAGGCGCTGCGCGATCGCTCGCCCGATGCCGCGACTGCTTCCCGTCACCAAAGCCGTCTTGCCCGAAAGCAATTTGGTCATCGCAGAACGAAGTCCGATTCGACGGGTGCGCGGTGTTCCTGCCAGAGGTCGACCAACCGGTAAGGGGTGGCGACGACGACACGGCCGGACTGCGACCGATAGTAGGTGTGCGCATTGGGCGTGTGGCACCACACGGTCTTCTGCATCGCTGCGTCGATACCGGCGACGTAGTCGGAGAACGCGCGCTCGGTGACCTCCATCGTGGTCGCTCCGCGCAGGGCCATCAGTTGCAGGCATTCGATGATGTAATGCGCCAACACCTCCATCGAGAAGTTGGCGCCGGCGCCGTGCCCGGGACTGTAGTTCGGCGCTGAGGTGATGAACAGATTCGGGAACCCCGGCACGGTCCCGCCGCGGTATGCGCGCGGACTGTCGCCCCACTCCCCGGCCAGCGTCTTGCCGTCGCGCCCCTGGATGTCCACCGTCGACAGGAAGTCGAGGTGATACCCGGTGGCATAGATGATCACGTCCAAGTCGATCTGGCGGCCGTCGGCGGTGACGATTCCCGCGGCGTTGACCTGAGCGGGTTCGCTCGCTTCGACGTCGACGTGGTCACGGGTCAGCGCAGCGTAGTAACCGCCTGGGTCGCGGATGATGCGCTTCCCGTACGGAGCGAAGTCCGGAGTTACCTTGCGAGCCATTTCGCTTCCAGCGCCGAAGATTTGGTCAATATAGTCCAGGCACATCTTCAGCAGGACATCGTTGGTGGGATTGATGGAGAGGTGGGTCTTGGACCACTCCGGGTCCTGCAGGATGATCGGGTAGTTGTTGTCGGCGGTGCCCCAGTAGGACTTCACCCGGTGCCACATCGCGTAGTACGGCAGCACCCGGCCGAGGTGGCGACGGTGTTCGGGCACGTCGTCGGTCAGTCGCTTCCGCGGTGCCACCCAGTGCGGTTGGCGCTGGAATACCGTCAGATGCTCCACCTCGTCGACGCACGCGTCCACTATCTGCACCGCCGTGCAGCCAGCACCGATGACCGCTACCCGCTTGCCCGTCAGGTCCAGATCCGGATCCCACATCGCCGAGTGGATGCTGGTGCCGCCGAACGTTTCACGGCCCTTGATGTCGGGGAAGCGGGGGCGGTTCAGATAACCCGCCGCGGTGACCACCACACGAGCGTGGTCCACCGACCGAGTGCCATCGGGGCCGCGGGTGTGAATATCCCAATGGTGTTGCTGCTCATCCCAATGCAGGGCCTCTACCTCGGTGCCGAACCGGATGTGACGGCGCAGGTCGTGCTTGTCGGCCAGCGCCACCAGGTAAGCCTGGTACTCGGCGCCTTGCGGGTAGTAATTGGACCACTCGGGGTTGACTTCGCGTGAGAGCGAGTAGTACGCGGACGGAGTGTCCACGCCGATACCGGGGTAGGTGGTCGTCAGCCAGGTGCCGCCGACCTCCTCGTTGCGGTCGTAGACGGTGAACGTCACACCTTCTTCGGCGGCGGCCAGGGCGACCGCGATGCCGGCCAACCCCGCGCCGACGATCGCGACGCTGGTGGTCGTCGGAATCGGAACGGTGCGCGGCAGGGTGGGCGTCGAGGGCCGAAAACCACCTTGTTCTAGCAACAGGTCGACCTGCTCGTCGTCGACCTCACCGCCCAGCACCACCGGCAACAGCCTGGCGAAGAACTCACGGTCGTCGGGAGCCAGGGCACCGGCTGGCCGCTCGGCATTCAAGGCGGCGATGATCTCCTCGGCCAGTGCCTGCGCGGTCTGCGGATCGGTCTGACCTGCCCGCTCGGGCGGGTCGGGGACGTAGGAGATCTTGGCGGCGTACCTGTCGATCACCGTGGCGTCACCCGTCATCTGCGCCAGCACCGCCACCAGCACACCGGGATCGGCCTGCAACAGATGAGCGCGCAGAACGTCCGGCTCCGTTCCGCTGGCAGCCAATGACGATGATTCCGTGGTGGCGGTCATGGTTGCGAGTATCGAAGCAGCGGCACGTCGATGGTGAGGGCCTGTCTACTGAGCGGGAGACGAACCCCCGCGGCGCGCCGTCTGATGCCTACGCTGCGGCTCATGCACCACGACGACCTCGCAGGCGTCATCGCCAGGGCCCGTAGCCACAGCCTCGCCGACATCCCCCGTCGCTCGGCTCGCACACAGCCCGACAAGACCGCCATCATCGATGGCGAGGTCGTGCTCTCCTTCGCTGAATTCGACCACTGGGTCGATCGGGCCGCAGCGGCCTTGCGCGACAACGGACTCGGCCCCGGCGACCGATTGGCGTTACTGTCGCGCAACTGCTGGCAATACGCGGTACTGACGTTCGCCACCGCCCGCGCCGGTGTCGTGCTTGTACCGATCAACTTCATGCTCACCGCCGAGGAGATCAGCTACATCCTGGGGCACAGCAGGGCACGAGGATTCATCGTAGAGGCCGACCTGGTACCGGTCGCCGAGCACGCGATCAAGCTGGCCACGGTGGTGACCACCCACGCTGCGATCGTCCCGCCCGGCCACGCGTGTCCTGAGGGTTGGCCCGACCTCGCCGATTGGCTGACCGCCGCCGGCCCCGCACCGGACTACCGACTCGACGACGACCAGTTGGTGCGGATCATGTACACCAGCGGCACCGAGTCCCGCCCCAAGGGCGTGATGCACAGCAGCCGCAGCCTGATGTGGCAGTACATCAGCACCATCGTGGCCGGGTCGATGTCGGGTGACGACGTCGAAGTGCACTCGCTGCCGCTCTACCACTGTGCTCAACTGGATAACTTCTTGGCCACCGACCTCTATCTCGGGGCGACGAGCATCATCCTCCCGCGCCCCGACCCGGAGCTGGTGTTGCGCACCATCGAACGCTTTCGTGTCACGAATTACTTCGCGCCACCCACCGTGTGGATCAGCCTGTTGCGCAGCCCGATCTTCGACGAAGTGGACCTCTCGAGTCTGCGCAAGGGCTACTACGGCGCATCGCCCATGCCCACCGAAATCCTTCACGAGATGCGCCGGCGCCTTCCGCAACTGCGGCTGTGGAACTTCTACGGCCAGACCGAGATGGCGCCGTTGGCCTCTGCTCTGGGCCCTGACGAGCAGGACGTCCACGCCGGGGCGGCGGGACGCCCGGTGGTCAACGTCGAGACCGTCATTCTCGATGAGTCCGACGTACCCGTCGCCGGGGGCACCGTTGGTGAGATCGCCCATCGCAGTCCACATTTGATGCTGGGGTACCTCGAGGACGAGGGAAGGACCGCCGAAGCCTTCTCCGGGGGCTGGTTCCACTCCGGAGATCTCGGCTACTACGACGAACATGGGCTGCTGCACGTGGTCGACCGGAAGAAGGACATGATCAAGACCGGTGGCGAGAACGTCGCCAGCCGCGAGGTCGAGGAAGTCCTATACCGCCACGATGGTATCCAAGAGGCAGCCGTGTTCGCGCTGCCGCATCCGCTGTGGGTTGAGGCGGTCGTCGCCGCAGTGGTTCCGCGCACGGACACCGAGTTGACCGAAGACGACGTGGTGGCGCACTGCCGCGAGCATCTCGCCGGCTTCAAGACGCCCAAACAGGTGTTCTTCGTCGATGCGCTGCCGAAGAATCCCAGCGGAAAGCTGCTGAAACGCGATCTGCGCCAGCAGTTCACCCTCCACACCGCCACCAACTGAAAGGCCTCATCAGCGTGTACACCGGCCGTATCGCCCGCTTCGACGAGCCCGGCACACCCTTCCACATCCAGACCGTCACCCTGCCCGAGGTCGGTGCCGGGGAGATCCTGGTCCGCGTGTTGCGCGCCAACATCTGTGGGTCCGACGTGCACGCCTGGCACGGCACGTTCGCCACCCGCGGGCTGGGTGGTCAATTACCCACCGTGCTCGGTCACGAGATGGTCGGGGCCATCGAAGCGCTCGGAGAGGGCGTGCGCACCGACTCCAACGGCATCCCGCTGACCGCCGGTGTTCGCGTGGTGTTTCCGTACTTCCATAGCTGCCACACGTGTCGCAACTGCCTGGCCGGGCGCCGCAACGCCTGCCGGAACCTCACGATGGCCATGCTGGGACGCGCCGATGAGCCGCCCTACTTCGTCGGCGGATACGCCGACTACTACCTCCTGCCCGCGGGGGCGGTGATCTACACCGTGCCCGACAGCGTCGGAGACGACATCGCCGCTGGCGCCAATTGTGCTCTGTCGCAAGTCATGTACGGTCTGGAACGCGTCGACATGACACTTGGGGAGCACGTCGTGGTCCAAGGAGCCGGCGCGCTCGGGCTCTACGCCGTCGCGGTGGCCAAAGCGCGCGGCGCCGCGCAGGTGATCGCGATCGACGCCGTCCCTGAGCGGCTGGAACTGGCCGCGGCGTTCGGTGCGGACACCGTGATCGACCTAAACGAGGTCAGTACGCCGAAGGAGCGGGCCAAGGCGGTGCGCAAGCTCACCGGCGGTCACGGCGCCGACGTGGTCGTCGAAGTCGTCGGGCACCCCATGGCCATCGACGAAGGCCTGCAGATGCTCGGACAGTTCGGCCGTTACGTCGAAATCGGCAACATCAACGTCGGGCAGACCTTCGCCTTCGATCCGTCCCGGTTCGTGTTTTCCAACAAGACCATGGTCGGGGTGTCGTTGTACGACCCGGCGGTCCTGTCGCGGGCGCTGACCTTCCTCGAACACCATCAGCAACGGCTTCCGCTGCACCGCCTCGCCGCGGCGTGCTACCCGCTCGCCGACATCAACGGCGCGTTCGCGGCCGCGGACGGCAAACGCGACGTCCGCGCCAGCATCGTCCCCGACCCCACAGAAGGATGACCATGCCCACCTACGAGCGTCCCCTGCTGTTCATCGACGGGCGATGGGTCACACCGTCCGGCGGCGGCGTCATCGACGTCGTCGATCCAGCCACCGAAGAGGTGATCGGCCACGTACCGGCCGGCGACGCCGACGACGTGGACGCCGCGGTCGCCGCGGCTCGCCGAGCCTTCGACCCCTCCATCACCGTCGCCGAACGCCGCGACCGCCTGCACCGGGTGATCGACGCCCTCGAGAAGCGCCTGCCCGACATCGCCGAACTGATCACCGCCGAGATGGGGGCCCCGGTCCGCATCGCCCAGACCGTGCAGACGCAGGTGCCGCTGGCGGTGGCCAAGGGCATCGCCGAGGTCGTGGACACCTTCGACTTCGAGGAGCGCATTGGCAACTCGCTGGTGCTGCGCGAACCCTACGGCGTCGTCGCGGCCATCACCCCGTGGAACTACCCGCTCTACCAGGTGGTGGCCAAGGTCGTTCCGGCGATCGCCGCCGGTTGCACCGTCGTTCTGAAGCCCAGCAACGACGCACCACTGTCGGTATTCGAATTCGTGGAGGCCTGCCAGGATGCCGGGCTGCCACCGGGGGTGCTCAACGTCGTCTCCGGCCCGGGCCGCGTGATCGGCGAGCGCCTGGCCAGCCACCCCGACGTCGACTTCGTCTCGTTCACCGGTAGCACCGAGGTCGGGGCTCGGGTCGGCGAGCTGGCCGGGCAGTCGGTCACCAAGGTCGCGTTGGAGTTGGGCGGCAAGTCGGCCAACGTCATCCTCGACGGCGCCGACCTGGCGACCGCAGTCAAGGTGGGGGTCGGGAACGCCTTCCTCAACGGTGGCCAGACCTGCATGGCGTGGACGCGGATGGTCGTCCCAAAGTCCCGCTACAGCGAGGCGCTGGACCTCATCGAGGCCGCCGTGGCCCGCTACACCGTGGGTGATCCGTGGGATCCGGCAACGCGCATCGGCCCGTCGGCGTCACGGTCGCAGTTCGACACCGTTCGCGGATTCATCGAGCGGGCGCAACGCGACGGGGCGCGACTGCTCGTCGGGGGCGCTGGACAGGTGCACGACGTCGGGTTCTTCGTCGCTCCCACGGTGTTCGCCGACGTCGACCCCGCCTCCGAACTCGGCCAGGAAGAAGTATTCGGTCCCGTACTGGCGGTCATCCCGTACACCGACCACGACGACGCCCTGCGCATCGCCAACGCAACCCCCTACGGGCTGTCGGGGGCGGTCTGGGCCGCTGACGACGACACCGCGATCGCGTTCGCCCGAGCCGTGCAGACCGGTCAGCTCGACATCAACGGTGGCGCCTACAACCCGCTGGCCCCCTTTGGGGGCTACAAGAAGTCCGGTATCGGCCGCGAATTGGGCCGGTTCGGTTTCGAGGAATACCTGCAGATCAAGTCCCTTCAACTCAACGAGCGCCGATGAGCAGCAACCCCCTGCGTGTCGACACCGATGGACCGGTACAGGTGTGGACCATCGACGCGCCCGACGTGGGCAACGCGATCACCGGACCCGATGTGATCGCCGCCTTCGAAGCACACGTCGATGCGGCCAACCGCGACAACGCCATCCGGGCGATCATCCTCACCGGCGCCGGCAAGATCTTCTCCGCCGGAGGCAACGTCAAGGAGATGGCTGACCGCCAGGGCATGTTCGGCCTGGCGCCGATCGATCAGCGCCGCGCCTACGTCGAGGGAATCCAACGCATCCCTCGCGCCCTGGGTCGACTCGAGGTTCCGCTGATCGCCGCGGTCAACGGGGCCGCCATCGGTGCGGGCTGCGATCTGGCGATGATGTGCGACATCCGCATCGCCTCGCAGCGCGCGTCCTTTGCCGAGAGCTTCGTCACCCTCGGCCTGATCCCCGGTGACGGCGGCACCTGGTTTCTGCCGCGCGCCATCGGGTACGCCCGCGCCGCCGAACTGACCTTCACCGGTGAACGCATCGACGCCGACACCGCCGCCGAATGGGGCTTGGTCAGCCGCGTCGTCGCGCACGACGAATTACTCAGCGCAGCAAGGGCGTTGGCTGATCGGATCGCCGTCAACCCACCACACGCCCTGCGGATGGCCAAGCGGTTGCTGCAGGAATCGGTGAGCGGAACGCTGGAATCCACCCTGGCCATGGCCGCGGCGATGCAGCCGTTGGCCCACCATGACGCTGAGCACGACCAGCGCATTGCCAAGTGGAGGACGTCATGACCGCTCCCCAGCTTCGCCTGGTCCCCCCCGCCGCCGCCGACACCACCGCCGACGGGCTGCGCACCGAGGTCCGCGCCTTCTTGGCCGAGCAGCTCGCCGTCGGTGCGTTCACCCCATCGGTGGACTCTTGGTTGTGCGGCTGGGATGAAGCGTTCACCGCCACCCTGGCGCGGCGCGGGTGGCTGGGGATGACGGTGCCCCAGCGCTACGGCGGGCACGGCCGGACCTTCGGTGAGCGCTTCGTGGTCACCGAGGAGCTGCTCGCTGCCGGTGCACCGGTGGCCGCGCATTGGATCTCCGACCGCCAGATCGTGCCGTCCTTGCTCAAATACGGTACCGAAGAACAGAAGTCGCACTTCCTGCCGCAGATCGTGGCCGGAGAGTGCTTCTTCGCCATCGGCATGAGCGAGCCAGACTCCGGTTCGGATCTGGCCAGCGTCCGCACCCGCGCCGTGCCCTTCGACGGTGGCTGGTCGCTCACCGGAACCAAGGTGTGGACCTCTGGAGCACATCTGGCCCACGCCTTCATCGTGCTCGCACGCACGGCGCCGGCGGACCCCGCGCATCGCCACGACGGACTCAGCCAATTCATCGTCGACCTCCGCAGTCCCGGGGTCGAGGTGCGTCCCATCGTGTCGATGAACGGCCAGCATCACTTCAACGAAGTCGTCCTCGACGACGTGTTCATCCCCGACGAGCGGGTGTTCGGCCAGATTGGCCAGGGCTGGACACAGGTCACCTCCGAACTGGCCTTCGAGCGCAGCGGTCCCGAACGGTTCTTGTCCACCTTTCCGCTGCTGACGCACGCCGTCGACCGTACGGTCGGCGCGCCGGCGGTGCCCGATGCCGAACTGGGCCGACTCGTGGCGCGGGTAGCCGGCCTGCACCACATGTCCACCGCGGTCGCCGGGTCCCTACAGCGCGGCGAGGCGGCCGACGTCCCCGCCGCCGTGGTCAAGGTGCTCGGCACCACCGTCGAAGGCGACGTGGCCGACTTCGCCGACCTCGCGACCGGCGACGAGGCCAGCACGGATGGGCAATGGGCCGCCCTGGTGGCGGCCGCAGTCGACCAGCGCCCCGGCTTCACCCTGCGCGGCGGCACCAACGAAGTACTGCGCGGTGTCATTGCGCGGGGATTGGGCATGAGATGACCAGCACCGACCTGTCCGCGCGCTTCGCGCCGACCGTGGACGCCGACCTCGTCGACCTGATGCAGTCGGTGTTCGCCGACCACGACCGCACCCGCGACACCACGCCCGCCGATGGACGTATCGGTATCGACCGCGCCCTCTGGCGGCGGCTCGACGAACTGGGGCTGGTCACGCTGACCACCCCGGAGCGGTGGGGTGGCAGCGGCGCGGCCTGGTGGGAATCAGCCGAACTACTCACCGCCGCCGTGCGCTTCGGCGTGCGACTGCCCTTGGCCGAACACGACCTCCTGGCGTGCTGGGCGCTCGGCGCCACCGATCACGCGGTAGGCGACGCAATTCGCACCATCCACGTGGTCCCTCACCAAGGTGCCGCGGAGCTGCCGACGCCATGGGCCGGTGAAGTCGACCGCATCGTCATCGTCTGGTTCGACGGCATGCGCCATCGCCTCGCCGATGTCGAGGTCGAGGGGTTCCCAATGCGACGGGAACACAACCTCATCGGCGAACCACGCGACGTCCTGACCGTCGACACCGGTGCGCTAGCCGGGGACGCGGTGTCGATGCAGATCGTCGACAAACTGGCCCGCAAGTCGGCAATGGTGCGCGCAATTCAGGTGTGCGCTGCGTTGGACCGCGCGGTACAGATGTCCGTCGAGCACGTCGCATCCCGCATCCAGTTCGGCCGCCCGCTGGCCAAATTTCAAGCGATCCAGAATCTGGTCGCCGACGCCGCCGCCGAGGCGGCACTGGCCCGCGCTGCCACCGAAGCGGCGCTCAGCACTGCCGTCGACTCGGATTGGGCCGCAGCTAGTTTGGACTTCCGTATCGCCACGGCGCGGTCTTGCGCTGGGCACGCCGCCTCCGTGGTCACCCGGCACGTGCACCAGGTGCACGGAGCGATCGGTACCACCCGGGAGCACCGCCTGCACGAGGTCACCCGCGCAGCCTTGGCATGGCGCTCGGAATACGGCTCGGTGCGCTCGTGGGACGAACGGGTCGCCGCGCTCGCGGCGACGGCCGGCGCACAAAGCTTGTGGCGCTTGATCGCTGACAACGGCTAGGGCCGCCGCACCGGTGTTCCGCTGACCGGTCATTTGCGCTGTTACCGGGGCCACATCGCAGGTTGACTAACCGTCATGAGCAACGAGATCACGCTGTCGGAGGTTCAAGAGTTCATCGCCGGTTTTTGGTATCACTACGACGAGGGACACTTCGACGAGTTGGGCTCCCGCATCGGTGAAGAGATGACCTACCTGAGCCGGTCGCAGTCCGGTAACTGCCCATTCGAACATCTGCTGGCAGCCGAACTGCACGGCGGTGCGCCGACCCTTGCCTGGCTCATCGAGCACCGCAACGTGAACCCCTACCCGTGCCGCCACCACGCCACCAACGTCTTTCGCACCGGTACCGACGGCGTCGTCACACGCGCGCGCTTCAACCTGTATGTCAACCAGATCACAAACCACGTTCCCTTCGGTGTCTCCAGCGGCGTCGCCGACGTCGGCATCCGTCGCGCCGGGGACAGCTTGGTGTTCACGTCGATGACCGTGCTGCTCGACGCCGACGATTCGATTCCCTTCGCCGAGCACGCCGCCAAGCCCACCTCGGCGAGCACGCAGCCCGCGTGAACGCCCGCAATGTGTTCGGCGGCGGTGTCGCCGTCATCACCGGGGCGGGCGCCGGCATCGGTGCGGGCTTGGCTCGTCATGCCAGCCGGCTCGGCATGACCACTGTTCTGGTCGACATCGACGCTGCGGCCGTCGCGGCTCTGCGCGACGAATTGGTGGCTGCCGGCGGATCGGCGGTCGACGAGGTTTGCGATGTTCGCGACGCCGAGGCGGTGCAGACCCTTGCTGACGCGGTGTACCGCGATCTGGGCCCGGTGCGCCTGCTGGTCAACAATGCCGGCGTCGAGCAATTCGGATATCTATGGGACACCCCCGTCGACAATTGGCGACGCGTCGTCGACGTGAACATCAACGGCGTCTTCTACGGCATCCGGGCTTTCCTGCCGCACATGATGGCCAGCGACAGCCCGGCATGGGTGTGGAATCTGTCCTCGATCGGCGGGGTCGCGGTCGTGCCCCTGCAGGCCCCCTACATCATGAGCAAGCACGCCGTCCTCGCGCTCACCGAATGCCTGCACTTGGAGGTTCAGTCCACCGGGCACGACGACCACATCCACGTTCAGGCCGTGCTGCCCGGCGCAGTCGTCTCGAACATCTTCGAATCCGCCGGTGGCGTCGACGGCGGTGACACCGGTGCCGCCGAGACGCAGCGGGCCGCCATGCTCGACATCAAGGCCGCCGCCATGGATCCCCTAGCCGCCGCCGAAGTGGTGTTCGACCAGGCCGCCGAGGGTCGGTTCTATCTGATCACCCAACCGGACTACGTCGGCTCGGCGATGGCGGAACGCGCCCGTGTCCTCACCAGCCAAGAGGCTCCCCGGCTGCGCACCGAGCGCCGGTTCGACCCCGCGCAAAGCTGACATGCGCTCTCCCACACTGGACCCCGATGCCGCAGCGCGGGTCGCCTCCTTCGGTGCGCCGACGCCGATGCGCGCCCGCGGGCTCAGCGCCGTACGCGCGGGCGTCGAGTCCGCACCCCATCCGCCGATGCCTCCCATGGCGCGCATCGAGGACCTCATCGCACCCGGCCCAGCGGGACGGCCCATACCGGTGCGGCTGTACCGACCCACCACCGCAGCGCGGTCCCCGGTGCTCGTGTACTTCCACGGCGGCGGACTCGTGATGGGATCGAATCACTCATTCGAACCTCTGGCGCGCGAGTTGGCTCACGCCAGTGGCGCCGCGGTCGCCGCCGTCGACTACCGGTTGGCGCCCGAATTCCCGCCCCCAGCGCAGTTCGACGACGCCTACGCGGCCACCGAATGGATCGCCGCGTCGGCCGGCGAGTTACACCTCGACGCTGACCGGCTGGCGGTCGTCGGCGACAGTGCCGGCGGGTCTCTGGCCGCCGCGGTGACACTGGCGGCCCGCGATCACGGCGGGCCGGCCATCGCGGTTCAAGTCTTGCTGTACCCCGGGCTGGACCGCGACATGGGCGCCCCGTCGATCACCGCCATGCCCGATGCACCCATGCTGGCCCACGACGACATCGTGTTCATGCACGAGACCGTCGACCGCGGTGCGACCCCCCACTCGGCGTACCAGGTGCCGGCGTACGCCACCGACGTCAGCGGCCTTCCCGCGGCGATCGTCGTCACCGCCGAGTGCGACCCGATCCGCGATTGGGGAGAACGCTATGCCGGTCGGCTGCGCGACGCCGGGGTACAGACCACCCTCACCCGCTACCCCGGCATGTATCACGGCTTCCTGATGCGCTCGGATGGCACCGCACGGGGGCGATTGGCCATCGCCGAGATCGGCGCACTACTGCGCGCGAAATTCGTTCAGATCGCGGACTTCACCGCACGTCCCGATCACCGGACGTTCACCGCATCGCCGACCGCGGCGTTGCCAACAATCGACAACCACATCACCGAAGGAGAACGACATGCTGACTGACGAGCGACGACTGGAACTATCCGACGTGCTGCGGCCCGTCGCGCCACCGTACGAAGTCAACGACGTATACACCGCCGACCAACGGGAACGTCTCTTCGACGTAGTTCGCACCCAGGGACCATGGAAGCTCATCATCGCCCAGCACTTCGCGTCGGCAGACGAACTGATGGCGACCATGAGCGGCGCCTTCCCCGAGGGCTTCGAGCCGACGTTGGACCTGTTCCTCACCCCCACCTTTCGCGGTTACCTCGCCAACTACGGCACGGTGCTCTACCCAGAACTGCACGACTGCTTCTACAACGCCGCGTTCCTCGAGCACGCCAAGCGGTACTGGAACGCGGAGTACGCCAAGCCCGAGGTCATGCTGTTCAACATCAACGGACCCTGCGCCAACCGCGATCCGGGCCACCTGGATTCCCCAAGTTTCCGCGGCGTCCGCCACGAGAACGCCCCTACGTGGCTCTGCAGCGTGATGGGCAAGTCGGGGCTGTTCACCGACTACCTGATCAAGATGGCACAGGTCATCACCTGGTTCTCACTCGACGAGACGTCTGGGTTCACCTACTGGCCCGAGGGGCCGCTCAAGCCGCCCGGGCGGGTGCTTCCGCCGATCATCAACCGCGGCGTCGTGGTGCAGAATGAGATGATGGTGCACCGCGGCGAGGCCAACGGTCCACTGGAGCAACAGGTTCCGGCCGGTCTGGCCTTCGACACGGTGTTCACCGGTGACCCTGCCGACCGTGACTCGTGGTTGTTGAAGAGTGGTGATGACGTCATTGCCCGCCACCACACCGACGAGCTGCGTTTCCTGGTTCACTGGTCGGCCGAGGTGTTCTCCGACTACGACGAACTGAAGAAGAACATGGACGGCTCGGACGATCTGACCGTCGACAAGGCCATCGACATGCTGGTGGACAACCTGGCCAAGCAGGGCGTCGCTCTCGACATCCCGGCCAATCCGCTGCACGACCCCGCGTTCATCGGTGCTCTGAACGCCGCCTACGACATCGGTGCGCCTGCCACCTATCCGGAAGCGGCCCCGCTGAGCGCATTCCAGCTGGCATAGGACGAAAGGCTCTCCAACGTGCAGCGTTTCACCGATCGGCGCGTCGTCGTCACCGGTGCCGGCTCGGGCATCGGCGCGGCGACCACCGCACGACTGCTCGACGAAGGCGCCACCGTCGTGGCCTTCGACATCTCCACCGAAGGTCTCGCCGCCACTGCCGCCGCCGCCGCGGCGGCCGGCACCGACAAGCAGTTGACCACTGCGGTGCTCGACATCTCCGTCGAAGACGACGTCATCGACGCCGTGGACACCGCGGTGTCTGATCTGGGCGGGCTCGACGTGTTGGTCAACGTCGCGGCGATGCAGACCTGTTCGCACACCCATGAGACCAGCCTGGCGGATTGGAACCGGACGCTGGCGGTCAATCTGACCGGCACCTTCCTGATGACCCGCCAGGCGTTGCCGGCACTGCTGGCCTCCGGCCGGGGCGTGGTAGTCAACTTCAGCTCGACCGCCGCCACGTTCGCTCATCCGTACATGGCGGCCTACGCGGCGAGCAAGGGTGGCATTCTCAGCTTCACGCACTCGCTGGCGCTGGAGTATTCCAAGCAGGGGCTGCGTGCGGTCAACATTCAGCCCGGTGGGGTGTCGACGGCGTTGGCCAACAGCACCCTGGACAAGATGCCCGAGGGTTACGACCTGGGACTGTGGGCCAAACAGACTCCGTTGTTGCACGGCACCGACAACGCCATCCTGGGCGACGCCAGCGCCGTCGCGTCGGTCATCGCGATGGTGGCCTCTGATGACGGGGCCTTCATCACCGGAACCGAGATCCGCGTCGACGGTGGCGCGCACGCGTGACGACTTCGGAGTGCGGCCAATCGGGGTTCGCGCCGACCGCTCGACGCTGAGCCGATGCCGCGTCGGTCGGGCGGCTGTCCGACCGACCGACGCGGTCCAGCTCACTTCGATACCGTCACGTCCATCAAGGGAATTCGCTCCATCGCGGACTTGCGTGGGTCGGGAGCCGCGGCGGCTGCGGCGTGGTTCTCTTCGCCGCGCGTGTACGTCCACACGCAGAACGGCTCGCCCTGTGCGAACTTGAAGTCCTTCGGGGGCAGGTTGATGGCCAACGTGCACCCTGG
This sequence comes from Mycolicibacterium sichuanense, assembly GCF_033741125.1. Classification (NCBI taxonomy): domain Bacteria; kingdom Bacillati; phylum Actinomycetota; class Actinomycetes; order Mycobacteriales; family Mycobacteriaceae; genus Mycobacterium; species Mycolicibacterium sichuanense. Next base: position 54,530 of record NZ_JAWQPU010000013.1, on the reverse strand, counting down.
GAAGAACGGTGCCGAGATGCGTTGTTCGAAGGTGCAGTTCATCCACGCCCGCGCCGGCGGATAGAGCCCCTCGTCGGTGTACTTCTGCAGGACCTCACATCGACGCATGTTCAGCACGACGTGGTCGGGGTTGTAGACGATGTACTCACCGCCATAACCCAAGGTGCCGTCGATACTGAGGACCGCGAGCTTGAGGAAGTCCACCACGTGCACGGGCTCGATCTTGAAGACCTTGGCGAGCTTCGGATACTGATAATCGATGATCAGCTGGTACATGTCGGGCAGGGCCAGCCATACCTCCTCCTCGGGGATGATCTTCGTCCACTGGTCGATGAAGTAGTTGTGCCCCTTGAGGTACTGGTCCCAGTACGTCTTGATCAGCCGGATCAAGGCCGGCTTGGTGAGGTCCTCGGTCTGGACGTCGAAGGGGATCGCCTGATACTGCGCGTTCTTCCAATCCCATCCCGGGGGTGCCACGAACCTGCCCATCGGCATGACCTGGCGCATGCCAGCGCGTGAGACCTCGGCTGCGACATCCATCGCAGCGTTGATGCCGACCTTCTCCGAGTAGATCTTGGCGTGTGCGTAGGGCATGAAGTTCAGAACATCTTCGAAGACCCTGGCCAGTCCCAGCAGAAAGTCGCGGGAGAAGTCTTGGATGTTGCCGACCTTCCCCATGAATTCGTGGGTGTAGTCGTCATAGTTCAACTCTTCGGCGGCCTCGGCGCCGGCCTGGATGTCGTTCACGGGGTCCTCGGTGGCGGTTGACACGTGTCCTCCTCGCAATGGGCTGGCAATGAGTGACAGATTCAGTCTCTGTGTCAGAATCTGACATGTCGACGGTAGCCAAAATGCGTTTCGCTACGAGTCCGGATCCCGGTCATCGGGAGCCGCGATGGGCGGGCCGCCTCCGAGAGCGGCACTCGCTACGATCCGGGAGCCGACGAGAGGAGCCCGCACCATGGCAGCAAGGGCTAGGCCAGCGACACTGACCGAGCGCCGCGCAGAGGAATTGCGCCTTGAGATCGCCATGGCGGCGCGCGACATCTTCCTGGCGGAAGAGTCCCTGTCGGCTACCGTCGACCGCATTTGCCAGGCCGTCGGCATTGCGCCTCGGACGTTTCATCGCCACTTCCCCGTCAAGGAGGACGTGGTCCTTCCGCTGTTCGGACGCTTCGGCAGTCTCAGCCTCCGTGTCCTCGCCGATGGCGGCACGAGCGGCGATGCCGTCGACGTTCTGGTCCGCGCGTTCAGCACTGAGGTCCCGAAACGCGGCCAAGTGGAGGTCGACCGGGCTTTCATGGCGCTGGTACTGGGGGATCCCCAGTACCGGCTTCGGTGGCTGGATTGGGGACAGCATCTCGTCGGGCCCATCACCGATTTCCTAGACGCGAGGTTCGACCTGGGCACCGACCCGTTCGCACGGGAGTTACCCGCTCAGTTGGTAACCCAGGCGTGTCGTCACGCCTACGTGTACTGGGTGGAGCACGGAGATTTCACCAGTCTGCGATCGGCCCTGCGTGTCGCCATGGAGATGATCGTGGGTTGTCTCAGGCCCCGATGACGGACACCAGGCCAACGGCCATTCTCAGACGGAGTCGTCTAGGATCGGCAGCTCACCCGTCCGGACGGCATCGACGATCGAGCGGTTGAGCGCCGAGCACGCGAGGAACAGATCGTCCCCCCCAAGTTCGGCCAATTGCCCTGCTTCACAACGCTCTTCGCAATTACGCAGCGCTGGCCCGGTCCACTGAACACTGGTCTGGTTCCAGCTGCTCTTGCGCACCTGCACCCCCGCGCCGCACCGCCGACACGCCACCGGCACCATCGGGGCGTCTGCCAGCCGGATGTCCGGGCGGACGGTCATCCGGCTGCCGCCGAGCGCGCGGCGATGTTGGCCTGGACTTCCTTCATCCACGCTTCACGAGGCCGGGTGGTGTCGAGTTCGAATTCGAAGCGGTCGACCATGTCCGGTGTCACATCGGCGACGTCGACGCAGAACTGCTCGTACCAACGCCGCAGCTGGTAGACCGGACCGTCTTCCTCGACGAGGAGCGGATTGTCGATCCGGGTCTTGTTGCGCCAGATCTCGACATCCTGCTCGAAGCCCATCTTGACGAAGTCTCCCAGCGCGACGGCGGTCTGTACCGCAAGATCGTCGGGCATGTACGCGTTCTTCTCCACCACGATTCCGTATTGCAGGACAAAGGAATTGGCGTCTACTGGGTAGTGGCAGTTGATCAGGACCGTGCGCTGGTCGAACTCTGGATAGTGGTAGGTCAGATCGTCGATCATGAAGGAGGGCCCGTGGTAGGACGCCAACGACGTGGTACCCAGGATCCGCGAGCCTTCGGGATCACCGATATCGGGGCGGCCGCCGCTCTTCATGTACTGGGTGGCGACGTGGCCTTCGAAGATGTTCTTGAAATGGGTGGGCAGAGAGCCGTGGATGTAGAAGAAGTGTGCCATGTCCACGACGTTGTCGATGACTTCACGGCAGTTGGTGTGCACGACGGTGCTGTACCAGTGCCAGTCAGTCCAGGAATCGCTGGTAGCGCCTTCGATGTGAGGGATGGTGACGTCCTCCGGTGGCGCCTTGCGCTCGGGGTCGTTCCACACGAACAGCATTCCGTCCTGCTGCAGCGTGGGCCAGGACGCCGTGCGGGCCAACCGCGGAGTGCGCTTGCTGTACGGCACCGACTTGCAGCGGCCGTCCCCTCCCCAGCGCCAGTCGTGGAAGGGGCAGGCGATCTCGTTGCCCTTGATCGTGCCCTGAGACAGGTCGCCGCCCATGTGTCGGCAGTAACCGTCGAGCACGTTGATGATTCCGTCTTCACCCGCGAACACCACCAGCTTTTGCCCAAAGGCATTGACCTGATGGGGTTTGCCGTCGACGAAGTCGCGGATCAAACCCAGGCAATGCCATCCCCGGGCGAATCGCGCAGGGGCCGATCCGGCCTCGATGAGCCGGATGTCGTCGGCGTCAGCGTGCGTCGTCATCGTGTGCCGTCCTTCGATGGGTGCGGTGTGGGCTGCTGGGTCCATCCAACTGCTCGAGCGCACCGGTGACAGGTGGGCGTTCCGCTCAACAGGACACGGGAATCCCAGGGGGCCGAACGACACCTATCGTCACCCCCGTGACCGCCTCCCGCCCCCAGACCATCCCCGCCGGGTTGACCATTTCCGACACCGAGGTCGACCTGCTGGTCGTCGGGTCGGGCACCGGCCTGGCTGCCGCACTCGCGGCCCGCGAGCAGGGACTGTCCGTGCTCGTGATCGAGAAGTCCGCCGTGGTGGGCGGCTCGACCGCCCGCTCTGGTGGAGCGTTGTGGCTGCCGGCCAGTTCCGTCATCGCCGAAGGTGGTGGCAATGACCCTTCCAGCCGCGCTGAGACCTATCTGTCTGCGGTGGTGGGAGACTCCGCGCCCGCGGCACGATCAGCGGCGTACCTGAAGCAGCTGCCGGCCACCATCGACATGTTGCGACGCACGACCCCGATGAAGCTGTTTTGGGCCAGGGAGTATTCCGATTACCACCCCGAGGCAGCCGGTGGATCAGCCGCCGGACGCACCTGTGAATGCCGTCCCCTGGACACCGCGAAGTTGGGGCAGTACCGGTCGGTGCTGCGATCCGGAATCATGGAGGTGAGCATCCCCATGCCGACCACCGGTGCCGACTACCGGTGGCTGAACCTCATGAGTCGCGTGCCCCGTAAGGGCATCCCGACCATCGCCAAGCGTCTGGCGCAGGGCGTCGGCGGTCTGCTTCTGGGTCGGCGCTACGCCGCGGGAGGGCAAGCCCTGGCGGCAGGACTGTTCGCCGGCGCGATCTCCGCCGGTATCCCGATCTGGCTCGACACCACGCTGACCTCCCTCGCGTCCAGCGGCGGTCGGATCAGCGGCGCCGTCGTCGAGCACGACGGCGCCAGCTACACCATCACGGCGCGCCGCGGCGTCGTGCTCGCCGCTGGAGGTTTCGATCACGACATGTCCATGCGGCACAAATTTCAATCCGAAAGTCTGGGCGCTCACCTGAGTTTGGGTGCTGAGACCAACACCGGCGACGCGATCCGCATCGGTCAGGACGTCGGCGCGGACATCGCCTTGATGGACCAATCCTGGTGGTTCCCCGCGGTCGCACCGCTACCCGACGCCGCGCCGGCAGTCCTGCTGGCCGAACGCTCCCTGCCGGGATCGTTCATCGTCGACCAGCGCGGCCAGCGGTTTGCCAACGAATCGGCGGATTACATGAGCTTCGGGCAACGGATCCTGGCTCTGGAGAGCGCCGGCACGCCGGTCGAGACCATGTGGATCGTCTTCGACCAGCAGTACCGCAACAGCTACGTATTTGCCGCAGAACTGTTCCCGCGCATGCCCATTCCGCAGCGGTGGTACGACGCCGGCATCGCCGTGCGCTCGGACGACCTCGCAGACCTGGCCGCCAAGATGGGGATCCCGGTGGACGAATTCCAGAGCACGGCACTCCGATTCAACGAGAACGCTGCTGCCGGTCAGGATCCCGACTTCAACCGCGGTCGCAGCGCCTACGATCGCTACTACGGTGACCCCACCATCACCCCCAACCCGAATCTGCGCCCGCTGCTCAAGGGTCCGTTCTACGCGGTCAAGATGGTGCTGAGCGACCTGGGCACCTGCGGCGGTCTGCGTGCCGACGACCATGCTCGCGTGCTGCGCGAGGACGGCACCGTCATCGACGGGCTCTATGCCATCGGGAACACCGCGGCCAACGCCTTCGGGCACACTTACCCGGGTGCAGGCGCAACCATCGCACAGGGACTGGTGTACGGCTACGTCGCCGCGCTCGACGCCGCGTGGAGCCAGGCTGTCCCGACCTCGCGCTAGTCGGCCTCCTCGGCTTCGACCTGCTTTTCGATCTCGTACCAGAATGTCGGATCGGGCCACGGAATCTTGGCGCCCTCACCGACTTTCGGGAATTTCGCTTCGGCCTCGTCGAGGTCCTTGATCAGTTTTAGGGTCAGTTCCCGCTCAGAGGCGTAGTAGCGCTCCGCCCAATCCAGAGCGATCTTGGCGTATGCCCAGGAGGGATCGGCGCCGGCCCACCGCGCCTCTTTGGCGGCGTCGCGTTGCATCTGGTCGATGTAGGCGATGTGCTCTTGGAGCATGTCCTTGAGCGCCGCGGGGTCGCTGAGGTGCCCCAGCGTGATTCTGAGGATCGCCGGGTGCTTCAACGACGGAGGCTCCAAGGGTGCGTCGCGGGCCCACTGCGTGGCCGCGTCCAATCCGGTCTGCGTGATCTTGTAGAGCCGACGGGAGCGCGTGCCGTTGTTCTCCACACGCGAAGTCAACAACCCGAGTTTCTCGAGCTTCTTCAATTCTGAGTAGATCTGGCTGTAGGCCGGGCTGCCGTAGAAGAACCGCATGCTCCAGTCGATCCACTTGCGGATGTCATAGCCGGACAGTTCCTGTTCGTAGGACAGCATCCCCAGCAGCGCCCAACCGGTGGCTGACAGCTGGGGCTTGCTGGCCGATGCGGGTTCTGTCACGCAGCCAAGCGTAACAACCCAGGTCACCGCCCTGCGCACGATGAACCGCTGGATGGGACGGACCGTTGCGCACCGTCGCGGTACCCGACGATCGTGGGACGGGCCACCACGCGAAGGGACGAAACATCGATGGGATCCGACGAGTCCGGGGCCGCGGCGGCCATCCGCCCGGCACCGCAGGACATGCGTGCCGTACTCGGTCATTTCTGCACCGGCATCGCCGTCATCACCGGCCACGACGGCCGCAAACCGTTGGGCTTCACGTGCCAGTCGGTGACCTCGGTGTCGCTTGAACCGCCTTATGTGTCGTTCTGTCCCGCCCTGTCCTCGACGACTTGGCCGATGATCCGCGCCACGGGCCGGATGTGTTTGAACATCCTCGCCGCCGACCAGAAAGCCGTCTGCGCACAATTCGCCCGCCGATCGGAGGACAAGTTCGCCGGCGTCGACTGGAGTCCCGCCGGCAACGGCTCCCCCCGCATCCATGGCGCCCTGGCCAGCATCGAGGCCGATCTGGAGTTCGAGCACGGCGCCGGTGATCACACCATCGTCGTGGCCCATGTGACGGCGTTGAGAGCGCTCGCCGGTCAACCGCTGTTGTTCTACCGAGGTGGCTACGGTGGCTTCACCGACCGGCCGGCTGCTCCCGTGGGCGATGCCGTGACGACGACGTGACCGCAGCCGGCGAACCCGTTCCGGAGGGGCTCTACGCCGGGTTGACCGACTCGGTGCGGCGGTTGGTCGACGTGACGATCCGCAGCCAGGCCGGACCCGCCGCTCTTGCGGCAGCGCAGGCCAAGATCGACGCCGCTGTCGACGATCTGAGCCATGACCAGCTCACCGACTCCTTCGGCATACGGCTGGCTCCCGGCGGGACTTCGCGCGCCTGGGGCAACGTCGTCATGGGCCTGCGCAATGCCTTCGCGCCACCGCTGGTCGTCCACCGCAATGCCCACGACGGCCGCACGTGGGCGGACGTGACGCTCGGCGCGGCCTATGAGGGCCCGCCGGGCCACGTGCACGGAGGCATCTGCGCCCTGCTGCTAGACCACATGCTGGGCGCCACCGCGCACGAGCCCGGCCGGCCGGCCGTCACCGGAACGCTGACCATTCGCTATGAGGCGGGTACCCCGCTCGGACCGCTGCACGCCGAAGCCCGGGTGGACCGCGTCGAGGGTCGCAAGACCTTCGCCGTCGGACATCTCGCAACCGCGGAGGGCGTCACGGTCCGAGCCCACGGTGTGTTCTTCCACCCCGGCCCGCCGGCCCGCTGACCGTCAACCCCGCACCGCACTCAACCATTTCCACGAGTACCTCCGAAAGGCCTCACACGTGCCGCCACGACTCACCGAATCCAACATCGCGATAGAACTCGCACCGAGGGCTCGCCGAACCGAACGTCGTCAGCGCGTCGTCGCCGCGGCCTTCGAATTGGCCACGCAAGGCTATGCGCACTGCCAGATGCGCGCGGTCGCCGCAGCTTCCGGTGTCGCCGCAAGCACTGTGTACCTGTACTTTCCGTCCAAGGACGATCTACTGTTGGCCTGCCTGCAGCAATGGCTCGCCGAGTTCGACCTTGCGGCAACACCGCCCAGGTCCGACCTCTCCCCCCATGAACGGCTGCTCGCCGTCGCATCCGAACTCCTAGGCGAACTCGCCCACGTGCCTCAGCTTGCCGAGGCCATGGTTCGGCCGTACCTGTACTCACGCGGCGCGTCAGTCGGAGCTGCGGACGCGGTGCGCCAGCAGATGACCCGCATCTTCCTGTCCGCAATGGATGGGAGCCCTTCGGGCGTGCACCAGCCGATGGCGGAGTTGTTCACCGACGTCTGCATGACCAACATTCCCGCGATCGCGCAACGACGGACATCGGTCGACCAACTCGTGCAGCACCTCGCCCGCGCGGCAGCCCTTCCAATGTTCGTCGACGGCGGTGGGCCCGCGCGAAGCGTTCCACACGCGAAGCGTGTGGCTCGGCAGGGGTCCTTGACGGTGCTCTCCTCGACCATCGCGTCGGGCGGATAGCCGCTGCGGACTGCATGCAAGCCATGCGAATCCACCAACCGGAATCATCGCGCCATCGGTGATTCCCGCGACGGCTTCCGCAGCATCGCAGTGGGTGGTCGTGCGGGGCGAGGCGTGGGTCAGCTTTCCACACTTTCCACGGAGATCGCACCGCCATCTCGTGGAACAGCTCGGCATCTACATCGGCGCTGTAGTCGGCACTCTCACTCTCAGCTCACGTCGCCGGGCTCCGCAGCCTTCATGGCGGTCGGCGATCGAACATCGTGACCACGCGCGGGCAGTTCGCCGACCCGCGTGCTCACAGGAAGGTTCGAACATGCCCTTGATCGAAGTCGCCCTCGTCGACGAGCGTTCACCGGAGCAGACACCCCGACGCACGGATTCAGCAGAGTGAGCGCAGCTTCTCGACCAGCTTCACGCGTTCCTCGGCCGTGCCTGCCAGTGGTACGACGTTCAAGACGGTGACACCGGCCTCGCGGAAGGCCGCGACACGATCCTTCACGAAGTCCGCCGAACCGATCAATGACACGTCGCGCACCAGCGCATCCGGTACGGCCTTGGCGGCCAAGTCCTTCTCACCGGCCAGGTACAGCTCCTGGATGCGGTCGGCCTCGGCGCCGTAGCCGTACTTGACGGCCAGCGTGTGATAGAAGTTCTTCCCCTTGGCGCCCATCCCGCCGATGTAGAGCGCGAGATGGGGCTTTACCCACTCGCGCAGGCCGTCGACGTCATCTCCGATGGCCAGCGGCGGCCCGGCGAACACCTCCAGGTCGCCTAGCGCGGGATCGCGCTTGGCCTTACCTGCGGCCAACGGCTGACCCCACACCTGCTCCGCCTTCTCCGGCAGGAAGAAGATGGGCTGCCACCCTTCGGCGATCTCGGCGGCCAGTTCGACGTTCTTGGGTCCCAGCGCCGCGAGAAGCACCGGAATGCGTTCGCGGACGGGGTGATTGATCAGCTTGAGCGACTTGCCCAGCCCGGTGCCCCGCTCGGCGGGCAACGGAATCTGATAGTGCTTGCCGTCGTACTGCAGCCGCTCGCGGCGCCACACCGCCCGGCAGATCTCGACGACCTCCCTGGTGCGTCCGATCGGGGCGTCGTAGGGGACCCCGTGAAAACCCTCGATCACCTGCGGTCCCGACGCACCGAGTCCGAGGATGTAGCGGCCGTCGGAGACGTAGTCCAGCCCGGCGGCGGTCATCGCCGTCAAGGTCGGAGTGCGGGTGTAGAGCTGCAGGATCCCCGACGCCAGCTGGATGCGATCGGTCTTGGCCGCGAGATAGCCCAGCGCGCTGACCGCATCGAAGGAATAGGCCTCCGGAACGAACACGATGTCCAGGCCGGCGCGTTCGAGGTCCGCGACTTCCGCGGCGACTTCCTTGAATCCGCCGGCGTAGTTGATCCCCAGGCCTATGCGCATCACGCATCCTTCCGATCGGACCCCGCGGTCATCGTAGCTTCGTGCTGGATCCGCTCCATTTCGGCGCCCATCGCCACCTGCAGGGCGTTGGCTGCCGAGAGCGGTCTGACCATGACGACGAGGTCGTCGATCTTGCCGTCGCCGTCGACGTGCACCAGGTCGCACCCGGACACGGCGACGTCGCCGATTCTGGCCTCGAAGACGAATGCGTGGTCATGACCCTCGCCGTCGGTGATCTGCCGGACGTAGCGGAAGTCGTCGAGGACACGCAGCACTGCTCGCAGAAACGCTGCGGTGATGGACTTTCCGCGATATGGCCGGAAGGTGTTGGGGCTGGTGAACACGACGTCGTCGGCGAGCGAATCCTCGATCGCCGCGATGTCCCGGACTTCGACGGCGCGCTGGAACGGGTGCATGGCGTCGCCCATTTCAGCGGATCTTCGTCCCGGAGATTGCCCGGGAGATGACGAGGCGCTGAATCTCGGACGTCCCTTCGAAGATGGTGTAGATCTTGGCGTCTCGGTACCACCGTTCGACGGGGTGTTCGCGGCTGTATCCGGCGCCGCCGAGGATTTGCACGGCCCGTTCGGTGGCCCAGACGGCGACCTCGCTGGCCTTGAGTTTCGACATCGACCCCTCCCCGGCCTCGAACGTCTTGCCGCTGGCAGCCATCCAGGCCGCGCGCCACACCAGCAGACGTGCTGCGTCGATCTCGGTGCGCATGTCGGCCAAGGCGAATGCGATGGCCTGATTGTCGATGATCGGCCGCCCGAACGCATGGCGGCCCTTCGCGTAGTCCAGCGCGTACTCGTAGGCGGCGCGGGCGATGCCCAACGCCTGGGCCCCCACGATGGGCCGGGTGAGTTCGAAGGTGGCCATCGCGTTTTGGGTCCCGGTACGGGTGCCCTCCCGCGCGCGTGCGAGTCGCTCGTCGAGCCAATCCTTGCCGCCCAGCAGGCACCGACCAGGCACCCGCACGTCGTCGAGGAAGACGTCGGCGGTGTGCGAGGAGCGCAGCCCCAGTTTGAGGATCTTGCGGTTGGCGACCAGACCGGGGGTGCCCTCGGGAATCACGAAGGTGGCCTGGCCGCGGGACTTCAGTTCGGGGTCGACCGAGGCGACCACGACGTGCACCGCGGCCACTCCCCCGTTGGTGATCCACGCCTTCTGCCCGTTGAGCACCCACTCGTCGGTGGCCTCGTCGTAGCGGGCTCGCGTACGCAGGTTGGACACGTCGGATCCGGCGTCGGGCTCGGACACGCAGAACGCCCCCGGTCTCGGGTTGGCAGCGTCACCGATGCACTGCGGACCCCATTCGGCGAACTGCTCGGGGGTCGCGGCCGACAGCAGGCCGCCGAGTGCGAGGTTGGTCCCGAAGATCACCATCGCCGCCCCGGCATCACCCCAGAACAGCTCCTCGGCGACCAGACACATCAGCAGCCCGGTGGGATCGGCGAAGAATTGGTTGAGCGCCTCCCAGCTGTACAGGCCTATCCGGGCGGCTTCCTCGAGGACCGGCCAGGGCAGCTCTTCGCGTTCGTCCCATTCGGCCGCGGCCGGACGCAGTACATCGGTGGCGAAGCCGTGCACCCACTTCTGCAGGTCGAGTTGCTCCTCGGTGAGATCCAAGCTGAATGCCATTGTGATTCCTCATTTCTCAGGGAGGTGGGTGGGCGCCGCCGCGGCTTCGCGCTGGATGCGGTCGAATTGGGCGCCCATGGCCTCCGACACGGCGACCGCAGCCGACAGGGGACGGACCATAACGGTGAAGTCGTCGATCAGGCCCTCCTCGTTGACATGGAGGAAGTCGCAGCCGTTGACCTGCTTGCCGGACACGACGGCATGAAAGATCAACGCCGAATCCCGGCCGTCGACGTCGGTGATCTCACGGACGTAGTGAAAGTCCTCGAACACCCGCAGCACCGCACGCAGAATCGCCGCGGTGGTCGCCTTGCCCGGATACGGCGTGAAGGCGACCGGGCTGGTGAACACCACGTCGTCGGCCAGAAGCGCGGCGATCGCGTCGTCGTCACGCGCCTCGACAGCCCGGCGAAACTGCTGCATGCCACTACCCCTAGTCATCGAATTGAATAGTCGTCACGAACACTAAACTCGGCGCCGCAGATTGTCCATACGCGACTAATCACTTCGTTGACTACCTGGAGGTAGTGTCAAGGCATGGCCCTTCGCGAGGCGGTGTTGGCAGCCCTTCTCGAGGGGGAGGCGTCCGGCTACGACTTGGCCAAGCGCTTCGACCGCTCAGTCGCCAATTTCTGGACCGCCACTCCCCAGCAGCTCTACCGTGAGCTCGACCGTCTGGCCGCAGACGGCCTCATCGAAGCCCGCGTCGTCCCGCAGGAACGTCGCCCCACCAAGCGGCTCTACACCTTGACCACCGCCGGGTACGACGCGATCCGCGACTTCACTTGCCAGCCGGCAAAGCCCACTGCCATCCGCGACGACCTGCTCGTCATGGTGCAAGCCCTCGACGCGGGTGATGCAACGGCGGTTCGCAACGCCGTGGCCAACCAAGTCCAGCGGGCCACCGACAAATTGGCGCTTCTCGAACGGATCAGGACCCGGATGCTCGGCAGCGAGTCCGAAGATCACCACCTGGCGACGACCAACGCCGTGGGCCCCTACCTCACCCTGCTTCGGGGAATTGCCTTCGAGCAGGACAACATCCGCTGGGCCGAGCACGCCCTGTCGATCATCGACCGTCGGTTCCCCGGGTCCGGCGTCGACTCGTAGCACGCGGCGGAGCCGCCATCCGGCCGTCGGCGTTGTTCGATTCACGAACATGTCGTGCGGTTACCGAGGGACACCGTGGCGGCTGAGCTCGCCCGCGACCACCGGGTGCTGGGCCCCCGGACTTCCGCGGCCGTGGCGAGAGTGAGTGGGATCCGCAGCGCGACTACTTCACCAATGCCTAGGTCTCCGACGTCGAGACGCTGGTCGAGCACCTCGGGCTGCAGCACTGCTTCGCAGGCAGCCGATCAACACTCCTCGACGATGTCGCGGCGGAAGCGTTGCGCGGCAGTCGCGTAGCAGCCGATCGCCACCAGTTGCGTGGTCGGCACCAGGATCAGTAGTGCACGGCCCAGTGCCTGCGCGCCGAGCTCTCCGGTCAGTGAATCGCTGATCACACCGGTCAGGAACGGCCCGACGGCACCCAGAGTCGCGTTGAAGAACAAGAAGATCGCCGACGCCGTCGCACGCTGTTCGGGTAGCACCAGTCGCTGAATGGCCGCGATGGACGGCGCCAGATACGCGGTGCCGATGACGTATGCCAGTGCCAGCAGCCACACGCACCACGTGCGGCTGTCGACGACGAACGCCAGCGCGGACGCCGGCAACAGGGCCGCGATCAGGATGACCACGATCCACAGCAGCCACCGTGGGTCACGGGTAGCAAGCCGGTCGGCAATCCGACCGACGATGAGCAGCCCGAGAACACCGAGCGCACCGGCGGCCACGCCGTACTCGACGCCGACCTCGCCAAGCGACATCCCCCGGGCGCGCATCAAGTACGCGGGTGCGAAGGTGGTCAGCGAGTAGCCCGCCGCCGACACCAGTGCGGTGCCGGCCACCATGGCCAGGAAACTGGGTTTGCGCAGCAGATCCCACCAGTTCAGCGCGGCGGTGCGATCCCGCGGCGGCCGGGTGGGCAGGCTTTGCCCGCTACCAACCACCCACAGCACCAGGGGCGCCAGCAGCACACTGATCCCGCCCATCACCACGAACGCCATTCGCCAGCCCATGCTCTCGGCCAGTAGGCCGCCGCCGAGCAGGCTGGCGGCACTGGCCAACGGGATGGACATGGTGATGACGGCCAGCGGTGCCGACCGCTTGTCCGGAACGAAATTGCGCGCCACATAGGCATGCGCTGCCGGTGTGCTGCCCGCCTCGCCGACAGCCACGCCGACGCGGGTCAGCGCGAGCTGCACGCCAGACTGAACCGCACCGCCCAGCATGGTCATCGAACCCCACAACGTCAGGCAGCCGGCGATGACTGCGCCGAACAGACCGCGGTCGGCTAGACGCCCGATCACGATGCCGAGCACGGCATACACGATGAGGAACCCAAACCCGTTGATCACGCCTATTGCCGTGTCGGACAACGCCAAGTCATGCTTGATGGGCTCCGCCAGCACTCCCGGCAGGAAGCGGTCGACGTAGTTGAGGGTGCCGGCGAGCGCGAGCACCCCGACGGCGGCCCACGCGCGAGTCGGCCCGTGCGTGGCCACGGGTTCAAACGCAGCGGTGTCCCGCGGTGTCGACATGGTTCTCCTCGGTGGTTCGCTGCCAAGCAGCTTTGCAGAACGGCCATGAGCTTGGGCGGCGCCCCCTTCCGCGGCCATCACGTGGTTGGCCCTCGCGCTGACGTACCTGACTACCTGGGGGAGACCACCAGGGTGGACACTATGACGTGGCCCTTTCTGCAACAGTGTTCAAGGTCGAACTCGGCGTCTCCGATGTCGATCACGGTTACTATGCCGATCACTCGCTGACCGTGGCCCGCCATCCCAGTGAGACCGATGAGCGGATGGTGTTGCGGTTGTTGGCGTTTGGGCTGCGCGCACACCGGCTCGACGACATCGACGGAGAGTTGGCGTTCGGGCCGGGCCTGTCCACCCCCGGCGTGCCGGACTTGCGGCTCGCGGACTACACCGGCCGGGTGCTGGAATTGATCAACGTTGGCCAGCCCGATGAACGCGCCCTGGGCAAGGCGGCCAGCAAGGCCGACCGGGTGCTGCTGTTCCCGTTCGCCGCCGGCGTGACCACCTGGTGGCGCACCGTGGGCCCCAAAGTGGCGGGGCTGCCGAACCTGTCAGTAATGCAGATACCGCACGCACCGGTGCAGCAACTGGCCCAGACGGTCGATCGGCGGGTTTCGGCGCAGGTGATGATGATCGAAGGTCAGGTGACGATGACCGTGGGCGGCGTCGACGCCACCTTCACGCCGGAGCCATTGGCGTGAACGCCTGAGCCGCGGCACTAGTCGATCCGGCAAGGACGAGTCCACCGAAGACAACCCCGCTGACGGCTGTTGAATCGCTGCCCCGACGGCAGTGCGCCAGCGAGACCCGAGAGCGGACCAGAAGTGCAACAGGAAACCGAAATTGGACCCTCGCCAGCTTGCGGTCGGTCTGGCCAAGTTACTCCGAATCCAGGATCAGTCGCTCCGCTTCGTACCGGTGTCGCCAGGTGATCGGCGGCACGCGGTGAAAGCGTCGAATGGCAGCCGGTGAAGCGGCGCGACCCAGCCGACCTAAGCACGCGCGGCCGCGTCGTGCCGATGTTTGGACCCAGGACCCGTCGACGGTGAGTGTGACCCTGCCACTGAGAAAGCCCTCCTTCGACAGAAGAGCGTTGGCCATGTTTGGCACCGCGTCGTATCGCGCATTCGCCAAGGACAGCGTCACCGCCAGCCGTCGATCGTCGTCACCTGACGAACGACGTCCGGAACGTCCACGGACTCGGCATGCCCCGCGGCGGTCGAACTACCGAGCAAGGCAACGACGGCCGCTCCGACGCCAGATCCCTTGCGAAGAAACAACGTGCTCAACACTCCATGCTCGACGAGATCACGCATTGGCTGTCGTCGCCAATACGATCGGTCCCACGTAGCATGCCGCGTCAGCATGTGCCGTTGCTGTGCAAATAGTATCGACGGGCTATCACCCGTCGGCCGACACGGGCAGGGTGACCGTGAAGCAGGTGCCATTGCCACTGCTCTCGACCTCGATGACGCCGTGATGTGCGATCACCACGGCACGAGTGATCGCCAATCCGAGTCCCGTGCTGCCCGCGGCGCGAGACCTGGACCCGTCACCCCGGGCAAAGCGCTCGAAGACATTGGGCAACAAACCACTTGGAATTCCCGGCCCGTCGTCGAGGATGGTTAGTGTCACTGAGCGGTCGACATTCGACACCACGGAGGTGACGATCTTCGTGCCCGCCGGGGTGTGCACACGGGCATTGGACAGGAGGTTCGCCATTGCCTGAAAGAGACGTGAACGATCCCCGATCACACTGACCGTGTCGGGCGGGATGTCGAGGACCCATCGGTGGTCGGGTCCCGCGATGTGTGCGTCGTGGACGGCGTTGATGAGCAGATCCGATACGTCGACCGGTTCGCGCTCGACGGGCCTGCCGGTGTCCAGTCGTGCCAGCAACAACATGTCCTCGACGAGTTCGTTCATGCGACGGGACTCGTCGCGAACCCTACCGAGCGCATGGGCCAGGTCGGATCGGTTGCGAAGGTGGCCTTGCTCGTCGAGGTCGCCGACGAGATGCGCGGCGAACTCGGTGTAGCCCTGAATGGAGGCGAGCGGTGTCCTCAGTTCATGACTTGCGTCCGCCACGAACTGGCGCACCCTTGTCTCACTGGTGTGCCGCGCGGTCAGCCCCTCGGCCACCCGGTCCACCATCGTGTTGAAGGCGGTGCCGAGCCTTCCGATCTCGGTGTGTGCCGTGGCGGGATCCACGGGCTCCAAGGGTGTCGGCAGACGTACCTCCCCTCGATCCAGCTGAAGGCGGGCGACGCGCTGCGCCGCCAAGGACATGCGGGACAGGGGATCCAGCTGGCGGCGAATGATCACCATCACCGCGGAAATGGTGGCGAGGAGCGCCACCGTCGACGAGACGGCGATGATCCACGCCGCCGACGCGAGTGTCGCTTCCACGTCAGCCATGGGGAGCCCGGAGACCACCACCGCGTTGGTCTCGCCGATCGGCACCGCGGTCAACCGGTACTCGCCCACGCCGTCGAGCGCGAGGCTGACCATTCCCGTGGTCGGCACCCGCGCGAGTTCGGCGACTGCCGCCGGGCTAAGCCCGACCCGGTTGCCGGTGGGGGTGATGACCGCCGCCTCGATCACGGAGTCGTCAGACCGCGTGGCCCCGACCGTGCCCGCCGACTGACCGGGCCCGTCGAGGAACATCGGGCCAGGCCCGGAGAAGCGTTCTGCCGGCGGCCTGCCCATCTCGTAGAACGTCGTGGACCGTGACTGCGCCTCGAGGACCTGATCGTCGAGTTGACCCATGAGGTATCGCCGCATCGCCAGCAGGGTCCCCGCGCCCACTGCGAAGCACAGACAGATTCCGAGACCCGTCACGACTGCGACCAGGCGGATGCGGAGCGGCCAGGTGCGGGGTGTGAACAGGCGGACCACCCGCGCGCGGTCGGCGGCGCTAATGAGGTTTGATGACATACCCGACGCCGCGGACGGTGTGGATCATCGGGGACCGATCCGCGTCCACCTTCTTGCGCAGATACGAGATGTACAACTCGACGACGTTCGATCGACCGTCGAAGTCGTATTCCCAGACGTGGTGCAAGATTTGGGCCTTGGTGAGCACGCGTCGCGGGTTGCGCATGAGTACCCGCAACACCGAGAACTCGGTGGCGGTGAGGTACAGCTGTTCCCCCGCGCGGGTCACCTCGTGACTGTCCTCGTCCAAGACCAAGTCACCGACGACTAGTTGACTGCACCCGTCGACCACACCGCGTCCGGACCGCTTCACCAAGGCTCGGAGTCGAAGGATCATCTCTTCTACGCTGAAGGGCTTGGTGACGTAGTCGTCTCCTCCAGCGGCCAACCCGGCAATGCGATCCTCCATCGAATCCTTGGCCGTGAGGAGCAGTACGGGTAATTCCGGTCTGATGCGGTGCAATTCGTGCAGCACGTCCAGCCCACTCATATCAGGCAGCATGAGGTCCAAGACCACCACGTCTGGGCTCGAGGCGGCGGCTTGGCGGATGCCCGCAGCACCGTCGGCAGCCGTGGCCACGTCCCAACCCTCATAGCGCAGCACCATCGACACCAGTTCGCTGAGCGCCGGTTCGTCGTCGACGACGAGCACTCTGATCGGGGAACCGTCGGGTTGGGTGATGCGGTCGGCGCCCGCCAGCGCAGGCGATCGACGGGCTAGGTCACCGGTGTTGTGCACCTGGCAAGTTTGTAGCAGCTCTGTAGCGATGCACTGTGCGGAGTCTATGCAGCAGCTGTGCTTGTCCGTGACTGGCCAGACTCGACGGTGGCGCCCTCGGCGCGCCATTTACCCGGTTGGACGGCACATCTCGATGCCGTTCCAGTGCTCGAGCGCGACTCATCAGCGTCCACCTGGTGCCGCCATCCCACCGCCATCGAATCCATGGCACTGTCGAAAGCGTCGGCGGACCATTCCGTTGACATCGACTACGAGAGAGGGGAATTCGTTACCTTGCCACTGCACGTCCACGTCCCGTCGGATCGCCGCTGCAGCGCTGTGCGCCGGATCGGTCACTCTGGGATCACTCTTCACCGCGGGGGTGGCCAGCGCGGACCCGCCGCGGTAGCCGACGACCGAGAGGATGTTCTCCGAATGACGACGACCATCAAACGCTCCTACCGAGCCGCCCTCGGCTCGGCGGGGATCGCGCTTGCTCTCATGGGTGCGTCTGGGGCGGGTCGCCACGCCCCAGGTGACGGCATGCGGGAGACATCGTGACCTGTTGGTGCCGAACCACTATGACGGCGCGGATGGCGCCAGCCAAACCTCGGACGGCGAAACGGTCGGTCATCTGTGGTCCTGTTGAGCCAGGGGTTGCAAACCCGTGAACTGCGCAACCAACAGGCCTACCCGCTCGCCCATCCGCTCGCCGGGGAGCCGGCCGGTGCCACCGAGGGTGACCAAGCCGTGCAACGCGGCCCAAAACACCTCGGTGAGCGCATCCACGTTTCGCCCGCCGGCGACGCGACCAACCGCGTCGCGCAGCGCCGCGAATGCCGCCGTCAACGGCGCCGGTGTGTCCTGCTCCGCGAAGCGCAGGGCGCTCACCCGGGTGAACATCGCGTCGTATACCGCCGGGTTGTCACGCGCGAAACCCAAGTACGCCCAGGCGATCCGGGTCAGGACTGCCTCGGCTGTCCCGCCGGCGGCAACGGCAGCAGCAATGCCCTCGGCGATCTCGCTGTAGCCGTCGAGGGCGACCGCGTCCGCGATCTGCTGCAAGCCGGCGAAGTGCTTGTAGAGCACCGGCTGGCTGTACTCGATCTCGGCCGACAGTCGACGGGTGGTCACGGCATCCCAGCCTTCGGCTTCGGCCAGCGCGCGGGCGGTCGCGACGATCAGTTGCCGGCGGGCCGTGCGCTCCCGCTCGCGGCGCTCCTCGATGCTCACCACCTGATGGTAGCACCGCTATATGGAATAGCAGTGCTATTGACACGGTTGGAGATGGGGGTTAGCGTCGCTAGCACTTAAGTCCCACCGAAGGAGTCTGACCATGCACATCGATCTACTCATCCGGGCTGCGGCCCTACTCACGGTGTTGGGTACCGGCGTGGTGTACGGCACCGACGTGTTCTGCGCGATGGTGTTGCGCCCGGCCCTGGCCCGTGTCGACGACCAAACGCTGGTCACGACGATCGGGTACGTGCATCGCTACGCCGATCGGCGCATGCCGGTACCCGGCGTGCTCGGCATCCTCGCCGCCGCCGCCAGCGTGGTCACCGCCACCGTCGCCGGCCACACCATGCAGGCCCTTGCCGCCGGCACCGCCCTGGCGGCCCTGCTGATCTGGCTACTGATCTACACCCGACTCAGCGCCCCCATCAATCGACGACTCACCGCAGCCGCCGAGACGGGTCGTTTGTTGCCGAACGGCCGTGCACTGCAAGCCACCTGGGATTCGGTGATCAATGCCCGCGCCGCCCTGCAAGGACTCGCGGTAGCCACGGCCTGTGCGGTCCTGCTGACCTAACGGCCACGCGAACACCGTCCACCGCCCATTCGACTGAAAGGAGCAGCGATGTTTCAGCTGCGGATCTACACCCTGGCCTCCCCCGAGGTGCTGCGCCGCTACGCCGACGTGCACTGGGCACGCCACCTGCCGACCTTCGCCGCGTTCGGCGTCACCACCCACGGAGTGTGGACCGAACACGGCGACGACGCCCACCGGCTGATCGCCGTGATCGAGTACCCGACCGGCACCGACCCCGACGACGTCACCCAACGCGTCATGGCCAGCCCCGAATTCGCCGCCGACATGGCCGGCTTCGACGTCGCCGACATCGTCGACGTGCACACCACCCTGCTCGACCCGACCGCGTTCTCCCCCACCCGATAAGCCCCACCAATCCCCAGGAGCACTCGACATGACCGTCACCACGACCATCGGCTACATCCTCGCCGGCATCCTCGCCGCGGCCATCATCTTCATCGGCGCCCGCTTCCTGATCGCCCCACGCACCGCCGCCGCCGGCTACGGCGTACTGCCTGATCTCGATCAACCCGGAGTGCGGGCCTACCTGAGCGTCAAGGGCATCCGGGACATCACGACCGGACTGTTCGTGATCATCCTGGTGCTGGCCCACGCCACCCATCTGCTGGGCTGGGTGATGCTAGCGGCGACCCTCATCCCGATCGTCGACGCCACCATCGTCCTACGCAGCAGCGGCGCCAAGTCCGTCGCCTACGGCGTGCACGGCGGCACGGCCGCCGTCATGCTCATCACCACCGCACTGCTGCTCGCCTCCTGACCCCGCCGCCGTAGATCACCCCAACCGCAATTCAAGGGAGGGAAATGACCCACGCCAGAGGCGATCCGAACTCCGTACCACGCATCGACACCTACCGGGCCGCGACCACCCCGCACATTGCCGCGGTCATCCAGCAGGCCGCAGTGGCCCATCCTTACACCTCCGATGAGGTCGCCGAGGCAGCGCGGTGGGCCGGCCAACACGGTGGGCGGATCGCCCTGCAGGCCAGTGGACACGGCGCCGGAACACCGGTCGGCGCCGGCCCGAATGGCGCAACCGTGTGCGCGTACGCCCTGGCCGACTCGGCAGCAGCCGAGCAATCGACCATGCCCCGATCACACAGCGTGATCAGAGGTCTGACGCGCCGCCGTCGACCAGGAGTTCGGTGCCGGTCGTGTAGGTGGCGTCGAATCCCAGGAAGAGGATCGCCTTCGCCACCTCCTCGGGTTCGCCGAATCTGCCCATCGGGTTGTCGGCCTTGATTTGGTCGAGGAATTCGCGGGCGGCCTCTGCCGACATGGTGCGTTCTAGGATGCCGGTGTCGATCGGTCCGGGGGAAACGGCGTTCACCCGGATGCCCTGGTCGAGAAGTTCACGAGCAAAGGTCCGCGTCATGGATCGCAGTGCCGCTTTGGTGGCCGAATAGACGCTGGTCGTCGCAATCCCCTTCGTGTTGCTGACCGACGTCGTGAGCACTACGGCGCTGCCTACCGGCAGCAGCGGAAGGAACTTCTGCAGGGTGAAGAACGGTGCCTTGGTGTTGATTTCGAATAGTCTGTCGTACATCGACTCCTCGGTGTCCGCGATCGTCGCGGTGTCCGTTGCGCCGGCATTGAGCACCAGCAGGTCGACGCCACCGAGTTCGGCCGCCACCCGGCCGACGAGTGAGTCGATGCCCGAGACGGCATCGCTTTCGACGACCATGCCACCGGCACCCAATGTCGTTCGTGCCGAATCCAGCGAGGACGGCGTGCGGCCAGTCACCAGTACGCGCGCGCCGCCATCCACCAGAAGTTTGGCGGTGGCCAGTCCGATTCCGCTCGTTCCTCCGGTGATGACGACCCTCTTCCCCTCGTAAACGGTCACTTTCAGATCTCCTCTCACAATTGCGATTCGCCGCCGTCGACCACGAGTTCAATTCCTGCGACGTACGTCGCGTCGAAGGCCAGAAATGCCACGGCAGGTGCGAACTCATCGGGGTGACCCCACCGCCGCATTGGGCTGCTGGCCTCGAATTCAGCCTTGAGTTGCGCAGCCCTTTCGGGCACTTCCTTCTCCAACTTCCCGGTGTCGATCGAGCCGGGGCTGATCGCGTTGACGCGGATCCCCTTCGGCAGCAGCTCCCTGCTGAGCGTGCGGGCCATCGACCGCAGCGCCGCCTTGCTCGCCGAGTACACACTGAGTGCATCCCAGCCCGTCTGGTTCGCGATCGAGGTCGTCAGCACCACGCCGCTGCCCTCGGTCAGCAGGGGCGCCAACTTCTGCACCGTGAAGAACGGGCCCTTGGTGTTGATCGCGAACACATCGTCGAAAGTCTGCTCGGTGACGGCGAAGAATGGATCGAAGCTGCCGATGCCCGCGTTGACGATCAACGCATCGATGGTGCCCAAGTCGCTACGGACGCGGTCGGCGAGCGCGTCGATAGCCGTGAGTGAACGCGCGTCACTCTGAACAGTGATGTCGCGACCACCTAGTTGCCGGGCGGCATCGTCGAGGGTGTCCTGATGCCGTCCGGTGACCATGACCCGTGCACCATGCCGGATCAGATATCGGGCGGCCGCAAGGCCCAGGCCGCTGCTTCCGCCGGTGATCACCACGCGCTTGCCGTCGTATCTGCTCATGCTGCCGAGTCTTCGACCGTCGGCAGCACCTGTCCAAGACTTGATCGGTACCCCGCCATGCCGAAATGGAATAGCCCCGAATGCATCCAGGTTGGACGTCGGGTGAACGATCTCGGAGTCGATCTAGAGCTGCGGCTGGTGCGGTATTTCACCGTGGTCGCCGAACATCTGAACTTCACCCGGGCCGCCGCCGAACTTCATGTGGCGCAACCATCCCTGAGCAGGCAGATCCAGCGGTTGGAGCACCGCCTCGGTGTCCGTCTGCTCGAACGCACTCCGCAGGGGGCTCTGCTGACCGAAGCCGGCAAGGCCTTTCTTCCCGAGGCGCAGACGATGCTGCGCGCGGCCCGCCAAGCGGCGGTCACTGCCCGAGCCCATGCACCCGCGGGCAAGATCGTCATCGGCTACGTAGAAGACCTCGTGGTCACGCCGGCTGTTCGGGAAGTACGTCGCCAGCACCCACACGCCGATGTCACGACCCGCCACCTGGAATGTCACGAAGAAGGGGTCTTCATCGACGGACAGGTTGACGTGTTGGTCGCCAGGGCGCCGCTGTTCATCCCGACCGACGACGTCCGCGTCACCACGCTCTACGACGAGCCACGAATGCTCGTCATACCCGCCGATCACCCTCTCGCCGAACGGGTGTCAGTCTCGTTGGACGATTTCGCCAATGGCGAGTCGATCATCTGCTCACACGGCGGAACGCGAGCGATCTTCCCCGCGGACACCCATCGGTCGAGCGCCCCAGGCCCGATGTCGGCCCGACCCGTCATCGAGAGCTTC
The DNA here is from genome assembly GCF_033741125.1 of Mycolicibacterium sichuanense. NCBI lineage: Bacteria > Bacillati > Actinomycetota > Actinomycetes > Mycobacteriales > Mycobacteriaceae > Mycobacterium > Mycolicibacterium sichuanense. Next base: position 32,408 of record NZ_JAWQPU010000013.1, on the reverse strand, counting down.
GAGGACAGGCTCGAACTCGTCGCGAGTGGTCAGGCCGTCGCGGTCCTACCCGTTGGCGACCGCCGCAGCTCGGTGCGCCCGGATCTAACGTCGATACCACTGAATGGCTTTCCGCCCAGCCGCGTCGTCGTCGCCACCCGTGTGGGCGAGGTGAACCCGTTGGTCGCTGAATTCGTTTCAGCGGCAAGGGCGTTGCTCGTCGGCTAGCTACCCGCAGCACCGTGGCGAGGTTGGCTACGTCGTCCGGCGGGCCCGGGCCGAACCTGTGTCCCGCCTGATCCGAGGATGAGTCGTCATCATCGTTGACAAGGCGACTGATCGTTGACCCCTCCTGTGACTTCGGTCGGCGATTGCTGCCGTTGGATGAGGCGGTTCCCGGCGGCTCATTTCTCCCGAGACGTGCCGGGATGGACATCGGCCAGCTTGCACCGAAGCCTAAACGGCACGTTCGGCGTCAACTACGCCCAGAGCGGCAGCCTGGAATCGGCACGTTCGGTCATCGACCGGTTGCGCGCCGCCGGCTACCTCGAGCGAAACGCCGCCCTTGCAACTGCTCATCCCGGGCAGTACGCAGTCGCATTCACCCTTGCGCGCTATGGAGTATTGACCGGTGGCTCTGTCTCGCGGCAAGGCATTCGAGGCAGGGGTTGGTGGTGTCGGGCCGACCATCGCCAAACCACCTGTGCGTCGACGTCAGCTTCGCGGGAGCTCACCGGTGTAGCTGCCGAAGCTCCACAGGTTGCCCTCGGGGTCACGAACGGCGAACTCCCGCGAACCGTAATCGGTGGTGTACACCGACCGCACGATGTCGGCGTTCTTTGCCGTCACCCGCGCGTGCAGTTCGTCGGCGTCGGCGGTGACGATGTAGGCGCCAGCGCTGCCGGGTTCACGGCACCAATCCGTGCCCGGCTTGTGGCTGCCCATCATGAGTCCGCCGGTGCCCTCCGGCCAATTCAACTGCGCGTGGTCGACTCGGTCGCCGTCGCCGTAGCGGGCGGTGACGACGAAGCCAAGGGTCTCGACGAGATAGTCGATCAGCGCGGGTGCGTCATGGGCTTGCAGGGTTGGCCAGACGGCCGGATTCGACGGGGTCATGGTCACCAGGATCTGCCATCTGGTGGCCGCCGTCTTGGATGTTTCGGAACTCCTCGGCAATCCACTTCCGAGGCGGGCGGCCGGTGAATGCGACGAACTCAGTGCTCAGATGGGCCTGGTCGAAGAAGCCCGTCGAAGCCGCGACGGCGGCGAGATCGACCCGGCCGTCCCGCACGATCGACCGCGCGATCCGTGCCGTTGCGGTCTCGAAGCGCATCAGCCGAGCAACGGCTTTGGGCGCAAGCCCTACCTCGCGGTGAAACAGGGTCGACAGGTGACGTTGCGTGAGTCCCACCTGAGCGGCCACCGACGCCACCGACACACGTCCGCCATGGCGCTGCAGTACCGCCCAGGCGTAGCGCACCTCGGGCCGCACCGCATCCTGACCAGCTGTCGCGGCGCTGCGCCGCAGGTGGTCGGCTACCGCCGCGAAACCTTGTTGCCATGACGTCGCCTCGGCTACCCGATCGCTGAGCTCCGCCGCTAGGCCTGTACCCAAGACGGCCGATCCGTCGAAGTCACTGACGCTCAGACCGGCGGCGGGTACGCCGAACAGCGCGCGCGAGGCCAACGGGTGCACGGCCAACTGCACTCCCGTCTGACCGCGGTGCTGGCGCACATGACTGGCGCGGACGTGCAGTCCGCCGAGGATCACGCGTTGCGGGCGGGCAAGCGGTAGCTGGGCGGCATCTGGGGCGGCCTCGACGCCGTCGTCCCCGCTGACGATGAAGGTCAAATGCGACGACGGCATCCCGAGGTGAGAGCCCTCAGGGACGTCGAGGGCGCGATAACCGATCATCGAGCTCACACCCGGTAGACCGTCACAGGCCGCTGAGACCATCTCCCAGCACGGTGTCCGACCCTCGCCCACAGTTGATTTTAACGTTGACTCGCGAGCGCTTCGCGGGTGAACTCGTCGATCACGTTGAGCATCTTCAGCGTGCGGTCATCGGCGGTGGTGTCGAACTGAAAGTCCATCGCCCAGATCACGTTCGGCCGGATCGGCGACATCGCTCCGACGGCGACACCGATGCCGGTCAGCCGCTTCTTGCGGCGGCGCTGCGGGACCCGCAGTCCTTCCTCGCGCCACAGCCGGCGGATGCGCTTGTTGTTGACCTGCCAGCCGGCGCGGCGGGCCATCGTGGCTGCCATACGACGGGCTCACCTCAGCCCAGCGTGCCGCTCGACCGGACGCCGTGCTGCCGGCCAGCCAGGCGCACTTCGTCACCTGGATCGCGGGTCGCACGCCGAGCGAGCTCGCTCGACAACGCATTGCGCGGGTGCAGGCCAATCGCGATCTCACCCGTCGCCCCGGCTGGACACTCGGCTACCGACTCGTAGACCGTCATCACGTCACCGAAAACGGCTCCCGATACGCCGAAGGCGTCTACCAATTGGACCGAGACGCCCGGTTGGAGTCGCCGGTACGCTGGCGCTACCGCCCCACAATTACCGGTGTCGAGGGCCTGGCCCATCTATTAGAAGGCTGACCGTCACCCCGATTCGTGGGTGGCTGGTGCCATGAAAGAACGGGCCCTCATCCAGCACTTCATCCATGTTCGCCCCCTGATCCATCTGATTACCCTCAGCCAGAACGGCTTTCGCCACGACATCTCGTCGGAGAATCATGCACCGCCGGACGATTGTGCAGCGCGACAGGGGCCTTGCGGCAAGGCCCCCTCCCCGCCCTATAGTGAGACTGGGAGGCAATACCGTTGCCGTTCGGCGTATGGATTCGAGCGGATGTTTCAGGGCAGCGGCGCCCCATAGGAGACCTGGACGGGTTTAATCTGCGTAATTCCAAGACACTGTGCGCACAGGTGTCATTCGGATGTAGGCCGCACCGGGCCTTGGTGCGGTCGGCCACTCCGGCTCGGGCACGCCCCGCAACCGAGCACCGTCCCTCGCGAGCTGAAGCGCTTGGCTCGGTTCTCGAACGACGTGGGCTTGGCCTTGAAACAGCACTCCCCGGATATCCGCCATGGTGGAGCCCTCCTCCAGCAAGACGCTCACGTTGGGGTTGTTTTCGACGTTGGCAACTTTGTGCGTCCCGTCTCGCACACCCATGATGATGTCGCGACCCAGCCGGAAGTATCCCAGCGGTACTGAATGTGGGAATCCATCCTTGTCGATGGTGCTCAGTATCGCCCAACCCGGGCGGCTGTCGACAAAGGCCTCAACTTGTTCATCACTGAGTTTCCTTGGCATGAGCCGAGTTTAGGCCCGATCAAAAGGCCTCGACGTCGATCTCGAACAGCGACACGGGCCCGATGATCACACCGTTGTCCTCAACGTAGCGGTCCCACAACTCGAGCAACTCCGCCAGTTTGTCGGGCCGAACGGCGGCCTGGTCGTGAACCTCGCCGGGATCGCGTGAGAGGTCATAAAGCTGCCAGGTGCCCGGGCCGTAGGGCGCGGGCAGGTGAAGCGCCTTCCAATCGCCCTGACGAATAGCGCGGCGCCCGAACAACTCCCAACCGGTGCCGGTGTCCGAATCATGCACGTCGTCCGCCTGTCCGGACAGGTAGGGCACCATCGACCGGCCGCGCATCCGCTCCACCTCCCTGCCCCTGTACTCGGTACCGGGATGCGCGGCGCCGGCGAGCTCCAGCACGGTCGGGGCGATGTCCATGACGGTGGTGAAGGCCGTGCCGATCTCCCCCTGACGAGCAAAACCCGGCCAGGTGACGAAGCCCACCACGCGGATTCCGCCCTCGGTGGTGAAGGCCTTGTGCAGCCGCGACGGCGCGGTCGCGGCCTGCGCCCAGCGTGGGCCATACCAGGTATAGGAGCTGGGGGCGCCGAGGTTGTCCAGGCTGTTGTCACAATGCTGCGCGACGAAAGCCTCGATTTCGGGGCCGCGCAGCGGCATGGCCTCGACGATCGTCCCCTCCGCGCCGTTGTCCGACAGAAAGATCACGACCGTGTTGTCGAGCTCGCCGGTGCGGTCGAGGTAGTCGATCACCCGGCCGATGTTCCAGTCCATCCTGTCCACCATCGCGGCGTAGACCTCCATCTTGCGGGCGGAAACGGCGCGCTCCTCGTCGGTCATGTCGGCCCATTCGGGGGTGCCGTCTGCGACCACCGGGTGCGGCTCGACGTCGGGTGGGTAGAGGCCCAATCGTGTGAGCGCCGCCAGCCGCTCCTCACGCAGTGCGTCCGGTCCGGCGTCGTAGCGGCCGTGGTAGGCGGCGATGGTTTCCTGCGGCGCCTGTAGCGGCCAGTGTGGCGCCTGGAAGGGCAGATAGGCGAAAAAAGGCTGGTCTCCAGGGCTCTCGGGACGTTCGCTTAGATACCGCAGCAGCGTGTCGGTGTAGGTATCCGAGGAGTAGAAGTCCTCCCCTACCGTCACGAACTGGTCGTCTTCGGTGAACATCGTCGGCGCGGCCGACAACCCGCCACCCCCGCGGGTGCCGTAATGGCTGGCACCAGCCGGCAACAGGGCGAAGGATCGGTCGAATCCCCGCGCCCACGGAGACCTGTCGATCGTGCTGCCCAGATGCCACTTGCCCGACATGAGCGTCTGGTAGCCGGCGTCGCGCAGCAGTTCCGGCAGCGCCACGACCCGGTCGTTCAGATACCCCTCATAGCCGGGGGCACCCTGGAATCCAGGGGCGGCCATCTCGAGCATGGTGCCGATGCCGGCGACGTGGTGATCGGTTCCGGTCAGCAGCATCGCCCGCGTCGGCGAACAGGCCGGAGCGGAATGGAAATCGGTGAGCCTGATGCCGGCGTGGGCCAGCCGGTCCAGGTTGGGAGTGTTGATTTCGCCGCCGAAGGCGCCGATGTCGGAGAACCCGAGGTCGTCGGCGACGATGACCAGGAAGTTGGGACGTGTCACGCTGAAGGATCCTGTCACGCCCGCGCCGCGATCCGCCGTTATTGACTCACCAAGAATGTGGTTCAGGCGGCAGCGTTCGGCCACGGGGCGCGTCGCCCGAGGACGGGCTGGCGACGGCGGCCATGGCCCCACCCTGCGGCCCACGGCCAGCGCCCCTTGTCGTCGGCCCACACCAGTTGCAGCGCAAGGACTTCCGGGCCGAAGATCTCGACGGCGAATCTCATGTGGACATCGGGATGCTCCACCTCAACAACCTCGAGAAGAAACCGATCTGCGAAGTCGATGTGCATCGCCGGGGCGAGCACAACGCCGTCGTCGACGATCATGTGCGCAATCGAGTTGAGCACCCGGCAGGAGACGTTGGGTGACAGTCCCGTCATCAATAGTTCCGGAAGACCTCGGCTGTGTAGCCCGACCGTGTACGCCAACGGTCGCTTATCACTTTCGACATATTGAACAGCCCAGCCGTGGTCCTGGATCATCGCGCGCAACTGTTCCAGGTACTCCTCGGTCGTGTCGTCCGGGTTGTCGCATTTCCAGCACATCACGGACCCTTTCGTCGTGGATGCCGCAAGCATGCGCGCACCCTCCGACAGGTTCGGGGGCGATGGACGGTCTATCAGCCGCGCGGTGTCGTGGTGATGTGGACGTGGTCGAAGTGACCGTATCCCGTCGCTTGGGGTCCGGCCGGCGTTGTATAGACACCCCGCCAGATCACGTCCTGCAATCCGAACCGGCCCGCGTTGGCCAGCGCGAACGCGCGGATTTGATCGCCGAGGGCGATGCCTTCCGGGCTCTCCGGGTTGGGAATCATGATGTCGATCGCGAGACCGCGCGGATGCCACGGCTTCGGGTCCGGCCGTACCCCGTCGATAGTGGCGATCTGGGGGAACTGCGCGCTGATCATTCTGGCGGCGATGATGGTATTGGGTTGTAGGCCAACCTCATTGGCGACGCCCACGGGTAATGCTTCGGGTTCGTCTGGAATGACCGCCGCGGGCGGCGGAGCAAGGTCACCGGGAGGGACAGCGGGCATCGCGACGATCGCGGGGTCCTGCGCCGGTGGCGTTTCCGGCGGCAGTGGCGGTGGAACAGCGCTCTCGATCACCGCTTGCTGCTGCGGAGTCAACAGTGCGTACTGCGCCTCCGCGGCTGCGATGCGGCGCAGCAGGTCCTGCCATCTTGCCTGCAGGTCCGCGCGGACTGCGGCAGCTTGGTCGGCGGCGGCACGGGCATCTGCGGCCGAGCGCTCCGAGGCCTGGGCGGCGGCCGCGGCGCGCTCGCGCGTTTCGCGGTACGCCCTGAACTGGTTGGCGGTCGTGGCGTCCACGGCGTATTGCAACGACAGTCCGTCGATGAGACGTTGCGGCGATGAGGCGGTGAGCGCTGTGGTCATCTGACTGTCACCGCCGCTCATGTAGGTCATCGCCGCGAGGCGGTCGACGGCTGCCTGATAGGGCTTCAGCTGGGTGTCTGCGGCCTCCAATGCCGCAAGGTCGGCGCGCTGGCGATCCTCCGCTGCGGCCTGTTGAGCTTGGGCGGCGTCGGCATCGCGCTGGGCTGTGGTGACCGCCTCGCGGCTGCGCACCGCCTGCGCAGAGAGGTCGTTCAGCTTGGCCAACGCGTCGTCTGCGGGTTCGGCATGCACCCCACCCATCGCCGCGGCCATCACCAGGAACGCCGGTCCGGCGGCGCGCATCGTCCATTGAAGGGGGTGGCGAATCCCGATCATGCGGATTGTCACGATCCTTCGGTCATGAAGCGGCCCCGGCCCAGCTGTCGATACCCCCGGGTCAGGCTACGAACTGTGTTCGGCGATGTCTACCTGAGCGTCGAAGACGACGGACCAGCGACTGCAGCGGCAGATTCAGGAAACCGTGACGTGGACGTGGTTGAAGTGGTTGGCCACGCGCCACATCGTGTATGACACCCCGAAGCGGGCAGCCTGGCTCTGGACGTCGGCGTTGATCGCATCGCCGAGTGCCATATCCGATCCGATCATGATGTCGATGGCGTGGCCGCTCGGATGATCGGGAAGCGCGTCTGGGCGCACGCCCCCGATGGACTGCACCCCCGGGAAGGTCGCGATGATGTACGCCGCGAGGGTTCGGGCGTTGGGGACCAGACCGCTCATCCCGACGGTGGGGATCGCGCCGCCGGGGCCCAACAAAGCCTGCTGAGCGGCGGGCAGCGAGTAATAGGTCGCCCGCACCAATCTGACCTGGCCCTCGATCTCCGCCTGTTTCTTCTCCAGGTCGGCGCGAAGGGCAGCAGCGGCGTCGGCGGTCGCTTTGGCCGTGGCCGCGGATTCGGCCGAGGCTGCCGCGGCAACCTCTGCCTGCTGCTTGGCGTTGCGGAAGTTCGTCAACTGTCCCGACATCTCGTCGGTGATCGCTCGCTGGAAGGCCAGCCCGTCGATCAGGCGCTGGGGCGACGACGCCGTGAAGAACGCGCTCACGCTATCGGTGCGCCCGCCGGCATAGAACGCCGCCGCGGCTCTGTCGACATGTGCTTGGTAAGCGGCCAGCTGGGCCCGGGTGGATTCGAGCACCACCACATCGCCGGCATGCTTCTGCTCTGCGTCGTTCTGGAGCTGCACCTTCCTCTCGAGGTCTCGCTCGACGGATTGAGCGCTCTCGATCAGTTGTTGCGCCTGCGTGGTCAACTCGTTCAGCTTGGCCAGCTCGTCCACTTCTGGCTCGGCGAACGCAGAACCGGCCCGGGCCACGCAGAGCGCCGCGGCAACCGCGATCGCCGCGATGGGCCGGTGGAATTTCATGACTGCGCATCCTTATGACTGCCGACGACGTCGTCTCGAATTGCCGCGCATGGGTCTCAGGTCTCGGAAAGGTTACGAAGACCTGTGAAGGATGTCCAACCTTGGCGATAAGCCGGATCACTGCGAGCGAGCAACCGGCGTGATCGATCACTGAGCGGTGTGCGGTCCTGCCCGCTGGGATGATGTCCCCTATGGACAGCGCTACGGCACATCGATCAGCGGAGCTCAGTTCCTTCCTACGAGCGAGACGCCAAGCGATGACGCCGCAGGACGCTGGCCTCATACCTGGCACCGGCCGGCGGGTTCAAGGCCTTCGTCGAGAGGAACTCGCACTCCTAGCCGGATTGAGCACCGACTATTACCGCAGGCTTGAACAAGGTCGAGAGCACCGCCCGTCGCTGCAAGTGCTTCGTGCCCTCGCGCGCGCGTTGCGCCTGGACGCGCACGCGACCACTTACCTCATCTCGCTCGTCCATCCGGCCCCTCTCGCGACGCCAGCTCACGCGACCACCACCGCCTCCGCGGGAGTCCAGCATCTGCTGAATCATGGCTTGCGTGTGCCGGCGTTCGTCCTCGATCTCGGCCTCAACATCCTTGCCATCAACGCGGCCGGCCGCGCGATGTACAGCGGCTTTGCCGACATCACCAACCTCGCCCGCATGGTGTTCCTCGACCCTGCCGCCAGAGATTTCTATCCAAACTGGCACCACGTGGCCACGCAGACAGTCGGCAACCTCCGTTGGGGGCTGACCCGTTTTCCCAGTGACGACCGCGTTGCAGAGGTCGTGGAAGAAATTTCGCCTCAGAGTTCGGTATTCACCGAGCTGTGGGCTACGCACTACGTGCGTCCGCGCCCCAGCGAGGACAAACTCTTCCATCACCCGCAACTCGGCGAACTGCACCTCCATTTCGAGGCACTCGAGGTGGCAGATGCCCCCGACCAGCGGCTGTTTGTCTACTGTGCGCTCGACGGTGGCCCCTCTCCCGACGCTGTCGCCCTGCTGCAGGCCCTCGCTGAGTCGGCCCTGTCCAAGTAAGTCCCATACTCGCTGCAGCACCAAGGGATTCACTGCGCCAATCAGCTGGTGGCCGCAGTGAGCTGGTCGATTTCTTCTGGTGTCAGCCCGATTTCGGCGGCTGCCGTATTCTCTTCAAGATGCGCGCGGCGCGACGTGCCAGGGATGGGAAGCATGACCGGTGAGAGATGCAAGAGCCAGGCGATCGCCACTTGTCCCACCGTGGACTGGTGCGCCCGGGCGACGTCGGCGAGCGCTTGGTGAGCCGAGGGAAGACCGCCCTGCGCCACCGGCGCCCACGGAATGAACGCGAGCCCATCGCGTTCGCACACCTCCAACATGTCGTTGGCACTCCGGTCGACGACGTTGAACCGACTTTGGACGCTCACGATGTCGGCGATCTGACGCGCCTCGTCGAGCTGCGCTACCGTGCATTGCGACATGCCGATCTCGCGGATCTTGCCCTCATCCTGGAGCGCCTTGAGTTCCCCGATCTGGTCTGCCAGTGGCACTTTCGGATCCACTCGGTGTAACTGCAAGAGATCGATCTGATCGACACCCAAACGTCGCATGCTCATCAATGCCTGCTGCCGCAGGTATTCGGGACGTCCGACCGGTGGCCAGGCCGCCGGGCCGAGGCGTTTCGGTCCCGACTCAGTGTCGATCACATCGGGTCCGTTTCGGGTCAGGCCCGCCTTCGTCGCGATCACGACGTCATCGGGGTACGGATGCAGCGCCTCATACAGGATCTGTTCGGCGACATGCGGGCCGTAGGAGTCGGCGGTGTCGATGAATTGCACACCGAGATCGACCGCCCGGCGCGCCACGGCTATGCATTCGTCCCGGTCCTGGGGCTCACCCCAGATTCCGCGGCCGGTGAATCTCATCGAACCGAAACCCAAGCGTGACACCTTCTTTCCGGCAATGCTGATTGTCTCCGGATGCATGTTCACGATTGCGACTACCTCCATTTCTGAGTTTCCGATACGGCCCACGGGCACCTGTGATTCCGACCCGATCAGCCCCACTGCAGCCACGCTAGGCGCCGGCCGGCGGCTCTCGGGGGGAGTAATACACCCCCCTAGTTCGTCTGCGTGCCAGCTACCCGCCGACGGTGCCGACCATCAAGCCCGAGCGGCTCCATCGAACTCGCAGAACATTCTGGTGAAATACGCCGGCTGCTCCTCGGCCACCCAGTGGCCGCAGTCTGGCACCAGCTGACTCGTCACCGAATCAGCGACCTCTTCACACATCGCCCGGAAATGTCTTGCGAGATGATTCGAAGCACCCCCGGAAGCCAATACAGGGATGGTGAGCTTGCCGCGTTCTCGCAGCGCGGTGCGATTGTCTTGCGCGTCGCGGTCGAGCTCTCGGTAGATCTCACACATCGCCCGCATGGCTCCCGGGGCTTCGTAGGCGCGGGCGTAAACGTCGATATCAGACTCAGAGATCGCGTTCGGTTGGTAGGTCAAGTCGTCGAAGAAGCGAGTGATGTACCAACGTTCGCGTCCGTGCGTGAGGTAGACCGCGATGTCCGGGTTTGCATGAAAACCGAACTGCCAGGCGGATTTTTGGGCCACCCGCCACTCGTAATAGTCAGTGCCCGGCAGCGGAGCTTCCATGAACGTGGCGCTGACGACATCAGTGCGGTAACGCAGCGCAAAACTCAGGGCCAGTGTCGACCCGAGGTCGTGACCGACAAGCGACACAGGCTCTGTTACTCCCAGCGCCTCGTGCACGAGAGTGCAGATATCACCGGCCATTGTCCACTTGTCGTAGCCGTCGCGGGGTTTGTCGGACGCGCCGGCACCGCGGTAGTCGGGCATGATCACGCGGTAGCCGGCGACCGCGAGCGGCATCATGACCTTGCGCCACTCGTAGCGGGTTTGAGGCGCGCCGTGCAGAAGTACGACGGTCATCGTCGGGTCAGGTGGCGCGGCGACGGTATAGCCGATACGAACCGACTCTTCCGCATCAACCCAGGCCCGACCGTGGTGGACGACTACATCGCGCGCTGTGGTCATGGTGTACGCCTTTCTGCGTGTTTATCCGTGTCCACCGCCAGTGTCGACCCAGAATCGCGGCCAAGGGGGGCAACAAGTCGGCCCCCCGGCTGTCAGTCCGGCGCTGGCGTGGTGCTGAAGACCGGCCAGCAGATCTCCGTAGCGCTGAACGTCGTCGGCTGTGACGGCGTGCTGCCGAAGTAGTGCTCACGGATCGGCCCCTGGTGGCTGAGCAGATGTTCGTTCACGTACGTGCCCAGCGCCGCGTAACTACGGTCGATGCCGTCATCGTGACCGCCGCGGTGGGTGAGTACCGCGTATTCGGCTGCAGGCAGGACCTCGGCGCTAATGCCATCCGGGGGGTCAGCGGATTGCGGCGCGGGGACGAAAAGGGTTGCCGCGCCCTGTGATTCGAGAAACAGTGCTCGGTCGTAAAGCCCGCCCGGTACGACCGCGCGATCCGCGCCCGTCTCCGCAGTCACCGCGTTGCGCAGCGTTGTCAACGCCGCTCCGAACCAGGTGTCGATCTCCGCGGTCTCGATAATGGAGCCGATGGACCACACGGCGAGCGCCGGTTCACGACGCACCTCCACATGAGCAGGCACGCGCACCGGCGAGAGCAGCTCGCGCAACGCGCCGACCGTGTCACGGGTCTGCTGCAGCTGCTCCTCCATCTGTGCGAGGTGGGTCGTGATGATCTCGGTACGCGCCGCGGCGTCGTCGGTGCTCAGCAGCGCCTTGATGTCCGGGATGGACATGCCCAGGGATCGGAACCGTCGGATGATGTGCGCGTGATCGACCTGGCTGGTGTCGTAGTAGCGGTAGCCGGTGTGGGAGTCGATGTGGACCGGCTCGAGGATGCCAATGTCGTGGTAGTGCCGCAGCGCCTTGCGGCTCAGGCTCGTCATCACCGCGAAGTCTCCGATCGAAACCTGTGCGCCCATGGCGTCCTCCTCTGCGTTTGCACCGCCCATGTGATGGGACGCGGCCATCCTGAAGCCTCCCCTTGGGGGAGGGTCAACACCACGGCGCGTCTCCGATGATTTTTCGCCCAAGGGTTGACCTTCCCCTTACGGCAACCTCCATCGTGGGGTCATGACCAACACCACAGACTGGGATGCACTCCCGGACAGCGTAAGAACGTTCATGACCGCACTCGATGCCCGTGAGGTGGATCAAGCGCTGGCCACGCTCACCACCGATGCCGTGGTGACCGACGAGGGCCACGACTACACGGGACATGACGAGATCGGATCTTGGATCGCGACCGCAGCCAGCGAGTTCACCTACACCACCGAGTTCACCGGCGCGATGACAACCGACGCGGGCGTCGACGTCGGTCAGCACCTGGAGGGCGACTTCCCCGGTGGGGTCGCCGATCTGCACTACCGCTTCACCTTCGACGGCGCGCTGATCAGCCGGGTGGTGATCGAGCCGTGAGCAGGCGATGGTTCATCACAGGGGGCACGCCCGGCAACTTCGGGATGGCGTTCGCCGAGGCGGCGCTGGAGACCGGGGATCGGGCGGTGCTCACCTCGCGGCGTCCGCACGAGCTGGCGACGTGGGCGCAGCAGTACGGCGATCGCGTCCTCGTCGTGCCGATGGACGTCACCGACGCCGCGGCGGTGCAGCGCGCGGTGCGCACCGCCGAAGACCACTTCGGAGGTATCGACGTGCTGGTGAACAACGCCGGCCGCGGTTGGTACGGATCCATCGAGGGGATGGACGAGTCCTCGATACGGGCGATGTTCGAGCTGAACTTCTTCGGGGTGCTGTCCGTGACGCGGGCGGTGCTGCCCGGCATGCGCGCCCGCGGAACCGGGTGGATCGTCAACGTGTCCTCGGTGGCCGGGCTCGTGTCGGCGCCCGGGTTCGGGTATTACAGTGCGACGAAGTTTGCGATCGAAGCCGTCACCGATGCGCTGCGCGACGAGGTCGCCGCACAGGGCATCTCCGTGCTGACGGTCGAGCCGGGAGCGTTCCGAACAAACGCCTATGCCGGCTTCGCCAATGAGCCTGTCGCGGAGATGATTCCGAACTATCACGACATGCTGGAGCAGGTCCGCGCCGCCTTCATTGAGATGGACGGTGTGCAGCCCGGCGATCCGCGCCGCGGTGCCCATGCGGTGATCGCGGCGATGGCCCAAGACCCGCCTCCCCGCCGTCTGGTCCTGGGCAATGGCGGATACGAAGCCGTGGTCGATGCGCTCGACCAGAACCTGGCCGACATCCGGACGAACGAATCGCTCTCTCGCAGCGCAGATTTCCCTACGTAGCCTGCCTGCGACTTCGCGACATGAGTTTCGACCACTCGAAGCGGCCCGGCTACCCGGGGAACTCCACCAGGGTGGACACTATGGCGTGGCCCTTTCTGCAACAGTGTTCAAAGTCGAACTCGGCGTCTCCGATGTCGATCACGGCTACTACGCCGACCACCCGTTGACCGTGGCCCGTCATCCCAGTGAGACCGACGAGCGGATGGTGGTGCGGTTGTTGGCGTTTGGGTTGCGCGCGCACCGGCTCGGCGACGTCGACGGTGAGTTGGCGTTCGGGGCGGGCTTGTCCACCCCTGGCGTACCGGACTTGCGGCTCTCCGACTACACCGGCCGGATCTTGGAGTGGATAAACGTCGGCCAGCCCGATGAACGTGCCTTGAGCAAGGCGGCCAGCCAGGCCGAACAGGTGGTGCTGTTTCCGTTCGCCGCGAGCGTAGCCACCTGGTGGCGCACCGTGGGACCCAAAGTGGCGGGGCTGCCGAACCTGTCGGTGGTGCAGATACCGCACGCACCGGTGCAGCAGCTAGCCCAGACCGTCGATCGCCGGGTGTCAGCGCAGGTGATGGTGATGGAAGGTCAGGTGACGATGACCGTGGGCGGAGTCGACGTCACCTTCACTCCCGAACCATTGGAGTGAGTGCTGGAGCCGGAGGTGCCCGTCGACAGCGTTATCGCGGCGAGACTAGCCGGACTGGTAAACGGCGTCGCTTGCCTGGCGACCTGGGATTCTGCGAGGTCTAGGGTGGCGGAATGGGCTTGTTCAGTCATGAGGAGTTCCCGGATCCCGCCTACGGCGTTGGTGATGGTGGGGTTGTTGAGCGAGTTCGGGGTGCTGAGCTGGGCGAGTACGGGGTGGATGAACCTGTGGTCGTGGGCCCGGGGTTGCCGCCTGACGATGGTTCGTGCGGTCAGTTCGCTGTGCAGTTTCACGTGTCTACGTCAATGCTGGTCGGGCTGAAACGTATTGCGGATACGCGTGGGGTGAGCGTGCCGGAAGTATGCCGGCAGGTGATCGGCGTGTTTGTTGACCAACAGGAGGGTCAGCTGGGCGCATTGCTTGCCGCCGAGGGCGAGGCGGCTGATTACCGGCCGAGTTTGGGTGAGGCTTAGTCGCGCAGGAAATCGATCGCTTCCGGCATGGCGGTCGGGTCCTGGAGGAAGAACGCGTGGCCACCGTCGAAGATGCGCGCCACCGCGCCGGGGATCTGCGCCGCGATCGACGCGCCGTTCGCCGGCGGAGCAATCCCGTCGAAGCGCCCGGACGCAACCAGGGTCGGGCTGGTGATGCGTCCGAGCCGGTCGAACACGTCGTGTCCGGCGCGAGCTTCCAGCTGGAGTCGGGCGCCACGGCGCGCGGCCTCGGTCGACGCCGAATTCATTCGGCGCCTGGCCATGTCGTCGACCAGGGCGCGATCGGCCGGGTGCGCGTCCAGCCAATCGGCGGTGAACCGCGTGTCCAAAATCTGAGCGGACATCGATGCTCGCGTAAGACGACTCGATGATCGCCTTGCCCTTCGCCTGGAGGTACGGCGAGCCGGCCGCGGCCCCGTCGAACGCCTCGAGCATCAGCCGTTGGTCGAGGCCGAGGCCATCCGCGAGCGCGAACGACTGACCGACGGCGGCAGCCAGCGACGCGATCCACGCGTTGCACACCAGTGTCAGCTTCGACCCGAGACCCACCTCGTCGCCCACCCAGATGGTCTTGGCGCTCACCGCGTCGAACGCCGGTTGCACCCGCTCGCGCAGGCCGGGATCACCGGAGGCCAGCATCACCAGATTGCCCTGCTCGGCAGGAGCTTTGGTGCCGAGCACGGGGCAATCCAGGAACGCGACGCCGTGTTCGGCAGCGACCGCCGCGGTCTGGGCGGCGCCGTCGATGCCGACGCTCGCGCACTGGACGAACACCGCGCCGTCCTTCATGGCGGGCAGCACGGTCGCCATGACGTCGAGGGTTGCGGCCGCGTCGAACAGCATGGCCACGACGACGTTGGCGTCGACAACTGCCGCAGCCGCATCGGAGGCGACGTCGGCGCCATCGGCCGACAGCGGCTCGGACCGTTCCGCGGTGCGGTTCCACACCGCAACTTCGATCCCTTCCCGGAGTAGGGACCGCGCCATTCCGGCGCCCATCGCACCGGTACCCAGGACCGCCACGCGTAACGCGCTCATCACGTCACCGGTGCGCGCATCCGACGTTGACTCTGCGCATCGCCGTAGGGCTCTGACCCGACCATGAACCATCCCGGGTTTCATGCACCCTCGGGATTCTGCGAGCCGGCCGGTTGGCTGGCGTCGAGTTGATCGTAGTATTCGGCTTCTGCCTCGGCGGGTGGGATGCGCCCCAGGCGGTGCACGAGGCGCTGCTGGTTGTACCAGCTGACGTAGTCGGCGGTGATGAGCTCCACGTCACCCAGGTTGCGCAGCGGGCCCCGCCGGAACGGTGAGTCGGCACGTATGCACTCGTTCTTGTAGAGCCCGATGGTCGTCTCGGCCAGCGCGTTATCATAGGCATCGCCGACACTGCCGATCGAGGGCCGCGGCCCCGACAGAGACAGTGCTTCGCCGAAATGTATTGCCGTGTACTGACTTCCGGCATCAAAATGATGGATGGCGCCATCGAGCCGGTGGCCTTGCCGAGCCCGTAGCGCAGCGGCTTGGCGGATCGCGGACTCCACGAAATGGGTCTGCTTGACGCTGGCGGCTTCCCATCCGATGATCGCCCCGGCGTAGGCGTCGATGACGAACGCGACGTGGGCGAACGCCCCGGTGACGACCTTGACGTAGGTGAAGTCGGCGACGACCAACGCATTCGGGGTGGGTACTCGAAACTGGCGATCCACCAGATCGGGGGCCCGCTCGGCAGCCGGATCACTGATCGTGGTGCGCACTGACTTCTGCCGCCGAACGCCGTGCCAGCCATGGCGGCGCATCAGGCGCTCTACGGTGGACTTGGCCACCGGGAAACCCTCCCGTTGCAGGTGAGCCCACATCTTCACCGACCCGTACAACGACTCCGGCGGGCGGCGCCCGTGCTCGTCGGGCTCGTAGAAGCCGGCGAAGACCTCGGCGATGGCGGCATCCCACAAGGCCCGCTTCGAGGGTGCTCGCGAGGCCCAGGCGTAGAACGTACGTGGGGCGATCTGGATGCCATGCTCGGTGAGCACGCGGCAGATCGGAGCGACCCCGAAGCGATCCCTGTGGTCGGCGATGAACGCACTGACCGAACTGGTCAGCGGCGGTTGTGCGGGTCGCTCTCCCGCACGAAGAAAGACGTTGCCGCCTTGAGGATTTCGATAGTCTGCTCGAGTTCGGCGTTGCGACGCTTGAGCGCCTTGATCTCCGCGGCGGCCTCGCTGGTGACCCCATCACGGGCCCCGTCGACGACCTGTTGTTTGCGGATCCAGTTCCGCAGCGTCTCGGCGTTCATTCCCAGCCGCTTGGACACCGCAGTGATTGCGGCCCACTCACTGGGATAGTCCTCGCGATGCTCCAACACCAACCGGACGGCCTTCGCCCGCGTCTCCGGGTCGTACTTGCTCGGCATGAAATGCACCTTCCCAAGAAAGGAGGCGCGCATCAAACGCGGAAAGGTTCTCCATGTCGTTCCACCTTCTCTCGGGTGAACAGGATTCGAGTGAACCACGAAGACCTGAGAGCACCGCGCCCAACGTCACAGCAGCGGTCATTCGTCTCGGCGTCGCGATTGTCCTGGTGGACCGCTCACTCCACCAAGGGCATGCCTTGACGTCAAGATAAGTTGAGGTTTTAGCGTGAGTGGATGAGAAAAGAGATGCAACCCGCTGCGCAACAGCCACTGGGGTTCTGGGCCTTACGCGCAGGAGAAGCCATCCGAACCCGCACCCGCGGCCGACTGACGGAACTGGGTCTAACACAACCAGAGTGGTGGGTGCTGCACCAGTTATCGATGCACCCCACCGGTATGAGCCAAGGCGAAATTGTGTCAGTCGTCGGCCCTAACGAGTCTGACGACAGCATCGTGCACGCGATCGCGGCTGCTATCGACAAAGGGTGGATCGAACGCTCGGGTGACCGCATTCGTCTGACCGACACGGGTACGAAGCAGTTTCGTGCCGCCGCCGAGGTCCAGCGTCAACTAAACGACGAGCGACGTCTGGGAATATCTGACCGCGACTACGCCACTACCATTGAGGTCTTGCAGCGCACTGTGACCAACCTTGGTAGCGACGCATGGCACTGGTAGCCCGAGCCTTCTTAAACGCGATGGTGCTCGACGTCGAGCAGCCGTGAGCTCTGGCACTTCTAGCCGTCTCACGTCGTGTCATCTCCGATTCGTCTCACGACAGAACCTGCGCCAGTGTGGATTTCGGCCGCCGCCTTCTGCTATCTGGTCGCCCAGCGCCGGCCGCGAGCTATTGGCGACCTCAACGCCGCTTCTCTTGGCAGGCCTCGCACAAGCACCCGTACGTTCTCTTTTCGGTGTCATATCCCGATCCCTGACTTGCGCTGGCGCAGATGGCTCCCGTCGTGTCATAGGGATTGCGCCTCAAACCCGCGTCATTGCTCGAGGGGCGACGATGTCCGTCGATGTCGGAGGCAGCAAGGACCGTTGCTACCGCCCGCTAAATCGTCCGCCCACCTATCAAGCTCGCCATGGAAGTTGCGAGCCTCTCGGCCATCCGCGCTCTCGCGGTCGATCTGGGCGGCAGAGTCGACCCGGTCGTCGGCGAGTGGCGCTTTGGAGACGAAACTCGTTGCGATGCTGTCGACCCTGAGGGCAACGTCGTCCAGTTGATCGAACGCGGCACCACGGTCATGGCAACTCCCGGTTCCTAAAGTCGGGTTCGTGCCTCCGCTAATCCCGGCTAAACACGATCATTCTCGAATGTAGAGATTCGAGGCCGATCAGATCCTGCCTTAGGACGGACAGGGACGAATTATGCTGCGTTGGAATGGTTTTCGTCAAATGTGAGGAGTTCGCTCACCGTGACGAACCGGTAGCCATCGGACTGCAACCGGTCGATATTCTGGGGCACAGCGGCGCGCGAGGCTGATCGGCTTTCCAGCATGACGTGCAACAAGACGATCGAGCCTGGGCGGACGTTTTCTACGGTGTCCTTGACGATCTGGTCGGTGGTCGGCATGCCGGCCGAATCTGGTCCCAGATCCCAGGTGACCGTCGTTCGCCCGTGTTCTGCGAGGTAATGCGGGAGTTCCCATAGCTTCTTGCCGTAGGGCGGGCGGAAGGTGACGGGACCGCGATAGCCGGTTCGTGCGATGGCGGCGTCGGTTCATCGTGGACCACGCACGATATTTCGATGAACTGATCAGGTGATCTGCATTTAGATCACCTCTTCTAAATGCTGGCGGATCCGTTTACCGTCGGGCCATGTCGCCAACCCAGGCTCCGCGAGAGTCGTTCACTCGATCAGCACGCAAGGCCCACCACAACAGGTCTGACGACTACCGCACACCTCGACGATCGGTTCGGTTCAAGCTCCACACCGACCAAGATCGTCATCGTCGCCCTGGCTCGTGACGGCATCATCGTCGTCAACCACCCCCTGGCAAGACGCCTTCGGAGGCGGACCACTGGGATGGATCGACCCGCTGCTGACCGCGCGCACCCTGCCCTCCTACCTCCGGGATGACCTCGACCGCGACCTGGGGTGAAGTCGAGCGGTACCCCCCGGGTAGGCAACAGTGAGATGGCGCGAATCGAACGACGCCGATCAAGCGATGCGGCATTTGAAGCCCGCACCCCGAGGACAGGGTGATCGCTACGCCGCGGCTGGCTCAGTCGTCTCCGGCGTCGCCTAGCGCCGCGTCGAATCGCTTGAGTGTCTCGTCGACGTCGGCGCCGGTGTGTGCTGCCGAGACGTACCAGATTCCGCGATACGCCACCCAGATGCCGGCGTCGATGAGCTTGGTCGCAAACCGTCCGTAACGCTCGCCGTCCAGGGCCTGCACCTGCGCGAAGCTGGTAAGCGGTTCGCTGCTCGTGTCGAAACGAGCGTGGAAGGCCATCGGCAAGCCTTGCAGTTTGACGGGTACCTCGTGATGTTCGAGCAGTGCGGTCAGGCCGTCGATCAGGGCGGTGCCCACCGATTCGACGTGGCGGTAGACGCTGCGGTCCTCGAGTTCGTCGAGCGAGGCCAACACTGCGGCGGTCGCGATGGTGTTTCCGTTGAAGGTGCCGGCGTGGGTGAGCGCGCCGGTGGCCACGTCGGAGAAGAGCTCACCGCGGCCGACCAACGCCGCACACGGCCACCCGGCGGCCATGGCCTTGCCGTAGACCGCCAGGTCCGGCGACACGTCGAAACGTTCAGCGGCACCGCCCAGGGCCACCCGGAAGCCCGAGATCGTTTCGTCGAAGATCAGGACGATGCCCAATCGAGTGCACGCCTCGCGCACGTGCTGCAGGTAGCCGTCGACCGGCACGATGGCCCCAGCGTTGAGCATCATGGGTTCCATCACCACGGCGGCGATCGTGTCGCCATGATCCCTCAATGCCGCGGAGAACGCCTCGGCGTCGTTCCACTCGACGGTCAGCGCCGGGTCGAGCGCTTCCGGGAGCTGCCCGAGGCTGCCCGGTACGACCCGGTCGCCCTCCGAGCGAATCTGGATGTTGTCGAACCAGCCATGGTAATGCCCGTGGAACCGAAGGACGTTGCGCCGTCCCGTCGCGTTGCGGGCAATGCGCAAGGCGGCCTGAATCATCTCGCTGCTGGAGCTGCCGAAGCGCAGCTGATCGGCCCACGGCAGGACGCCCAGAACACGCTCAGCGGCCTCGATCTCGCGTCGATGAGTGGCTGCGTAGATGATGCCGTCGTGCTGGGCGGCCACGATCTTCTCCACCACGCGGGGAGGACCGTATCCCAGGAAGTTTGGCCCCTGCCCCAGCAGATAGTCGAGGTATTCTGTGCCGTCGACGTCCCACAGCCGGCAGCCGCTGGCACGTTCGACGATGAGATGTGGGTTCAGCAGCCGGGTGTTGCTGCTGACGCCGCCCGGCAACACGCGCTTCGCGCGCTCCCGAAGGTCGTGCTGAATCGTGGTGACGCCGTTCATGAGTGCACTTTCCTTAGGTTCATACGAGGTGGTCGGTAGACGGTCAAGGCGTTCTGGTACATGACGTGTCGACGATCGTCGTCGCTGAGCGCGGCAAGGGTCACCGTGGCGGCGGCCAACACGTGGTCGTAGCGCGCGGCCAACTCGCATACGGGCCAGTCCGATCCGAACATCAGCCGCGACACCCCGAACGTGTCGAGCAGATGGTCGACGTAGGGCTGCAGGTCCTCGACCCGCCACCCGCTCCATGACGCCTCGGTGACCAGGCCCGAGAGCTTGCACCACACGTTCGGCTTCTCGGCCAGGGCGGCAAGCCCGTCGGCCCAGTCCTGGGACCATCCGGTCGCAATCGGGGGCTTGGCACCGTGATCGACGACGAAGCGGACATCGGCGTGCCGGCGCACCAACGTGTCGGCGGCGGCGAGTTCTCGCGAGGTGATCTCCAGGTCGAATGCCAAGCCGCTGGCGGCCACTTTCCGCATCGCCGCGTCCACGTCGTCACGCAGGAGCCAGCGCGGGTCGGATTCGTCGGCGACCGCGTGCCGCAATCCCACCAGCTGCTCACCACCGATGCCCTCGCGCAGAAGGGCGATCTGGCCGGACACGTCCGCCGACGTCAAGTCGACCCAACCGACCACACCGACGACTTCTGCTGTACGCGAGGCGAGTTCGAGTAGGTCGACGGTCTCGGCCAGATCGGCGCGGACCTGGACGACGATGGTCGCAACTACGTCGTTGGCCACGAGATACGGCCGCAGGTCCGAGACGTCGTAGCGCCGCCGCAGCGGTTCGAAGTCCCCGGCCATCCACGGATACTCGCCGATCTGCGGGTCCCAGAGGTGATGGTGTGCGTCGACTACTTTCACCGGGGTTCACCCACGGGGGCGCTCTCGTCGAGCAGTCCCTGCGACACCAGGTCGCTCCACAGTTCCTCGGGGATCGGGCGGTCGAACAGCTCGACGTTCTCGACGATCTCGGCGCGGCTGCGGGCCCCGGTCAGCACTGCGACGACCGCGGGATGGGCCAGGGGGAACTGCAGGGCCGCTGCCTTCAGGGGTACGTCGTGACGCCGGCACACCTCGAACAGGCGGTGGGCTCGGGCGACCACGTCGGCCGGGGCGGGGTCGTAGTCGTAGCGCGCTTGCGGCCCGGGGTTCGCCAGGAGGCCGCTGTTGAAGACGCCGCCCGTGACGACGGCTATTCCACGTTCGGTGCACAACGGCAGGAAGGATTGCAGCGCAGTCTGTTCCAACAGCGTGTAGCGGCCCGCCAGCAGAAACATGTCGGGATCACTTTCCCGGGCGAAGCGTTCCAGTGCGGCGGTCTGGTTCATGCCG
Source organism: Mycolicibacterium sichuanense (assembly GCF_033741125.1). Taxonomy (NCBI): domain Bacteria; kingdom Bacillati; phylum Actinomycetota; class Actinomycetes; order Mycobacteriales; family Mycobacteriaceae; genus Mycobacterium; species Mycolicibacterium sichuanense. The sequence continues at coordinate 11,011 of NZ_JAWQPU010000013.1, read as the reverse complement.
GCCCCGATCGCGGAAACCACCTTCTGGTCGCGCAACTCGATCAAGGTGGGTAATGCCGTCGCCAAGGCCTCGTCGACGTAGTCGTCCGGATCGTGGACCAAGGCAACGTCGAGTCGGTCGGTGCCGAGCCGGATCAGGCTCTCCTCGATCGATCGCAGCACGCCGTCGCGAGAGTAGTCGTACACCGTGGCGACATCTGGCGCGCCTGCGTCATACGGTTGGCCCGTCGAGTCGAAGTCGTCCGGATGCGGATCGGCGTCGGCGCGCAGCAAGCGGCCGACCTTGCTGGACAGCACGTAGTCGTCGCGCCGGTACCGTGCCAACCCGCGGCCCAACCTGGTCTCCCCGTTGCCGCGGCCGTACTGCGGGGCGGCGTCGAAGTAGCGCAAGCCGGCGTCCCACGCGGCGGCGACAGTCTCCTCCGCGTCGCCGTCGCTGACTTCGGTGTACATGCCGCCGATGGCAGTCGCGCCAAACCCGAGAGCTGTCACCGTAAGTGGGGTGCGACCGAGCCGTACGGCAGTGTCGTGACGGATGCGCGACCGCGCTCCGGGGGTGTTCGTGGTCATCTATCGCACCGTTCCGTCAGACTGGAGGTCGACGACCTGGTCCACGCCGTCGTAGACGACGGCGACCACCTCGGTCGACTCGCTCTCCTCGGGCCCCAGCAGGCGGGCGCGTCCAGCGGCGACGGCCTCGTCGAGGGGGCTCGGGTAGCCGGTCCACGGTTCGACCAGTGCCTGGTGATAACCGCGCCAGCCACCGTAGACGAGGCAGAACCACACCACCGGAAACAAGTCGTGGTCGAAGCACAGCCCGAAGCCACGCCTGTCGGCGACGTCGGTGGCGGCCACCCACCCCGCACTCAAACCGGTCAGGTAGTGCAGGGCGAAGGCCCCGACGTCGATGTCGTCGGCACGGCGCAAATCGCGCCCACGCAGCATCGGCCAGTCGTACTCGTCGCCAGGCCGGCCGAGCACCTCGCCGCCGGCCTCGTCGACTAGTCCTCTGGTCGCCGGGATGTCGAACCGCATTCCCGATCTCAGCGCGAGACTGGGATGCACTCCCCAGTTGTAGTCGAACGGCATCGTGCCGATGTTGCGCAGCGTGTACCCGAGGGTGAAGCGTTGCTCGTCGGCGCGGAGCGTGATGGTGCGCGTCAGTTCGGCCGGCGTTATCGGCGTACGCACCGTGGTGGTGAGCACGATTTCATCTGCGCTGGAATGGATCCGATGACTCGATCGTGCCGTCCACACCTCGCCCATGTAGGGCAGCAGGTCGCCGTAGCGGTTGCGGCACGCCCTTCCCCCAGGGAAGGCGTCGTCCCAGCCGCCGGCCCAGTGATCGTCGAAGTCGGCGTGCACCGCCGCCACGTGGGGCGAAATTCGAGGTGACTTCCACAGCAGGTCGAGGTCGCGCTTCTTGTCCACCACCCGAAAGATGTTGGCCCCGCGTTCGGGCAGCACGTCGAGGACCAGGTGCTCGTTTTGCATCCGTACCACTCGTAAGCCGTGGTAAGTCCAGTCGTCGTCGATGCTGAGATGCGCTGACCTGCGAATCATGGCTTGGCGACTTCTGGAGTCTCACCGTGGAAGCCGCCGGTCACCCGTGGCGTGCCTCCGCCGGTCGATCCTCGATGCAGGTGCTCGTCGACTTCTTCGACCGCGACGGCCAAGTAACCCGCTTCAGTGGTGAGTCCCTCGTCGCGGCTCAGCGATTCCGCAATCCGGCGCGTGGTCTTGGGAGCGGCGAAGATGATCACGACGATCGTGACCACCCACACCGCCGCGATGACGATGTTGGCGCGTCCCGCACCCGTCGTCGGCCATGGTGAGACGTTGCGGAACATGGTGTAGCCGATGACGGCGATGGCCAGCAGCGGCACCACGTAGTCGAGGGCGGCGGCCTGGTGACCCAGCCTCGGTGCGCGAACGCAGAGGTAGTACCACGCACCGATGGAGAACAATGCGTAGGCCACCAGGAGTACCAGCGTGCCAACGGTTCCCGACCAGGCGAACAGGTCGAAGGCGGTGTCGGTGACGAACACCCGCATCACCACGATGATGGCGGCGGCCAGCCCGCAGACGAACAGGGTCGCGCTGATGGGCGTGCCCGACTTCGCCGAGACCTTGGTGAAGCCGCGGCGTTCGAACGCCCCGCGGTTCAGCGCGAACAGCAGCCGCGACGCGGCGACCGCGGTGGCCAGGGCGCATCCCATCGCGGAGATGGCGGTACCCAACGTCACCAGGTCGCCGACGACGGGGCTGACGTACTGCTCACCCAAGGTGCCGAACAGCGAGGCTGACTTCGAAAACGCCTCAACGCCTGCGTCGTCGGTGCCAAAGCCCAGCATCTCCACGCTCGTGCCGACGATGTAGAACAAGCCTCCGAACAACGCCACGCCGAAGATGGCGATCGGGATGGCCCGCTTGGGATTGGTCGTCTCCTCGCCCAGGCTGGCCGCCGCTTCGAATCCCGCGAACGACAGGAAGCCGAAGACGATGCCGAGGAACAGGGTGCTCGTCGAGATACCTGGCGGCACGCTGAACATGTCGAGGTTGAACCTCTGCCCACCGGGGGCGCTGCCGCCGGCGACCCGCACGACGACGACGACCGCGATGACCACGATGACCGCGGTCGTGCAGATCTCCACCCAGAGCAGGGTAGCCATCGACTTCTTGACCGGAGAGATGGCCAGCAGGGTCGCGATGGCCACCGAGACCAGGGCGATGACCCATGGCACGATGTCCGGCGTCGTCTCGTAAAGACCTAGCCCGCGCAGGAATTCGGCGCCGAAGATTCCCGCCGTCATCGACGTGGTCAGCATGAAGCTCAGGTACGCACCCAGGAGCGACCACCCCGCGACCACCCCGGCCCGAGGGCCGATCGTCACACCGGTCAAGCCGAACACCGAGCCGGCGTGGCTGAGTCGACTACAAATCCGGGCGAACCCGTACGCGACCAGCAGCACACCAATGGTGGCGAGGACGAAGGTCAAGGGCACGGCGCGTCCTACCGTCGCGCCCGCACCCTGTGGGTTGATGTTGACCGCCAGGCTGGCGCCCATCGCGGCCACGGACAGCGAGATGGCCGCCCACGTGGCCAACGAGCGCCGCAGTTTTGGTTGTGTTCCCGGTGATTCTGCTGGTGAGGTCATGCTTCCCATTTCTCGTGCGGCGACCCTCGGGCCGAAGTGCCGCTGCATCTCGTAGCGGCCGGGGATGTGCTGACACCAACTCGGTGGCGGTTACGGCTTACGAAACGTCTTGACGAGACCACCGATCGGAGTGGATCGACCGTATGGCCGCGGTCGACCCGACACAATGACGAAGGTGACGGCCCATTGTTCGGCTTCTCCGAATGATGATCACGGGATCGCAAGCCGGTTGGCCGCCTTGAGCTGTTCTGCGACGGCACTGAATCCGGTGGCGATGGCGACGAGATCGGCGACCTTGGCGGTGTGCTCGGGCCACCACGCCAAGGCCACCACGCACGGGGGGATGTCGCGAATTCGGCGGAACGCCACACCTGGCCGTGAGTAGAAGCGTTGCGCACCAGCCGAAGTCACGCTGATACCGACGCCACGGGCAACGAGGTGCAGTTCGGCGTCGCGCGTACTGGCCTCGTCGACGACCATGGCGGGGGTGGTGCGGTACTCGCTGAGGAGCCAGTAGTCCCGCCACGGACCGGGGGCCTTCGGCGCGGCGATGATGGGTTCCTTGAGCAGATCGGCGACGCACACGCTGTCCTGGCTTGCCAGGGGGTGCCCGTCCGGGACGCACACCACCCGGTCCTCGCTGACCAGTTCCAAGGTGGTGAGTCCGGCCAGACCGGTGGGCGGCCGGATGATGGCGGCGTGGACCGACGAGTCCCGCAGTCCGGCGGTCGGATCGGCGAAGTCGTACTCCACCGACCGCAGCAAGCGCTGTGGATATTCGGCGGCGAAGGTCCTGAGCAACCACGGGATGACCTCCAGCCCCGCCCCGATGGTGTAGCCCAGAGTCAACGCCGAGCCATCCCGGTCCGCGGTCCGCTGAGCTGACTTGATGGCGGCGTCGAGGTCGTCGAGGATTTGGGCGACCAGATGCGAGAACACCGCGCCCGCGTCGGTCAGTTCGACCGACCTGGTGGTGCGGACGAAGAGCTGCAGCTTGAGCTGGCGTTCCAGGTCCTTGATGGTCTCGCTCAACCACGGATTGGACACCAACAGCTGCTCAGCCGCGCGGGAGAAGCTGCGGTGCTCGGCGACCGTCAGGAATGCGCGCAGCTGGCGCAGGCTGACGTTGGGCTGGGTCATGCGGCGAAAGAGTACTCGGCCGGCGCCCTGACTGTTCGGCTTCGACGAATAATCTCGGCGGGTGTTCGTCATTGTCCCCGACTGTTGCGAACCCTAGTGTCGGTGACGCTGCACGAACCTGCAGCCCAACGGTTTTGGAAAGAGGACGTGGTGGCTTCCGCATTGTGGGCACGGTCGCAGGCGAACATCTCCCTGCTGTTTGCCGAGGTGCCCTTCGAACGTCGGGCCGCGGCCGCGGCGACCGCCGGCTTCGAGGCGATCGAGTGTTGGTGGCCGTTCACCGTCGCGTCGCCACCACCGGCCGAGGTCGACGCCTTCGTCGCATCCGTCGCCGACGCCGGGGTGGCGCTGCGCGGGCTGAACTTCTTCGCCGGCGACATGCCAGGGGGTGACCGGGGCGTCGTCTCCAACCCCTCCCGCAGAAGCGAATTCGACGACAGCATGGCCGTCGCGGTCGACATCGGCGCCCGCCTGGGCGTCACGGCGTTCAACGCGCTCTACGGCAACCGGGTCCCCGGGCTGAGCACCGACGAGCAGGACGAGGCGGCCCTCGACGCCCTCACCGCCGCGACGGAACAATGCGACGCGATTGGCGCAACTGTCCTCGTCGAACCAGTCAGCGGGGTTGGGGCCTACCCCCTCAAGCTAGCCGGCGACGCCCTCGCCGTGATCACCAAGGTCCGTGAGCGCACGCAGGTCGGCAGGATTGCGCTGTTGGCGGACCTGTATCACCTGACCGTCAACGGCGACGACGTCCGCCGCGTGGTGACCGACCACGTCGACCGAATCGGGCACGTGCAGATCGCGGACGCACCGGGTCGCCACGAGCCCGGGACCGGGGCCGCCGACATCATCGGATTGGTCGACCTCCTCGAGCAGTCCGGTTACACCGGTGGACTCGGGCTGGAGTACGTGCCTTCCGGTGACACGGTCGCCGGGCTCGCCTGGCTGTACCAGTTGGCGCCAGGCCTGCAGGTCAACGCCGATTCGCCTGCCGCCGAGATGGTTCGATGAGCGCGCCAACGAGCAATCCGACCGTGGCGTTCATCGGGCTCGGCATCATGGGCTCGCCGATGGCGGCAAACCTGTGCGCCGCCGGTCTGGACGTCGTGGGTTTCAGCCGCACCATGGCCAAGGTCGACGCGCTCGTCGCCAAGGGCATGCGGCCCGCCGACGACGTCGCGGGCGCCGTCCGCGACGCGGACGTGGTCGTCACGATGCTCCCAGACTCCCCCGACGTGGAGGCCGTGGCGCTCGGCGCCGACGGCATCGTCGAATCGGCGGCTCCCGGAACCTTGTTCGTCGACATGAGCACCATCCGCCCCGACACTGCGCGCGCGGTCGCAGAGGCGGCGGAGGGCCGCGGGCTGCGTTTCCTCGACGCCCCGGTCAGCGGTGGCGAACAGGCCGCGGTCGACGGCACGCTGTCGATCATGGTCGGCGGATCCGCGGCGTCGGTCGCCGACGCCACCCCGGTGCTTCGACACCTCGGTACGACCATCGTTCACGTCGGCCCCGTGGGAGCAGGCCAAACCGTCAAGGCCGCCAACCAGTTGATCGTGGCGGGAAACATCGAACTCTTGGCCGAGGCCTTGCTGTTCCTCGAAGCGCAGCAGGTCGACACCGAGAAGGCAATCTCGGTCCTCGAGGCCGGGCTGGCCGGCAGCACCGTGATGGCCCGCAAGGCGCGATCCATGGTCGCCCGCAAGTTCGCCCCCGGTTTCCGGATTGCCCTGCACGACAAGGACCTCGGAATCTTCACCACCGCAGCCCGGACGTCGCGGACCGCCACCCCGCTGGGCGCCGTCGTGGCCCAGCTGATGTCCAGCGCCCACGCCCAGGGGGACGGCGACCTCGACCACTCCGCCTTGTTCCGGCTCGTCGAGCGGCTCTCCGGCCGCCCAACACCGTGACGACCCTCGTCCTCGCGCCGGACAAGTTCAAGGGCAGCCTGACCGCCCCCGAGGTCGTCGACGCCCTGACCGCCGGAATACGGCTACGACGCCCCGACGTGACCGTCGTCGCGCGCCCGGTCGCCGACGGCGGCGAAGGCACCCTGGACGCCTTCCTCGCCGCGGGGTTCGTGGCGGTCCCGGCGATGGCGGCGGGTCCGTGGGACACCCGTCGCCATACAACCAGGATCGCAGTCCGCGGCTCCACCGCCGTCGTCGAGATGGCCGCGTCGATTGGGGGCGCACCCCGAAGGGACAACCCCCTGACCGCAACCACCCTCGGCGTGGGCCACCTCGTCCGGCACGCCCTCGACATGGGCTGCACCGACATCATCTTGGCGCTCGGCGGCAGTGTCAGCACCGACGGTGGCGCAGGCATGCTCCAGACGCTGGGTGCCGTGCTGCAGACACACCGCGGTCGGCCGCTGCCGTTGGCCTACAACGCGATCGCCAACGCCGCTTCCCTCGACCTCACCGATTTGGACCCGCGGCTCTCACGCACCGCGTTCACCCTCGCTGCGGACGTCACCAATCCGCTTCTGGGGGCCAGCGGCGCCGCGGCAGTCTTCAGCCCGCAAAAGGGGGCCACGCCCGCTCAGGTCGTGCTCCTCGAGAACCGCCTCCGACGATGGGGCGAGCTGGTCAACGCTGCCACGAACACGGACATGACGTCGGCACCGGGCGCCGGATCGGCTGGCGGAACGGGTTTCGGTGCCATGGCAGTTCTCGGCGCGCGCTTCCGGCGTGGCGTCGACGTGGTGCGCGACGTCGTTCAGCTCGACGACGCGGTGGCCGGCGCCACACTGGTCGTCACGGGAGAGGGATGCCTGGACACCCAGTCGCTCCACGGCAAGGCTCCGATGGGTGTCGCAGAATGCGCACGGGCGCAACGAGTACCGGTCATAGCGGTCGCAGGGACGGTCCGCCTCGACCGCCGTCAGGCCCGCGCCGCGGGTTTTAGCGCCACCTACGCGCTGACCGACGTCGAGCCCAACCGCGCCGCAGCGATGTCCCGTGCCGCCGATCTCGTCACGATGATCGGAGACCGTATCGCCGAACGCCACCTCGGCCCACAGCCAACTCTCACTTCACTACGACGCGTCGAAGCCTCTTGACGACAAAGGAATTGCAATGACCGACTTGGCAGCCACCGTCGACGTCGACACCGTCACCGTCAACACGATCAGAACGCTGGTGATCGACGCCATCGCCCAGGCCAAGTCGGGGCATCCCGGTGCGGCGATGGCCTTGGCGCCGGTCGGGTACACCCTGTGGAATCACACGCTGCGCTACGACGTGAACGACCCACACTGGATCAACCGCGACCGATTCGTCCTGTCGGCGGGACACGCCTCCATGCTGCTCTACGCCCTCCTGCACCTGGCCGGCGTCCGCAGCGCAGACCGAGACCGCCTGGCGATCGAACTGGACGACATCCGCCAATTCCGCCAACTCGGGAGTCCATGCGCGGGACACCCAGAGTATGAACTGGCCGACGGAATCGAGTGCACGACGGGCCCGTTGGGGACGGGCGTGGCAACAAGCGTCGGCATGGCCATGGCCGGCAAGTGGCAAGCAGCACGATTCAACCGACCTGGCTTCGACATATTCGACTACCGCGTGTACGCGCTCGCAGGCGACGGCGACATGATGGAGGGCATCGGCCAGGAAGCAGCGTCGCTGGCCGGTCACCTCAAACTAGACAACCTCTGCTGGATCTACGACAGCAACGCCATCACGATCGAGGGCGAGACGTCACTCGCGTTCACCGAAGACGTGGCGACACGGTTCCGTTCCTACGGATGGACCGTCACCTACGTGGCGGACGCCAACGACCTTGCCGCGCTACGACGAATCTTCAACGAGTTCACCTCGCACACCGGGTCGCCGATGCTCGTCATCGTCCGCAGCATCATCGGCTACGGGGCACCCACCAAACAGGGCACCGCGTCCGCGCACAGTGAGCCCTTAGGAGACGACGAGGCTCGCGCGGCGAAGCGCTTCTACCAATGGCCGCAAGAAGCCCGGTTCCACGTGCCGGACCTCGCCTATGAGCAGTTCGCCCTCGGTGTCTGCGCCAGGGGCACCCAGCGGCGCAACGACTGGGACGACGCGATGGCCCGATACGAGAGTGCACATCCCGAACTGGTCGACGAGCTTTGGTCGATGGTCACTCGGACGCTGCCCGAGGACTGGGACGCCGACCTGCCCGAATTCACCCCCGCCGACGGGCCGGTGGCGGGACGAATCGCCAACCAACGGGTCCTCAACTCAGTCGCCGCGACGGTGCCATGGCTGATTGGTGGCGCGTCCGACCTGGCACCGTCGACCAAGACGGGCCTCGAGGGTGCCAGCGGGCATTTCGGGCCGACGGACTACGGCGGTCGCAATCTGCACTTTGGCGTCCGAGAAGCCGCTGCCGCCGCGGCCGCCAACGGGCTCGCGCTGTGCGGACTTCGGCCGTTTCAGGCCGGCTTCCTGGTGTTCTCTGACTTCCAGCGCGGACCACTGCGCCTCGGTGCGTTGATGGGCCAACCGGTGATTCACGTCTTCACCCACGACTCCATCGGCATGGGCGAAGACGGCCCGACCCATCAACCCGTCGAGCAGCTCGCCTCACTGCGGGCCATGCCCAACCTGGTCGACCTGCGTCCCGCCGACGCCAACGAGGTCCGCGAAGCCTGGCGGGTCATCATGTCCCTCGACGACCGGCCCGTCGCGTTAGTCCTGTCCAAGCAGGACGTGCCCGTCTTCGACAGGACCGCCGTCGCCTCGGCAGCCGGACTGGCCCGAGGAGCGTACGTCTTGGCCGACCCGGCCGACGGCACCGACCCGGTTGCGCTGATCATCGCCACGGGCAGTGAAGTCGCGCTGGCGATGCAGGCGCGAGAGTGTCTAGCCGAGACCGGCGTTCCAGTCCGGGTGGTCAGCATGCCGTCATGGGCCTTATTCGACGAACAGGCCTCGGACTACCGCGACCACGTCCTGCCACCCCACCTTGCGGCTCGGGTCGCCGTGGAAGCCGCTTCCGGGTTCGGCTGGGAACGCCACGTCGGTGCCGCGGGGCGCATCATCGCCCTTGATAGCTTCGGCGCCTCGGGCCCGGTCGCCGACGTCCACCGCCACTTTGGTTTCACCGTCGAAGACGTCACGCGCACGGTCCTGGAGGTCGTCGGGCGCACCGATCGCCAGCATGGCCTGGACACCGCCTAGGGTTCCGGCGCGCCGCAGACGACGCGCGACTGGTCCGAGCGGCGCCTCCGTGACGCCCGACGGGTAACGGTCGTCTAAACGGGCAAGGGCCGTGAGGATCTGCGTCGGCGTGCCCACACCGGCGCGAAGGTCGTGCCCGTGTCGTCTTGATCGCCCTGCTCGCCCTTGGTGGCGGTGCACTCGGCAAAGGGGTTGGCACCAGCTCCTCGCTTGTCCTGCCGCCCGAGCTGGTGATCTCTGCCCCAAATGGCCGTCCCGATGTTGCTTACGGGAAAGACTGATCAAGTTAGGCCAATCCGAGTTGTAACAACGGATCTCGTCATCCGCGGACTCGCCATCGTCGAGGCTGCAACCCCTCAGCGACAAGGTTGACTCGGCCCAGCCGGACTCGGCCGCGGAAAAGATGCGCGCGTTGCGCGCTGATGACTTGTTATTGCTGGGCCAGGCGGGCGCGCAAGGCGCTGACCAGTGCTCGTTGGCCGCCGGCGGTTTGGGTGGAGGGAGCCAGTGCTGCGGTGTCAGAGGCTGCGCCGTTGACCACCGCACCAGAGGTGCCGCGACGGCCGCGCTCCGCCGCGGCGGCGTCACGCAGATTGGTGCCCAGGGCGTCGTCGGCCCTGGCGGCGGCGTCCAGCGCCGGTCCGGCATCGGTGGCGAAGGTGCCGCAGCCGGCGGGCAGTGCCCCCGAGATCGCGGCAATGCGCTCGCCGTTGCGACTCGTCCTCCGCGAGGACAGCTAATCACGCCATCCGGTCTGCACTGACCGAGCGCCTCAGGGGTTGAGGCCGTAAGAGTCCGTCGCGGAGTCGATCGGATTCACCGACTGATCGACTTGGTTTGGTGCCGGCAACTCGCTTCAAGAGACGCAAGACAGCCGCGTGGTGCCACCGCCCAGCTGATGTCCCATTGGACTGAAAGCGAGAATCTATTGGGGTTGGGGGACGCCCATCAGATGTGAGACGCGCAGCGCGAGAGGGGAAACGAGACAACGCGACCTGGAATTACACGGTGGGGGGACGAAACAGACACCGCGCACGTCGGAGACTCCCATCTGCGGGCCGAACTACGTTGAGTTGCCCGCTTGCACCGACGTGGGCCATTGCTGGAGCAACTTTTGCGTACTGGAATTCTCCGTCCCCGCTGCCCGCGTGCAATTTCACTGCGACGCCCTCGACCAGGTTGCGCAGTTGGCTCAGGATGTTCTGCGCAAGCAGCGCACGATCATGGCTTAACGCAGCAATGTTCGACGAGATGGCGTCCGCGGCGCTTTGGATTTGCTCATCAACCGAACTCACGTCGTGCCCCCGCGTCTTCCCAGTGCCTGATTCCTTACACCCGTCAGCGGTCGACGGAGTTTCCGGATTCTCACTTTCATGTCCAATTGGACATCATGTGGACATTTGATTTGAGAATTGGACATAAAGTTTGAGAAGCCACAGCGGAACCCGACTAGCTGTAATGGCCAGGCAGGTTGTGAACGGCGTGGCGTGAGGAAATAGGTGAGGACCTCCGGTATCGGTGTGGTTACCACACGCACATCGATAACCGA
>NZ_JAWQPU010000012.1:0-103170 GCF_033741125.1 Mycolicibacterium sichuanense | reverse complement strand
GGTCCATCTCTACAATCACCATCGACCCCACACCGGCATCGGCGGCAAGTCACCCATCGAACGCCTCAGCGTTCACAACCTGCCCGTGAAGAACAACTAGGCGCAGCGTCTTCTTTTCGCCGTCACCGCCGATGATGACCGGTGGGTGCCGGATGGGTTGGGGTTGGCAGATCGTCTCGGCCAGCTGGTAGTGCTTGCCGCTGTACGGCCCGTCGTCCTGGCTCCACATCTGTGCGCAGATCTGCAGCGTTTCTTCGAGCATTTCGAAGCGCTGCGCCAAGGAGGGGTAGGGGATGCCCAGACCCCGATGTTCGCGCTCGTACCATGCGGCGCCGATACCGAGCATGGATCGCCCCTGGGACAGCACGTCCAGGGTGGCTACGGTCTTGGCCAGTATGCCTGGGTAACGGTAGGTGACTCCGGTGACCAGCAAGCTCAGGTCGATCGTTTGTGTCTGTCCGGCAAGGAAACCCAGTGAGGTGTATCCCTCCAGGAATGGGTTCTGTGCTGGGGCGTCCACGGCCTCCATCTGGAAGAAGTGGTCAGCCAATGTGATCAGCGATGCGCCGGCCTGTTCGGCGGTCCTGGCCACGGCGAGTAGCGTCGGGCCCAGTTTCTCGGGGGCGCCGGGCAGGAAGTCGACGAAGTGTATAGCTGTCTTCATTCGGTTTGGGTGTCCTTTCTTCGTGTCTGGTGGTTGTCGGCTTGGCGGACTGCCTCTTCCCCGGCCCGACCTCGTCCCCGTTCATGGGGCCGCGGGCGCGGGGGATCTGGGGACGCCCAGTTCAATAGCTTTCGGGCGGTGCGTCCGAGGATCCACTCCTTGTCGTCCTCGGACAGCGATGGGCAGTGGCGAATGCAGAACAGGCTCTCGGCCCAGTTCACCCGCGTGTGGGTGGCCGTGTAGTCACTGGCCCACATGACGCGGTGCGGACCGAAGGCGTCCACCGCGCGGCGAAGCGTGACGTCCAGATCGGGGAACGGGTGGGGCGCCGCCCCGTCGTGGTCGGCGCCCACGTATTCGTCGAACAGCAATCCGGTGATCCCCAAGGCGTCCATGATCGCGAGCGTGACGTCGGTACCAGCACGTTGGCGTGCACCTGCGTATCGACGACTTCCATACCTCGTACCCTCCATCGACTCGATGACACCGGACGCTAGCCTGCGCACGACCGATATTGACAACCTAGATTGCGCATTCTAAGTTGTCAATCACGAGGCTGCGGAAGGAGTCAGCCATGTTGGTTCGTTGCCGTGGCAGAGCGGTTTTGGCTGTCGCGGAACATGTTCGGACGCGGATGCCCGATGCAGTCACGGCGATGTTCGGAGTTTCCGGCAACGCGTGCGGTGTTGGATTCTGTCGAGACACGAGGCGACAACGGTCCGAGATGGACTGCACGTCGGGGCCGTGCGGCGTGCCGTCAACGGCCGGTGGACGCCGCGCGACTGGGCAGTCCGGCGATGAATGAATCGACGACCCAGGCCACGCGGGGTCAGTGGTCGGTTTCGGGGCGGTTTCGACGGCGCCTGCGCCTCGACGGCGGGTTCAATCCCAAGCTGATCGCGCCGCTGGTTACCGGCGCAGCATTGAATCCGATCAACTCCAGCGTGGTGGCGGTCGCGTTGGTGCCGATCGGGGTGGCCTTCGGTGAGCCGCCGTCGGCGACGGCGTGGTTGATCTCGGGGCTGTACTTGGCGACCGCGGTCGGCCAACCGGTCGTCGGCCGCTTGATCGATACCCATGGACCCCGGCGGTTGTTCCTGCCTGCGACCGCCCTGGTTGGGCTCGCGGGCGTCGTCGGCACCGTGGCCCCCAACTTGGCCGTCCTGGTGGTCGCCCGAACCCTTCTGGGGTTTGGCACCTGCGCAGGCTATCCGGCGGCGATGCGGCTGATCCGCGACGAGGCCGACCGGACCGGCAGGGACAGTCCCGCCACCGTGTTGACCATCCTGGCCATTGCCACCCAGACCGTCGCCGTGATCGGACCCGCGCTGGGTGGGCTGCTGATCGGGCTGGGCGGATGGCGAGCCACATTGGCGATCAACATCCCCCTGGCCGGCGTGGCCTTCATCCTCGGGTGGCGACGCTTCCCCAAGGATGAACCACGGCCCCCGGCGGTGGGCCGTCGGGCAGATATCGACGTCGTCGGGATGGTGCTCTTCGCTGGTGCACTGGTGGCGCTGCTGCTGATGATGATGAACCCGCGGGACGGCGCCTGGTACCTGATGGTGACCCTCGCGATCACCGCGGCCGGATTCGTGGTGTGGGAGCGTCGTTGCCGCGAACCCTTCATCGACCTGCGCGTGCTGGGCGGAAACCGGCCGTTACTGACCACTTACGCCCGCGCGCTACTGGCATATGTCGTGTCCTACAGCTTCCTCTACGGCGTCACGCAATGGCTGCAGGCCGGACGCGGGCTCACCGCCATCCAGGCCGGCATGGTGACGCTGCCGATCTTCGCGACTGGCCTGGTGGTCTCGGCCATCACCGGACGCCGCGAACGAATACGAGGCAAGCTCATCGTGGCGGCATTGGCACAGCTCCTCGCGTGTGTGTTGCTGCTGAGGCTGGACCCGCAGAGCCCGGTGTGGATGCTCGTCGCCGTCATGATGATCTTTGGCCTCCCCCAAGGGCTCAACAGCATTGCCCTTCAGAACGCGGTGTACCGGCAAGCGGCACCCGAGGACATCGGCGCCTCGGCCGGCTTGCTGCGGTCCTTTGGCTACCTCGGGGCCATCGCCGCCTCGGCTGCGCAGGCGGGCTTCTACGGCGACCGCGCCGATACCGACGGAATGCACCGCCTGGCAGTACTTCTCGTCGGAGCCAGCGCCGCGTTCCTTCTACTCAACGTCCTCGACCGCTCACTGACCCGTGGCCCTGGACCGGTCGCCGACAGCGAGTCGTCCAGATCAGCAGGGGTGACCCGGTGACCAACCCGATCCGCGTCGACCCCGCCCGAATGGCCTTGGTGGTCGTGGACTACCAGGTCGGTCATGTCGACCGCCTGCCGGCCGCGGGCTCGGCGCTCCCACGAGTTCAACGCGCGGTCGACGACGTTCGTATGAGAGGTGGGCAGGTTGCATGGGTTCGAATGGGGCTGGACGACAGGCAATTCGAGGCGATTCCAGCGACCAGCGTCCTGGCGGGCATGGTGACGCCCGCACGCCGCGACGAGCTGCACGCCAATTCTGCGGCCACCCGGATTCACGAAGCCCTCAGTCCACGCTCGTCTGACATCATCGTCCGCAAGATTCGCGTGGGAGCCTTCAGCACCACCGACCTGCACCAGCAGCTCAAAGCCCGGGGGATCACGATTCTCGTCTTGGCTGGCATCAGCACGAGCGGGGCGGTCCTGAGCACCGTGCGCGAAGCCATGGATCTCGACTACCGGGTCATCGTCGTCGGGGACGGCTGCGCCGACCACGACGCGACCGCACACGCCTTCCTCACTGGAGTCCTCTTCCCCCGACACGTCACCGTCATCGACGCCGCGCACCTGCGCGATCTGATGCCACCCCCAGACCCTGGACGTGGTTCCGCCGCCCGAGGTTGGACAGCGCCCGCACCATGACTGCGCTGACACGGGTCGTTCGCCGCAGCGTCCGCTACGGACTATTGGCCGTCCTGATCTCAGCGTGCGGCCACACCCCGACCCAATCACCGCCGCCTGCCCTGGCCACGGCGCCCGCAAGGTCCGCTTCACCCGGCATCCCGCTTGCCGTCGATCCCGAGCGCACCGCCCTGCTGGTGATGGACATGCAGCAGGCCATCACCGACATGGCCGGTGCGTCTGCCGAGGAGCCCTTGACGCGCACGGCCGAGGCGGAACGTTCCAGCCGCCGCGCCGGTGTCCGCGTCATCTTCGTTGCGACCGCCTTCACCCCCGGCCATCTCGACATCTCGCCCAACGACAAGGCCTTCGCGCGCTTCCGAGAAGGCAACGAGATGCTTATCGGCAGTCCCGAGACTCGGCTAGATCCCCAAATCGCACCTCTCGACGGTGAACCCGTCATCGTCAAACACGAGGTCGGCGCCTTCAGCGCACCCCCGCTGCAACAGGAGCTGCGAGCCCGCGGCATCGACACCCTGGTGCTGACCGGCATTGCGACCAGCGGCGTCGTAGTGGCGACGGCAGAGGCGGCCGCAGACCTCGACTACCGAGTGATCGTGTTGTCCGACTGCGTCGCCGATCCCGACCCGGAGGTGAATCGCGTCCTGCTGGACAAGGTTCTGCCCATCGAGGCCGACGTCGTGGACTCCACCAAATACGAGACGGCCTTGAACGCGTAGGGCCACACCGCGGGACGTTGGACCCGTCTAGAAGCGTGCACC
Source organism: Mycolicibacterium sichuanense (assembly GCF_033741125.1). Taxonomy (NCBI): domain Bacteria; kingdom Bacillati; phylum Actinomycetota; class Actinomycetes; order Mycobacteriales; family Mycobacteriaceae; genus Mycobacterium; species Mycolicibacterium sichuanense. The sequence goes on along the minus strand of NZ_JAWQPU010000012.1, from coordinate 98,837 downwards.
CAGCCGTTCGATGAGTGGCGCAGCCCGTTGCAACGTCCGCAACTCGGCGACACTGAACTCCTGGGTGAGGATCTCGGCGAAGCGTTGGGCACGTGCATCGCGGTCACAGTGCACCCTCGCGGCACCTGCCGGGGTCAACGACATCACCTGGCGCCTGCCGTCGTTCGGATCGGACGCCCGCCGCAACAGGCCTCGTGACTCCAGCGACGCAAGCGTCACGCGCATTGCCTGCGGGCTGATCTGCTCGACCCGTGCCAATTCCGCCGCCGAGGTCGGGCCGCCACGGTCCAATCTCGCGAGCGCTACCCGCTCAGGCAACGTCAACTCACCGGCGGCCTGCAGGTGCTTGGCCCGGCGCGAGATCAGCGAGACTGCTTGATAGATCACCGCGGCGAGCGCGTCCACGTTCGGCTCAGTATCCACGATTGACAACCTAGATTGCCTGATTTCGAGCGTCAATGACGCCGACGAGGTGCGAGGAAACTACTTCAGGTCCCGCCGGATCCGTAGCACGTCTATTGCGGCGGATCACATTCCAGCAGGGTTTCGAGAGCCGCGAGCAGTCTGGCGGCATCGTCGCCGGGAAGTGTGTCCAGGCGACGCTGCAGCGAGGGTCGGATCTCACGACCGATCCGTTCGACCGCCGCGGCTCCGTTGGGTGTGAGCGTCAGGATGATCTTGCGGGAATCGACGGGGTCGGTGACGCGCGTGACGAGTCCAGCCTTCGCAAGGCCGGTGATCGTCCGGCTGGATGCGAGTGGAGGTCGCGTGACAAGTCCCCTGGCGAGCGCTTTCCTGAAGCAATTGCTCGAAGCGCGATGAAATCTCCGAGATCGAGCGTTGCGACTTCTCGCACCCGACGGGCGCCCGCCCGATGGATCACGCACTTGGCTCAGCGGAGACTCAGCGTGTTTCCCTTCCGCCGGCGTCCTGCGGCCATATGGCGGAAACCGTGACTGCTCAGAGGAACCCGCGGGTGTGCGGTATGTGGGCGACTCCCCATTGCGCCATCGATTCGAGGACTGGCACGAGGGCGCTGCCCTTGCTCGTTAGTTCGTAAGCGAACCGCTCGGGATGGTCTTGGTATTTCTCGCGGTTGAGTATCCCGGCCTCTTCGAGAAGGCGAAGCCGCGCGGCCAGGGTGTTGGTGGGGATGGATTCTTGCCCAACCATGGAGGCGAAGTCCTGAAACCGCAGCCTTCCGCGCAGCCACAGATCGCGCACGATGAGCAGCGACCAGCGGTCGCCGACGATGTCGAGGACACCGGCGATTGCGCACTCGGACCGCCTTGCATGCGGTTCATCTCGGGACCCCGGCCGCCTGGCAGACATACTTCAAGTTTACAAGTGAACTCGTCACAAGTACATTCACAGTGACTTGCGAACCACAAGTAACTGGCTGCGACACGGTGGACGCGGGCCGCGCGACACGCTGCGACGGCCCGCCTGGCCACATGTCGCCATGGATGGATAGGGAGTCGACACCGTGAGCGAGCAGGACGGTCAAAGCGACGTGATCTTGGTATTCGGCGCCACTGGCAGGGCCACGGGGACCGCCGCCGCCGTGGTCACGCTGCTGCGGGAGCGTGGCCGTCGGGTGCGCACGCTGGTTAGGCATGACGACGATCGTGCCCAATCATTGCGGGAGCAAGGCGCAGAGGTGGTCTTCGGAGACTTCGCCGACCGTCGCACCTTGGTTCCTGCGCTCGAGAACGTCGGCGCGGTGCAGTTCGCTCACCCGGTGGCCGCCGGCGTGATCGGTGCGGCAGCCAACCTCGTCTCGGCGATCCGGGAAGTCGGAAGCGACCCTCACGTCGTGGTCTGCTCGATGGGAACGGCGAGCGAGGCCGACAGCCCAAGCGGTTACGGGCGCGACCAGTACGTGGCCGATGAGCTGATCACCAGTGTGCTGCGCAGCGCGGTGGCCCTGAAGTTCGCCGCCCACTTCTATGAGATGGTCAACGTGTTCTTCGGCTCTGCGATCCGGGAGACGGGCGAGTTCGCCAGTTACCACGGTGACTCTCCCATCCAGTGGATGGCTGGAGGGGACGCCGCAGAAGTATGCGTTCGGGCCCTGATGGATCCGCAGCTCTTCGGCGACGAGCGCACCCCACTCATCCCCAGTGCCGAGCTCATGAGCCACGCCGAGGTCGCCGCCGTGATTGGACGTGAGACATGTCAGTCGATTAGCTATCAGCCGCTGTCAGAGGACGAATGGAACCAGCAGTTGGCGATTTTGGGCGAGGTCGCCGACACCACTACGGTGCAGCACTTGTCGGCGACGACCAAGATGTGGCGTGAGGATGGCGACAGGTTCCGAGCGATGGCCGAGACGGACCCCGACCGGCTGACCCACTTGCTCGGTCGGCCACCCATCCGTTTTGCCGATTTCATCCACGAGCATCGCAGCGACTTCTTGGCCACCGTGACGTCAAGCGGCCAGGCGTGATGACCCGGGAAGCAGCGGTCCTGGTCACCGGTGCCGGCGGAGACGTCGGCGCGGTAAGCCCACTGATCGTCGAAATGATGATTTCCAAGGGCTATCCGGTTCGGGCTTTCGTACGGCGTGATGACGAGCGCGCCGACTCGTTGCGCCGCATCGGCGCCGAGGTGTTCGTCGGCGATCTTCTCGACGTCGCCGACGTCAGCGCAGCCTTAGCTGGATGCCGCCGCGTGTATTTCAGCATGAGTTTGTCGCGCTACTACTCCGATGCGGTGATGCTGATGGCCGCCGCGGCGCGGGCACGAGGAGACATCGAAGTCTTCGTCAACATGTCCGAGTACGAGCAGGCGGTCATGACCTTCGATCTGATGACTGCCCCGCTCGCCCAGCGGCGACAAGCATTGGGCACCAACGTTACTCAATGGTCGCCGCAGCAGCGGGCCCACTGGGTCGCCGAACAAGTCCTCGACTGGTCGGGGTTGCCGGTCGTCAATGTTCGAGCCACCGTCTTCGTCGAGAATCCTCTCCTGTCGCGATTCCCAATGCAATCAATCGTCGACGACGGCGAGCTCCGCCTGCCCTTCGGGACGAAACGCATCGCGCCGATCGCGGGTTACGACGTCGCGGCCGTGTGCGCCAACATCCTCGCCGAACCGTCGGATCACGTTGCGCATTCGTATGCGCTCACTGGTGCGCATGCGATCGACATGTACCAACTGGCCGAGGACTACGCGGCGGTACTCGGGCGGCCCGTGGCCTACGCTTCGCAAGACGCCGACGACTGGATCGAAACACACATTCGCTCAACGCTTTACGAGGTAAATCCGCACGCAGCTGAACACCTCATCACCTTGGTGCACATGGTCGCCGACGGATTCTACGAGAACGCGACGGGTGAACTGGAGACATTGCTCGGCCGTCCCGCCAGAACGGTCCGATGGGCGCTTTCCACGCTGATGAGTCCACCGCCGCGAGAGTTGCGGTGACACAGTGAGTTCGAGGTACCCTGCCTCGACGCATGAACCAACTCGTCGGCATTGGGACCCCGAGACCAGTGCGTGTAAGGCGTTTCGGGGAAGGTGACAAGTCCCTGGCCACGCTGACACTGGTGGTGTCACTCAAGGGGGCCGGCTGCTGGAGGCCAGGTCCGAGCCCGCGGTCCGAGGCCGGGTGAATTTCCTCCCTACTCATCAAGATGTCGGTTGGGGAAACTCGCGCTGACCGCTCTCATCCTGGCTCGGGCGGTAATCCAAGCGCGGTCTTGCTTCCATTCACCTATCCGTTGTTCGTGACCAAGGTTCTCGATGACGTTGGCCTGTAATGATTCACCGGTAAGTGCCGCGGTGCTCTGCGTACATGAAAGAGCCAGGAGCAGTATGCAGACCCTGTACTGATTTGAGCCGATGACGCCCCGGACGCCTGAGCGACGTAGCAGCTGTCATGGCGGGCCTCGGCGTTACCGGCCCGTGAACAGCGAACTGCACCTAATGCACCGCGCGGTTGAGCGAGTAGGCCCCGTCAGCGCGCGGACGGGGGAATGGGTCGGCCGTCCGCGTCTGCCGGAGCGCCGGCCCACACCCGGAGCGCGTCCATGACCGGTCCGAGTCCTTTGCCGCGCTCGGTGAGTCGGTACGTCGCCGCAATTGGAGGGCCCGGATCGACGTCGCGCTGCACCAGTCCGACCGACTGGAGCTCGGTGAGCCGTTCGCTGAGGACACGCTTGGACAGAACGGGCAACGCGGCATGGAGTTCGTTGAAGCGAGCGGGGCGCTGCAGGAGCAGGTCGATGAGCAAGCCCATCCAGCGCTTACCCAGGACGCTGAAGGCGTCCTCGGTGTATCGGCACGACGTGAGCGGCGGTCGGACCTCTGCCATCGGGAAAGAATACCTGGCGCTATTTGCATACCAGGTAATATTTTGTAACCTAATGGGCGCGATTCGCCCGTGCCGGGTCGCGCGGCCTCGCCCGTCAACCGATTGGAGTACCACCGTGGCCGTCGTTCGTGAACGTGCCGCCGATGTCGATCTCGTCCTGCGCGGCGCGCACCTCTTCGACGGACTGCGCGTACACGACGGCCTTCGCGATGTCGCGATCGCCGGCGGCGGCATCGTGGAAGTCTCGCCAGAACCCCGGCGTGGCAACCGGATCATCGACGTTGCCGGTGGCTGGGTGCTGCCAGGGTTGATCGATACCCACGTACATCTCTACGACGTGCGGTCGATTACCGACGAGGGATCTCTGCGCGCTTTCCAGGAACATGATCTGCCCAGGCATCTCGATGATTTCCTGCAGCACGGCGTTACTACCGTCAAGTCTGTCGGTGATCCCACCGAGCACATCCTGCAGACACGAGCAGACCTGGCCGACGGCACGCTACAGGGGCCGAGGTTGCTCACCACCGGTTGCGGAATCACCGCAAGCGATGGGCACCCCGCCTCGACCGTGTTCGCCGAAAACCCCTGGGCGCGTGCACGGTTCACTGGTGAAGTTTCCAACCCCCAGGAGATGCGCGCCCTGGTACGCCGCCTTGCCGACCTGGGTGTCGATGCCATCAAGCTGCTCTCCGAAGGCGCGTGTGAGAGCCGCGGAGCATCGCCGTATGTCTGGCAGAACGTGGCCTTCGACCGTACTGTCGAGTTGGTCCGCCTTCCGCTGGAGCTCTTGCGGGCCGGGATCGAGACCGCGCACGAGCAGGGTCTGCGGGTGACGGTCCACACCACCCAGCAGGATGCCGCCAGGGAGGCGATCGACGCGGGTGCCGACGGCCTCGAGCACGGTGTCACCGTCGAGCCGGTCACCGATAGCGCGTTGTTCGACGTGATGCGTCTGGGTGACGTCACCTATACGCCGACGCTGTGGATCCACGACGCGATCCATCCCGCCGCCCGAGGGAATCTGAAGAAGGCCGGCGATGCGGGTGTGCGCTTGGCGCTGGGAAGTGATTCTTTCTGCGGACGTGGGCAGTTCGGCAAGAACACCCTCGACGAGGCCAAATTGATGGTGGCTGCCGGGCTTGATCCGATCCAGGTCCTGGTCGCGGGAACCAGTGCTGCGGCGCGGCACTGCGGGCGCCCTGATCTGGGTGTCATCGAGCCTGGCAGGCGCGCTGATCTCTTCGTGGTGGGGGCCGACCCCACCAAGGACATCCAGAACCTCCGCGGGCTGGCGTTGACCATCGTCGACGGGCGGATCACCGTCGACCGGCGGTAGACCGATGCATCTCTTCATGGGAAGGAGTGGACGACGATGAGCACCTGGCTCGTGCCCTCGAACCCCGCCGCGCGGCCTCGACTAGCCGGCAGCCGCCCGCACGACGTCGCGCAGCCAGGCGTGCCGATGATCGTTGTCCAAGACGCGGTTCCAGATCATGTGATACGGCAGGGTGGCGACTTCGGTAGGCGCGGGCTGCGCCCGCAGCGTGTGTGCACCGTTCCAACCCTCGCGCAGTCGAGCGGGAAGTGTTGCGATCAAATCGGTTCCGGGTAGTAGGGCCAGTGCCGACGAGTGGTACGGCACCGTGACGGCGGCGTTGCGCGGGCACCCCAGCGACGCCAGGGGACGGTCGACGGCGGTCTGCCGTCCATCCGCAGTGTCGATGACGATATGCGGGAACCGCAGATAGTCGTCGAGCGTGATGCTGGCGGCACCGTCGAGTGGGTGATCATGGGCCAGCACGCAGACGAAGTCCTCGACGAAGAGGGTTTCGGCCTGCAGATCCGGCGGTAGGTCCCCACCATACAGTCCGATATCAACTGCGCCACTGCGGATCTGCTCGATGACTCCGTCCAGCCGCAGATTGTGGAAGCGGACCGCTGTAGCGGGGGACTGGGTGCGCACCTGCAGGCAGATCGCGGGACCCAGCGTATGCACGGCGTAGTCACTACCGGCTACGTTGACCGGCGCGCTGGACTGACTTGGGTCGAAGTCGTTGGGCGACAACAGATGTTGTAACAGAGGGACGACCGTGGTGAGTTGGTCATAGATGTCCTCTGCCCGAGCCGTGAGCCGTGAGCCGTCCGGGTCGCGCACCAACAGCGGATCGTCGAGCACCCGGCGCAACCGTTGCAGCGCGCGGCTCATCGCCGGCTGGCTCAGGCCCACCCGCGCGGCGGCACGGGAGACCTGGCGTTCCTCGGGCAGGGCGACCAGCGGCGTGAGCAGATTCAGGTCCACTCTGTCGATATGCGTGGTGAGCATGTAGATCATCATAGATATGCATGTGACAGATGGTTGCTGGTCAGGCACGCTCATTCGCATGGACCATGACGTCGTCTTGATCACCGGAGCCTCCAGCGGTTTCGGCCAACTCATCGCGGAGGCACTCGCCCGGGCGGGACACACCGTGTACGCCTCCATGCGCGATGTCGCCGGCCGTAATGCGCCCCGTGCACGGGCCTACGCCGAGCTATCCCGCACCGAGGGCATCGATCTGCGCATCGTGGAGATGGATGTGCAATCCCAGGAGTCCGTCGACGCCGCGGTCGCGGAGATTCTGGCGGGCGGCGGGCGCATTGACGTCGTGGTCCACAACGCCGGCCACATGGTCTACGGCCCCGCCGAGGCCTTCACGCCCGAGCAGCTCGCGCAGCTGTACGACGTAAACGTGCTCGGCACCCAGCGCGTGAATCGGGCCGTACTGCCACATCTGCGCGCGCGCCGCCGCGGCCTGCTGGTGTGGGTATCCAGCAGCAGCTGTGCCGGTGGTACACCGCCGTATCTCGCGCCGTACTTCGCCGCCAAGAACGCCATGGATGCGCTCGCCGTCTCCTACGCCAGGGAACTGTCCCTGTGGGGTATCGAGACGACGATCATCGTGCCGGGCGCATTCACCTCGGGCACGAATCATTTCGCGCATGCGGGAGTCCCTGCTGATCGCGCCGTGGCAGCCGCCTATGAGGACGGACCCTATGCCGGCTTCGAGGCCCGGGTGCAGGAGGCATTCAACTCCATCGTGCCGACCGATGCCGACCCGGGTGCCGTCGCCTCCGCGGTGGCGGACGTGGTGGCCGCGCCGTTCGGCGCCCGGCCGTTCCGTGCACATCGACCCCAGCCAGGACGGTGCCGATGTCGGCTTTGCCGTGCTGGACCGGCTGAAGGCCGAGATGCTGCACCGCGTCGGCCTCGGCGAGCTACTCACCCCGGTGTCCCGGAGGGTCGACTGATGTCGCATCACCTCGACTCGCCGCTGGCGCGTCAGGATATCCGGCTCGACATCACCGACCTGTACCTGTTCGCCGGTCAGACCGGCACCGTCCTGGTGATCAACGTCTGCCACTCGTTCGGCGGTGACATCCCCGTCCCCGGATTCCACCCGGAGGGCCGCTACGAGTTCAAGGTCGACCTGGACGGCGACGCGGTCGAGGACCTCACCTACCGGGTGACCTTCGCTCCCGCGGAAGAACAAGGGCAGCAACGGTTCTCGGTGCAACGGCTGTCCGGCGCCGCCGCCACGGAGCCGGCGGCGACGGGGATCGAGTTGCTGCATGGGTGCACCGGGACCGCCGTCACCACGGCGGGCGGGGTTCGGGCGTGGGCCGGCCGGGCGGGCGATCCGTTCTGGATCGACGCAGACGTCCTGCACGCCGTTGGGCACGCGTTGCTAGACGGCACCACCATCGACGCCTGGTTGGGGGCGTCGGAGCGCCGCGCCAACCTGTTCGCCGGCGCGACGGTACATTCGCTCGTGCTCGAGCTACCCGATGCCGAGTTCACTCCGCGTCGTGCGGACAACCGGATCGGGATGTGGGCGGTGGCCACCCTGGCCACCGACGCCGGGGGCTGGCGCTCGATCAACCGAGTCGGGCTGCCGATGATCCACCCGCTGTTCACCCAGTACGACGAGCATCTCGGCGACGCCCTCAACGCGGGCGTCCCGCGCGACGACTACGCCACCTACGGTGAGCCGGTGGCAGCCCGGATCGCTGCCTGTGTCGGGGCGTACGGCACCGCGCACGACCCTGACCGGTACGGTGAAACCGTTGCGCGGCTGATCTTTCCGAATGTGCTGCCCTACACGGTGGGTACCGCCGCGGCGTTCGGCTTCGCGGGATTCAACGGTCGCTCGCTGATCGACAACGCTCCCGAGGTGATGTTCAGCCTCGCCTTCAACGCGCCCGTCACCGTCGGTGTGGGCGCCGAATCGGTGACGGCCAAGCCAACACCGGTGTTCCCGTATGTCCCAACCCTCTGAGGAGACAACCAACATGAAGATTTCCGGCAACACCGTCTTCATCCCTGGCGCCACCAGTGGTATCGGCCTGACCCTGGCACTCGCCCTGCGGGACAAGGGAAACAAGGTCATCGTCGGCGGACGCCGGCAAGAGCTGTTGGACCGGATCGTGGCCGAGCATCCCGACGTGTATGCGGTCCGGATCGACACCGCCGACCCGGACGACATCACCACCGTCGCCGCGCAGGTGTTGGCCGCGCATCCCGACCTGAACGTGTTGATCACCATGGCCGGTGTGATGAGCATCGAGGATTGGCACCACCCCGAGACCTTCCTGGCGTCGGCTGAATCGACCATCACCACCAACGTGCTCGGCCCGATCCGGCTGATCGCCGCGTTCATCGAGCACCTGCAGAAGCAGCCGGCGGCCACGGTGATGACCGTTTCCTCAGGGCTGGGGTTCACCCCGTTGCGGGTCACCCCCAGCTACAACGCTTCCAAGGCGGCGATCCACCTGCTGACCGAGACGTTGCGCCTGCAATTCGCCGGCTCGTCGGTGGAGTTCCAGGAACTCGAACCGCCCGCGGTGCGGACCGACTTGGTCCCCGGGCAGCGCGACAGCGAGTGGGCAATGCCGCTACAGGATTTCGTCGACGAGGTGGTGGACATCCTGGAGAACCAGCCCGATGCCAAGGAGATCCAGGTCGAGAACGTCAAGTTCTTGCGCTACTCGGAGGCACGCGGGGACTACGAGCACGCCGTCGCGGTGCTCAATTCGGCCGACCCGCACGGGAACTAGCTCATTCGTGGCAATGAGTGAAGTTCGCGCAACCACATGGGCCTAGTCTTGTCGTTTCGGCAATGACTTCGAGGATCCACGTCCGGATGGTCACCCCGCCGGGTGCCAGCCCTTCATCGCGGCATCCATTTGCTCGTCCTCGAGCGCGTCGACGGTGACCGGGTCTTGACCGGGGTGACAGCGCATGCCGTCGAGGAGCAGGGCCACGTAACGGCGCCAGAGATCGGATTTGACCTGACCGGCCCACTCGACGACGGAGCCGGCCAGCAGGCTCACTATTGGCATGTCGGTGGGGCCGATGCCGGGCCGCAGGTAGCCGTCGTTCCTGGCTCGCTCCACGAGTTTGGAGACGGACGGATCGAGCCGTAGCCGGGCGCACTCGACGCGGTAGCCGCCGTAGGCCTTGCTGTAGAGCATCTCGCGCAGGCCGCGGTCGGTGGCCGTCAGCTCACACGACTGCTCCACGAACCAGACGAAGCCGGCCCACGAATCATCGTGCTGCAGCGCGGTTTCGGCCAGTGCCGCGATCTGTTCGATGCCGTCCTCGAAGATCGCCTCGAGGAGCTCCTCCTTGGTGGCGAACCGCCGGTAGACGGTCCCGACCCCGACGTTGGCGTAGTGGGCGACGTCGTTGAGCGTTGCCTCGAGCCCACGCGCAGCGAAGAGCGAACGCGCGGCGGTGAGCACGCGCCGGCGATTGCGCTCCGCGTCCTTGCGGAGTGCTCGGCGGGGTGTCTCGCCCTCGGTCACGTCCAAGAGTCTAAGTGATCGCCGTCATAAGTGGATTGTGCTTATCCACTTATGCGTTTAGGTTGACTACCTACACGACCGGCTGTGGCTGGTCGGCGGGTCCACTCGGAAAGGCTCGACTCTTGATCGCCGTCACCGCGCGTCACTCGACGCTGGCCAACTCGCCTTCACGCTCTGCTGATACGCCGCTGGGGCGGCAACGATGATCGCCGTGCTGAAGCGCGTGTGGCTGCCCGTGTTGGTGGTCGTGGCGATTGCCGTTGGGGCCGTGAGCGTGTCGTACTTCCGCTCGGTGTTCGGCTCCAACGGGGCGGTGGTGACGCCGGTGGGTTCGGACACCGCCCAGAAGTTCAACCCGAAGGTCGTGACCTACGAGGTGTTCGGATCGGGGTCGACCGCGATCGTCAACTACGCCGACCTCAACGGATTGCCCCAGCGCACCGGTGAAGTCAGCCTGCCATGGTCGCTGACGCTCACGACGACGGTGCCGTCGGTCATGCCCAATCTGCTTGCCCAAGGCGACGGCCAATCGATCGGTTGCAGAGTCACCGTGGATCACGTGGTGAAGGACGAAAGGACGGCCGAGGGCGTGAATGCCGCGACGTACTGCCTGGTGAAGGCCGCATGAGCATCTTCAAACGGTCCGGTGCCGGTGACGCCGTCGACGACACCCCGACGGACGCCATTCCCACCGCGCGCCACGCCGCCCGCCCCGGGCTCCCACGCTTCATCCGAGCCTTCGCCATCCCCATCGTCCTGGTGTGGGTCGCGATCGTCGCGCTGCTGAACACCGCCGTGCCCCAGCTCGAAGAGGTGGGGAAGTTGCGGGCGGTGTCGATGAGTCCCAAGGACGCTCCGGCGCTGATCGCGACCAAACGCGTCGGTGAGGTGTTCGGCGAGTACAAGACCAACAGCTCGCTGATGATCGTCCTCGAGGGTGAGGACCCCCTCGGTGCGGATGCGCACGCCTTCTACGACGACATGGTGCGCAAGCTACGAGCCGACACCCAGCACGTGCAGCACGTCCAGGACTTCTGGGGTGACACCCTGACCGCGGCCGGCGCGCAGAGCATCGACGGCAAGGCCGCCTACGTCCAGGTGTACATTGCCGGTGACCAGGGCGAGGCGCTGGCCAACGAATCCGTGGAGGCCGTGCGGCACATCGTCGACGCCGAACCGGCACCCCCGGGCGTCAAGGCGTACGTGACGGGGCCGGCCGCGACGTCGACCGACCAGAACGCCGTCGGCGATGCCAGCATGAAGACGATCGAGGGCCTGACGTTCGCCGTCATCATCGTCATGCTCCTGCTCGTCTATCGCTCCGTCGTCACGGTGGTGATCACCATGTCGATGGTGGTGGTCGGGCTGCTCTCGGCCCGCGGCATCGTTGCGTTCCTCGGCTTCTACGACGTCTTCAAGCTGACGACGTTCGCGACGAACATGGTGGTGACCCTCGCCATAGCGGCGGCCACCGACTATGCGATCTTCCTGATCGGCCGCTACCAGGAGGCCAGGCGGTCTGGCGAGGATCGAGAGTCGGCCTACTACACCATGTTCCACGGCACGGCGCACGTGGTGCTCGCCTCGGGCATGACCATCGCCGGGGCGACGGCGTGCCTGCACTTCACTCGGTTGCCGTACTTCCAGACCATGGGCTTCCCGCTGGCGGTCGGCATGACGATCGTGGTGGCCGCCGCACTGACCCTCGGGCCCGCCGTCATCTCGCTGGTCACCCGGATCGGTCGCGTGCTGGAACCCAAGGGCAAGGCCAAGTCTCGCGGTTGGCGCCGCGTCGGCGCCGCCACCGTTCGCTGGCCTGGCGGGGTGTTGATCATCGCCGTCGTGCTCGCCCTCGTCGGCCTGCTGACGCTGCCCGGCTATCACACCACCTACAACGACCGCATCTTCCTGCCGGCCGACATCCCGGCCAACGTCGGCTATGCCGCAGCCAATCGCCACTTCTCCGAGGCCAAGATGAATCCGGAGCTGGTGATGGTGCAGGCCGACCACGATCTGCGCAATCCGGCCGACTTCCTGATCATCGACAAGATCGCCAAGGCGATGGTGCACGTGCACGGGATCGCTCAGGTGCAGACGATCACCCGTCCCGACGGCAAGCCGATCGAGCACGCCTCGCTGGCCTACAACGTCGGCCAGAGCGGCACCGGTCAGTTGATGAACAACGACTATCAGCAGACCGTCCTGGCGAATACCCTCAAGCAGGCCGATGAGATGCAGACCACGATCGACTCACAGCAGAAGCTGTACGAGATCACCCTGCAGCTGGCCGACGTCACCAGCAAGATGGCCGCCAAGATGAGCAAGACCTCGGACGACATCAAGGAGGTGCGCGACCACCTCGCCGACTTCGACGACTTCTTCCGGCCGATCCGCAACTACCTCTATTGGGAACCGCACTGCTACGACATCCCGATGTGCTTGTCGGTCCGGTCGGTCTTCGACTCCCTTGACGGCATCGCGAAGATGTCCGATGACTTCCAGGACATCGTGCCGGATCTCAACCGGATGGCCGAACTGACCCCGCAGATGGCGTCGGTGATGCCGGCGATGATCCAAACGATGAAGAACCAGAAGCAATATCTGCTGAACCAGTACCAGGCGCAGAAGGCCCAGCAGGATCAGAACATCGCCCTGCAGCAGGACTCGACGGCGATGGGTCAGGCCTTCGACGCCGCCAGGAACGACGACACCTTCTACCTGCCGCCGGAGGCGTTCCAGACCGCGGACTTCAAGCGAGGCATCAAGCTGTTCCTCTCGCCAGACGGCCACGCGGTCAGGTTCACGATCTTCCACCAGGGCGACCCGTTGACCGAGGAGGGGACCTCGCACATCGAGCCGCTCCGGGTCGCCGCCGCGGACGCCATCAAGGGCACCCCGCTGGAGGGTTCGACCGTGTACGTCGGCGGCAGCGCGGCCACCTATGTGGACATGCAGCAGGGGGCCGACTACGACCTGCTCATCGCGGCCGTCGCCGCGCTCATCCTGATCTTCCTGATCATGGTGCTGCTCACAAGGGCGGTGGTGGCCGCGGCCGTCATCGTCGGGACCGTGGTACTGAGTCTTGGTGCCTCCTTTGGCCTTTCGGTTCTACTGTGGCAGCACGTCATCGGAATACCGCTGCACTGGATGGTGCTGCCGATGTCGGTCATCGTGCTGCTGGCCGTCGGTGCCGACTACAACCTGCTGCTGGTGTCCCGGATGAAGGAGGAACTCCATGCCGGGCTGAACACCGGCATCATCCGGTCGATGGCGGGCACGGGTTCGGTGGTCACCTCGGCTGGCCTGGTGTTCGCGTTCACCATGATCGCGATGTCGGTGAGCCACCTGATCGTGATCGGTCAGGTCGGCACCACCATCGGCCTCGGGTTGCTCTTCGACACCCTGGTCGTGCGTTCGTTGATGACGCCGTCGTTGGCGGCGCTGCTCGGAAAGTGGTTCTGGTGGCCGCTGCACGTGCGCAAGCGCCCGTTGCCGCAGCCTTGGCCGAGTCGCGAACCCGCCGAGGCCCCGGCGAACTAGATTGCGGCGCCGGGGTTGAGGATGCCGTCGGGATCGAGGGCGTTCTTGATCCGCTGGTTGAGCGCCATCACGTCGGGGCCGAGGTAGCCCTCGAGCCAGGGCCGCTTGAGCCGGCCGACGCCGTGCTCACCGGTGATGGTGCCGCCCAGTCCGACGGCCAGATCCATGATCTCGCCGAATGCCGTCTGGGCGCGTTCGGCCTCCGCCTGGTCGGACGGGTCGAACACGATCAGCGGGTGGGTGTTGCCGTCGCCCGCATGAGCGATCACCGAGATCATCAGCGCGTGCTGCTCGGCGATCTTCTCGACACCGGCCACCAGGTCGGCGAGCGAGGGCAGCGGCACGCCAACGTCCTCCAGCAGCAGCGAGCCCTTGGCCTCCACTGCCGGGATGGCGAAACGCCGCGCGGCGACGAATGCCTCGCCCTCCTCGGGGTCAGAGGTCGAGAACACCTCGGTCGCACCGGCTTCGGTGAATACCCGGGCCATGTATTCGGCGTCCTCGGAGCCGGCCGGACCGCGGTCGTCGGAGGCCGCCACCATCATGGCCGCGGCGTTGCGGTCCAACCCCATCTTGAGCTTGTCCTCGACGGCGTTGATGGCGACGGAGTCCATGAACTCCAGCATCGAGGGCCGGATCTTGCCGGTGATCGTCACGACCGCGTCCGCGGCCGCCGCGACGTCGGCGAACGACGCGACCACCGTGCAGCCGCGGTGCTGGGCCGGAAGCAGTTTCAGCGTCACCTCGGTGACGATGCCGAGCGTGCCCTCGCTGCCGACGAACAACTTCGTCAGGCTGAGGCCGGCGACGTCCTTCAACCGGGGACCGCCCAGTCGGACCGCCGTGCCGTCGGCGAGGACCACCTGCAGGCCGAGCACGTAATCGGTTGTCACGCCGTACTTCACGCAGCACAGCCCGCCGGCGTTGGTCGCGATGTTGCCGCCGATGCTGCAGATCTCGTAGGACGACGGGTCCGGTGGATACCACAGTCTGTACTCGGCGACGGCCTTCTTCACCTCGGCATTGAACAGGCCCGGCTGCGTGACGGCGGTGCGGGTCACCGGATCGACGGTGATGTCGCGCATCCGCTCCGTCGACAGCACGATGCCGTCGCTCAGCGCCGTCGCCCCGCCGGAGAGCCCCGTCCCCGCGCCGCGCGGCACCACCGGGACGCGGTGTGCGGTGGCCCACCGCATGACGGCCTGCACCTCCTCGGTGCGGCGTGGCCGCACCACCGCGAGCGCGGCGCCGGCGTCGGGGTCGTGAGCTCGGTCCTGTCGGTAGGACGCGACGATGTCGGGATCGGTGACCACCGTGCCCTCGGGCAGCTCGGCGATGAGCGAGTCCAGCGGGGAGTCCATCACCCGATCGTAGGCGGTGAAACGACCGCCCTCGTGACTGCCGTCACCCGGTCGCGGCGTTCGGCGACGTCGCAGCGCCGTGCTCCGGTGCCGCGTCGAGGTGACGAAGGGCCGGCAGGAAGATGGCCACCGCGCCGAGCACCAGCATCGGCAGCGACAAGGCCAGGAACGTCGCGTGCAGGCCCGCGGCATCGGCGAGCGGACCCGCCACGATGAGGCCGAGGGGACCCGCCGCGTAGGCCAGTGATCCCATCACCCCGACCACCCGGCCGCGCAGGTGGGCGGGCGCGCGGGTCTGCATCACGTAGTTGTAGATCGGCGCCATCGGTCCATACACCAATCCGACGACGGCACTGAGCGCCAGGATCACCGGCAGCGGCGGCAGGAATGCGATGACGGTCATCGCCACGCCGAGCACCACCACCGCGGTGAGCATCACCGTGCGCCGGTTGGCGTACTTGGACAGCGCCGCGTAGCCGAGCGCACCGATGAGCCCGCCGACGCTCAGCGCCATCAGCACCCAGCCAAGCTGCGCTGGCTCGTTGCGGTCGGTGAAGTACTTCGGGAAGAGCACGCTCTCCATCGGCATGTACAGGCCCGTGGCGGCCAGGTCGACGAAGGCCAGCGTGCGCAGCACCGGCGTGCGCCACACGAACTTCAGTCCCTCCACGATGCCCGCCCACACCTGCGGAAGGTGGTCCCGGTTCGGCGTGCCCGCGCCCTCGAGCCGCAGCACCGCGACCGCCACGATCGACAACACGAACATCGCTGCGGTCACCCACATGGTGTCGATGCCGCCGAGGGTGGTGATCAACAGGCCGCCGATGCCCGGACCGACGATGTAGGCAAGGTTGAACACGGCCTCGTAGACGCCGTTGGCGTGATCGAGGGTCCACCCGGCGCGCTGGGACGCCTCCGGGAGCATGGTCTCGCGGGCCGTCATCCCGGCTGGATCGAAGAACGCGCCGAGTGCGGCCAGGCCCGCGAGGACCGCGACGTTGATGGCCTGCACGCCGAAGACCAGCGCGATCACCGGCACCGCCGCCACCGACAGCGCCGAGAGGGCATCGGAGATCATCGACACGCGGCGGCGCCCCAGATAGTCGACCGCCGCGCCGGCGATGAGCGTGGCCGCCAGCAACGGCAGCGTTCCCGCCATCGCCACGATCGAGGCGTCGACGGCAGAGCCGTTGCGCTGCAACACCAGCCACGGGAACGCGACCATGGAGATGCCGTTGCCCGCGCCCGCGGCCAGCGCCGCGAAGAAGATCAGGAACAGCGGGCCGTTCTTCGTGATGGTCATGGGTATCGGCTGGAATCTAACAGCGGCCATGCCCTCGCGCGAGCGAATTTCGGCCCGGGCACAGTGGGGGCATGACGCTGCCGCATCCGCACACGGGTGAACTCTTCGACTCGCCCGTGCCCCCGGGCTCGGGCTGGCCGGGAGACCCCGCACTGCCGGACACCCCGGTGGCGACGACGGCGGCCCGGGTACGGAACCTGGCAAGGCGGACGACGACCGTCGAGGACCTCGACGCCGAGATCAGCGTGTGCCGCGGCTGCAAGCGGTTGGTGGCATGGCGCGAGAAGGTGGCCGTCGAGAAGCGCCGGTCCTACGCCGGGGAACCCTACTGGGGGCGACCCGTACCCGGCTTCGGCTCGGCCACGCCTCGGATCCTGATCGTGGGTCTGGCGCCGGCGGCCAACGGCGCGAACCGAACCGGCCGGGTGTTCACCGGCGACCGCAGTGGCGACGTGTTGTTCGCGGCGCTGCACCGCGCGGGGCTGGCCAGCTCGCCCCGCAGCGTGGACGCGGCAGACGGGTTGGCGCTCATCGATACTCGCGTGGCGGCTGCGGTGCGATGCGCACCGCCGGACAACGCCCCGACCCCCGCCGAACGGGCGACGTGTGCGCCTTGGCTGGAGGCGGAGTGGCGCCTGGTCGCTCCCAGCGTGCGGGTGATCGTCGCGCTCGGCGGGTTCGCCTGGCGGGTGGCCATCGACATGGTGCGCGCGGGAGGTGGTTCCGTCGGCACGCCGCTGCCCAAGTTCGGTCACCTCGCGACCGCGACGCTGAGCACGGCGCACGGTCCGGTGACACTTCTGGGCTGCTATCACCCCAGCCAGCAGAACACCTTCACCGGCCGTCTCACCCCGGCAATGCTCGACGAGGTCTTCACCCTTGCGACGTCGGCGCGCTGAGCGGCTCACCGCCGGTGACTTCACGAAATCGTGGGGACGGGGAACGATCGGGCGGACTCGGTGGTTGAACCACACGTGCGCCTATCGGTATTGGACCTCGTCCCGGTCCGCAGTGACCAGACCAGCTCGGATGCCCTCGCGGCGACGGTGGGGCTCGCCAAGACCGCCGACGATCTGGGCTACACCCGCTTCTGGGTGGCCGAACACCACAACATGCCCGCCGTCGCGGCGACCAGCCCGCCGGTGGTGATCGCCTACCTCGCGGCCCAGACCACCCAGCTGCGGCTCGGGTCCGGCGGGGTGATGCTGCCCAACCACGCGCCGCTGGCCGTCGCCGAGCAGTTCGCGCTGCTCGAGGCCGCCGCGCCGGGTCGCATCGACCTTGGCATCGGTCGCGCGCCGGGATCGGACCCGGTGACGTCGATGGCGTTGCGTGGCGCCGCGGGCCGCGACGACTCGGACATCGAGAACTTCCCGCAGTACCTCGACGACGTCGCCGCCCTGATGAGCACCACCGGGGTCAAGGTGTCGCTGCGTGGCCGCAGCCTGCTCGACCAGAACTACGTGCTCAAGGCGACGCCCGCGGCCGCCGGTGAACCGCGGCTGTGGCTGCTCGGCTCGTCGATGTACTCCGCGCACCTGGCCGCCGCGAAGGGGCTGCCGTACGTGTTCGCTCACCACTTCGCCGGGCAGGGCACCGAGGAGGCGCTGGCCACCTACCGTTCGGAATTTCGCCCCAGTGACGTCGCCGCCGAGCCCACCACCTTCATGACGGTCAACGCCTCCGTCGCGCCGACGCGCGAAGAGGCACTGGACCTGATGCTGCCGAACCTGCACATGATGGCGTTCCTGCGGACCGGTCAGCCGCTACGCGCGCTGGACCTGGTCGAGGACGCCAGGGTGCTGGAGCTGACCTACCAGCAGCAGGCCATCGTCGAGTCCGGGGTCGAGCGGGCCGTCGTCGGATCGCCGGCCGAGGCCGCCGACCAGGTCCGTGCCCTGGCCGCTCACTTCGACGTCGACGAGGTGATGATCAACCCCGTGGGGTCGGCCTTCCGCGGCGTCGATCCGCAGACCGCGCCCGCCCGCAATCAGACGCTCGAGCTGCTCGCCAAGGAGCTGCTCTAGGGCGTCAGTGCGATGATCGGAATCGGTCGCGTGGTGCGCTTCTGGTAGGCGTCGTAGCGGTTGGCGTTGTTGTCGTTGACCAGCTTCCACAACCGCGGGTACTCGGGATCGTCGGCGCCGATGATCCTGGCCGTGGCCGGCATCCGCTTGGGCCCGACGTTGATCTCGACCTGCGGGTTGGCCTTCAGGTTGTGGTACCACCCCGGCGCCTTGGGATCCCCGCCCTTGGAGGCGACGACCAGGTAGGCCCCGCCGTCGACGGCGTAGCTCAGGGTGTTGGTGCGCGCGATCCCGGTCTTGGCGCCGACGGTGTGCAGCAACAGGCTCGGTGGTGCACCGGGGATGTGATGCCCGATGCGGCCGCCGGTCTTCTGGTAGATCGCGTCGTGCACCCCTAGCAGGCGCATACCGATGTACTTCTCCCACAGGGGTACGCCGCTCATGTGCGCCAGTGTGCCACGGCCGGCCTCGGTGTCAGCCGAGCCACGACGTGGCCGGAAGTATGTGGCTGCCGACATTGTCGCTACGCAGCGCGCGCAAGCATGGTGGATTCGTCGCCGACGGCCGTCGCGCGGCGGTGATCAAGGAGGATCCTCGGCATGACATCTGGACCCATCGACGTTCACGCGCACTGGCTGCCCGAGGAGTTGTTCGGTCTACCGCCCGGCTCTCCGCTACCGCCCCTGCACGGCCGTGACGGCCAGCTGCACCTCGGCGAGTTGGCGCTGTCCATCGAGACCGCCGCGATGAGCGATCCGCAGCGGGTCCTCATCGACACCGACGCCGCCGGGCTGGGCGCCAGGGTTCTCTCGGCGCCGCCATTCGCCTTCCCGGTCGTGGACGACCCGGGGGTGGGTGACTACGTCGGCAGCTTCAACGACGCCCTCGCCGGGGTGTGCCGGGACAGCGGTGATCGGCTGCTGGGGCTTGGCCTGGTGTCGCTGCACGACGTCGACGCGGCACGCGAGCAGATGGCGCGGATCTCGGCCAGCGGAGTGCTGCGCGGCATCGCCGTGCCGCCGCTGCTCGGATCCACCTCGTTCGACGCGGCGCCGATGCGGGAGCTGCTGACCGTCGCCTCCGAGCGCAACCTCGCGGTGCTGGTGCACCCGATGCAGCTGCCGCGCCCGGAATGGGCGTCGCACTACCTGACCAACCTGATCGGCAACCCCGTCGAAACCACCACGGCCGCAGCGGCTCTGGTGCTCGGAGGCGTGCTCGACGAACTGCCCGGCCTGCGGGTCTGCCTGCTGCACGGCGGTGGCTGCGCCCCGGCCCTGGTGGGGCGCTGGCAGCACGGCTGGCAGCAGCGTGCCGACGTGCGGGGCACGGGCACGCGGTCGCCGCGCGAGGCCTTCACCGACCTGTGGTTCGACACCCTCACCCACGACGGGCCGACGCTGGAGCTGCTGCGGGCGCAGACCGATCCGACACACCTGATGTGCGGCAGCGACTATCCGTTCGACATGGGCGTGGCCAAGCCGCTGGACCTGCCCCACTCCGTCGGCATCGACGATGCCACCCTGGAGCGCAACGCGCGGGCGTTCCTGGGCCTCTAGAGCGAGCCTCCGGCCCGGCGGTCCTGCGTGCCTAGGCGTCGAGTTCGGCCAGCGCGTCGCGCAGGATCAGGGCGGTGGCCTCGCGGTCCGGGTCACGCCGCACCACCAGGCCCTTGGCGAACGACAGCTTGTCGCCGACCTTGCGCGGGGTCACGTGCAGGTGGACGTGGAAGACGGTCTGAAATGCCGCCCGCCCGTCGTTGACGACCAGGTTGTTGCCGTCGGCGTGCAACTCGGACTGGCGGGCGGCCCTTGCGACGCGCTGGCCGATCCGCATCAGCCCCGCAACCGTGTCCGGCGGCGTATCCGTCAGGTCGACGGTGTGCGCCTTGGGGAGCACCAGCACGTGGCCCCGGACGATTGGCCGGTGGTCGAGGATGGCGAGGTGCTCGTCGTCTTCGTAGACGCGGATTGCCGGGGCCTCACCGGCGACGATGGCGCAGAACACGCAGGACACCAGACCACCGTAGTGGGAACGTCAGACGTTCTGGCCGGCCCATTCGGCGAGCCGGCGTTCACGTTCGGCGGCATCGACCTCCTCGACCCTGGTCATCACGGCCCAGCGTTGGCCGAAGGGGTCGACGATCGAGGCGAACCGGTCACCGGTGACGAACGTCGTCACCGGCTCCCTAATGGTGGCGCCCGCCTGTTCGGCGCGGGCCACCACGGCGTCGGCGTCGGCGCAGTACAAGACCATCGAGTGCGTCACCGACGCCGAACTCGACACCGCCTCGAGCCCGTGGTCGGGGTTGGGGTCGGACAGCTGCAGCCGCCCGTTGCCGAAGTCCAGCTCGGCGTGGGCGATCGCGCCGTCGGAGGTGGGCATCTTCTCCACCAGCGTCGCCCCGAACACCGAGACGTAGAACTCGATGGCCGCCGCGGCGCCGTCGACGACCAGGAAGGGGGTGAGGCTGGTGTAGCCCTCCGGAATGGGTGTGATGGTCATGTCTGGAAGTTTCGTAGGGTCGTCCGCATGGACGCTTGGAAGAACGCGTCACCGCAGGGCCCGCAGCTCGGCGTCGTGGGACGGGCCGCCGCCGCCGCGCAGTTCGACATGCACCGCTGGGCGCCGTCGGAGGACACCGCGCGCTGGGTCGAGCACCTGTGGACGGTGTCCTGGGATCTGCGCGGTCAGCCGCCGTTCACCAGCACCGTCATCACCTTCCCGAGCGTGCACCTCACCCACGAGTGGGGCGCCGATTCCCCGCGCCACGGCTGGCCGCTGCCCGCCACCCTGGTGCACGGCGTGGTCGAGCGGGTCTTCACCACCACGCTGCGAGAACGGGGCGCGGTGGTCGGAGCCCGCTTCCGGCCGGGTGGCTTCGCGGCGCGCTTCGATTGCGATGCAGGTGCGCTGACCGGTCGCGTGGTTTCCGCCATCGATGAATTGCACTGTCTTGAAACGCCTCTCGACGACGACGTGATGACGGCGGCGGGGCGGATGGACGAGGTGATCGCCGGCGGTGGCGAGCCGGACCCCACCTTCGTCGCGCTGACGGCGCTGCTGGACCGCCTCCGCGACGACGAGGGGATGCGTCGCGTCGGCCAGGTGATGGAGTACTCGCCGTGGAGCGCCAGGACAACGCAGCGGGTGTTCCGCCGCTACGTCGGCGTGCCGGTGAAGTGGGTACTCTGCCGCTACCGGTTGCAGCACGCGGCACTGGAGATCGAGACGGACCCGTCGGTCGACTTCGCAGATCTGGCCGTTCGGCACGGCTGGTACGACCAGCCGCACTTCATCAACGATTTTCGCAAGATGCTGGGATGCACCCCTGGCGAATACGCGACCAGGCACGGTTGAGTCACTACCGTTGGGTGCGTGGACCCTCGCGATCTCGCCTTCACCGGAGCGGCCGAGCAGGCGCGCCTGCTGGCGGACGGCACCGTCACTGCGCCCGCCCTGCTCGACGTATACCTCGACCGGATCGCGCGCCTGGACCGCGAATTGCGGTCCTATCGAGTGGTTCTCGCCGATTCGGCCCGGAAGGATGCGGCGGCCGCGCAGGACCGAATCGACGCGGGGGAACGGGCTCCGCTGCTGGGTGTTCCGGTGGCGATCAAGGACGACGTCGACGTCGCCGGCGAGGTCACGACGCAGGGCAGCAGCGCGCACGGCCCGGCTCCGGCGCAGGACTCCGAGGTGGTGCGCAGGCTGCGCGCGGCGGGTGCGGTGATCCTCGGCAAGACCTGCGTACCCGAGTTGATGATCTGGCCGTTCACCGAGACGCTGACGTTCGGCGCCACCCGCAACCCGTGGCACACCGACTTCACCCCCGGTGGCAGCAGCGGTGGCAGTGGTGCGGCCATGGCGGCCGGGCTGGCCGCGCTGGCGCTGGGATCCGACGGCATGGGTTCGATTCGGATTCCGGCGACGTGGAGTGGCCTGTTCGGGCTCAAGCCGCAACGGGACCGGGTGCCGCTGGCGCCGCACGACGGCGCCTGGTGCGGGTTGAGCGTCTACGGCCCGCTGGCCAGGACGGTGCAGGACGCGGCGCTGTTCCTCGACGCCACCGCGTCGTCGGCGCCCGATGGGGGTTTCGTGACGGCAGCGGGCCGGGATCCGGGGCGGCTGCGAATCGCGTTGAGCACCAAGGTGCCTCCACCGTTGATGGCACGGGTGGGAAGGGTGCAGCGCGACGCCGTACGGCAGGCGGGTGCGCTCCTGCGCGAGCTCGGACACGTCGTCGTCGAGCGTGATCCCGACTATCCGCCGGGTGCGGTGTTCACCCAGGCGCTGCCGCGGTACTTCCGCGGCGTCCACGACGCGGCGGCGGCACTGCCACGGCCCGAACGGCTGGAGCGGCGGACCCGTGCGTTCGCCAGGGTCGGTGGCCTGGTGTCACCGCGGCGGGTGGCGGCGATGCGGGCCGCCGAAGCCGAGCTCACCGCGCGGGTCACCACGATCTTCGACGACGTCGACCTGGTGCTGACGCCAGGAACCGCCACCGGGCCCTCCCGGGTCGGCGCCTACCAGCGCCGCGGTGCGATCTCGACGCTTGCCCTGGTCGCGGCCCGGGTGCCGTTCCAGGCAATGTTCAACGTGACGGGTCAACCAGCCGCCGTGGTGCCATGGGGTCTGGACGGCGACGGCATTCCTACGTCGATCCAGTTGGTGGGAAGGCCCTTCGACGAGGCGACGCTGCTCGCGCTGGGGGCGCAGCTCGAGGCGGCAAGGCCGTGGCTCGGGCGTAGGCCGTCGGTCAGCTGACTAGAGCAGCGCCCGCCATTGGGTCAGCTTGTCCGCCAACGACATCGGCAGCGCACCGCTGCTGGAGGGCAGTCGCGTGCTGGGCAGCTCGGTCGTGACGTGTCGCTGGAGCAGCTCGTAGGCCGTCGACCCATTGACGAAGATCCGCTCGATGCCGGGATTTTGGGCTAGGAAGGCATCGAAGTCATTGACCACCAACGTCTTCCGATCGATCTTGGCGTCCAGGCTGCCCGCCCTGCGGCAGCTGTGCACGACGTCCCACAGCGCGACGCCGTGACCGGTGAGCGCGGTGATGCGGTGCTCGTAGGGCAACTCGGCGTCGACGCCGAACAGCGCGGCCATCAGCGGCCAGAACTGATTGCGCCGGTTGGCGTAGTACTGGCCCGCCGTCAGCGATCGCTCGCTGGGGAACGATCCGAGCAGCAGTACGCGCGCCCCGTCGGCGATCACGGGGGCCAGGCCTTCACGCATCGGTTCGGTCATCGCAGCGAATCCTCTCAGATCCTCCGATACGTTGACACGGTGGGAGAAGTCGTCGACATCGAAGCGTCGGGCCTGCTGGACGGTCTCGACGGCACGGCGCGGACCGAGCGCATGGAACTCGTCGAGTGGCTGCTGGCCGAGGGTTTCACCGTCGAGCAAATTCGCGAATCCTTCGCACCCATGCTCCTGGCCACCCGCCGCGCCATGGGTGACGATGGAACGCTGGTGTCGGCGCGCCAGATCTGCGAGGAGTCCGGGCTCGACCTCGCCCTGCTCGAGCGCATGATGCGTGCGGTGGGGTTGCCCAGGGTCGACGATCCCGATGCCGCCTCCATCCTGAAGTCCGACGGCAGGGCCGTCGCCAACGCCACGAAGTTCCTCGAGCTGGGCATCAACCCCGACCAGCTGGTGCTGGTGCTGCAGGTGCTGGCGGAGGGTTTGACGCGGACGGCCGACGTCATGCGCTACGCCGCGCTGGCCGCGGTGCTGGAACCCGGTGCCACCGAACTGGACACCGCCAAGGCCTCAGAGGCGTTGGTCGAGATGGTCGCGCCACTGCTGGGGCCGATGGTCGAAGACGTGTTGCGCATGCAGTTGATGCACACCATGGAGGCCGAGGCGGTGACCACGACCGAACGCGCCGAAGGACAGCCCCTTCCCGGTGCGCGGCTCGTCACGATCGCGTTCGCCGACCTCGTCGGGTTCACCCGCCTGGGCGAGGCCGTCCCGCCAGAGCATCTGGAGAAGCTGGCCCACCGGCTGGCCGACCTGGCGCGTGAGGTCGCGGTGCCGCCGGTCCGCTACGTCAAGAGCATCGGCGACGAGGTGATGCTGGTCAGCAGCGATCCCGCCGCGATCCTGAAGGCGGTGCTGGATCTGGTCGACGCCACCGAGGCCGACGAGGACTTCCCCCGGTTGCGGGCGGGTCTCGCGACGGGGATGGCGGTCAGCCGCGCCGGTGACTGGTTCGGCGGGGCGGTGAACCTGGCGAGCCGGGTCACCGGTGCCGCGCGCCCCGGCGCGATCCTAGTCGCCGAATCCACCAGGGATGCCGTCGGTGACGCCGACGAGGTGTCGTGGTCGTTCGCCGGAGCGCGTCGGCTGAAGAACATCAGCGACGAGGTGAAGTTGTTCCGGGCCCGCCGCGCCGGCCCTACTTCCGTGAGCGTGCGTGGCTGAGGGTCGACACGCCGCGAGACTTCGAACTTCGCGCACGCTCGTCGACTAGCGCGACGGGGTGAACCGCCGCAGCCGCAGGCTGTTGCTCACCACGAAGACCGAGCTGAACGCCATTGCCGCGCTGGCGATCATCGGGTTCAGCAGGCCGACCGCGGCCAACGGGATGGCCGCGACGTTGTACGCGAACGCCCAGAACAGGTTGCCCTTGATGGTGCGCAACGTGGCGCGCGAGAGCCGGATCGCATCGGCGGCGGCCCGCAGGTCGCCCGTGACCAGCGTGAGGTCGGATGCCTCGATGGCGACGTCGGTGCCCGTTCCCATCGCCAGCCCCAGATCGGCCTGGGCCAGTGCCGCCGCGTCGTTCACACCGTCGCCGACCATCGCGACCACCCTGCCCTCGGACTGCAGCCGCTTGACGTGGTCGACCTTTTCCGCGGGAAGCACCTCGGCGACCACCGATGGAATACCGACCTGGCGGGCCACCGCCGCGGCCGCCCGCTGGTTGTCACCGGTCAGCAGCACCGGTGTCAGGCCAAGGCCGGTCAAGAGCCGGATCGCTTCTGCCGCAGTGTCCTTCACCGTATCTGCGACGACGACGACGGCCCGGATCGCACCGTCGACGGACACCCACACCGGGGTCTGGCCGAGTGCCTCCGCCTGCTCGGCAGCCTCGAGCAGCTCCGCGTCCGGCGGCAGCAGGCCGTGCTCGTCACGCAGCCAGGCGAGGCGTCCGACGATCACGGCGTGGCCCTCGACAGTGCCGGCGACGCCCGCGCCGCCATGGTTGACGAAGTCGGCGACCGGCGGCAGCGCTCCCGCGGCGGCGACTCGACCGGCGACCGCCCTGGCGATGGGATGCTCCGAGGCGTTCTCGAGAGCGCCTGCGAGGCGGATGGATTCGTCGTCGCCGGCGACGGAGAGCACGGCCATGCGGCCGGTGGTCACGGTGCCGGTCTTGTCGAGTACCACGGTGTCGACGCGGCGGGTCGACTCAAGGACCTGCGGGCCCTTGATCAGGATGCCGAGTTGGGCCCCACGGCCGGTACCCACCAGCAGCGCCGTCGGCGTCGCGAGGCCAAGGGCACACGGGCACGCGATGATCAGGACCGCGACGGCCGCGGTGAGCGCCGCGGTCGCGGATCCGCCTGCGATCAGCCAACCCGCGAAAGTCATTGCGGCCGCCGCGATGACGACGGGAACGAAGACGGCCGAGACGCGATCGGCCAGCCGCTGCACCTCGGCCTTGCCGCTCTGCGCCTCCTCGACCAGGCGCGCCATCTGCGCGAGTTGCGTGTCGGCGCCGACTCGGGTGGCGCGCACGTGCAGCACGCCGCCGACGTTCACCGTCGCGCCGACCACCTCGTCACCCACGCCGACCTCGACGGGCACCGGCTCACCGGTCAGCATCGAGGCATCGACGGCCGAGGCGCCCTCGACGACGACGCCGTCGACGGCCACCTTCTCACCGGGGCGCACCACGAAGACGTCGCCGACGACGATCCGGTCGGTGGGGATGCGCTCCTCGCCGGCGTCACGCAGCACGGCCACGTCCTTCGCGCCCATGTCGAGCAGCGTCCGCAGTGCCGTGCCGGATTGCCTCTTGGCGCGCGCCTCGAAGTAGCGCCCCGCGAGGATGAAGGTGGTGACGACCGCGGCGACCTCGAGATAGAGGTGCTGATGCCGTTCACCGGTGAGAACCTGCGCGGCCGACCACAGATACGACGCGAGGACGCCGACCGACACCAGTGTGTCCATGGTCGCGGCGCCGTGGCGCAGATTCGTGACCGCCGCCCGATGGAACGGCCAGGCACCCCAGGTGACGACGGGCGTGGTCAGCGCCAGCGCCACCCATTGCCAGCCGCCGAACTGCCACGCGGAGATCATCGACACCGCGAGCACCGGCAGGCTCAGCGCGGCGGACACGGCGAGTCTGCGCCGATGGCCGTCGTCAGGCGCGGTGTTCCTGGCGTCCTCGGGTCGGTGCACGGTCGCGCCGTAACCGGTGGCCGCCACGGCCGCCACCAGCTGGTCGGGAGTGACGGTGTCGGTGAAGTCCACCGAGGCCGACTCGGTGGCGAAGTTCACCGTGGCGTGCACGCCGTCGATGCGGTTGAGCCGCTTCTCGATGCGCGCGGCGCAGGACGCGCACGTCATCCCGTCGAGGGACAGGGTGACGGTGCTCATGTCGACGCGGTGACGTCGTACCCGGCGTCCTCGATGGCCGCTGCGACCGCCGAGGCGTCCGGGGTGCCCTCGACGCGCACCGTGCCGGCCGCAAGCGCCACGTCGACGCTGGTCACTCCGGGCAGGGGAGCGACGGCGGAGGTGATCGAGGCGACGCAGTGCTCGCAGCTCATGCCATGGACTTCCAACATCACGCTCATGCTCGCCACTATATACCCGTAGGGGGTATGGGTAGCCGTTAGTCACCCATGTCGAACGCCGTTGCCAGGGACTTCTTGTCGACCTTCTCACCGGCCAGCGTGGGCAGCGGGTCGGCCCGAATCTGCCAGCGGGTCGGGATCGCGAAGTACGACAGCACGCCCGTCACGTGCGCGGTTAGTTCGTCCGCCGTCGGTGGCGGCGCGTCGGCCTGGTGCACCACCACCGCGGCCAGCTCCTCGCCGAGGTCGGGGTGGGGAAGGCCGATCGCGGCCACCTCGACGACCGCCGGATGGGTAGCGATCGCGGCTTCGACGTGCGGGCAGGCGATGTTCTCCCCGCCGCGAATGACGACGTCCTTGCTGCGGCCGTCGATGTAGAGGTAGCCGTCCTCGGTCAGATGGCCGAGATCCCCGGAGTGCAGCCACCCATCGGCGTCTACCGTCTCGGCGTTGACCGCCTGCGCGACGCCGACGTAGCCGTTCATCACCGTCGGCGAGCGGGCGAGCACCTCGCCAACGCCGTCGTCGTCGGGGTCGGCGATCCTGATCTCGACGACGGGATAGGGCCGGCCGACGGTCCCGGGGTGCCGGCTCAGGTCGCGTGCGTCGGCGACGGTGAGGAACCCGCCCGCCTCGGTCATTCCCCAGGTGTTGCTGAGTCCGCGCTCGCGCAGCCTCGGCAACTTGGCGCGGATCCGGTCCAGCAGCGCCGGGGTGACGGGCGCCCCGCCCAGCGGCCACGACTTCAGGCTGGAGAGGTCGAAGGACTCGAAGTCGGGATGCTCCAGCACGCGGATCGCCATGGCGGGTACCGCACCCCAGACCTGGATGCCCTCCCGTTCGATCATCGCGAGGATCCGGCCTGCGTCGAAGCGGCCCTCGGCGATCACGATCTTGCCGCCGGTCAGGAAGTGGGTCAGCAGGCTCGACAGGCCGCCGACGTGGAACATCGGCGTGGTCGCCAGGCTGACGACCTGCGTGGAGTTCGCGTCGAGCAGGTGGGGTAGCCGGCCCGCGCGCTGCACGATGTCGTGCTGATTGCAGATCACCGAGCGACGAGACAACTCAACGGCTTTCGGCATGCCCGAGCTGCCCGAGGTGAACAGGATCAGCGCGGCGTCGTCGGCATCGGAGACGTGGTCGGACGCGAAGGCGCCGTCCTCGGTGGCGTCGTCGGTTGCGTCGAACGCCTCGCGCAGGTCACCGAGGGGAGCGCACGGCACGTCGATCGCCAGGTCGGTGTCGGTCAGCACGTGCCGCGGCGCGAGAATCGCGATCGCGTGGTCGATTTCGGCCCGGCTCCACCAGCGGTTGGCCAGTACCGGCACGGCGCCGGCCAGCCACAGACCCCACAGCGCCAGCACCCACTCGGGACTGTTGTAGCCGAAGACCAGCACCCGATCACCCGGACGGATGCCGAGGCCCCGCAACTGGGCCTGCGTCGCCCGGGCGGCGATGCGGAAGTGGGCGAAGGAGATTCGGCGGTCACCGTGGACGAGGAACGTTCGATCCGTCCAGGTCGTGGTGCCGGCGAGCAGGTCCTCGAACGTCGATGGCCCCTGTTCGTAGACGAGCCCGGGGTGACCGCGGTAGACACCCTCGCGGACCTCGGTGCCCCACACGGGTCGTGGCATGGCGGTCACTGCGCCGGCAGCTGGATGCCCTCCGACGGCTGGACGATGACGAAGCCCTGGCCGTAGAAGGAGACCTGCAGTGCCTCGCCCGATCCGCGCCCGATCAGCGCACCCGCCTTGAAGCTCGCCTTGAGCTGGGTCTGGAGATTGGCCGACCACGCCACCACGGCGTTGGTGTCGGCGAAGGTGGGGGCCGCGCCGGCGTCGAGCACCACCGGCGGGCCGTCGGTCGTCAGTGCCACCCACCCGGTGCCCCGCAGCGTCGTGTTGAACAACCCGCCCGTCGCGATGCTGCCGCCCTTCACGCGCTCGATGTTCCAGTCCAGGCTCGCGGAGAACGCAAGCACGTTCTTGCCGCTGATCGACAGTCCCGAGTTGGTCAGGTTCAGTAGGTGTACGTCATGGGCCTTTTCGGCCAGGAACACGTCGCCCTGGCCTTGGCATCGCATCAGCGGCAGACCCTCTCCGGTGAGCGCCTTCTTGAGGAACTTGCCCGCGCCGCCGCCCTCGAAGGCGAAGTCGACGTTGCCCTGGTAGGCCACCATCGAGCCCTGTCTGGCCATGAACGGCTCACCGAGGCGTACGCGCAGCAGCTTGGCGTTCTGGTTGGCGATCGGGGTGGACTCCTTCTCGCTGAAGCGCCCGTCCACCAGATCGCCGGTGATGCCCGCGAAGCCGTCACCCGTCGGCTGGCCGGCGTCGTGCACCGTCGCCTGGGGGGACTGCTGCTGCGGTGTGGGCGCGGGTGCCGCACCCAGCGGGGCCGTGGCGAGCTGGCCCTGGTGGGATACCTGGTCGGACCAGCCCTGGCCGTCCCACCAGCGGTAGTCGAAGCGTCCCTCGGGGTCGGGCTGCCAGCTGCCAGGGTTGGGTCCGGTCACCGTCTCGCTCCTCGGCTCGAATTGCCATGTGCTCCAACCCGACCCTAGGCCAACGCTAGGAGTGCACGGCCGGGCCGCGTTCGCTCGTGGAGAATTTCGCCCCGGTATCGCTGTAACAACGTAATCATGTAATCATGAAACAACATCACCGCGGCCGCTCCGGCGGCTGGCATCAGTCTCAGCAACCCGACGCGACCGACGCGCCGGAGTGGATCGCCGGACGCCTGCCCGAGGGCTGGTTCGCCGGGGACCCGACCGTCGTCGTCGATCGCGAGGAGATCACCGTCATCGGGCGCCTCCCAGAACCCGACGGCCAGGAGAGCGACGCCCGCGCCTCGGGTCGGGCGGCGCGCTTCCGCGAGGAGACCCGCGGCGAGCGGATGCGCATCGCCGACGAGGCCGAGCACCGCTACGGGCGCAAGGTCGCCTGGGGTGTCGAAGTCGGGTCGGGGGAGAACTCCGAGCGAATCCTGTTCACGCACATCGCCGTTCCGGTGATGACGCGCCTTCGCCAGCCCGAGCGGCAGGTGCTCGACACCCTCGTCGACGCGGGTGTGGCGCGGTCGCGCTCCGATGCGCTGGTGTGGTCGGTCCGGCTGGTCGGTCAGCACACCGACGAATGGCTGGGAAAGTTGCGCGACGCCATGGCCAAGGTCGACGATCTGCGCGCCGAGGGCCCAGAGCTATAACCCCTCCTCGCGAGGGAGGTCAGGCTTGGGTCATCGACCAGTACTCGCCGCGGCGGGCCAGTAGTTCGTCGTGACTGCCCCGCTCGACGATCCGCCCCGCCTCCATCACCAGGATCACGTCGGCGTCGCGGATCGTCGAAAGCCGGTGCGCGATGATGAAACTCGTTCGGTCGCGGCGCAACTCGGCGGTGGCCTGCTGAATCGACAGCTCGGTGCGGGTGTCGACCGAACTGGTCGCCTCGTCGAGGATCAGCAGGCTCGGCTGCGCCAGGATCGCCCGCGCGATCGTGATCAGCTGTTTCTCGCCGGCGCTGACGTTGCCGCCGTCGTCGGTGATCCGGGTCTGAAAACCGTTGGGCAGGGAGTGTACGAAGCGGTCGACGTGGGCCGCCCTGGCTGCCTCCAGCACCTGCGCCTCGTCGGCGTCCGGGCGCCCGTAGGCGATGTTGTCGTAGATCGTGCCGCCGAAGAGCCAGGTGTCCTGCAGCACCATGCCGATGCTGGAGCGCAACGCGTGCCGGCTCATCGCCGTGACGTCGACCCCGTCGATGAGGATGCGGCCGGAGTCCACCTCGTAGAAGCGCATCAGCAGATTCACCAGCGTGGTCTTTCCGGCACCGGTCGGGCCGACGATCGCGACGGTGCTGCCGGGCTCGGCGACCAGCGATAGGTCCTCGATGATCGGGGTGCCGGGCCGATAGGCGAAGTCGACGTGCTGGAACTCGACGCGGCCCGGCCCGCGGCGCTCGGCAGCCGAGTCCGGCGGGTCGGCGGTTTGCTCCTCGGTGTCGAGGAAGTCGAAGACCCGTTCCGCACTGGCGATTCCGGACTGCAGGGTGTTGTACATCGATGCCACCTGGGTCAGCGGCTGATTGAACTGGCGGACGTACTGGATGAAGGCCTGGATGCTGCCGAGGGTGATCTGGCCGGTCGCCACCTGCAAGCCACCGACCACGGCGACGCCCACGTAGCTCAGGTTGCCGACGAACGTGGTCGCCGGTGACACGAGGCCGGACAGGAACTGCGCCCCGAAGCTGGCGCGGTACAGGTCGTCGTTGAGCTCGCGGAACCTCTCCTCGGCCAGCGCCCGGTGCCCGAAGGTCTTGACGACGGTGAAGCCGCTGTAGGTCTCCTCGACGTGGGCGTTGAGGCGTCCGGTGTTGCGCCACTGCGCGACGAACTGGTCGCGGCTGCGCCGCGCGATCGTGCGGGTGGCCCACAGCGACAACGGCACCGTCAGCACCGTGATCAGCGCCAACAGCGGTGAGATCGTCAGCATCATCACCAGCACCGCGACGACGGTCAGCACCGAGGTGATCAGCTGGCTGATCGTCATCGACAACGACGACTGGACGTTGTCGACGTCGTTGGTGACGCGGCTGAGCACCTCACCGCGTTGCCGGGAGTCGAAGTAGGACAAGGGCAGTCGGTGGATCTTGTCCTCGACGTCGGAGCGAAGGGCGACCATCGTGCGCTGAATGATGACGTTGAGCAACCGGGCCTGCACCCAACCCATGAGGGCAGCAAGCAGATAGATCGCGAGCGCCAGCAGCAGCGTGCGGCCGACGGCAGCGAAGTCGACACCCTGCCCGGGCGTTACGTTCATGCCCGACAGCAGGTCGGCGAAGGTGCCGTCCCCGCGTGCCCTGGCTGCCTCGATCGCCTGCGCCTTGGTGAGCCCGGCGGGCAGCTGCCTGCCGATGACACCGCTGAACAGCAGATCGGTGGCATGCCCGAGGACCAGCGGGCCGATTACCCCGATGGCGATGCCGACGATCCCGAGCCCTAGCACCACGATCGTCGGGACCCGTTGCGGGGTCAGCCGTCTCGCCAACCGAAGGGCTGATCCCGTGAAGTCCTTGGATCGTTCGGTGGGGGCGGTCACCGCGGCGCTGAACCGCCCTGGCGCCGGTCGGGTCATCGGGGTTCTCCCACCGCGACGGCCTGGGAGTCGGCGAACTCCGCATAGACCGGGCAGTCGGCGAGCAGGGCCGCGTGCGTCCCGACGCCCACCACCGAGCCGTCGTCGATGACGACGATCTGGTCGGCCGCCAGCACCGTCGAGATGCGTTGCGAGACGATGATCGTCGTCGCCTCGGCCGAGACCTCGGCCAGCGCGGCCCGCACGCGCGCGTCGGTGTGGACGTCGAGTGCGGAGAAGGCGTCGTCGAAGAGGTAGATCAGCGGGCGCCGGATCACGGCGCGGGCGATCGCAAGGCGTTGGCGCTGACCGCCGGAGAAGTTCATGCCTCCCTGCGCGACACGCATCTGCAACCCGTCGGGGTGCGCCGAGACGAAGGCGTCGGCCGAGGCCAGTCGCAGCGCCTCCCACATCTCGTCGTCGGTCGCGTCGGCCTTGCCGTAGCGCAGGTTCTCCTCGACGGTGCCCGAGAACAGGTAGCCGCGCTGGGGCACCAACCCGATCGTCGACCACAGTGCCTCAACGTCGTGCTCCCTGACGTCGACGCCGTCGACTCTGATCGACCCCTCGGTCACGTCGAACAGCCGGCAGATCAACGAGACGAGCGTCGACTTGCCCGATCCGGTGGATCCCACCACCGCGGTGGTCGTGCCTGGCCGGGCAGTAAGCGAGATACCCTGCAGCACGGGCCGTTCGGCACCCGGATAGCTGAAGGCGGCGCCGTCGATCTCGACGAGGCCCGCCACGGCGGCCGGCCGGGTCGGCGTCGCCGGGCTGGTGATCGCGGGCGTCGTCGACAGCACCTCGGTGATCCGCTCGGCGCACACCGAGGCCCGCGGCAGCATCACCAGCAGGATCGTCGCCATCAGCACGGCCATCAGGATCTGCATGAAGTAGGACAGGAACGCGATCAGCGAACCGACCTGCATCTCACCGGAGTCGATGCGCATGCCACCGAACCAGATCAGCGCCACACTGGACACGTTGATCACCAGCGTGGTGACGGGCAGCATCAGCGCTTGCAACCGCCCGACCGTCATCGCCGTGTCCGCCAGCGCCTGGTTGGCCTCGCCGAACCTCGCCCGCTCGAAGGGTTCCCTCGCGAACGCGCGGATGACGCGAATGCCCGACAGTTGCTCGCGCATCACCCGGTTGATGCCGTCGATCAGCCGCTGCATGGCGCGGAAGATGGGCAGCAGCCGTGACACCAACCAGTAGTTGGCGAGGCCCAGCAGCGGCACGCTGATCATCAGCAGCCAGGACAACCCGGCGTTCTGGTGAATCGCCATCACGATGCCGCCGATGCACATGATCGGCGCGGCGATCAGCATGGTGCAGGTCATCTGCAGCAACACCTGGATCTGCTGCACGTCGTTGGTGGTGCGCGTCAGCAGCGTCGGTGCACCGAACCGGGCGGTCTCCTCGGCGGACAGACCGGTCACGTGGTGGAACATCGCCGAGCGCAGATCGCGGCCGAAGCCCATGCCGACCCGCGAGCCGAAGTAGACGGCGCCTACGGCGCAGACGACCTGCAGGGCCGTGACGCCGAGCATGATGCCGCCGAGTTCGACGATGGTGCCGGTGTCACCCTTGGCAACGCCGTCGTCGATGATCGCCGCGTTGATGGTCGGCAGGTACAGCGAGGCCAGTGTGCTGACGACCTGGAAGGCAGCGACGACGGAGATGAGCCCGCGGTACGGCCCCGCATACCGTCGCAGCAGGCGCAGGAGCATTCAGCAACTGTCGCACACCGCGCCCGGCCGCATCCGGTCTGCCCGGACCCGTGGACTTCCTTAGAAAACTCCTGGTCAATCGGCATGTCGGTGGTTGTGCCCGGAGGCTGCCGCTACAGTGTCGGGCGTGATGGGAAGACCCGGCCACCGCAGCGGCGGACGCAACGCGAAGGCGCTGGCCGTGCTGGCTGCGGCCGTCGTGCCACTGTTTGCAGCGTGCTCCGGTGGTTCCGATCAGCCCACCAGCTCTGGCGGGCCGGCGGCCCCCGCGGGGCCCGCCGCGGCCAAGCATGGTCCGATGTTTCCCGAGTGCGGAGGCATCACCGACCAGACGATGGCCCAGCTGACCAAGATCAACGGGCTCGTCAACACCGCGAAGACGTCGGTCGGCTGCCAGTGGCTGCTCGGCGGCGGGATCCTCGGGCCGCATTTCTCCTTCAACTGGTACCGGGGCAGCCCGATCGGTCGTGAGCGCAAGACCGAGGAACTGTCGCGCACCAGCGTGGAGGACATCAACATCGAAGGACACGACGGCTTCATCGCGTTGAACGACGATCCGCAGCTCGGCCCCAGCCTCTGCGAGATCGGCATCCAGTTCGACGACGACTTCATCGAGTGGTCGATCAGCTTCTCCGAGAAGCCCTACCCCGATGCCTGCGGTGTCGCCAAGGAACTCGCCCGCCAGTCGATCGTGAACTCGAAGTGAGTACCCGCAGCGGGTTCCGCCGGGCGCTGACCGCTCTGTTGGCCGTGCTGGCCACGGTGACGATGCTGGTCGGTTGTTCGCGCGACGTTTCGGGCCAGGCCGTCAAGGCCGGCGCCGGGGGCAGCACGCCCCGCAACGACAACTCGGCGAAGACCTACCCCAACCTGCTCAAGGAGTGCGACGTCCTGACCCAGGACGTGCTGGCCAAGACCGTTGGCGCCGATCCGCTCGACATCCAGAGCACCTTCGTCGGCGCGCTGTGCCGGTGGCAGGCGCTCAACCCGTCGGGTCTGATCGACATCACCAGGTTCTGGTTCGAGCAGGGCAGCCTGGACAACGAGAAGAGCGTGGCGAGCTTCCTGAAGTATCAGGTCGACAGCCGCTCGATCGCCGGAGTGCAGTCGATCGTGATGAAGCCCAACGACGCCAGCGGAGCGTGCGGGGTGGCCAGTGACGCCGCCGGCGTGGTCGGCTGGTGGGTCAACCCGCAGACGCCAGGCATCGACTCGTGCGGGATGGCGATCAAGTTGATGGAGCTGACGCTCAACACCAACAACTAGCTAGCGAGGCACGTGGAAGGCGGTCAGCGTCGCCGAGTGCGGCTCCAGCCGGCTCCACGGCTGGCTCACCCGCAGGACGGTGACCGCGGACGTCGGGTACTTCGCCGAGATTCGTTCGGCCGCTTCCATGTCCCCGTGGTCCGGGTCGGCCAGGGTGAGCGCCAGCATCGACGTGGTGGGTTCGTGGCCGACCACCAGCAGCGTGGTGACGTCGTCGGGCACGGTGTTGACGAGCCGGATGACGGTGCCCGGCGTGCTGTCGTAGAGGTCGTCGTCGTAGCGCACGTCGGCGTCGATGCCCGTGCGCGCCAGCGTCTGACGGGTGCGCGTGGCCGACGAGCACAGCACGGCGTCGACGGCCGGGGCGTTCGCCCTGATCCAGTCGCCGGCCAGGGCTGCCTCCCTGACACCGCGCGCAGCCAGGGGCCGGTCGTGGTCACCGACGCCGTCGGGATAGTCGGACTTGGCGTGCCGCATCAGCAGCAGGGTGCGTTCGGGTGCGCTCACCGCCACCACGGTAATCGCACGGTGACGGGGGTCGGTGGCCCACATGCCGACCGAGGTCCGATGACTTGTCGGGCCG
Organism: Mycolicibacterium sichuanense; assembly: GCF_033741125.1. Classification (NCBI taxonomy): domain Bacteria; kingdom Bacillati; phylum Actinomycetota; class Actinomycetes; order Mycobacteriales; family Mycobacteriaceae; genus Mycobacterium; species Mycolicibacterium sichuanense. Next base: position 62,924 of record NZ_JAWQPU010000012.1, on the reverse strand, counting down.
CGGACCTACACTCGCCATGCCCGTCGAACGACGGACCGCCACAGCACAGCCGAGAGGGGTTCGGATGCGTTTCCTGCACACTGCCGACTGGCAGCTCGGAATGACCCGGCACTTCCTCAACGGCGAGGCGCAGCCGCGGTATTCGGCTGCGCGCCGTGACGCCGTGGCGGAGTTGGGCACGGTCGCCGCGCGGACGGGCGCGGAGTTCGTCGTCGTCGCCGGTGACGTGTTCGAGCACAACCAGCTCGCCCCCCGCGACGTCAGCCTGTCGCTGGAGGCCATGCGGGGCATCGGCGTGCCGGTGTATCTGCTTCCGGGCAACCACGATCCACTGGACGCGTCCTCGGTCTACACCAGCGCACTGTTCGTCGCGGAGAAGCCGGAGAACGTCGTCGTGCTCGACCGTGCCGGGACACACGAGGTGCGTCCAGGCCTCGAGATCGTCGCCGCGCCCTGGCGTTCCAAGAAGCCAACCACCGACCTGCTGGGTGAGGTGCTCGACGGGCTCGCCCCGGCCGAGGGCGTAACCCGCATCGTCGTCGGACACGGTGGTGTCGACATGTTCGAGCCGGACCGGGACAAGCCATCGCTGATTCGGCTGGCCACCGTGGAGGCCGCGCTCGCCAAGGGTGCGGTGCACTACGTTGCGTTGGGCGACAAGCATTCTCGTACCGAGGTGGGTACGACGGGCCGGGTCTGGTATTCCGGTTCGCCCGAGGTCACCAACTATGACCACATCGAACCCGACCCGGGGCACGTCCTGCTGGTCGACGTCGACGAACGCGATCCGTCGCGGCCCGTGCACGTCGAGGGGCTTCGGATCGGGCGCTGGCGGTTCATCACGCTGCGCCACGGCGTGGACTCGGGACGTGACGTCGTCGACCTGGACATCAACCTCGACCAGCTCCCGGACAAGGAGCGCACCGTCGTGCAGCTCGCGTTGACCGGCACGCTGACGGTGACCGACAAGGCGGCGCTCGACGCTTGTCTCGACAAGTACGCCCGGCTGTTCGCCGCCCTCGGCACCTGGGATCGGGAGACCGACGTGGCGGTGATGCCCGCCGACGGTGAGTTCGACGATCTGGGCATCGGTGGCTTCGCGGCCACCGCCGTCGACGAGTTGGTGGCGACCGCGAGGTCCGACGGCGGTCGAGCCGAGGACGCCAGGGCGGCCCTGGCGCTGGTGCTGCGACTGGTGGACCGGGGGAGGGTGGCGTGAAGCTTCATCGCCTCGTCCTGCGGAACTACCGCGGAATCGCGTTCCGCGACATCGAGTTTCCCGAGCGCGGAGTCGTCGTCGTCTCCGGTGCCAACGAGATCGGCAAGTCCTCGATGATCGAGGCGCTCGACCTGCTCATGGAGGCCAAGGACCGCTCGACCAAGAAGGAGGTCAAGCAGGTCAAGCCGACGCACGCAGACGAGGGCGCCGAGATCACCGCCGTCATCTCGTCGGGTCCGTATCGATTCGAGTACTTCAAGCGCTTTCACAAGAAGCCCGAGACGCGGTTGGTAGTGCTGGCGCCCGGGCGTGAGCAGCTCACCGGTGACGAGGCGCACGACCGGGTGCAGGCGATCCTCGCCGAGACCGTCGATACCGATCTGTGGCGGGCCCAGCGCGTCCTGCAGTCGGCGTCGACGGCCAGTGTCGATCTGTCGGGGTGCGATGCGCTGGCCCGCGCGCTCGACGTCGCCGCCGGGCAGGCCGACACGCTGTCGGGTGCCGAGCCCCTGCTGGTCGACCGGATCGACGCGGAGTTTCGGCAGTACTTCACGGCCACGGGCCGGCCCACGGGCCAGTGGGCGGCGGCGGTCGCGCGGCTGCGGGAAACCGAGCAGCGCGTCGCGAGCTGCCAGGCAGCAGTCGACGAGGTCGACGAGGCAGTGGTGCGGCATGGTGCGCTCACCGGCGAGTTGGCCCGCCTGGCTGGTGAGCGCGCGGCGGCCGTCGCGCGCCTGAAGGTCGCTCAGACCGGCGCCGATGCGGTCAAGCGGCTCGAGGAGCGGCTCGCGCAGGCCCGCGCCCTTGTCGAACCGGCCGAGATGGCCAGGGCCGCAAGCGATGCCGCGGTCGCCGAGCGTCGCCGGTTGCGCGCCGATCTGGCCGAGCGTGGCGTTGCCATCACCGCGCTGGAGGCGGCCGTGCAGACCGCGGCCGTCGAGCAGGCCACCGCGGCCGAGGTCGCCACGGCCGCAAGCGAAGCGGCCGATTGCGCACGACTGGCCGCCGAGGACTGCCAGGCCAGGGTGGAGGCCGCCCGCGCCACGCTGGATCGGGTCGCCCGCCGCGACGAGGTCACGCGGCTCACGGTCAGACTCGTCAAGATCGATGCGGTCGAGGGGCAGCTGGTCGACGTCGAGGCCGAGCTCGCTCAGATCACCATGACCGACGAGGTGATGCGCGACGTCGAACTGGCCGCGCTGGCCACCGAGCGGGCCGCCGCCAAGGCCGAATTGGCCTCGGCCCTCGTCGCATTCGAGGCCGTCGCGCCGGTCGAAGCACTGGTGGACGGGCAACGGATCCAGTTGACGCCCGGGGAGCCGTGGTCGCAGCACGTCACGACCGCCACCGAGATCGAGGTGCCGGGAGTGTTGACGGTGCGGGTGGTGCCCGGCGCGCCGGCCGCCGACTCACAGGACCAACTGGACCGAGCCCGCCAGATGCTCGCCGAGCTGCTCGCGGAGGCCGGGGTCGACGACGTCGCGGCCGCCAGGGCGCTCGACGCCAGGCGGCGGGAGCTGTCGGCGTCGCGGGATCGGTTGCACGCCACGCTCGATGCACTCGTCGGTGACGAGCGCATCGGTGCCCTGCGGGCCAGGCTGATCGACCTGGAGTCCGCGTCGGCCGCCGATCCCGGGGAGGACGCCGACGCCGACGCGGCGCGCGCCGAGCTCGCCGGCGCCACCGACGACCACCGCCGGGCCCGGGCCGAACGCGACGCGCTGCGCGAGGCCGCCACGCGAGCAGGCGCCCGTGCGACGGAGCTGGCCGGCACCGTGACGGTTCTGCAGGCGAAGTTGGGGGCGGCCCGCGATGAGGTCGCCGCGGCAACCGAACGCCTGGTGCAGCAACGGGATTCGACGTCCGACGATGAGCTCGGCATCCAGGCAGAGGCCGCCGCCGAGCGCGCACGAACCGTGATGGCCCAGGTGCTCGCCATCGAGGCCGAGCTCGAGGCGGCCGGGCCGACCGCCGTCGCCGCCGAGCTGACGGAGGCCCGGCGGCTGGCAGAAGCCGTGGGGGAGCGCCACGACGAGATCGGCGGTCAGCTACGCGAGGTCACCGCCCAGCTGCGGGTGTACGGGTCGGAGGGCCGTCAGGGGCGGCTCGACGAGGCCCGCACCGAATACGAGCATGCCGCCGCGGAGCATGACCGGGTGCAGCGCCGCGCCGGCGCCGTCGAGTTGCTGCAGACCGTGATGGCCCGCCACCGCGACCAGTCGCGACTGCGCTACGTCGACCCGTTCCGTGCGGAGGTACAACGCCTGGGGCGCATCGTCTTCGGGACCGACTTCGAGGTCGAGATCGACGGCGATCTGCGCATCCTCAACCGCACGCTGCACGGTTGCACGGTGCCGTTCGAGTCGCTGTCGGGCGGCGCCAAGGAACAGCTGGGCATCGTCGCCCGGCTGGCCAGTGCGGCGCTGGTCGCCAAGGAGGACGGTGTCCCGGTGGTCATCGACGATGCACTGGGCTTCAGCGATCCCGACCGGCTGGCCAGGATGGGCGAGGTGTTCGACGCGGTCGGCGGTGACGGCCAGGTCATCGTCCTGACGTGCAGTCCCGACCGCTACGCCGGCATCGCCGACGCTCGGCACCTGGCGTTGCGCGGTTAGCTCGCCACCGAGACGTCGGCGCGGCGCGGTGAATCGAACGTGGCGGCCGGCAGACCGAGGTGGTCGCGAAGCGTATCGCCGGTGTACTCGGTGCGAAATAGGCCGCGCCGCTGCAGTTCTGGCACCACGGAGTCGACGAAGTCGTTGAACGTGCCCGGTGACTGGGCCGCCGAGACCATGAAGCCGTCGGCCTCGCCCGCGGTGAACGACGCCTCGATCTGATCGGCCACCTGGGTGGCGGTCCCGACGAACTGCGGCAGCAACACACCTTGGGCGTACCACTTGCCGACGTCGCGCAGCGTGAGGTTGTCGCGGTTGGCCACTCGGCGCGCGGTGTCGAAGAGTCCCTGGGTTCCGGTCACCGCGACGTCCTCGACGGGGGCGTCGAGGTCGTAGCGCGAGAAGTCGTGATCGGTGTGCACCGACAGCGTGATCAGCCCGGAGATCGGGTCGGCCAACTCGTTGTGGAACGCCTGCTTCTCCCTGGCGATCGACTCGGTCTCGCCGATGAAGGGAATGAACGCCGGGAAGATCAGTACACCGTCGGGGTCGCGGCCGTAGTTCACCGCGCGGCTCTTGATGTCGTCGTAGTAGGCGCGCCGGCCCTCGGGCGTCGGGTCGATCTCGAAGATCGCCTCGGCCCACCTAGCCGCGAAGTCCCGGCCGGTGTTCGACGAGCCTGCCTGGATCAGCACCGGACGCCCCTGCGGAGAGTGCGGCACGTTCAGCGGTCCGCGGGTGCGGAAGTACTCGCCGTCGTGGGCCACCGCCCGGACCTTGTCGGGATCGGCGAACACCCCGCTGGCCTTGTCGAGCACCAGCGCATCCGGATCCCAGCTGGACCAGAGTTCCAGCGCGGTGCGGACGAACTCCTCGGCCCGCTCGTAGCGGTATTCGTGGCCGAGATGGTCGTCGTGGCCGAAGTTCTGCGCCTCGCTCTGGGTCAGCGAGGTGACGATGTTCCAGGCCACCCGGCCGCGGCTGACGTGGTCCAGGCTGGCGAAGATGCGCGCCAACTCATAGGGGTGAAAGTACGTGGCGGACTTGGTGATTGCCACCCCCAGCTTGGAGGTCACCGCGGCGATGCTGGCCGCCACGATCGACGGGTCGAGCGTGGCGGTGGCCTGCGTCCCGCGCCGCAGCGGCTCGGTGATGTCCTCCCCGTAGCGGGCCGGGGCGGCCAGCAGGTCGGCGAAGAACACGAAGTCGAACTTGCCGCGCTCGAGGATGCGACCGAGGCGGTGGTAGTACTCCGGCGTGGTGAATGCAGTGTCGCTGCCCGGGTGTCGCCAGGCGGCGTGCGAATGCGTGACCTGGGAGGCGATCTGGAAGCCGCCGAGATGGAGTTGGCGCGTCATGGTTCTCGTTTCCCGCGATTCGTGCACACGCCGTTGCGTTCACCGCAACGGCGTGTGCACGAATCGCGTCAGAAGTAGGCGTTCGCGGGGAGTGGGGTGTCGTGCAGCAGGTTCTTGCCGATTGCAACCGCCTTGTATGCCACCGGGTTGTGCAGGGTGATGGTGCGGATGTTGCGCCAGTGCCGGTCCAGGCCGCGTTGCCGGCTGGCCGCGCTCGCGCCGCCGAGCTCGAGCAACCGGGTCGCGGCCTCGGGGGCGATGGCGTCCAGGTGCACCTTGACCTTCGCGACCCTGAGCTGGGCCTCCTCGGCCAGCCTCGCGTCCGGGTTGCCGTCGGGGGTGGACGCGGCAGAGGTGGTGGCGGCGCCAATCGCCGCGGCGGCATCGAGGACGGCAGCCCTTGCGACGTAGGCGGTGCTGGTGAGCTCGCCGAGCAACCGCTGCAGCAGCGGGTCGTCGGTGGGACGTTCGGTGGGCGCGTGGCTGAAGCTGCGGTCGCGGGAGCGCAGCAACGTCACGCCGTCGTCGACGACGGCGGCGAGGATGCCCGCCACCACTGCGTGGATGAACAGCTGCAGCGAGGCGTACTGGACCGTCGGGACGGGAGCCGCGTCGTACGGCGAGTCGGACAGGATCTCGTCGGCGGTGAGCGCGACGTCCTTGAACTTCGTGGTGCCGGTACCCGTGCGACGCTGGCCGAAGCCGTCCCAGTCGTCGATCAACTTGACGCCGGTACGGTCGGCCGGCACCACGACGGTGGCCACGGAGTCGTGGTCGGTGGTGGCGGTCACGGTCAGGTAGTCGGAGAACAGCGTGCCGGTGCTGTAGAACTTCTCGCCGCTGAGGCGGAATCCCCCCGACGGGTCGGGCAGCAGCCGGGTGTTGAACACCAGGCTGCCCACGGCGTTGGAGCCCTTCTCGCTGAACGCGTTGCCGAAGAGCTTGCCGTCGGCGATCTTGCGCAACCACTGGGTCGACGACGGGTCGGCCGACGTGCGCAATCGCTCCTCGGTGAACCAGAAGTGCGTGCGGAAGATGTGCGCCACGATCGGATCGGCCCGCGCCACGTCGATCACCGCGGCGAACAACTCGGGCACGGTGAATCCCGCCCCACCGAGCTCGGCCGGCAGGCGCAGGGTGCCGAAGCCCGCCCGCTTGAGCGCGGCGACTTCGTCAAAGGGGTTCTCGTCGTTGAGGTCTCGGTCCTTGGCGCCCGCGGCGATCCGGCTCAGCAGCTCGTCCCACTGCGGTGAACCGGGCAGGATGCGGGTGGTGTTCTCGACGGTGGTCATGGCTCTCGTTTCTACGCAGCACCACATCCAGTCGCACTGCTTTGGCTCACCCCGAACCTAAGAGCCGGCGCTAGGAGCACAATGGAGTTCGATGACCATGAACGCTGGGCGCCGCCGAGTCCACGACAAGCTCGCCGCGCAGCCCGGAGTGCGGTCGGTTCGCCGGCCCGTCCTCCCCGGCGAACCGGACGAGTTCGACCTGTTCTACGTGCGCAGCGGTGAGGTGTCCGACCACCCGCTGGTATTCATTCCCGGCGGCCCCGGTGCGGCGTCGGTGGCGCTGTACCGCGGCCTGCGCAAGCGGCTGGCCGGCGAAGGTCTCGACGTGATCATGGTCGAGCACCGCGGTGTCGGAATGTCACGGCACGACGACGAGGGCGCCGATCTCCCGCCGGAGGCGTTGACGATCACCTCCGCCGTCGCGGACATCGCGGCGGTGCTCGACGACGCCGAGGTGGACCGTGCCGTCGTCTACGGCGCCTCGTACGGCACGTACCTGGCCGCCGGTCTCGGCGTCGAGCATCCGGACCGGGTGCACCAGATGGTGCTGGACTCACCGCTGCTGTCGGCCGACGACGTCGACCTGGTGCGGGCGGCGGTGCGGCGAGTGCTGTGGGACGGCGCGGAGGAGGGGACGGCCGAGCTCGCCGCCAAGGTCCGGGAGTTGGTCGAGGCCGACGTACTGAGCCCGGCGGCCACCCAGCTCGCCGCCGACCTGTACGGCCTCGGTGGCCCCGAGTTGCTGGAACAGCAGCTCGATCTGCTGCTGCAGGGCCGCGACTGGGTGTGGGGTGCGGTCGGGCTTGGCACCCGGCTGCTGGCCGAGCGCAAGACGCCGTTCCACAACGAGCCCGACCTGGTCGGCCGGATCGGCTACCGCGAACTCAACTACGGTGCCGTACCGGACGGACTGCCGCTCGACCCCGCCGTCGCCCTGCGTGAGATGGCCACGGGTGAGGTGGATTTCGTCGCCGAGCCGTACGATCTGATCGAGGCCATGCCGCGGTTCGACTGGCCGACCGCCGTGGTGTCCGGTGGCCGTGATCTCACCACGCCGCGCTCGGTGGCGACCCGGATCGTCGAGTTGATCCCCGACTCGGTGCTGGTCGACATGCCCACTACCGGGCACAGCATCGTCGATCTCAAGGAGAATTCGGCGCGCGCGATCATCAAGGCCGTCGATGCCGGGGAGATTCGCGAATTGCCAAGTCGCGCTCCGCAGCTCGATGCCGATCCCAGCCCGCTGAGTGTACGGCTGCTGAAGAAGGCGATTTCCACGGCCGCGGTGGCGGAGTCGGCGGTGCCGTCAGTGGTGGCGGGCGCCGTCCGTCAGGTCACGTCGTCTACTTCGTGAAGCCGATCGCGGTGTAGTTCACGTCGGACAGCCCGGCCGCGCCGAAGTTGGCGAGATTGCTCCGCACCGCCACGTTTCCGGGCGCCTGGAACAGTGGCAGGCTGAAGCCCTCCGCCCAGATCATCTCGTCGACCTCGTTGGCCAGCGCACGGGCCTTGTCGGGATCGAGCTCCTCGAGCGTCTGCTCGATCTTCGCGTCGATCGCCGGGCTGCCGATCTTGCCGGAGTTGCTCTCACCGGTGGATAGGTAGATCTGGGTCAGCCCCGACAGCGGGAATGCGTCGCCACCCCAGGCGAACTGGGCGATGTCGAAGTTGCCGACGGTGACGTACTGGCTGAAGAACCCGTTGCCGCCCTTGGCCTGCAGGTCGAGCTTCACGCCGATCTGCGCCAGGCTGTTCTGGGCGATCTGGGCAACCTGCCGTGTGCTCTGGGCGTCGTAGAAGACGTCGCGGATGACGAGCTGTTTGCCGTCCTTCTCGCGGAACTGTCCGTTCATCTTCCAGCCAAGTGCGTCTAGTTCCTTCTTGGCGGCCTCGGGATCGAAGGCAGCCACGCCGCTGTTGTCCTGGTAGCCCTTCTGACCGGCGACGTAGACGTGGTTGTTCAGCGGGACCGGATCGTCGACGAGCCCGCGCTGGGTGACGCTGGCGATCGTCTGGCGGTCGATGCCCTTGGAGACGGCCAGACGCAAGGCCGGGTCGGCCAGGATGGAGCCGGGCGCACCGTTGAAGGTGAAGTGGTACCACTGGGCGCTGGGCGCGCGCCGGATGGCGACGCCCGGGGTGCGCCGCGCGATCGTCACGTCGTCCAGCGAGCTGAGCGCCACCGCGTCGATCGCGTTGTTCTGCAGTGCCGGCAAGAGTGCGGCGGAGTCGAGGACGGTCAACGTGATGCTGTTCAGCCGCGGGGGCGTGCCCCACCACTTCGGGTTGCGGGTCAGGGTGATTCGTTGCGCGCCTCGGTCGATGTTCGAGACGACGAAGGGACCGGCCGACGGACCGGGGCCGTTCAGGAAGCCCTTGTTGAACGCCTCAGGAGTCGCGGTCATGCTCTTGGGCAGCAGGAACCCGTTGCCGGCGAACATGCCCTTCCATTCGGCGTAGGGCTTGGCGAACGTCATGATCGCCTGCCGGTCGTCGACGCCGCGCGTCACCGAGGCCACCCGGTCGCTGCCGTTGGGGCCCGCGATCAGGAAGGCCTTGTCGACGCCCCTGGTGGCGTCGACCTCCGAGGCGATGTCCTCCCACGTGATCGGGGTGCCGTCGCTCCAGGTGGCCTTCGGGTTGATGGTGTAGGTGACGACCTGTGGGTTGGTGCCGGTCAGCTGGACGTCGGTGAAGTAGTCGTGATTGACCGTCGCCGAGCCGTCGGCGGCGATGACGAACGACCGCGGCATGGTCGGCCGCATGATCGGGAAGACCGAGTCACCGGTGTTGCCGTCGATGTTGAGCACGTTGAAGTTCTCCGGGAAGGAGAGCAGTGCCAGCCGCAGATCGCCACCCTCTTGCAGGCTGGCCGGATCCTGCGGGTTCATGTCGTTGGTGACACCGAGCTCGGCATTGCCCCCGGCCGACGGGACCTGCTGGCTGCCACCGGAACACGCGGTGAGCGTCAGCCCAGCGACGAGAAGGGCGCTAGCGAGACGTCGGAACTCCATGCTGACGAACTCTAACCGCTCACGGCTGCGGCACGGCGGCCAGCAACTGCCGGGTGTACTCGTGTCGAGGTGCGGCGAAGATCTCGGCGGCCTCGCCCGCTTCGACGACCGAGCCGTGATGCATCACTACCAGCCGGTCGGCCAGATGCTTGACCACCGACAGATCGTGGGACACGAACAGGTACGACAACCCGAATTGCTCCTGCAGATCGAGCAGCAGGTTGATGATGCCGGCCTGGATCGAGACGTCCAGCGCGGACACCGGTTCGTCGAGCGCCAGGATCTTCGGCTGCAGGGCCAGCGCCCTGGCGATGCCAATGCGTTGCTTCTGACCGCCGGAGAACTCGGCAGGGAACCGGCTGGCGTCCGCGCGCCGCAACCCGACGGTGCTCAGCAGCTCGGCGACCCGGTCGTCGACGGCACCCTTGGCGAAGCCGTTGGCGGTCAACGGTTCTGCCAGGGCGTCGAAGATGGGCAGGCGCGGGTCTAGCGAGGCGACGGGATCCTGGAAGACGACCTGCAGATCACCCCGCAGCGCCCGGCGGGCCCTCCGGTCCAGCGCGGCGACGTCCTGGCCGAGGACCTCGATCGAACCACTTTGGGGGGCAGTCAGTTCCAGGATCTCGTGCAGCGTCGTCGACTTGCCCGATCCCGATTCGCCGACGATGCCCAAGGTCTGGCCCTGACGCAGCTCGAAGCTGACGCCGTCGACGGCGCGTACCTCGCCGATGCGGCGCCGGAACACCGTGCCCTTGGTCAGGGTGAAGGTCTTGACCAGGTCGGTCACCCGGAGAACGATGGGCGCGTCCGGATCGGGTGCCGCGTCGGCCGGTGCGGTCGACACGCCGTAGACCTCGGCCGCCGATCGGCCCGCCACGTCGTCGGTGCGGATGCACGCCGCCGTGTGGCCCGGTGCGACGGGCACCAATTCGGGATCCGCCGTGAGGCATTCGTCGACGACCAGCGGGCAGCGGGGGGCAAACGGGCAACCGGGCGGCAGCGCCGCCATGGACGGTGGCACCCCCGGTATCGGCACCAACCGGGACCCCTGAACGGCGTCCAGGCGCGGCACCGAACCCAGCAGTCCCACCGTGTACGGCATGACCCTGGTGCGGACGAGGTCGGTGACCGGAGCGGCCTCGACGGCCTTGCCGGCATACATCACCAGGGCACGGTCGGCGAACTCGGACACCACGCCCAGGTCGTGGGTGATGATGAGCACTCCCGCGCCAGTGACGTCGCGGGCGGTGCGCAGAACGTCGAGGATCTGCGCCTGCACGGTCACGTCGAGGGCCGTCGTCGGCTCGTCGCAGATGATCAGGTCGGGATCGTTGGCGATCGCGATGGCGATCACCACGCGCTGGCGTTCCCCGCCGGACAGTTCGTGGGGAAAGGCCCTCGCCCGGCGGTCGGGCTGCGCGATGCCGACCAGCTCGAGAAGCTCGACGGCACGGGTGCGGGCCGCGGCGCGGCCGAGATCGCGCTGGTGCACGCGCAATGCCTCGGCGATCTGGTCGCCGACGGTGTAGACCGGCGTCAACGCCGACATGGGGTCCTGGAACACGGTGCCGATGACTCGCCCGCGGATGCGGGACATCGCCTGGTCGTCGAGCCCGATCAGCTCGTCGCCGAGCAGCCTGACCGAGCCGGACACCTCGGCGTAGGCGGGCAGCAGTCCGACCACCGCCATCGCCGTCGCCGACTTGCCCGCACCGGACTCGCCGACCAGCGCCACGACCTCGCGGGGCGCGACGTCGAAGCTGATGCCGCGCACGGCGGCGACGTCCTCGGTGTCGGTGGTGAAGCCGACGCGGAGGTTCTCGACCCGAAGCAGCTCGCTCACTTGCGCCTCCGCCGCGGTGGTTTGGCGCCCGGGTCGATCGCGTCCCGCAGGCCGTCACCGATGACGTTGGCGCACAGCACGATCAACACCAGCACACCGGCGGGGAAGAGGAACACCCAACTGAAGGTGGTCACCGACGGGGTGCCGTCGGCGATCAGCGTGCCCAGCGAGACGTCCGGAGGCTGGATGCCGAAGCCGAGGAAGGACAGCCCGGTCTCGGCCAGGATCGCGACGCCGACGTTCAGCGTGGTGTCGATGATGAGGATGGACGCGACGTTGGGCAGCACGTGGCGCAGGATGATCCGCCGGTTGGAGACCCCCATGTACCTTGCGGCCGTGACGAATTCGCGTTCGCGTAGGCTCATCGTCAAACCTCGCACGATGCGCGCGCTGATCATCCAGCTGAATGCCGCCAGCAACAGGATCAACGAGAGCATCCGTCCCGTCTGGCCGAGGCTCGGGGTGACGATGGCGATCAGGATGAAGCTGGGCACCACCAAGAGCAGATCCACCAACCACATCGCGGCGCGGTCCCGCCAGCCCCCGAAGAAGCCGGCGACGGCACCGACGGTTGCCGCGATGATCGTCGAGATGAACGCCACGCAGACGCCGATCAGCAGAGACTTCTGCATTCCGCGCAGGGTCTGTGCCAGCAGGTCCTGGCCAAGGGAGTTGGTGCCGAACGGATGGCTGCCGCTCGGCGGCTGTTGCAGGGCGAAGAAGTCCAGGTCGGTGTACTTCCACGGAAGGAACGGCGGCAGCACGTAGCAGCCGATGAACATGAGTGCCATCAGCGCCAGCGCGGCGACGGCAAGACGGTTGCGCAGGAAACGGCGCAGGGTGAGCGTGCGCCGCGAGGCGAAAGTGCCCGTCTCGAGCCCGGATTCGGCGGTCGTCGAGGCGTCGGAGATCACGGGTTCGTCCAGGCTCACGACACCCTCACCCTCGGATCGAGCGCCGCATAGATGACGTCGGACAGCAGACCGGCGAGCAAGATCGTCGCGCCGGTGAACACGGTGATCGCGGCGATGATGTTGACGTCCTGGGTGGCGATGCCCTGAACCACCCATTCACCCATGCCGTGCCAGCCGAAGATCTTCTCCACGAACACAGCCCCGGTCACCAATCCGCCGACGCCGTAGGCGAACAGCGTGGCCATCGGAATGAGCGCGGTGCGCAACCCGTGCTTCAACAGGGCCTGGCGCCGGGTCAGTCCCTTCGCGCGGGCGGTCCTGATGAAGTCCTGACCGAGGACGTCCAGCATGGCGTTGCGCTGGTAGCGGCTGAAGCCGGCGATTGAGAACAGCGCCAGGGTGACCGTCGGCAGCACGAGGTGCTGGAGGTGGTCGACGATTTGCGCCACGGCGCCACCGGTGGACGTGCCCGACGTCTCACCGGTGTACTCGAACAGGTTGAACCCCAAGGCGCTGTTGACGCGCAGCGCACCGAGTATCAGCAGGTTGGCCACCACGAACGTCGGCATGCTGATCAGCAGCAGCGACAACACCGTGATGACCCGATCGGAGACGCGGTATTGCCGAATGGCGCCCCAGGCCCCCACCACCACGCCGATCACGGTGCCGAGTACCGAACCGATGAGGACCAGTCGCAGGCTGACTCCGATGCGGCGCCACAGCTCGTCGGACACCGGCTGCCCGGCAACGGTGGTGCCGAAGTCACCGCGAACCGCGTCGGCCACCCAGTGCGCGTAGCGCAGCGGCACCGGTTCGCCGAGATTCAGTTCGGCGGCCTTGGCGTCGATCACGGCCTGCGGTGGTCGGGGATTGCGGCCCTCGAGGCTGTCGAGGGGTTTGAACGACCAAGAGGCCAGCGCGAAGGTCAGGAACGACGCCAGTACCAGCAGCACGACGTAGTTCAGCGCCCGACGAGCGAGGAAGCGGGTCACGTCGCGTCCGCCGGAAACTGCATGCGCACAGGTTAGGAGATGAACCGCGGTGCCGACCGCTGCGGTCGAGGCTGGGAAACTCCCAGCAATCTGCTTGGCGTTTGGTGAGCGCCGGCATCGGTTACCCGGACCGTCAAGGGGATACGACCGGCCCGCCCCTCACCTGGATCGGAATGGGAGTGATCGACGTGATGAGCTCGAAGCTGAAGTTGATGACCGCTACCGCAGGCGCAGGCGCGCTGCTAGCAATGGGGGGACTGACCGTCGCGACCAGCGCGGCCGAGCCGGCACCCCCGGGACCTGTGGAGCCCACCGAGGTCACCACGGGTGAGACGACGACGGAGACCGTCGCGCCAACGACGCCGACCACGTCGTCGGTTGCGCCCGAGATCCAGGGACCCGCGACGTTGCCCCCCGAGCAGCAGGACGCGCTGTAGAGCTCGACTACGGGTCCGGCGTGAAGACCGGCCGGATCGAGGTGAGCGTCGCCGTCGGGCCCGCGAGCGTGGCCTCGATGGACACCCGGTCGTTCACGCCGAACGGCGCGGTCGACGGGCCGTTCGCCGGGGGGACGACGTAGGTGCGCACGTAGCCGTCGTCACTGCGGGCCGTCACCGACGTGGCCGAGACCGCAGTGAGATGCCCGGTCTGCGTGAGCACGGTCGAGAAACCGCCGTGGTCGCCGGCGACCACGGACTCCGCGTGCAGCGGCGCCGGGACGTCACCGGCGCTGCCGCGGTGGAACGACGCAGGCGGGGGACCGCCCGGCCCGCCGAACATCGAGTGCTGCTGACCGACGCCCGCCGCCGCGGCGATGGCGGCGCCACCGACTCCTGCCACCGCTGCGGCCACCGCGATCGCGCCGACCGTCTTGCGTAGTCCCCACGTGTTCACGCGTCCACTGTGCCCGTCCGGTCTATGCGCCCGCTGTGCGCCCGCCATGAACCCCGCATGCACAGCTGGGGCATAGAAATGGCACAGGTCGCGCCCATGCCCGGAGTGCACAATGGCTCGGTGATGACCACCGCGAACGGCTTCGACCGCGAACACGCCGACCCTGCGCGGCTCGTCATGCGCAGGGCGGACGGCAAACCGATCCACGTCCTCGTGGTCGACGACGAACCCGTGCTCGCCGAGCTGGTGTCGATGGCCCTGCGGTACGAGGGCTGGGACATCGCCACCGCGGGCGACGGTCAGACCGCGATCGCGCTGGCCAAGGAGAACCCGCCGGACGTCGTCGTGCTGGACGTCATGCTGCCCGACATGAGTGGTCTGGACGTGCTGCACGAGCTCCGGACCCAGATTCCTGGTCTGCCCCTGCTGCTGTTGACGGCGAAGGACTCCCTGGAGGATCGCATCGCCGGCCTCACCGCCGGTGGCGACGACTACGTCACCAAGCCGTTCAGCATCGAAGAGGTAGTGCTGCGACTGCGGGCCCTGCTGCGGCGGACCGGCGTCGCCGACGAGGCGGGCGGCGCGCAGCTGGTGGTCGGCGACCTGGTGCTCGACGAGGACAGCCACGAGGTGACCCGCGCCGGTGAGCCCATCTCGTTGACGGCGACGGAGTTCGAGCTGTTGCGCTTCATGATGCGCAACGCCAAGCGGGTGCTGAGCAAGGCGCAGATCCTCGACCGCGTGTGGAGTTACGACTTCGGTGGCCGGTCCAACATCGTCGAGCTGTACGTGTCGTATCTGCGCAAGAAGATCGACAGCGGGCGGGAGCCGATGATCCACACGCTGCGCGGCGCGGGGTACGTGCTCAAGCCACCGCGATGACCGGCTCCGCCGTCGCCGAGCCGGCCAGACCGCATTCCAAGGTCCTCGCGCCCCGCACCTGGTCACTGCGGGTACGTCTGCTGGTCACCCAGGTGGTCCTGCTCGCCGCGGTGTGTGCCGCCATCGGCGTGGCGACGGAGTTCGCCCTGCAACGGTTCCTGATGCGCCAGCTCGATCAGCAACTGGTCGAGGCGGGCAAGCGTTCGGCGGCGATCTACGACCTGCCACCGCCGTCGGTGATGTTCTCCGGTCGTCCTGACATGCCGTGGTCGAACGGTGCCGCGCACCAACCCTGTCCCGACGAGCACGCCTCCCGGGTCTCCGGGGCGTCGGCATCGGCGTTCCGGGACCGGTACTTCAACCCCGAATGCGGCCCGGGCCCCGGGTTCCTCAACGCACCCGGCCAGGCCACCCGCACGATCGGTGCCGTCGTGTCGTCCTCCGGTGCCATCGACGCAGGGATGATCACCGCCGACGGCGGTCGATCGGAGATCAGTGCGGTCGCCGCCGCCGCTCTGGCGCGGGTGCCGGCCAACCGCACGCCAGAGACCATCGAGCTGGACGGCCTTGGCCGATACCGGGTCATCGCCTTGCACGCCCGGCACGGTGACGCGGTGATCGTCACGGGACTGCCGACGGCGGTCGTCGACGACACCCTGCTGTGGGTGCTCGGGATGTTCGTCGTCCTGGCAGTCGTCGGACTGCTGGCCGCCGGCGGCGCAGGCCTGCTCATCATCCGTCGCCAGCTGGCCCCGCTGTCGCGGGTGACCACGGCGGCCGGCGACGTCGCGGCGCTCGAGCTCGACAAGGGCGAGGTCCACCTGCCCAGCCGCATCGTGCGCGTCGACCCGGAGTCGGCGCACACCGAGGTCGGCCGGCTCGGGACGGCGCTGAACCGGATGCTCGACCGCGTCGCCAGCGCGCTCTCCGCCCGGCACGCCAGCGAGACCCGCGTCCGTCAGTTCGTGGCCGACGCCAGCCACGAGCTCCGGACCCCGCTCGCGGCGATCCGCGGTTACACCGAACTGGCCCAGCGCAAACGCCACGAGCTGCCCGACGACGTGGCGCACGCGATGAGCCGGGTCGAGTCGGAGACCGAGCGCATGACCCACCTCGTCGAGGACATGCTGCTGCTGGCGCGCCTCGACGCGGGCCGGCCGCTGGAACAGGAACCGGTCGACGTCTCCATGCTGGTCGTGGACTCGGTGAGCGATGCCCACGTAGCCGGGCCGGACCACGACTGGGCGCTCGACCTGCCCGACGAACCGGTTACGGTCGTCGGCGACCAGGCCCGGTTGCAGCAGGTGCTGGTGAACCTGCTGGCCAATGCCAGGATTCACACGCCCCCGGGGTCGTCGGTGACGACGTCGCTGACCCAGGAGGGCGACACCGCGGTGCTGACGGTCTCCGACGACGGGCCGGGCATTCCGGCCGAACTGCTGCCCGAGGTCTTCGAACGCTTCGCCAGGGGTGATTCGTCGCGCGCCCGCCGCGGGGGTGCGCCCGCCGCGGTGACCAGCACGACGGGCAGCACGGGCCTCGGCCTGTCGATCGTCGCCGCGGTGGTCAAGGCGCATCACGGGACGATCGAGGTGCACAGCGAACCCGGTCGGACCGAATTCGTGGTGCGGCTGCCGTCCCCGGGAGCCTCACAGCCGGAGCACAGTACGGACCAATCGTGCGCCTAGCGGGCTCACCGAGACTCGATGGAGTGACTGCCGTACTCACGCGCCCGGAGCCTGCCCACGAGGACGCCCTCGATTCCGTCGACCAGGTCGGTCATCCGGTCGCGTTGCGCGACCGTGTGTCGCTGGGCGTCCTACTCCTCGGCACCGCCGTGCTCTATTTGTGGAACCTGGGGGTCAGCGGCTGGGCGAACGGGTTCTACTCGGCGGCGGTCCAGGCCGGCGCGCAGGATTGGACGGCCATGCTGTTCGGCTCCAGCGACGCGGCCAACGCGATCACGGTCGACAAGACGCCCGCCGCGCTGTGGGTGATGGACGTCTCGGTCCGGCTCTTCGGGCTCAACCCGTGGAGCGTGCTGGTGCCGCAGGCCCTGGAGGGAGTCGCTGCCGTCGCGCTGCTGTACGCCGCCGTCCGTCGTGCCGCTGGGCCGTCGGCGGCGTTGCTGGCCGGTGCGGTGTTCGCGCTGACCCCGGTCGCGGCCCTGATGTTCCGCTTCAACAACCCCGATGCCCTCCTGGTGCTGGCCCTGTGCGCCGGCGCCTACTGCGTGCAGCGGGCCTGCGAGAAAGACGCCGGCCGCTGGTGGCTGGCCGGCGCGGGGGCCGCGGTCGGCATCGCGTTCCTCGCCAAGATGCTGCAGGCCTTCCTGGTCCTGCCGGCGTTCGGAATCGCCTTCCTCGTCGCCGCCGCCGTGCCACTGCGCACCCGCCTGCTCCGGCTCGCAGGCGCCGTGGCGGCGATGGTGCTCAGCGGCGGGTGGTACCTGCTGCTGGTCGAACTGTGGCCCGCCGCCTCGCGCCCGTACATCGGTGGATCTCAGCACGACAGCATCATCGAACTGGCCTTGGGCTACAACGGTTTGGGACGGCTGACCGGCAACGAGACCGGTGGCCTCGGCAACATGAACTTCGACGTCGGCTGGGGCAGGTTGTTTGGGGAGTCGATGGGCGCCTACGTCGCCTGGCTGATCCCCGCGGCGGTGGTGTGCGCGGCCGCCGGGCTGCTGATCACGCGGCGCGCACCGCGGACCGATCCCACCCGTGCCGCGCTGATCATGTGGGGCGGTTGGCTGCTGACCACCGGCGTGGTGTTCAGCTTCGCCAACGGAATCCTGCACCAGTACTACACGGTGGCGCTGGCGCCCGCGATCGGCGCGTGCGTCGGCATCGGTTCGATCCTGCTGTGGCGCAAGCGGTTCGACGTCCGGGCTGCGGTCGCGATGTCGACCACCCTGCTCGTCACGGTCATCCTCGCCGCGGTCCTGCTGGCCCGGCGGGCCGACTGGCTGCCTTGGCTCGGTGCCGTCATCGCGGTGGTCGGCGTCGGTGCGGCGGTGCTGCTGCTGGTGATCGGGAAGCTGCCCGCGCCCGTCGTCACGGGCGTCGCGGTGCTGGCCGTGCTCGCGGGACTGGCCGCACCGACGGCCTACACGTTGGCCACGGCCGGCACCCCGCACTCGGGGGCGATCCCGTCCGTCGGCCCGCAGCTCGGCGGGTCGTTCGGCGGTCCAGGCGGATTCGGTGGGGGCTTCCTCGACGCCCCCGCTGCCGGGCCCACGCTCGCGGCGTTGCTGGCCACCGACGCCGACCACTACCGGTGGACGGCCGCGGTCGTCGGTTCGACCAACGCCGCGGGATATCAGCTGTCGAGCGGTGCGCCGGTGATGGCCGTCGGCGGCTTCAACGGCACCGACCCGGCACCGACGCTGGCCCAGTTCCAGGCTTACGTGGCCGCGGGCGACATCCACTACTTCATCAAGGGTCGACAGATGTTCGGCATGCCCGGCGGCCGCGCGAACGGGGGCAGCCGGGAGGCCGCCGACATCTCGTCGTGGGTCGAGGCGCACTTTGCGCCGAAGAAGGTGGACGGGGTCACCGTCTACGACCTGGCGGCCCCTCTGGCGAACTCATAGCTCACGCATAGCTTCCTCAAGAGCCCGGCACACGCTGCGAATCGACGATGGAGACATGACGGACATCAAGGACGCGACCTTCGCCGACGTCGGCACGGTCGACCAGGAACTCGTGATCGCTCCGGTGCAGGCCTTCGGGTCGCGACCCAACGCCGGCCGGCAGGCTCGGGAGCTCGGCGTCCCCGTGCTGGACGTGGTCATCCCGGTCTACAACGAGCAGGCCGCCCTGGCCGGCTCGGTGCGCCGCCTGCACCGCTACCTCCGGGAGAACTTCCCCTACCCGGTGCGCATCACCATCGCCGACAACGCCAGCATCGACGACACCCCGCGCGTCGCGGCCGAGCTCGCCGAGGAACTCGACGACGTGCGCACGGTGCGGCTGGAACAGAAGGGCCGCGGCCGCGCCCTGCACCACGTGTGGTCGCAGTCCGACGCCAGGGTCCTGGCCTACATGGACGTCGACCTGTCCACCGACCTCGCCGCGCTGGGCCCGCTCGTCGCGCCGCTGATCTCCGGGCACTCCGACCTGTCGATCGGCACCCGGCTCAGCCGCAGCTCGCGGGTGGTGCGCGGACCCAAGCGCGAGATCATCTCCCGCTGCTACAACCTGATCCTGAAGTCGACGCTGCACGCCCGGTTCTCCGATGCGCAGTGCGGGTTCAAGGCCATCCGGGCCGACGTGGCCGCCTCGTTGCTGCCGCACGTCGCCGACACCGGCTGGTTCTTCGACACCGAGCTGCTGGTACTCGCCGAACGCAGCGGTCTGCGTATCCACGAGGTGCCGGTCGACTGGGTCGACGACCCCGACAGCCGGGTCGACATCGTCGCCACGGCGACGGCCGATCTCAAGGGCGTCGGCCGGCTGCTTCGCGGGTTCGCCGACGGGTCGATCCCGGTCGCCGCGATCGCCGCCCAGCTCTCCCCGTCCCCCCGCGCGGCCGCCGCGCCGCCCAATTCGCTGCTGCGCCAGGTGGTGCGGTTCGGCGCCGTCGGCGTCGCGTCCACGATCGCCTACCTGCTGCTGTTCGTGCTCGCGCAGCCGATGATCGGCGCGCAGGCCGCGAACCTGGTCGCCCTGCTGCTCACCGCGATCGCCAACACCGCCGCCAACCGCCGCTTCACGTTCGGCGTCTCCGGTGCCGCCAAGGCGGCCCGCCACCACGTGGAGGGGCTCATCGTCTTCTTCATCGCGCTGGCGATCACCAGCGGCGCGCTGGCCGGGTTGCACGCCTTCGTCGACCAACCGCACCGGTTGGTCGAGATCTCCGTCCTGGTGCTGGCCAACCTGATCGCCACCGCCGTTCGCTTCGTCCTGCTGCGCGGCTGGGTGTTCCACCCCCGTCGCAGGCGCTGAAACCACACGAATACACACGAGTAGAGGGAAGACGACCGTGTCACTGACCGCCGAGGACGTCCGAGAAGACGCCGCCGTCGACGAGACCACCCCGCCGCCCGATCCGCGCTGGACCCGGCCCGCCTTCTGGGCGCTGCTGGCCGGAACGGCCGTGCTGTACCTGTGGGGCCTCGGCTCCTCGGGCTGGGCCAACGAGTATTACGCCGCGGCCGCGCAGGCGGGCACCCAGGACTGGAAGGCGTGGCTGTTCGGCTCGCTGGACGCCGGCAACGCCATCACCGTCGACAAGCCGCCCGCCGCGATGTGGGTGATGGGTTTGTCCGGCAGGCTGTTCGGTTTCAACGCGTTCACCATGCTGCTGCCCGAGGCGCTGATGGGCGTGGCCGCTGTCGCGGTGCTGTATCTGACGGTGAAGCGCACCAGCGGCCCCTCGGCGGGCCTCATCGCCGGCCTGGTGCTGGCGGTGACACCGGTGGCGACCCTGATGTTCCGGTTCAACAACCCCGACGCGCTGCTGGTGCTGCTGCTGCTGATCGCCGCCTACGGCACCGTGCGGGCCATCCAGGCGAGCACGGTGCGGACCATGACGGGGTGGATGGCGCTGACGGGGTGCGTCGTCGGATTCGCCTTCCTCACCAAGATGCTGCAGGCCTTCCTGCCGCTGCCCGGTCTGGCGCTGGCCTTCCTGGTCGCGGCGCCGTTCGGGATGTGGAAGCGGTTGGGTGCGCTGCTGGTCGGGCTCGCCACGATGATCGTCTCCGCCGGCTGGTACATCGCCCTGGTCAGCCTGTGGCCCGCCGACTCGCGGCCCTACATCGCCGGGTCCACCGACAACAGCCTGCTGCAGCTGGCGTTTGGCTACAACGGCATCCAGCGGATCGCCGGCAACGAGGGCGGTGGCCCCGGTGGTGGCGGGCATGGGCCAGGTGGGGCCAACCTGTTCTTCGGCGGTCAGGCCGGCATCGGCCGGCTCTTCGGCATGTCGATGGGTGCCGAGGCGTCCTGGCTACTGCCCGCGGCGCTGATCGGCATGGTCACGGTCCTGTGGCTGACCCTTCGTGCACCGCGCACCGACCGGGTGAGGGCCGGGCTAATACTCTGGGGCGGCTGGCTTCTCGTCACCGGAGTGGTGTTCAGCTTCATGGAGGGCACCGTCCACCCGTACTACAACGTGGCACTCGCGCCGGCCGTCGCGGCGCTGGTCGGCATCGGTGTGATGGCGCTGGTGCAGCGCCGGCAGTCCTGGCAGGCGCGGGCGATCCTGGCCGTGATGCTCGCCGCCACCGGGGTGTGGTCCTTCGTGCTGCTGGATCGCAATCCGGACTGGTGGCCCGCGATTCGCTGGGTGGTATTGATCGGGTCGATCGTCGTCGCGCTGCTGCTGGCGCTGCGGGCCAACCGCCTGGGCAAGGCCACCGCGGCCGTCGTCGTGGCGGCCGCGATCGTCGGTCTCGGCGGTTCGACCGCGTATTCGGTCTACAACGCCGCCAGCGCGCACAACGGGCCCGGCACCATGTCGGGGCCGCAGAAGGCGGGCGGCTTCGGATTCGGCAGACCAGGTGGGACCGGCAAGGGCGGACCGGGGATGCCGGGACGCTCCGATGGCCCCGAGCTCGAGGCGCTGCTCAAGAGCGCCGACAACCGTTGGGCCGCAGCCGGAATCGGCTCGATGTCGGTCAGCGACCTGGAGCTCGAGACGGGCGCGTCGCTGATGGCGATCGGCGGCTTCACCGGCGGTGATCCGTCCCCGACGCTTGCGCAGTTCCAGCAGTACGTCGCCGACGGTCAGGTGCGCTACTTCCTCGCCGACTCGGGCCGCGGTGGCCCGCCCGGACACCAGACGGGTTCGGCGGGAGACATCACGGCGTGGGTGGAGAAGACGTTCCCGAAGATCGACGTCGGCGGGGCAACCGTGTACGACCTTCAGGCCAAGGCCTAGCGGGTCTTTCGATCACGCCGATTCTCGACCTCGGAGCGCGGACACGCGTCGACTAGCGTGACCGTCGACGTGTGCCCGCGAGCCGTAGGAGGTCCCAGTGTCCGTGACCGACGAGTACCTGAAGAACAACGAGGCCTACGCCGCCGGCTTCACCGGGCCGCTACCACTGCCGCCCAGCAGGCACGTCGCCGTCGTGGCGTGCATGGACGCCCGGCTGGACGTATACCGCATCCTCGGTCTGAAAGACGGTGAGGCGCACGTCATCCGCAATGCGGGCGGGGTGGTCACCGACGACGAGATCCGCTCGCTGGCGATCAGTCAGCGGCTGCTGGGCACCAGGGAGATCATCCTCATCCACCACACCGACTGCGGCATGCTGACGTTCACCGACGACGGCTTCAAGCAGCAGATCCAGGACGAGACGGGGCTCAAACCCGAGTGGGCGGCCGAGGCCTTCGCCGACGTCGACGAGGACGTGCGGCAGTCGTTGCGCCGCATCGAGGCCAGCCCGTTCGTCACCAAGCACGAGTCGTTGCGCGGCTTCGTGTTCGACGTGGCGACCGGCAAGCTGGCCGAGGTCTCGCTCTAAGCCTTCACGCGCTGCCCGTCCCTTCCGCGCCCGGTCGAACCGATCGTTGACACGCCGACGCGCTGGACGGTACATTCCTGACCATGATTGCAATTCTGGCTAACTCTACCAACTTAAAGAGGAAGTCATGACGGCGCCGGCGGCCCTCGATCAGCCGACGGGCAAGTACGAGCTGAGCCATCTGCGCTCCCTGGAGGCCGAGGCCATCCACATCATCCGCGAGGTCGCGGCCGAATTCGAGAAGCCCGTGCTGCTGTTCTCCGGCGGCAAGGACTCGATCGTCATGCTTCACCTGGCGCTCAAGGCCTTTCGGCCCGGACGTCTGCCGTTCCCGGTGATGCACGTCGACACCGGACACAACTTCGAGGAGGTGCTGCAGGCGCGCGACGAACTGGTCGCCGAGTCCGGTGTGCGCCTGGTCGTCGCCAAGGTGCAGGACGACATCGACGCCGGTCGCGTGGTCGAGACCATTCCGTCGCGCAACCCGATGCAGACCTTCACGCTGCTGCGGGCCATCCGGGAGAACAAGTTCGACGCCGCCTTCGGTGGCGCCCGCCGCGACGAGGAGAAGGCCCGCGCCAAGGAGCGGGTGTTCAGCTTCCGCGACGAGTTCGGCCAGTGGGACCCCAAGTCTCAGCGGCCCGAGCTGTGGAACGTCTACAACGGCAGGCACCGCAAGGGCGAACACATCAGGGTGTTCCCGCTGTCGAACTGGACCGAGTTCGACATCTGGTCCTACATCGGTGCCGAGAAGATCAAGCTGCCGTCGATCTACTACGCCCACCAGCGTCAGGTATTCCTGCGCGACGGCATGTACCTCGCCGTCCACAAGTACCTGCAGCCCCGTAAGGACGAAGAGGTCGTCGAGAAGACCGTCCGGTTCCGCACCGTCGGCGACGTGACGTGTACGGGCTGCGTGGAGTCGTTGGCGGGCACCGTGTCCGAGGTAATCGCCGAGACCGCGGTGTCACGCCTGACCGAACGCGGCGCCACCCGCGCCGACGACCGCATCTCCGAGGCGGGGATGGAAGATCGCAAGCGAGAGGGCTACTTCTGATGAGTGCTCGTGCGAAGAAGAAGGAGCACAGCTGATGGCCACGTTGCTTCGCATCGCCACCGCCGGTTCGGTCGACGACGGCAAGTCCACCCTCATCGGCCGGCTGCTGTACGACTCCAAGGCCGTCATGGAGGATCAGCTCGCGGCCGTCGAGCGCACCTCGAAGGAACGCGGGAACGACTACACCGATCTGGCCCTGGTGACCGACGGCCTGCGCGCCGAGCGCGAGCAGGGCATCACGATCGACGTGGCCTACCGCTACTTCGCCACGGCCAAGCGGAAATTCATCATCGCCGACACCCCGGGCCACACCCAGTACACCCGCAACATGGTCACCGGAACCTCGACCGCCCAGCTCGCGATCGTCCTGGTCGACGCGCGCCACGGGTTGTTGGAGCAGTCGCGCCGGCACGCGTTCCTGGCCTCGCTGCTCGGTATTCAGCACATCGTGCTCGCCGTCAACAAGATGGACCTCGTCGACTGGGACCAGGAGCGGTTCGAGAAGATCCGCGACGACTTCCACGAGTTCGCCGCCCGGCTCGACGTCCACGACGTGACGACCATTCCACTGTCGGCCCTCAACGGCGACAACGTCGTCACCAAGTCCGACGAGACGCCGTGGTACGACGGTCCGGCGCTGCTGAGCCACCTCGAGGAGGTCTACATCGCGGGGGATCGCAACCTCGTCGACGTGCGTTTCCCGGTGCAGTACGTGATCCGGCCGCAGACCCACGAGCACGCCGACCACCGCAGCTATGCCGGCACCGTCGCCAGCGGCGTCATGCGCCCGGGTGACGATGTCGTCGTGCTCCCGTCGGGCAAGACCAGCCGCATCACCGCCATCGAGGGACCCAGCGGTCCCGTCACCGAGGCGTTCCCGCCGATGGCGGTGTCGATCAGCCTGGCCGACGAGATCGACATCTCGCGCGGCGACATGATCGCCCGTGCGAACAACCAGCCCCATGCCACCCAGGACTTCGACGCCACGGTGTGTTGGATGTCCGACGATGCCGCGCTCGAGCCTGGCCGCGAGTACGTCATCAAGCAGACCACCAGGACCACGCGAGTCAAGGTGAGCGCGCTGGACTACCGTCTCGACGTCAACACGCTGCACCGCGACAAGAGCGCAACGGCGTTGAAGCTCAACGAACTTGGTCGCGTCACGCTGCGCACGCAGGTGCCACTGCTGCTCGACGAGTACTCGCGCAACGCGGCGACGGGCTCGTTCATCCTGATCGATCCCGACACCAACGGCACCGTCGCCGCGGGCATGGTTCGCGACACCACCCCGGCGGCTACGCGAGCGGCCAGCCCCAACGCCGTCAAACACCAGAATCTGGTGACGGCGCAGGATCGGCTGTCGCGGGGGAGCACCATCTGGTTCACCGGGCTCTCGGGCTCGGGCAAGTCGTCGGTGGCGATGCTCGTCGAGCAGAAGCTACTCGAAAGTGGCCGTCCGGCATACGTTCTGGACGGTGACAACCTGCGGCACGGACTCAACGCCGACCTCGGTTTCTCGATGGCCGACCGTGCCGAGAACTTGCGCAGGCTGGCGCACATCGCGACCCTGCTCGCCGACTCCGGGCAGATCGTGTTGGTGCCCGCCATCAGTCCGCTCGAGGAGCACCGCGCGCTAGCCCGCAAGGTGCACGTCGACCAGGGGTACGACTTCTACGAGGTGTTCTGTGACACCCCGCTGCAGGATTGCGAACGCCGTGATCCGAAGGGGCTCTACGCCAAGGCCAGACGCGGGGAGATCACCCACTTCACCGGTATCGACAGCCCGTATCAGCGGCCGAAGAACCCCGATTTGCGGCTCACCCCCGACCTGCCGGTCGAAGACCTGGCACGATCGGTGATCGACATGATCGATGCGAAGAAGTGAGCGCCGGCACCGACCACGAGTTGGCGGCGCGCCTGGCCACCGAAGCCGGTGAACTGCTGCTCGGCGTGCGCCGCGAGCTGGCCGACGCCACCGATGCCGAGCGCAAGGACGCCGGAGACCAGCGTGCCCACGTCTTCCTGATGGCGGCGCTCGCGCGCGAACGCCCCGACGACGCCGTGCTGTCCGAGGAAGCCACCGCCGAGGAGCGGGCCAACTCGAAACGGCTCGGCGCCGAGCGGGTGTGGATCGTCGACCCCCTCGATGGCACCAGGGAGTTCGGTGAGCTGGGGCGGGACGACTGGGCGGTGCACGTCGCACTGTGGCAGTCCGGTGAACTCGTTGCGGGCGCCGTGGCGCTGCCCGCCCAGGGCGTCACGCTGGCCACACCGGACGTGGCGGCTCCACCGCCGGCGCCACCCACCCCGCGCATCGTGGTCTCGCGCACCCGCCCGCCGGCCGTCGCGCTGGCGGTCCGCGACGCGCTCGACGGCGTGCTGGTCGAGATGGGTTCGGCGGGAGCGAAGGTCGCGTCGGTGGTGCAGGGCGTGTCCGACGTCTACGTCCATGCCGGCGGTCAGTACGAGTGGGACTCGGCGGCTCCGGTCGCGGTGGCACGGGCGGCGGGCCTGCACACCTCGCGCATCGACGGCTCACCCCTGCGCTACAACCAGGCCGACGTCTACGTGCCCGACCTCATCGTGTGTCGAGCGGAGTTGGCCGATGCCGTGCTGGCGGTGACCACCCGGCACTAGCCTCGGGGGATGAGCAATCCCACGCTGCGCGCGCTCGCCGAACTGCCCCTGGTGCCCGCACCCCTGACTCAGTCCACGCTCGTCATGATCGACCTGCAGAACACCTACACCCGCGGGGTGATGGAACTCGAGGGCGTGCAGGCGGCCATCGACGAGGCGGCGACGTTGCTCGATCGGGCCCGCACGGCGGGAATCCCGATCATCCACGTCCAGCACTCCGACGGCCCGGGTTCGCTCTACGACGTCGAGGGGGAGAGTGGCGCCATCGTCGACCGGGTGGCTCCGCGTGATGGCGAGACGGTGGTGGTCAAGCAGTATCCGAACTCCTTCGTGCAGACCGAGCTCGACGATCGGCTCAAGGCGGTCGGTGCGCAGAACCTGGTGCTCGCCGGCTTCATGACCCACATGTGCGTCAACTCGACCGCGCGCGGCGCGTTCAACCTCGGTTACGCGCCGTCGGTGGTCGCCGCGGCCACGGCGACCCGCTCCCTGCCCGGGGTGGACGGTGCGTCGGTCCCCGCGGCCGCCCTGCACGCGGCCAGTCTGGCGGGCATGGCCGACCTGTTCGCCGTCGTCGCACCCGACGCGACCGCGATTCCCGACTGAGGCCGACTTCCGGTCAACGCGCCGCGGTCGTGATCAAGAGGCCCCGAAGGTCCACCCGGCGATCTGCTCGAGCTTGACGCAGACGAAGTCGCGGGGAATCGGAGGCTGTCCCGGCACGGTGTAGGAGGCGTCGGCGAGGAACAGGTGCCGCGTCAAAATCCAACGCGCCGTGGTACTTCCGAGCTCCTCGTACGCACGGCTATCGGCGTCGATCTCCTCGTCGATGTCCTTGGCGACTCGCTCGAAGGTGTCCCTGGCATAGTCTTCGGCGGCCGGTGGCAACACACCGCCGGCTGCGGCGTTTGCGTGCTCACGGAAGGCCGACGCCATCGCCCGGTAGAACTCCTGACTGCTGGTGACGTGACCGGTGACCACCGCGCCGTGCAGGAACAGCGTGATCGGGATCCGGCGTCCCGGCCCGCCGGTGTCCGCGGAATCGGCCAGCTGCTGCAAGATCCGGTCGGGCGCGCCGTAGTAGTCCTGCGCTTGCGTCAGGCTCTCGTAGAACATTTCGCTCTCGCTCTTGGGCGGCTCGTTCTCGTAGGTAGTCGGCTCGTCGTCGGTCACCGGGCAATCGTCGCAGCGGGTGTCCGCAACCGCAGCGCAGGCGCGCCGGTGTGTGGCGGCGCAAGCATCGGCAACTCAGAATGAGCGCATGACCCAACCCTCCACCCGGATCAGTCGACTCAGCGAGAAGCAGGACACCTCGCGCACCGCCCTGAACGCGCTGCTGGACAGCACCCCGCTGGCCACCGTGGCCCTGATTCGGGACGGGCACCCGGTGATCTTCCCCACCGGATTCGCGCGCATCGGCGACGATCTGGTGATCCATGGTTCGACGGGGTCCCCGTGGCTGCGGGCGTTGGCGGCCGGCGCCGCGGCGGCGGTGTCGGTGACGGCGCTGGACGGGGTGATGGTGGCGCGCAGCGCCTTCGAGTCGTCGTTCCGCTACCGCAGTGCCGCGGTCTTCGGTGTGTTCCAGACGATTCCGGACGACGACAAGAACGCGCTGCTGGAGACCCTCACGGACGCCTTCATTCCCGGCCGGGTCGCGGAGCTGCGGCCCAGCAACCGTCGGGAACTCGCGGCGACGCTGGCCCTCAAGCTTCCGGTCGGCGAGGACAATTGGTCACTCAAGGTCAGCGCGGGCTGGCCCGAGGATCCCGACGAGGACGTCGCCGCGGGCGCGTGGGCCGGGGTGGTGCCGATGTCGGTGACCTACGGCGCGCCCGAGCCCGCTCCGGATCTGTTGCCCGGCACCCCGGTGCCGCCGTCGGTGCGCGCGCTGTCCGGGACGGCCTAGTCCAGGAGCGGCGTTCGGCGGTACAGGTCGGTGCGCCGGTCGCCGTGGACGTCGTTGTTGGCGTTGAAGCGCTTGATGCGGGACTGCTCGAGGTCGACGTCGGCGGTGATGCGAGTCGCCGCGGAGTACTCCGCGATCGCCAGCGGGTAGCCGTCGGCATCGGTGATCAGGCTGCCCCCGACCCAGTCCTGGCCGCGCTCGACTCCGGTGCGATCGCACACCGCGATCGGCATCCGGTTCATGCCTGCGCCGGCCAGGACCCGCACCTGCTCGGTCGGTCGTTCCCCCTCCGGGCGCGGCAGCATTGGCCAGTTCACCGGCACGCACAGCAGATCGGCGCCCGCCAGCGCCACCGCCCGCACCCACTCGGGGAACTCGACGTCGTAGCAGATCATCACGCCGATCCGACCGTGTGGGGTGTCGACCAGCAGCGGGAGGTCGTCGGCGCGGTCGAACACCAGGTTCTCGGTGTCCCACAGATGCGCCTTGCGGTAGACGCCGCGCAACCCGGACGGATCGAGCACCGCGGCGCTGTTGTAGACCTTGTCACCCTCGACCTCGGGGAACCCGGCCACGATGGTCAGGCCGAACGCCTCGGCGAGGTTCGCCCACTCGGTGATCGCCGGTCCGTCACGGGTCTCGGCGAGCGACTCCAGCTCGGTGCGATCGGCGAACACGTACCCCGAGGAGGCGAGCTCGGGCAGCACGATGATCTGCGCGCCGTCGCGGGCGGCGTCCTCGATCGCCTCCCTCGCGGTGGTCAGGTTGCCGGTGGTGTCACCGATCCGCACCGGGATCTGGCAGCAGGCGACGCGGGTAGTCATGTGTCGATGGTGGACCATCGGGGCGGCGGAGGTGACTCGACCGGCCGAATCGACGGGTGCCGGGCTCGGCGACGGGTCGATGGCATGATGCGCATCATGCGGATGTCGGCCAAGGCGGAGTACGCCGTCCGGGCCATGGTGCAGTTGGCTACGGCCGCCGAGGGCACGCTGGTCAAGACCGACGACCTCGCAAAGGCGCAGGGCATCCCGCCGCAGTTCCTGGTCGACATCCTCTCCGACCTGCGCACCGACCGGCTGGTGCGCAGCCACCGCGGCCGCGACGGGGGTTACACGCTGGCCCGGCCGGCGGCCGAGATCAGCATCGCCGACGTGCTGCGCTGCATCGACGGCCCGCTGGCCAGCGTCCGCGACATCGGCCTCGGCGATCTGCCGTACTCCGGCCCGACGGCCGCGCTGACCGACGTCTGGCGCGCCCTGCGGGCCAGCATGCGCTCGGTGCTGGAGGAGACCAGCCTGGCCGACGTGGCGACCGGTGAGCTACCGGCGCACGTGGTCACACTGGCCGGGGACTACGTGGGCCAGGAAGAGGAACGCGGCCACGGCTGAACCGCCTTGTTCGCGGCGGTCGCGGCGTTGCAGGATGGCTCGATGGGCTTCGACATGCGCTCGCTCGACAAGCCGGTGATCGTCGCCCCGATGGCAGGCGGCCCGACGACACCCGAGCTGGCCGCTGCGGGGTCCAACGCCGGCGGGCTTGGCTTCCTGGCCGCCGGCTACCTGACCGCGGAGGTGCTGGCCGAGCGCATCAGCGCGGCGCGTGCGCTGACCACCGGCCCGTTGGGGGTCAACCTGTTCGTCGTCCGGGCGAGCGCGGCGCGGCCGGAGGCGATCCGCCAGTACGCCAGGGAGCTCGCGGGGGAGTCCGAACGCTACGGCGTCGGTCTGGGTGACGCCCGCTTCGACGACGACCAGTGGGCCGCCAAGCTCGAGGTGGTCCTCGACCTTGCCCCCGAAGTCGTGTCGTTCACCTTCGGCCTGCCGGACGCGGCCGACTGCGCCCGCCTGAGTGCGGCCGGGATCACGACGGTCGCCACCGTGACCACGCTGGCCGAGGCGGAGCTGGCCGTGGACCGCGGCGTCGATGCCGTCGCCGTGCAGGGCCCCGAGGCGGGTGGCCACCGCGGGACGCTCGACCCCGAAGTCACCCCGCCGACCCAGCCGCTCGATCAGCTGCTGCACGCGACGAGTGTTGCGCTCGACGTGCCGGTGATCGCCGCGGGTGGCTTGATGACCGCGGTGGACGTGGCCGACGTCCTGGTGGGTGGCGCGGTGGCCGCGCAACTGGGCACCGCGTTCCTGCTGGCCGACGAGGCGGGCAGCACCCCGGTGCATCGGGCCGCGCTTCGGGATCCGCAGTTCACCGAGACGGTCGTCACGCGGTGCTTCTCGGGCCGCTACGCGCGCGGGTTGCGCAACCGCTTCATCGACGAGCACGACGGACAGGCACCGCTGGGATACCCGGAAGTGCACTACCTGACGAGCCCGGTGCGGGCGGCCTCGGTCCGCGCCGGTGACCCGCACGCCGCGAACGTGTGGGCCGGCACCGGTTTTCGCCAGGCCACGACGGGGTCGGTGGCCGACATCATGGCCGCGCTGGTCTGATGCCGAACGCCGTCACCGCCGATGTGAGCTCTCCACCGCGACGTCGCCCACGTCCGAGCGCGCCGTGACCGTGGCCACCGCCCTGGCAGGGTCGTTGGTCTGTGGCACCCGGACGCTGGACGAGTCGCCCGAGGCGTTCACCAGGTAGGGGCCGGGCTGGGGTAGCGACACCGTGATGTCGCCGGTGCTGGTGACGGCTCGCAGCGTCTGCGGCGCGACGTCGGCGAAGTCGACCGACAGGTCACCATCGACGGACTCGGCGACGAACGACTCGGTCACCGACACCGGCCCGTGGCTGGCCACGTCACCCTTGCGGGTGTGGATCTCGGCCCGCCGCGCCCCGCCGCCCAGCACGACGTCACCGTTGGTGCCCTTGACGTCGAGCTGGTCCAGGTCGGTCTCGGTCACCAGCACTCCGCGGTTCTGGTACACGGTCAGCGACAACTGCCGGGCCTGCTCGGGTGGCAGCGTCACGGTGATCTCACCGGCGCTGTCCACCAGCAGCGGTGCGGCTTCCCATCGGGTGAGCGACGACGCCGGCGCGGCGTCGATGGTGACGCGGGTGGCCGCCCCATCCCGGCTGACGACGAGGTTGCGGTCATCCGAGCGCGAGGAGTTGAGCACCCGCATCCGCACGCGGGGCTCGCGGGCGTCGCGGTCGGCGACGATCCGGACCGCGGCGGGCACGTCGCCGACGTCGAGCACCAGCGTCCTGGCGTCGGCGGGCAGCACCTTCTCGTCGGCGGCGACGCGAAGCGACCCGATGCCCCACGACGTGGCGCCGAGCCCGGCCACGCAACCCACGACGAGCAGTGCCGCGGCGAGGACGAGGATGGCCCGGATGGCGGTGCGGCCACCGGGGCTCAACTGCGGGGACTCGGTGGCCGGCGGAGGTGCACTCAGGGTGGGGGTGGTCATCGGAAACCCTTTCGATGGTTCAGGATTCGAGGTAGCGCAGGACGGCCAGCACGCGGCGGTTCTCGCTCTCGTCGGGAGCCAGGCCCAACTTGGCGAAGATCGAGGCGATGTGCTTCTCGGCCGAGCCGACCGAGACGTGCAGCGCCGCGGCGATCGCCGAGTTCGCCCGGCCCTCCGCCATCAGCTGCAGGACCTCCAGCTCGCGCGGGGTGAGCGCGTCCAGCGTGGCGCGCTGGCGCGACCGCACCAGGATCTGCGACACCACCTCGGGGTCGAGCACCGTGCCCCCGCCGCCGACCACGCCGACCGCATCGAGGAACGACGGCACGTCGGCCACCCGGTCCTTGAGCAGGTAGCCGAACCCCCTGGTGTCCGAGGCGATCAGGTCCGCGGCGTAGCGCTCCTCGACGTAGTGCGACAGGACCAGCACCGGTGACTCGGGATTCTGGCTGCGCAGCAGCGCCGCCGCGCGGATGCCCTCGTCGGTGAACGTCGGGGGCATCCGGACGTCGAGGATCGCCAGATCCGGTTGCGACTCGTTGACGATGCGCAGCAGGTCGGTGGCATCGGAGACCGCCGCGACGACGTCGTGACCCGCGTCGGTCAGGACGCGTTCGATACCGGCGCGCAGCAGGGCCGAGTCCTCGGCGATCACGATGCGCATGGCAGCACCGCCGTCACGATCGTGGAACCGGTTGCGGGACTGAATACCTCGAAGGTGCCGCGGGCGGCGCGCACCCGTTCGCCGAGCCCGCGCAGGCCCGTCGCGTCGTCACCGTCGGAGGCCGACGCGCCACCCACCCCGTCGTCGAACACCGAGACGTACAGTGTCCGGCTGGCCTCGTCGAACCGGACGGTCACCACGGCCTGGGTGGCCCGCGCGTGCTTGGCGACGTTGGTCAGTGCCTCGGCGACCACGAAGTAGGCGACCGACTCGACCTCGTCGGGAAGCCGCCGTGGCAGGTGGACGTTCAACGACGTTGGCACGCCCGAGGTCTCGCTGCGTTGCGCCACCGAGGACAGGGCGGCGTCCAGGCCGCGGTCGGTCAGGATCGTCGGGGCGATGCCACGCACCACGTTGCGCAGCTCGAGGAGCGCGTTCTTGGCGTCGTCGTGCGCCTCGGCGATGAGCGCCTTGGCCTGCGGTAGATCGGTGTCCAGCTTGGTCTGGGCCAGCCCGATCGTCATGGCCAGCGACACCAGGCGAGGCTGGACACTGTCGTGCAGGTCGCGCTCGATGCGGTGGCGCTCGGTCTGGGCCGACGACACCGCGCCGCGGCGGGCATCGCTGAGTGCACTGACCTCGTGCTGCAGCGCGGAGGTTGCCGACGGCGGCAGAAGCCAGCGGTCGATCGCCGCGTCGAGCAGCGGGGCGAACACCACGATGGCCACGGCGGCGACCAGGGCGACCACTGCCAGCAGCCACGCCAGCGGCGGCGAGACGAACCACAGACCGGCCCGGGCGTCGCTGTGGGAGATCGCGGTGGCGACGGCCGGCGCACCGAAGGCGAACACTAGCAGCGCAAGGGCCACACCCGTCGCGAGCAGGTCGTAGGTCAACCGAAGATAGTGGTGGGCGAAGCCCTTCCAGAACCACGCACTGCTGACGTCCAACCACAGCTGGTGAGCCCAGCGTTGAAAACCGTTGTCGAGAGCGATCCTTCGCGGTGGAACGGGGATGCCGAAGCCGAAGACGGCTTCGCTGCGGAGGCGTTCGACCCATTGGATTCCGCGTACCAGATAGACGAAGACGATTGCGGACAGCACGAATCCGATGACCGAGGGAATCGAGGAGACCCCGACGATCAGCAACCCCAGTGGAATCCAGAACCACACCACGCCAATCGCGGCACCGACCACCATCGACGCCGATGGCACCACACCGATGCGCTTACCGGTCACGGCGGCGGGCTGGCGGGCGAGCGGTTCATCGAGTGTCAGGGCGACCATGCGTTCCAACCTAGGGAGTCGCGCGCCGCGCCGGTATGGCGTTTTCCCGCGAGATCGGTGGGGGATAACCCCCGCGATGAGTTTCGCGGGGCGTCGCGATCAGCGTGCTGGTCGGCGCCTTCCTGGCATTCGACGCCATCGGCAAGCTGGCCGGCTTCCGCAGGTCGAGGAGGGCACGGCGGCGTGGGGCTTTCCGGTCGGTCAGGCACTGGTGATGGGTGTGGTGCTGGCGGTCTGCGTGGTGCTCTATGCCGTCCCGCGCAACGCGGTGCTGGGCGCGCTCGGCATCACCGCCTATCTGGGTGGTGCATCGCTCGGAGCTGCGCGAGGTCGTCGGCCTGCGCCGGTGAGTCACTTCGGGGCGGTCAACTCCAGCGCGATGTGGTCCGGGTCGCGAAATTCCAGGATGAAGGAGCGGCCGATGTCCTTGATCGGTCCGTGGGCGACGCCCAGCTCGTCGAGAAGTGCTGCGGCCGACTGGAGTTCGTCGTGGGAGGCCACCTTCAGGCACAGGTGGTCGAGACCGACGCGGTCCTCGTCGAACCGGTCGGTGGCCACCGGACGCAGCCCGACGAGGCAGTCGCCCAGGTCGTAGAGCACCCCGCCGAACAGGAAGCTCAGCCGTTCGCGAGTCGCTTGGTCGGCGTCGGCGGGCACCTCGAGTGCGACCGGCCACCCGAACACGCTGTCGTAGAACTGCCGGGACCGACCGATGTCGGTGACCGTGAGCCGGACGTGGGCCACGGAGTTCGCGTTGATCGCCATCCGGCCCATGCTGTCATGGCGACTGATCGGCTCCGCGGCGACGTCGCTGCATGCCAGAATCCGGGCGTGCGAATCGGGATGACCCTGCCGGTGATGGAACCCAACCTCGACGCGTCGGTGCTGAAGGCGTGGGCCAGGGTCGTCGACGGTGGGCCGTTCAGCTCGCTGTGCTGGGGGGAGCGCATCGCGTTCGACAACCCCGAATCGTTGACGCTGCTGGGCGCGCTGTCGGCGTGGACGGACCGGGTGCGATTGGTGACCACGGTGATAGTGCCCCAGCTGCACGACCCGGTGATGCTGGCGAAGGCGCTGGCCACGGGCGACATGCTCAGCGGAGGGCGGCTCACGGTCGGCATCGGTGTCGGTGGACGCCAGGAGGACTACGACGCCGTCGGCGCGGACTTCTCGGCCCAGACGATGCGGGGCATGGCCGAGCGCGTGGCGACGATGAAGCGGGTGTGGGCAGGGGAGAAGATCACCGAGTCGGTGCTGCCGGTCGGCCCGGCGCCGGTGCAGGTCGGCGGTCCGAAGCTGATGGTCGGCACCATCGGTCCCAAGACGGTGCGCAGTGCGGCGGCGTGGGCCGACGGGATGGCCGGCACTACCCTGGATCTCGACGTGACCAAGCAGGACGAGCTGTTCGACGTCGCGCGCGCCGCGTGGAGCGCAGCCGGCAAGCCCGCGCCGCACCTGGCGACGTCGTTCTGGTTCGCCGTCGGCGAGGGTGACGAGCCGCGCGCCCAGGTGCACCGCCACCTGCGGCGCTACATGAACTGGATTCCGGCCGAGTTCGTCGATGCGATGGCGCCGACCACGGGGTGGGCGGGCACCGACGACGAGCTGCACGACACCTTGCGCCGCTTCGAGGACATCGGCACCGACGAGGTACACCTCATCCCGACGAGCTCGAACATCGACCAGCTGCGGCGGGTGGCCGAGGTGGTCAAGGACTTCGACTAGCGCGTCTCGGTGAACCTCGCCCCGCTATCCACAGTGATCAATGCCAACCAGCTGGGTGCTCACTTCTCGATCGGAGCCGACATCGGGCGCTACCGGCGTCCACGAGCGCGTCATTCACGAGTCGCTCCGGCGAGGATGTGCGCAGAGCTACGATCCGCAGGAAGGCGCCGCTCGGTTTCCAGCATCGACCGCGCGGCGAAGGAGGTGCGACGACATGAGTGGCAAGCCTCGCGGTTCGTCCCGCACCGTCCTCGCGTCGTTGGGCGCGGTGCTATGCGTCGCCGCGGGAGTGATCTGCCATCCGGCGCCCGCGCTGGCCGCCGATAACTGCCCCGCGACTGCGGCAGCCGCGCACGACTGGGGTGCGCCAAACCAATCCGACGATTTCGACGCGCCATCGTCTCTTGCCGGTTGGAACCTGTACGACGGACCAGGACACGACGGAAACGGACGCCGAACCCCCAGCGCGGTTTCCGTCGCCGACGGCTTGCTGACGATCACGGGTGACGCTCATGGCAATTCCGAAGGAATGTCATGGAGCCCCGGGCAGACGTACGGCCGCTGGGAAGTGTGCGTGAAGTCGCCGCCGGCGTCACCGAACTACCACTCCGTGCTCTTGCTCTGGCCGAGCCGCCAAGATGGAAGCGAAATCGACTTCATGGAGATCTCCGATCCCACGCGGCAGCGGGTTGACGCCTTCGTACACTTCCCGTCCACCAAACAGGTAGCGGGCCATACCTCGATGGACGCCACGCAGTGGCATAGCTGGGCCGTCGAGTGGAGCCCCCAGCGGATTGCCACCTACGTCGACGGCGTCCAGTGGTGGGAGGACACCAACCCGGCGCACATCCCATCGGGTCTGATGAGGATGTGCATGCAACTCGACGACTTCGGGGGCGACATCAGCCAGGGCGGTCAGCAGGTGGTCGATTGGGCACGCCAATATCCGCCCGTCAACAGCTGAGGTGCGGTCAACGCCAGACCAGTGCCGTCGCCGCCGGGGACGGCCAGCCAAAGAGACTTGCTTTCGCCGGTCAGCGTGGTGCCCCCGGCAGGATTCGAACCTGCGGCCTTCTGCTCCGGAGGCAGACGCTCTATCCCCTGAGCTACGGGGGCGCGGGAGGAGAAGACTCCGCTGCGCCGTTGGGCGTGGACAGCCTAACGCATCGGCGGCGGGTGGTTCTCGTCCCGGGTGGGGAGATAAGGATTCGGGCGGTGACCACCTCAGACCATAGGATGGTCCCTCGTGACCCCAGCCGATCTGGCCGAGCTGCTCAAGACCACCGCTGCCGCGGTTCTGGCCGAGCACGGGCTCGACACCGCCGCCCTGCCCGACGTGGTGACCGTGGAGCGGCCGCGAAACCCCGAGCACGGCGACTACGCCACCAACCTGGCCCTTCAGCTGGGCAAGAAGGTCGGCACCAATCCACGTGAGCTGGCCGGCTGGCTGGCCGCCGCGCTGGCCGATACCGACGGCATCGCCGGCGCCGACGTCGCCGGGCCCGGCTTCGTCAACCTGCGCATCGAGGCCTCCGCGCAGGGCGTTGTCGTCGTCGACGTCATCGCGGCCGGGGCGTCCTACGGCGGTTCGGCCGAGCTGGCGGGCCAGAAGATCAACCTCGAGTTCGTCTCGGCCAACCCCACCGGCCCCATCCACATCGGCGGCACCCGCTGGGCGGCCGTCGGCGACGCGCTGGGCCGGCTGCTGTCCACCCAGGGCGCCGGCGTGGTGCGGGAGTACTACTTCAACGACCACGGCACCCAGATCGACCGGTTCGCCAACTCGCTGATCGCCTCGGCCAAGGGAGAGCCCACGCCCGAGGACGGCTACGCGGGCAACTACATCGTCGAGATCGCCCAGCAGGTACTGGCCGCCGCCCCCGACGTGCTCAGCCAGTCCGACGAGCAGCAGCGCGAGACGTTCCGGGCCATCGGCGTGGACCTGATGTTCACCCACATCAAGTCTTCGCTGCACGACTTCGGCACCGACTTCGACGTCTACACCCACGAAGACTCGATGCACACCTCCGGCCGGGTGGAGCAGGCCATCGCCAAGCTGCGCGAGACCGGCAACATCTACGAGAAGGACGGCGCAACGTGGTTGCGCACCACCGAGTTCGGTGACGACAAGGACCGCGTCGTCATCAAGAGCGACGGCAACCCCGCCTACATCGCCGGCGACCTGGCGTACTACCTGGACAAGCGCCAGCGCGGTTTCGACCTGTGCATCTACATGCTCGGCGCCGACCACCACGGCTACATCGCCCGGCTCAAGGCCGCCGCCGCCGCCCTCGGTGACGATCCCGACACCGTCGAGGTGCTGATCGGCCAGATGGTCAACCTGGTCCGCGACGGCCAGCCGATGCGGATGAGCAAGCGCGCCGGCACCGTCATCACCCTCGACGACCTCGTCGAGGCCATCGG
Source organism: Mycolicibacterium sichuanense (assembly GCF_033741125.1). NCBI lineage: Bacteria > Bacillati > Actinomycetota > Actinomycetes > Mycobacteriales > Mycobacteriaceae > Mycobacterium > Mycolicibacterium sichuanense. The sequence goes on along the minus strand of NZ_JAWQPU010000012.1, from coordinate 25,354 downwards.
CGTCGACGCGGCGCGCTACGTGCTGATCCGCAGCTCCGTGGACACCCCGATCGACATCGACCTGGCTCTGTGGTCCAGCGCGTCGAGCGAGAACCCGGTCTACTACGTGCAATACGCGCACGCGCGGCTCTCGGCCCTGGCCCGCAGCGCTGCCGAACTCGGCATCGTCGCCAGCACCGCGCACCTGGACCTGCTCACCCACGACCGGGAGGGCACGCTGATGCGCACCATCGGCGACTTCCCCAGGGTGCTCAAGACCGCGGCCTCCCTTCGCGAACCGCACCGGGTGTGCCGCTACCTGGAGGACCTAGCCGGCGACTACCACCGGTTCTACGACTCCTGCCGCGTGCTGCCTCAGGGCGACGAGGATCCGACGGACCTGCACGCCGCGCGGCTGGCGCTGTGCCAGGCCACCCGCCAGGTCATCGCCAACGGCCTGCAGATCCTCGGCGTCGGTGCGCCGGAGCGCATGTGATGGCTCACCCCGCTGGTCCCCGCCATGCCGAGGACACCCGCCACGGCAACACGCCCGTCTGCCCCAGTAGTGCCGAACAGATGCTCGCCCTGGCGCCGAACGTGTGGCCGCGCAACGCCGTTCGCGGCGCCGATGGTGAGGTGTCGGTGGCCGGTGTGCCCGTCACCCAGCTGGCCGCCGAGTACGGCACGCCGCTGTTCGTCATCGACGAGGACGACTTCCGCTCCCGCTGCCGCGACATTGCCGCCGCGTTCGGCGGCGGCGAGCACGTCCGCTACGCCGCCAAGGCCTTCCTCTGCAGCGAGATCGCGCGCTGGATCGACCAGGAGGGGCTGTCCCTCGACGTGGCCAGCGGTGGCGAGCTCGCCGTCGCGCTCAACGCGAACTTCCCGCCGCAGCGAATCGCCCTGCACGGCAACAACAAGTCGATCGCCGAGCTCGAGATGGCGGTCAAGGCCGGGGTCGAGCACGTCGTGCTGGACTCGCTCACCGAGGTCGATCGACTCGACGCCATCGCCGGTGAGGCCGGTGTGCTGCAGGACGTGCTGGTGCGCGTCACGGTCGGTGTCGAAGCGCATACCCACGAGTTCATCTCGACCGCCCACGAGGACCAGAAGTTCGGCCTGTCGCTGGCCAGCGGTGCCGCCATGGACGCCATCCGCAAGGTCTTCGCCGCCGAGCACCTTCGCCTGGTCGGGCTGCACAGTCACATCGGTTCGCAGATCTTCGACGTCGCCGGCTTCGAGCTGGCCGCTCACCGGGTCATCGGGCTGCTGCGCGACGTCGTCGCCGAGTTCGGAGTCGACAAGACATCGCAGATGTCGATCGTGGATCTCGGTGGTGGACTTGGCATCTCGTATCTACCGCAGGACGATCCGCCGCCCATGGAGGACCTGGCCGCCAAGATCGGCGCCATCGTGGTCAACGAGTCGGCCGCGGTCGGACTGCCCGCGCCGACGCTGGTCGTCGAGCCCGGTCGCGCCATCGCAGGCCCCGGCACGATCACCCTCTACGAGGTGGGGACCGTCAAGGACGTCGCGGTCAGTCAGACCGCGCACCGCCGCTACGTCAGCGTCGACGGCGGGATGAGCGACAACATCCGCACCTCCCTCTACGCCGCGGAGTACGACGCCCGGCTGGTGTCGCGCGTCAGCGACGGCGCGCCCGCACTGGCTCGCATCGTCGGAAAGCACTGCGAGAGCGGCGACATCGTCGTGCGGGACACGTGGGTGTCCGATGACCTCGCCCCCGGTGACCTGATCGGGGTCGCAGCGACGGGGGCGTACTGCTATTCCATGTCGAGCAGGTACAACCTGCTCGGCCGTCCTGCCGTGGTGGCGGTGCGTGACGGTGCGTCGCGCCTGATCCTGCGCCGCGAGACGGTGGACGATCTCTTGAGCCTGGAGGTGACCAACTAATGGTTGACAATGAAAAGCCGGTCGGTGTCGCAGTATTGGGGCTCGGCAACGTCGGAAGTGAAGTCGTACGGATCATCGAGGAGAGCGCTCCAGATCTGGCGGCCCGCATCGGTGCGCCGCTGGAGCTACGCGGCATCGGCGTCCGGCGGGTCGCCGACGACCGCGGCGTCCCCGTCGAGCTGCTGACCGACGACGTCGATGCGCTGGTGTCGCGCGACGACGTCGACATCGTGGTGGAACTGATGGGACCCGTCGAGCCCGCCCGCAAGGCGATCCTCGCCGCACTCGAGCGCGGCAAGTCGGTAGTCACCGCCAACAAGGCACTGATGGCGCAGTCCACCGGCGAGCTCGCCCAGGCCGCCGAGACCGCCCGCGCCGACCTGTACTTCGAGGCCGCCGTCGCCGGCGCCATCCCGGTGATCCGCCCGCTGACCCAGTCGCTGGCGGGCGACACCGTGATCCGCGTCGCGGGGATCGTCAACGGCACCACCAATTACATCCTCTCGGCGATGGACGAGACGGGCGCCGACTACTCCGCCGCCCTGGCCGACGCCAGCGCGCTCGGCTACGCCGAAGCCGACCCGACCGCCGACGTCGAGGGTTACGACGCCGCGGCCAAGGCTGCGATCCTCGCGTCCATCGCGTTCCACACCCGGGTGACCGCCGACGACGTCTACCGCGAGGGCATCACCAAGGTCAGCTCGGAGGACTTCGAGTCGGCCCGGGCGCTCGGCTGCACCATCAAGTTGCTGGCGATCTGTGAGCGCATCGTCAACGACGAAGGCCAGCAGCGGGTCTCGGCACGCGTCTACCCGGCGTTGGTGCCCCGCGAACACCCGCTGGCATCGGTCAACGGTGCCTTCAACGCCGTCGTCGTCGAAGCCGAGGCTGCCGGCCGGCTGATGTTCTACGGTCAGGGCGCCGGTGGCGCGCCCACGGCATCAGCGGTGATGGGGGACCTGGTCATGGCGGCACGCAACCGGGTACAGGGCGGTCTCGGACCGCGCGAATCCAAGTACGCGCAGCTGCCGATCGCACCCATCGGGTTCATCCCGACGCGGTACTACGTGAGCATGAACGTCGCCGACCGGCCGGGCGTACTGTCCGCGGTCGCTGCCGAGTTCGGCAAGCGCGAGGTCAGCATCGCCGAGGTGCGCCAGGAGGGCATGGTCGACGGCGGTGGGCAGCGCTGCGGCGCCCGCATCGTCGTGGTCACCCACCAGGCCACCGACGCGGCACTATCGGAGACGGTCGACGCCCTGGCCGATCTCGACGTCGTGCAGACCATCAACAGCGTCCTGCGCCTGGAAGGAACCACCGAATGAGCGCGCCGCGCACCACCCAGGCGAGCGAAGCGACGGCGAAGGGTGCCGTCCACCACCCCTGGCCGGGTCTGATCGCGGCGTACCGGGATCGTCTGCCCGTCGGTGACGACTGGACGCCGATCACCCTGCTGGAGGGTGGCACGCCGCTCATCCACGCCAAGCGGATCTCCGAGCTCACCGGTTGCACGGTGCACCTGAAGGTCGAGGGGCTCAACCCCACCGGTTCGTTCAAGGACCGCGGCATGACGATGGCCGTCACCGACGCGATCGCCCGCGGCCAGCAGGCCGTGCTGTGCGCGTCCACCGGCAACACCTCGGCCTCGGCGGCGGCCTACGCCGCGCGGGCGGGCATCACCTGCGCGGTGCTCATCCCGCAGGGCAAGATCGCGATGGGCAAGCTCGCCCAGGCAGTCATGCACGGCGCCAAGATCATCCAGGTCGACGGCAACTTCGACGACTGCCTCGAGGTGGTCCGCAAGGTCACCAACGACTTCCCGGCCATCGCGCTGGTGAACTCGGTCAACCCCGTCCGCATCGAAGGTCAGAAGACGGCGGCGTTCGAGATCGTCGACGCCCTCGGCGAAGCACCCGACGTGCATTCCCTGCCGGTGGGCAACGCCGGCAACATCACCGCCTACTGGCGGGGCTACTCCGAGTACCACCGCGACGGGCTGGCCCAGAAGCTGCCCCGCATGCTCGGCACCCAGGCCGCTGGTGCGGCGCCGCTGGTCTCCGGTGAGCCCGTGCCCCACCCAGAGACCATCGCCACCGCCATCCGGATCGGATCGCCGGCGTCGTGGAACTCCGCGGTCGAGGCGCAGCAGCAGTCCAACGGCCGGTTCCTGGCCGCCACCGACGAGGAGATCCTCGCGGCGTACCACCTGGTGGCCCGCAGCGAGGGCGTGTTCGTCGAGCCGGCGTCGGCGGCGAGCATCGCCGGTCTGCTGAAGTCCATCGAGGACGGCTGGGTCCAGAAGGGCTCCACCGTGGTGTGCACGGTCACCGGCAACGGCCTGAAGGACCCCGACACCGCGCTCAAGGAGCTGCCGCCGGTCTCGGCCATCGCCGTGGACCCGATCGCGGTCGCCGCCGAGCTCGGCCTGGTCTGACGGAGTGACGTCTTCGTGATGCAGAACCTGCCCGCTGGGTTGGCGGCCACCGCCACCGTGGCGGCCTCGAGCGCGAACCTCGGTCCCGGTTTCGACAGCCTCGGCCTCGCGTTGAGTCTGTACGACGAAATCTACGTCGAGACAACGGAATCCGGGCTACGGATCGACGTAGCGGGGGAGGGCGCCGGTCAGGTGCCGCTGGACTCGTCGCACCTCGTCGTACGAGCCATCCAACACGGCCTGCGTGCGGCAGGGATGTGCGCGCCGGGACTGGTCGTGCGCTCGCGCAACGCCATTCCGCATTCGCGTGGTCTCGGTTCGTCCGCCGCAGCCGTGGTCGGCGGCCTGGCTGTGGCCAATGGCCTTGTCGCACAATCTGATTCGAAACCATTGTCCGACGTCGAACTGGTGCAACTCTCATCGGAGTTCGAGGGTCATCCCGACAACGCGTCGGCGGCCGTGCTCGGCGGTGCCGTGGTGTCCTGGACCGAGGGGCCGGCGACGGCACCGCGCTACCGCGCCGCGGGGTTGACGCTGCATCCCGACATCCACCTGTTCCCGGGTATCCCGCTGGTGCGTTCGTCGACGGCGGAGACCCGCGCGGTGCTTCCCGATCAGGTCAGCCACGTCGATGCCCGCTTCAACCTGAGCCGGGCTGCGCTGCTGGTCGTGGCCCTCACCGAACGGCCCGATCTGCTGATGGCCGCGACCGAGGACCGCCTGCATCAGCCGCAGCGTGCGGCGGCGATGCCGGCGTCGGCGGAATATCTGCAGACGTTGCGCCGTTGTGGCGTGGCAGCGGTGCTCTCTGGCGCCGGGCCTGCGGTTATCGCCTTGAGTACGGAGGCTGAGCTGCCGGCGGAGGTCGTCGAGTACGGCGCCGCGCACGGGTTCACCGTCAACGAGATGTCGGTCGGCCAGCGCGTGAGCTGGGCCGCGGCCACACCTAATGGCGGCGAGTCCGCGCCGTCTGCCAAGGAATCGATGAGTTGACAGACGCCCCACGAGAATCACGCATGGTTCTTGCTTCCTGCGGCGATGCGGGTTATTCTCGCTTTCGTCCAGCAATCGCAGCGTCTGTGCCTGCGCCTACACTAGGACGACTACCAATCCTAATCGTGGATCATGATTCACCGCATCGCGGTGAATCCAGGCGACCACCGTTGCATCGGCAATGGTTGCACAGGCATTTGTGGGACCAGGTCTTTCACTAGGCATTTGGTAGCCCGGCATCCAGCGGACTCAGCTGGCTGCAACGAACCCTCGCAGAATCAGATCGGTGAGGGAAAGAAAGGAAATCCGTGACTGATACGGACCTCATCACGGCTGACGGCAGCAGCGACGACGTCGACCTGTCCAACCCCGTGAATTCACCAATCCTGGAAGCGGTTTCGGAAGCACCGGTCGAGCCGGCTGCCGCTCCCGTGGCTGAGACCCCGGCGACCACGGTCGCCGCCGCCAGCGATCGCCCCACCTCCCTGACTGCGATGGTGCTGCCCGACCTGCGGGCGCTGGCCGGGCAGCTGGGGGTCAAGGGTTCCTCGGGCATGCGCAAGAGTGAGCTGATCGCGGCCATCCGCGAGCACCGCGGTGAGACCAACGGTGCCGCCGCCAAGGCTGCCCCCGCGGCCACCGAACCCGCCGCCGAGCAGGCAGCCCCTGCCGCCGACGCCCCGGAGCGGACCGCTCCCGCCCGTCGCGAGCGCCGCAGTGCCTCGCGCGGTGCCGGTGCTGCCGCCGCTGCCGAGGCCAAGGCCGCCAGTGAGCAGGCCACCACCGAGCCGGACGCCGACGCCAAGACTCAGGAGACCAAGACTCAGGAAGTCAAGACTCAGGAAGTCAAGGCCGCCGCCGAGGCTCCCGCGGCCAAGACCGCGGAGAAGGCCGACGAGCAGGCTGCCGAGTCGAAGGTCGTCGAGCAGAAGACCCCCGAGGACAAGCCGAAGGAGAAGTCGGCCGACCGAGGCGGCGAGAAGAACGATCGTGGCCGCGACGGTGCCCAGTCCGAGGGTGGGCGCAACGGCGACCGCCAGAACAACGGCGACCGTCAGAACAACGGCGACCGTCAGAACAAGGGCAACAACGACGGCGGTAACGGCAACGCGAACAACAACGCGAACGCCAACAACCGCAACACCAACGCGAACAACGGCAACGCGAACAACAACAACGCCAACGCGAACAACAACGACGATGACGACGACGGTGACGGCCGTCAGGGCCGGCGTGGCCGCCGGTTCCGCGACCGCAGGCGGCGCGGCGAGCGTGGCGACGCCCAGGGTGGCGGCGCAGGCGACCGCGACACCGAGCTCCGCGAGGACGACGTCGTGCAGCCCGTCGCGGGCATCCTCGACGTGCTGGACAACTACGCGTTCGTCCGCACCTCCGGGTACCTCGCGGGCACCAACGACGTCTACGTGTCGATGAACATGGTCCGCAAGAACGGCCTGCGCCGCGGCGACGCCATCACCGGCGCCGTCCGAGTCGCCCGTGAAGGCGAGGGCGGTGGCGGCGGCAACAGCAGCCAGAACCCGCGGCAGAAGTTCAATCCGCTGGTGCGGCTGGACTCGGTCAACGGCGGACCGGTCGAGGATGCCAGGAACCGTCCCGAGTTCCAGAAGCTGACGCCGCTCTATCCGAACCAGCGGCTGCGTCTGGAGACCACGCCGGACCGGCTGACCACCCGCGTCATCGACCTGATCATGCCGATCGGCAAGGGTCAGCGTGCGCTGATCGTCTCGCCGCCCAAGGCTGGCAAGACGATGGTGCTGCAGAGCATCGCCAACGCGATCACCGTCAACAATCCCGAGTGCCACCTCATGGTGGTGCTGGTCGACGAGCGACCCGAAGAGGTCACCGACATGCAGCGTTCGGTGAAGGGCGAGGTCATTGCCTCGACCTTCGACCGGCCGCCGTCAGACCACACCGCCGTCGCGGAGTTGGCCATCGAGCGCGCCAAGCGCCTCGTCGAGCAGGGTAAGGACGTCGTCGTATTGCTCGACTCCATCACCCGGCTCGGCCGTGCGTACAACAACGCGTCGCCCGCCTCGGGCCGGATCCTGTCCGGTGGCGTCGACTCCACGGCGCTGTACCCGCCCAAGCGCTTCCTCGGCGCGGCCCGCAACATCGAGCACGGTGGATCGCTGACGATCATCGCCACGGCGCTGGTCGAGACCGGTTCGATGGGTGACACGGTCATCTACGAGGAGTTCAAGGGCACCGGCAACGCCGAGCTCAAGCTGGACCGCAAGATCGCCGAGCGCCGGGTCTTCCCCGCGGTGGACGTCAACCCGTCGAACACCCGCAAGGACGAACTGCTGCTGTCCTCCGACGAATTCGCCGTGGTGCACAAGCTGCGCCGGGTGTTGTCGGGGCTCGACTCGCACCAGGCGATCGATCTGCTGATGAGCCAGCTGCGCAAGACGAAGAACAACTACGAGTTCCTCGTCCAGGTTTCCAAGAACACGCCGGGAACCGACTCCGACTAACCAGTAGACAGCCAACACGCAAGAGCCCCCGACCTTCGTCGGGGGCTCTTTGCGCTGCTAGGTCAGCCTCGGGTCGGCCCGCAGGCCGGGCATGACGTAGCGCCGGACGTGGGCCAGCACCGCGTCGTGGTCGGCGGGGTCGAGTCGTTGCCCCGGCACGGTGGCCAGTGACAGCAGCGCACGGGCCACCCATTCGGAAGCCTCCGCGACGTCCACGTCGGCGTGTATCTCCCCGCGGTCCCTGGCGGCGATCAGGTACCGGGACCAGAACTCGCCCAGGTCGGGGACCAGGCCCTGCACGCCCGCGCCGGCGCAGGCGGCGAACTCCTCGGGCTCCTCCATGCGCAGCTTCATCAGCAGCGCGCCTGGGTCGGCGTACGCGGTCCGCCCGTGACGAACACCCGCCGCGATTTGCTCGTCTAGCCCCTCGACCTGCTCGAGTACCGCATGCGCGCGTGACCAGTAGGCGTCATTGAGCCGCACGATCGCGGCGCCGAGCAGGGAATTCTTGTCGGAGAAGTGGCGGTAGAGCCAGCCCCGTGACACACCGGCCACCTCGGCGACCTCCGACACCGTCGTCGAGCGGATGCCCTTGGCCCGCAGGCACACCTCGGCGGCATCGATCAACCGATCCCGGACGCTCTTGGAGGCGGGCCGGGGTGCGGTGGCGCTAGTCAACGGCGGTCTCCTGTTCAATTCGCCGCGCAATGCGAGGGATTGCTGCATTCTGCCCGGTGCCGACCGGTAGCGTGTGGCAGGTCGCAGTAGACACTTTCTTCAATCTGTTCACTGAATCGAGGTCGCCCACGATGGCGGACACGCTCCAGCAACTGCTTCGGACGAGGGCCGCCCAGGACACGATCGCGATCAGGCACGGTGACTCCGTGTGGACCTGGCGCGAGCACGTGGCGGCCGCAGGCGCCCAGGCCGCCGCCGTCATCGCCGCCGCAGATCCCGCTCGACCGCTGCACGTCGGCGTGCTGATGGGCAACACGCCCGGCATGCTGACCGCGCTCGCCGCCGCGGGGCTGGGCGGTTACGTGCTGTGCGGCATCAATACCACCCGTCGGGGTGAGGCGCTGGCCCGCGACGTCGCCCGCGTCGACTGCCAGCTGCTGCTCACCGAACCGGACCAGCTGCACCTGCTGGACGGGCTCGAGCTGCCCGGCGTCACGGTGGTCGACGTGACCTCGAAGGACTGGGCGCACCGGCTGCAGACCGCTCCGGGGCTGGTGCCGCACCGCGAGGTCGGTGCCGACGACACGTTCATGATGATCTTCACCTCCGGCACCAGCGGTGAGCCCAAGGCGGTCCAGGTGCCGCACGCCATGGTGCTGTTCGCCGGCACCGCGCTGGTCGAACGCTACGGCCTCGACGGGTCCGACGTGTGCTACCTCGCCATGCCGCTGTTTCACTCCAATGCCGTGTACGCGGGGTGGAGCGTGGCGCTGGGCGCCGGCGCGGCGATGGTTCCCGCGGCCTTCTCGGCGTCGCGATTCCTGTCCGACGTCCGGCGGCACGGCGTGACCTACATGAACTACGTGGGAAAGCCCCTGGCCTACATCCTGGCCACGCCCGAGCAGCCCGACGACCGGCACAACACCCTGCGCATCGCCTTCGGCAACGAAGCCGCCGACCGCGACATCGAGGAGTTCGGCCGCCGGTTCGATTGTGCGGTCTGGGACGGTTTCGGGTCGACGGAGACGGCCGTGATCATCACCAGGCCCGACGACTGCCCGCCGGGATCGATCGGCAAGGGCTTCCCCGGGGTGGCCATCTACGATCCGGACACCGTCGTCGAGTGCGACGTCGCCGAGTTCGACGAGACGGGCGCACTTCTCAACGCCGATGCGGCGACGGGGGAGCTGGTGAACACCAGTGGAAGTGGGCTGTTCCGCGGCTACTACGACGATCCCGGCGCCACCGATCAGCGCATGCGCCACGGCATGTACTGGTCGGGGGACCTGGCCTACCGCGACGCCGAGGGGTGGATCTACCTGGCTGGCCGGACGGCGGACTGGATGCGGGTGGACGGCGAGAACCTGACCACCGCCCCAATCGAGCGAATACTGTTGCGGCTCAACGTCATCAGTCGCGTCGCCGTCTATCCCGTGCCCGACGAGTACGTCGGCGACCAGGTGATGGCCGCGCTGGTATTGCGCGACGGTGCCGAACTCGACCCCGTGACGTTCGAGCAGTTCCTCGCGGCCCAGCGGGATCTGTCGCCGAAGGCCTGGCCGCGCTACGTGTGGCTGGCCGAGGACCTGCCGAGCACGGCCACCAACAAGATCCTCAAACGCGAGCTGATCGCACGCGGGGTCGACCCGTCGGGACGGGTGCTGTGGACGCGCGAGGGCACCCGGTTCTACCCCGCACCGGTGCGAATCGGGGATCTTCCCTAACGTCCCGGAATAGCCGCCGGTCCGCGACGGTTTATGACTCTGACGGCAGAGCTGGCATAATCGTCCGTCGACCCCTCGGTTCCGGTTCACGTCTGAAGACATGCGTCCGCAATTTCAGGCGACCCGGCGACCACCTATCGAAGAGGACCATCATGAAATCGGGTATTCACCCCAACTACGTAGAGACCACCGTGGTCTGCGGCTGTGGCCACAGCTTCCAGACGCGCAGCACCAAGGAGAGCGGCCACATCGTGGTCGAGGTCTGCTCCCAGTGCCATCCCTTCTACACCGGCAAGCAGAAGATCCTCGACAGCGGCGGCCGCGTGGCGCGCTTCGAGAAGCGCTACGGCAAGCGCACCTCCGGTGACAAGGCTGCAGCCGACAAGTAGCTGTCCAAACGGCGCCCGTTCTGACGCATTCGTGCCAGGGACGGGCGCCGCTTGCGTTCCAAGAAGCGTTCGGAAAGGAGGCACGGTGGCGACCACCGATGCTGCGACCAGGGTCGACGCGCTCGTAGCCGAGCATGCCGACCTCGAGCGGCAGCTCTCCGACCCGGCGCTGCACGCCGACGCCGGCGCCGCCCGCAAGGCGGGCCGGCGCTTCGCGCAATTGGCGCCGATCGTGTCCACCCATCGCAAGCTGGAGACGGCGCGCGGTGATCTGGAGGCAGCCCGCGAGCTTGCCACCGAGGATGCGTCCTTCGCCGCCGAGGTGCCCGGCTTGGAGACCACCGTCGCCGAGCTGGAGACCCAGCTCAGCGACCTGCTGGCGCCCCGCGACCCGCACGACGCCGACGACGTCGTCATGGAGGTCAAGTCGGGGGAGGGCGGCGAGGAGTCCGCGCTGTTCGCCGCCGACCTGGCCCGGATGTACATCCGGTACGCAGAGCGGCACGGCTGGAGCGTGACGGTGCTCGACGAGACCTTCTCCGACCTCGGCGGGTACAAGGACGCCACCCTGACGATCGCCAGCAAGGGCGACGCCGCGGACGGCGTCTGGTCGCGGTTGAAGTTCGAAGGTGGAGTGCATCGCGTCCAGCGAGTACCCGTCACCGAGTCCCAGGGCCGGGTGCACACCTCGGCCGCGGGCATCCTAGTCTACCCGGAGCCAGAGGACGTGGCCGAAGTGCAGATCGACGAATCCGACCTGCGCATCGACGTCTACCGGTCATCGGGCAAGGGTGGCCAGGGTGTCAACACCACCGACTCCGCGGTCCGCATCACCCACCTGCCCACCGGCATCGTCGTGACCTGTCAGAACGAGCGGTCGCAGCTGCAGAACAAGGCGCGCGCCATGGTCGTGCTGGCCGCGCGGCTGCAGGCGCTCGCCGAGGAGCAGGCCTCGGCCGACGCCTCCGCCGACCGCGCCAGCCAGATCCGCACCGTCGACCGCAGCGAGCGCATCCGCACCTACAACTACCCCGAGAACCGCATCACCGATCACCGCATCGGCTACAAGGCGCACAACCTCGACCAGGTTCTCGACGGCGATCTCGATCCCATGTTCGACGCGCTGGCGGCGGCCGACCGGCAAGCCAGGCTCCAAGAGCAGGAATGACGCGCCTGCAGCGGGCCATCGAGGAGGCCGCAGGCACGCTCGCGCAGGCGGGCATCGACAGCGCCCGGGTCGACGCCGAACTGCTCGCCGCGCACGCCGCCGGGGTCGACCGCGGCCGGTTGCGCTTCCACGAGCCGGACGAACCCTTCTACGACAGCTACCGGGCAGTGATTGCGGCGCGCTCGCGCCGGATACCCCTGCAGCACCTGACCGAGTCGGCGGCGTTCGGACCACTGCTACTCGAGGTCGGACCAGGGGTGTTCATCCCGCGTCCGGAGACCGAGGCCTTGCTGGAATGGGCTCTGCGGCAGAGACTTTCGCCGTCGCCCCTGATCGTCGACCTGTGCACCGGGTCGGGAGCGCTGGCGGCCGCCCTGGCCGACGCGACCCCCGAGGCCCGGGTGATCGCCGTGGAGGACTCCGCCGCGGCGCTGATCTACGCGCGGCGCAACTGCGCTGGGCGCGCCGTCGAGGTGATCGAGGCCGACGTCACGGTGCCCGGCCTGCTGGGGGAGCACGACGGCGCCGTCGACCTGGTAGTCGCGAACCCGCCCTACATTCCGGACGGAGCGGTGCTGGAACCCGAAGTGGCCGAACATGATCCGGCCCACGCGTTGTTCGGGGGACCGGACGGAATGCAGATCATCGCACCCATCGTCGCGCTGGCGGCCAGGGTGCTGCGCGACGGCGGCCTCGTCGCCGTCGAGCACGACGACGACACTGCGGCGGCGACGGTGGCGCTGTTCGAGGCCTCCGGGGCTTTCGACGACGTGACGTCGCGGCGGGATCTCGCAGGCCGCCCCCGGTTCGTCACCGCGGCGAGGAAGGGTTCAAGCTAAACCGATGAGCGAGCTATTCGACTGCGCAGACGCCACGCAGCGTCCCGACGGCATCGCCTCGGCGATCAGCGCCCTCAAGGGAGGGCGTCTGGTGGTGATGCCCACCGACACCGTCTACGGCATCGGTGCTGACGCGTTCGACGGCGCGGCCGTCGCGGCGCTGCTGGCAGCCAAGGGCCGCGGCCGCGACATGCCGGTGCCGGTACTGGTCGGGTCGTGGCACACCATCGACGGACTGGTGTACTCGGTGCCCGAGTCGGCCCGCCAGCTGATCCGGGCGTTCTGGCCGGGGGCGCTCAGCCTCGTCGTCCAGCAGGCGCCGTCATTGCAGTGGGACCTCGGCGATGCGCAGGGCACGGTAATGCTGCGGATGCCGCTGCACCCGGTGGCCATCGAGCTGCTGCGGGAGGTCGGCCCGATGGCCGTCTCGAGCGCCAACGTCTCGGGCCGTCCCGCTGCGGTGACCGCCGCCGATGCCCGCGAGCAACTCGGTGACAAGGTAGAGGTCTACCTCGAGGCCGGGCCGACCCCGCAGGGCGCCGCCTCGACGATCGTCGACCTGACCGGCGCCCAACCTCGGGTTCTGCGGCAGGGACCCATCACTGCCGAGGCCATCGCCGAGGTACTCGGCATCGACGCGGAGACCCTCGTAGCCTGACGCCGCGGACCGCCCGGCGAACTCCCGCGACCCGACGGCGTCGGCAGTCTCAGGTGGGTCCAGTACATTTCACCGCGTGGATGGCCTGCTTGCTCTGTCGGACCGCGGAGCCGGTGTCCCGTTGCGCGAGCTGGCGCTCGTCGGCCTGACCGCGGCGATCGTCACGTACTTCGCGACGGGCTGGGTGCGCGCACTGGCCACCCGCCTCGGCGCGGTCGCCTATCCCCGGCAGCGCGACGTCCACGTGCAGCCGACGCCCCGCATGGGTGGGCTGGCGATGTACGTCGGCGTGGTGGCTGCCGTGCTCCTCGCCTCGCAGCTGCCCGCGCTGACGCGGGGGTTCGTCTACTCCTCCGGCATGCCGGCCGTGGTGGTCGCCGGCGGGCTCATCATGGCGATCGGGCTGATCGACGACCGGTGGGGCCTGGACGCGCTGACCAAGTTCGCCGGTCAGATCACCGCCGCAAGCGTGCTGGTCACCATGGGCGTGGCGTGGAGCGTGCTCTACATCCCGATCGGCGGCGTCGGCACCATCGTGCTCGACCAGGTCACCTCGATCCTGCTGACGCTGGCGCTGACGGTCTCGATCGTCAACGCCATGAACTTCGTCGACGGGCTGGACGGGTTGGCAGCGGGGCTCGGTCTGATCACCGCGGCCGCCATCTGCATCTTCTCGGTGGGCCTGCTGCGCGACCACGGCGGTGACGTCCTGTTCTACCCGCCCGCGGTGATCTCGGTGGTGCTCGCCGGCGCCTGTCTGGGCTTCCTCCCGCACAACTTCCACCCTGCAAAGATCTTCATGGGCGACTCGGGGTCGATGCTGATCGGGTTGATGCTGGCCGCGGCGTCGACGACCGCCGCCGGGCCCATCTCGCAGAACGCCTACGGAGCGCGCGACGTGTTTGCGCTGCTGTCGCCGTTCCTGCTGGTCGTCGCGGTCATGTTCGTCCCGGCGCTGGACATGTTGCTGGCCATCGTGCGCCGCACCCGCGCCGGTCGCAGCCCCTTCAGCCCCGACAAGATGCACCTGCACCACCGGTTGCTACAGATCGGGCACTCGCACCGACGCGTCGTCCTGCTGATCTACATGTGGGTCGGCATCGTCGCGCTGGGGGCGGCCAGCACCATCTTCTTCGACCCGCGCTACACCGGCGCGGTCATGTTGGCGGCCATCGCGGTCGCCATCGTCATCACCCTCATCCCCCTGGTTCGCCGGGGCGGGGATCTTCCCAGGCAGCTGCCAGACTAAGGTGTACGACGTCAAGTAGTAGTACCCCCTTTAGGCCTGCCTACCATGTGGTACGGTGCTGGCAGAACCCGAAAGACCTCGCGGGTTGCCGGCCCGGCCCATCGGTTTTCACAGCCGATCGGGGCCGAAGTACGACCGACAAAGGGAGCTTCTCCTTGGGTGATTCCAGCGCGCCCACCGCCCTCCGATACGCTCAGCGGGCACGCGCCGGATCATTGATCGTCAAAGGGGACAGCTTCCGTGAAAGCGTGGATTGAGGTGAGTCGATGACGACGCCAGCGCAGGACGCGCCGTTGGTGTTCCCATCCGTAGCGTTCCGGCCGGTACGCCTGCTCGTCGTCTGCGTGGCGCTCACCGGACTGGCCCTGGCCGCCTCCGGATTCATGGATCACGTGTTCTTCGGGGTCTTCTTCGGCATCGGCCTTGGCCTGGGTTTGCTCAATGCGCTCATGGTCCGTCGCGCCGTCGAATCGATCACGGCCGAGGAACATCCGCTCAAGAAGAAGATGGCCGTCAACTCGATGACCCGGCTGCTGGTCATCACCGCAGTCGGTCTCACCATCGCCATCGTGTTCAAGAAGCATGACGGCCTCGCCGTGCTGTTCGGCCTTGCGATCTTCCAGGCGGTGCTCGTGATGAGCACCAGCATCCCCGTGATGAAGAAGATCCGAGCCAACGGTCTGGACGTCGCAGAAGTCTCCGCAACGGAATCGAAGGATAGAGCTGACGGCTAATGATTGAGACTGTTGTCGCCGAAGCGGCGATCCACGTCGGGGTCCACGAACCCCTCTGGCACGTATTCGGCATGACGATCAACGGTGACACGGTGATCAGCACGTCGATCGCCGGCATCATCGTCATCGCGCTGGCGTTCTTCCTGAAGTCCAAGGTCACCTCGACCGGGGTGCCCGGCGGCGTGCAGCTGTTCTTCGAGGCCATCACCATCCAGATGCGCCAGCAGGTCGAGGCCGCGATCGGCATGAAGATCGCGCCGTTCGTGCTGCCGCTGGCGGTCACCATCTTCGTGTTCATCCTGGTGTCCAACTGGCTGGCGGTGCTGCCCGTGCAGTACGGCGGTTCCGACGGCGCCGCAGGCGAACTGATCAAGGCGCCCGCCGCCGACATCAACTACGTCCTCGCGCTCGCCGCGTTCGTGTTCATCTGCTACCACGCCGCCGGCGTCTGGCGCCGTGGCGCATGGGGACACGTCAAGAAGTTGGTCAAGGGGCACGTCACGCTGATGGCGCCGATCAACATCGTCGAGGAGATCGCCAAGCCGATCTCGCTGTCACTGCGACTCTTCGGCAACATCTTCGCCGGCGGCATCCTCGTATCGCTGATCGCATTGTTCCCCTGGTACGTCCAGTGGGCACCCAATGCCATCTGGAAGACGTTCGACCTCTTCGTCGGTCTGATCCAAGCCTTCATCTTCGCGCTGCTGACGATCCTGTACTTCAGCCAGTCGATGGAACTCGATCACGACGATCACGACACCAAAGAAGAAGCGCACCACTAGCTAGCCAGAACCACCCGTAAGACCAGCAGTCCTGGTGGCGCCGCCGCCAGTTACCAAGGAGGAAAAAGGAATGGATCCAAACGCCCTCATCACGGCCGGTGCTCTCATCGGCGGTGGATTGATCATGGGTGGCGGCGCAATCGGCGCGGGCATCGGCGACGGCATCGCCGGTAACGCACTGATCTCCGGCATCGCGCGGCAGCCCGAGGCTCAGGGCCGCCTGTTCACCCCGTTCTTCATCACCGTCGGTCTGGTCGAGGCCGCGTACTTCATCAACCTGGCCTTCATGGCGCTGTTCGTCTTCGCCACGCCGGGTCTGCAGTAGTCCGTCGGCATGCGTGAACTCGGCTCAAGTGTCCTGGCGGACGGCATGAACCTCGCGGCGGCAGAAGGCGGCGGGGGCAACAACTTCCTGATCCCCAACGGCACCTTCTTCGTCGTGCTGATCATCTTCTTGATCGTGCTCGGCGTGATCACGAAATGGGTGGTCCCACCCATCAGCAAGGTCCTCGCGGAGCGGGAGGCCATGCTCGCCAAGACCGCGGCCGATGCACGCAAGTCGGCCGAGCAGGTCGCCGCGGCGCAAGCCGACTACGACAAGGCCATGGCCGGGGCGCGTACCGAGGCCTCGTCGATCCGGGACGAGGCCCGTGCGACGGGTCGCCAGGCGATCGAGGAGAAGCGGGCCGAGGCCAGCGGCGAGGTCGCAGAGATCGTGCGTGAAGCGGATGCAGAACTGTCCGAACGGCGTTCGTCGACGCAGTCCGAACTCGAATCGTCGGTGGACGGCCTGTCGGCCACCTTGGCGAGCCGAATCCTCGGCGTCGACGTGAAATCAGGCGGGAGCCGCTAAATGTCGACTTTCATCGGCCAGCTGATCGGTTTCGCGGTCATCGTCTTCATTCTGTGGCGCTACGTGGTGCCGCCGGTGCGGACCTTGATGCAGAAGCAGCAGGACGCGGTGCGCACGGCGCTCGCCGAGAGCGCCGAGGCGGCGCGCAAACTCGCCGACGCCGACGCCATCCACGCCAAGGCCGTGGCCGAGGCCGAGGCCGAGGCGGCGCGGGTCACCGGGGAAGCCCGGCAGGATTCCGAGCGCATCGTCAGCCAGCTGCAGGAGCAGGCGGGCGTGGAAGCCGAACGGCTCAAGGCCCAAGGCGCGCAACAGGTTCAGCTCATGCGGCAGCAGCTCATCCGGCAGCTGCGGCAGGGGCTCGGCCAGGAGTCCGTGGAGAAGGCTGCCGAGCTCGTCAAGTCGCACGTCGCCGACCCCGACGCGCAGGCGGCAACGGTCGATCGCTTCCTGGACGAACTCGACCAGATGGCGCCCTCGTCGGTGGTGCTCGAGACCGGTGTCTCGGCCAGACTTCGGGCTGCCAGCCGTGCGGCGTTCGACGCGCTCACCAAGGAGTTCGACGAGGTGGCCGGCAACCTGCCGGCCGAGGGTCTGACCCGCCTGGCCGACGAGCTCAGCTCGTTGGTGGGCGTGCTCGTCGCCGAGCCGACCCTGACCAGGCACCTCACCGCGCACAACGACGATTCCGATGCCAAGGTGCGGCTGGTCGACCGACTGTTCTCGGGCAAGGTCGACGAGCACACCCTGAAGCTGCTTCGGACCGCCGTGTCCCAGCGGTGGTCGGCCGAGGCGGACTTCATCGACGGCATCGAACACCTGGCCCGCCTCGCCCTGCTGAAGCGCGCCGACATCGAAGACCAGGTCGACGAGGTCGAGGAACAGCTGTTCCGCTTCGGTCGCGTGCTGGACGCCGAGCCGCGCCTGACCGCGCTGCTCAGTGACTACACGACGCCGCTCGACGGTCGAATCGCGCTGTTGGACAAGGTCATCGAGGGAGCGGGTGTCGACGGCACGGCCGCGGCACTGCTGAGGCAGACCATCGGTCACCTCCGCGGGGAGCGCGCCGACGAAGCCGTCATCGATCTCGCCGAGCTGGCGGTGGCCCGCCGCGGAGAGGTGGTGGCCCACGTCCGCGCTGCCACCGACCTGACGGACGCCCAGCGCGCACGGCTCGGCGAACTGCTGACCCGGATCTACGGACACCCCGTGTCGGTCCAGCTCAACGTCGATCCCGAAGTGCTCGGTGGCCTGGCGATCACCGTCGGCGACGAGGTGATCGACGGCTCCATCGCATCCCGCCTGGCTGCCGCCCGGACTCAGCTGCCGGACTGACGAGCGCCCGGCCCCAACAAGAAGACTCACCACCCGAATCCAAAAGGTAGGAAGACGAAGAATCATGGCAGAGTTGACAATCTCCGCTGCTGACATCGAAGGTGCCGTCGAGGAGTACGTGTCCTCGTTTTCCGCCGATACCGAGCGTGAAGAGATCGGCACCGTCGTCGATGCCGGTGACGGCATCGCCCACGTCGAGGGCCTGCCCTCGGTCATGACCCAGGAGCTCCTCGAGTTCCCCGGTGGCGTGCTCGGTGTCGCGCTGAACCTCGACGAGCACAGCATCGGCGCGGTCATCCTCGGCAACTTCGAGAAGATCGAGCAGGGCCAGCAGGTCAAGCGCACCGGCGAGGTGCTGTCGGTCCCCGTGGGCGACGCGTTCCTCGGCCGCGTGGTGAACCCGCTGGGTCAGCCCATCGACGGCCAGGGCGACATCGCCTCCGACGCGCGACGTGCACTCGAGCTGCAGGCCCCGTCGGTGGTGCAGCGCCAGGGCGTCGAGGAGCCGCTGCAGACCGGCATCAAGGCCATCGACGCGATGACCCCGATCGGCCGCGGCCAGCGCCAGCTGATCATCGGTGACCGCAAGACCGGCAAGACCGCGGTCTGCGTCGACACGATCCTCAACCAGCGCGAGGCGTGGGCCACCGGCGACCCCAAGCAGCAGGTGCGCTGCGTGTACGTCGCGATCGGCCAGAAGGGCACCACGATCGCCAGCGTCAAGCGCGCCCTCGAAGAGGGTGGAGCGATGGAGTACACCACCATCGTCGCCTCCCCGGCCTCCGATCCCGCCGGCTTCAAGTGGCTTGCGCCCTACACGGGTTCGGCCATCGGTCAGCACTGGATGTACGACGGCAAGCACGTCCTGATCGTGTTCGACGACCTCTCCAAGCAGGCCGACGCCTACCGCGCGATCTCACTGCTGCTGCGCCGTCCGCCGGGCCGCGAAGCGTTCCCCGGTGACGTCTTCTACCTGCACTCCCGCCTGCTGGAGCGCTGCGCGAAGCTGTCCGACGAGCTCGGCGGTGGTTCGATGACCGGCCTGCCGGTCATCGAGACCAAGGCCAACGACATCTCGGCGTTCATCCCCACCAACGTCATCTCGATCACCGACGGCCAGTGCTTCCTGGAGTCCGACCTGTTCAACCAGGGCGTGCGACCGGCCATCAACGTCGGTGTGTCGGTCTCTCGCGTGGGTGGTGCCGCTCAGATCAAGGCCATGAAGGAAGTGGCCGGCTCGCTGCGTCTGGATCTGTCGCAGTACCGCGAGCTGGAGTCCTTCGCGGCGTTCGCGTCCGACCTGGACCCGACGTCGAAGGCTCAGCTCGAGCGCGGTAGCCGACTGGTGGAGCTGCTCAAGCAGCCGCAGTACAGCCCGCTGTCGGTCGAGCAGCAGGTCGTCGCGATCTTCCTCGGCACCAAGGGACACCTGGATTCGGTTCCCGTGGAAGACGTTCAGCGCTTCGAGGCCGAGTTCCTCGAGCACGTCAAGGCCAGCCATGACGACGTCTTCAGCGGCATCCGCGATTCGAAGAAGTTCCCGGAAGAGGCTCAGGACAAGCTGACCGAGATCGTCAACGACTTCAAGAAGGGGTTCGCCGCCACCGACGGCAGCTCCGTCGCCGTCAACGAGGCCGAGGCCGAGGCGATGGACGAGGAAGACGTCGAGAAGGAATCGGTCAAGGTCCGCAAGCCGGCACCGAAGAAGAAGTAGGTAGCAGACATGGCAGCCACACTGCGCGAGCTACGCGGGCGCATCCGCTCCGCTGGGTCGATCAAGAAGATCACCAAGGCCCAGGAGCTGATCGCGACGTCGCGGATTGCCAAGGCGCAAGCGCGCGTTCAGGCAGCTCGGCCGTACGCAGCCGAGATCACCAACATGCTCACCGAACTCGCGGGTGCCAGTGCGCTGGACCACCCGCTGCTCGTCGAGCGGGAGTCGCCCAAGCGCGCTGGTGTGCTCGTCGTGTCGTCCGACCGGGGGCTCTGCGGGGCCTACAACGCGAACGTGTTGCGGCAGTCCGAGGAGCTCTTCGCTCTGCTTCGCGACGAGGGCAAGGAGCCCGTGATCTACGCGGTGGGTCGCAAGGCCCTGGGCTACTACAACTTTCGCCAGCGTGAGGTGAAGGACTCGTGGACCGGCTTCTCCGAGCGCCCGACCTACGAGCAGGCCCGCGAGATCGCCGACGTGCTCGTCGCGGCGTTCATGGCGGGTGTCGACGACGAGGATGAAGACGCCGGCAGCGACGGCATCCTCGGTGTCGACGAACTGCACATCGTCTTCACGCAGTTCAAGTCGATGCTGTCGCAGTCGGCCGTTGCGCTGCGCATCGCTCCGATGGTGATCGAGTACGTCGGCGAACAGGAGACCGGACCGCACACGCTGTTCTCCTTCGAGCCGAATGCCGAGGAACTGTTCGGCGCACTCCTGCCGCGGTACGTCGCGACCCGCGTGTACTCGGCGCTGCTGGAGGCCGCGGCATCGGAATCCGCGTCGCGTCGCCGAGCGATGAAGTCGGCCACCGACAACGCCGACGACCTCATCAAGGCGCTGACGCTGGAGGCCAACCGCGAGCGTCAGGCTCAGATCACCCAGGAAATCAGCGAGATCGTCGGTGGCGCCAACGCGCTCGCCGACGCCAAGTAGCCCTCGATAGACACACACCCGGAAGCGAAGAGAAGCGAAGAGACAATGACTGCCACCGCAGAAGATTCCAAGACCGCTGGTCGCGTGGTCCGCATCACCGGCCCGGTCGTCGACATCGAATTCCCGCGCGGCTCAGTGCCGGAACTGTTCAACGCGTTGCACGCGGAGATCACCTACGAGCAGATGGCCAAGACGCTGACGCTGGAGGTGGCCCAGCACCTCGGTGACAACCTGGTGCGCACCATCTCCATGCAGCCCACCGACGGCCTGGTCCGCGGTGTCGAGGTGACCGACACCGGCCGGTCGATCTCGGTGCCCGTCGGCGACGGTGTCAAGGGCCACGTGTTCAACGCCCTCGGTGACTGCCTCGACGATCCCGGTTACGGCAAGGACTTCGACCACTGGTCGATCCACCGGCAGCCGCCGCCATTCTCCGAGCTCGAGCCGAAGACCGAGATGCTCGAGACGGGCCTGAAGGTCGTCGACCTGCTCACGCCGTACGTGCGCGGTGGCAAGATCGCCCTGTTCGGTGGTGCCGGCGTCGGCAAGACCGTGCTCATCCAGGAGATGATCAACCGCATCGCCCGCAACTTCGGTGGTACGTCGGTGTTCGCCGGCGTGGGGGAGCGCACCCGTGAGGGCAACGACCTCTGGGTCGAGCTCGCGGACGCCAACGTGCTCAAGGACACCGCCCTGGTGTTCGGTCAGATGGACGAGCCGCCCGGCACCCGTATGCGCGTCGCACTGTCCGCGCTGACCATGGCGGAGTACTTCCGCGATGAGCAGAACCAGGACGTGCTGTTGTTCATCGACAACATCTTCCGCTTCACGCAGGCCGGTTCCGAGGTCTCCACGCTGCTCGGCCGCATGCCGTCCGCGGTGGGCTACCAGCCGACCCTGGCCGACGAGATGGGCGAGCTCCAGGAGCGCATCACCTCGACCCGTGGTCACTCGATCACCTCGATGCAGGCGGTCTACGTGCCCGCCGACGACTACACCGACCCGGCGCCCGCGACGACGTTCGCGCACCTCGACGCCACCACCGAGCTTTCCCGCGCGGTGTTCTCCAAGGGCATCTTCCCGGCGGTCGATCCGCTGGCGTCGAGCTCGACGATCCTGGACCCGGCCGTGGTCGGCGACGAGCATTACCGCGTCGCCCAGGAAGTCATCCGAGTCCTGCAGCGCTACAAGGATCTTCAGGACATCATCGCCATCCTCGGTGTCGACGAACTGTCCGAGGAAGACAAGCAGCTGGTCAACCGGGCGCGTCGCATCGAGCGCTTCCTGAGCCAGAACATGATGGCCGCCGAGCAGTTCACCGGTCAGCCGGGTTCGACGGTTCCGCTCAAGGAGACCATCGAGGCGTTCGACAAGCTCACCAAGGGTGACTTCGACCACCTGCCCGAGCAGGCGTTCTTCCTCATCGGTGGCCTGGAGGATCTGGCGAAGAAGGCCGAGAGCTTCGGCGCCAAGCTGTGATTGGATCCCTAGCACGCAGAGGAGTGGTGTGCGATGGCTGCTGAGATTCACGTCGAGATCGTCGCCGTCGAGCGTGAGCTGTGGTCGGGTGACGCGACGTACGTGTTCACCCGCACCACCGCTGGCGAGATCGGCATCCTGCCGCGGCACATTCCGCTGGTTGCCCAACTCGTCGACGACGCCATGGTGCGCGTCGAGCGGGAGGGTGAGGACGACCTCCGCATCGCGGTCGACGGAGGGTTCCTCTCCGTCACCGATGAGGCCGTACGCATTCTGG
The DNA here is from genome assembly GCF_033741125.1 of Mycolicibacterium sichuanense. Classification (NCBI taxonomy): domain Bacteria; kingdom Bacillati; phylum Actinomycetota; class Actinomycetes; order Mycobacteriales; family Mycobacteriaceae; genus Mycobacterium; species Mycolicibacterium sichuanense. The sequence continues at coordinate 2,727 of NZ_JAWQPU010000012.1, read as the reverse complement.
TGGAGAACGCCGAGCTGGAGTCGGAGATCAACGCCGACGAGGCCAAGCGGGACGCCGAGTCCGACGACGAGCGCACGGCGGCATGGGGAAGGGCGCGGCTGCGCGCCCTAGGCGAGCTCGACTGAGTTGCAGATGAGCGCGTCCATGATGGTCATGGTCGCGCTGGTCGGCGTGTTGTTGCTGGCCGTCGCCGCGCTGAGCTACCGGCTGTGGAAGCTGCGTCAGGTCGGCGGCTCGGCGGCGATCCTGCGCGACATGCCCGCCGTCGGCGGGCACGGATGGCGGCACGGGGTGGTGCGCTACCGCGGCGGCGAGGCCGGTTTCTACCGGTTGTCGAGTCTGCGGTGGTGGCCTGATCGCCGGTTGTCGCGGCGCGGGATCGAGGTCGTGGCACGCCGTTCGCCGCGCGGCGACGAGTTCGACATCATGAGCGCGGAGATCGTCGTCCTCGAGTTGCGCGACACCGATCCCGACAGTCGCAGGGGATACGAGATCGCCCTCGACAGAGGGGCGCTGACGGCGTTCACCTCCTGGCTGGAGTCGCGTCCGTCTCCCCGCACGCGCCGGCGGATGAGCTAGCCGCGCCCACCGCCCGGCTGCCAGAGCACGTCACCGTCGGGGTTCGCGACGCGCGTCAGGATGAACAGCAGATCCGAGAGCCGATTGAGGTACGTGGCCGGCAGCACGCTCACCGAATCGCCGTGGTGCTCGACCGCGCGCCATGCCGAGCGCTCCGCCCGTCGCGCCACGGTCCGCGCGACGTGCAGCAGCGCCGACAGGGCCGTCCCGCCCGGCAACACGAACGAGGTCAGCGCCGGTAGCGGTTCGTTGAACTCGTCGCACCACGCCTCGAGCCGGTCGACGTAGTCCTGGGTGATGCGCAGCGGGGGATGCTCCGGCTTCTCGACGACCGGTGTGGACAGGTCGGCGCCCGCGTCGAAGAGATCGTTCTGGATCTGGCGCAGAACGACGAGGATCCGCTCGTCGGGCTGGCCCAGCGCGACGGCCACGCCAATGGCGGCGTTGGCCTCGTCGCAGTCGGCGTAGGCCTCGAGCCGGGGGTCGTTCTTGGACACCCGGCTGAAGTCGCTGAGCGCGGTCGTTCCGTCGTCTCCCGTGCGGGTGTAGATACGGGTCAGGTGGACTGCCATGGCAAAACCGTACCCGGGTCGAGTCGGCCGAAACGGACTGTGGCCGCTGGCGCTGTTTACACTGAGCCGCGTGAGCGAGCGATTCGTGGTGACCGGTGGTGCTCGGTTATCTGGCGAAGTTGCCGTCGGAGGAGCAAAGAACAGCGTCCTGAAGCTGATGGCGGCATCGCTGCTGGCAGAGGGCACCAGCACGATCACCAACTGCCCCGACATCCTCGACGTTCCGCTGATGGCGGAGGTACTGAGGGGACTGGGTGCCACCGTCGAACTGGACGGCGACGTCGTTCGGATCACCTCGCCCGACGAGCTGAAGTACGACGCCGACTTCGCCGCCGTACGCCAGTTCCGCGCGTCGGTGTGCGTGTTGGGCCCGCTCGTCGGGCGGTGCAAGAAGGCCAAGGTGGCGCTGCCAGGTGGCGATGCGATCGGATCGCGTCCGCTGGACATGCATCAGGCCGGACTGCGTCAGCTCGGCGCCCGGTGCAACATCGAGCACGGTTGCGTGGTGGCCGAGGCGGACCATCTTCGCGGCGCGGAGATCCAGCTTGAGTTCCCTTCGGTCGGCGCCACCGAGAACATCCTGATGGCCGCCGTCCTCGCGGAGGGCGTGACGACGATCCACAACGCCGCACGCGAGCCGGACGTCGTCGACCTCTGCGAGATGCTCAACCAGATGGGCGCCCAGATCACCGGGGCGGGGTCGTCGACGATGACCGTGACGGGAGTCGACCGGTTGCATCCCACCGAGCACCGGGTGATCGGCGACCGCATCGTGGCCGCCACCTGGGGCATCGCCGCGGCGATGACCCGCGGAGACATCTCGATCACGGGAGTCGACCCGCAGCACCTTCAGTTGGTCCTGCACAAGCTGCATGACGCGGGTGCCACGGTGACCCAGCACGACGACGGTTTCCGCATCGTGCAGTACGAGCGGCCCAAGGCGGTCAACATGGCCACCCTGCCGTTCCCGGGGTTTCCGACGGACCTGCAGCCCATGGCGATCGGTCTGGCCGCCATCGCCGACGGCACTTCGATGATCACCGAGAACGTGTTCGAGGCCCGGTTCCGCTTCGTCGAGGAGATGATCCGCCTCGGAGCCGACGCCAGGACCGATGGCCACCACGCGGTGGTGCGGGGCATTCCGCAGCTGTCGAGCGCCCCGGTATGGGCGTCGGACATCCGAGCGGGTGCCGGGTTGGTGCTCGCGGGACTGGTGGCCGATGGGGACACCGAGGTGCATGACGTGTTCCACATCGACCGCGGCTATCCGCTGTTCGTCGAGAACCTGATCAGCCTCGGTGCCGAAATCGAGCGCGTGGCATAGGTTTTCACCCAAAATCACCCTTTGGCGTGCGGTTTTGGAGTATGCGCGATCGTGGGCTAGAGTTCTCTTCAGTGCCTACGGCCCCGGTCCTAGACCGGCAGGACGAGGATTGACGAAGCCGCCACGATGAAGTACAGTGGCAGGGTTGCTCGAAATCCGGGTGTGTTGTTTGAGAACTCAATAGTGTGTTTGGTGGTTTTTGTTTGTTGTTTTTGGCCACTCATGTGGGGGACTCCCCGTCTTCCGATCATT
>NZ_JAWQPU010000011.1:0-133161 GCF_033741125.1 Mycolicibacterium sichuanense | reverse complement strand
GGACCCCACGGCGTCGAATGGATACCCCCACCCGAACTCGACGTCGGCCAAGCCCGCATCAACCACTACCACCACCCCGACCGACTCCTGACCGAACCGTAACCCGACCGACGACCAGTCCGACGGGTAGCTCGAGCACCCGGTTGGCGAGCGCGATAGCGGGTACGTCGTGTGCGGAGCGACGAGCGCCCCATGATCGGAGGACCTTCGCCATGACCAGTCCCGACCACCGCCGTGCCGAGGAGCATCTCGCCGCCGAGGAAGACGACGGATCGGCTGAGTTGCAGCCCGAGGACGGGGGCATGGCGCCGGCACCGCCGGAGCGGTCGACCGACGAGTAGGTCGCCGGGGCTAGCTGGCGAACACGTCGGCCAGGGTGACCGTCTGCAGCCCCTTGGCCGCGACGACGTCGGCCAACTGCGGCAGCACGTGGCTGATCGGCGGCAGGTTGGCGTGCATCAGCACGATCTGCTGCGGCTGAAAGCAGCCGTGCGCGTTGGCGATCAGACCGGCCTCGTCGATCGGCCGGGAGTCACCGATCTCAGCGCTCCACAGCGCGATGGTCGTGTACCCGTGGTTGGCGGCGATCCGGTCGGTGGCGGCGTCGTGGCTGCCGTAGGGCGGCCGAAAGTACGGGGTGCCGTCGACGCCGTAGGTGTCGCGAAGGAAGTCGGCGTTGCGCCCGATCTCCTGGTCCAGGGCGGCAGGACTGATCTTGGTGATGTGCGGATGCGACCAGGTGTGGTTGCCGAGCTGGATCTGCCCCGAGGCCACCATCGGCCGCAGCAGGTCGGCGTTGACCATCCACGACGGGTTGACGCCGTTGACGAAGAACGTCATCCGCATGCCCGTGTCGGCGCAGAACCGGCCAAGCGCCGCCACGTCGGCCGTGCTGCACCCGTCGTCGACGGTCAGGGCGAGCTGGGTCCCGTCCCCGGGTAGTCGGGTCAGGACACCGACGGGCGGGGCGACCCGCGCCGTACCGATCGTCGGGGGCACGGCCTTGGCGGGGAAGGCGGGTGTGGCAGCCGCCGCAACTCCGAGAGCGCACACCCCCATGAACGTCCGGCGGGTCAGTTCGACCATCGGGCAACGGCTTTCAGTCGTCGAAAGGGACGTCGGGCAAAGACTGCCCGTGCTCACCTTGCCCCGCTCGGCTGTGGCCGAGCCGCGGATGTGCTGTGAAGGGGCTGGATCGACCCGGGTCGTGTGCTCAGGTGCGGACGCTGGCGTCGTCGCGCTCGGTGACGTCGCCACCGGACGGGTGCGGGCCACGGCCGACGTGGGCCTCGGATCGGATCCGATCGACCATGTGCGGGTAGTGCAGTTCGAACGCCGGTCGCTCCGAACGGATCCGGGGCAGCTCGGTGAAGTTGTGCCGCGGCGGCGGGCAGGACGTCGCCCACTCCAGCGAATTGCCATGCCCCCACGGATCGTCGACCAGGACGGGCTCGCCGTAGCGCCAGCTCTTGAACACGTTCCACACGAACGGGATCGTGGAGATGCCGAGGATGAACGCGCCGATGGAGGAGATGATGTTCAGTGTCGTGAACCCGTCCGAGGGCAGGTAGTCGGCGTAGCGGCGCGGCATGCCGCTGGTGCCGAGCCAGTGCTGCACCAGGAAGGTGGTGTGAAAGCCGATGAACGTCAGCCAGAAGTGCAACTTGCCAAGGCGCTCGTCGAGCAGCCGGCCGGTCATCTTCGGGAACCAGAAGTAGATGCCCGCGTAGGTGGCGAACACGATGGTGCCGAACAGCACGTAGTGGAAGTGGGCCACCACGAAGTAGCTGTCGGTGACGTGGAAGTCCAGCGGCGGGCTGGCCAGCAGCACGCCGGACAGGCCGCCGAGCAGGAAGGTGACCAGGAAGCCCACCGAGAACAGCATCGGCGTCTCGAAGGTCAACTGCCCCTTCCACATCGTGCCGATCCAGTTGAAGAACTTGATGCCCGTCGGGACGGCGATGAGGAACGTCATGAAGCTGAAGAAGGGCAGCAGCACCGCGCCGGTGGCGTACATGTGGTGCGCCCACACCGCCACCGATAGCGCCGCGATGGCCAGGGTCGCGTAGATCAGCGTGGTGTAGCCGAAGATCGGCTTGCGGCTGAACACCGGGAAGATCTCACTGACGATGCCGAAGAACGGCAGGGCAATCACGTAGACCTCGGGGTGGCCGAAGAACCAGAACAGGTGCTGCCACAGGATCATTCCGCCATTGGCGGCGTCGTAGACGTGCGCGCCGAGGATGCGGTCGGCGGCCAGTCCAAACAGTGCGGCGGTGAGGATCGGGAAGATGATCAGCACCAGGATGGACGTCACCAGGATGTTCCAGGTGAAGATCGGCATCCGGAACATCGTCATGCCCGGGGCTCGCATGCAGACCACGGTGGTGATCATGTTGACGCCACCGAGGATGGTGCCGAGGCCGCCCACGCCCAGCCCGAAGATCCACAGGTTCGTGCCGGGCCCCGGCGAGTGGATCGCGTCGGTCAGCGGCGTATAGGCGGTCCAGCCGAAGTCCGCGGCGCCACCGGGGGTGAGGAAGCCCGACAGCGCGATCAGCGCGCCGAACAGGAAGAGCCAGAACGACAGCGCGTTCAAGCGGGGGAAGGCCACGTCGGGGGCGCCGATCTGCAGGGGCAGCACCAGGTTGGCGAAGCCGAACACGATCGGGGTTGCGTAGAACAGCAGCATGGCGGTGCCGTGCATGGTGAACAGCTGGTTGTACTGCTCGTTGGACAGGAACTGCAGCCCCGGCAGGGTCAGTTCGGCGCGGATGAACAGCGCCATCAGGCCGCCGATGAAGAAGAAGATGAAGCAGACGACGCAGTACATGATGCCGATCAGCTTGTGATCGGTGGTGGTGATCAGCTTGTAGATGAGGTTGCCCTTGGGGCCCAGCCGGGCCGGGAACGGCCGCCGGGCCTCGAGATGCTCGACTCGTGCTGCTTCGATGGTCATGCGTCCCCAGTCGCTTCTGGCGGACGGCATTTGGCCGCCCGCGGGTGCGCGTTCATTCACCCGCAGCGCGGCGCGCCTGCGGTAGGGACTTTCGTCATCGCTGCATCGCGGCGCCTCACCACGACAGCAGGATCGGGGCGTTCTAGGATCCGCGTGCCGACGGCGAGTTGGCCAATGATGGTCGCGCCACGGCGCTTTGGTCACCGCGTCCCCCGAGGTCGTGGTGCGGGGGTAGTTTCGCGACATGACCGGATCCCACACGCTCGACGTCGAACTTCCCGGACGCCTCGGCGACCCAACGATGGAACTGCGGTCGGACCCGCGTGCGGATCCGCGGATGGTCGCGGCACTGGCCCCCTTCGGGTTGGACGCCCGCGCCGCCGAGCTCCCGGTCACCCGGCAGTCGCCGGTGGAGGACCTGCTGGCCGTGGCAGCCGCTACCGAACAGGGGTTCGACGGCCTGTTCGGCGCACTGCTCGCCGACGTGCCCGACGCCAGCGGCGTCGAGATGCGCAACCTCACCATCGCCGGAATCGACGGTAACGCCATCGACCTGTTCGTCCACCGGCCCATCGGTGCGGCAGGCCCGCTGCCCGGGCTGCTGCACCTGCACGGCGGCGGAATGACGATCCTGACCGCGGCCGACCGCGGCGCCATGCTCTGGCGCAATCACCTCGCCGCGCAGGGCTGCCTGGTGGTCGGGGTGGAGTTCCGCAACGCCGGTGGGGCGCTGGGGCCGCACCCGTTCCCCGCCGGTCTGAACGACTGCGCCAGCGCCCTGCACTGGATGCACACCCAGCGTGAGGGGCTTGGGGTGACGTCGATCGTGGTCACCGGCGAGTCCGGCGGCGGGAACCTCTCACTCGCGACGGCGCTGAAGGCGATGCGCGACGGCCGCGCCGACCACGTCGATGGCGTCTACGCCCAGGTGCCGTTCATCTTCGGGGGCTACGACGCCCCGGACCCCGCGCTGGCGTCGTTGGTCGAGAACGAGGGATACATCCTCAGCCCGTCGGTCATGACGCTGATGGCCACCCTGTACGACCCGACGGGGGAGCACGCCCGCGACCCGCTGGCGTGGCCGTACCACGCAGGTGTCGACGAACTGCGCGGGCTGCCGCCGCACGTGGTGACCACCGACGAGGTCGATCCACTGCGCGACGAGGGACTGGCGTACCTGCGCAAGCTGCAGCGGGCCGGGGTCGACGCCACCGGACACACCTATGCCGGCGTCGGACACGCCTGCGAGCAATTGATGGGGGCGGCCGTCCCGGACTTGTTCGAGCGCGCCCTGCGCGACGTCGCGGACTTCGCGCGACGGGTCGCCTGAGTTGGAGTGTCCGAGGGGGGACTTGAACCCCCACGCCCGTTAATAGGGCACTAGCACCTCAAGCTAGCGCGTCTGCCATTCCGCCACTCGGACAAGAGCGCCTAAGGCTAACGGATTGAGGGGCCCGGACCAAAACCCGGCTGCCCACGCAGTGGTACGAATGGTGACCGTGACAGAAACTCCGCAGCCCAGCGACGAGGTCGTCGAACTCGTCAGCACGCTGATTCGGTTCGACACGACCAACACCGGAGAGCTCGAGACCACGGCGGGTGAGGGGGAGTGCGCGCGCTGGGTGGCTGGACAGCTCGAGGACGTCGGCTACGAATGCGAGTACGTCGAGTCAGGGGCGCCGGGGCGCGGAAACGTCGTGACCCGGTTGCCCGGCGCCGATCCCAGTCGCGGTGCGCTGCTGGTGCACGGCCACCTCGACGTGGTGCCCGCCGAGGCCGCCGACTGGAGCGTGCACCCGTTCTCGGGAGCGGTCTCCGACGGCTACGTGTGGGGTCGCGGCGCGATCGACATGAAGAACATGATCGGGATGATGATCGCCGTCGCCCGGTATCTGAAGCGGACGGGCACCGTGCCGCCGCGGGACCTGGTGTTCGCGTTCGTCGCCGACGAGGAAGCGGGCGGCAAGTACGGCTGCCAGTGGCTGGTCGAGAACCGGCCCGAGCTGTTCGCCGGCGTCACCGAGGCCATCGGCGAGGTCGGCGGCTTCTCCCTGACGGTGCCGCACCGCGACGGCGGTGACAAGCGGCTGTACCTCGTCGAGACCGCCGAGAAGGGCATGCAGTGGATGCGCCTGACGGCCCGCGGGCGCGCCGGGCACGGCTCGTTCGTGCACGACGCCAGGGACAACGCCGTGACCACCCTCGCGGCTGCGGTGGCTCGGGTGGGCAACCACGAATTCCCGCTGGTGCTCACCGATCCCGTCGCGCAGCTGCTCACCGCGGTCGGCGAGGAGACCGGACACGCCTTCGACCCCGACTCGCCGGACCTGGACGGCACCATCGCCAAGCTCGGGCCCATCGGCCGGATCGTCGGCGCGACGATGCGCGACTCGGCCAACCCCACCATGCTCAAGGCCGGCTACAAGGCCAACGTCATCCCCGCCACCGCCGAGGCCGTCGTCGACTGCCGGGTGCTGCCGGGCCGGCAGGCGGAGTTCGAGGCCACCATCGACGAGCTGATCGGCCCCGACGTGACGCGGGAATGGATCACCAAGCTGCCGTCCTATCAGACGACGTTCGACGGCGACCTGGTCGACGCGATGAACGCGGCGCTGCTGTCGGTCGATCCAGAGGCGCGCATCGTTCCCTACATGCTCTCCGGTGGAACTGACGCCAAACACTTTGCGCGCCTTGGCATTCGCTGCTTCGGCTTCATTCCGCTGCGGTTGCCGCCCGAGCTAGACTTCGCTGCGTTGTTCCACGGCGTCGACGAGCGGGTACCCGTCGACTCGCTGACCTTCGGTGCGCGGGTGCTCGAGAGCTTCCTGCTGCACTGCTGATCCCGCCCACCCGCCAGCCGCACCACCAACCGAAAGGATGCAGATGAGCACCCCCTACGACACCCTTCCGAAGCTGCCGAGCTTCACCCTGACCTCGACGTCGATCACCGACGGCCAGCCGCTGGGAAACGACCAGGTCAGCGGCATCATGGGCGCCGGTGGGTCGGACATCTCGCCGCAGCTGAGCTGGTCGGGCTTCCCCGAGACCACCCGCAGCTTCGCCGTCACGATGTACGACCCCGACGCGCCGACCGGATCGGGCTTCTGGCACTGGGCGGTGGCCAATCTGCCCGCCACCGTGACCGACCTGCCCGCCGGCGTCGGCGACGGCAGCCACACCGGGTTCCCAGGTGACGCCGTCACCCTGGCCAACGACGCTGGCCTCAAGCGCTTCATCGGCGCCGCGCCGCCCCCCGGACACGGCCCGCACCGCTACTTCGTCGCCGTGCACGCCGTCGACGTCGAGAAGCTGGACCTGCCCGAGGGCGCCACGCCCGCCTATCTCGGCTTCAACCTGTTCAGCCATGCCATCGCCAGGGCCGTCATCTACGGCACCTACGAGCAGAAGTAGGCGGCTACCGCTCGGCTGCAGAGCCCACGGCGTCCGTCAGGGAGGCGAACCCGGCCTGGTGCAGGTGCTTGGCCAGGCCGTCGTGGACGTGCTTGGCCCACAGGCCTCCGCCGTAGACGAAGCCGGTATAGCCCTGCAGCAGTGAGGCGCCCGCGGTGATGCGTTCCCACGCGTCGTCGGCCGTCTCGATGCCGCCCACGCTGATCAGCACCAGACGGTCGCCGACGCGGCGGTACAGCCGCCGCAGCACCTCGACCGACCGGTGGGCGACCGGCGCGCCGGAGATGCCGCCAGGGCCGAGCTCGGCGACGCCCTCGGTGCGCAGGCCCTCGCGCGAGATCGTGGTGTTGGTGGCGACGATGCCGGCCAAGCCCAGCTCGACGGCCAGGTCGGCGATGGCGTCGACGTCGGTATCGGAGAGGTCTGGAGCGATCTTCACCAGTACCGGAGTGGTGGTCTGCGCGCGGACCGCCGCCAGGATCGGCCGCAGCGACTCGACGGCCTGCAGATCGCGCAGACCCGGGGTGTTCGGCGAGCTGACGTTGACGACGAGGAACGTCGCCAGCGGGCCGACCAGCCGGGCGCTCTCGACGTAGTCGGCTACGGCGTCCGGCGGTGCGGTGGTCTTGGTCTTGCCGATGTTGGCCCCGATGGGCACCGCCGACACCTGCCGGCTCAGCCGCAGTGCCAGCTCGCCTGCGCCATGGTTGTTGAAGCCCATCCGGTTGAGCAGTGCGCGGTCGTCGGGCAGCCGGAACATCCGGGGCTGCGGATTCCCCGGCTGGGCGCGTGCGGTCACGGTGCCGACCTCGGCATAGCCGAAACCCAGTGCGCCCCAGGTGTTCAGCCCGGTGCCGTCCTTGTCGAACCCCGCCGCCAGCCCGAGCGGCCCCGGGAACGTCACACCGAACACGGTGCTGCGCAAGACCGGGTCCCGGGGGGCCAGCCACCGGGTCAGTGCGCGCCGCGTGGGTCCCCACGCCGTGACGGCGCGCAGCAGCGCGAAGACGATGGCGTGGATCCGTTCGGGCGGCACCAGGAACAGGATCCGCCGCAGCGCGTGGTAGATCACGGGGCCGGCAGATCGTCGATGCCCAGCCCTGCCGCCGCAGTCTTCCTGCGCCGCAACAAGACTCGGCGACTACCGTCGGTGTACAGCCGAACCCGGGTCAGCTCCCAGCCCCGGTACTCGGCCTCGATGGACAGCCGGATCGACGCCGACACCCGGGTCACGTCCGGAGGCAGGCGCAACGGGATCCACTCGTAGTCGTCGGAGAGATCCGCCTCCCACGCGGCGGGCATGCGTCCGCGCTGGTGGCCGCTCATCGGTGCACCCGGCTCTTCGCGCAAGCGCTCATCGGGCCGCCCCGGTAATCACCTGCACCCCCGCGCCGGCACCGGACACCACGAACAGCGTGCCGGTCCGATCGTCGAAGGCCAGGGAGTTCGGTTGCTGCACGGTTCGATGACGCACCTTCTCGACGGGAATTCCGGTGGCCAGATCGTAACCAACCACGCTGTTCGTCGCCGTCTCCGACACCCAGGCCAGGCTCCGCGACCCGGCCAGCCCGTACGGCGCACCGCGGACGGGGGAGCGCTGGCGCAGGATCAGCGGATCGGTGCCGAACACCAGCAGGCCGTCACCGCGGGTGTCGGCCACCAGCAGCCGGCCCAGCGGATCGCCCACCATCGTGGTGGCGCCCTCTCCGGCCCGCAGTGCATGCTCCTGCTTGGTGCCCGACGCGTCGACCATCGTCACCGACGTCTGCCCCCGGTCGAGCACCGCGACCGTGTCACCCACCGCGACCAGCGCATCCACCCTCGCGAAGATCTGCAGTCGCGCCGCGACAGCCGTGGCCGAGCCAAGGGTGTACACCGCGCCCGCCGCGCTGCCGAGCACCACCTTGCCGTCGGCGCGCCGGGTGATCGCGGTGAAGTCGGTGGCGGCCTCGCCGTCGACGTCGAACCGGTCCACCGTGCCCGCCCGCACGTCGACCGAGAAGTAGCCACCCTTGGCCGCGGCGAACACCGTGCCACCGCCGTCGGCGACGATCGCGGTCGCGGGAGCGGGCAGCGGAATCGTCCTGACCGGCCCGGACGTGGGGTAGACGATCAGTTGCGAACCGCTGGCCGGAGCACGCTCCAGCACCGTCAGAGAGGACGTCGCCGGCTCGAAGACGGCCGCCTCACCGGCGCCGGCCAGCGGCAGCACGATACCGTCGGGCTTGCCCGTCACCGCAGGTGACACGGCCGCCTGGGCGGCAGGGATCGTCGGGGGCGGCGTGTCGGAGGGGCTCGACGAGCACGCCAGACAGGCAACCATCGTCACGATCGCCAGGACCCCGTGAGCTAGCCGACGCTGTGGTGTCGCACGAGGGGGCAAGGGGTAGCTCTCGGGTATGGGAGACGGATGGCGATGGAAGGGCCAGTCTAGGCACGCTGCGTCCACGGGCCGACGGTATGGTTCGGTCATGGCCTTGGCGACCGACGGCGACGTGTCGAACGACGAGTTCGCGGTCGAGGACATGTCGACGGGAATGCACGCCAGCGGGTTTGGCCGGGTCGGTGACGGCCGCAGCTTCGCCTTCCAGGTGCACAAGCAAACGCTCTCGGTGGAGGTCTACCGACCGCGACTTGCCGGACCGGTGCCGCAGGCCGAGGACGTCGTCGCCGTGGCCAGCAGGAGTTTGGCGCACGTCGACGTGACCGACGAGCGCAGCTTGGCCGCCGCCGTCAGGGACGCCGTCGCCGACGCCAACCCGGTCCCTCGCCCGGCCCGCTGACGCGCCTGCGCGGTACGGTCGTCTCCCGTGACGGACATGTCGTGGTTGCAGGTGCTGGTCCTATCAGTAGTGCAGGGCTTGACGGAATTCCTGCCGGTGTCGTCGTCGGCCCACCTCGCGATCGTGTCCCAGGTGTTCTTCAGCGACGACGCCGGTGCCTCGTTCACCGCCGTCAGCCAGCTCGGAACCGAGCTGGCCGTGCTCATCTACTTCGGCCGCGACATCGGCCGCATTCTGGCGGCGTGGTTCGGCGGCCTGCGCGACGCCACCCGTCGCACGGCGGACTACTGGCTTGGCTGGTGGGTGATCATCGGCACCATCCCGATCGGCGCCGCCGGCCTGATCTTCAAGCACTACATCCGCAACGACGTGCGCAACCTGTGGATCATCGCCACCGCGCTGATCGTGTTCTCGGTCGTCATCGCGGCCGCCGAGTACTTCGGCAGCAAGACCCGTCCGATCGAGCAGTTCACCTGGCGCGACAGCATCCTGATCGGGCTCGCGCAGTGCCTCGCCCTGGTCCCCGGGGTGTCGCGCTCGGGTGCGACGATCAGCGCCGGTCTGTTCCTCGGTCAGCAGCGCGCGGCGGCCGCCCGGTTCGGCTTCCTGCTCGCGATCCCCGCCGTGCTCGCCTCGGGGTTGTTCTCGCTGCCCGATGCGTTCCACCCCACGGGCACCGGCCTGAGCGCCAGCGGCCCCCAGCTGTTGGTCTCCGTGCTGATCGCCTTCGTCGTCGGGTATGCCGCAGTGGCGTGGTTCCTGAGATTCCTGGTGCGCCACGGCATGTACTGGTTCGTGGGCTACCGGGTGATCCTCGGCGTCGCCCTGCTGATCGCGCTGGGCACCGGCGCCGTGGCAGCGCAGTGACATGACCGTCATCCTGTTGCGCCACGGGCGCTCGACGTCGAACACCGCCCACACCCTCGCGGGCCGCTCGGAGGGGATCGACCTCGACGACAAGGGCCGCGAACAGGCCGAGTCGCTGATCGCGCGCATCGGCGAGCTGCCGGTCGAGGCGATCGTGCGCTCACCGCTGCTGCGCTGTGAGCGAACGGTCGCCCCCCTCGCCGCGGCGCTCGGCCTCGAGCCACGGGTCGACGAGCGGCTCTCGGAGGTCGACTACGGCGCCTGGACCGGACGCAAGATCGGCGAGCTCGTCAAGGAGCCCCTGTGGGCGGTGGTGCAGCAGCATCCCAGTGCCGCGGTGTTCCCCGACGGCGAAGGTCTGGCCCAGGTGCAGGCGCGGGCGGTGGCGGCCGTCCGCGAACACGACCGCACCCTCGCCGAGCAGCACGAACGCGACGTGTTGTGGGTCGCCTGCACGCATGGCGACGTCATCAAGGCGGTCATTGCCGACGCCCTCGGCACCCACCTGGACGGCTTCCAGCGAATCACCGCCGACCCGGCCTCGATGAGCGTCGTCCGCTACACGTCGGTGCGGCCCTTCGTGCTTCACGTCAACCACACGGGGCCCGCTTTGAGCAACGCGCTGATCGCCAAGCCCGAACCCTCGGGTGATGCGGTGGTCGGCGGTTCGACCGACTGACGCCCCGACGCGCCGACAGCGCCGCCGTTCGAATTACGGCTGCGGAGGCTATACCGGTATTTTGGGAGGTGCCATGACCCGCTCGATTCACGTCTTCCGTTCCCCCGACCGCTTCGTGGCCGGGACTGTGGGGCAGCCCGGCGACCGCACCTTCTACCTTCAGGCCGTGCACGACGAGCGGGTCGTGTCGGTGGTGTTGGAGAAGCAACAGGTCGCGGTGCTGGCCGAGCGGATCGCTGCGCTGCTGCTCGAGATCAACCGGCGGTTCGGTACGCCCGTCCCACCCGAGACGGGCCAGGTCGAGGATCTCAGCCCGCTGATCACCCCGGTCGACGCGGAGTTCCGGGTCGGCACGATGGGACTTGGCTGGGACGCCGAGGCGCAGACCATCGTCGTCGAACTGCTCGCGGTGTCCGACACCGAATTCGACGCCTCGGTGGTGCTCGACGACGCCGAGGACGGGCCGGACGCCGTGCGCGTCTTCCTGAGCCCGGAGTCCGCGCGGGAGTTCGCCGCCCGTTCGAACCGGGTGATCTCGGCGGGCCGCCCACCGTGCCCGCTCTGCGACGAGCCGCTGGACCCGGCCGGACACATTTGCGTGCGCACCAACGGTTATCGACGCGGCGCCCTCACCGAAGCCGACGATGACGTCGACATCTGAGTCGAGGTCCGGTGACGAAGAAGTCCTGCACGCGGTCATCCGGGATGGCGATCTGACGGTGATCGGTCGCATCCGATCGGCGAGCAACGCCACCTTCCTCTGCGAGGCCAATCTGGGGGAGCGGCAGGCGCACTGCGTCTACAAGCCGGTTGCCGGTGAGGCCCCGCTCTGGGACTTCCCCGACGGCACCCTTGCCGGCCGCGAGGTATCGGCCTATCTGGTGTCGGCCGCGCTGGGGTGGAACGTGGTGCCCTACACCGTCGTTCGCGACGGGCCCGCCGGACGCGGGATGGTGCAGCGCTGGGTCGAACAGCCCGGTGACGTCCTCGACGACGCAGCCATCGACGCCGAGCACGACGAGGCCGCCGGACCCGATCTGGTGGACCTGCTGCCCGCTGGCCACGTCCCGCCCGGGTTCCTGCCGATCCTGCAGGCCTACGACTACGCGGGCGACGAGGTCACCCTCGTCCACGCCGACGACTCACGGCTGCGCCGGATGGCCGTCTTCGACGTCATCATCAACAACGCCGACCGCAAGGGCGGGCACATCCTGGCCGGAGTCGACGGCAACGTGTACGGCGTCGACCACGGTGTGAGCCTGCACACCGAGGACAAGCTGCGCACCGTGCTGTGGGGCTGGGCGGGCAAGCCGGTCGACGACGATGCCCTGCGCGACGTGGCCGCCCTGCGCGACGCACTGCTGGGTGACTTCGACGAGGTGCTGCGGCCCTTCATCACCAACCGGGAGATCGACGCGCTCTACGCCAGAGCCGTTGGTCTGCTGGAGAATCCGGTGATGCCCACTCCGGATCGGCGCAGGCCGATCCCGTGGCCGGCATTCTGATCTACGCTCATCGGCATGACTGATCACGATCACGCCGCCGCCCGCCGGGAAATCGCCGACGCACTCGCCAAGGCGCTCGACCGCCGCCACGAAGTCCTCGACGTGATCGTCGAAGCCGATGACCGCGCCGCCGCCGTCGCCTCCATCGCGACGCTGCTCGAGACGTCCGCGCTCGGTGGCGAGGCCGTCATGACCATGTCGTTCGACCAGCTCACCCGCGACTCGCGCCGCCGCATCGCCGGTGAACTCGACGATCTCAACAAGCAGCTCACCTTCACCCTCGGCGAGCGCCCCGCGAGCTCGGGCGAGAGCCTGGCCCTGCGCGTGTTCTCCTCGGACGCCGACCGCGACCTGTTCGCCGCCCGCACCACCGACGTCGGCGCCAAGGGCGACGGGTCGGGCGCCCCGGCGGGCAACCTCGACGACGAGATCAGTGCCGCGCTGGGCCGGGTGTCCAACGAGGAAGCGGTGTGGCTCGTCGCCGAGGAGGCCGGCGCCAAGGTCGGCATGGTCTTCGGCGAGCTGGTCGACGGTGAGGTCAACGTCCGGATCTGGATCCACCCCGACTACCGGCACCGCGGTTACGGCACCGCCGCGCTGCGCAGGTGCCGCTCGGAGATGGCCGCCTACTTCCCCGCCGTGCCGATGGTCGTGCGCGCCCCCGGTGCGACGCCCCGGTAGCGCCAATTAGCACCGATACGAGCGATGCGGCGCTCGCCGCGGACGTGGCCGACGAAGCCGGACGGATGCTCGTCCAACTGCGCGCCGAGATCGGGTTCGCCGACTACTACGGCCTCGGCGATGCGGGGGACCGGCGCGCCAACGCCCTGATCCTGGAACGGCTGCGGGAACATCGGCCGGGGGACGCCGTGCTGTCCGAGGAGGCCGCCGACGACCTGTCGCGCCTCGACGCCGACCGGGTGTGGATAGTCGACCCCGTCGACGGCACCCGCGAGTTCTCGGCGCCGGGACGCCTCGACTGGGCCGTCCACATCGCGCTGTGGCAGCGCACGGGCGGGGCGGACGGGGAGATCACCGATGCGGTCGTGGGGCTGCCCGCGTACGGACGGGTGTACCGCTCGGACACCGTCGTGCCGCCGCCCCCGCGGGACGCCGGGCCGATCCGGATCGCCACCAGTCGCCACCGGCCGCCGACGCTGCTCTGGTGGTTGAGCGACATGCTCGACGTCGAGCTGATCGGCATCGGCTCGGCGGGGGCCAAGGCGATGGCGGTGGTCCGCGGCGACGTCGATGCCTACGTGCACGCCGGCGGCCAATGGGAGTGGGACTCGGCGGCCCCGGCCGGGGTGGTTCGGGCGGCGGGGCTGCACGCGTCCCGGCTGGACGGTTCGCCGCTGCGCTACAACCGGCCCGACCCCTACCTGCCCGACTTCGTGATGTGCCGGCCAGAGTTCGCCGACACGCTGCTCGATGCGATCCGGTCGGTGTGCTGAACCTCCACCGGGAATGGATCGACCGGCAGCGTTGTCATGACACTCACGACTGCCACCCGTAGGCGAGGAGGACGGCATCATTCACCCGGCACGCGAGAAGGTCCGGCCGATCCCTAGAGTCGAGGCCATGCAATCGTGGCTTGCGCCGACCGTTCCGGAGCTGCCGGGCCAGGGACCGCAGTTGCGCCTCTTCGACAGCGCCGACCGGCAGGTGCGCCCGGTCTCCGTCGGTGACGAGGCCACCATGTACGTCTGCGGCATCACCCCCTACGACGCGACGCACCTCGGTCACGCGGCGACCTACCTCGTCTTCGACCTGGTGTACCGGGCGTGGCTGGATGCCGGTCATCGGGTGCACTACGTGCAGAACGTCACCGACGTCGACGATCCGCTCTTCGAACGGGCCGCGCGGGACGGGATCGACTGGCGTGAGCTCGGCGCCAGGGAGACCCAACTGTTCCGCGAGGACATGACTGCGCTGCGGGTGCTCCCACCGCGCGACTACGTCGCGGCCACCGATGCCATCGCCGAGGTGGTCGAGATGGTCGAGAAGCTGCTGGCCTCCGGTGCGGCCTATGTGGTCGAAGACGCCCAGTACCCGGACGTGTACTTCCATGCCGACGCGACGCCGCAGTTCGGCTACGAATCCAACTACGACCGCGACACCATGCTGCGGTTGTTCGGTGAGCGCGGTGGCGACCCGGACCGGCCCGGCAAGACCGATCCGCTCGACGCGCTGCTCTGGCGCGCCGAGCGACCGGGGGAGCCCAGCTGGCCGTCGTCCTTCGGCCCGGGCCGGCCCGGGTGGCACATCGAATGTTCGGCGATCGCGCTGGACCGCATCGGCACGGGGCTGGACGTGCAGGGCGGCGGCAGCGACCTGATCTTCCCGCACCACGAGTTCTCCGCCGCCCACGCCGAATCGGTCACCGGTGAGCGCCGATTCGCGCGGCACTACGTGCACGCGGGGATGATCGGCTGGGACGGGCACAAGATGAGCAAGAGCCGCGGCAACCTCGTGCTGGTGTCGCGGCTGCGGGCCGACGGAGTCGAACCCGCTGCCATCCGGCTCGGCCTGCTGGCCGGACACTATCGTCGCGACCGCTTCTGGAGCGACGCGGTCCTGGCCGAGGCGCAGCACCGGCTTGCCCGCTGGCGCGACGCCACGGCGCTGCCGGCCGGGCCCGCTGCCGCCGACGTGATCGACCGGGTGCGGCGCTACCTCGCCGACGATCTCGATACCCCCAAAGCCCTTGCCGCCCTTGATGGCTGGGCCACCGATGCGTTGGAGTACGGCGGTACGGACACCGCCGCCCCCGGCACGGTGGCCACGGCCGTCGACGCATTGCTCGGAGTCGAGCTCCATCTGAGGTAGCTTTCCGCCCATGGGTTCCGTTCGTGGGAAAGTCGTGTTCATCACCGGCGGCGCGGCCGGGGTCGGTGCGGAGGTCGCTCGCGGCCTGCACGCCAGGGGTGCGAGCCTGGTGCTGATCGACGTCGACGGGGACGCGCTGGCGGCGCAGGCGGCCCGACTGGGTGACGACCGCGTGCTGACCGTCCGTGCGGACGTCCGCGATCTGGCCGCCATGGAGTCCGCCGCCGAAAAGGCGGTGCAGCGCTTCGGTGGCATCGACGTCGTCGTCGCCAACGCCGGAATCGCCAGCTACGGATCGGTGCTGCAGGTGGATCCCGAGGCCTTCAAGCGGCTGCTGGACATCAACGTCCTCGGCGTGTTCCACACCGTGCGCGCCGCGCTGCCGTCGATCGTGCAACGGCGCGGTTACGTGCTCGTCGTGTCGTCGCTCGCCGCGTTCACCGCAGCCCCGGGCCTGGCCCCGTACAACGCCAGCAAGGCCGCCGTCGAGCAGTTCGCCAACGCGCTACGGCTCGAGTCGAGCTTCCGCGGGGTCGCCGTCGGCTCGGCGCACATGTCGTGGATCGACACGGCGATGGTGCGCGACACCAAGGCCGATCTGTCGACGTTCGCCGAGATGCTCACGAAACTGCCGTTCCCGCTGAACGTCACGACCTCGGTGGACAAGTGTGCGGCCGCGTTCATCAAGGGCATCGAGAACCGCAGCACCCGCGTCTACTGCCCCAGCTGGGTCGGCGTGGTGCGCTGGTTGCGGCCGCTGCTGTCGACCCGGTTCGGCGAGGCTCCAGTGCAGCGCTTCGTGCCGGACCTCCTGCCCCGGATGGACGCCGAGGTGGCCGCGCTGGGGCGCTCGACCAGTGCCCATACCGAGACGCTGGAGAATTGATGCGACGGCTGTTCGTGCCGAGGGTGCAATTTCGCTCGTCGGGGCTGGCCGCGCCGCCCTACTAGCCGCGGAAGCCGGGGCCCCTGCGGCGCAGGTAGCGCTCGAACTCCGCGGCCAGGGCGTCACCGTCGATCTTGCCAAGCGCCTCGGTCATGTCGACCTCGGCGTCGCCGCGCTCCTCGAGGGACTGCACGTACTCGGCGATCTCCTCGTCCTCGGCCGTCATCTCGCTCACGGCCTGCTCCCACTCCTCGGCCTGGATCGGCAGGTCGGCCAGGGGCACCTCGATGTCCAGCACGTCCTCCACCCGGCGCAACAACGCCACCGTCGCCTTGGGGTTGGGCGGTTGCGACACGTAGTGCGGCACCGCGGCCCAGAACGTGACCGCCGGGATCCCGGCCGCCACGCAGGCATCCTGGAACACCCCGGCAATGCCCGTCGGCCCCTCGTACCTGGTCTCCTCGAGCCCGAAGTACTTGGCGGACTCGGGGGAGTAGGCCGCACCCGACACCGGCACCGGGCGGGTGTGCGGGGTGTCGGCGAGCAGGGCGCCGAGGATCACCACGGTGTCGACGTTGAGCTTCTCGGCGATGGCCAGCAGCTCCGCGCAGAACGTCCGCCAGCGCATGTTCGGCTCGACGCCGTGCATCAGCACGATGTCGCGGTCGCTGCCGGGCGGCCGGCAGTGCGATATCCGCATCGACGGCCACACCAGCTCGCGCGTCACGCCGTCGATCTGACGAATCACCGGGCGGTTCACCTGGTAGTCGTAGTAGGCCTCGTCGTCGATCTCGACGATCGTCTCGGCCTCCCAGATCACGTCGAGGTGCTCGAGCGCGTCGCTGGCCGCGTCACCGGCGTCGTTCCAGCCTTCGAAGGCCGCGACGATGATGGTGTCCTGCAGGTCGGGCAGGTCTGTCACCAGCCCAGCGTAAGCCCTGCCCGGCACCGGCGAAGGCCATCGCCCGGCGCGTGGCGAGGAGTCGGTGGTCGGACGTCGATCCGATGACCACGTAGACTTTTCTGGTCGAGAGGCGTTGCAACGGTTATCTGGGGGGCCGGTCCCCTTCCGATATCCGCCACGCTCGGCAGAGTCAAGGACGCCTTCCGATATGGAAGGAGCGCACGTGACTGCCCATCAGTCGGATAACTCTGCGTCGGACACCTTCGCGCCGAACATTCGCCCGGACTGCACCGACGCGCTGACGGCTGCGCTGCGCGAGCGGATCATGGTGATCGACGGCGCGATGGGCACGGCAATCCAGCGGGACCGGCCCGACGAGGCCGGCTACCGCGGGGACCGGTTCACGGAGTGGCCGACCTCACTGCAGGGCAACAACGACCTCCTCACCCTGACGCAGCCGCAGATCATCGAGGCGATCCATCGCGAGTACCTCGAGGCCGGTGCCGACATCCTCGAGACCAACACGTTCAACGCGAACGCGGTCTCACTATCGGACTACGACATGGCCGACCTCAGCTACGAGCTGAACTACGCAGGTGCCGCGCTGGCGCGGGCGGCCGCCGACGAGTTCAGCACCCCGGAGCGGCCCCGCTACGTCGCCGGCGCCATCGGCCCGACGACGCGCACGGCGTCCATCTCGCCGGACGTCAACGATCCCGGCGCCCGCAACGTCTCCTACGACCAGCTGGTGGCCGCCTACCTCGAAGCCGCCAACGGGCTCGTCGACGGCGGGTCCGACCTCCTGATCATCGAGACGATCTTCGACTCGCTGAACGCCAAGGCCGCGGTGTTCGCCGTCGAGACGCTGTTCGAGCAGCGCGGCCGCCGCTGGCCGCTGATCATCTCGGGCACCATCACCGATGCCTCGGGGCGGACGCTGTCCGGGCAGGTCACCGAGGCCTTCTGGAACGCGATCAGGCACGCCAGGCCCTTGGCGGTCGGGCTCAACTGTGCCCTCGGTGCGCCGGAGATGCGGCCCTACATCGCCGAGGTGGCGCGCATCGCCGACACCTTCGTGTCCTGCTACCCGAACGCCGGGCTGCCCAACGCCTTCGGCGAGTACGACGAATCGCCGGAGCGCCAGGCCAGCTACCTCGCCGAATTCGCAGAGGCCGGGCTGGTCAACCTGGTCGGTGGCTGCTGCGGCACCGCTCCGCCGCACATCGCCGAGATCGCCAAGGTCGTCGACGGGGTGAAACCGCGGGACGTGCCGCACATCGACGTCGCGACCCGGCTGTCGGGGCTGGAGCCGCTCAACATCACCGACGATTCGCTGTTCGTCAACATCGGTGAGCGCACCAACATCACCGGCTCCGCCCGGTTCCGGAACCTGATCAAGGCGCAGGACTACGACACCGCCCTGTCGGTGGCCCTGCAGCAGGTCGAGGTCGGTGCGCAGGTCATCGACATCAACATGGACGAGGGCATGATCGACGGCGTCGCCGCGATGGACCGGTTCACCAAGCTGATCGCGGCCGAACCGGACATCAGCCGGGTCCCGGTGATGATCGACTCCTCCAAGTGGGAGGTCATCGAGGCCGGCCTGAAGAACGTGCAGGGCAAGCCGATCGTCAACTCGATCTCCATGAAGGAGGGCGAGGAGAAGTTCATCCGCGAGGCGCGGCTGTGCCGCAAGTACGGCGCCGCCGTCGTCGTGATGGCCTTCGACGAACAGGGACAGGCCGACAACCTGGAGCGCCGCATCCAGATCTGCGGGCGCGCCTACCGGATCCTGACCGAAGAGGTCGGCTTCCCGGCCGAGGACATCATCTTCGACCCGAACTGCTTCGCGCTGGCCACCGGCATCGAGGAACACGCGACGTACGGCATCGACTTCATCGAGGCCTGCGCCTGGATCAAGGAGAACCTGCCCGGGGTGCACATCTCCGGCGGCATCTCGAACGTGTCGTTCTCGTTCCGCGGCAACAACCCCGTCCGCGAGGCGATCCACGCGGTGTTCCTGTTCCACGCCGTCAAGGCCGGCCTGGACATGGGCATCGTCAACGCCGGCGCCCTGGTGCCCTACGACTCGATCGACCCCGAACTGCGGGACCGCATCGAGGACGTCGTGCTGAACCGGCGCGAGGACGCCGCCGAGCGGCTCCTGGAGATCGCCGAGCGGTACAACAGGTCGGAGAAGACCGAAGATCCAAGAGCCGCCGAGTGGCGATCTCTCCCGGTTCGCGAGCGCATCACGCACGCCCTGGTCAAGGGCATCGACGCCCATGTCGACGCCGACACCGAGGAGCTGCGGGCCGAGATCGCCGCCGCCGGCGGGCGGCCCATCGAGGTGATCGAGGGCCCGCTGATGGACGGCATGAACGTCGTCGGCGACCTGTTCGGTGCTGGCAAGATGTTCCTGCCCCAGGTCGTGAAGTCGGCGCGGGTGATGAAGAAGGCCGTGGCCTACCTGCTGCCGTTCATCGAGGCCGAGAAGGCTGAGTTGGGTACTTCCGGGGCCAAGGACACCAACGGCACCATCATCATGGCGACCGTCAAGGGTGACGTGCACGACATCGGCAAGAACATCGTCGGAGTCGTCCTGCAGTGCAACAACTTCGAGGTGATCGACCTCGGCGTGATGGTGCCGGCCGAGAAGATCCTGGCTGCCGCCAAGGAGCACGACGCCGACATCATCGGGCTGTCCGGGCTGATCACCCCGTCGCTGGACGAGATGGTCAACTTCGCCGTCGAGATGGAACGCGAGGGGCTGCAGATCCCACTGCTGATCGGTGGTGCCACCACCTCGCGCGCCCACACGGCGGTGAAGGTGTCCCCGCGCCGCAGCGGGCCGGTGGTCTGGGTCAAGGACGCGTCGCGTTCGGTGCCGGTCGCCGCCGCGCTGCTGGACGACAAGCAGCGTCCGGCACTGCTGGAGGCCACCGAGAAGGACTATGCGTCGCTGCGGGAGCGGCACGCCCAGAAGAACGAGCGGCCGATGCTGACGCTCCAGAAGGCCCGGGCCAACCGGACGCCGATCGAGTGGGACGGCTACACGCCGCCGGTTCCCTTGCAAGGCACGGGAATTCGCGAATTCGGTGACTACGACCTGGCTGAGTTGCGCGAGTACATCGACTGGCAGCCGTTCTTCAACGCGTGGGAGATGAAGGGCCGCTTCCCCGACATCCTCAACAACCCGGTCTCGGGCGAGACGGCTCGCAAGCTGTACGACGACGCCCAGGAGATGCTCGACACCCTGATCAAGGAGAAGTGGCTGACGGCCAACGGCGTCATAGGGTTCTTCCCGGCGAACGCCGTCGGTGACGACGTCGAGGTCTACACCGACGAGACCCGCACCGAAGTGCTGACCACGCTGCACAACCTGCGCCAGCAGGGCGAGCACCGCGACGGCATCCCGAACCGGTCCCTCGGTGACTTCATCGCCCCCAAGGAGACGGGCCTGGCGGACTACGTCGGTGCCTTCGCCGTCACGACGGGGCTCGGCAGCCACGTCAAGATCGACGAGTTCAAGGCGGCCAACGACGACTACAGCGCGATCCTGCTGGAGTCGCTCGCCGACCGGTTGGCGGAGGCCTTCGCCGAACGGATGCACCAGCGGGTCCGCAAGGAGTTCTGGGGTTTTCAGCCCGACGAGGAGCTGGACAACGAGGACCTCATCGCCGAGAAGTACCGGGGAATCCGTCCTGCCCCCGGCTACCCGGCCTGCCCCGAACACACCGAGAAGGTGACGATCTGGGAGCTGCTGGACGTCAAGGAGCGCACCGGCATCGAGCTGACCGAGTCGATGGCGATGTGGCCAGGAGCTGCGGTCAGCGGCTGGTACTTCTCGCACCCGCAGTCGCAGTACTTCGTCGTCGGCCGGCTGGCTCAGGATCAGGTCGCCGACTATGCGAGGCGCAAGGGGTGGACGCTGGCCGAAGCCGAGCGCTGGCTCGCCCCCAACCTCGGCTACAACCCGGAGGACTGAACCATGTCGGAACACCATTCCCCGGCCATGCAGGCCGTGCTGTGGGACATGGACGGCACCCTGGTCGATTCCGAGAAGCTGTGGGACGTCTCGCTGGAGGCGCTCTACGAACGTCTGGGTGGCGTGCTGACCACCGAGGTGCGGGAGAGCACCGTCGGCAGCTCGGCGCAGGGCCTGATGCGGATCGTGTACTCCGACCTCGGGCTCGAGCCGGACCCCGCCGCCATGGCCGAGTCGTCGGACTGGTTGCACGACTACACCGGTGAGCTGTTCGAGCAGGGCCTGGCGTGGATGCCGGGGGCGCGCGAGCTCCTCGACGAGCTGACCGCGGCCGGGGTGCCGATGGCGCTGGTGACCAACACCCGGCGCGGGCTCACCGAGCGGGCGCTGAAGAGCATTGGCAGCCACTACTTCTCGGTATCGGTGTGCGGTGACGAGGTCGAGAACCCCAAGCCCGCGCCGGACCCGTACCAGCGGGCCGCGAACCTGCTGGGGCTCTCGCCGGTGCAGTGCCTGGCCATCGAGGACTCGGTCACCGGATCGCAGTCGGCCGAGGCGGCCGGATGTCCGGTGCTTGTCGTGCCCAACGACGTCGAGGTGCCCGTCGGCCCGCGCCGCAGGCACGTCGCGTCACTGGCCGAGGTGAATCTCACCGTGCTGCGGAGCAGCCATGGTGACCTCGCCGCCCACCTCGACGCGCCCGTCCCGGATCCGACGTGAGCTGCGTGCGATGCGCGTCGCCCGTGCTGGATCTTGGCGCGGCGAGCAGTGCCTTCGGGCGCTCGGGCGGGTAGCTGCGCGACCCGCGGTCGCAACCGGGCAGACTGCCGAGGGGGATACGGCCAATTCGGTCGGTGAAGTGTCCTATCGTTGAACCACTGGTGGTGTGACTCGCATCACGTAGCGCTTCGGAAAGGACGCCTCATGGCTGGCCAGGGAACCCCCGCCTCCGACGGTCCGTCGGCGATCACCGACGAAGAATTCTCCTCGGGCGGCACCGCCGTGCGCATCGCCTCGGTCGCCGCGCTCGGCGGCCTGTTGTTCGGCTACGACAGCGCCGTCATCAACGGTGCCGTCGCGTCGATCCAGCAAGACTTCGGCATCGGCGACTACGCATTGGGCATCGCGGTGGCGTCCGCCCTGCTGGGTGCGGCCGCCGGCGCCATGACGGCCGGCCGGATCGCCGATCGCATCGGGCGCATCTCGGTCATGAAGATCGCCGCGGTCTTCTTCTTCATCAGTGCGATCGGCACGGCGTTGGCTCCCAATGTGTGGATCGTCGTGCTGTTCCGCGTGGTGGGCGGCATCGGCGTCGGCATCGCCTCGGTCATCGCGCCCGCCTACATCGCGGAGACCTCACCGCCGCGCATTCGCGGCAGGCTCGGCTCGCTGCAGCAGTTGGCGATCGTGTCGGGCATCTTCCTGTCGCTGGCCATCGACTACGCCCTGGCACAGATTGCCGGTGGGGCGAACCAGGAGCTGTGGCTGGGCATGGAGGCCTGGCGCTGGATGTTCCTGGTGATGATGGTTCCCGCCGTGATCTACGGAGTGCTGGCGTTCACCATTCCCGAGTCGCCGCGCTATCTGGTTGCCAGCCACAAGATTCCGGAAGCTCGCCGGGTGCTCAACATGCTGCTCGGCGAGAGGAACCTCGAGATCACCATCGACCGCATCAAGGAGACGCTGGAGCGCGAGGACAAGCCGTCCTGGCGTGACCTGCGCCGGCCGGGCGCGGGCTTCCTCGGCCTCTACGGCATCGTCTGGGTGGGTCTGGGGCTGTCGGTCTTCCAGCAGTTCGTCGGCATCAACGTGATCTTCTACTACTCAAACGTGCTCTGGGAGGCCGTCGGATTCTCCGAGGGCGACTCCTTCGTCATCACGGTGATCACCTCGGTCGTGAACATCCTCACCACCCTCATCGCCATCGCGCTGATCGACAAGGTGGGGCGCAAGCCGCTGCTGTTGATCGGCTCGACGGGCATGGCGGTATCCCTGGTCACGATGGCGGTCATCTTCGGCACCGCGACCCTCGGGGCCGACGGCAAGCCGCACCTCGACGGTGCTGCGGGACCGATCGCATTGGTCGCGGCCAATGTCTTCGTCATCGCATTCGGCATGTCGTGGGGTCCGGTGGTCTGGGTGCTGCTCGGCGAGATGTTCCCCAACCGCATCCGGGCCGCGGCGCTCGGCCTTGCGGCAGCCGGACAGTGGGCCGCGAACTGGGCCATCACCGTCACGTTCCCGAGTTTGCGTGAGCACCTGGGTCTGGCGTACGGGTTCTACGGGCTGTGCGCGATCCTGTCCGGCATCTTCGTGTGGCGCTGGGTGCAGGAGACCAAGGGCGTGTCGCTGGAGGACATGCACGGACAGGTGCTCGCCACCCCGAAACCCGCTGCCAACGCCTGACGGCCCACCGCTGACCAAACCGAGGTGACTTGGCCGTCGGCGGCGTGGAACAATCGCCAGCCGTGAAGACCTTCGACGCGCTCTTCGCCGAACTCAGCGAACGCGCGCGCACCAGACCGGCAGGCAGTGGGACCGTCAAGGCGTTGGACGGCGGGGTGCACGGGCTGGGCAAGAAGATCCTCGAAGAGGCCGGCGAGGTGTGGCTGGCGGCCGAGCACGAGGGTGACGACGCCCTGGCCGGCGAGATCAGCCAGCTGCTGTACTGGACCCAGGTGTTGATGATCTCGCGTGGGCTCACACTCGACGACGTCTACGAGAAGCTGTGAGCGGGGTGTCCGATTCGCTTCGTCTGACCGGTTCGCCGATGCTGCGGGTCGCCGTGCCCAACAAGGGTGCGCTCAGTGAGTCCGCCGCGGAGATCCTCTCCGAAGCCGGGTACCGGCGCCGGCGCGATCCCAAGGACCTGACCGTCGTCGACCCCGCCAACAACGTCGAGTTCTTCTTCCTGCGCCCGAAGGACATCGCGATCTACGTCGGGTCGGGGGAGCTGGACTTCGGCATCACCGGACGGGACCTGGCCGCCGAGTCCGACGCTCCGGTCCAGGAACGCCTGGCGCTGGGCTTCGGATCCTCGACCTTCCGGTATGCCGCCCCCGCCGGAAGGGACTGGACGGTCGCCGACCTCGCGGGCAAGCGCATCGCCACCGCCTACCCGAACCTGGTCCGAAAGGACCTGGCAGCCAAGGGCATCGAGGCCAAGGTCATCCGACTCGACGGCGCGGTCGAGATCTCGGTGCAGCTCGGGCTCGCCGACGTCATCGCCGACATCGTCGGGACCGGCCGCACGCTGGGCCTGCACGGCTTGGTGGCCTTCGGCGAGCCGCTGTGCGACTCCGAGGCGGTGCTCATCGAGCGCGCCGACCCCGACGAGCGCACCGCGGCGGCTCGCGACCAGTTGGCCGGCCGCGTGCAGGGGGTGGTCTTCGGGCAGCAGTATCTGATGCTGGACTACGACTGTCCGCGTTCGGTTCTGGACCGCGCGACCGCCGTCACGCCGGGGCTCGAGTCGCCCACGATCGCGCCGTTGGCCGATCCTGCCTGGGTGGCCGTGCGCGCGCTGGTGCCGCGCCGGACCGTCAACGCCATCATGGACGAGTTGGCCGCCATCGGCGCCAAGGCGATTCTGGCCTCCGACATCAGGTTCTGCCGGTTCTGAACGTTCTGCCGCACCCACTGCGGTGGTGTTAGCGTCAGCCCATGACGCACGTGTTGGTAATCGTCTTCGCGCTCCTCATCGGCGTGGTCGCGGGTCTGCGGGCCCTCACGCCACCCGCCGTCGTCGCGTGGGGCGCAATGCTCGGCTGGCTTCCGGTCGAGGGCACCTGGGCGCAGTGGGTCGGCCACCCGATCACGGTCACCGTGCTCACCATCCTGCTGGTGGTGGAGCTGATCACCGATCAGCTGCCCAAGACGCCGAGCCGGACGGTGCCCCCGCAGTTCTTCGCGCGGTTGGTGCTGGGCGCGTTCGCCGGCGCCGTCATCGGGGCCGGGTCGCATCACACCATCCTCGGCATCGGGGCCGGCCTGATCGGCGCCGTCGTTGGCACCCTCGGCGGCCACGCCGCCCGGCGCCGGCTGGTCGCCGCCAACCACGGCCGCGACCTGCCGATCGCGCTGCTGGAGGACGCCGTCGCCGTCCTCGGCGGGTTCGCCATCGTCGCGGTCGCCTCGACGTTCTGAGAACCGAATCGTGACAACGAGATTCGACGCCATCATCGTCGGCGCCGGGCAGGCCGGGCCACCGCTGGCCGGTCGTCTGACCGAGGCGGGCCGGACGGTCGCGGTCATCGAGCGCAAACTGGTCGGCGGGACGTGCGTCAACTACGGCTGCATACCGACCAAGACGCTGGTGGCCAGTGCGCACACCGCACACACCGCCCGGCGCGGCGCCGACTACGGCATCGGCACCGGTGCGGTCACGGTCGACATGGCCAGGGTCAAGGCGCGCAAGGACGAGATCATGCTCGCCGACCGCCACGGCGTGGAGTCGTGGCTGGACGGCATGGAGGGGTGCACCCTCATCCGCGGGCACGCCCGCTTCGAGGGCCCGCACACCATCAGGGTCGACGACGAGGTGCTCGAGGCCGACCAGATCTTCCTCAACGTCGGCGGCCGTGCGACCGCGCCGGCGATTCCCGGTCTCGACCGCGTCGACTACCTCACCAACGTGGGGATCCTCGACCTCGCCGAGCTGCCCGAGCATCTGGTGATCATCGGGGGCAGCTACATCGGACTCGAGTTCGCCCAGATGTACCGGCGCTTCGGCGCCCGCGTCAGCGTCGTCGAACGCGGACCGCGGGTGACCGCCCGCGAGGACGAGGACGTCTCTGCGGCCATCCAGGAGATCCTCGAGGCAGAGGGCATCGACGTCCACGTGGGTGCGACGCAGATGCGCGTCGTCGCGCACGACGACGGATCCGGTGGCTTCGACCTGTACCCGGACGACGGGGCCGAGCCGATCACGGGGACGCATCTGCTGGTGGCGACGGGCCGGCGGCCCAACACCGACGACCTTGGGCTCGACGTCGCAGGGATCGAGACCGATGCGCGGGGTTACGTCGTCGTCGACGACCAGCTGCGCACCAGCGTCGAAGGCGTGTGGGCGATGGGCGACTGCAACGGCAAGGGCGCCTTCACCCACACGTCGTACAACGACTTCGAGATCGTCGCCGCCAACCTGCTCGACGACGATCCCCGCCGCGTGAGCGACCGCGTGCCGACCTACGCCCTGTACATCGACCCGCCGCTCGGCCGCGCCGGCCTGACCGCCGCCCAGGTGCGCGCGTCGGGGCGCAAGGCGCTGGTCGGCAAGCGCCCGATGACGAGGGTGGGCCGGGCTGTCGAGAAGGGCGAGACGCAGGGCTTCATGAAGGTGGTGGTCGACGCCGACACGCGGGAGATCCTCGGCGCGGCCATCCTGGGCGTCGGTGGTGACGAGGTGGTCCAGGACATCCTCGACGTCATGACGGCCAAGCTGCCCTACACGGCCATCTCGCGCACCATGCACATCCATCCCACGGTCTCCGAGCTGGTGCCGACGATGCTGCAGGAGTTGACTCCGCTGCAGTGACGGTCACCTCTTCTTCGTGAAAATCGTTCTGCCGCATGACATTCGATCGCTCGCTCGAACCCGGCCGAGTGCGATGCCGGCGAATCCGTTTGCGCGGCGACGACCCGGGTAAGGGCAAGGGGTCGTAGAACGCGACACGGAAGGAGCTCGACATGTTGGCAGTCACCTGGCACGGCAAACGGGACGTGCGCGTGGACACCGTCCCGGACCCGGTCATCGAGAGTCCCACCGACGCGATCATCGAAGTCACCTCGACCAACATCTGTGGCTCGGATCTGCACCTATACGAGGTGCTCGGCGCATTCATGAAGCAGGGCGACATCCTCGGTCACGAACCGATGGGCTTCGTCCGCGAGGTCGGCTCGGGCGTGACGAATCTATCGGTCGGCGACCGGGTGGTCATTCCCTTCCAAATCTCCTGCGGCAGTTGCTACATGTGCGATCAAACGCTGTTCACCCAGTGCGAGACCACGCAGGTCCGCGAGCAGGGAATGGGTGCGGCGCTCTTCGGCTACTCCGAGCTCTACGGCTCGGTACCAGGTGGGCAGGCCCAGCTGCTGCGCGTACCGCAGGCGCAGTTCACCCACATCAAGGTGCCTCTCGGGCCGCCCGACGAGCGCTTCGTCTACCTGTCCGACGTGCTGCCCACAGCGTGGCAGTCCGTGCAGTACGCGTCGGTCCCCGAGGGTGGTTCGGTCACCGTGCTCGGACTGGGCCCCATCGGTGACATGGCGGCGCGCATCGCGCAGCACCTCGGTTACCGCGTGATCGCGGTCGACCGGGTGCCCGAGCGGCTGAAGCGGGCCGCCGATCGTGGCATCGAGACCGTCGACCTCGCCTCCCACGACGCCGACCTCGGGGACGTGATCCGCGACATGACCGACGGGCGCGGCACTGACTCGGTCATCGACGCGGTGGGCATGGAGGCACACGGGTCGCCGGTGGCCAAGCTCGCCCAGCAGGTCACCAGCCTGCTTCCCGATGCGATCGCCAAGCCGATGATGCAGAAGGCCGGCGTCGACCGCCTCGACGCGTTCTACAGCGCCATCGACATCGTGCGCCGTGGCGGGACCATCTCGCTGATCGGGGTGTACGGCGGCATGGCCGACCCATTGCCGATGCTGACCATGTTCGACAAGCAGATCCAGCTTCGAATGGGTCAAGCGAACGTCAAGAAGTGGGTCGACGACATCTTGCCGTTGCTGACCGACGCCGATCCGCTCGGCGTGGACGAATTCGCCACGCACACTTTGCCGCTCGTCGACGCGCCACACGCCTACGACATCTTCCAGAAGAAGGCCGACGGCGCGGTGAAGGTCGTCCTGAAGCCGTAGCGGCGGGTGGGATCGTCGACCGGGACACATTCACGTGTCCCGTGGATTGACACGGCGGTAAACGGGTAAATGCGGGCCGGGACGGTTCAGGTCAGATGCGCCGCGCCCGCCGAATCTAAGGAGACCCGCCGTGGCCCAACCGACCACCACCCAGGACGGCGCCGAGTCGTCGGCCCCCGAGACGAGTCAGCTGGAGGTCTGGCCCGGCAAGGCCTATCCGCTGGGAGCCAGTTACGACGGCGGTGGCACGAATTTCGCGTTGTTCAGCGAGGTCGCGGAACGCGTTCGGCTGTGTCTGTTCGACGTCGACGGCACCGAGACCCAGGTGGAATTACCGGAGAAGGACGCCTTCATCTGGCACGCCTACCTGCCGGGGGTCGAGCCGGGGCAGCGCTATGGCTACCGCGTCGATGGCCCATACGACCCGGCCGCTGGGCAGCGGTGCAACCCGAACAAGTTGCTGCTGGATCCGTACGCCAAGGCGATCGACGGGATCTTCCAGTGGGATCAGTCGCTGTTCGGTTATGACTTCGGTGACCCCGACAGCCGCAACGACGAGGACTCCGCGGCGAGCATGCCCAAGTCGGTGGTGATCAACCCGTTCTTCGACTGGGGTACCGACCGTCCGCCGCAGCACGAGTACGCCGATTCGGTGATCTACGAGGCCCACGTCAAGGGCCTGACCCAGACCCACCCCGACATTCCCGAGCAGAGTCGCGGCACCTATGCCGCGATCGCGCACCCGGCGATCATCGAGCACCTGAAGAACCTCGGCGTCACGGCCATCGAGTTGATGCCGGTGCACCACTTCGCCAACGACTCCACCCTGATCGAGAAGGGTCTGTCGAATTACTGGGGCTACAACACCATCGGGTTCTTCGCCCCCGACTCCAAGTACGGGGCAACGGCGACGCCGGGTGGTCAGGTGCAGGAGTTCAAGGCGATGGTGCGGGCACTGCACGAGGCCGACATCGAGGTGATCCTCGACGTGGTCTACAACCACACCGCCGAGGGCAATCACATGGGCCCGACGCTGTCGCTGCGGGGCATCGACAACGCCGCCTACTACCGCCTGGTCGACGACGATGCCCGCTACTACATGGACTACACGGGCACGGGCAACAGCCTGAACGTGGGGCACCCGCACTCGCTGCAGCTGATCATGGACTCGCTGCGGTACTGGGTCACCGAGATGCACGTCGACGGTTTCCGCTTCGACCTGGCCTCGACGCTGGCGCGCGAGTTCTACGACGTGGACCGGCTGTCGGCGTTCTTCGAACTGGTGCAACAGGATCCGACGGTCAGCCAGGTCAAGCTGATCGCCGAGCCGTGGGACGTCGGGCCGGGCGGCTACCAGGTCGGCAACTTCCCGCCGCAGTGGACGGAGTGGAACGGCAAGTACCGCGACGCCGTGCGCGACTTCTGGCGTGGTGAGGATGCGACGTTGGGCGAGTTCGCCTCTCGGTTGACGGGGTCGCCGGATCTCTACGAGCACACCGCGCGCCGGCCGGTGGCCTCGATCAACTTCGTCACCGCTCATGA
The DNA here is from genome assembly GCF_033741125.1 of Mycolicibacterium sichuanense. NCBI lineage: Bacteria > Bacillati > Actinomycetota > Actinomycetes > Mycobacteriales > Mycobacteriaceae > Mycobacterium > Mycolicibacterium sichuanense. Next base: position 103,938 of record NZ_JAWQPU010000011.1, on the reverse strand, counting down.
CGGGTTCACGCTGCGGGACCTGGTGTCCTACAACGAGAAGCACAACGAGGCCAACGGCGAGGACAACAACGACGGCGAATCCAACAACCAGTCCTGGAACTGCGGGGTGGAGGGTCCGACCGACGATCCGGAGATCCTGGCGCTGCGGGGCAAGCAGGTGCGGAACTTCATCACCACGACGCTGTTGAGCCAGGGCGTGCCGATGCTGTGTCACGGTGACGAGCTGGGCCGCACCCAGGGCGGCAACAACAACGGTTACTGCCAGGACAACGAGATCACCTGGATCGACTGGGAATCCGCCGACGAGGACCTGGTCGCGTTCACGGGTGCGGTCTCCGCGCTGCGGGCGGGGCATCCGGTGTTCCGCCGTCGACGGTTCTTCGACGGCCGCCCGGTACGTCAGCGGGGCACCGAGGGCCTGCCGGACATCTCGTTCTTCCGGCCCGACGGTTCGGAGATGAACGACGAGGATTGGGACTCGGGATTCGGCAAGTCCGTCGCTGTCTACCTCAACGGCCAGGGCATCCCCGACCGGGACCGCAGGGGCCAGCGCATCACCGACGACTCGTTCGTGCTGTGCCTCAACGCCCACCACGAACCCATCGACTTCACGCTGCCGCCAACCGAATTCGGCCCGGCCTGGACACCGGTGATCGACACCACGACCGCCACCGGGGCCACCGGCGAGAACGACCCCGTCGACGCCGCAGGCACCGTGACGGTGGAGGCGCGCTCGGTCGTCGTGTTCCAGGCGGCCGCCTCCGAGTAGGCACCCGCGACGTGACTCGGCCCGTCACCTGGGGGGTAGGTGACGGGCCGAGATTCGTCGGGAGTGGGGGGACTCCCGCCTTCACCATAGGGACGTTCCCTGTGAGAATGGCAGGGATTCGCTCGAGCGGTCCTATTCGCGCTGAACTCGGCGCTGGACGAGCAGGGTCTGCGCGCATGTGCCGATGAACCCGTCGCGGTCGAAGACCTCCGTGGTGGTGACGCCGATGCCGTCCGGCCCGATCGACGCCCTGGCCCGCAGCCCGAAGTCGGCCCCGCGAGGCGCACGGTGGAGGTGCACCGCCGTGTCGGTGTTCATGAACACGAACTCGTCGGGATCCAGGACCGCCCCAACGCCATTGGCGGAGTCGACGACCACGGCCAGGCGCTGCAGGTCGGTGGTTGGCTCGGCATCGACGAGGGGCACCAGGGCACGCAGCCATGCGACGGCGGGCTCGCCGGGCGCCGAGGCCTGGGGCCGCCAGTCGACGGTCTCGAGGTAACCGGGTGCGCCGATCCAGGCGTGCCGATGGGCGGCGGGCGGTCCCTCGACCAGCGGGGGATGCCGGTCGGTGGCGACGTCGGCGGTGTCCGACGGCGCCAGCAGCCAGGCACTGAGACGGGCGACCGGCCGGTCACCGCCTTCGCCGGCCGGCGACAGCTCGGCGGCCAGCAGTGAGATCCGCGCGCCGGGGCGCACCACCCACGTTCGCACCTTCACCGGGGCCACCGGAATGGCACCGAGGATGTCGAGGACCAGCCGCCCCACCCGATTGCCGGACGGCGCGGCGAGTTCCTCGATGGCCTTGGTCAGCAGCGCCAACGGCGGTGAGCCGTGCTGGATTCGGGCATCCCAGTTGCTCGCGGTGCCCAGCGTGGACTCGAAGACCGCGGCGTCGCCGTCGGTGCCGAGGCGACGGTAGTGGCAGTCGGTCACGCGGCGGGCTCCGCTTCGGCCGAGGCCGTCGGCCAGCCAGGGTAGGGCGGCGGCGTGCCGCCGAAGGTGGGGCAGTGCCGGTGGTGGGCACACCAGTCGCACAGACGCGAGGGCTTGGGCTGGAAGTCGCCCGTCACACCCGCGGTCTGGATGGCCTGCCACATCGCCATCAGTGTCTTCTCGAAGCGAAGCAGCTCGTCCAGATCGGGGGAGTAGTCGAGCACCTGACCGTCGGCGAGGTAGAGCAGGCGCAGGCGCGCCGGCAGCACGCCGCGGGATCGCAACAGTGCCACGGCGTAGAACTTCATCTGGAACAGCGCCTTCGCCTCGGCGAGCTCGCGGGCGACCGCCGGCGCACGGCCGGTCTTGTAGTCCACGACGCGCAATTCACCCGTGGCGGCGACGTCGATGCGGTCGACGAATCCGCGCAGCAGCGTGCCGTCGGCGAGTTCGACCTCGACCCGCTGCTCGCAGCTCTCCGGATCGAACCGGGTGGGGTCCTCCAGCCGGTAGTAGCCGGTGAGCAGCGCACGGGCCTCGTCGAGCAGTTTCACCCGCAGGGCCGGGTCCAGGCCGTCGGCGAATTCGGGCTGGGCCGCGGCGATCTCCTCCCACGCGGGCTCGACGAGCCGCACCGCGGTATCGGGCACCCGGCTGGCCGCCGGCAGGGCGTAGAGCCGCTCCAACGCCCCGTGCACGACCGTGCCACGAACCTGCGCAGCGGTCGACGGCTCGGGCAGCCGATCGATGGCGCGCAACCGGTAAAGCAGCGGGCACTGCTTGAAGTCGCTGGCCCGCGACGGGGACAGGGCCGGACGCCGCACCGCCGGCTGGGGCGGGGCCGGCGTCTGCGCTGCCGCTGGCTGGTGGTCCGTCACGCGCTGAAGCCTATGACCCGGGGCCGACAACCCCGCGCACCGACGCCGGCGGGGCTCCTGGCAGGCTGAACCGCTGTGAAACGCACCGGGCCGTTCGACGTCGGCGATCGTGTCCAGCTGACCGATGCCAAGAGCCGGCATTACACGATGGTGCTCACCCCCGGCGGGGAATTCCACACCCACCGCGGCGCCATCACCCACGACTCCGTGATCGGGCAACCCGAGGGCAGCGTGGTGAAGTCGACCAACGGCGATCCCTTCCTGGTGTTGCGGCCGCTGCTGATCGACTACGTGCTGTCGATGCCCCGCGGCGCCCAGGTGATCTACCCGAAGGACGCCGCCCAGATCGTGCACGAGGGCGACATCTTCCCGGGTGCGCGCGTCCTGGAGGCCGGCGCCGGTTCGGGTGCGCTGACGTGCTCGCTGCTGCGCGCCGTCGGCCCCGAGGGCACCGTGGTGTCCTACGAAGTGCGCGAGGACCACGCCGTGCACGCCGAACGCAACGTCGTCACCTTCTACGGTGAGCGGCCCGCCAACTGGGATCTGCGGATCGCCGACCTGGCGTCCTACGACGGTCCCGAGGTCGACCGCGCCGTGCTGGACATGCTGGCGCCGTGGGAGGTACTCGAGGCGGTGGCGGGAGCCCTCGTCTCCGGTGGCGTCCTGATGGTCTACGTCGCCACCGTCACCCAGCTGTCGCGGGTCGTCGAGGCGATGCGCGAACAGCTGTGCTGGACCGAGCCGCGCGCGTGGGAGTCGCTGCAACGCGGCTGGGACGTCGTCGGCCTGGCGGTGCGGCCACAACACCAGATGCGGGGACACACCGCGTTCCTGGTCAGCGCGCGCAAGCTGGCCCCCGGCACCGTCACCCCTGCGCCGTATCGCCGCAAGCGCCCGACGGTCTAGCCCGTCGGGGCCGGGGTGGGGGCGCCGACCAGCGGTAGCAGCTGATCGGCGGTGCGCTTGCTGAGCTGCCAGGCGTCGTGGACCCCGACGAACTCCATCGGGAAGGTGAACGGCCGCACCTGCGGATCGGCCGATCCCATGGTGACCGTCGCGACGACGTCGCCCGGCTCGCCGGCCCATGCCAGGTTGGCGGCGTCGACGGTCAACGGCGCGAAACCGCTGTCCTTGAGCGCCTCGGCGAAATTGGCCAGCGCGGCCGCGTCGTCGGGGGTGGCGTACTGGATCAGACCGACCTTCTGCTCGCCGGGAACCGAAGTGTCGGCCAATCGGTACAGCACTGCGGTCAGCTGATCCGGCGGCGGGAGGGGAGCGACGGCAGGCGCGGGTGGGACCGTCGCGTTGCGCATCGATCCCTGGCCACCGGGGGCCGGCGCCGGGGTATCGGCGCACCCGACGAGCCCGAACGCCGCCACCAGGGTGACGGCGCTCAGGACAGCTGCCGGGGTGCGTCGCACCGTGCGTTCAGGCGATCGGGACTAGCCCGCCGAGGAGAGCAGGGCCAGTGCGGACTGCTTGGAGATCTGCCAGCCGGACGGGCTCGGGCCGGCCACGAAGGTCACCGGCTCGGTCTTGCTGACACCGGTGTTGGCGGTGGCAGTCACGTTCGCAGTGGCCGTGGCGCCGTCGGAGTCGACGTCGGCGACGACGAAGCTCAGCGGGAAGTACCCCTGGGCGGCGGCCTTGTTGTACTCGCGGTCGGCGGCGATGCTCTCGAAGCGGCCGAGGCCACCCTCGATGTAGGTGCCCTTGGAGCCCGAGAACGTGCCGGGGCCGGCGAGACCGCTGAGGGTCTGCAGCAGGGGGGCCTGCAGATCCGGCGCCGGCGCCTGCGGCATCGGGATGCCGAGAACCACGGGCTGGATGGCGGCCGGGGTCCATGACGCGCCCGAGCCAGGGCCCGATGCAATGGACGTCACACCACCCGCTGCTCCGGCCACGACGGCTGCTGCTGCCACGCCGGTAACGAGGGTTTTCAGGATCACGGCTGTCCTTCCGATCGGCTCAACTCAACTTGGAGGCTAACAGTGTTGCTGGTGTGTCGAATTCCTACACCGCACACGAAGACTGAATCGCCGGTAGCGTTGAAGTTGTTACTGCACCAACTTTCGGTGCGGGGAGGGTCTTGACATGAGTGAACTAGAGCCCACGTACAGCGACGACGCTGCCGAACTGGAAGCACTTCGCCGTGAAGCCGCGGCGCTGCGCGAGCAACTCGAGCAGGCGGTAGGTCCTGACAGCGGCCTGCGCAGTGCCCGTGACGTCCACCAGCTCGAGGCGCGGATAGATTCCCTTGCCGCGCGCAACGCGAAGCTGATGGACACCCTCAAGGAGGCGCGGCAGCAATTGCTGGCCCTCCGCGAGGAGGTCGACCGGCTCGGGCAGCCGCCGAGCGGGTACGGCGTGCTGCTCGGCACGCACTCCGACGACACCGTCGACGTGTTCACCTCGGGTCGCCGGATGCGGCTGACGTGCTCGCCCAACATCGAGCTGTCCGAACTCAAGCAGGGCCAGACGGTCCGGCTGAACGAGGCGCTGACCGTCGTCGAGGCCGGGACCTTCGAGTCCGTCGGCGAGATCAGCACGCTGCGCGAGATCCTGGCCGACGGGCACCGCGCGCTCGTCGTCGGGCACGCCGACGAGGAACGCATCGTCTGGCTCGCCGAGCCGCTGGTCGCCGCAGAGTTCCTTCCCGACGAGGTCGCCGGCGACGGTGACGACGACTGGAAGCCCCGCAAGCTGCGCCCGGGTGACTCGCTGCTGGTCGACACCAAGGCCGGGTACGCCTTCGAGCGCATCCCGAAGGCCGAGGTCGAGGACCTGGTGCTCGAGGAGGTGCCCGACGTCAGCTACCACGACATCGGCGGCCTGACGCGCCAGATCGAGCAGATCCGGGACGCGGTTGAGCTGCCGTTCCTGCACAAGGACTTGTACCGCGAGTACTCGTTGCGTCCGCCGAAGGGCGTGCTGCTCTACGGCCCGCCCGGGTGCGGCAAGACCCTGATCGCCAAGGCCGTCGCCAACTCGCTGGCCAAGAAGATGGCCGAGGTGCGTGGCGAGGACGCCCGCGAGGCGAAGTCGTACTTCCTCAACATCAAGGGCCCGGAGCTGCTGAACAAGTTCGTCGGTGAGACCGAGCGGCACATCCGGCTGATCTTCCAGCGCGCCAGGGAGAAGGCCTCCGAGGGCACTCCCGTGATCGTGTTCTTCGACGAGATGGACTCGATCTTCCGCACCCGAGGCACCGGCGTCTCCTCGGACGTGGAGACCACCGTGGTGCCGCAGCTGCTCAGCGAGATCGACGGTGTCGAGGGTCTGGAGAACGTCATCGTCATCGGTGCCTCCAACCGCGAGGACATGATCGATCCGGCGATCCTGCGGCCCGGCCGTCTGGACGTGAAGATCAAGATCGAGCGGCCGGATGCCGAGTCGGCGATGGACATCTTCTCCAAGTACCTGACCGTCGATCTGCCGGTGCACACCGACGATCTGGCCGAGTTCAGCGGCGACCGTTCGCAGACGATCAAGGCGATGATCGAGAAGGTCGTGGACCGGATGTACGCCGAGATCGACGACAACCGGTTCCTGGAGGTCACCTATGCCAACGGTGACAAGGAAGTCATGTACTTCAAGGACTTCAACTCCGGCGCCATGATTCAGAACGTCGTCGACCGCGCCAAGAAGTACGCGATCAAGTCGGTGCTGGAGAGCGGCCAGCGTGGCCTGCGGATCCAGCACCTGCTGGACTCGATCGTCGACGAGTTCGCCGAGAACGAGGACCTGCCCAACACCACCAATCCGGATGACTGGGCGCGGATCTCGGGCAAGAAGGGCGAGCGGATCGTCTACATCCGCACGCTGGTCACGGGCAAGTCGTCGAGTGCCAGCAGGGCGATCGACACGGAGTCGAACCTGGGGCAGTACCTGTAGGGGTCTCCCCACCAGCAGACGCGAACGGCCCTCCTTCCCGCCGAGGGGGGCTGTTGGCGTCTGCTCGCGAGCGGGCGTCAGGCCGACAGCGAGTAGGTGTTCGCCAGATCGTCCTGAAGCACGTGGGCGACCGTCGTCGAGGTGTCGATGCGCAGCTCCGCGTCCAGCGTCCGGGTGCGGTAGCTCCACCCCGCTGGCAACGAGAGCCGCCCGGCCAACCCGGAGAGGTCGTCGAGCTCGAGGGTGGGATCGACGGTCTGGCTGAACGTCTGCATCACCCATCGCCGGCCCTCGGCGTCGGCGAGCTCGAACACCGGCTGTCCCGCGTCCCAGACGAACACCGCCCGGCGGTCGACCTCGTTCACGCCGTAGGGCGCCGGGTTCATCGACGACAAGGCGACCGTGGCTTGGCGCAGCATCTCGATGTCGCCGAAGGTCTTTCGCTCCTGCGCGGTGCCGCCGTCCTTCTCGATGTGGTTCATCAGCCAGTACCTCGGGCCGTTCAGCAGCGCCGCCACGGCGCCGTTCTCCGCGGCGATCGCCTCGGCATCCAGTCGCGACCACGCCTCGGCTGGGCAGTCGTTGAGGGGGAAGGTGTTGTAGACGGTCGCCTCTGGTCCGTGTGCGCCGACGCGAACCAGCAGCACCTCGCCGTAGCGCTTGCCGAACAGCGACTCGGTGGTGGTCATCGGTTCGCAGTGTAGAACCGCGTGCCCCGTCGCGCAGCCCGATCAAGATCATGATCTGCGGGTGCGGGTGGCGGTGTGATGGACTGGGAACCGCCATGGCGAGGAGACCGACAGCGAACTGGGGGGTATCGGCGCGGTCGGCGTTCGTCGCGGCCACGGTCGTCTGCGTCGGACTGACCGTCGCGGGCGCCGTCCTTGCAGGGTTCCTCTACCGAACGATGTTGTCCGGCATCGATTCCGCGGCCGCGACGAGGGTCGGTGAGATCGCCAGGCAGGTGGGTCAGCGGGGTGCGGCGGGTCTGGATCCCGCGCTGCTGCACACCGATCAGCGCATCGTCGCGGTGCAGGTGCTGGCGCAGGACGGCGCGGTGGTTCGACGGTCGCCGTCCGCGCCGGACACCCCGCTGCTCGCCATGAAGGACGTCGGTGGCGGCCTGCGGATCGGGATGCCCGAGACGTCGTCACCGTTCGGCCGCATCCGGTTCAGTGCTCAGACCGTCGACGGACCGGACGGCCGCTACACGGTGCTCGTCGGGGAGGGCAGTGCGACGGTCGCGTCCACGGTGTGGACGGTCGTCGCGGCACTGGCGATGGCCGCACCGGTGGTCGTCGCGGTATCGGCCGCGGCCACCTACCTGCTGGTGCGACGGTCGATGCGGTCGGTCGACGAGATTCGCTCCCGGGTCGCCGACATCACTACCTCCGATCTCGCCGAGCGGGTTCCGGTGCCCGATAGCCGCGACGAGATCGCCGCCCTTGCCGTCACCATGAACGAGATGCTGGCGCGCCTTCAGGCCGGCCACGACGCGCAGCGGCGGTTCGTTGGCGACGCGTCGCACGAGCTACGAAGCCCGCTGACCACCATCATCTCCGCGCTGGAGGTGGCGGTGGCCCATCCCGAGGTGCTCGGCGGCGACCTGGCGAAGACCACGCTGATCCCGGAGGCGCTGCGGATGAAGGCCCTGATCGACGATTTGCTGCTGCTGGCCAGGGCCGACGAACGCGCGCTGGACATGGCCCGCGAGGACGTCGACGTCGACGACCTGGTGGCCACCGAACTCGAGCGGTTGCGCCGCACGCAGACGCTCGAGGTCGCGGCCGACCTCGAGCCGGCACGCGTGACCGGCGATCCCGAGGCGATCGCCAGGGTGCTGCGCAATCTGCTCGACAACGCGGCGCGGCACGCGGCGTCGGGCGTCAGCGTCACCGTGCGGCGGACCCCGGATCAGGTGCTGGTTCGGGTCGGTGACGACGGGCCGGGAATTCCGCCCCAGGACCGGCTGCGGGTCTTCGACCGGTTCGTGCGCCTCGATCGGGACCGGTCGCGCAGCGCCGGGGGCACGGGACTGGGCCTGGCGATCGTGCGGGAGATCGTCGCGGCCCACGACGGCCGGGTGAGCATCGACGGGGCAGCGGCAGACGCGTCCGGCACCACGGTGACCGTTCAGCTACCCGCCGCGGGTCCCGTCGACCGCAGCCGGTAGCCGACGCCGCGGACGGTCTCGATGGTCTTGGTGCCGAAGGGGATGTCGATCTTGCGACGCACGTACCCGACGTAGACCTCCACGACGTTGTCGGCGCCGTCGTAGTGGTCCCAGACGTCCTGCAGGATCTCGGCCTTGGTGACCACGGTGTCCTTCTTGCGCATCAGGTACTCCAGCAAGCCGTACTCGCGGGGGGTCAGTGAGATCGGCGCATCGCCGCGGCGGATCTCCCGCCGCGACGGGTCGAGGGTCAGCGTGCCCGCCGTCAGCACGGCCGGGCCCTGCGGTGCCGAACGGCGAATCAGCGCACGCAGCCGAGCGACCAGCACGATGAACGAGAACGGCTTGGTCAGGTAGTCGTCGGCACCGAGGTCGAAGGCGTCGGTCTGGTCGTATTCGCCGTCCTTGGCCGTGAGCATCAGTACCGGTGTCCAAATGCCGCGAGAACGCATGTGCCGCAGCACTTCATAGCCGTTGAGTCCGGGCAGCATGATGTCCAGGACGACGACGTCGAACTCGTCCTCGGTGGCGTGCCTCAGGCCGTCCACCCCGGTGGCCACCGCCACGACGGTGAAGCCCTCGGCGCGCAGCCCCATCGACAGCGTCGACGCCAGCAGCGGTTCGTCCTCGACGACGAGCACTCTCACGGGGTCTGCCCGCGATGCAGCCGTTCGACGTGGGCCCGGTAGCGGTTGCGGGCGACCAGCACCGAGCGCAGGTCGTCGATCAACGGGTCGAGGAACCGGACGCGGTACTCGCCGTCACCCACCGACCGGGCGCTGACGAACATGAACGTCAGCGCACCGAGGAACATCGACACGTGGATCAGCGCCTGCGGCACCGGCAGGGTCATCCCCAGCCAGGTGCCCTGCCACGAGCCGTCGACGGTCAAGCGCGTCAACAGCTTTGGTGTCAGAGCCAGCAGACCCATGACCAGGAAGATCACCGACGTCATCGCGGCGACCACCGCGATCTGGACGAACTGTGACACCGCGACGACGAACACCACGTTGGCCCGCTCGCTCCTGGACAGTGGAGTCGCGACGTAGCTCGCCGGCCCTGGGTCGGGCATCGCCGTGAACGGGGTGTCCCGCAGGTCGGTGACGTCGCGGTCGCGAACATCGGGGTTGGCCAGCACGGGCCTGACCCGTTCGACGATGCCGGTCAAGACGAACGTGCCGGCGAGGGCGACCATGAAGCCGATCAGCGCCCAGATCCGCGATCGGCTGATCGTGCTCGCCATCGACCAGACCGGTCCGTTGAAGAACACCAGCACCGTCAGCAGCAGCACGGGCAGGGCGCGGGTGAACAGCGCCCCGACCGACTTCAGGTGCGCCAGCGTCAACCGCACGGACCACCCCAGTACCGATCCCACCCCAGCGCCGGTGAGCGCCAGCACGATCGCCACCATGGTGGCCGTCGCCAGCAGGTCCTCCAGGATCGCCAGCGGACCACCCGGGACGAACGCCGCCGAGAAGCACACCACCTGCGACACCGCGATGGCGATGCCGCGCCGTCGCGGCCCGTCGATCCGCGACACCCACCACGCCGTCACCAGCGCCACCGGCACCGCCGCCAGGAGCACGGCAACGATCGCCCACTCGGCGGGGGTTGGATCGGCGTCGATGTCGACGGCCTCGCCACCGGCAGCCACCGCGATGATCCGGAACGCGCCGAACAGCACCGCGAGCGCGGCGAGCGCCGGGGCGCTGCGCCACCACAGCCGCCGCCACCTGGCGCGCGGGGTCAGCACCGAGGGCAGGCCGTGGTGCAGGAACCATCGTTCGGCGGCGATGCGGTCGCCGGCCTCTCCTGGTGTCGTCATGACCGCAACGCGAACCCGCCCCGGTTGCCGACGACGTCGCCACCCTTGACGACGAGCAGGACGTTCTCCGGGTCGCCGAGGGAGCCGATGTCGGCGAGGGGATCGCCACGCACCACCACCAGGTCGGCGAGCTTGCCCGGCTGTACCGAGCCCAACGTCGCGTCGAGCCCGCACAGCTGCGCCGAGGTCAGCGTGCCGGCCACGATCGCCTGCATGGGGGAGAGCCCGCCGAACTGGACCAGCAGTCCGAGCTCGGCCAGGTTGGTGCCGTGCGCCGGGCCGAGGCCCGCATCGGTGCCGAGGGCGACGCGAACCCCCGCGGCGACGGACGCGCGCAGTGAATCATGGGCCAGCGCGTGCCATTTGGCGCTCTTGGCGACGCTCGCCGGCGACGAGGTCACGGGCTGCATCGTCTCCAGCAGCGTCGGCACCAGGAAGGTGCCCTGCTCGACCATCCGGTGGCGCAGCTCGTCGTCGAGCGCGTAGCCGTGCTCGATGCTGCGCACGCCGCCCTCGACCGCGGCGCGGATGCCCGCATGGCCGATGGCGTGGGCGGCGACGGGGCGCCCGCCGTAGTTGGCCGCCTCCTCGACGATCGCGGCGATGGCCTCGCGGCGCAGCCCCAGCCAGCTCGGGTCGTCGTTGGGGGAGGCCACGCCGCCGCTGCTGGCGATCTTGACGACGTCGGCCCCGGCGCGGATCAGCTCCCGCGTGCGGGTGCGGGCCGCGTCGTGCAGCGTGGTCCGCAACCGCTCGAGGAGCTCGAAGTAACCGTAGGACGGCGGCTTGAGCGCCTTGTCCAGCGGAGGGGCGCCCGAACCGGGCAACCCGAAGTGCACGTGGCAGTCGAAGAACCCGGGGCACAGGGTGTTCCCGCGGAGGTCGACCCGCACGGCGTCGGAGGGTTCGTCGGCGGCCCCAGCCCGATCGGCCGAGGCGATTCGGCCGTCGGTGACCACGACGACGGCATCGGGCACGGGATCGGCGCCGGTGCCGTCGACGAGGGTGCAGTCGTGCAACACCGTGGTCGTACTCATGCGCACACTGCACCAAGCAAAGTCGCCGGGCGCAAGCACACCCGCGGTGGCCGCGACGCAATCGCAACGTATCGCCGGTCACCGTGGGCCGTGACCGCCGCCATGGGCCTTCCCCTAGGCTGGGCCCATGCAACGGATCATCGGTACCGAGGTCGAATACGGCATTTCGTCGCCGTCCGATCCGACCGCGAATCCGATCTTGACGTCGACGCAGGCGGTGCTGGCGTACGCCGCGGCCGCAGGCATCCAGCGCGCCAAGCGCACGCGGTGGGACTACGAGGTCGAATCCCCGCTGCGCGACGCGCGCGGCTTCGACCTCAGCCGGGCCAGCGGTCCGCCGCCGATCGTCGACGCCGACGAGGTCGGTGCGGCGAACATGATCCTCACCAACGGGGCCCGTCTCTACGTCGACCACGCGCATCCGGAGTACTCGGCCCCCGAGGTGACCGACCCGCTGGACGCCGTCATCTGGGACAAGGCCGGCGAGCGGGTGATGGAGGCCGCGGCAAGGCACGTCGCGAGCGTCCCCGGCGCGGCGAAGCTGCAGCTCTACAAGAACAACGTGGACGGCAAGGGCGCCTCCTACGGCTCGCACGAGAACTACCTGATGAGCCGTCAGACGCCGTTCTCCGCCGTCATCGCCGGTCTCACCCCGTTCCTGGTGTCGCGCCAGGTGGTCACCGGCTCTGGACGGGTCGGCATCGGCCCCTCCGGTGACGAGCCGGGGTTCCAGCTCACCCAGCGTGCCGACTACATCGAGGTCGAGGTGGGTCTGGAGACAACCCTCAAGCGCGGCATCATCAACACCCGCGACGAGCCGCACGCCGACGCCGACAAGTACCGGCGGCTACACGTCATCATCGGCGATGCGAACCTCGCCGAGACGTCGACCTATCTCAAGGTCGGCACCACGTCGCTGGTGCTCGACCTGATCGAGGAGGGGCCCGCCCACGGGTTCGACCTCTCCGACCTTGCACTGGCGCGCCCGGTGCACGCCGTACACGTGGTGAGCCGAGACCCGTCGCTGCGCGCGACCATCGCGCTGGCCGACGGGCGTGAGCTGACCGCCCTTGCGCTACAACGCATCTACCTGGACCGGGTGGCCAAGCTGGTCGACTCGCGCGATCCCGATCCGGCGGCCTCGCGCGTCGTCGAGACCTGGGCCAACGTGCTGGACCTGCTCGAACGCGACCCGATGGAGTGCGCCGAGATCCTGGACTGGCCGGCCAAACTGCGTCTGCTGGAGGGCTTCCGGCAGCGCGAGAACCTCGGCTGGTCCGCCCCGCGGTTGCACCTGGTCGACCTTCAGTACTCCGACGTGCGACTCGACAAGGGCCTCTACAACCGCCTGGTGGCGCGCGGGTCGATGAAGCGACTGGTCACCGAACAGCAGGTGCTCGACGCTGTCGACAACCCGCCGACCGACACCAGGGCGTACTTCCGCGGCGAGTGTCTGCGCCGGTTCGGTGCGGACATCGCCGCGGCCAGCTGGGATTCGGTGATCTTCGATCTCGGCGGCGATTCGCTGGTGCGCATACCCACGCTGGAACCGCTGCGTGGCAGCAAGGCACACGTCGGGGCGTTGCTCGACTCGGTCGACAGCGCAGCCGAACTCGTCGAACAGCTCACGACCTGACGACCGGCATAATGGCCGCCGCCCGGTAGGGTGGAAGAACCGGCGGGCCCTGTGAGTCCGCTGAACGAGCGCTCGCGCGAGTAATCGACGAGTTTCGAAGAGACGCAGGAGGCAGCGATGGCTCAGGAGCAGACCAAGCGTGGTGGTGGCGGCGGCGATGACGACGACCCCACCGGCAGCACTGCCGCTGGCCAGGAGCGTCGCGAGAAGCTCGCCGAGGAGACCGATGACCTGCTCGACGAGATCGACGACGTCCTCGAGGAGAACGCCGAGGACTTCGTGCGGGCCTACGTCCAAAAGGGCGGCCAGTGACCTGGCCGCTCGACGATCGGCCATCACCTTCCCCACGAAACTTCGGAGCCTCCGGCGCGCCGTTCGCGCCGGCTGACTCGTCGTCGTTCTCCGAGCTGCTGCGCAGGCAGGCACCCCACCTGCTGCCCGCGGGCGGTCCGGTCGGTGACGTCCCGGTGAGCAACGCGCTGCCGCACGGCACCACCATCGTGGCCATCAAGTTCCCCGGCGGGGTGCTTATCGCGGGTGATCGCCGCTCGACCCAGGGCAACATGATCGCCGGGCGCGACGTGCAGAAGATCCACGTCACCGACGACTACACCGCCACCGGCATCGCGGGCACCGCGGCCATCGCCGTCGAATTCGCCCGGCTGTACGCGGTGGAGCTCGAGCACTACGAGAAGGTCGAGGGTGTCGCGCTCACCTTCGCCGGCAAGGTCAACCGGCTGTCGATCATGGTGCGCGGCAACCTCGGAGCAGCGCTGCAGGGGTTCGTCGCACTGCCGCTGCTGGTGGGTTACGACCTCGACGATCCGAATCCCCAGGGGGCCGGTCGCATCGTGTCGTTCGACGCCGCCGGCGGCTGGAACGTCGAACTCGAGGGCTATCAGTCGGTCGGCTCCGGCTCGATCTTCGCGAAGTCCTCGATCAAGAAGCTCTTCTCGCGGGTGACCGACGCCGAGTCCGCGCTCGCGGTGGCCATCGAAGCGCTCTACGACGCCGCCGACGACGACTCCGCGACCGGCGGGCCGGATCTGGTCCGCGGCATCTACCCGACTGCCGTGGTCATCGAGGCCGACGGCGCGGTGGAGGTCACCGAGGAGCGCATCGCGCAGCTCGCCCGGCAGGTGATCGAGAAGCGCGCCAAGGACGACTCCTTCGGCATCGACGACGGGACGGTGGACCTATGAGCTTCCCGTACTTCATCTCGCCAGAGCAGGCGATGCGTGAGCGTTCCGAGCTCGCGCGCAAGGGCATCTCCCGCGGTCGCAGCGTCGTGGTGCTGGCGTACTCCGGTGGCGTGCTGTTCGTCGCCGAGAACCCGTCGCGGTCGCTGCAGAAGGTCTCCGAGCTGTACGACCGGGTCGGCTTCGCCGCGGTCGGCCGGTTCAACGAGTTCGACAACCTGCGCCGCGGCGGCATCCAGTTCGCCGACACGCGCGGCTACGCCTACGACCGGCGCGACGTGACCGGTCGCCAGCTGGCCAACGTCTACGCCCAGACCCTCGGCACCATCTTCACCGAGCAGGCCAAGCCGTACGAGGTCGAGCTGTGCGTGGCCGAGGTGGCGCACTACGGCGAGACCAAGTCGCCCGAGCTGTACCGCATCACCTACGACGGGTCCATCGCCGACGAGCCGCACTTCGTCGTGATGGGCGGTACCACCGAGCCGATCATCACCGCTCTCAACGACTCGTTCACCGAGAACGCGAGCCTGAGCGAGGCGGCGAAGATCGCCGTCGACGCATTGAAGGCCGGCATCGCGGCGCAGGCCGGCAACGGCGCCGAGACCCGCACGCTGGGGCCGGCGACGCTGGAGATCGCGATCCTGGACGCCAACCGTCCGCGGCGGGCGTTCCGGCGCATCACGGCGTCGGCGCTCGAGGCGCTGCTGCCCGTCGAGGGTTCGGAGCCGACGAGCGCGTAGTCGGGCTGGTCGTCGGGTCGCGAAACCGGTTGGCGGAGTTGCGTGTTCGTCAGTCGTCGAGCTCGTCGTCGGCGTCGCGGCCGGTGACGATCTCCTTGATCTTGGTCGCCGAGTGCGTCGCGATGTCCATCGAGCTGGCGACGATGCCCTCGACGCCGGCGGAGACGTCACCCTTGAGGATGTGACCGGCGCTCTCGACGATGTCCGCCGACCGCTCGACGGCATTGGTGGCGATGTCCTTGACCGACTCGACCGCGTCCCTGGCGTTGAACCCCACGAGTTCCTCCTCTTCACGACGATCCTGGTTCGACTGTAATGCCCGACCTCAGTGCCCGCCCTCAGTGCCCGACCTCAGTGCCCGGCCGTGCGCGCCGACGGTTGGCGAAGCTGCGCGACGCGCCCGCCCGGGGTAGCCGGTGTCCCTACGCCCGGCAGTGCGAACCCGTAAGCTCGGTGAGGTGCAGCGGCGAATCATGGGTATCGAGACCGAATTCGGTGTGACGTGCACTTTTCACGGTCACCGGCGGTTGTCTCCCGACGAGGTCGCCCGCTATCTGTTCCGGCGCGTGGTGTCCTGGGGCCGCAGCTCCAACGTGTTCCTGCGCAACGGTGCCCGGCTCTATCTCGACGTCGGCAGCCATCCCGAGTACGCGACCGCCGAGTGCGACAACCTCATCCAACTGGTCACCCATGACCGGGCCGGGGAGCGGGTGCTCGAGGATCTGCTGGTCGACGCCGAGCAGCGGCTGGCCGACGAGGGCATCGGCGGGGACATCTACCTGTTCAAGAACAACACCGACTCGGCGGGCAACTCCTACGGCTGCCACGAGAACTACCTCATCGTGCGAGCCGGCGAGTTCTCCCGGATCTCCGACGTGCTGCTTCCGTTCCTGGTCACGCGCCAGCTGATCTGCGGCGCGGGCAAGGTGTTGCAGACGCCGAAGGCCGCCGCGTTCTGCCTGAGCCAGCGCGCCGAGCACATCTGGGAGGGCGTCTCCAGCGCCACCACCCGCAGCAGGCCCATCATCAACACCCGTGACGAGCCGCACGCCGACGCCGAGAAGTACCGACGCCTGCACGTCATCGTCGGCGACTCGAACATGTGCGAGTCGACCACGATGCTCAAGGTCGGCACCGCCGCGCTGGTCCTGGAGATGATCGAGGCCGGCGTGCCGTTCCGCGACTTCTCCCTGGACAACCCGATCCGTGCGATCCGCGAGGTCAGTCACGACCTGACCGGCCGTCGCCCGGTGCGGCTGGCCGGGGGGCGCCAAGCCAGCGCGCTGGACATTCAGCGCGAGTACTACAGCCGCGCGGTGGAGCACCTGCAGACCCGCGAGCCCAACGCGCAGATCGAGCAGGTCGTCGATCTGTGGGGTCGGCAGCTCGACGCGGTCGAGAGCCAGGACTTCGCCAAGGTCGACACCGAGATCGACTGGGTGATCAAGCGCAAGCTCTTCGAGCGCTACCAGAACCGGTACGACATGGAGCTGTCCGATCCCAAGATCGCTCAGCTCGACCTCGCCTACCACGACATCAAGCGTGGGCGCGGGGTGTTCGACCTGCTGCAGCGCAAGGGACTCGCCGCCCGCATCACCACCGACGAGGACATCGAGGCGGCGGTCGACGAGCCGCCGCAGACCACCCGGGCCAAGCTGCGCGGTGAGTTCATCAGCGCCGCGCAGGCCGCGGGCCGCGACTTCACCGTCGACTGGGTGCACCTCAAGCTCAACGACCAGGCCCAGCGCACGGTGCTGTGCAAGGACCCGTTCCGCTCGGTCGACGAGCGGGTGAAGCGGCTCATCGCCTCGATGTAGGCCGCCGGCCAGGCGCGGCGGCGTCCGGTCCTCGGGCCGCGGGGCCCTAAGCTCTCACGGGTGGGGATCTCGAAAGTCGAACGCCTGATGAACCTCGTCATCGCGCTGCTGTCCACCCGCACGTTCATCACCGCCGAACGGATCCGCGAGACCGTCTCCGGCTACTCCGACAGCCCGAGCGACGAGGCCTTCTCGCGCATGTTCGAACGCGACAAGAACGAATTGCGCGATCTCGGCATCCCGCTGGAGACGGGGCGGGTGTCGTCGCTGGATCCCACCGAGGGCTATCGGATCAACCGGGAGGCGTACGCGCTCGCACCCGTCGAGCTGACGGCCGACGAAGCCGCGGCCGTGGCGATGGCCACGCAACTGTGGGAGTCCCCGGAGATGGTGACGGCCACCCAGGGCGCGCTGCTGAAGCTGCGGGCGGCCGGTGTCGACGTCGACGTGCCCGAGTCCGCGGTCGCGATCACCACGACCGCGGCGCTGCCCGGGCTGCGCGGATCCGAGGACGTTCTCGGAATCCTGTTGGCGGCGATCGACTCCGGGCAGGCCGTCCGGTTCCGGCATCGCGCCTCGCGCAGCGACCCGTACACCGAGCGCACGGTCGAGCCGTGGGGCGTCGTCACCTTCGGCGGCCGGTGGTACCTGGTCGGGCACGACCGCACCCGCGAGGCCACCCGCACGTTCCGGTTGTCGCGGATCGATCCCGACGTCACCGCGATCGGGCCGAAGGGCGCGGTGCGCCGGCCCGACGGCGTGAATCTACGGGACATCGTGCACCGTGCGGTCGCCGAGGCGCCGCCGACCGCGCAGGCCCGGGTGTGGGTGGCCGACGGTCGGGCCACGGCGCTGCGGCGGCAGGCGTCGACCGTCACCCCGAGCGTGCTGGCGGGTCGCGCCGGCGACGAGCTCGCCCTCGACGTCGGCAGGCAGGACCGGCTGGCGCGCGAGATTGCCGGGCACGGCGCCGACGCGGTGGTGCTGGAACCGGAGTCGCTGCGCGAGGACGTGATCGAGCGGCTGCGGGCCCAGGCCGAGGGGGCGGTGCATGAGTAGCGTGTCGAACCGGCTGGTCCGGTTGCTGAACATGGTCCCGTACTTCCAGGCCAATCCGAGCATCACCCGGTCCGAGGCCGCCGCCGAACTCGGGGTCAGCGAGGAGCAACTCACCCGTGACCTCGACCAGCTGTGGATGTGCGGTCTGCCCGGATACGGCCCGGGTGACCTGATCGACTTCGAGTTCTCCGGCGACACGATCGACGTCACGTTCTCGGCGGGCATGGACCATCCGCTGCGGCTGACCTCGCCCGAGGCCACCGGCGTGCTGGTGGCCCTGCGTGCGCTGCTGGAGGTGCCCGGCATCCTCGACCCGGAGGCCGCGCGCAGCGCCATCGCCAAGATCGAGTCCGCCGCCGGCACCGCGACCGGGGCGCGCGAGGGCGCCGCCGCCGCGATAGACGAGCCCGCGCCGATCGAGAGCGGCGCGGCCGCGGCGGTACGCGCTGCCGTTCGCGACGGTCGGGCGCTGTCGATCGACTACTACTCCGCCTCGCGCGACACCCTGTCGAGCCGGGTGGTCGACCCGATCCGCGTGGTGCTGGTCGGTGATCAGACCTACCTCGAGGCCTGGTGCCGGACCGCCGACGCCGTGCGGCTGTTCCGCTTCGACCGGATCGTCGACGCGCGTGTCCTCGACGAACGTGCCGCGCCGCCGGAACCCGCCGTGCAGTCTCGGCCGGACACGTCGCTGTTCGACGCCGACCCGTCGCTACCGTCGGCCACGCTGCTGATCGACCGGTCGGCGTCGTGGACGTTCGACTACTACCCGCTGCGGGTGCTGCACGAGCTGCCAGACGGCGCCTGCGAGGCGGCCATGACCTACGCCTCGGAGAGCTGGATGGCGCGGTTCGTTCTCGGCTTCGGTTCATCGGTCCGCGTCCTGGCGCCGGCATCGCTGGCCGAGCGGGTCCGTCAGTCGGCCGTGGCGGCACTCGAGGCCTACGGCGTCCGCTCCGACGACGAGGACGGGTAGACTCGTCCGCAACATCTGGAGGTGTCCAAATTGGGTGGTCTACAACCGTGGCACTGGTTGATCGTCATCGCGGTGTTCGTCTTGCTGTTCGGCGCAAAGAAGCTCCCCGACGCTGCGCGGTCGCTGGGCAAGTCGATGCGCATCTTCAAGTCGGAGATCAAGGAGATGCAGTCCGACGGCAAGGCCGACGACGAGGCTGCCAAGCCCGCGCCGTCGCCGACGCCCATCACCTCGGAGCGCGTGCAGCCCGCGTCGGCGCCCGAGCAGTCCACCGAGCAGCGACCGGCCTGATCGATCGGTCCCAGGGGCGCTCCGCGAGGCAGCGCCGCTGAGTGGCGCCCACACAACCCGTGCAGACCCCAGGGATTCTCAAGAAGCTCGATCCGCGGCGTCGTCGTTCGAAGGCCAACCCCGACGGCACCATGTCGCTGGTCGACCATCTGCAGGAGCTTCGCAACCGATTGCTGATCGCCGTCGCCGCGATCCTGCTGACCACCATCTTCGGCTTCTTCTGGTACAGCCACGGCTTCCTCGGGTTCCGCAGCCTCGGTGACTGGCTGCGTGAGCCCTACTGTTCGCTACCGGCCTCGGCACGCGCCAGCATCGCCCCCAACGGGGAGTGCCGGCTGCTCGCCACCGCGCCGTTCGACCAGTTCATGCTGCGGCTGAAGGTCGCGCTGACCGCCGGCGTGGTGCTGGCCTGCCCGATCTGGCTGCAGCAGCTGTGGGCGTTCATCACCCCGGGGCTGTATCAGAAGGAGCGTCGCTTCGCGTCGGTGTTCGTCGCCTTCGGTGCGGCGCTGTTCGTCACCGGCGCGGTGCTGGCCTACGTCGTGCTGTCCAAGGCGTTGAGCTTCCTGCTGACGGTCGGCAGCGACGTGCAGATCACCGCGCTCTCGGGCGAGCAGTACTTCGGCTTCCTGATCAACCTGCTGCTGGTGTTCGGCATCAGCTTCGAGTTCCCGCTGCTGATCATCATGCTGAACCTGATCGGGATGCTGCCCTACGAGCGGCTCAAGGCGTGGCGCCGCGGGTTGATCTTCGGGCTCTTCGTGTTCGCCGCCTTCGCCACGCCCGGCTCGGATCCCTTCTCGATGCTGGCGCTCGCCTCGGCGTTGACGCTGCTGCTCGAGTTCGCCATCCAGATCGCCCGTCTCAACGACCGTCGCAAGGCCCGCCGCGCGGCCCTCGAGGACGTGCCCGACGACGTCGCCGCGCCGTTGGGCACCCCCGAACCCGTCGAGCCACCGAGCGCCGTGCCCGCTCCGTCCCGGCTGGGCATCGATGACCAAGCCACCTGAGAATCCCCCCGTGGGGGCTCAGCTGGCCGGTTTCGCCGCGCAGTTGCCGTTTGCGCTGGACCCCTTCCAGATCCGGGCCTGCCAGGCTCTGGAGAACGGCCACGGCGTGCTGGTGTGCGCGCCGACCGGAGCCGGCAAGACGGTCGTCGGCGAGTTCGCGGTGCACCTGGCCCTGGCGGCGGGCCGCAAGTGCTTCTACACCACGCCGATCAAGGCGCTGAGCAATCAGAAGCACAACGACCTGGTGCAGCGCTACGGGGCGGCGCGCATCGGCCTGCTGACCGGTGATCAGAACGTCAACGGCGATGCGCCCGTGGTCGTGATGACCACCGAGGTGCTTCGCAACATGCTGTACGCGAACTCCGATGCACTGCAAGGTCTTTCGCACGTCGTGATGGACGAGGTGCACTTCCTGGCCGACCGGATGCGCGGCGCGGTGTGGGAGGAGGTGATCCTGCACCTGTCCGAGGACGTGCGCCTGGTGAGCCTCTCGGCGACGGTGAGCAACGCCGAGGAGTTCGGCGGCTGGATCCAGACCGTGCGTGGGGACACCACCGTCGTGGTCGACGAGCACCGTCCCGTCCCGCTGTGGCAGCACATGATGGTCGGCAAGCGGCTGTTCGACCTCTTCGAGGGCACCGAGGGCACGGCCGATCCCGCCGGTGCTCCGCCGACCCTGGTGGATCGCGATCTGATCAGGCACATCAGCCACCGGCTCGAGGCCGACCGGCTGGCGGACTGGCAGCCGCGCGGGCGCGGCAGGCAGGGTAACCGAGGCCGGCCCACCATCTACCGCCCGCCGTCGCGGCCCGACGTCATCGGCGTCCTCGATCACGAGGGACTGCTGCCCGCCATCACGTTCGTGTTCTCCCGGGCCGGCTGCGACGCGGCGGTCAAGCAGTGTCTGCGGTCGCCGCTGCGCCTGACCACCGACGAGGAGCGCACCCGCATCGCCGAGGTGATCGACCGGCGCTGCGCCGACCTCGAGGACGGCGACTTGGCGGTGCTGGGTTACTACGAGTGGCGCGAGGGGCTGCTGCGCGGGCTGGCCGCCCACCACGCGGGCTTGCTGCCGGTGTTCCGCCACACCGTGGAAGAGCTCTTCACCGCCGGGCTGGTGAAGGCCGTGTTCGCCACGGAGACACTGGCATTGGGCATCAACATGCCGGCGCGGACCGTCGTCCTGGAGCGGTTGGTGAAGTACAACGGCGAACAGCACGCGCCGTTGACGCCGGGGGAGTACACGCAACTGACCGGCCGGGCGGGCCGGCGCGGCATCGACGTGGAGGGCCACGCCGTCGTGCTGTGGCACCCGGACGTGGAACCCGCCGACGTCGCGGGGCTGGCCTCGACGCGCACCTTCCCGCTGCGCAGTTCGTTCGCGCCGTCCTACAACATGACGATCAACCTGGTGCATCAGATGGGTCCGGAGCAGGCACACCGCCTGCTGGAGCGTTCGTTCGCGCAGTTCCAGGCCGACCGTTCGGTGGTCGGACTGGTTCGGGGTGTGGCGCGCGGCGAACGGATGATGGACGAGTTGGCCGCCGAACTGGGTGGCCGCGACGCGCCGATCCTGGCCTACGCGCGGCTGCGCGCGACGATCTCCGAACGTGAACGCGCACAGTCACGGGCGTCGCGGCTGCAGCGCAGGCAGGCGGTCAACGACGCGCTGGCGGCGCTGCGCCGCGGTGACATCATCACGATCGGGCAGGGTCGCCGCGGTGGTCTTGCCGTCGTGCTCGAACCCGCCGGTGACCGTGACGATCCCCGACCGCTGGTACTCACCGAAGACCGCTGGGCGGGCCGCATCTCGTCGGCGGACTTCTCCGGCTCGTCGGCCCGGGTGGGATCGATGACCCTGCCCAAGCGCGTCGAGCACCGCCAACCGCGGGTCCGCCGCGACGTCGCGTCGGCACTTCGGTCCGCGGCGGCCGGACTGCGCGTCCCGACCGGGCGGCCCAAACGCAGTCAGGGCGGCCAGGATCGAGAACCCGACGTCGATCCCGAACTCGCCGCCCTGCGCGAGCAGCTGCGGGCCCATCCCGCCCATCAGCTCGCCGACCGCGAGGAGCGGGTTCGCACCGCGGAGCGCTACCTGCGCATCGAGCGCGACAACGCCGACATCCAGAAGAAGGTCGCCTCCGCCACCAACTCCCTGGCCCGCACCTTCGACCGGATCGTCCTGCTGCTGACCGAGCGCGGTTACGTCGAGGATGCCGAAGGCGGTGACCTCGCGGTGACCGACGAGGGGTTGCTACTGGCCCGCATCTACAGCGAGAGTGACCTTCTCGTCGCCGAATGCCTGCGCAACGGAGCCTGGAACGACCTGGATGCCGCGGAGTTGGCGGCCGTGCTGTCCGCGGTGCTGTTCGAATCCAGGGGTGACACGCCGGGCGCCTCGGCCCCCGTCGAGGGCGCGAGCGCAAACACCCGGCGCGCGCTGTCGCGAACACGCCGGTCCTGGGCCGAGATTCGCGCCGACGAGCAGCGCCACCGGCTGCCCGCGAGCCGTGAACCCGACACCGGATTCGTGGCCGCCATCTACCGTTGGGCCACGACGGGAGACCTGTCCACGTCGCTGGCCGCATCCGATGCCTCCGGAAGCGGATCTCCCTTGTCGGCAGGCGATTTCGTCCGCTGGTGCCGCCAGGTGTTGGATCTGCTCGACCAGGTGCGCAACGCTGCTCCGACACCGGCTCTGCGCGTGACCGCGAAACGCGCGATCGATGCGATTCGGCGCGGCGTCGTGGCAGTTGACGCGGGGTAGTGTGTCGGCAGCATTTCGATTCCGACGAGAAGACTCACCTAGGAGTGACGATGAGCGGACCGCAGGGATCCGACCCCAACCAGCCATGGTCGGGTCAGCCGCCTTCCGATCCCGCGTGGCAGCCGCAGGCTCCTGAGCAGCCGCAACCCGAACAACCCGGGTGGGGGCAGCAGCCTCCGGCCTACGGCCAGCAGCCCCCGGCGTACGGCGGGCAGCAGTACCAGCAGCCGCCATACGGCCAGCCGCAGTACCCGCAGGCTGACCAGTACTCCCAGCAGCCCACCGCCTACGGCCCCTCGTCCTACCCGCAGCAATCCCCGTATGCGCCACAACCGCCCTACGGTCAGCAGCCGTACGGCCAGCCGCAGCCCGGCCAGTACGACCCGAACCAGCCCTACGGTCAGCCGCCCGGACAGTATGACCCGAACCAACAGTTCAGCCCGTACTCCACCACCGACGCCGGATCGAAGAAGTCCAAGGGCGTCGTGCTCGGCGTCGTCGGCGCCCTGGCGGCGGTCATCCTGATCGTCGTCGGCGTGCTCGGCTTCTGGAAGCCGGGCTGGTTCGTCACGACCAACCTCGACGTCAAGGCCGCGCAGTCCGGCGTGCAGCAGATCCTCAGCGACCAGACCAACGGCTACGGCGCCAAGAACGTCCAGGACGTCACCTGCAACCACGGGGCCAATCCCAAGGTCGTCAAGGGCGGCACCTTCGACTGCGAGGTCAGCATCGACGGCACCAAGCGCCAGGTCACCGTGACGTTCCAGGACGATAGCGGGACCTACGAAGTCGGCCGGCCCCGCTAGTTCTGGGGAAGGTCGTCAAGCGCCTTCTGCAGGCGCGCGATCGACGAAGTCACGCCGAACTCCCCGGCGAGCTCCGCCACCCGGCGTGGGTCGCGCGCATGCAGTGGCAGCGCGTCGGTCGGCGTCGACAGGGTCACGTCGGCATCGGTGGCCACCCGGACCACCTTCTCGGCGGCCGTCACGTAGTCGGTCGCGGCGAGAAGCTTCTTGCGTTGCGCCGCAGGGATCTTCGAGGACGGCTCGCTCGCTGCGGCCATGATGCGCTCCAGTGAACCGTGGCCGGCCAGTAGCGTCGCCGCCGTCTTCTCGCCGACCCCGGCGACGCCGGGCAGCCCGTCGGACGGATCGCCGCGCAGCAGCGCCAGTTCGGCATACGCTGCCCCCGCCCGGTGCAGCGGGACGGCGTAGGTCTCGGCGACCTCGGCCGGCCCGAACATCGTGGCCTTGGCCAGCCCCCGGCCGATGTAGAAGACCCGGACCGGCACGGGCTCGTCGGCGACCAGCTGCAGCAGGTCCCGGTCTCCGCTGACCACGACGACGGGATCGCGTCGCTCGGCGGCCGCCAGCGTGCCGAGCACGTCGTCGGCCTCGTAACCGGGTGCGCCCGCGGTCGCGATGCCGAACGCGTCGAGCATCGCCATGATCATGTCCACCTGCGGGGTCAGCGCGTCGGGCACCTCCTCGACGTCGGGCGCGCCGCCAGCGCCCTCGACCTCCACCCGGTGCAGCTTGTACGACGGGATGAGGTCGACCCGCCACTGCGGGCGCCAGTCCAGGTCCAGGCACACCACCAGCCGCGCCGGGCGTTCCCTGGCGATCAGCGTCGCGACCGTGTCGAGGAACCCGCGCAGCGCATTCACCGGCCGCCCGTCGGGGGCGGTGATGGACGACGGAACGCCGAAGAAGGAGCGAAACCACATGCTGGCGCCGTCGAGGAGCATCACGGGTGCAGTCATCGAAGTGACAGTAGCGTGGGGTATGCCCTTCTCCGTCGACCACATCGATCACGTCGTGCTCAACTGCCGTGACGTCGAGGCCACCGCGGACTGGTACGTGCGAGTGCTCGGCATGCGCCGCGAGACCTTCGGCCCTGGCCGCACCGCCCTGCGCTTCGGCAACCAGAAACTGAACCTGCGCCCCACCGGCGCCCCGGACTGGGTGACCGCCGTCCTCGACGCGCCGGGCACCGTCGACGCCTGCTTCATCGCACTGGTGCCGCCGGCCGAGGTGGGAGAGCACCTGCGCGCCTGCGGGGTTCGGATCACCGAGGGTCCGGTCACCAAGACCGGCGCGCTCGGACCCATGACCTCGCACTACTGCCGCGATCCCGACGGCAACCTGATCGAGGTCGCCAGCTATCTGCCCGCCGATTAACCTCGTCGGCATGGACGCCCATGGCAGATTCGGCACCGACGTATACGAGGGACGGTTGCGCGCCGCGACGGCCGCCGCCGCCGAGGCCGGCCTGGCCGGCCTGGTGATCACTCCCGGATACGACCTGCGCTACCTCGTCGGGTCGCGCGCGCAGACCTTCGAGCGGTTGACGGCGCTGGTGCTGCCCGCCGGCGAGTACGCGCCGACGATCGTGGTGCCGCGCATGGAGCTCGCCGCGCTCAAGGAGTCCGCGGTGGTGGAACTCGGCCTGGCCGTGCGGGATTGGGTCGACGGCCAGGACCCCTACCAGCTGGTGGCCGGGGCCATGGGGGGCGGCCGTCTGGCGACTGCGGTCACCGATTCGATGCCCGCGCTGCACCTGCTGCCGTTGGCCGACGTGCTGGGCGTGGTACCCGTGCTGGCCACCGACGTGCTGCGCCGTCTCCGGATGGTCAAGGACGCCGCGGAGATCGACGCGCTGCGCAAGGCCGGGGCGGCGATCGACCGGGTGCACGCGCGCGTGCCGGAGTTCCTGGTGCCGGGCCGCACCGAGGCGGACGTGGCCGCCGACATCGCCGAAGCCATTGTCGCCGAAGGGCATTCGGAGGCCGCCTTCATCATCGTG
Organism: Mycolicibacterium sichuanense; assembly: GCF_033741125.1. Classification (NCBI taxonomy): domain Bacteria; kingdom Bacillati; phylum Actinomycetota; class Actinomycetes; order Mycobacteriales; family Mycobacteriaceae; genus Mycobacterium; species Mycolicibacterium sichuanense. The sequence continues at coordinate 78,126 of NZ_JAWQPU010000011.1, read as the reverse complement.
GGGTCCGGGCCCAATGGCGCCGATCCGCATCACGAGTGCTCGGATCGCCAGTTGCAGGCCGGCGACGTCGTGGTCGTCGACATCGGCGGCCCGTACGAGCCCGGCTACAACTCCGACTCCACCCGCACCTACAGCCTCGGCACGCCCGATCCGGACGTGGCCCGGCGTTACGCGGTGCTGCAGCGCGCGCAGCGGGCGGCCGTGGCGGCCGTGCGCCCGGGCGCGACGGCCGAGCAGATCGACGCCGCAGCCCGGGACGTGCTGGCCGCCGAGGGTCTGGCCGAGGCGTTCGTCCACCGCACCGGCCATGGGATCGGCCTTTCGGTGCACGAGGAGCCCTACATCGTCGCCGGCAACGACCTGCCGCTGCAGGAGGGCATGGCCTTCAGCGTGGAGCCGGGAATCTACTTCCCTGGGTCGTGGGGCGCCCGCATCGAGGACATCGTGGTGGTCACCGCGGACGGCGCGCTGTCGGTCAACGACCGGCCGCATGACCTGCTGGTGGTGCCGGTCTGACGGGTCAGGCCTCGGAGCCGCGGTCGAGTAGCTCGGAGGAGCCCAGGACGCGCTCGATGCGCACCTCGATCACCACCCGGCGAGGATTGACCCGCGGCGTGCGGTACCGCTGCGCGTAGCGAAGTTCGGCGTCGCGGACGGCTTCGGGATCGGGGTTGACCGTCGAGCTGCCCTCCAGGGACAGCCAGCGGGCACCGTCGACCTGGCTGAGCACGGCGACCCCACGCTGCTCGGCGTTGACGGCCTTCTGTGATCCGCCGGTGGTGATGACTCGGGCGACGTGGGTCTTGGGATCGAAGGTGAACCCGACCGCGACGACGTGCGGCGAATTGTCCGCGCGCAGGGTGGTCAGCATGGCGAGATGCCGTTCGGTCAGGAACGCCAGCGCCTCGTTGGTCAGCCGCGTAGTGGCCTTGCGGCCAGAAGTAGCCATCGGCTTCCAACCTAGCGCAGGACATAATCGCAGCCATGCAGGACACGGGTGTGGTGGCGATATTCGGTGGCCGCAGCGAGATCGGTCTCGAGGTGGCACGACGACTCGCCGTCGGGGCCACGGTCGTGCTCGCGGCGCGCGGCGCTGACCGATTGGCCGAGGAGGTGGCCGCGGTGCGGGCGGCGGGCGCCGTGGCCGTGCACGTTCGGGAATTCGACGCCGACGACCTCGCCTCGCACCAGCCCCTGGTCGCGTCGATCGTCGCCGAGCACGGCCCGATCGGGACGGCGGTGGTGGCGTTCGGGATCCTCGGTGATCAGACGCGCGCCGAGTCCGATGCCGCCCACGCCGCCGCGATCGTGCACACCGACTTCACCGCCCAGGTCAGCCTCGTCACCGTGCTTGCGGACACGATGCGGCGGGCCGGTCGCGGGGCGATCGTGGTGTTCTCGTCGGTGGCGGGTGCGCGGCCCCGGCGCGCCAACTACGTGTACGGCTCGGCGAAGTCGGGTCTGGACGCGTTCAGTCGCGGACTGGCCGACGCCCTGCACGGTTCCGGGGTGCGGCTGCTGCTGGTGCGTCCCGGCTTCGTCATCGGCCGGATGACCGAGGGGATGACGCCGGCCCCGCTGTCGAGCACGCCCCCGCAGGTCGCCGACGCGGTGGTACGCGCCTTGGTCAAGGGCCTCGACGAGATCTGGATACCGCGGTCGCTGGGCGCTCTGGTGCTGGCGATGCGGATGGTCCCGCGCCCGGTGTGGCGCCGGCTGCCGCGCTGACCCGCAGCTAGCGCTCGACCAGGTCGAGGCTGCCGAGATCGCGGATCGCGCGGCACCCGCGCGCCAGCATCACCAGCATCATGTCGTCGCCGCGCTCGGTGGAGATGGAGAACGCGCAGCCGAGCACCGACAGCAGCGGCACCTGCAACATGCCGACGCGGTAGTCCCGCCAGCAGGTGTCGCGGTCGTAGGCGCCGACGTCGTAGCCGGACAGCTCCGCGTGGTAGGCGGTGACGAGTTGCTCGTCGGCGGCCGCGCGGGAGTCGGGGAGCAGGCTGGTTCCGGTGAAGTAGGCCAGATCCCGGGCGGGCAGCCCCACGCCGAGGGTCTGCCAGTCGACGACGGTGACGGCGCTGCGGTCGGGGGTGAAGAGCAGATTGTCCAGCCGGTAGTCGCCGTGCATCAGCGCGTAGCGGTGGCGGTCGGCCAGCAGCCACGGCGCGACCATCGACATGGCCTCGGTGACGGTCTCGCGGTCCTCGGCCCGCATCCGGTCACCGAGACGATCGAGGGTGATCTTGGCTGCCATCACCGCGACGTCACCGAAGCCCGAGATCGCGTCCTCGTCGATCATCGACATCACCAGGCCGGGGAACGCCGGCCACTTCGGGTCGCACCAGGTCGGTCCGTGCAGCCCGGCCAGCGCGCGCACGGCCAGCTCGGCCTCGGCCGTCGTGCACCCGCGGATCTGGTCACCCTGGACGGCGGGCGCCATGTCGGCCAGCAGCAGGACGAAGTCGCCTCCGTCCTCGGAGATCTCGCAGTGGTAGTGCCGAGGGATCGGGACGCGCACCACGTCGGTGACACCGGTGTAGAAGGCGTGCTCGGAGCGGTATCCCAGCGCCACCCGATCGCGTACCGCGTCGTCCTGTGAGGAGAGCTTGATGGCGTAGGTGTCGGGCAGCCCCGTGACGTCTGCGGCGTAGGTGACGGCCAGGCGATAGGTGGCACCCGTCTGGCCGGTGCCGATGGGCGTCACCTCGACCGCGTCGACCTCGACTCCCAGCGCGTGGCTCGTCCACTCCGGCGTCACGTCGGTGGGGCCGCGCGGAATCGACGGGACCAGGGGAGCGGGGCCGGTCATGACGCGCGACGCTAACGCGACCCCCGACGGCTGTCAACGATCGGCGAGCGCCTCAGGACGGCCGGTGACGTGGGGCGTAACCGCCGGGAACGGCGACCAGCACCTCGCCCACCGGCGGGCTGCCGCAGGCACGTTCGCACCCGACGAAGTGGCGGTGCGCGTCGGCGGGGCCCGCGGCGACCGCATCGGCGGCGTCGCGGCGCACGTCGGCGATCGAGTGCGCACAGCCTGGGCTGCCGGTGCAGGCGCTGACGTCCAGCCACGGCGACGACTCGTCGAACACCAGCCCCAGCGGGGCCAGCACCCGCAGCGCCGCGTCGGCGATCCCCTCGTCGAGGTCGCAGACCAGAATCGAGCGCCATGGCGTGATCACCAGCGGCGATCCGACGGCAGCCAGGTATTCGCCGACCCGGGAGGGCAGCACACCGAGCGGGACTGCCGCGCCGAGGGTGACCCGTCCGTCGTCCTGCGGGATCCAGCCGACGGGGGGTCGCGTCACCGGGTCCCACCTGCCACCCGGTGCCGCCGTCACCGGCAGGTCGCCGAGCAGTACCGCGGTATCGGCGAGTTCGGTCGTCCGCCAAGCGGTTTCGCGGACGTCGACGAATCGCTGCGCGACCTCGACCAGGGTGGCCACCGGGTCCCGGGTGCGCACGCCGGTGTCGACGCCCGCCACCAGCAGCGCGGCGGTGTCGTCGTCGAGGAAGTGCACGCCGGCATCGGCGCCGATGCCCGAGACGTCCCCGCGGCCGTCGTCGACGGAGAACAGGAAACGGCCGGGCAGGTCGGCCAGCCGGGCGTTGGCCGAGATGGCGCGGTCGAGGTCGCGGACCCGCTGCCGCACGTCGGTTGCGCCGCCGGTGCGCCCGGTCAGCGGTGAGGCCACGACGTTGCGGACGCGTTCGTGACTGGGCGAGGGCAGCAGGCCGGCGTCCGCGATGGCCTCGGCCAGCGCCCCGTCATCGGTGACCCCGCGGATCTGGACGTTGCCGCGCGAGGTGAGTTCCAGTGCCGGCGAACCGAACCGGGCCGCCGCCAGCGCGAGCGCCTCCAGCTGGGGAGCTTCGATCATCCCGCCGGGAAGGCGCACCCGCGCCAGTGCGCCATCGGCCGCCTGGTGCACCTGGAGTGCGCCGGGGCAAGCGTCGTCGTCGCGGGTGCGGGCCACCCGCCTACGGTACGGCGACCAGGCGCGGTGGCGCCACGACCTCCGAGTAGTGCGACGCGTCGCCGGTGATGACGCGGCTGGGGTTTCCGTCGACGTCGACGGGGACGTCGCCGGCCAGCGTGACCCGGCTCAGGCGGCGGTACTGGTCGTCGTAGTCGGACACCGCGTAGTGCTGGGTCGCCCTGTTGTCCCAGATGGCCAGATCGCCGGGCAGCCAGTTCCATCGGATCGTGTTCTCCAGCTTGGTGACCCGCGCCTGGAGCAGCTGCAGCAGGGCCACCGACTCGGTGGTGCCCAGGCCAACGAAGCGCTTGACGAAGTGGCCGAGCAACAGCACCCGTCGGCCCGTCTCCGGATGCACCCGGACCACGGGGTGCTCGGTCTCGTAGACTTCGGAGATGAATTCCTCGCGGTACTCGCGGGTCTTCCTGGCGACGTCGTCGTCGACGCCGGAGCCCTCGGCTGGGTTCTCTCCGAAGTCCTTGACGTAGTCGTAGTCGTTGGTGTGCAGCGCCCACAGGTTCTCGGCCAGCGCGGCGAGCGGGGGCGGCAGCTGGTCGTAGGCGGCCTCCGTCGATGCCCAGGTCGTGGTTCCGCCGTATTCGGGCAGCGAGATGGCCCGCAGCAGTGAGGCCTTCGGGATGCGGTCGACGAAGGTGACGTCGGTGTGCCAGGAGTTCGCCTTGTCGTAGCGCGAGTCGATCGGCAGCACGTCGGCACCGCGCGACGTGACCGTGGGATGCGCGATGGTGGGCGTCCCGAGGGTCCTGGCGAACGCGAGCTGGCCGTCGTCGTCGAGGTGGTGCTGATCGCGGAAGAAGATCACCTTGTGCTCGAGAAGCGCGTCGTTGATGACCGAGACGGTGTCGGGGGAGAGATCGCCGCCGACGCGCACGCCGTCGATGCGGGCGCCGATGTTCGCGCCGAGTTTCACGATGACGGGAGAATTGGACATGTGGTGATTGGCTCATGCCGTCGCCGGTCTCACCAGTATTGGAATGACCACGATCCGAAGTGCCCCGTGGGTCGATGTGACGTCCGTCACGACCAATTCGGCGATGTTCCGTCCCACACGAAACATCCGTAACCGGTACCGGCGGTACTACATTTCGATCGGATGCCGCGCCGGTGTCCGCATCCCTCACAGGAGGAACGACCATGTTGGGACTGTTCGCCTTCGCGGCCCTGGTCATCGGAATGCTTGCGCTGCTCGGTCTTCCGTACCGCGAATCGTGGCACGGCCGCTGGGGCAACTACGACCGCTGACGTCGCCGACCCGGCGGCCGTTAGATTGGGTGTCATGCCCGTCACGTTCGCCGAGGTCGCGAAGTCCGAGTACGTCCTGCTCACCACGTTCACCAAGGACGGCAGGCCCAAGCCGACGGCCATCTGGGCCGTGCCCCAGGGAGATCGGCTGATCGCCATCACCCAGGAGAAGTCCTGGAAGGTCAAGCGCATCCGCAACACCCCGCGCGTCACCATCGCCACGTGTGACCGCGCCGGCAAGCCCAAGGGCGAGGCCGTCGAGGCGATCGCGACGATCCTGGACAAGTCGGCCAACGCCGCGACCTACGACGCGCTCGGCAAGCGCTACGGTTTGCTCGGCAAGGCGTTCAATCTGTTCTCCAAGTTGCGCGGCGGCATGGAGAAGAACGTCACCATCGAACTGCGGCCCGGCCCCGACACGTCGACCGAAGCCCACTGATGCCCGCATTCGACGAGGTGTATCGCGAGAAGTACCTGCTGCTCACCACGTTCACCAAGGACGGCACGCCGAAGCCCACCCCGGTGTGGGGAGTGCCCGACGGGGACAAGCTGCTGATCATCACCGACGACGGATCGTGGAAGACCAAGCGCATCAACAACACTCCGCGCGTCACCATCCAGAAGTGCGGTGTGCTCGGCAAGGTCAAGGGCGAACCCGTCGAGGCCAGGGCCCGCATGCTGCCGAAGTCCGACACCCGCCGCGTGTTCGACCTGATCATCAGGCGCTACTGGAATCATGCCTGGTACTTCGTCCCGCAGGCGCTCCTGCGCGGGGGCATCGAGAAGGTGCACGCCGCGATCGAGGTGCAGGCGTCCGACGCCCCCGACTCGGCGGGTTAGGAACCCACACCGCGTGCGGCGCGTTGTGTCCTACATGGCTATGCGGCTCTTCTTGGTCTACGTCCTCGTCGAATTGGCGGTGGTCGTCGCCCTGGTGTCCACGATCGGGTTCGGCTGGACCTTCCTGCTGGTGGTCGGCACGTTCGCCCTCGGCCTGGCCCTGGCCGGTTCGCAGCTCAAGCGCCAGCTCCAGCGGCTGCGGTCGGGTCTGCGGTCCCCGCAGGGGGCGGCCTCCGACGGTGCCCTGGTGGCCCTCGGCACGGTCTTGACCGTCGTTCCCGGGCTGGTCACCTCGGCGCTGGGGTTGCTGCTCCTGCTGCCGCCGACGCGGGCGGTCGCCCGCCCCGCGGTCACCGCGCTCGCCGCGCGCAGCCTGGGCCGCATGCCGGTGATCATCACCACGGCCGGTGCGCGGACGGGCCGCGGAGCGTACGTCGACGGCGAGGTGATCGACGGCGAGGTCATCGACGTGACGGACGTTAGGCCGCCGAGCCTGCCGCCGCATCCCGACCGACACCCCGACGTCGCTTGACGACCCTCCTGGTCGGGGGCCAGGTCTACAACCCGGCGATGCCCGACGCCACCGCGATGGCGGTGAGCGACGGACCCGACGGCGTGATCGCGTGGCTCGGCGCCGACGACGTTGGCCGACGGCAGTTCCCGGATGCCCGAGTGATCGATCTGGACGGCGGGTTCGTGACGCCGGCCTTCGTGGACGCCCACGTGCACGTCACCTCGACCGGGCTTGCCATCGTCGGACTCGACCTGCGCACCGCAGCCTCGCGCGAGGACGCGCTGCGACTGATCGCCGACCATGCCCGCCACCATCGCGACGGACTCATCTGGGCGCACGGCTGGGACGAGTCCCGCTGGCCCCGGCCCGTCGCGCCGACGACGGCCGACCTCGACGCGGTGCTTGGCGACCGCCCGGCCTACGTGGCTCGGGTCGACGTGCACTCCGCGGCGGCCTCGACGGCGCTGCGTAAGGCAGTACCCGGCCTGGCCACCGCCGCGGGACACCACGACCAGCAGCCCCTGACGGCGCAGGCGCACCACCTGGTCCGAGCGGCTGCCAGGGCGCTGCTGACCCCCGATCAGCGCAACCGGGCCCGGCGGGCGGCGCTGGATCTGGCGGCGAGGTTGGGCATCGCGGCGGTACACGAGTGCGCAGGACCCGAGATCGGCGGCATCGACGACTGGCGCGAGCTGCACGCCCTCGAGCACGGAGTCGAGGTGTTCGGCTACTGGGGCGAGGCGGTCGCGTCGGCCGAACGAGCCAGGGAGCTTCTCGCCGAGACCGGCGTCCGGGGCTTGGCGGGCGACCTGTTCGTCGACGGTGCACTCGGATCGCACACGGCGTGGCTACACCAGCCATACGCCGACCGGCCGGACTGCGTGGGCATCGCCCATCTCGGCGCGGACGCCGTGGAGGCCCATCTGGAGGCCTGCACGGAGGCGGGCATCACCGCGGGGTTCCACGTGATCGGCGATGCCGCCACGAGCACGGTGGTGGACGCCCTGGGCCGGGTGGTCGCCCGCCACGGCGCGCCCGCCGTCGCCCGCTGCGGGCATCGTCTCGAGCATCTCGAGATGGTCGACGAGGATCAGGCGGGCCGGCTCGGCGCCTGGGGGGTGATCGCGAGCGTGCAACCCAACTTCGACGCGCTGTGGGGTGGCCGAGACGGCATGTACGCCCGCCGGCTTGGCGCCGAGCGGGCCGATCGGCTCAACCCGCTGGCGCTGTTAGCATCCCAAGGCGTGCCACTCGCCTTCGGCTCCGATACCCCCGTCACCGGCATGAATCCCTGGGAGACGGTGCGGGCGGCGACGGCGCACCACACCCCGGGCAGCGCGGTGTCGGCGCGCGCCGCCTTCGCCGCGGCCACCCGCGGAGCGTGGCGGGCGGGCGGTGCCAGGGACGGCGTCGCGGGCACGCTGGCGCCTGGGGCTCCCGCGACGTACGCCGTGTGGGACGTACCCGGCGGTCTCGGCGCCCTCGAGGTCGCTGCGCCCGCCGATACCGTGCAGCGGTGGTCCACCGATCCGCGGTCACGGATTCCCGCGCTGCCGAGACTGTCGCCCGATGCACCGCTGCCCGTCTGCCGTCAGACGGTCCACCGGGGTGTCGCCATCCATGGTTGAGCGCAGGCATCTGGCCGAGGCCGAGGCCGACACTGCTGACGCCGCCGTCGCGCAGGACCCCGCCCCGCCCGGCCGTGCGTCGCGGATGCTGACCCGGTTGCGTGCCGTGCTGGAACCGCGGGCACCGCGCCTGGCCGCCTCGGTCGCCGCCGGTCTGCTGATGTGCCTGGCCTTTCCGCCCTTCGACTGGTGGCTGGCGGTATTCGTCGCGTTCGGCCTACTCGCCTGGGTGCTGACCAACGAGTCGACCACCAAGGCCGGCGGCTTCGGCTACGGCTTCCTGGCGGGGCTGGCGTTCTACGTGCCCCTGCTGCCCTGGATCAGCGGTCTCGTCGGGCCCATCCCGTGGCTGGCGCTGGCGGCGATGGAGGCACTCTTTCCCGCGGTGTTCGGCCTGCTCGCCGTCGTCGTGCGGCGCGCGCCGGGCTGGCCGGTGTGGTTCTCCTGTCTGTGGGTGCTTGCCGAGTGGCTCAAGTCGACCGTCCCGTTCGGCGGGTTCCCCTGGGGCGTCATCGGATACACGCAGGACGACGGGCCGCTGCTGCTCATCGCGCACTTCGGCGGCGTGCCCCTGGTGTCGTTCGCGGTGGCGCTGGTCGGCTTCGGCCTCGCCGCCCTGATCCTCGAGGCGGTGTCGTGGTGGGGCCGCGGTCACCACGGCGGACACCTGCTGCCGCCCGCCGTCACGGTGCCCGGCGCCGCCATCGCCGTCGTCCTGCTCACCGTCGCCTTGGCGGCGCCCTTCGTGCGGCAGTCCGGCGTTGGCGCTGGGGACGATCCCGCCACCACCGTGGCCGCCATCCAGGGCAACGTGCCGCGGCTGGGCCTCGAGTTCAACGCGCAGCGGCGGGCGGTGCTCGACAACCACGTCCGGGAGACGCTGCGGCTGGCCGAGGACGTCCGCGCCGGCCGCGCACCCCAGCCGAGCGTGGTCATCTGGCCCGAGAATTCGTCGGACATCGATCCGATCGCCAACCGCGACGCCGCCGATCAGATCAACGTCGCCGCGGAGGCGATCCACGCGCCCATCCTCGTCGGTGCGGTGGTCTCGGCGCCCGGCTACACGCCGCAGGATCCGCAGTCGACCAACACCGTCATCGTCTGGGATGGAGCCACCGGCCCTGGCGAGCGGCACGACAAGAAGATCGTCCAGCCGTTCGGCGAGTATCTGCCGTGGCGCGGGTTCTTCCGGCTGCTGTCGTCGTTCGCCGACCGCGCCGGCTACTTCGTGCCGGGTACCGGCAACGGCGTGGTCCACGCGGCGGGGATCCCGATCGGGGTGACGACGTGCTGGGAGGTCATCTTCGACCGCGCGGCGCGCGAGTCGGTGCTCAGCGGCGCGCAGTTCCTCACGGTGCCCGCCAACAACGCGACGTTCAACGCGTCGATGAGTGCCCAGCAGCTGGCCTTCGCGCGGCTGCGGGCCGTCGAGCACGACCGCTACGTCGTGGTCGCGGGCACCACCGGCATCAGTGCGATCATCGGCCCCGACGGCAAGGTGATCGCCAGCACGGCGTTCTTCGAGCCGGCCTACCTCGACGCTCAGATCAGGCTGAAGACCAGCCTCACGCCCGCCACCCGGTTCGGCCCGCTGATCCAGGGATTGCTGGTATTCGCCGGCGCTGCGGCTGTCATCGGCGTGATGCTGCACAATGGGTACCTCTCGGGGTACCTCTCGCGTCGACGCAAGAGGGTGACCGACCGCGCAGGAGTCGGCGACCGCACGGTCGCCGAAGACGACGACGAAGGAGTGACATGATCGAGGGTGCCGACAGTCCCAGTCAGCGCACGCTGGTCATCATTCCGACCTACAACGAGCGGGAGAACTTGCCGCTGATCGTCGGTCGTGTGCATGCTGCCCGTCCCGACGTTCACGTGCTCGTCGTCGACGACGGCAGCCCCGACGGCACGGGAGAGCTGGCCGACGAGCTGTCGCTGGCCGATCCCGACCGCATCCACGTGATGCACCGCACCAGTAAGGCGGGCCTTGGCGCGGCGTACCTCGCCGGCTTCGCCTGGGGCCTCGGCAGGGGTTACACCGTGCTGGTCGAGATGGACGCCGACGGTTCGCACGCCCCCGAGGAGCTGTACCGCCTGCTGGAGGCCGTCGACAAGGGTGCCGACCTGGCGATCGGCTCGCGCTACATCGACGGTGGAACGGTCCGCAACTGGCCCCGTCGGCGGATGGTGCTCTCGCGCGCGGCCAACGGCTACTCGCGCATCGCACTCGGCGTGGAGGTCAACGACATCACCGCGGGCTACCGCGCCTACCGCCGCGAGGTACTCGAGAAGATCGAGCTCGAGACGGTCGACTCCAAGGGCTATTGCTTCCAGATCGAGATGACCTGGCGGACGATCACCGCTGGCTTCAAGGTCGTCGAGGTCCCCATCACCTTCACCGAGCGTGAACTGGGCAAGTCGAAGATGAGTGGCTCCAACATCCGGGAGGCCATCGTCAAGGTCGCCCAGTGGGGCATCCGCGGTCGCATCGATCACGCGCGCGGCGTCGCCCACTAGGCGCCGCCGCGCGTTTCCATCAGTTGCCGCGGCGCTTGGTCTTGATGATGTCCATGCGCTCCTTGAGCAGTTCGTCGAGTTCTTCGACCGAACGGCGCTCGAGCAGCATGTCCCAGTGCGTGCGCGGGGGCTTGACCTTCTTGGGCTCCGGCACGTCGCCGTCGATGAGCGTGCCCTCCATGCCATTGCGGCAGGGCCACGTGCCAGGGATCTCGGCCTCGTCGGCGAACGGGACTTCGAATTCCTCACCGTTGTCGGTGCGGTAGCGCGCGAGCTGACGCGGCGCCAGGTCATGATTGCGGTCGGTCTCGTAGCTCACCGCTCCGAGTCGACTACCTCGCAGGACACGATCAGCCATGATCACCACTCCTCATTCGAAGACCTTCCGCGGGTATCAACGCTGCCGATTGGCACGAAGTTCCCGACGCGACTGTCCATGATACCGGGATGTCCGCCGCAGGCCGTTTACAGTCGACTCTCGTGGCACCCGAAACTCGACGGCGCACCCGCGTACAGCCCTGCCGGTGGTGTGGCCGCGAGGTTCCCGACGCCGGGATGGGGCGCCGTCGCCGGTATTGCCGGCAGTCGTGTCGCCAACGCGCGTACGAGCAGCGCGCCATGGTCAAGGGGACGTCGCTGGCGCCGGATGCGGTGGTGCTGACCGCCGAGGAGGCCGCCCAGCTCTCCGACCGCGTGTACCAGGTGCGCTGCGCCGCCGAGGACGTGGCCACCGCCATCGACGAGGGCGCCGACGCCGCCGAGCTGCGGGACCTGTGCGCCGAGCTGATGCGGGCGGCGAAGGCGGCCGACGGCTGGCGGTGACCGCCGTCGGTTCGAGTCAGCTCGATCGCAAACCTTCGCCCCCGCCGGCAGTCGACGTAGCGTCACCCCAATCGCGGCCTCATCGACCCAGCCCTCCGTCATGACGACGGTGGCCTCTCCGGCCGCGAGCGTGCCCGCCCGTCGACGCAGGTGGGGAACATCGACTGCGACGAATCAACTCAGACGAGGACCTTCGTGACCGCCCGCTTCTTCTGGTTCCTGCCGACCAACGGTGACAGCCGTTGGATCGTCGGCGCATCCCACGCATCGTCACATCACACCCTGCCGCCCAACTATCGCCCGCCCACCCGCCGGTACCTCGCCGAGGTGGCCAGGGCTGCCGACCGATTGGGCTTCGAGGGCGTCCTCACCCCGACCGGAACCTGGTGCGAGGACGCCTGGTTGACGGCCGCGGCACTGCTGGCCGAGACGGAGAAGCTGAAGTTCCTCGTCGCGTTCCGGCCCGGGTTGGTGCCACCCACCCTGGCTGCCCAGCAGGCGGCCACCCTGCAGCGCTTCTCCGAGGGCCGGGTGCTGCTCAACATCGTGACCGGTGGCGACGACCTCGAACAGCGCCGGTTCGGCGACTGGCTGGACCACGACGAGCGCTACGCCCGTACCGGTGAATTCCTGCACCTCATCGACTCCATCTGGCGCAACGGCCCGATCGACTTCACCGGCGAGCACTACCGGGTGGAGAACGCGATGGTGTCCACGCCGCCGGATCCGTTGCCGCAGATCTACTTCGGAGGATCGTCGCCTGCCGCACTGCCCATCGCTGCCCAGTACGTCGACGTCTACCTCACGTGGGGTGAACCTCCGCAGGCCGCTGCCGCGAAGATCGCCAAGGTGCGCGAGCTGGCGCAGGCCCGGGGACGACGGGTGCGCTTCGGCATCCGGCTGCACACCATCAGCCGGGACTCGTCGGAGGCGGCGTGGGCGGTGGCCACCGAGCTGCTGGCCGGCCTCAGCGCCGAGCAGATCGCCGATGCGACTGCGCTGCACGCGAAGTCGGAGTCCGAGGGGCAGCGCCGGATGACGGCCCTGCACGGTGGCCGGGTGGACCAGCTGGAGATCTACCCGAACCTGTGGGCCGGCGTCGGCCTGGTGCGGGGCGGTGCGGGGACAGCACTGGTCGGCAGCCACGACGAGGTCGCCAACCTGATCTACGAGTACTACTCGCTGGGGTTCGACGAGTTCATCCTGTCGGGGTATCCACATTTGGAGGAGGCGCACTGGTTCGCCGAGGGCGTCCTGCCGCTGCTGCGGAACAAGGGCGTGGCATAGTCGCTCCTCGCGTCGAGGCCGTCTGCTAGCGGTTGGACGGCGTAGTGCCACCCGCCGATACCGAACTCAGGTGGTCCACGAACCAATCGCGCGCCAATTCGGCGACCTCGTCGAGGGTGCCCGGTTCTTCGAAGACGTGCGTCGCCCCCGGGACGACCACGATCTCGCATGGGCCCGAAATCGCTTCGCGGGCCCGTCGATTCAGGTCGAGGACGACGTGATCGCGCCCACCTACGATCAGCAGCGTCGGTGCCACGACGCTCGGCAGCGCCTGATCGGCGAGGTCGGGTCGGCCGCCGCGGGAGACGACGGCGCGTACCGACACCCCCGGGTCGGCGGCGGCGACCAGGGCAGCACCCGCCCCGGTGCTTGCCCCGAAGTAGCCCACCGGTAGCGAAGCGAGGTCGGGTTGTTCGGCCAGCCACTGGGTGGCCGCGACGAGCCGGCCGGCCAGCAGCTCGATGTCGAACACGTTGGCGCGGTTGCGTTCTTCCTCCGGCGTCAGCAGATCGAACAGCAGCGTGGCCAGACCAGCGCGGTTGAGCGCCTGCGCCACCAGCCGGTTGCGGGGGCTGTGCCGGCTGCTTCCGCTGCCGTGGGCGAACACCACCACCCCGCTCGGGTCGACCGGAACGGTCAATTGCCCTGCCACCGCCACGTTTCCGGCCCGCACCCAGACCTCTTCGTCACGCAGTGGCGCGGCGGGCACAGCCGGTGCCGCTTGCGCGGCAACGGCACCGACGCGGCGCTTGGCCCGTTCGAGCAAGGTCATCACCTCGGCGTCGGAAACCGCCGGAAAGTGCCGGAATTCACGCCGGACCGAGACCGAGCCCGCCGACCTGTCCAGGCACAGCACGGCATCGGCATGGCCCGCCAGCCTGGATTCGACGTCGGAGGGGGCGACCGGCACCGCCACGACGACCTTCGCGGCACCTCGCGCACGAGCGGACCGGCAGGCGGCGCGCGCCGTCATGCCGGTGGCGATGCCGTCGTCGACCACCACCGCGATGCGGCCCGCCAGGGGTAGGGGTTCGTCGCCCCGGCGCAGCTGCTTGGCCCTGCGGCGCAGCCGGGTCAGCTGGTGGTCTTCGACGGTCGCCATCTCGTCGTCGTCCAGGTGCCACTGCTTCACGACCGCATGGTTGACGACCCGCACGCCGCCCTCACCGATCGCCCCGAAGAACACGCTCGGTTGCGACGGGACGCCGAGCCTGCGGACCAGGGCCACGTCGAGCGGCGCACGCAGTCGCTGCGCGATCTCGAAGGCCACCGGCACGCCGCCCGGCGGCACGGCCAGCACGACGACGTCGGATCCGAACGCTGCTTCGAGGCGCTGAGCCAGCTGCAGCCCCGCCTCGAACCGGTCGGTGAACACCTTCACGGGGCAAGAGTCTGCGCGGCTCTTCGGCGTCGCCGATACGGCACTTGGTCCCCGAACGCGATGACCAGGGTCCCCGTCGGCCGGGCGCGCGCAGCCTCAGCAGCTGAGCCGGATGCCGATGTCCGCGGGGGGAGTCACCTTCTGCAGGCAGCCGAAGCCCTGCACGCCCGTCGTGCTCATCTCGACGGCGCTCTGGTGCGCGTAGTCGACGCAGTACAGCGCGGCCGCGTCGGCCCGGCAGCGGTAGTCGCCGAAGGCCAGCGTGCGTCCGGCGGGCAGCACCGAACCGGTGCCGTTCACGAACGGACCGGGATCTCCGTGCGGCGAGCCGACGTCGACGGTGGCGCCCGGAAAGTCCACCCAGTTGTCCTTCCAGGCCGTCTCGATGCCGGCCGGCCGCGGCGGCGGATCGGACAGCTTGACCAGGCAGGCCAGCGCACCGTCGAGGTGCTCGTTCGTCACGCAGTTGGCCTGGTTGCCTGCGGCGACGAAGGCGACGCCGTCGCCAAGATCGGTCGTCTCCCCGCCGCGGGTCATCGTGTGGAAAGCCGCGGCGTCGGCGGGTTCGCCTGCCTCGATCCAGGCGATGACGTCGGCGATCGGGGCTCCGGCCGCCGGGACCAGCGACGGCGGGGCCGACGTCGGCGTGGCGGATCGCGACGGTACCGAGATGGTCGCCGAACTCGAGGTGGCCGGGGCCGCGGTGTGCTCCGCGGACCCGCCGCCATCACCGGAACAGCCCGCGAGCAGCGCAGACGCGGCGACGACCAGGGCTACTCGCATGCCGACAGGTTAGCGGTCCCCAGGTCGATCACCCGTCGCCAGGTGCGGACCTTCGCTAACGTCGAGAACATGCACGAACGCACCATTCGCGTGACGGTCGACAGTGGAGTGATCGAGGGCTTCACCGCCGGCGGTGTCCACCGCTGGCGGTCGGTGCCCTACGCGCGTCCCCCGGTGGGGTCGCTGCGGTTGCGGGCACCCCAGCCGGTACAGCCGTGGCCGGGGGTGCGGTACTGCCACGGGTTCTCCTACTGCGCCCCGCAGCAACGCGTGTACACGATGCTGGGCGTCGGCAAGTACCAGCCGATGAGCGAGGACTGTCTGACGCTCAACGTGGTGGCCCCGGAGCGCGCGCTCGACGGCTCGGCCGAGCCGCTGCCGGTGATGGTCTTCATCCACGGCGGCGGGTACATCCTCGGCAGCTCGGCCACGCCGATCTACGACGGCGCCGCCCTGGCACGCCGCGGTTGCGTCTACGTGTCGGTCAACTACCGGCTCGGGGCCTTGGGGTGCATGGACCTGTCGTCGCTGTCGACACCGGAGCACCCGATCGAGGACAACCTGTTCCTGCGCGATCTGGTGATGGCACTGCGGTGGGTGCGGGACAACGCCGCGGTGTTCGGCGGCGATCCGGACAACGTGACGATCTTCGGCGAGAGCGCAGGCGCGCACGCCGTGGCGACGCTGCTCGCGGTTCCGGCGGCCGAGGGGTTGTTCGCGCACGCGATCGCGGAGAGCCCGGCCAGCGGGATGGCCGGGCCGCCGGCCGTCGCCGCAGCTTTCGCCGAGGACTTCGTCGAGCTGCTCGGGGCCGAGCACCGCGACGGTGCCGCCGCGGTGCTGGCTGCGCGGCCCGCCGAGCTGGTGCGGGCGCTCGACCGGTTGCTGCGGCACGGCATGACCGAGATGCGCGGCGCCTTCCCCGTCGGGCCGACCTACGACACCGACTACTTGCCCCGGAATCCGGTGCAGGCCATGGCCGATGGCACGGCGCACCGGGTTCCGCTCATCGTGGGGACCAACGCCGACGAGGGCCGGCTGTTCACCCGCTTCCTGCAACTGTTGCCGACGTCGGAGCCTGCCATCGAGATGCTGCTCGCCGACTCCGACGTCGAGTCCCGCGAACGGATCACCGGCGCCTACCCCGGCTATCCCAGCCCGAGTGCCTGCGTCCGGCTCGGTGGCGACTTCGCCTTCGGGACCGCGGCCTGGCAGATCGCCTCGGCGCACGGCCGGCACGCGCCGACCTACGTCTACCGCTACGACTACGCACCCCGCACCTTCCACTGGTCCGGGTTGGGCGCCACCCACGCCACCGAGTTGCTCGCCGTCTTCGACGTCTACCGCACGCGGTTCGGTTCGCTGATGACCGCAGCCGCGGACCGCCGCTCGGCGCGCCGGGTGAGCAACGACGTGCAGAACCGGTGGCGGGCGTTCAGCCGCACCGGGGTGCCCGGCGAGGGCTGGCCGCAGTACACCGAACGGGAGCGGGCAGTGCTGATCTTCGACCGCCGCTCACGTCTGGAATACGATCCCCACGCCGACCGCAGGCAGGCGTGGGAGGGCTTCACCCTGGCCACCCGCTGAGGCGGTGTCAGGTTTGTCCTGATCCCATGCGGGTCGGTCGCCGATGTGATCCAGTGATGGCGTGACGCATCCACTGGATCCGCTGTCGGCGGACGAATTCACCGCCGTGGCCAAGGCGTTGCGCCGCGAGCACGACGTGGCGGCTGGGCCGACGGCGAGCTCTCGGCTCGGGTGGCGGTTCGCCTCGATCGAACTGCTGGAACCGAGCAAGCCGGAGCTGTGGGCGTTCGAGAGCGACGGCACCGTTCCCGCGCGGCGTGCGACCGCGATCTGTCTGAACCGCTCGGCCAACGCCACCTACAAGGGCGTGGTCCGCCTCGACGAGGACCGCGTCGAGTGCTTCGACGAGGTGCCCGGCGTGCAGGCGAACTTCACGGTGGACGAGTTCTACGAATGCGACCAGGTGTTGCGCGAGCATCCCGAGGTGATCGCGGCGCTGGCCAAGCGGGGCATCACCGATCTCGACGACGTGTTCATGGACACCTGGACCTTCGGTGACGCCGTTGCCCCGCCGGAGTTCCGCGACCGCAGGATCGGTTGGTCGGACACCTGGCGCAAGGACGCCCCCGGTGCGAACCCGTACGCGCACCTCGTCAGCGGGCTGCACTGCGTCGTCGACCTCAACTCGATGGAGGTCCTGCGGGTGGAGGACGGCGGCCCGTTCGCGGGAGGGGGAGTCGAGCCACCACAGGTGATGGGCGAGTACGTGCCAAGGCACATCCCGGAGCGCATCCGCGCGGCGTCGACCAGGGAGCCGCTCAAACCGTTGCTAATCACGCAACCCGATGGCCCCTCGTTCACCCTCGACGGCAATCTGCTGCAGTGGCAGAACTGGTCGCTGCGCATCGGCTTCAACTACCGCGAGGGAATGACGCTGCACACCGTGGGCTACCGCGACGGTGACCGGGTGCGGTCGGTGGCACACCGGATGTCGTTCGCCGAGATGATCGTGCCCTACCGCGATTCCTCGCCGGATCACTACCGCCGCACCGCCTTCGACATCGGGGAGTGGGGGCTGGGTTTCATGACGACGTCGCTCGCCCTCGGTTGCGACTGTCTGGGGGAGATCCGCTATCTGGACGCCGTGATGCACGACGGCAAGGGCGAGCCGTACACGATCGCCAACGCGATCTGCATCCACGAGGAGGACGGCGCGGTCCTGTGGAAGCACGTCGACCACGACGCCGGCGCCGAGGTGCGACGGATCCGCCGGCTGACGATCTCCTTCCACGTGACGGTCGCCAACTACGAGTACCTGGTCTACTGGCGGCTGTACCAGGACGGCAACATCGAGTGCGAGGTGCGGGCCACCGGCATCATGGTGACCACGCCGCTGGCACCGGGGGCGGCCAATCCGAACGGCACCCTGGTCGACGAGCGCACGTATGCGCCCTTCCACCAACACTTCCTGGTGGCGCGCCTGGACCTGGACGTCGACGGCACCGACAACACCGTGATGATGTCGGAGTCCTACGCCGAGCCGATGGGGCCCGACAATCCCTACGGGCTGTCGGTGGTCACCCGCAACGTCCCGCTGCGCACCGAACGCGACGGCATGCAGGACGTCGACTTCAACACTCAGCGCACGTGGAAGGTGGTCAACACCAACGTGACCAACGGCCTGGGCACCCATCCCGCCTACAAGCTGCTACCCGGCGGTGCGATCCCGGCGATGTTCGACTTGGCCTCGCCGGTACTCAAGCGCGCCAGCGTGATCGGACACACTCTGTGGGTGACGCCAAATGAGCCCGACGAACGTTGGCCCGCAGGCGAATTCGTCAATCAGTCGGTCGAGGACACCGGCTTGGGGCAGTGGACCAAGGCCAACCGGTCCATCGAGGACGCCGACGTCGTGCTCTGGTACGTCTTCGGTCTGCACCACATCACCCGCCCCGAGGACTGGCCGGTGATGCCGGTCGACATCGTGTCGTTCTGGCTCAAGCCGTTCGGGTTCTTCGACCGCAACCCGGCGCTGGACGTGCCGGGTACCGCCGCCGACGCCTGCCACGCCCGGAGTTGACGCCTGTCAATTCCGTCGCCCAAAACGGCCCGCCCGGTCCGCTGCGGTGACTAGGGTCTGAACTCGTGCACCCCTCCACGGACACCCTCATCGAACGTCCCGACGACCTCACCGCGGAGTGGCTGACCACCGCGATCGGAGCGGGCAGGGTCGCCGACTTCTCCTTCGAGCGCATCGGCACCGGGCAGATGAGTGAGTGCTATCGGGTCGGCCTCACCTACGCCGACGGCGAACGGGGGCCCGGATCGGTGGTGCTCAAGGTGGCCGCCGCCGACCCGAGCAGCAGGCAGACGGGGCTGACGATGGGCCTCTACGAGCGCGAGGTGCGCTTCTACACCGACGTGGCGCCGGGGCTACACGGTCCGGTGGCGCCGTGTCGCCACGCTGCCTACGACCAGGTGACGGGTGCGTTCGACCTGCTGCTCGACGACGCCGCACCGTCGGTCGTCGGCGACGAGATCGGCGGCGCGACGATCGAACAAGCCCTGATGGCGGTGACCCAACTGGGTCGCGTGCACGGCCCGCTGCTCGGTGACCCGACGTTGGCCGGCGCGGCCTGGATCAACCGCGCGTCACCGCTGAACCAGGGGTTGCTGGCCGCGCTGTACGCGGGGTTCATCGAGCGGTATCACGACGACGTCGCACCGGAGCACCGCGAGGTGTGCGAGCGCCTGGTCGCGGCGTTCGACGCCTACACCGCTGCCGAGGCCGACTCCGGCCTGCCACAGGGCCTGATCCACGGTGACTACCGCCTCGACAACCTGCTCTTCGGGCAGGCCGGCGCCGACCGCCCCGTGACGGTCGTCGACTGGCAGACCGTGACGTGGGGCCCGGCCTTCACCGACGTCGCCTACTTCCTCGGCTGCGCACTTCCGGTGGACCGTCGCCGTGCACACGGAGAGGAACTGGTGCGCGCGTACCACGAAGCGCTCGGCCCGCACAACACGGTCACCATCGATGACGTGCACGAGGGCATCCGCCGGCAGAGCTTCTTCGGGGTCGTCATGTCGATCGTGTCGCCGATGCTGGTGGAGCGCACCGAGCGCGGTGACCGGATGTTCATGACGATGATCGCCCGGCACTGCGCCCACGTCCTGGACACCGGCGCCCTGGCCGTCCTTCCTCAGCCGTCGGCACCGGAACCGTTGCAGCCCAACGCAGACGACGAGGGCACCCATCAGCCGGGCGGCGAGGAGCTGTGGAACGAGAGCTGGTACTTCGACTTCGCCGATCCCGCTCAGGACGTCGGCGGGTGGATCCGGCTGGGGTTGATTCCCAACCAGGGGCACGCCTGGATCAACGCGCTGCTGTGCGGCCCGTCGATGCCGACCATCGCCGTCCTCGACTTCGAGGCTCCGCTGCCCGCCGACCACACCCGCGTCCACGCCGACGACGTCGACCTCGAACTCGAGGCCAGCACACCCCTGCAGTCCTACCGCGTATCGGTGCGCGGGCGCGGTCAGGCCTACGACGACCCGGCGGGTCTGCTACGCGGTGAGGCGGGTCGGCCCGTCGAGTTGGCGATGGACCTGGTGTGGACCACCGCGGGCACGCCGTACCAGTACCGGCTGTCGACGCGCTATGAGATCCCCTGCACGGTGTCGGGCACGGTGACCGCGGACGGCCGCTCCTACGGGTTCGCCGGCGTGCCCGGCCAGCGGGACCACTCCTGGGCCGCGCGGGACTGGTGGAGCATGGAATGGGTTTGGAGTGCACTGCATCTCGACGACGGCACTCACCTGCACGCCCTCGACCTCCGGATCCCGGGCGCTCCCCGGATCGCCGCCGGTTACTCCCAGCGCGACGGCGAGGTCGTCGAACTCCAGACCGTCGTCGCCACCGAGACCTTCGGTGCCGACGACCTGCCGACCGGCACCACGCTGGAGATCACGCCCACCGACACCGTCGTGACCGTCGACGTGCGGGGCCACGCGCCCGTGCCGTTGACCGCCACCGACGGGCGGGTCAGCAGGTTCCCGCGGGCGTGGGTGACGGTGCGCACCGCCGACGGCCGCTCCGGCGTCGGCTGGCTCGAGTGGAATCGCAACCAAACCTGATGGTGGCCAAGTCGATTGCCCTGTTCGTGCTGGCGGCACTGCTGGAGATCGGCGGTGCGTGGCTGGTGTGGCAGGGCATTCGGGAGCACCGCGGCTGGGCGTGGGTGGGCGCCGGGGTGCTGGCGCTCGGAGCCTACGGCTTCGTCGCCGCCTTCCAGCCGGACGCGAACTTCGGCCGGGTGCTCGCGGCTTACGGCGGCATCTTCATCGCGGGCTCGCTGCTGTGGGGGATGGTCGCCGACGGCTTCCGGCCCGACCGCTGGGACGTCGGCGGCGCGCTCGTCTGCCTGGTCGGCGTCGGGCTCATCATGTACGCGCCGCGCTGACGACCCCGCCGTAGCCGTCCCGTCAGCCCAGGTGTGCCGCGTCGTCGGAGAGGTCGTCGCGGCCCAGCCCCATCGGCGTCGCGGCGGGGATGTCACCGCCGGCGATCACCGCCCGGGTGATGGGGGTGAGCGTGCGGAACAGTCGCTCGAGTTCGGTGTCGTCGAGTGCGTCGAAGGCGGACAGCGCCAGCTCGTCGGTGTCGTGCTCGAGGCGCTTCTCGAACGCGCGGCCCGAATCGTTCAGCGCGCCTTCGTCGTCGACGAGACCCCGCGCGGCCAGGTGGGCCAGGCAGCCGGCCCACTCCCGCTCGTCGTACTGGCGGCTGCGCATGATGAAGTCCCGCGGCACCCGGTCGGCCAAGGAGTGCAGGACGTTGCATTGGCGGCCGCCGATCCCGTTGGCCACCAGTAGCGCGACGTGGCCGTCGCCGCGTTGTTCCCGCAGCAGGGTGGCGGCGTGCCAGAGCCGCGCGAGCGGCTCGTCGGGCACTGCGAGCGCGTGGTTCGCGGCGAACAGCGGCCGGCCGTCCAGAGGTGCCGCGGCGGCCGCCTTGGTCAGCAGGTCGGCCGCGGGCCGGGCATCGTCGTCGGTCACGCCACAGCGGCGCAGGGCCGCGACCGCGCCGCTCACACGCGCCCGCAGCGCGCTGGCCGGATCGGCGTGTTCCCAGGCGGCGGGCAGCGCGCGGGCCACGTGGGCGGCCGAGAAGTTGTAGAACACGGCGGTGACGACCTCGGCTGGCACCGGCCCCAGCGGCGCCGAGCGGGCGGCGAAGTAGCCGGTCCAGAACCCGTGAAAGCCGGCCTGCTCGACCGCGGTTCGGGACTCCGGGGCGAAGTAGGTCAGGGCGTGAACGGGTTCGAAGCGGTCGAAGAGCCTGCGGGCCGTCGTCGGTGTTCTGCTCATTCCCGCAGTCAACCACCGTGCCGTTGGCGTGCAGCGGTCAGTCTCCGGCGGAGCTGACGTGATCGACCGCTTCGTCGATGATGGCCCGCATCGCGCGTTCGGCGGCCTCCTCGTCGCGCAACCGGATGGCGCGGGCCACCTCGTCGTGCAGCGCGATGGCCTCCGGGTTCGGGGTCTTGGGCATCATGCCGTGCTGCGTGCGGCCGGTGAGGACCTCGGCGACGACGCCGTTGAGGGCCCGGAACATCTCGTTGCCGCTGGCTTCCAGGAGAGTGCGGTGAAACACCTTGTCCGCCAACAGGTAGGACTGGAGATCACCGGCGCGGCCGTGCATCACCATGTCCGAGACCGCGGCCGCCATGATGCGGCACTGGTGCGGGTCGGCACGCCGGGCGGCGAGTGCCGCCGCGGTGGGCTCGAATCCGCGGCGCAGCTCGGACAGGGATACCAGCTGGGCGGCGCGGTCCCCGGACTGGATCCGCCACCGGATCACCCGCGGGTCGAAGACGTTCCAGCGGTCGGCCGGCTGGATGGTGATGCCCACCCGCCGCCGCGACGCGACGAGCCCCATCGACTCGAGCACCCGGACCGCTTCGCGTGCGACGCTGCGGGAGACGCCGTACTGGGCACCGACCCCTTCGAGGTTGATCACGGCGCCCGCCGGCAGGGCTCCCGACACGATGTCCGCGCCGAGGCCGGTCAGCACGTTGTCGTGCAGAGCGCTGATGTTTGGGGACGTGACCACGCCATACATCCTGTCATAGGGCCCTGGAATGCAGCTTAAATCAGATGGATGACCTCGAGGGCTTGCAATAATCAGATCATTGGTGAACGCTGTGTGATGCCAGACACAACGGGGTAGAGCAAGTCGGGAGGTGGGCGATGGTGTCGCCAATCGTGGTGATGGGTGTCTCGGGCTCCGGAAAGTCCACCGTCGGGGCGGCGCTCGCCCAGCGGCTGCGCGTTCCCTTCGCCGACGCGGACGACTTCCACCCCGCGGCCAACATCGCCAAGATGACCGCCGGGCACCCGCTCGACGACGACGACCGCCTGCCGTGGCTCGAGTCGATTGGCCAGTGGCTGGCGGCCCACCCCGACGGGGGAGTGATGAGCTGCTCGGCGCTCAAGCGTGCCTACCGGGACCAGCTGCGCAGACACTGCCCCGACGTCGAGTTCCTGCACCTGGCCGGCACCCCGGAGGTGATCGGCCGCAGGCAGGCCAGCCGGCCCGGCCACTTCATGCCCGCGTCCCTGCTGGCATCGCAGTTCGCCACCCTCGAGCCGCTCGGCGACGACGAGCGGGGCGTCGCCATCGACGTCGACCAGGACATCGACTCCGTCATCGAGAACTACCTCGCCACCACCGAACAGGAGTCGTGATGATCAGCGGTATCACCCTTCTCGCCGACGACGCGCCCAAGCTGACCGAGCCGGTCGCGTCGGGCTGGCAGCTGGTGCTGGCGTTCGTCGCCGGCATCGCCGTGATCGTCGTGCTGATCACGCTGGTCAAGCTGCACCCGTTCCTGTCGCTGATCTTCGGCGCGCTGACGGTGGGCGTGGTCGCCGGCGAGAACCTACAGACCGTGCTGGCCTCCTTCGCCAAGGGTTTCGGCGACACCGCGGCCAGCGTCGGCGTCCTCATCGCCCTGGGAGCCATGTTCGCCAAGCTGCTGGCCGACTCCGGGGGTGCCGACGAGATCGTCGACACGATCGTCGGGCACGCCTCGCCGCGAATGCTGCCGTGGGCGATGGCGCTCGTCGGCGCCATCATCGGCCTGCCGATGTTCTTCGAGATCGGGCTCGTCCTGCTGATGCCGGTGATCTACCTGGTGTCCCGCCGGTCGCAGCTGTCGCTGATCACCGTCGGAATCCCGGCGCTGGCGGGGCTTTCGGCGATGCACGGCTTCGTGCCGCCACATCCGGGGCCGCTGACGGCCATCGGCCTGCTCAAGGCGGACCTCGGCGTGACGCTCGCGCTCGGGGTGCTGGTGGCGATCCCGACGATCGTGCTGGCGGGCCCGCTTTTCGGCAAGCTCGCCGGCCGCTGGGTCGTGGTCGAGGCGCCGGATACCTTCGAGGCCGACCGCTTCGCCGAGGGGCAGGACCGCCAGCGGCCGTCGTTCGGGATCACCCTCTTCTCAGTTCTGCTGCCAGTGGCGCTCATGCTGGGCAAGGCACTGGTCGACATCTTCATCGACGACAAGAAGAACCTCGTCCGGCAGGTCTTCGACACCCTCGGCACGCCGCTGATCGCGCTCCTGCTTGCCGTCGTGGTGGGCATGTTCACCCTCGGCCGGGGAGCGCGGATGGGCCGCGACGAGATCACCAGATGCATCGAGTCCGGGTTGCCGCCGGTGGCGGGCATCATCCTGATCGTCGCCGCGGGCGGCGGGTTCAAGCAGGTCCTGGTCGACAGCGGCATTGGCACGCTGCTGGCGCGCTGGGCCGAGGGTGCCAGCATCTCGGTGCTGATCCTGGCGTGGGTGATCGCCGTGCTGATCCGGTTGGCCACGGGGTCGGCGACCGTCGCCACCATCACCGCGTCGTCGTTGATCGTCCCGCTGGTGGCGGACCTGCCGACAGCTCAGGTGTCGCTGGTGGTGCTGGCGGTCGGTGCGGGCTCGCTGTTCTTCTCCCACGTCAACGACGCCGGTTTCTGGTTGGTCAACCAGTACTTCCGAATCACCGTCGGCCAGACGATCAAGACGTGGTCGATCATGGAGACCATCCTGTCGGTCAGCGGCCTTGCGGTGGTGCTCCTGCTGAGCCTGGTGTTCTGACTCCGGGCGTCAGGCCTTGACCACCTGGGTGCCGCCGGCCATCTCGTCGTGCTTGCCCTGCTTGGTGGGGCTGCTGCTGATGGTCACCGCGATGACGATGATCGCGATGACCCCGAGCAGCCCCCCGACGAACGGGATGATCGGCAGCAGGGTGAACAGGTTGCGGATCGCCGATTCCTTGAGGTCCGGCTTGGGCGTGCCACCGGCGCCCCGCACGCTCAAGCCCAGCAGCTTCTTGCCGGGGGTCCACCCCTGGGTGACCTCGAAGGCCACGTAGTAGACGAACGCCAGCAAACCGGTGAACAGGCCGGTCACCATGATGTCGGAGGTGGAATGGGCGAGCATGCCGAGGACGAATCCCACGATGCCCACGATGATTCCGTCGATCAGCCGGGCGAAGAAGCGTGGAAGCAGGTCTCCGGGCGTCCCCCCACGAATGGGAGAACGCCCGGAGTCTGCGGAGTCGTAGTAGCCGTACCGAGGATCCCCACCAGTGCTCATGCGGGTCAATCTACCCGCGCGGTCGCTCCTAGGGAGTGCGCTTGCGAAGCTCCTTGCGGGCCTTCTTGATCTCCTTGCGCGCCTGCTTGGCCTGCTTGCGGCTCAGGTCGGCGAAGTCGAACGTGCGGTCCTGCGCCAGCTCGGCCAGTTCGGCGCCGCGATCACGGGCGATCTCGGCCAGCTCGGCACCTCGGTCCCGGGCCGCACTGGCCAGCTCGGGAGCCCGGTCGCGCGCCACGTCGACCAGCTTGGCACTGCGCTTCTGTGCGACGTCGGCGATTTCGGCGCCGCGGTCCTGGGTGATCTCGGCCAGCGCAGCGCCGCGCTTGCGAGCCGCCTTGGCCAGCTTGGGGGCCCGTTCGCGGGCGACGTCGGCGATTTCGGAGCCGCGCTCGTAGGCCACGTCGGCCAGCTCGGCGCCGCGCTCGAGGGCGACGTGGGCCAGCTCGCGGCCGCGCTCGGCACCGGCGTGCAGACCGGACTGCAGTTCCTCGCCCCACTTGTCGACGAGCTCGGCGTCGATCAATGCACCGCCGGACGTCGACGGCGACGGCAGCACCCCGGTCACCGACTCGCCGAGCTTGCGCGCGGCCCGGCGGCCCCGCCAGCCAAGGGAGGGCCTGCCCTCGGTGTCGACCGCGGCGATGATCAACCCGCCGATCAGGCCGATGTCGGCGAACAGCGCGCGCCGTTCGGCGGCCTTGCGAATGGGGTCGGTCTCGTTCCAAAAGGCATGTCCGCCAAGACTTCCCGGCACCACGCTGACGGCAAGCGCGGCCGACGACAGCCGAGGCAGCCGACCGGTGGCCAGCAGCAGGCCGGCACCGATCTGCACACCCGCGGTCACCTTGGCGACGGTCTCGGCGTTGGTGGGAACGTTGGGGCCAACGGGATCGGGCAGCTTGCTCAGACCCTCGAGCGTCGGACGGGCGGCGTCGGCGGCGGGCTTGGGACTGCGCAGGGCTTCGACTCCACGGGTGATGAAGGTCGTGGCCAGCATGGGACGCGCGATTCGTCGGATCAACATGGGCCGGGCATTCCCCGGAGGGGGTTGATGCAAACCCGTCAGGTGCGGGGAAGTCCGGCCAGCAGAATCTGCGCAAGGCGGGTCGTGGTCTGCACGCCGTCGTCGTAACCGCCGGCGCCGCCGAGGGCGTTCATGATGGCCAGCGTGTAGCGCTGTCCCGATCCGGCGAAGCCGACCGAATTGGTCACCCAGCCGCCCTGCTCGGACGACCAGCCGTCCTTGTTGCCCGGCGCCATCGCCGGGCCCGCGCCCCAAACCCCCCATTGCTGGTTGGGGTCCACGTTCTGCATCTCGTGCACGATCGCGGCGGTCTGCGCGGGTGGTAGGCGCGTCAGCACGTAGTTCATCAGCCGGTCGAGGTCGTCGGCGGTGGTCTTCTGGAAGCCCCAGTAGGGATAGATGCTGCTGAACCCCTTCTGAGGCTGCAGATCAGTCATGCCGTACCTCGGGAAGTTGGCGTTGTACGTCGTGTGGTCGGCGCCGCCGTAGCGCGACCAGAGGGCGTCGGTGGCGTCGTCGTCGGACGAGTGCATCATGGCGGCCATCTGGCTGCGGTCGGCGTCGGTCAGGGTGATCGCGCCGGCGCTGGCCCGCGTCAGCAGGTCGACGACCATCGCCAGCTTGATCGTCGACGCCGTCCACACCATCTCCCCGGCATGCGCGTTGCGGTATGCCGCCCCCGTCGCGCGATCTCGCAGCACGTACCCGATGGACCCCGGCCGGGTGACGAGATAGGCGTCGGCGGCGGCGATCCGGCTCTGCAGGCTGCAATCGGCGGTGCTCGCGCCAGCAGCGCAGTCGGCCGACGCGGTGGGCGGAGCCACCGCGCCTGCGGTGCCGATGACGATCACCGCGGCGGTCAGCAGAGCCAGTCTCATCCGAGAAGCTTCGCATTAGGGTGGGAGGTTCCCAGGAGAAAGGGGTTCTCGGTGACTCTCGTCGCGGGAATCGACTCGTCAACTCAGTCGTGCAAGGTCGTCATCTGTGACGCCGAGACCGGCGAAACCGTGCGCACCGGTTCCGCGCCGCACCCGCAGGGCACCGAGGTGGACCCCGCCGCGTGGTGGGCCGCCCTCGGCGACGCCGCCGCGGCAGCCGGTGGTCTCGACGACGTCGCCGCCATCTCGGTCGGTGCTCAGCAGCACGGCATGATCTGCCTGGACACCGCGGGCAACGTCGTGCGGGACGCCTTGCTGTGGAACGACACCCGCTCGAGTGCGGCCGCCGCGGCCCTGGTCGAGGAACTGGGCGGGGCGGCTGAGTGGGCCCGCCGCATCGGGGTGGTTCCAGTCGCCGCGATCACGGCGACCAAGCTGCGGTGGGTCGCCGACAACGAACCGAAGAACTCCGATGCCACGGCCGCGGTGTGCCTGCCGCACGACTGGCTGACGTGGCGGCTGTCGGGGTCGACCGACGTCGCCGACATCCGCACCGACCGCAGCGACGCCAGCGGCACTGGATACTTCGCGGCATCGGACGACGAATACCAGCACGATCTGCTGGAGCTCGCGACGCGTGGGCGCCGCCCCCTCGTCCCGCCCGTGCTCGGTCCGTTCGACGCCGCGGGGCGCACCACCACCGGTGCCGTGCTCGGCCCTGGTGCCGGTGACAACGCCGCCGCGGCCCTCGGGCTCGGCGTCGGGCCGGGGGACTGCGTGGTCTCCCTTGGCACCTCGGGCGTGGTCAGCGCGGTCGGCGACGCCGCGGCTCACGACGCCGAGGGACTGGTCGCCGGGTTCGCCGACGCCACCGGGCGGCAGCTGCCCCTGGTGTGCACGCTCAACGGCGCGCCGGTGCTCGCCGCCGTCGCCGCGATGCTCGGCGTCGACTTCGACGAGTTCGACCGGCTGGCGCTGTCGGCGCCTGCGGGCGCCCAGGGCTTGACGCTGATTCCGTACTTCGACGGGGAGCGCTCGCCCAACCTGCCCGACGCGGCGGGGGCGATGCACGGCGTCACCACTCGGAACCTGGTCCCTGCCAACGTGGCTCGCGCGGCCGTCGAGGGCCTGCTCGCCTCTATCGCGTACTGCATCGAGCGGATCGCCCAACAGGGCGTGCACGTCGGCCGGGTGATCATGGTCGGCGGTGGAGCGCGCTCGGAGGCAGTCCGGCGCGTCGCGTCGGCGGTCCTCGGCATGCCCGTGCACGTCCCGACGCCCGCGGAGTACGTCGCCCTCGGTGCGGCCAGGCAGGCGGCGTGGACCCTGTCGCGGCGTGCCGCCCCGCCGGCGTGGTCGGCGGGGAAGACGGACGAGCTCCTGCCCTACACGGCCGATCCGACGCCCGTGGTGCTCGACCAGTACCGGGCCGCGCAGCCGCTGACGTTGGGTCAGCGCGCGCCGGCCAGCTAGCCGTCCGCGGCCGGCCGTGGCCAATGCGGTTGAGGCAGAGCGCCTTCGGGCGGGACCAGCCGGTCGAGCACCGCGCGTAGCGGTGACCAGGTCGACCGGCCCATCCGGGTCACGGCGTACGCCACCAGCAGCACGTCCGGATGTTGCAGCGGCACGACCTTGACACCGGGGCCGGTGGCCCGGTGCAGCGGCAGCAGTCCAACGCCGTACCCCGCCACGATCAGGTCCTCGACCAACTCCAGGCTGTCGATCTGGTGGGCGATGCGCGGGCTGAAGCCGTTGAGCGCGCCAAGTGTGCGCACGGCGTCCTCGTCGGCGGTGTTGCGGGAGTTGACGATCCAGGCACTGTCGGCGTACGTGGCGACGTCGACGACGCCGTCGGGCGCATCGGTGCGAACACCAAGTCCCCACGGCGTCGACCACAGCGGGAAGGTCTCGAGGACCGGTCCCGGGCTGGCGGGCGCGAGGTTGTAGTCGTAGGTCAACGCCAGGTCCAGGTCGTCGTCGGCGAGCAGCGCGAAGGCCTCGATGGGTTCGTACTCGCTGATCACGACGTCGACGGCGGGATGGGTATCGGCCAGCTCGGAGAGGATCGGCAGCAGCGACACCCGGATGCCGGTGGCGAAACCACCGACCCGAAGGGTGCCCACCGGTTCGGCGTCGGGATCGAGGTCCAGTCGCGCGGTGTCGACGGCGGCCAGGATCGTCACGGCGTGATCGGCCAGCCGGCGGCCGGCGGGAGTGAGGCGGACACGCCTGCCCTCCGGCTCGATCAGCGCCACCCCGGCCTCCTTGGCGAGCGCGGCGATCTGCTGAGACACCGTCGAGGTGGTCAGGTGATGTACCTCGGCGACCGCCCGCATCGAGCCGAGGCGTGACAGGGCCAGCAGTAGCTGCAGTCGGCGCGTGTCCACGGTGGCATTCTTCTCCAACCGCGCAGACGGCTTTCCTGGGTCCGGTGTCGTGAGGTCGCCGGCGGGGTACCTTCCTGGTGGCATCCTGGCAACGGTGCCGAAGCATTGGCGTCGGTGAGAGGGCTGTGTCGGGTGGGCGTTGGGCACGCTGAGCGGGACGTTCCGGACCACGCCGTCTTCGATACCGACCCCGAGATCGGTCGCGATCTCGCCGAGGTCGACTGGGCGGCAACACCACTGGGCGTGCCGACCCAGTGGCCGCAGAGTCTGCAAACCGCGGTCAGCATCCTGCTGTCGACGCGGTTCTCGATGTGGATGGCCTGGGGTCCGGAGCTGACGTTCTTCTGCAATGCCGCTTACCGCCGCGACACGCTGGCCAGCAAGTACCCGTGGGCGCTTGGACGGCCCGCCAGAGAGGTATGGGCCGAGGTCTGGGACGACGTCAGCCCGCGGATCGACGGCGTGTTGACGACCGCGGAGGCCACCTGGGACACGGCGCTGCTGCTCTTCCTGGAGCGCTCCGGGTATCCCGAGGAGACCTATCACACGTTCTCCTACAGCCCACTTCGCGATGACGACGACCGGGTCTCCGGCTTCCTGTGCGTCGTCAGCGAGGACACCGACCGGGTCATCAGCCAGCGACGGATGGCAACCCTGCGGGATCTGGGTTCGGACCCCAGGGTGCGGCCGTCGGAAGCCGCGATGCTGGCGGCTGCCTCCGCGCAGCTCGGCCGAAACCTGGCCGATCTGCCCTTCACGCTGACCTATCTGTTCGATGACGACGGCGCTGCGGAACTGGTCGGCAGCAGCGGAGTGCCCGAGGGCCATCCCGTGGCACCTCCGATGCTGCCGGCCGACGGATCGGGCGGCTGGGCCCTCGCAGACCTGGCCCAGGGCGGTACGACGCTCGTCGACCTCGCCGGGTCCCACGTCGACCTGCCGACGGGAGACTGGTCGAAACCGCCGACGCAGGCGCTGGTGGTTCCGCTGGCTCAGCAAGGCAGCGCGCCACTGGGTTTCCTGGTCGCCGCACTGAACCGCTACCGACCGCTCGACGATGCCTACCGCGGGTTCGTCGAACTGGTGGCCGGACACATCGCGGCCGAGGTGGTCAGCGCCCGCAGCTATCGGGCGGAGCGGCGCCGGGCGGAGGAACTCGCCGAGCTGGACCGGGCCAAGACCACGTTCTTCTCCAACATCAGCCACGAATTCCGCACGCCGCTGACCCTGATCCTCGGCCCGCTCGCCGAGTTGCGCGCCCGCAGTGGCGGAATCGACGAGTCGGCGCGCCACGAGCTGGAGGTGATCCAGCGCAACGGGTTGCGGCTGGCCAAACTCGTCAACACGCTGCTGGACTTCTCCCGGATCGAGGCGGGTCGCATGCGCGCCCGCTACGAGGCGGTCGACCTGGCATCGGTCACCGCCGAGCTGGCCAGCGTGTTTCGGTCGGCGGTGGATCGTGCCGGGCTGACGTTCGACGTGGCGTGCCCGCCGCTGGACGAACCCGTCTACCTCGATCGCGACATGTGGGAGAAGGTGATCCTCAACCTGCTCTCCAACGCCCTGAAGTTCACGTTCGACGGCGCGATCACCGTGCGGGTCGCTCGTCGGGGTGAGCACGCGGAGGTGACGGTGTCCGACACCGGGATCGGGGTGGCGGCCCGCGAGATGCCCCGGTTGTTCGAGCGCTTTCACCGTATCGAGAGCGCACGTGCGCGATCCAACGAGGGCAGCGGGATCGGCCTGGCGTTGGTCAAGGAGCTGGTGGAGCTGCAGGGCGGCACCATCACCGCCGACAGCGTCGAGGGAGTCGGCACCACGTTCGTCATCCTGTTGCCGTTCGGCGCGGCGCACCTGCCCGCCGACGTGCCCCCGGCCGAGTCCACCCGGACGGGCTCGGGCATCGCCGATCCGTACGTGCAGGAGGCGCTGCGCTGGTTGCCGGATGACCCAAGTGAGTACCAATCTGCCGCAACCGAATTGGATGCATCGAGCACATCGATGCCTAGCCCGCGTTCGCAGACGCGGGTGCTGGTGGCCGACGACAACACCGACATGCGCGAGTACCTGGTGCGGTTGTTGCGGGGCGCCGGCTACGAGGTCGATGCAGTGGTCGACGGATTGCAGGCCCTGGACAGCGTCCGGGCCAAGGCACCGGATCTGGTCGTCAGCGATGTGATGATGCCGAGGCTGGACGGTCTGGCGTTGGTCACGCAGTTGCGCAAGGACCCGCGCACCGCCGTCGTCCCGGTGCTGCTGCTGTCCGCGCGGGCCGGTCAGGAGGCCTCCATCGAGGGTCTGCAGGCCGGGGCGGACGACTACCTGGTCAAGCCGTTCGCCGCCGCGGAGCTCCTCGCGCGCGTGCGTGCCAACGTCGAATTGTCCCGCCTGCGCAACCACCACGCCCGCTGGCGGACCGCGCTGGTCGACTCCCTGCAGGAGGCCTTCTTCGTCTGCGACGAGCAGGGCGCCGTCGTCGAGATCAACGCCGCGTTCACCGAGACCATCGGCTACGGCGCCGAGGGATTGCCGTACGCGCCCGTCCAGCCCTGGTGGCCGGACGAGGAGGCCGACCCCGAGGGATACGAGCTGTTCGCCAAGGCGTTCGGTCGGCTGCTGACGAATTCGCACGGTACCGACGTGCTGCCACTGCACCATCGCGACGGGCACCGGATGTGGGTCAAGGCGAGTTTCAACCGCGCCGAGGATCCGGACTCCGGGAAGCGGGTCATGGTCGGCACCTTCCGCGACATCACCGCCGAGCATTACGCCGAGCAGCGTCAGATGGCGTTCGCGGCGCTGAATCAGGCACTCGCCCAAGCAGATACCGTTGACGAGGCACTGTCGTCCACCGCTCAGCAGCTGCTCGGTCTGTGGCGGGCCGAGCGCGTGCTGGCGGTCACCTACCCGGGCCAGGGCGTCGCCGCAGGCCCGGGTACCGACCAACCCCACATCGTGTGTGCCGGCGACGCGGTGCAGTGGTCGGAGTTGACCCCGCAGGTTCGCGCGGGCATCGAGGCGCTGCGCGACGGTGACCTGCTGGTCACCGATGCCACCGAACCGGGCTCGGCCGGGATCGCCCTGCAGCACCCCCAGGGCGTGCTGGTGCTACGGGTGGAGCTCTCCGAGGAGCGGCTCTTCACTCCAGAGGACCAGACCCTGCTCACGGTGCTGGCCGGTCGGCTTGGCCAGGGTTTGCAGCGGGTCCGACAGCTCGACCAACAGCGCGAGACGGCGCTGGCGCTTCAGCATGCGATCCTCGGGCCAGCGGCTCTTCCCGGTGGCTTCGCCGTGCGCTACCAGCCGGCGTCCAGCCCGCTGCAAGTCGGTGGTGACTGGTACGACGTGGTCGACCTCGACGACGGCCGCATCGCGCTCATCGTGGGTGACTGCGTCGGCCACGGACTCGCAGCGGCGACGGTGATGGGGCAGCTACGCAGCGCCTGCCGAGCGCTGCTTCTCGAACACCCCAGCCCCGGTGCAGCGCTCTCGGGGCTCGACCGGTTCGCCGCGCGACTACCCGGCGCCGCGTGCACCACCGCGTTCTGTGCGGTGCTCGATACCGGCAGCGGCGAGCTCACCTACTCCAGTGCCGGGCACCCACCTCCGGTCCTGGTTCGGGGCGACCGCACCGCCGAGACTCTCGAGGAGGGCCGCGCCATCCCACTGGGCTTGCGGCGCAACCTGATTCGGCCCGAGGCGCGCGTGGTCATCCCGGCGCGCGCCACGCTGCTGCTGTACACCGACGGATTGGTGGAGCGCCGACGCGAGCCGCTGGACGTGGGCATCGCCCACGCCGCCAACCTGGTTCAGGACGGCCGGGGATCGCCACTGGAGGAGCTGGCGAGCGAGATCATGTCCAGGTTGACCCCCGACGGCGGCTACCAGGACGACGTCGCACTGCTGCTCTATCGTCAGCCCGCGCCACTGCAGCTCGAATTCCCAGCCGAGGTCGGCGAACTCGCAGGAACCCGGAGGGCGCTGCGCATCTGGCTGGCCCGCGCCGACGTCGGCCCCGAGCAGGTGCAGGACGTCCTGATCGCGACCGGGGAGGCGATCGCCAACGCCATCGAGCACGGCCACCGCGATCGGCCGGGAGGCACGGTCAGCCTGCGCGCGTCGGCCACCGCCGATCGTCTGGACGTGACCGTCGTCGACACCGGCGCATGGCGACCGCCGCGGCCGGGTGTCGACGTCAGCCGTGGGCGCGGTGTCACCCTGATGAAGGCGCTCATGCAGGACGTGACCATCCAGCCAGATGCCACGGGCACCACCGTTCACATGCACACGAGGATCACCCCATGACGACACCGCTCATCCTCAGCACCGACCGCCGTGCCGACGGGTCATTGAAGTTGGTGGCGAATGGCGAGATCGACCTGAGCA
Organism: Mycolicibacterium sichuanense; assembly: GCF_033741125.1. Lineage (NCBI taxonomy): Bacteria > Bacillati > Actinomycetota > Actinomycetes > Mycobacteriales > Mycobacteriaceae > Mycobacterium > Mycolicibacterium sichuanense. Next base: position 44,252 of record NZ_JAWQPU010000011.1, on the reverse strand, counting down.
ATGTGGCGACCTTCGCCACGGCCCTGAACACCGCGATCGCCGGCAGTAGCGGCGCGCCGGTGACGGTCGACCTGAGCGCCATCGACTACCTCGACAGCGGCGGCATCAACGTGCTGTTCCACCACGCCGATGCCATCAACCTCGTCGTCAAACCGCTGCTGGTGCCCGTGTTGACCATCAGTGGACTCACCCAGCTGGTCGACGTCTCGACGGCGGAAGCACCGACGGACGCCTGACTTCGAGAGCCTCGGCTCCGCCGACCTCGGCCAGCTTCGCCTCCCCGATCGGATGTGACCTGCATCTCAAAGTGAGACGCAAATGTCGTAAGTCACCCGGTTTCATGGGTCTCGCATCGCCCCCCAGCCCGGGGCGGCGAATGGCCCATCTATCAGGAGGCTCGTGTTGAGCAGACAAAGCCTGACCAAGGCGCACGCGAAGATCAGCGAACTCACCTGGGAACCCACGTTCGCGACCCCGGCCACCCGGTTCGGCACCGACTACACGTTCGAGAAGGCGCCGAAGAAGGATCCGCTCAAGCAGATCATGCGGTCCTACTTCCCGATGGAGGAGGAGAAGGACAACCGCGTGTACGGCGCCATGGACGGCGCCATCCGCGGAAACATGTTCCGCCAGGTTCAACAGCGTTGGCTGGAGTGGCAGAAGCTGTTCCTGTCGATCATTCCGTTCCCGGAGATCTCGGCGGCCCGCGCGATGCCGATGGCCATCGACGCCGTACCGAATCCCGAGATCCACAACGGCCTGGCCGTGCAGATGATCGACGAGGTCCGGCACTCGACGATTCAGATGAATCTGAAGAAGCTGTACATGAACAACTACATCGACCCGGCCGGGTTCGACATGACGGAGAAGGCGTTCGCGAACAACTACGCCGGCACCATCGGCCGGCAGTTCGGCGAGGGCTTCATCACCGGCGACGCCATCACCGCTGCAAACATCTACCTCACGGTGGTGGCCGAGACCGCCTTCACCAACACGCTGTTCGTCGCCATGCCCGACGAGGCCGCCGCCAACGGTGACTACCTGTTGCCGACGGTCTTCCACTCGGTGCAGTCCGACGAGTCCCGACACATCTCCAACGGTTACTCGATCTTGTTGATGGCGCTGGCCGACGAGCGCAACCGGCCCTTGCTGGAGCGCGATCTGCGTTACGCGTGGTGGAACAACCACTGCGTGGTGGACGCGGCGATCGGCACCTTCATCGAGTACGGCACCAAGGACCGCCGCAAGGACCGGGAGAGCTATGCCGAGATGTGGCGGCGCTGGATCTACGACGACTACTACCGCAGTTACCTTCTGCCACTGGAGAAGTACGGCCTGACCATTCCGCACGACCTGGTCGAGGAGGCCTGGAAGCGGATTACCGAGAAGGGCTACGTGCACGAGGTGGCGCGGTTCTTCGCCACCGGCTGGCCGGTCAACTACTGGCGCATCGACACCATGACCGACACCGACTTCGAATGGTTCGAGAGCAAGTACCCGGGCTGGTATTCGAAGTACGGCAAGTGGTGGGAGGCCTACAACCGGTTGGCCCATCCCGGCCGCAACAAACCGATCGCCTTCGAAGAGGTGGGCTACCAGTACCCGCATCGCTGCTGGACGTGCATGGTGCCCGCACTGATCCGTGAGGACATGATCGTCGACGAGGTGGACGGGCAGTGGCGGACCTACTGCTCGGAGACCTGCCACTGGACCGACGCGACCGCCTTCCGCAGTGAGTACGAGGGCCGGGACACCCCGAACATGGGCCGGCTCACCGGATTCCGCGAGTGGGAGACATTGCATCACGGCAAGGACCTCGCCGACATCGTCAGTGACCTCGGTTACGTCCGTGACGATGGCAAGACCCTGGTCGGGCAACCGCACCTGGATCTCGACCCCTCGAAGATGTGGACCCTCGACGACGTGCGGGGCAATACCTTCAACAGCCCCAACGTACTGCTGAACCAGATGAGCGACGAGGAGCGCGAGGCGCACGTCGCCGCCTATCGCGCCGGCGGCGTTCCCGTCTGAGCCCGGGTGTTGGGTGGCACCAGTTCAGCCGGTGCCACCCAACACCGTTCACCCGCAGCCCACGTTTACTCAGCTCGTAGCCCAGGAGGCTTCCGCGATGGCGGATTCGCACAAGATCAACTTCGAACCGGTCGACATCGAGATGGAGGTCGCGGAAGACGAGAACATCCTCGACGCCGCGTTTCGCCACGGCATCCACCTCATGCACGGCTGCCGGGAGGGGCGTTGCTCGGCGTGCAAGTCCTACGTCCTCGACGGCGAGATCCAGATGGAGAACTACTCGACGTTCGCCTGCAACGACTCCGAGGTCGACGAGGGGTACGTCCTGCTGTGCCGGTCGCACGCGTTCAGTGACTGCACGATCGAGCTGCTGAACTACGACGAGGACGAGTTGCTCGGTGGCATCCCCATCCAGGACGTCCGGACGCGGGTGCTGGCGGTCGAACCCAAGACCCGTGACATCGTCTCCCTGCGGTTGACCCCGATCGAACCAGGCAAGTTCGACTTCAAACCCGGCCAGTACGCCGATCTGCACATCCCCGGCACCGACGAGCACCGCTCGTTCTCGATGGCGACCACCCAGACCTCGACCGACCAGATCGAGTTCCTGATCAAGAAGTACCCGGGCGGCAAGTTCTCCGCGCTGCTGGAGACCGCGATCACCGCCGGGGACGAACTCTCGCTGACCGGCCCCTACGGCTCGTTCACCCTCAAGGAGGGCCACGTCCTACCCGTCGTCTGCATCGGCGGCGGCGCCGGGATGGCCCCCATCCTGTCGCTGCTGCGGCACATGACCGAAACCGCGAACCGCCGCCCGGTCCGGTTCTACTACGGTGCGCGCACCGCACAGGACCTCTTCTATCTCGACGAGATCCTGGAGCTGGGGCAGGGGCTCAACGACTTTCGGTTCATCGCCTGTCTGTCGGAGTCCAGCGACGGTGAGGTGCCGGGGGACGTCACCCTCGAGGAGGGCATGGTCACCGACGTCGTGGCGCGCCACGAAGCGGCCATCGCCAAGACCGAGGTGTACCTCTGCGGGCCCCCGCCGATGGTGGATGCCGCGCTGGCGTTCCTCGACGCCAACTCGGTGCCCAAGGACCAGATCTTCTACGACAGCTTCACCAGTCCGTTGTTCGATTAGCACCGTTCGACCAGCCCACCTGCCCGCACCGAGAGGAATGCCATGTCCGCCCCCGAGAAGCCAAGGGAACGAAGCTTTCCCAAGATCGAGTTCACCGACTCCGAAGCCGGCGCCCTCGACTTCCCAAGCTCCAAGAGCCGCAGCTACTCCTACTTCAAACCCGCCAAACTGCGGGCGACGATGTACGAGGACGTCACCGTCGACGTCCAGCCGGACCCGGACCGGCACCTGACCCAGGGCTGGATCTACGGCTTCGGCGACGGCCCCGGTGGTTACCCGCAGGACTGGACGACTGCGAAGTCGTCGAACTGGCACGCCTTCCTCGACCCCAACGAGGAATGGAACCAGACCATCTTCCGGAACAACTCCGCAGTGGTCCGGCAGGTCGAATTATGTCTCGAGAACGCCAAGCGCGCCCACGTCTACGACAACTGGAATTCGGCCTGGCTGACGTTCATCGAGCGCAACGTCGGCGCCTGGATGCACGCCGAGAACGGACTGGCGCTGCACGTGTTCACCTCAATTCAGCGGTCTGGGCCGACCAACATGATCAACACCGCCGTCGCGGTCAACGCCGCGCACAAGATGCGCTTCGCCCAGGACCTGGCGCTGTTCAACCTCGACCTGGCCGAAGCCAATTCGGCATTCGATGGCAGCGCGCATCGGGCGGTGTGGCAGCAGGCCCCGGAGTGGCAGCCCACCCGCGAGGTCGTCGAAGAGCTTACGGCCGTGGGGGATTGGTGCCAGCTGCTGTTCGCCGCCAACGTGGTCTTCGAGCAGCTGGTGGGGTCGTTGTTCCGCAGCGAGCTCGTCATGCAGATCGCGGCGCGCAACGGCGACTACATCACCCCCACGATCGTGGGCACCGGTGAACACGACTACGACCGCGACCTGAACTACACCCGCAATCTCTTCAGATTGCTCACCCGCGATCCGGAATACGGTGCGGCCAACAAGGCCCTGTTCGCCGAGTGGCTGGGCATCTGGGTGCCCCGCTGCCTGGCCGCCGCTCGCGCCCTGCAGCCCATCTGGTCGACACCGGCCGACAAAGCCGTCACCTTCGCCACCAGCTTGGACGCGGCCACCGCGAAGTTCACTGCCCTGCTTGCCGACATCGATCTCGACATCCCCGAGGAGTTGACCAAATGACCATGCAATTCGGTTCGGCCACCGAGTTCTCCAACATGTGTGGCGTCACCCTGATGAACACCCCGATCGGCCGCGTGGTCGCCGAGGTGATGGGCGCCAAGGAGGGCGTCGAGCTCACCGAGTACCCGTCGATGATCCGCGTCGACGGGGTGCGTCTGCTCGACTTCGACTACGACGAGCTCTCCGAGGCGCTCGGCGAGGAGTTCGACGGCTCGATCTTCGAGGAGATCAGCTCGACGCACTACGGTCGCATGGTTCACCTCGACGACAAGACGATGCTCTTCGCCAGCCCCGAGGACGCCGCCGAGTACATCGGCTTCGATCTCACCGCGCAGTGATGAAGGCACTCGTCTTCGGCGGGCCCGGCTCGATGGCGTGGACGGACGTGCCGGACGCCGAGGTCGTCGACCCGACCGACGTCGTCGTCCGGGTCGACACCACGACGATCTGCGGGACCGATCTGCACATCCTCAAGGGAGACGTACCCGCAGTGACTTCCGGGCGGGTGCTCGGACACGAGGCAGTCGGCACGATCACCGAAATCGGCGCGGCCATCGCGTCGCTCGCAATCGGTGATCGTGTCCTCGTCCCCGCCATCACTTCGTGCGGCAAGTGCGCGCCGTGCAAGGTCGCGATGCCGTCGCACTGTGCCTCCGTCGGCGGGGTCGGCTGGATCTTCGGGCACCTCATCGACGGCACCCAGGCCGAATACGTCCGGGTGCCCTACGCGGAGACCAGCGTGCACGTGCTCCCTGCGACGGTGCCCGACGATCAGGCGATCTTCCTCGCCGACATCCTTCCGACGGGATTCGAGATCGGCGTCCAGAGTGCGCGGGTGCAGCCCGGGGACGCGGTCGTCGTCGTGGGTGCGGGTCCGGTTGGGTTGTCCGCGATCAAGACCGCCGGTCTCTACGGTGCCGCCCTGGTGATCGCGGTCGACCTCTCGGAGTCGCGGCTCAAGCGTGCCATCGGATTCGGAGCCGACGCGACGATCAACGGTGACCGGCAAGACGTCGTCGAGCGGGTCACGGAACTCACGAACGGCCTCGGTGCACAGGTGGCGATCGAAGCGGTCGGCATCCCGGCGACCTTCGATCTGTGCACCAGGGTGGTTCGCCCGGGTGGACGCATCGCCAACGTCGGGGTCCACGGCAAGTCGGTGGAACTTCACCTGGAGGACCTGTGGATCCAGAACCTCACCCTGACGACGGGGTTGGTCAACGGCACCACCATCGGCACGCTCTTGGATCTGGTCGCCCACGGCAAGATCGACGCCGCCGCGTTCGGCACCCATTCCTTTGCTCTCGACCAGATGCTCGACGCGTACGAGGTGTTCGCGAACGCCGACACCCACGACGCTCTCAAGGTCGTCATCACACGGTGACGCAACGACTTTCGGAGAAAGGAGAGCGTGATGCTTCGACGTTAAGCCTATTCGGAGGCCATGGAGCGCGCGGTCGCCGAGTTGCTTCGGCAGAGGCCGATGCAAGCCGATGAACTTCGACGACTCGTACTACGCGACCTCCCGCCGGGGGAGTGCAGGACGGCACTGATGCGGCACAGGTTCACGCTGGGGTTGAGCCTGTGCCCCAACAGCCGAGTGCTCGTCGACGACGTGGGCACTCCCGTTCCCCTCGCCGCTGTCCTCGCTTCCGTCTTCGTCTCCTGACCCGCTCCTGGACCCATCGGCCCCACTGACCCATCGGCCCCACTGACCCATCGGCCCCACTGACAAGGAAGTCACGCACATGGCAAAGGAATTGCGCTTCAACTCCGACGCGCGAGCACGTCTGGAACAGGGTGTCAACGCACTCGCCGACGCGGTGAAGGTGACGCTGGGCCCCAAGGGTCGCAACGCCATCCTGGAGAAGCTCACCGGTCCGCCGACCATCACCAACGACGGCGTCACCATCGCCAGGGAGATCCAGCTGCGGGATCCGTTCGCGAACATGGGCGCTCAGTTGGTCAAGGAAGTCGCGATGAAGACCAACGGCGTCGTCGGTGACGGCACCACGACCGCGACGGTACTGGCCCAGGCCATGGTTCGCGAGGGGCTGCGGGCCGTCGACGCCGGCGCCAACCCCATGCGGGTCCGGCGTGGCATCGAACGCACGGTGCCCGTCGTCGTCGAGGCATTGCGCGCCAGCAGCGTGCTCGTCGTCGGAAGCGACGATCTGCGGCGCATCGCCACCCTGGCCGCCAGTGACGACGAGGCGATCGGCGAGGTCATCGCCAGCGCGGTGGATCACGTCGGCAAGAACGGCGTCGTCACCACCGAGGAGGGTGAGGTGCGGGGCCTGACGGTCGACGTCGTCGACGGCATCGAATTCGACCACGGCTACACCTCCGGCTACATGGTCACCGATCCCGACCGCATGGAAGCCGTGCTGGAGAGCCCACTGATCCTGTTGACCAACAAGAAGATCGGACAGGTCCAGGAGATCATGCCGGCGATCGAGGTGGCCAAGCGGGCGGACCGGCCGTTGGTCGTCATCGCCGAGGACGTCGACGGTCCCGCGCTGCAACTGCTCGTCGGGGGCAACATGCACCAGACGATGCGGTCGGTCGTCGTGCGGGCACCTGGGTTCGGGCACCGGCGCGTGGCCGAACTCGAGGATCTGGCGATCGCGCTCGGTGGACACGTGATCGCCAAGGACACCGGCATCGAGCTGACCGAGATCACCCGCGAGCACCTCGGTTCCGCGGATCGCGTGACGGCGACCGAGAACGACACGACCATCGTCGGCCCGCACGGCGAGCAGCGTCTGGTCGACGCGCGCGTCACCCATCTGCAGGCCCAGCGCGACCGGGCCAAGCTCGACCCCGACCGAGACAGCCTCGACCTGCGCATCGCGCGGCTGACGGGGCGGGTGGCCGTCATCAGGGTGGGCGGTGCGACCAGCGTCGAGTTCAAGGAACGCATGCTGCGGGTGGAGGATGCGCTGGCCGCCACCCGGGCGGCGCTGGAAGACGGCATCGTCGCCGGCGGCGGCACGGCGCTGGCGCAGGCACATCGTGCGCTGGCGACCCTCGAGCTGACCGGTGACGAGGCCATCGGCCGCGACGTGATCCGGCGCGCCCTGCCCGAGCCGCTGCGCTGGATCGCGATCAACGCCGGCTTCGAGGGCGACGACGTCGTCGACGTGGTCGCCGACCTCCCGCTCGGGCACGGATTCAACGCGCTGACCGGTGAATTCGGGGACATGTTCGACGAGGGCATCATCGATCCGTTCAAGGTGACCAGAGCGGCCCTGGAGAGTGCCGCCTCGATCGCCGCGCTGCTCATCACCACCGAGACCGCGGTCGTCGAGGAGATCGTCGGTCAACCCGGTGCGATCATGGCTCCGGGGTTCGGTGACCTGGCCGAGGGGATGGTGCGGCCGTCGAACATCTACTGACGAAGAACGGCTACCGACGATGTCTCAAATTGAGACCGGAATCACATCGGCGGCGGCGTAGCGTTGGGTCTTCATGATCGATCAGCCCCTCGGCGCGAGGCACGTGCGGCGTGCCCGCGAACGCTTCCTCAGTGACCACGACCTCGACCTGGCCGTGCGGGATCCCATCTCCGTGTCGTGGCGGCGGTCGCGGGCGCTCAACGTCCCCGCCGACCGCCTCGACCTGCCATTCGTGCGGGAGCCCAACCTCGAGAGCCCGCTGGTGGACGCAGCGGATCCGGTGCTGCGTCAACTGGCCGAGGGTTTGGTCGACGAGCCCATCAGCGTCGTGCTCACCTCGGCCGACGGCGTGGTGCTCCGACGCATCGCGGCCGACGCCCGACTGAACGACGTCCTGGACCGGGTCAACCTGGCGCCGGGTTACTCGTACTCCGAGGAGTTCGTCGGCACCAACGGCATCGGGACCACGCTGGAGACCAGGCAGCCCACGCTGGTTCGGGGCGCCGAGCACTACTCGGAGTGCCTCGGTGAACTCGCCTGTGCGGGAGTGCCGATCATCCATCCGGTGTCGGGAGCCCTGGTGGGCGCGTTGGATCTGACGGGGTGGGTCGACGACGGCGGGCCGCTGCTGGCGACGCTGGCCAAGTCGGCCTCCGACCAGATCGAGGGCCGACTGCTGGCGCGGGCCAGCGCGAAGGAGACCGCACTGCTCAACGCCTACCTGCGGGCGTGCCGCCGCTCGCCGCAGACCAAGGTGCTGGCCATGGGGGACGACGTCGTCCTGATGAACCGCCGATTGCGGTGGGCCCTGGACGTCCAGGATCAGGCCGCGCTGCTCGAGCACGCCGCCGACTTCGGGTTGCAGGCTCAGGGAGGACGGCACCTGGTGGCCCCCTTGCCCAGCGGGCAGAGCGCGCGGATCACCTTCACCGACGACTTCGCCGAGCAAGGCCAGATGTCGGTGTGCCACGTCCACCTGCTCGATGCGCAGGCGCCGCCGGTGATCTACACCCGTTCGTCCGTCGACCACCTGCCCGGCATCGTCGGCAACAGTGCTTCTTGGCGCAGGAGTTGCGCGGTGATCTCGCGGTACGTGGGGGAGCGACAGTGGGTGGCGGTGTCCGGGGAGCCGGGGTCCGGGCGCTACGCGGCGCTCAAGGCCGCCGCCGCGCTGCACGTCCGACGCTCGACGCGGGTGCTGACTCCGGCCGACTTCCAGGACGGCGCCCACGCGATCGAGGCGTTCGCCGCCGAACTCGACGAGGACGACTTCAGCGTCATCATTCGCGACGTGGACCTTCTCGACGAGGCGGCCCAGAGGCTGCTCGCCGAGCTGTGTCAGGGTCGCGAGGACGGCGGCTGGATCGGCGTGACCACCGGTGGTGCCGAATCCGAATACGCCTCCGGCGCATCGGTGTTGACGTTCGTCGCGCAGACCGTTCCGGTGCCCGCGCTGCGCCATCGCATCGACGACGTCCACGAGCTCGTCCCCCTGCTGCTGCGTCAGCTCAGCCGGGGGGCCGACCTGCGGTTGTCCGACGCCGCGATCCGGCAGCTCTGCAAGTACAACTGGCCCGGCAACGTCGACGAGCTGAAGGACGTGCTGCGCGAGGTGGTCTCGCGGCAACGGTCCGGGGTCGTCGACGTCGCGCAGCTGCCGCCCCGGTGCCGCACGCTGAGCCGGCACACGCTGACTCAGATCGAGGCGCTGGAGCGCGATGCCATCGTGCGCAGCCTGGAGGCCAACGACGGAAGCAAGGTCGACGCCGCCGCGGCGCTCGGCATCTCGCGCGCCACCATCTACCGCAAGATCAAGGAGTTCGGCATCGACGTCTGAGGGTCCGGCCGCCGACGTCTCGGCAGCTCGGGTCGCCCCCTGTGCGACGATGCCGAGATGACCGCACGTCCGGCGCACTTCACCCGCACCGCCGAACACGAGTTCCTGCCGACGGCGAACGCTCGAAGCCGATGGGGCGACGATCATCTCAACGGTCCGGCCCTGGTCGGACTGGCGGCCTGGAACCTTGGCGATCGGCACGGCGACGACGACTTCCTGCCCGCTCGGCTCACCGTCGATCTGTTCAAGGCCGCCCGCGGGGTGCCGACGGAGGTCTCGACCCGGACGATCCGCGAGGGCAGACGGGTCCGCAACGCCGAGTGCGAGCTGCGCCAGGACGGGGTCGTCGTGGTTCGCGCCACGCTCGTTCAGTACCGCCGCTCCTCAGCGCCCCGGGGTGAGACATGGTCTACCGCAATGGAGTTCCCGCACCCCGAGGACCAGCGCGGCCAGGATGACGACGACACCCGGCACGCCAGGATGGGCAGCGATCAGGGTGGGTGGTCCGACGACATCGCCGACCATCAAAACCCGTCCCGCAAGCGGTTCATGACCAAGCCCATCGACGCGGTGCAGGGCACTCGCAACGGACCGTTCGTGAACGCCGCGATGTCCGCCGAGCACACCAGCCTGGTGACCAATCTCGGCAGCGCCGGAATCGGGTACATCAACGGCGACGTGACCGTGGGGCTGGCGCGGTTGCCGCGCGACGAATGGATCGGGGTGCAGGCCGACTCGCACTGGGCGAGTGAGGGAATCGCCGTCGGCGCGGCCACGCTGTTCGATCGTGACGGCGCGTTCGGCTCCGCCATCGTGACCGCGGTGAGCAATCCCGCTGCCCAGATCGACTTCACCGAGCACAGGTCGGCGCTGCGCGCCCACTGATCACCACCGTTCGTGATTCGTGAACGGTAAGTCGTGAATTATCACGTGGACGTGAATGTTGATCGTGTTCTTCAATGCTCAGGTGACCGTGAATGGCGTCCGCACGGGTGTGCTGATGGCGACGGGCTCGATGCTGTGCGTTCAGGTCGGCCTGGCGCTGTCGCTGGGCCTCATCGACCGGATTGGCGTCGAGGGGGCCGCGTGGTTGCGGCTGGCGTGGGCCGGTGCGCTGCTGCTGGTCATCGTACGGCCGCGTCCGTCGGCGTTCACCAGGACCACCTTCCTCCTGTGCGTCGTACTCGGCGTCGTCACCGCTGCCGTCACCTTGCTGTTCATGGCCGCCATCGCCCGCATCCCACTCGGGACGGCCAGCGCGTTGGAATTCCTTGGCCCGCTTGGTGTCGCGGTCATCCAGGGCAAGGGTCGCAGCCGCGTGGTGTGGCCGGGGCTGGCCGCCGTCGGCGTCGTACTACTGACCCATCCGTGGCAGGGTGACGTCGACCTGATCGGGGTGGCCCTGGCCCTGGCGGCCGCGATGTGCTGGGGTGTCTACATCCTGTTGACCCAGCGCGTCGGCGACGGAGTCGAGGGCGTCAACGGTCTCGCGGTGTCGATGTCAGTCGCGGGGATCTTCGCGACCCTGGTCGTCGGGCCGTCGGTGATCCCGCGGGTCACGCCCGAGGTCCTGTTGTTCGGCGTCGGCCTGGCGGTCCTGCTGCCGATGGTGCCCTTCACCTTGGAGTTGTTGGCCCTGCGCCGGCTGACGGCGGCGGCGTTCGGCACACTGATGAGCCTCGAGCCAGCCTTCGCCATGGTGGTGGGCTTCCTGGTGCTCGCGCAGCATCCCGGCGTTGGCGGAGGCGTCGGGATTTGCCTGGTCGTCGCTGCCGGGGTCGGCGCCTCGCGCACGGCCGCCCGGCCACTGGTCCTCGTCGACGTCGGCTGAGATTCGTCCCCTGACGGCGGGTGGCAAATCGTCCGCACCCGCCGCGAAGGGCGCCGCCGACGCGAAACTCGGTCATTGTGACCAATGTCTCGTCCAGGTGTCGCCGAGGGCAGCAACCAGCCCGGTCGACCGGCAGCTATGAGTAGACGCCCGACGCGGCAGGTGCGGTCTGGCGCTCGGCGGTCGGCCGGCGACGGCCATGTCGTCGAGTCGGTCCCGAGGGCGCGACGCGGCTTGGCTGTTCATCGACGTCTGCTCGGCGCGCCGAGTTCCTCGATCCAGGTGTCCGATGTGCCGGGCCCGGTTCGGCGGCCCTGCGCATGCGGTGGTCGCTTGCGCAAACAAATTCGTTAAGTACCGCAAATACTTTGCTACGACTGTCAAACGATGAACATGTAGCACTAAACGCCATATTTATACGGAAAGTATTATATTGCTTGGGTAACCCCCAACCCCCGATGCGATGGAGGCGGACCCCATGACGACGGCCCTTCGAATGACCCCGGACTCGCTGCTGCAGGAGCGTTCCGTTGCCTGGTGGGACGCCACTGGGGAGTGCACGCTGACCATCGCCGAACCGGCGGCGGCACCGGAACTCTTCGCCGAGTACCACGCGGGTGCCGTCGCGAGCTACGCCCGATTCGGGGTTGGGGATGCGCTCGACGATGCGGCCGACCGCTGCGCTGAGGACACCGCATTGTTCTGGGCCATGACCGACGTGAACGGGCGCGTCGTCGGAGGAGTCAGGGCCAAGGGGCCGCTCGCCTCGCCCGACGAGTCGCACGCCGTCGTCGAATGGGAGGGCAGGCCCGGCGCGCCGGCGGTCCGCAGCATGATCGCCGACCGGATCCCCTTCGGCGTACTCGAGATGAAGTCGGCCTGGCTGGCGCCCGGCGACCCGGCCAATGGCGCCAGGGTGAAACTCATCGCGCGCAGCGGATTTCACGCGATGGCGATGATCGGCATCGACTTCTGCATGGCGACCTCCGCAGCGCACATCCTCGAACAGTGGAGCACCTCCGGCGGGGTGGTCGCTCCCATCCCCGCCACGCCCTACCCGGACGAGCGCTACCAAACCAAGATGATGTGGTGGCACCGGCAGACGTTCATGGACCACGGTGATCCGGCGCAGGTCGCGGCGATCACCCGCGAGATGGCACAGGTGCGCCGCAGGATGGCAATGGACGGCGAGCGCCCCCGCCCCGTCCGGGAGTCCGCGGTGCATGCGTTCGCACCGCGGTGGCGTACCGCCGCGATGATCCATCAACTGCGAGTGGCGCCCTCCCTCAGGCAGGACGAACCGGCATGACGACCCCGGTCATGGCCGTCGAACAAGCAGCCGCGCCAGGGGCATACGAGAAGCGCGTGATTCCTGCGCCGCCCCGGTACTAGACGTCGATCCGCTTGCGGCGGTAGAGCGTTCCTACGGCGAGCAGCACCAGGCTGATCACCAGGATCGCGGTGGCCAGCACGTCGATCTGCGGCGGCACGGCGGCCTTCGTCGCCGCGTTGACGAACAACGGGTAGGTCACCGTCGACCCGCTCACGAAGTACGTAACGATGAAGTCGTCGAGCGACAGCGCGAACGACAGCATGGCCGCCGCGACGATGCCCGGCACGATCAACGGCAGAGTCACCCGGAAGAACGTCCGGGTGGGGCTGGCGCCGAGGTCCATCGACGCGTCCTCCAGGGTCCAGTCGAACCCGCGCACCCTGGCGCGCACCGTCATCGCCACGAAGCTGATCTCGAAGGCGACGTGGGCGATCAGGATGGTGGTGAATCCGGTCGCCCAGCCAAGGTCGAGGAACAGGGTGAGCAGCGACGCGCCCATCACCACCTCGGGTGCGGTCAATGGCAGCACGAGGAAGGTGTCGACCGCTCGGCTGCCCCGAAAACGCTGACGTACCAGGGCTATCGCCAGGAGGGTACCCAGCACCACCGCGATCGCCGTGGACAGCGCCGCGACCTCGACGCTCATCTTCAGCGCCTCGGCCAGCGCCGGATACTTGAACGGGTCGGCCCAGTTCTCCAGCGTGAAGCCCTGCCACGTGTAGTTGAACTTGCCCGCGGGCTTGTTGAACGAGAACAGCACGATGACGAAGATCGGCACGAAGATGTACAGCAGCACCAGCGCCGCGACCACCCTGAGCACGACGTCGCCGAACTTGCCGGTGCCCATGATGGAACGTCGCGTCTTGGCCGGCGGACTGTCGATCATGTCGACGATCGCGGTGCCCTCCTGGAGCGTCATACCAGGTCCTCCGTGCCGAGAGCCCTGGTGTAGGTCAGCACACCGGCCAGGATCATCGCCATCAGCAGGAAGCTGAGGGCGGCCGCCCCGGGATAGTCCTTGACCACCAGGAACTGTTTCTGAATCACGTTGCCGATCATCGTGGTCTGGGTGCTGCCCAGATAGTCCGCATTGATGAAGTCACCCATCGCGGGGATGAACACCAGCAGGCTGCCCGCCAGCACGCCAGGAATCGACAGCGGGAGGATGACCTTGCCGAACGCCCGGAAACTCGACGAGTACAGATCCTTCGAGGCTTCCAGTAGCCGCGGGTCGATCTTCTCGAGGCTGACGTACAGCGGCAGGATCATGAACGTCATCGAGTTGTAGATCAGGCCTCCGATGACGGCCCAGCTGGTGGAGAGCAGCCGTCCGTCCGGCGGCAACACCCCGATGGCGCTGAGGGTGTGCACCACGATGCCGTCGTCGGCCAGGATCGTCTTCCATGCCAGCGTGCGCACCAGGAACGTCACGAAGAACGGCAGCACCACCAGACCGAGCAGCAGGTTCTTGTACCGGCCCGACTTGAACGCGATCACGTAGGCCAGCGGATAGGAGATCACCAGCGACACGACGGTGGCGGTCACGGCGTACAGCAGCGACCGCAGGATCTGGTCCTGGTAGGTCGACAGCGCGTGCCCGTAGTTGCCGAAGTTCCACGCGAACGTCAACTGCGGCAAGTAGATCGAGCCGCCCATGGTGGACAGCGACGTGCGGAACAACGACCAGAACGGCACCACGAAGAAGATTGCGAGGTACGCCAGGCCGGGGAGGATCATCAGGTACGGCGCGATCTTGCTGCGCTGGCGACTACTGCTGGCTACTCCTGCCATGGGTCGACCGGACGCCTAGCCGCCGGTGACGGCGGCGTACGCGGTGTTGAACTGCTGGGTCTGCTCGTCGCTGAGCGCGGCCCACGTCTTGAGCCGATCCAGGTAGTCCTGCGGCGGGTTGATCAACGGGTTGGACGCCAGCTTGGGGTTGATCTTGTTCAGTTCGTCGACCATGTCCGAGAGCACCGGCACGTACTGGGTGAACGCGACGAGCTTGGCGTAGTTGGCGCGGTCGTAGACGTAGTCGATCCACGCCTCGGCAGCATGCTGGTTCTGCGTGGTGTACGGAATGGTCTGGGTGTCGATGAACCAGTCGCCACCGGACTCGGGGATGACGAACTCCAGATCCGGATTGTCGGCCTGCAACTGCACGACGTCACCGGAGTAGGCCTGCGCGACGACGAGGTTGCCCGCCGCCAGGTCGTCGGCGTAGTCGTTGCCGGTGAAGCGCCGGATCTGACCCTTGTCCTTCTGCTCCTTGACCAAGTCGACGGCCTTCTGCACCGAGTCCATCGTCGGATCGGCCACCGAACCGCCCTGCGAGGTGATGATCATGCCCAGACCGTCCTGCATGTCCGACAACAGGCTGACCTTGCCCTTGAACTTCGGATCCCACAGGTCGTCGATCTTGGTGATCGGCCGGCCCGTCGCCGCCTTGTTGTAGGCCAGACCCACCATGCCCGTCATGTAGGGCGCGGTGTACTTGCGACCGGGATCGGACTTGTCGTTGAGCAGATCGGGCCGCAGGTTCTTCTTGTTGGGCACGCGGGTGTCGCTGATCTCGTTGAGCCAGCCGAGCTGCTTGAGCCGCAGCGCCATGAACTGCGTGGGCACTACCAGGTCGGCGCCGATGTCCTGCTTGCGCGACAGCGGTTCCTTGTTCTTGGCGAACCATTGCTCGTTGTCGTTGAAGTCTTCCTTGTAGTCCACGGTCAGGCCGCTGGCCTTCTGGAACGCGGCGACGAACCCGTCGGCCATGTAGAGCGGCCAGTTCGAGATGCGCAGGGTGCCGGTGGCCGGCTTGCCGTCGTCCGGGGCCGCCGAGGAGGAGCTGCTGGAACTGGTCGTGCTGCTGGAACCGCACGCGGCGAGGAACGACGGTCCCAACACCAGTGCCGCGGCGGCAGCGGCGCCGCCGCCGAGGAACCGCCGCCGGTTGGTGCGATTGGCCGCGAGGCGGGCCGCGACTGCGGGATCGAAGTCATTCGAAGAAGCCATTGCTGGAGTGCCTTTCGTGAAGCCGGGGGAGGGTGACCGAGATGGCGGGAAGGCTCGACGCGTCTCAGGAGTCGTCGAGCATCTCCTCGAGATCCTCGGTGGTGGGGATGTCGGCGGCGGGCAACACCAGGGACGCCTCCGGCGCCCAGCTGACGTGGACGCGGTCGCCCGGGCGCAGCAGCGGCAGATCTTGTTCCGGTCCGACGTGCGCCAGGATCGGGGAGTCGTCGGCGGCCGCCAGTTGCAGACGCACCACCGGACCCTGGAACGTCAGATCGGTGACGGTGGCCGGAACGCCGACGCCACCGGTCGGGGCCTCCATGGAGACCCGTACGCGTTCGGGGCGCACCATCAGCGTCGCCTGGCCGCCGGTCTCGATCTTCGTGTCGCCGGGGCGGGCCGACAGGGTGGTACCCAGCACCGAGAACTGGGCGAAGTCGCCGTCGAGGCCCTGCTGCCTGCCGTGCCACAGGTTGGCCTGTCCGATGAAGCTGGCGACGAACACGCTCGAGGGGCGGTCGTAGATCTCGGTCGGGGAGCCGATCTGTTCGACGTTGCCCGCGTTCATGACCGCGATGCGGTCACTCATCGTCAGCGCCTCCTCCTGATCGTGGGTCACGTAGACGAACGTGATGCCGACCTCGCGCTGGATGCGCTTGAGTTCGAACTGCATGACGTGGCGCAGCTTGAGGTCCAGCGCGCCGAGCGGTTCGTCCAGCAGCAGCGCGCTGGGGTAGTTGACCAGCGCACGGGCCAGCGCGACGCGCTGTTGCTGGCCACCGGAGAGTTGCGACGGCTTGCGCTTGGCGAAGTCGGTGAGCCGCACGACCTCGAGCAGCTCGTCGACGCGGCGCTTGACCTCGGCCTTGCCGTGCTTGAGGCTGCGCGGCCCGTAGGCGACGTTGTCCCACACCGACATGTGCGGGAAGAGGGCGTAGTGCTGAAAGACGGTGTTGACGTTGCGCTTGTGGGGCGGCACCCGAGACACGTCCTCGCCCTCGAGGCGGATGCTGCCCGTCGTGGGCGTCTCGAATCCGGCGATCATGCGCAGCGTGGTGGTCTTTCCGCAGC
Source organism: Mycolicibacterium sichuanense (assembly GCF_033741125.1). Taxonomy (NCBI): domain Bacteria; kingdom Bacillati; phylum Actinomycetota; class Actinomycetes; order Mycobacteriales; family Mycobacteriaceae; genus Mycobacterium; species Mycolicibacterium sichuanense. Next base: position 27,452 of record NZ_JAWQPU010000011.1, on the reverse strand, counting down.
CCGAGGGCCCGAGCATGGAGAAGAACTCGCCGGAGGCGATGGAGAAGTCGGCGTCGGCGACCGCGACGTAGTCATCGAACCGCTTCGTCACGTGGTCGATCTCGATGACCGGCTGGCCCGGATTTCGCGTTCCCGCTCGTTCTCCCGTCGCGCTGTCGACGGCGGTGCCTCGTGTGCCGGTCAGGACGACCTCCCTGGTGCGTTGGGCGGACGGCGGTCCGCAGGTGAGTCCGGCCCTGCGCCATCCGTGCGCTGTGGCTTAAACCATGGCCGATCATGGAGGCCTTCGCAAGCGATTCCGCACGGAATTTACATCTCGACGATGGATTCCCTCGTCGCGAGGGTTGCGGTGACGACGATTTCGCCAGCGCCCGTCCGCGGTGCGCAGCGGCCGGTGCGGCCCGTGATCGAATGGTCGCATGACACAGCAGGCCCCGGAGACACCCCGCAGCCCGCTCACCGCTTCACCGTTCAGCGGACGCACGCCCAGCGGGGTCGGCGACCTGTCGGTCGAGACCCACGGCATCGCGCCGGTGCCCGCGGACCGTCGCTACGGCACGCCGCGGCGGCTCTTCTCGGTGTGGTTCGCCCCGCAGGTCAACATGACCGGCGTCTTCACCGGTGCGTTGGCGATCGTGCTTGGCCTCGGGTTCTGGCTCGGCCTGCTCGCGATGGTGATCGGCACGCTGCTGGGTTCGCTCGCCGTCGGATACCTGTCGACGTGGGGCCCCAGGACCGGCGCCGCTCAGCTGCCGAGTTCGCGCATGGCATTTGGCGGCGGTGTGGTGGTGCCCGCGGCGCTGCAGTGGCTCTCGTCGATCGCCTGGGACGCGCTGGTCGGGTTGTTCGGCGGCGAGGCGCTGGCGTTGCTGCTGGGCATACCGTTCTGGGCCGCCGTCCTCGTCGTACTCGGGGTGCAGGGCGTCGTCGGATTCTTCGGCTACGAGGTGATCCACCGTCTGCAGGCGGTGCTCACCGTCGTCCTGCTGGTGACGTTCGTCGTGTTCGCGGTCAAGCTGGTCGGTGGCCACGACGTGGTGACCCCGGCGACGGTGGCGGGACCCGACCTGGTCGGTGCCTTCATCCTGGAGGTGACCATCTCGCTGAGCCTGGCCGTGTCGTGGGCGAGCTACGCCTCCGACTTCAGTCGGTACCTACCCGTGGACTCCCCGCGGCGCGGTGTGTTCGTCTACACCTTCGCGGGCATCTTCGGGGCCTACGTGTTCGTCCAGGCCATCGGCATCGCCGCCGGTGAGCTGGTCTCCGAGCAGACCGCAGAGGGCGTGCGCACGGTGATGGGCGGCGGGTTCCTCGGTGGCCTGGCGCTGGCGATCATCGCGCTGGCGTCCATTGGCTCGGGGGTGATGAACGACTACAGCGGATCCCTGGCGTTGCAGACGCTCGGCGTGCGGGTGCGACGGCCACTGTCCTCGGTCGTCGTGACGGTGCTGGCCTTTGGCCTCATCCTCTGGCTGCATTCGGCCGATACGGCATCCCGCTTCCAGAACGTGCTGCTGTTCGTCAGCTACTGGATTCCCGCGTTCGTGGCCATCGTGTCGGTGGACTGGTGGCTCCGGGCCCGCGGGCGCGCGGCGATCGATCCAGCGCGCGAGCCGGTGGCCCGCGCCGACGCGGTGGCGGCGGTGGCGACCTTCGTGGCGGCCTACGCCGTGGCGGTCCCCTTCATGGACACTTCGATCTTCGTGGGTGCGGTCGCCGCGCAATGGCACGGCGCGGACATTGCCTACTTCGTCAACTTCATTGTGGCCCTTGTGCTTTACGGTGGGTTCCGGATTCTGCGCCGGCGTCGCTGACGGTTGCCGATCGGCATCCGCGCCGATCGCCGATGTGGCAGGCTGGGTACCTCCCGCCGCCGAAAGGAATTCTCATGCGCGCGCTCACCCTGGCCAAGACCTCGGGTGCCGCCGCGGTCACCGCTCTGCTCGGTGGGCTCGCGACCGGCCCCGTAGTGGAATCCGCCTGGTACCAGACGTTGCGGAAGCCGAGCTTCCAGCCGCCGAGGCAGGCCTTCCCGATCGTCTGGCCGATTCTCTACGCCGACCTCGCGGTGGTGTCCGCCGCGACCATCGACGAGCTCGACGAGCGTGGCGACCACGACGCGGCCAAGACCTTCTCGGCGTTGCTCGTGCTGAACCTGGTGCTCAACGGCAGCTGGTCATGGCTGTTCTTCAACCGTCGGAAGCTCGGGCCGTCCGCGGTGCTTGCGGGGGCGCTGGCGGTCAGCAGCGCCGACCTGACCCGGCGCGCGGTCGGCGTCAAGGGAGCCCCGGCGCGGGTGCTGTGGGCGTACCCGCTGTGGTGCACGTTCGCCACCGCACTCTCGAGCCGGATCTGGTTCCTGAACCGCTGACGGTGCCGTCGCGGTGGGCGGCGGCTCGGCACCCGCTGGTCTACGAGATCGACACCTGGCCCTGGCTGGCCGAGATCGGCGCAAGCGAGGGCCGCTCGGTGAACCTGGCGACGGTGCCCGAACGCCACTGGGACGCCATCGCCGAGATGGGCTTCGATGCCGTCTGGCTGATGGGCGTGTGGGCCCGCAGCCCGGCCGGGATCGCGGCCGCGCTCGCCGACCCCTCGCTGGTCGAGTCGTTTCGGGCCGCACTGCCCGACTGGCAGCCCAGCGACGTCGTCGGGTCGGCCTACTGCGTCCGGTCCTACGACGTCGACGAGCACATCGGCGGTCGCCGCGGGCTGGCGGCCGCCCGCTCGGCGCTGGCCGAGCGGGGCCTCGGGCTGCTCCTCGACTTCGTGCCCAACCACGTCGCCATGGACCACCCGTGGACGACGGCGCACCCGGAGTTCTTCGTCGCCGGCAGCCCGGCCGAGCTGCTCGCCGAGCCGCAGTCCTTCGTCGACGTCGCCGGACGGGTGCTGGCGAACGGCCGCGATCCCTACTTCCCGGCGTGGCGGGACGTGCTGCAGCTCAACGCCTTCGCACCCGCACTTCGTGCCGCCGCGGCCGCCACGCTGACCGACATCGCCGATCAGTGCGACGGGGTGCGCTGCGACATGGCGATGCTGATGATGAACGACGTATTCGCCAGGACGTGGGGGCCGCGGGTCGGCGATCCGCCGGACACCGAGTTCTGGCCCGAGGCGATCGCGGCGGTGCGCCGGCGTCACCCCGCCTTCACGTTCGTCGCCGAGGCGTACTGGGACATGGAGGAACCGCTGCAGCGGCAGGGTTTCGACTTCTGCTACGACAAACGCCTCTACGACCGGCTGGTCGACGGTGACGCCGCGGCCGTCGGTGACCATCTGAGTGCCGATACGAGCTTTCAGGACCGGCTGCTGCGGTTCGTCGAGAACCACGACGAGGCGCGGGCGGCAGCGATCTTCGATCCGGCGCGGCTGGAAGCGGTCACGGTCGCCACGCTGACGCAGGCCGGCGCCCGTCTGGTGCATCGGGGCCAGCTGGAGGGGCGGACCACGCACGTGCCGGTGTTCCTGGGCCGGGCGCCCCGGGAAGCCGTCGACTCGCGGGTGGCCTCCTTCCATCGCGCACTGCTCGTGATCCTGGCCGACGACACCTTCCGTTCCGGGTCCTGGAGTCGGTGCGAGGTGACCGGGGCGGGTCTGCTCGGGTGGGGTTGGGACGGGCCGCGCCGGTGGCTGATCGTCGTCAACCTCTCTGCGTCGACGGCTTCGGCTCGGGTACGGGTGCCGTGGCCGGACGTCCTCGGTCGGGCCCACCGGCTGACCGACGCGTCGTCCGGCATCGCGAGGATCCACCCGGGCGACGAACTTCGTGACGGCTGGCCGGTGACGCTCGGGTCGTGGCAGTGGCGCATCCTGGCCGTCGAGGAGGTCGCGTCGGCGCGCTGACGGGTCAGGCGACGTGGTCGTGGGCGTCTACCAGACGCCCCGCACGCGCCGTTCGGGGTCGCAGCGAGATCGCCGAGCCAGACCGGACGATGCCAAGGGGCCCGGAACCGGCGAAGCGCGCAAGGCGCGACGACCGTAGCCCGCCGGCGGCCTTGGCCTGCCGATACCCGATGCGCATCCCGGCAAGGGCGGGCAGCACGATCCCGAAGATGCCGGGCAGCGCCGCGGCGGCCATGGCCGACAGCGAAGCGGCGACGACCAGTCCGCCGTAGCTGTGCAGGAACGTCCGAAGACCTTCGGGCAGCTGCGCGTCGGCGCCGAGCGGGGCTCGCGCCGCAAGCGGTGACGCTCCCAGTGCGGTGTACTTGCCGGCCAACACCGATGCCGGCGGCGCCGCCGACCCTTCTGCGTTCTGCTGCATCGTGGCCTCACCGGCGAGGTTGCCGCTCAGGGAGAACCAGGAACTGGACGCCGACTTTCGCAGGATCAACAGCGGCGAGGATCCGACGGCATTCGACCGGTTTCGGGCGGCGACCGCGGCCGGTGAGAGGTCGTCGTCGACGACCACGGTGGTGACCGGGGGCGCCGCGACGTCGGTGGCCTGGGTCGGTGTCGGGGCCGGTGTCGTGGGCTCGGCGGCCGCGGTGGTGGTCGGTGGCGTGTCCGGCGTGGTCACGGCGGCCGCCTCGGTGGTGACGGAGGTGGCGTCGGAACCCGCGTTCGGCGCTGATGCAGCCACGCTCGGTGACTCGACCGCCACGGTGGTGGGTGGCTGAGTCGTCTCGGGCGTGCCGGCCTCCGATGACGTCCCGTAAGGCTCGGTTCCGGTGCTCTCGGTCTGCGTCGGGGCCGGGGTGGGTTCGGCGGGTGCGGTGACGTTGAGGGTCTCGGGGGTGGCAGTGTTCGGCGTGCCGGCGTCGGCCGCCGGCTCGCTCGCGGGGCTCGGGTCGGTCTTGGGGGATGCGGCCTGGTCGGCGGAGTCCGTCGCTGCGGTGCGTGCGGCGACGTGCGCGGTCCGCACGCGGGCCGGGGGTGGGGACTGGTCGTCGCCCGACTCCGAAGCCGAAGCCGACGATACGGGAGCGCCGGCGGCCGTGCGGCGCGACGTCGGCGCGGTCTCGTGGGTGGGCGTGGCGGTGTGCGTGCGCCCGGGCGGGCGGTCACCGGAGGCATCGGAGACGTTCGCGCTCGAGGAGTCGTCGCCCGTCTTGGTGGCATCGGACCCGGAGTCGGCCATGGCGGCGGCAGCGCCGGCGGTCAGCACCAGGGCGGCTGCCAGCAGCCAGGCACCGGTGGCGATGCGCCAGGGTGACGGAGTCACATCGTCCCCTTCTGCCACGAGAGGGCCGCACCCCGCGGCCGACAGATCAGCAGTGTGGCACGAAGTCGGCGCTGGTGGGAGGGTATTTCGGGGCAGAATTCCGAGGCTGCCGTCGGGGGTGTCGGCGCGGTGTTAGCCGGGTCGGCGGCCAGCTAAGTGCCCAGTGCGCTCAGCGCACGGTTGCGAAGAACGCGCGCACGTCGTCGACGTATAGCCGAGGCTGCTCGAAAGCGGCGAAGTGACCGCCACGCGGCATGTCCGTCCAGTGGGTGATGTGATATCGCGGTTCGCACCAGGCCCGCGGCGGACGGGTGATCTCCTTCGGGAACGCCGCGATGCCGGTGGGCAGTTCCACCCGGGCACCGGAGTCCGGGGAGTGCGCGCGTTCCCAGTAGAACCGGGCCGACGAGGCGCCCGTGCCGGTCACCCAGTAGAGGGTGACGTCGTCGAGCAGCTCGTCTCGGCTGATCGCGTTCTCGGGATGGCCGTCGCAATCCGTCCACGACCAGAACTTCTCGACGATCCACGCCAGCTGGGCCACGGGCGAATCCACCAGTCCGTAGCCGAGGGTCTGCGGTCGGGTGGCCTGCTGCTTGTAGTAACCGGAGTCGTGGTCGCGGTAGTACTTCATGGCGGCCAGCGCGATCTCGTCCGCGGGGGTCGGGTCGTCCAGCACGCCGGGCGGCGGCGCGGCGAGCGGCATGTTGGTGTGGATGGCGACGCACCCCCCGACGTTGCGTCCGATGTCCGTCGTCACCGCGGCACCCCAGTCGCCACCCTGCGCGCCGTAGCGGTCGTAGCCGAGTCGACCCATCAGGGTGTCCCACGCCCGGGCCACCCGGTCGGTGTTCCAGCCCGTGGCGCTGGGACGGCCCGAGAAGCCAAAACCGGGCAGGGATGGGCACACGACGTGGAAGGCGTCCCGCGCGTCGCCGCCGTATCTGGTGGGGTCGGTGAGCGGTTCGACGACCTTCTGGAACTCGACCACCGAACCGGGCCAACCGTGGGTGATGACCAGGGGAAGGGCATCGGGGTGTGGTGAGCGCTGGTGGATGAAGTGGATGGCGAGACCGTCGATCTCGGTCACGAACTGCTCGAACCGGTTCAGAGCGGCTTCCCTGGTTCGCCAGTCGTAGTCGTTGGCCCAGTACTCGGCGAGTTCGCGGGTGTAGGCCAGCGGGATGCCCTGGCTCCAGTCCTCGACGCACTCGGCCTCGGGCCAGCGCGTGTTGGACAGACGTCGGCGCAGATCGGCCAGGACCTCGTCGGAGACGTGAATGCGGAAGGGGTCGACGGACGGCACGCTCGGCATTATCGCCGTTGCAGCGTCTGAGGCCTCGCCCCGGCTCTTGTGGTGCCGCCCCCGGGTCGCTGCGACGTATGACCTTCGGCTGTGTACAGTCGTTCACCGCAGTGACGTGGTTGCCACGGGCAGCCATTCTGGCCCCCGACGCGCGGGGCGAATCCGCCGAAAGGACCACTCCGCATGACATTTTCACTCGAGCTGTCCGATGACGTGATCGAGGTCCGAGATTGGGTCCACGACTTCGCCGAACGGGTCGTCCGGCCTGCCGCCGCGGAGTGGGACGAGCGTGAGGAGACGCCGTGGCCGATCATTGCGGAGGCCGCCAAGATCGGTCTCTACTCGGTCGAGCTCTTCGCCACCCAAGCCGCCGAGCCCAGCGGTCTTGGCATGCTCACGGTATTCGAGGAGATGTTCTGGGGTGACGCTGGCATCGCGCTGTCGATCCTCGGCACCGGTCTGGCCGCGGCCTCGCTGGCGGCGACCGGAACGCCCGAACAGTTGGGCGAGTGGCTGCCGCAGATGTTCGGCACGGTCGCCGAGCCGTACTTGGCGTCCTTCTGTTCCTCCGAGCCCGGCGCGGGTTCGGACGTGGCCGCCATCATCACCCGGGCCCGTTACGACGAGGCCACCGACGAATGGGTCATCAACGGCACCAAGACCTGGGCCACCAACGGCGGCATCGCCAATGTCCACGTGGTCGTGGCGTCGGTCTACCCCGAGCTGGGTTCGCGCGGCCAGGCGACGTTCATCATCCCGCCAGGGACCAAGGGATTCAGCCAGGGCCAGAAGTTCAAGAAGCACGGCATCCGTGCGTCCCACACCGCCGAGGTGGTGCTCGACGACGTGCGCATCCCGGGTCGACTGATCATCGGTGGCAAGGACAAGTTCGACGAGCGGATCGCCAGGGCGCGCGAGGGCAAGAGCTCGGCGGGCCAGGCGGCCATGAAGACCTTCGAGCGCACCCGCCCGTCGGTCGGGGCGATGGCGCTCGGGGTGGCCCGCGCCGCGTATGAGTACGCCCTGGACTACGCGCAGGAGCGCGAGCAGTTCGGTCGCAAGATCGGGGACTTCCAGGCCATCGCCTTCAAGCTCGCCGACATGAAGACCCGCATCGACGCTGCCCGCCTGCTGGTGTGGCGCGCGGGTTGGATGGCGCGCAACGACAAGCCCTTCGTCAACGCGGAGGGTTCGATGGCCAAGCTCGCGGCCAGCGAGGCCGCGGTCTACGTCACCGACGAGGCCATCCAGATCCTCGGTGGCAACGGCTACACCAGGGACTACCCCGTCGAGCGGATGCACCGCGACGCGAAGATCTTCACCATCTTCGAGGGCACCAGTGAGATCCAGCGGCTGGTGATGGCCAGGGCGATCACCGGGTTGCCGCTCAAGTAACCCGGGTTCGGCGCTAGAGGATGAGCAGCCAGATCGCGGCGTAGTGGCAGATCGCGGCCGCGGCGGTGAAGGCGTGGAAGAACTCGTGGTATCCGAACGTCTGCGGCCACGGGTTCGGCCATCGCACGCCGTAGAGGACGGCCCCGATGTTGTAGAGCACGCCGCCGGCGATCAGCAGGGCCACCACGCCGACACCGCCGCCGGCCAGCAGCACCGGTGCGAACCAGATCGCGGCGTAGCCGAGCAGCAGGTAGAGCGGCACGCCCACCCAGCGCGGTGACGACGGCCAGAACATCTTCAGGGCGACGCCGGCGGCCGCGCCGCCGTAGACGATCGTCAGCACCAGCCGGGCGGTCTGCGGTGGCATGGCCAGCAGAGCGAAGGGCGTGTAGCTACCGGCGATGAAGACGAAGATCATCGAGTGGTCGGCGCGCTTCATCCACTTGCGCGTGGCGCGACTCTTCCACTGCACGCGGTGGTACACGGCGCTGACGCTGAACATTCCGACGATGGTCGCGGTGTAGACCAGCGTGGCCACGCCTGCCGTCGGTGACCCGTGCAGCCAGGCCACCTGCACCAGGACGGCACCGGCGATGGTGGCGACGATGGCGCAGACGGCGTGGATGACACCGCGGGCGCGGGGGGCGTGCAGGAAGTCGACGACGGTGTCGGCCAGCACCTGGGGCAGGTCGTCGTCCCCACGCAAGATGTCCGGCTCGCCGTCGGCGGCCGCGGTACGCACGATCGAGGACTCGGTACGGGTACCGGAAGAAGGGGTACGGGTACCGAAGGATTCGGAGGACTCGGTGATCATGCTGCTCGTGGAACCGATCTGTGCTCGTTCAGGACATCTCCGCTGTCGAGGTTGAGCCGTCGCCAATCGGCAGGACTGCCGCGATTCACGATCAGCCTTGCGTCGAGGCTACCCAACGAGCATCGATGCCCGTCGCCGTCGAACCGTCGTACGGGTGAAGGTCTGGTGTCGATCGTGTCACGCCGGCGTCGAACCGTCCGATCGGTTAATCAGTTTGCAACCGGATGCATAAACATGCAGAATCACTGCATGATCTCAGTGGCGGTCGCTGGTGCCAGCGGCTATGCGGGCGGCGAGATACTTCGGTTGCTGCTCGGCCATCCCGCCTACGCGGACGGTCGGCTGCGTATCGGCGCGCTGACCGCCGCGGCGAGTGCGGGCACCAGCCTAGGCGAGCATCACCCGCATCTGCTTCCCCTGGCCGACCGTGTCCTGGAGGCCACCGACCCGGCCGTGCTCGAGGGCCACGACGTCGTGTTCCTCGGCCTGCCGCACGGCCACTCCGGTGCCCTGGCCGAACGGCTCGGGCCCGACGTACTGATCGTCGACTGTGGCGCCGACTTCCGGCTCACCGACCCCGCGGCGTGGGAACGGTTCTATGGCTCCGCCCACGCCGGCAGCTGGCCCTACGGGTTGCCCGAGTTGCCGGGTGGTCGCGACACGCTGCGCGGCGCCAGGCGCATCGCGGTGCCGGGCTGCTATCCGACGGCCGCCCTGCTGGCGCTGTTCCCGGCGTTGGCCGCTGGTCTGGTCGAGCCTGCCGTGACCGTGGTCGCCGTCAGCGGTACCTCCGGGGCTGGCCGGGCCGCGAAGGTGGACCTGCTGGGCTCGGAGGTCATCGGGTCGGCGCGGGCCTACAACGTCGGCGGCGCGCACCGGCACACACCGGAGATCGCCCAGGGGTTGCGCCGCGTCACCGACGCCGACGTGACGGTCTCGTTCACGCCGGTGCTGATTCCGACGTCGCGGGGCATCCTCGCGACGTGCACGGCCCGTACCGACGCGTCGCTGGACGACGTCCGGGCGGTCTACGAGAAGACCTACGGGGACGAGCCGTTCGTGCACCTGCTGCCTCCGGGACGGCTGCCGGCGACCGGTTCGGTCATCGGGAGCAATGCCGCGCAGGTGGCCGTCGCGGTCGACGCGGATGCCGGGGTGCTGGTGGCGCTCTGCGCGATAGACAACTTGGTCAAGGGAACTGGAGGGGCCGCGGTGCAGTCGATGAACCTGGCACTGGGATGGCCGGAGACGGAAGGACTGTCGATCGTGGGGGTGGCACCGTGACGCGGATGGAGACGGGCTCCGGCGCGCTGGTGCGTACCCAGGGCGTGACGGCGCCATCGGGTTTCCGGGCGACCGGCATCTCGGCGGGCATCAAGGCATCCGGCCGGCCGGACCTGGCGCTGGTCTTCAACGAGGGACCGGACTACGCCGCTGCTGGGGTGTTCACCCGCAACAAGGTCAAGGCCGCACCGGTGCTCTGGACGCAGCAGGTGATGACCACGGGCCGGCTGCGCGCGGTCGTGCTGAACTCCGGCGGAGCCAACGCCTGCACGGGCGCGCCCGGGTTCCAGGACACCCACGCCACCGCCGAGGCCGTCGCCACCGCCCTGTCCAACTGGGGCACCGAGACCGGCGCCATCGAGGTCGCGGTCTGCTCGACGGGCCTGATCGGCGACCGGCTCCCAATGGACAAGGTGCTGGCCGGGGTCGAGGACGTCGTGCACGAGATGGCGGGCGGGTTGACCGGTGGCGCCGAGGCGGCCCAGGCCATCATGACCACCGACACCGTCCCGAAGCAGGTGGCGCTGCACCACGAGGGCAGCTGGACCATCGGCGCGATGGCCAAGGGCGCTGGCATGATGGCGCCCTCACTGGCGACCATGTTGTGCGTGATCACCACCGACGCAGTGGCCAACGCCGAGGCGCTGGACGCGGCGCTGCGCAACGCGACCAGCCGTACCTTCGACCGGCTCGACATCGACGGCAGCTGCTCGACCAACGACACCGTGCTCCTGCTGGCGTCGGGCGCCAGCGAGATCGCGCCGACCCAGGCCGAACTCGACGCCGCGGTGCTCGCCGTCTGCGACGACCTCTGTGCCCAGCTGCAGGCCGACGCCGAGGGAGTCACCAAGCGCGTCGCGGTCACCGTCACCGGCGCGGCCAGTGAGGCCGACGCGGTCGTCGCCGCCCGGGTCATCGCGCGGGACAGCCTGGTCAAGACGGCGATCTTCGGCTCCGATCCCAACTGGGGCCGGGTGCTCGCCGCCGTCGGGATGGCGCCCGTCGACATGGCTCCGGAGCGAATCAGCGTGTCTTTCAACGGCTCTCCGGTGTGCGTCGACGGCGCCGGGGTACCGGGCGCGCGCGAGGTGGACCTGACCGGCGCCGACGTCTCCGTCGTCGTCGACCTCGGAGTCGGCTCGGGGGAGGGCACGGTCCGCACGACCGACCTGTCGCACGCCTACGTCGAAGAGAACTCGGCCTACTCCTCGTGACCACCACCCAGACCAAGGCGGCGGTGCTCGCCGAGGCGCTGCCGTGGCTCAAGGCGCTGCACGGCAAGATCGTCGTGGTGAAGTACGGCGGCAACGCCATGACCGACGAGACGCTCAAGGCGGCCTTCGCCGCGGACATGGTGTTCCTGCGCAACTGCGGCATCCACCCCGTCGTCGTGCACGGAGGCGGTCCGCAGATCAGCGCGATGCTCAAGCGGCTCGGCATCGCCGGTGACTTCAAGGGCGGCTTCCGCGTCACCACCCCGGAGGTGCTCGACGTCGCCCGCATGGTGTTGTTCGGTCAGGTGGGCCGCGAGCTCGTCGGCCTGATCAACGCCCACGGTCCCTACGCCGTCGGCATCACCGGCGAGGACGCCCAGCTGTTCACCGCCGTGCGCCGAACGGTCGCCGTCGACGGCGTCGCCACCGACATCGGCCTGGTCGGCGACGTCGAGAAGGTCGACACCCGCGCCGTGCTGGACCTCATCGACGGCGGCCGCATTCCGGTCATCTCGACGATTGCGCCGGATGCCGCGGGCGTGGTGTACAACGTCAACGCAGACACCGCGGCGGCCGCCCTGGCCGAGGCGCTCTCGGCCGAGAAGCTGTTGATGCTGACCGACGTCGAGGGCCTCTACACCAGCTGGCCCGACCGCTCGTCGCTGGTCAGCGAGATCGACGTCGTCGCGCTGACGGAGTTGCTGCCCTCGCTGGAGGCCGGCATGGTGCCCAAGATCGAGGCGTGCCTGCGCGCCGTCGGCGGGGGAGTGCCCAGCGCCCACGTCATCGACGGGCGGGTCGAGCACTGCGTGCTGGTCGAATTGTTCACGAACGACGGATCCGGAACGAAGATCCGGGGCGAGCGAAGCGACGGGAAAGAGGTGGTGATGAAGTGACCGACACGAACACTCAAGGGCTGCAACGGCGTTGGCAGGCAGTGATGATGGACAACTACGGCACGCCACCGGTCGCGCTCGTCAGCGGCGACGGCGCGGTGGTCACCGACGCCGACGGTCGGTCCTACGTCGATCTGCTGGGTGGCATCGCAGTCAACGTGCTCGGGCACCGGCATCCCGCCGTCATCGAGGCGGTCACCACGCAGCTGAACACGCTTGGTCACACGTCCAACCTGTACGCCACCGAGCCGGGGATCGCCCTGGCCGAGGCGCTCGTCGCCCAGCTCGGCGGTGACGTCACCGCGCGGGTGTTCTTCTGCAACTCCGGAACCGAGGCCAATGAGGTCGCCTTCAAGATCAGCAGGCTGACCGGGCGCACCGAGCTCGTCGCCGCCGAGGGTGCCTTCCACGGCCGCACGATGGGTTCGCTTGCGCTCACCGGCCAGCCGTCCAAGCAGGCGCCGTTCGCGCCGCTGCCGGGTCACGTCACCCACGTGCCCTACGGCGACGTCGAGGCGCTGCGCGCCGCCGTCACCGACCGCACCGCGGCCGTCTTCCTCGAACCGATCATGGGCGAGGGCGGTGTCGTCACCCCGCCCCCCGGGTACCTCGCCGCGGCGCGCGAGATCACCGCCGCCCGCGGCACGCTGCTGGTCCTCGACGAAGTCCAGACCGGCGTGGGACGCACCGGGACCTTCTACGCCCACCAGCACGACGGCATCACCCCTGACGTGGTCACCCTGGCCAAGGGTCTCGGCGGCGGCCTGCCGATCGGTGCCTGCCTGGCCATCGGCGACGCGGCCGGCCTGCTGACACCGGGCCTGCACGGCAGCACCTTCGGCGGCAACCCGGTGTGCACCGCCGCCGCACTGGCGGTGCTGCGCACCCTCGCCGAGGACGACCTGGTCGCCCGCGCCGGCGTGCTCGGCAAGGCCATCAGCCACGGCGTCGAGGCCATCGGACATCCGCTCGTCGACCACGTCAGGGGCCGGGGCCTGCTACGGGGCATCGTGCTGACCGCGCCACGCGGCAAGGCCGTCGAGACCGCTGCGCGTGAGGCGGGCTTCCTGGTCAACGCCGCCGCGCCCGACGTCATCCGGTTGGCGCCGCCGCTGGTGGTGACCGAGGCTCAGATCGACGCGTTCCTCGAGGCCCTGCCCGGGGTCCTCGACACCGCAGCCAACGAATCGGAGCCCGCGCCATGACCATTCGCAACTTCCTGCGTGACGACGATCTCTCGCCCGCGGAGCAGGCCGAGGTGCTGGCCCTGGCCGCCGAACTGAAGGAGGCGCCGTTCAGCGCCCGGCCGCTGGAGGGCCCCCGCGGAGTCGCGGTGATCTTCGAGAAGAACTCCACCAGAACGCGTTTCTCGTTCGAGATGGGCATCGCCCAACTTGGCGGCCACGCCGTCGTGGTGGACGGTCGCAGCACTCAGCTGGGCCGCGAGGAGACCCTGGAGGACACCGGCCGCGTGCTGTCCCGGTACGTCGACGCGATCGTCTGGCGGACCTTCGCCCAGGAACGGCTGGCGGCCATGGCCTCCGGTTCGACGGTGCCGCTGATCAACGCGCTGTCCGACGAGTTCCATCCGTGCCAGGTGCTGGCGGACCTGCAGACTCTGATCGAGCGCAAGGGTTCGCTCGCGGGACTGAAGATGGCCTACTTCGGCGACGGCGCCAACAACATGGCCCACTCGCTGATGCTGGGTGGCGTCACCGCGGGCATCGACGTGACCATCGCCGCGCCAACGGGTTTCGAGCCCGCACGGCAGTTCGTGGCGGCCGCGGAGCGGCGCGCCGCCGATACCGGGGCCAGCGTCACGGTGACCGCCGACCCGAAGGCCGCCGCGCATGGGGCCGACGTCCTGGTGACCGACACGTGGACCTCGATGGGTCAGGAGAACGACGGGCTCGACCGCGTGCGGCCGTTCCGCCCGTTCCAGGTCGGCGCCGAGATGCTGCAGCTCGCCGATTCCGAAGCCGTGGTGCTGCACTGCCTTCCGGCGCACCGCGGCCACGAGATCACCGATGACGTGATCGACGGACCGCAGAGCGCCGTCTGGGACGAGGCCGAGAATCGGCTGCACGCGCAGAAGGCGCTGCTGGTGTGGCTGCTGGACCGGTCGTGACCGTGACGACTGCAACGAGAGCGGGACGGCAGGCGCGCATCGTGACGCTGCTGTCGTCGAACTCGGTGCGCAGTCAGAGCGAGTTGGCCGCGATGCTGGCCGCCGAGGGCATCGACGTCACGCAGGCCACGCTGTCGCGGGACCTCGAGGAGCTCGGAGCGGTCAAGCTGCGCGGCGCCGACGGCGGCACCGGCGTGTACGTGGTGCCCGAGGACGGCAGCCCGGTGCGCGGAGTCAGCGGCGGTACCGACCGGATGACGCGGCTGCTCGGCGAGCTGCTGGTGTCCACCGACGCCAGCGGAAACCTCGCGGTCCTGCGCACCCCGCCGGGGGCTGCCCACTACCTGGCCAGTGCCATCGATCGCTCGGCGCTGCCCTACGTCGTCGGCACCGTGGCCGGGGATGACACCATCCTGGTGATCGCCCGCGAACCCATGACGGGCGCCGAACTGGCCCGTGCCCTCGAAGACCTCAAGTAAGCCCAGAACTTCAGTCAGCCCCAACAGAGGAGATCGAATCACATGTCCGAACGCGTCATCCTGGCGTACTCCGGCGGTCTGGACACCTCCGTCGCGATCAGCTGGATCGGCAAGGAAACCGGTCGCGAGGTGGTGGCCGTGGCCATCGACCTCGGTCAGGGCGGTGAGGACATGGAGGTCGTGCGTCAGCGCGCCCTGGACTGTGGCGCCGTCGAGGCCGTGGTGGTGGACGCACGCGACGAGTTCGCCAATGAGTACTGCCTGCCGACCATCAAGAGCAACGCGCTGTACATGGACCGTTACCCGCTTGTCTCGGCGATCAGCCGGCCGCTGATCGTCAAGCATCTGGTCACCGCGGCCAAGGAGCACGGCGGCGGCATCGTCGCCCACGGTTGCACCGGCAAGGGCAACGACCAGGTGCGCTTCGAGGTCGGGTTCGCCTCGCTCGCACCGCATCTCGAGGTACTGGCGCCCGTGCGCGACTACGCGTGGACCCGTGAGAAGGCCATCGCGTTCGCCGAGGAGAACGCCATCCCGATCAACGTGACCAAGCGGTCGCCGTTCTCGATCGACCAGAACGTGTGGGGCCGCGCCGTCGAGACCGGGTTCCTCGAGCACCTCTGGAACGCGCCGACCAAGGACGTCTACGACTACACCGAGGACCCCACGGTCAACTGGAGCAGCCCCGACGAGGTGATCGTCGGCTTCGAGAAGGGCGTGCCGGTCTCCATCGACGGGCGCGAGGTGTCCGTGCTGGAGGCCATCGTCGAACTGAACCGCCGCGCCGGCGCCCAGGGCGTCGGCCGGCTCGACGTCGTCGAGGACCGGCTGGTCGGCATCAAGAGCCGCGAGATCTACGAGGCACCCGGTGCCATGGTGCTGATCACCGCGCACGCCGAGCTCGAGCACGTGACGCTGGAACGCGAGCTGGGCCGGTTCAAGCGCCACACCGACCAGAAGTGGAGCGAGCTGGTGTACGACGGCCTCTGGTACTCACCGCTCAAGCGTGCGCTCGAATCGTTCGTCGACCACACCCAGGAGCACGTCAGCGGCGAGATCCGACTCGTCCTGCACGGTGGACACATCGCGGTCAACGGCCGGCGCAGCAGCGAATCGCTGTACGACTTCAACCTGGCCACCTACGACGAGGGTGACACCTTCGACCAGTCCTCCGCCAAGGGCTTCGTGCACGTGCACGGGCTGAGCTCGAAGATCGCCGCGCAGCGGGACCTGGCCGGCCAGTGACCACGAGCGGAGGCCAGTCGTGAGCACCAACGAGGGCTCGCTGTGGGGCGGGCGGTTCGCCGACGGTCCGTCGGAAGCGCTTGCGGCGTTGAGCAAGTCGACGCACTTCGACTGGGTGCTCGCGCCGTACGACGTCAGGGCGTCCAAGGCGCACGCGCTGGTGCTCTTCCGGGCCGGGCTGCTGACCGAGGAGCAGCGGGACGGCCTACTCGCGGGTCTGGACAGCCTCGGTGAGGACGTCGCCGACGGGAGCTTCGGTCCGCTGCCGTCGGACGAGGACGTCCACGGCGCGCTCGAACGAGGTCTGATCGACCGGGCGGGTGCCGATCTCGGCGGCCGGTTGCGCGCGGGCCGGTCGCGAAACGATCAGGTGGCCACGCTGTTTCGGATGTGGCTGCGCGACGCCATGCGAGGGATCGGCAACGGGGTGCTCGACGTCGTCGGTGCGCTGGCCACGCAGGCATCGTCACACCCGACCGAGATCATGCCCGGCAAGACGCACCTGCAGTCGGCGCAGCCGATCCTGCTGGCTCATCACCTGCTCGCCCACGCCCATCCGCTGCTGCGCGACGTCGACCGGATCCTCGACCTCGACGACCGCGTCGCGGTGTCACCGTACGGCTCCGGAGCGCTGGCCGGTTCGTCGCTCGGTCTCGATCCCGACGCCATCGCCGCCGATCTCGGCTTCACCGCCGCGGCCGACAACTCCATCGACGCGACCGCGGCACGCGACTTCGCCGCCGAGGCAGCCTTCGTGCTGGCGATGGTCGCCGTGGACCTGTCCCGGCTCGCCGAGGACGTGATCCTATGGAGTACGACCGAATTCGGCTACGTCCGACTGCACGACTCCTGGTCGACCGGCAGCTCGATCATGCCGCAGAAGAAGAACCCCGACATCGCCGAGCTGGCTCGCGGCAAGTCGGGCCGGCTGATCGGCAACCTCGCCGGGCTGCTCGCCACGCTGAAGGCGCAGCCGCTGGCCTACAACCGGGACCTGCAGGAGGACAAGGAGCCGGTCTTCGATTCGGTGGGTCAGCTGCAGTTGCTGCTGCCGGCGATGGCCGGCCTGGTAGGCACCCTCACCTTCGACGCGGAGCGGATGGCCGAGCTCGCGCCGCTGGGGTACACACTCGCCACCGACATCGCGGAATGGTTGGTGCGGCAAGGGATTCCGTTCCGGGTAGCCCACGAGGCCGCCGGAGCCGCGGTCAAGGTCGCCGAGGCGCGCGGCGTCGGTCTGGAGGAACTGACCGACGACGAACTCGCAGCCATCCACCCGGGGCTGACCGCCGAGGTCCGCGAGGTGTTGACCGTCGCCGGCTCGGTGAACTCCCGCGACGCCCGCGGCGGGACGGCACCGGTGCAGGTGGCCAAGCAGCTCGGCGTGGTGCGCGACACCGCCGACGAGCTCAGGATCCGTCTGCGGCCCTGACGCGCTAGTCCTCGGCCAGCAGCAGCCACTCCTCCTCGAGAGACTCCTTGCGGGCCACCATGTCGGACAGTTCGACGTTGAGTTCGCCGAGGCGGACGTGGTCGGCAGCCGCGTCGGCCATGGTGTGGTGCAGCTTGGCGATCCGCTCGTCGAGCTTGCCGAGTTGATTCTCGATGCGCGCCAGTTCCTTTCCGGTCCGGCGTTCGCGGGCCGAATCGGTCTCGCGGCGCTCGGCCGGCCGGGCCGCCGACGCCGTGTCGGCCTCGACGCGCTCGGCGAGGTACTGCTCTATCCCGCCGGGCAGCAGCACGCAACGGCCGCGGCCCGGCAGCGCGTAGGTGACGTCGGCCACCCGTTCGAGGAAGTACCGGTCGTGCGTGACCACGATCAGCGTGCCCGGCCAGCCGTCGAGGTAGTCCTCGATCACGTTGAGCGTGTCGATGTCCAGATCGTTGGTCGGTTCGTCGAGCAGCATCACGTTGGGCTCGTCGAGCAGCAGACGCAGGAACTGGAAGCGGCGGCGCTCGCCACCGGAGAGGTCGGACAGCCGCGTCGTCAACTTGTCTCCGGTGAAACCGAAGTCCTCCAGCAGCGTGGCGGTGCTCACCTCGCGGCCGCCGGCGAGTTCGGTGATCCGCCGGGCACTCTCGACGGCGTCCAGCACGCGGGCATTTCCGTCGAGCTCGACCAGCGCCTGGCTCAGGTAGCCGATCTTCAGGGTCTTGCCGCGCTTGACGGTGCCCGACGACGGTTCCATCTCGCCGACCAGCAGCTTGAGCACCGAGGACTTGCCGGTGCCGTTGACCCCGACCAGGCCGATGCGCTCACCGGGCCCGATCGACCAGTCCAGCTTGTCGAGGATGAGCTTGTCGCCCGCCCGCAGGACCACGGAGTGCAGGTCGAAGACGTCCTTGCCGAGCCGCGCGGTGGCGAACCGCTGCAGCGCCAGCGAATCGCGCGGTTCCGGTTCGTTGGCGATCAGGTCGTTGGCTGCCTGGATCCGGAACTTCGGCTTCGAGGTCCGCGCGGGCGGCCCGCGCCGCAGCCACGCCAGCTCCTTGCGCATCAGGTTGCGCCGGCGCGCCTCGGTGCCGGCGGCGACCCGCATGCGTTCCGAGCGGGCGAGCACGTAGGCGGCGTAACCGCCCTCATAGGCATCGACGGACCCGCCGTGCACCTCCCAGGTGCGGGTGCACACGGCATCCAGGAACCACCGGTCGTGGCTCACCACCACTAGTGACTTGGCGCGGCGCCGGACCAGGTGCCCGGCCAGCCAGCCGATGACCTCGACGTCGAGGTGGTTGGTGGGCTCGTCGAGTACCAGGACGTCGTGCCCGGCGAGTAGCACGGCGGCCAGTGCGACCCGGCGCCGTTCGCCACCACTGAGATTGCTCACCTCACGGTCGAGCGACACCTCCCGCAGCAGGTTCTCGACGACCGACCTCGTCTCGGCGTCGGCCGCCCAGATGTGATCGGGCCGGCCGCCCACGATCACGTCGCGCACGGTGGCATCGGCGGCGAAGTCGTCGGACTGGTGCAGATAGCCGACCGACAGGCCGGACGCGTGGGTCACCCGTCCCGAATCCGGAGGTCGGGTGGCGGTCAGGATCTGCAGCAACGTGGTCTTGCCGTCACCGTTGCGGCCGACGACGCCGATCGCGTCGCCCTCTTCGACGCCGAGGCTGACGCCGTCGAGCAGGGTGCGCGTGCCGTAGCCGACGGTCGCGCGTTCGAGGTTGATCTGGTTCGCCATCAGCCGCCGATCATAGGGTGCGATCGCCGTAGTACCCCAAGTTCGCTGTGCCATGATGGCGTCGGATCGGGGCGTCGGACGAGAGGGGACGGTCGTGGTGGACCTTTCGTTGATCACCGGACCCATGGGACGGTTGGTGGCGACCGCCCAGAACGGTTTGGAGGTTCTGCGGTACGGAGGTCTGGAGACCGGGGCGGTGCCGTCGCCGTTCCAGATCGTCGAGAGCGTGCCGATGTACCGGCTACGGCGGTACTTCCCGCCGGACAGCAGGCCCGGTGCCAAACCAGCCGGGCCGCCGGTCCTGATGGTGCATCCGATGATGATGTCGGCCGACATGTGGGACGTCACCCGCGCCGACGGCGCCGTCGGCATCCTGCACGCCGCGGGCATCGACCCGTGGGTGATCGACTTCGGCTCGCCCGATCAGGTCGAGGGCGGCATGCAGCGCAACCTCGCCGACCACGTCGTGGCGCTCAGCGAGGCCATCGACACCGTCAAGAAGGTGACCGACCGGGACGTGCACCTGGCGGGTTACTCCCAGGGCGGCATGTTCGCCTACCAGACCGCCGCGTACCGCCGGTCCAAGGACCTGGCGAGCATCGTGGCCTTCGGGTCGCCCGTCGACACCCTGGCTGCGTTGCCGCTGAACCTGCCCGCCGGCCTGGCCGTCGGTGCCGCCGACTTCATGGCAGATCACGTCTTCAGCCGCCTCGACGTCCCGGGTTGGCTGGCGCGCACCGGCTTCCAGATGCTCGACCCCGTCAAGACGGCGCAGTCGCGGCTGGAGTTCCTGCGCCAGCTGCACGATCGCGAAGCCCTGCTGCCGCGGGAGCAACAGCGCCGCTTCCTGGCCTCGGAGGGCTGGATCGCTTGGTCGGGACCGGCGATCGCCGAGCTGCTCAAGCAGTTCATCGCCCACAACCGAATGATGAGCGGCGGTTTCTCCATCCGCGGTGACCTCGTCACCCTGGCCGACATCGACTGCCCCGTGCTCGCGGTGGTCGGCGAGGTCGACGACATCGGCCAGCCCGCGTCGGTCCGCGGCATCAAACGTGCCTCACCCCAGGCCGACGTCTACGAATACTTGATTCGCACGGGGCATTTCGGTCTCGTGGTCGGTTCGAAGGCCGCCACCCAGACATGGCCGACGGTCGCCGCCTGGGTCAAGTGGATCTCCGGCGACGGCGACATGCCCGACGACGTCGCGCCGATGGCGCTGCAACCGGCCGCGGCCAGCGACAGCGGGGTTCCCCTGGCATCGCGCATCGCGCACGGGGCGGGCGTTGCGGCGGAGATGACGTTCAGCGTGGCGCGGTCGGCGGCGGGCGCCTTCGTGGCCGCGGAGAAGTCGGCCCGGGCCCTGGTCGCCGAGACCGCTCGCACGCTGCCCCGGTTGGCGCGGCTGGGTCAGATCAACGACCACACCCGCATCTCGCTGGGCCGGATCATGTCCGAGCAGGCCAGCGCGACGCCGCAGGGGGAGTTCCTGTTGTTCGACGGGCGGGTGCACACCTACGAGGCGGTGGACCGTCGCGTCAACAACGTCGTCCGCGGTCTCATCGACGTCGGCGTGCGCCAGGGCGCCCACGTCGGCGTGCTGATGGAGACCAGGCCCAGCGCACTGGTCGCGATCGCGGCGCTGTCGCGCCTTGGTGCGGTCGCCGTCCTGATGCCGCCGGACGCCGATCTCACCGAGGCGGCGCGGCTGGGTGCGGTATCCGACGTCATCGCCGATCCCGTCAGCCTGGCCGCCGCTCGCAAGCTGCCGCTGCGGGTGCTCGTGCTGGGTGGCGGCGAGGCCCGCGATCTGGATCTGGCGGACGACGACGACGTCGTCGACATGGAGAAGATCGATCCCGACGTCGTCGCCCTGCCCGGGTGGTACCGGCCCAACCCTGGGCTGGCCAAGGACCTCGCCTACGTCGCGTTCGCGACGGTCGGCGGCGAGCTCGTCGCCCGGCAGATCACCAACTTTCGGTGGGCCCGGTCGGCCTTCGGCACCGCGTCGGCGGCCAATCTGGGGTCCGGGGACACCGTGTATTGCCTGACCCCGCTGCACCACCAGTCCGGTCTGCTCGTCAGCCTCGGCGGGGCGGTCGTCGGTGGCACCCGCATCGCGCTGTCGCGGGGATTGCGCCCGGACCGGTTCGCCCACGAACTGCGGCAGTACGGCGTCACCGTGGTGTCCTACACCTGGGCGATGCTGCGCGAGGTCATCGACGACCCGGCCTTCTCGCTGCGCGGCAGCCACCCCGTGCGGCTGTTCATCGGGTCGGGCCTGCCGACCGGGCTGTGGCGGCGGGTGGAGGAGGAGTTCGCTCCCGCGCACGTCGTCGAGTTCTTCGCCACCACCGACGGCCAGGCGGTGCTGGCCAACGTGGCGGGCGCCAAGATCGGCAGCGAGGGCAGGCCCCTGCCGGGTGGTGGACGCATCGAGCTGGCGGCGTACGACCCCGACAGCGACCTGATCCTGGAGGACGACCAGGGTTTCGTGGCTCGGGCCGCACCGGGTGAAGTCGGGGTGCTGCTGGCCCACCCGCGGGGGCCGGTCGACCCGACGGCGTCGATCAAGCGCGGCGTCTTCGCCCCCGCGGATCTGTGGGTGTCCACGGAGTACCTGTTCCGGCGCGACGAGGACGGCGATTACTGGCTGGTGGACAACCGCGGAACAGTGATCCGCACCGAGCGCGGCCCGGTGTTCAGCGCCGCGGTCAACGACACCGTGTGCCGGGTGGGCGCGGTCGATCTGGCGGTTACCTACCGGGTGGCGGTCGACGGTCGCGAGGTCGCGGTGACGGCGCTGCTGCTCCGCCCGGGCGGCAGCGTGCTGACCGCCGATCTCAACGACGCCCTCGGACGGTTGCCGGTAGGGGAGGCGCCGGACGTCGTGCACGTCGTGCCGGAGATGAAGCTCAGTGCGACGTACCGCCCGCTGCTCGGACCGTTGCGCGCGGCGGGCATCCCCAAGCCGTCGCGTAACGCCTGGTATCTAGATCCCGACACGGATGGTTACAAGCGCCTGACGGCTGCGGTCCGGACCGAGCTCACCAAGGCGCCCGACGCGGAGTGATCGGAGTGAAGCGAGTGACGGAATGCTACGGCGCAATCGCTTTGTTAGGCTCCGGCTGGCCGCACGTGGCCATCCGGGTCGGGCCGGACACTCTCATACGGTCGACGATGGAGGATTGATGGCGGTACGGACCGACGGGAAACGCTGGCGGCGCGCGTTCACCGGTGCCGTGGCCAGCGGCGCGGTGGCCACCGGACTGTTGCTCGGAATGGGTGTCGGCACCGCGCATGCGGACGTGCTCGACGACATCGACGCCGAGTACGACACCGGCGCGGGCGGCGGTCAGATCTCGAATCTGATCCACAGCGCAATGAAGCTGCGCTCCCTTGGCTTCGTTCCCTCCAAGGGCAACGTGACCGATCTGGAGGCGGCACTGGACAAGCGTCCGAACCAGAGTCCATTGATCGAGGCGCTGGAGCAGACGGTCGAGTACCAGAAGCGCAACCAGGCCCGCAGCCAGGGCGCCGGCGGCGGTCCCGTGCTCAACCCGCCGACCATCGGCATCGGTGGCGGCAACAACGGCCAGCCGTTCGATCCCAACGGCGGTGGCGGCATCAGCGTCCCGCTCGGCTGATCGCGTGCTCGACCAACGACTGCGCGCGCTGCTGGTCTGTCCGCAGGACCGCGGCCCGCTGCTACTCACCGGTGACCGGTTGTACAACCCGCGATTGCGGCGGGCCTACCGCATCGAGGCCGGCGTACCCGTGCTGCTGATCTCCGAGGCGGTCACCGTCACCGACGATGCCGAGCACCAGGCGCTGCTGGATCGGGCCGAACCCTAGCCGAGCCCGGGCAGGTCTCCGGTCAGATAGTGCTGCAGGTTCGGTGCGATGGTCTCGGCGATCTGCTGCACCGGCAGTGATCTGAACGGCTCGAGCTCCAGGATGTAGCGGGCCATCACGATGCCGACCAGCTGCGAGGCGACGAACTGGACGCGGATCGCCCCCGAACCGGCGGGTGCGTCGACCCTGGTGCCGATCTCGACGGTGATCACGTCCTGCAGGAAGGACCGGATCAGGCCGACGTCGTCACCAGCCAGGAGCGAGCGCAGGGTGGCGATGAACCCCGCGCCCATCTCGGAGTCCCACAGCGGCAACAGCAGCGACGGCAGGGTGATCCCCAGCTGGTCCAGTGGCACCTCGCGCATCGGACCGATCACCTGCATCGGGTCGATGGGGATGTGCACCGCCGCGGCGAACAGCTGCTCCTTGGTGCCGAAGTAGTGGTGGACCAGTGCGGCATCCACTCCGGCCGCGGCGGCGATCGCCCGAATCGAGGTATTGCCGATTCCGTTGCGGGCGAACAACTCTCGGGCGTTCTTCAGGATGCGGTCGCGGGTGTCGGAGCTGCCTGGCGGGCGTCCCGGCCGTTTGCGGCTGGATCCGCTCACGGCGTCCTGCGCCGTAGCGTGGCGGCGGCCAGTCCCATGGCCACGACGGCGAATGCGACGACGATCGCGATGTCGCGGACGGTGGTGGCGGTGAGGTCGGCGTGCGCGCCCACCTCCTTCAACGCCTCGAGTGCATAGCTGGCGGGCATCGCGTTGCTGATCCACTGCAGCCAGTCCGGCAGCAGGTGGCGGGGGACGATGATCCCGCAGAGCAGCAGTTGCGGAGCGATGACCAGCGGCATGAACTGGACGGCCTGGAACTCGGTGCGCGCGAACGCGCTGCACGACAATCCCAGCCCGACGCCGAGCACGGCATTGATGATCGCGATGACGAATACCAGGGCGGGACTACCCGCGGTCTTCAGGCCGAGCAGCCAGAACGAGACGACGCAGGCCAGGGTGGCCTGCGCCGCCGCGGCGATCGAGAACGCCGTGCCGTAGGCCGCGAGCAGATCGAGACGGCGCAGGGGAGTGGTGAGGATCCGTTCCAGAGTTCCCGAGACCCGCTCGCGCTGCATCGTGATCGACGTGATCAAGAACATGACGATCAGCGGAAAGACCCCGAGCATGACCAGGCACGCATCGTCGAACGGCGGTGGCGTGCCGGGACGATGCGGGGTGTCGCGGAACATGAAGTACATCAACGCGATGATCGCGCTCGGCACGACGAGGATCATCGCGACGCTGCGGTGATCGCCGGCCAGTTGTCGCAGGATCCGGCCAGTCGTGGCCAGGTACGCCTGCGGGCTCAGCCGGGAGCGGCTGCGGTGCTGTGCCGGATGACGGACAGAAACGCTTCCTCCAGTGACTGACATCCCGTGTCCTCTCGCAGGGTGGTGGGCGTGGTGTGCGCGAGCAGCCGACCCTCGCGCAGCAGGAGCAGGTCTGCGCAGCGGTCGGCCTCGTCCATGACGTGACTGGACACCAGCAGCGTGGTGCCCCGGCGGGCCAGCTGGCGGAACTGCTCCCACAGATCGACCCGTAGCACCGGGTCGAGGCCGACGGTCGGTTCGTCGAGCACCAGCAGGTCGGGGTGGGCCACCAGGGCACACGCCAGCGACACCCTGGTGCGTTGACCGCCAGAGAGATTGCCGCACGAATCCGTTCGGTGATCGCGCAGCCCGACCGCGGTGACGGCCTCGTCGACGGCCCCGGTGGCGGCGCCATACAGGGAGGCGAAGTAGCGCACGTTGTCGATCACCCGCAGGTCCGGATAGATGGTGGCGTCCTGGGTGACGTAGCCGACGCGGTGCCGCAGTTCGGCCGAACCCGCGGGCCTGCCGAGCACGCGGACGGTGCCCTTGGCGATGACCTGGGTGCCGACGATGCAGCGGATCAGGGTGGTCTTGCCGCAGCCGGATGGGCCCAGGACGCCGGTGATGGTTCCGGGTGCGACGTGAACCGTGACGTCTTCGAGGGCGGTGCGCTTGCCGCGGATGACGGTCAGGTGTTCGACGGAGATCGCGGGTAACGGGTGACCGCGGACTAATTCATCGGGTGATGAAGTCATCATGTGATGAATATCCTCCCCGCGGCTGGCGGCGTCAAGGGCGCCGGGCAGAATCGCTGCAGTGACCGCTGACGCGCTGACCACCGACCCGGTCTCGGCCGCCCGACTGCTGCTCGGTGGGGTGCTCAGCGGGCGCGGAGTCACCGCCGTGATCGCCGAGGTCGAGGCGTATGGCGGCCCGCTGGACGGGCCGTGGCCCGACGCCGCATCACACTCCTACCGCGGCCGCGGTGGACGCAACGCGATCATGTTCGGCGCCCCGGGACGGCTGTACGCCTACCGCAGCCACGGCATCCACGTGTGCGCCAACGTCGTGTGCGGGGCCGACGGTGTGGCGGCAGCCGTCCTGCTGCGCGCCGCCGTGCTGACCGACGGCGTCGAGGTGGCCCAGGCCCGCCGCGGCCCCTCGGTGCGGCCCGCGGCGCTGGCGCGCGGACCGGGAAATTTGTGTTCAGCGCTCGGAATCACCATGGCGGACAACGGGATCGACCTCTTCGACGGTCGAGCTGACGTTCAGCTGACCCTGGCCCAGCCGTCGACTGCGGTCAGCGGCCCCCGGGTGGGGGTCAGCAAGGCCGCAGACCGGCCGTGGCGGTTCTGGCTCGCCGGACGTCCAGAGGTGTCCGCATTTCGCCGCAGTCCCCGGGCACCCGCGCCGGGCGACAGCGACTGATGCGGGAGAATCGCGCCGTGACATCCCAAAGCGGCATCCTCGACGAATTGGCTTGGCGCGGCTTGATTGCGCAGTCCACCGACCGCGACGCGTTGGCGGCCGCGACGGCCTCGGGCCCGCTGACGGTCTATGCGGGTTTCGATCCCACGGCGCCCAGCCTGCACGCCGGGAACCTGGTGCCGCTGCTGGCGCTGCGCCGATTCCAGCGTGCCGGCCACCGCCCGATCGTGCTCGCCGGTGGAGCCACCGGAATGATCGGCGACCCCCGCGACACCGGCGAGCGCAGCCTCAACGGCGACGACGTCGTCGCGGAGTGGGCCACCCGAATCCGGGGTCAGCTGGAGCGGTTCGTGGACTTCGACGACTCGCCAACCGGGGCGATCATCGAGAACAACCTGACCTGGACCTCGCAATTGTCGGCCATCGACTTCCTTCGCGACGTCGGCAAGCACTTCTCCGTCAACGTCATGCTCGACCGCGACACCATTCGCCGGCGACTCGACGGTGACGGCATCTCCTACACCGAGTTCAGCTACATGCTGTTGCAGGCCAACGACTACGTGGAGCTGCATCAGAAGTACGGCTGCTCGCTGCAGATCGGCGGGTCCGACCAATGGGGCAACATCATCGCGGGTGTGCGGCTGGTGCGGCAGAAGCTGGGGGCGACGGTGCACGCGCTGACGGTTCCGCTGGTCACGGCCGCCGATGGCACCAAGTTCGGCAAGTCGACGGGTGGCGGCAGCCTCTGGCTGGACCCGGAGATGACCAGCCCGTATGCCTTCTACCAGTACTTCGTGAACACCGCGGACGCCGACGTCATCCGCTACCTGCGGTGGTTCACCTTCTTGACGCCCGACGAACTCGCCGAACTCGAGGCGGCGACGGCCGAGCGGCCGCATGAACGCGCGGCCCAGCGCCGGCTGGCCCAGGAGTTCACCACGCTGGTCCACGGCTCGGCCGCGACCGAGGCGGTCGAACTGGCCAGTCAGGCACTGTTCGGCCGCGGTGACCTAGGTGGACTCGACGAGGCGACGTTGGCCGCCGCGCTTCGCGAGACCTCGGTGGCCCAGCTCGGCGGCGGTGTTCCCAGTGGCATCGGCGATCTGTTGGTGGCCACCGGGCTGTCGAAGAGCAAGGGCGAGGCCCGTCGCACGTTGGCCGAGGGAGGGGTCTACGTGAACAACGTCAGGGTCGACGCCGAGGACTGGACGCCGGAACCGACGGACTTCCTGCACGGTAAGTGGCTCGTGCTGCGGCGCGGTAAGCGCAATGTCGCGGGTGTCGAGCGGGTGCTCGGGGCCTGAACTCATGCTCGACACGCCGCTGACCAGGCGATTTGACTCTCCGTTATCCGGCACGTAACTTTATCCAAGTCATCGCGACGCGGTCCTGCCGCTGAGCGCGACGACATCCCGGAGGAAATCCACTCTAGTGGGTTTCCTTCACCGTCCGCACTACGGCTAGCGGCTTTCCGCCGCTAGCTTGTTGCGCGGCCAGGCGGGTGTGTTGTTTGAGAACTCAATAGTGTGTTTGGTGGTTTTTGTTTGTTGTTTTTGGCCACTCATGTGGGGGACTCCCCGTCTTCCGATCATTGTGGGTGGTTGTTTTTTTGATGCCAGTTTTTGGTGTCTTTTGTTAGGTCGAATTTTTTCTGATTCGAATTCCACCTGTGCCTTTGGGTGTGGGTTGTTTTTGTTTG
>NZ_JAWQPU010000010.1:0-140786 GCF_033741125.1 Mycolicibacterium sichuanense | reverse complement strand
CAGGAACCCGTGCTGGCCAAGGTCGCCACCGCGCAGGCCGACGGAGCGATCGGTACCGGCCACGTCGAGGTCATCCGCCGGTTCTTCGCCCACCTGCCCGGGTGGGTCGACCCGACCACCCGCCAGCAGTGCGAAACGACACTGGTGGCAGTGGCCGTCGGGCTGGCCCCCGACGAACTGCGCACGGCCGCCGAGCGCCTGCTCGCGTTGATCGACCAGGACGGCCCCCAACCCGACGACGCCGAACGCGCCCGCAAGCGCCACCTCGTGGTGGGCCGCCAACGCCCCGACGGCATGGTGCCCATCCGCGGCGAGCTCGACCCGCTGGCCTGGGCGAGCTTGGAACCGATCTTCGCCGAGCTCGCCGCACCCGGGATGTGCAACCCCGACGACGAACATCCCAGCACCAAGGGCACGCCCAGCCAAGCCCAGATCGACGGTGATCACCGCAGTGTCGGGCAGCGCCAACACGATGCCCTCACCGCGGTCGCCCGCGCGGCGCTCAGCTCGGGGGAATTGGGTCAGCACAACGGCTTACCGGCCACGATCATCGTGAAGACCACCCTGCAAGAGCTGCAAGCAGGGGCCGGCGGCGGCGTCACCGCCGGCGGCGCCCTGCTCCCGATGGCTGACCTCATCCGCCTGGCCAGCCACGCCCACCACTACCTGACCGTCTTCGACCGCCACACCAACGAGGTGCTCTACGCCGGCCGCAGCAAGCGCATCGCGCCCGCCGCGCACCGCATCGTGCTGTTGGCCCGCGACGGCGGCTGCACCAAACCCGGCTGCACCGTCCCCGGCTACGGCACCCAGGTCCACCACACCAGGGGCTGGGCCCGAAACGGTGGCCAGACCAACGTCGACGAGGAAGTCCT
The DNA here is from genome assembly GCF_033741125.1 of Mycolicibacterium sichuanense. Lineage (NCBI taxonomy): Bacteria > Bacillati > Actinomycetota > Actinomycetes > Mycobacteriales > Mycobacteriaceae > Mycobacterium > Mycolicibacterium sichuanense. Next base: position 139,911 of record NZ_JAWQPU010000010.1, on the reverse strand, counting down.
GGCCTGCCGCGGGGACAACCTGCTCGCCGAACTCGGCTGGACGGTCACCATCGGACCCCACGGCGTCGAATGGATACCCCCACCCGAACTCGACGTCGGCCAAGCCCGCATCAACCACTACCACCACCCCGACCGACTCCTGACCGACCCGTAACCCGAGGGGCCACGCAGTCCGGATGGGTTCAGCGGTGCCCCGACCGGCTGGACCGAAGTCCCTAGTCGCAGACCACGTCCACGCATGCTCGCGCGATCGCCAGCTCCTCGTCGGTGGGGATGACGAGCACCGTCGTCGGGGACGTCTCGAACGAGATGCGGCGCGGCGAACGGGCTGGGCTCTCGTTGAGATGCTCGTCGAGCTCGATCCCCAGCGGCGCAAGGCCACTCAGTGCATCGCGGCGGACCGCGGCGTCGTTCTCCCCCACACCCGCGGTGAAGGTGATGACGTCGGTGGTGCCCAGCAGTGCCAGGTAGGCGCCGATGTACTTGCGCAGCCGATGGATGTAGACGTCGTAGGCCAACTGCGCGTCCGGCTCGCCGGCGTCGATGCGGCGGTGCAGCAGCCGGAAGTCGATGTCACCGCCCAACCCGAGGACACCGGATCGGCGGTTGAGCATGGTCTCGACCTCGGCCATGCTCATGCCCGCCGTCCGGTTCAGGTACATGATGACGCCGGGGTCGATGTCACCGGACCGCGTGCCCATCACCAGACCCTCCATCGGGGTCATGCCCATCGTCGTGTCCTGCGGCCTGCCCCCGACGATCGCCGAGGCCGAGGCACCGTTGCCCAGGTGCAACACGATCTGGTTCAGCGACTCCAGCGGAGCACCGAGGAACGCCGCCGCCTGCTCGCTGACGTACTGATGCGACGTCCCGTGAAAGCCGTAACGCCGAATGTGCCACTGCTCGGCCACGTCTCGCGGAATGGCGTAGTGCGAGGCAGCTGCCGGCAGATCATGGAAGTACGCCGTGTCGAACACCGCCACGTGCGGCAGGTCGGGCAGCACCTTGCGCGCCACCTCGATGCCCACGATCGCCGGCGGATTGTGCAGCGGCGCTAGCGGCGCGAGTCGCTCCAGCGTCGCGATCAGATCGTCGTCGACGACCGTCGGCCGGTACAGGTCCGGCCCGCCGTGCACCACGCGGTGTCCGACCGCGACCAGGCCCAGCGAGTCCAGGTCCAGCCCCGCGGCGGACAGCTCGTCGAACGCGGCCCGCAGCGCCGCCTCGTGGTCCGCGATCGGACCAGCCCCGATCCGTTCGATGATCCCGTCCGCCAGCTGGCTGCCCGAATCCGGCTGCACCACCGCATACTTCAGCGACGACGAGCCGCAGTTGAGCACCAGCACGGTGCGCGCCGCGCTCACTTGCCCTGCGCCTGGATCGCCGTGATGGCCACGGTGTTGACGATGTCCTCGACCAGCGCACCGCGCGACAAGTCGTTGACCGGCTTGTTGAGTCCCTGCAGCACCGGCCCGATCGCGATGGCCCCCGCGCTGCGCTGCACCGCCTTGTACGTGTTGTTGCCGGTGTTCAGGTCGGGGAAGATCAGCACCGTCGCCCGGCCTGCGACCGGGGAGTCCGGCATCTTCGTCTCCGCCACCGACGGCTCCACTGCCGCGTCGTACTGGATGGGCCCCTCCACCAACAGATCGGGCTCTCTGCTTCGCACCAATTCCGTAGCAGCCCTGACCTTGTCGACGTCGGCACCGGTACCGGACGTCCCCGTCGAATACGACAGCATGGCCACCCTCGGTTCGATGCCGAACTGGGCGGCCGTGCGAGCCGAGGATATCGCGATGTCCGCCAGCTGCTCGGCCGTCGGGTCCGGCACGATCGCGCAGTCGCCGTAGGCGAGCACCTGGTCGGCCAGGCACATCAGGAAGATGCTCGACACCGTGGACACGTCCGGCAGCGTCTTGATGATCTCGAACGCCGGCCGCACCGTGTGCGCGGTGGTGTGCTTGGCGCCGGAGACCATGCCGTCGACCATGCCGTCGTGCACCAGCATGGTGCCAAAGTACGAGACGTCGTGGATGATCTCTCGCGCCTGTTCGACCGTCACGCCCTTGCGCTTGCGCAATTCCGCGTACTCCTTGGCGAACCGGTCGCACAGCTCGCTGGTCTGCGGATCGATCACCGTGGCCGCCGAGATGTCGACGCCGAGCTCGGCCGCGCGCGCCCGCACCGCTGACTCCTCCCCGAGGATGGTGAGGTCGGCCACCGCCCGCTGCAGCAGCCGGCCCGCCGCCCGGAGGATGCGGTCGTCGTCCCCCTCCGGCAACACGATGCGTTTGCGGTCCGAGCGCGCCCGGTCCTGCAGCTGATAGGTGAACATCTGCGGCGTCACCACGGAAGGAATCGGAATCGACAGCTGCGCAAGCAGTTCGGCGGTGTCGACGAACTCGTCCATCAGGCTCAGCGCCGTGTCGATCTTGCGGTGCGAATCGGTCGTCACCCGTCCCCTGGCCGACGCGACCGCCCGCGCCGTGTCATAGGTGCCCAGCCCGGTGGTGACGATCGGCATCCTCAGCCCGAGCCCGGACACCAGGTCTGCGATGGCCGGATGCAGTGCCAGCCCACCGTTGAGGATCATGCACGACATCGACGGAAAGCCCTCCGCCGCATGCGCGCTCGCCACCGCGAGCACGACGTCGGACCGGTCGCCCGGGGTGATGACCGCCATGCTCTCGGTCAATCGCTCCAGCACGTGCTCGGCCGTCATGCCCGCGACGAGCACGCCGAGCGCCTCGCGGTTGAGCAGATCCGGGTCGCCGCTCATCACCGCACCGCCCACCGCGTCCCTGAGCTCGGCCACCGACGGCGCGAACAACACCGGTTCCTCCGGAAGCACGTAGCTCTTCGGCGCGATCCGTTTCAGCGCCTCGGCCACCGCGGTCAGCTCGGCGGGATTGCAGCGGTTGGCCACGACCGCGGCGGTGTGCGCGTGCTGACCGGCCAGCTCGGCCAGACAGAGTTCCACCACGTGCACGACGTCGTCGGGCGTGCGGTCCTTGGCCCGCACCGCCAGCACCACGGGTGCGCCGAGGTTCACGGCGATCCGCGCATTCACCGAGAGTTCGCTCGGCGAGGTCACGTCGGTGTAGTCGCTGCCGACGATCACCACCGCGTCGCACTTCTCGGACACCTGGTGATACCGGTCGACGATGTCGGCGAGGGCGGACTCTGGATCGTCGTGCAGCTGTTGATAACCCACGCCGACGCATTCGTCGTAGGTCAGGCCGGCGGTGCTGTGGGCGATCAGCAGCTCGAGGATGTAATCGCGGTCCTCACCCATCCGGGTGATGGGCCGGAAGACCCCGACCCTGGCGACGGTGGCCGCAAGCCGGTGCAGCAGTCCAAGCGCGATGGTCGACTTGCCGGTGTCGCCCTCGGGCGAGGCGACGTAGATCGCGGAGATGGCGGGAATGTCGGGCGTGGTCTGTGGACTGTCGGACACGCCCCCAGCCTTCCTCATCCGAGAAGCCGTTGCCACCGTCCCTGCTGAAGTACTGTACGAATTTGCTGGCGCGTCAAGCCTCGTTGATCGCCAACCGTAGTGCGAGGAGGACGGTGAAGGGAATCGTTCGTCGGCTGTGTCATGTCGTCGTCGCAGCGGCCTGCATCGCCGCGCTGGTGCCCCCGTCCGCATGGACCGCGCGCGCCGACGACGGTGCGCCACCCGCAATCGGCTGGACCCAGCTCGGCCTGGCAAGCCGTCTGCAGCTGCTCGGCTCCAACGAGCCCGCCGAGGTGGGTGTCCCCGTCCCGCAGGGACTCTCGCCGACGCTGCTGACGGGAGTCATCGGACCTGCGATCAAGGCCACGGGCCGCGTCGACGTCATCGACGGGCGGGGTGTGGTCCTCGGCAGCGTTCCGGTGCCCGTCGACGTCACCTCGGCCCCCTTCGCCGTCGACGTCTCGGCGGCCGAGGTGCTCGACGGCGTGGCGAAGCTGAGCTTCGTCATCCGGGATGCCGACGACCCGAACGCAGCGGTGTGCCGGCAACCGCCCTCGGTCTCGCTGAGCCAGCTCGCCACGACGTACTCGGGGCCCGTTCCCAATCCGCGAACCGTCGCGGACTTCCTGCCGGCGTACCTCGATCGCATCGTCGTCTGGATCGGCCAGAATCCCAGCCGCGACCAACAGCAGGCCGCGCTCACCCTGGTCGCCGAACTCACCCACCTGTACCGGCCGATACCCGTGCGCATCGACGTGGACACCGGTGCCACCCCTCCGGTGAGCGACGGGGTGGGAACGCAGCGGACGATCGCGATCATCGAGGCGGATCGACCGGGGCTGATCGTCCAGAACCCCGACACCGCGGCCGCGGTCCTCGACATCTCGGGACGGGGCGCTGCGCTGCTCCGGCAGGTCGACCTCTTCACCGACCGCAGATTCGGCCTCGCTCAGGCGCCGTCGGCCTCGGTCGCGTCGTCGGATCAGGGACCGCCCACGTCGACCGACGTCCTCACCTTCGCCGACCTGGGACTGAAGGCGGAGACGTCGGTGCTCGGAGTCAGCACGCTCTTCGTCGGCTTCGACGCCGCTGCCTTCGCATCCGGTCCGCTCGCCGGCGCGAAGGTCCACCTGATCGCCAACTACACCCCGGTGACCAATGCCGACGCGTCACTGCTGGTGCGATCCGGCAGCGCCATCCTGGCGTCGGCCGTCCTGGACGCATCGGGCAAGGTCGACGTGACCGCAGAGGTACCTCCAAGCGGGATCAGCTCGAACGTCCCGTTGACCCTGGAGGTTCGCTACGTCCCACGACGCGACTGCACCGGCCTGCTGGACCGCATGACGTTCGCCGTGGACTCAAAATCGACCGTATCCGTCAGCCCGGGTAGCGCCCGTCAGGACGGATTCTCGGTCATGCCAATGGCATTCACACCGGAGTTCGACGTAGCGATCGACAAGGCTCAGGAGATCAGATTCGCCGCCGAGGCGATCAACCTGATGGGACAGCAGTCCACGGTGACGCTGCGGCCCAAGGTGGCGACACTCGACGCGGCGGTCTCGCACAGATCCGGACTGTTGGCCGTCACCACTGGACCGGAACTGGCCCGCGTCGGGCTGGTACCTCCGCTGCTGATGAAGAGCACGACTGCCGTCGACGTCAACGGCACCCCGGTCACCGGCTTGGACGTCACCGACCCCCTGGGCGTCATCGAGACGTTCTCGAGCGACGGCCGAATGGTTCTGGCGATCGACACCTCCGGCGACCCCGCGCTCATCGATCGCAGCTTCGACCACATTCGCGGGTCGGAAGGACGCTGGGGATCGCTGCGAGGTGACGTAGTCGCGACCGGAGCGACCGGGGACACCGTCGAGCTCGCCGTGCGCCTGGACGCACCGACGGCCAGTCCGTCGATCGCCCCCGGCGAAGGGTGGAAGTGGTACGTCTGGCTCACCATCGCACTGGGCGCCTCCGCCCTCCTCGGTGTCGCGGCAGCGCTGGTTCTCCGATGGCGGCGCATCCGGCGGTGAGGGGCGGCGGGCCACGCCTGGTCGACGACCCGCGTTCGCCGGCGGAGGCCGCGACCGGCACACTTGATCGCATGGCCGGCGCTGCAACGACGTTCGCGGCGGCCGCGGTCCTCGCGGCCGCGCTGCTGACGGGTTGCGACACCAATCCACCCGACCGCCAGCAGCAGACCGATCAGGTGACCGCGCAGATCCGCTCGCTGCCCGCAGTCGAGTCGGCCACCGACGTCGTCGTCGACAGCTTCGCCGAGGGGCGCGTCTACGCGGAGGTGCACGTCCGCGCCGCCGACGGTGCCACGCCCGACCAGGTGGCAGCGATCGCCACAGCGTTCCTGGACCACCTGCACGCCGTCGACTACTCCGGTTACCGTACCGAGCTCGACGTCACGCGCGGTGCCAACGAATTCGTCGTCGGCGACGGCCGTCGCCCGCTGACCAACGACCAGCAGATCGTGCAGCAGGCGCGCGACTGGGTGAACCTCTCATCCCGGTTCCCCGCCGCCGCGCTCACCCTGTACGCCGCCATCCGGGATCAGCCCGCCGCCGGCCGGCTCGAGCTCGGAGGTTCGACGACCTACGCCGACGTCGCCGCTGCCTACCCTGCGCTGGCCGCCACCGCGCCCGGCCTGTCCACCGGTCACTGGATCGTTGGGGCGGGCAAGGAGCACCCGGCGGAGATCACCTCGACGGGACGCTGGCCGTCGGACGCCGAACTGCGGGCCTGGACCGCACTCAATGCCGACCAAGCCGTCCCGCACGCCGTCTCGATGACCGTCAACGGCCCCACCACTGGGCCGCTCTGGGTGGCCGAGGTGACTCGGTCGCGCGAGGTGACCGAGGCGCTGCAGCTGGCCCAGCGCCACCTGCCGATCGTGGCGACGCTGCCCCCACCGGTGCTCTACACCGCCACCGACTCGTGGTCGGGACACCTCGATGCGACGGGACAGGCCACCACGGCGGTCGCCGTGACGATCGGCGGGTGCACCCGGCGCACCTACCCGGCCGCGCCCGAGGAGCGAGCGCTGATCGACCGCTACGAGACCTGCCGGCACTGACCCGTCAGGGCACGAAGGCCTCGAGCTTCGCGGCGAGGTAGGCGTTGAGTTCCTCGGAGCTGGCGCCGAGGCGGGCCTTGGCGTCGCGGGAGTCCTCGTCGGCGAGCACCTCGAAGGCCCCGGCGACCACGCCGTCATAACCCTGCTCCACCACGCTGGCCGCGCTGACCTTGGGCAGGTCCCAGCGCGCCGACATCGGGGTGTCCACCATCCCGACGATCAGGCCCGTCACCCCGGTCTTCTGCGCGGCCAGCTCGGCACGGCTGCCGTTGGTGGCCGACCACATCGCGGCCTTGGACGCGGCGTACACCGTCGGCAGCGGAAGCCATGCCGCGAGCGACAGCACGTTGAGGATCGCGCCGCCACCGTTGGCGGCCAGCACCGGAGCGAACGCCTTCGTCACCCGCAGGGTGCCGAACACGTTGGTCTCGAAGATCCGGTGCGCCAGATCGTCGTCCGCGCCGGCGATCGACGCGTCCCCCTGCGGAGCGATGGCGGCGTTGTTGACCAGCAGGTCGACGTCCGGCGCCGCCGCGGCGGTCGCGGTGACCGATGCCGGATCGGTGAGGTCGAGGGGCAGGGGCACGACGCGGTCGTCCTCCCACTCGCGCGGGGTTCGCGCGGCGGCGTACACCCGGCGGGCACCTCGGGCGAGCGCCTGGCGCACGAACTCCTCTCCCAGTCCGCCGTTCGCACCGGTCACCAGGACCGTCCGGTCGTCGAGTCGCTCTGCCATCATCACTCCTGCTGCTAAGGTCGAGCCCAAGTGGGGTAACTCCCCATTTGATTATGTGGGGAGTGTCCCCGGTTATGCAACCGGCAGGAGGTGGCGATGGCGGACCAGGCTCCGCGTGCGCTGCGCGCCGACGCCCGCCGCAACCGCGACGCGATCCTGCGCGCGGCGCGCACGATCTTCGAGACCGACGGGATCTTCGCTCCGATCGACGGCATCGCCTGCGCCGCAGGCGTCGGCAACGCCACGCTCTACCGCAACTTCCCCACCCGCGACGACCTGCTGGCCGCCGTCATCGAGGACGGCGTCGCCGAACTCCTCGAGCAGTCGGCCGCGCTCGAGAGCGAGCTGGATCCCGGCGAGGCGCTGCGTGAATGGCTGTACCGGCTGGCGTGGCAGCTGCGCATCTGGAACGACCTGCCGACGTGCATCGCCACCGCACTGGAGGACGCCGACTCGCCGGTACAGGACGTCTCCACCCGGCTCGTCGGACGGACCCGCGACGTCCTGCACCGTGCCACGGCTGCGGGAGCGGCCTGCCCGGACGTCACGGCCGATGAGGTCTTCGAGCTCGTCACGGCCCTGTCCTGGGCCATCGACCGGTTCGGCGACGACCCTGAACGCGCCCGTCACCGCGTCGACCTGGCCACCGCGGGAGTGTTCGGCCCGGGAGGACGACTGCCCCGCCCCCAGCGGGCCGACGTAGGGTGACGTCGTGCAACGGTTCTCCATGACAGCCATGCTGATCTGCTCGGCGGCGTCGGTCGCCCTGTCCATCGCGGGGATGGCTCCGGCGCGCGCCGACGCCAGCGATCAGCAGTATCTGGAGATCCTGAAGGCCAACGACGTGAGCTGCGGCCAGACCGCGCTGGACTGCCCCCAGGGCGACGAGTCGATGATCGCCACCGCACACGCGATCTGCCGGCAGCTGCACGGCGGCAACTCCGCGCGGTCGGTCGGCACCGCCATCGTGCGTAGCGCACCCGGCGTGCAGCCCGACCAGGCCGCGAAGTTGGTCGGGGCCGCCGAGACCGCCTACTGCCCGCGCTGAGCGCTACCCGAGCTTGCGCAGCCGCGGCTCGAGGTCGCGCTGGAACAGCTCCAGGAAGCGGCGCTGGTCGTGGCCCGGGGCGTGGAACACCAGGTGGTTGAGGCCCCAGTCGACGTAGTCGGAGACCTTGGCCACCGCCTCGTCGGGATCCGACGCCACGATCCACCGCTTGGCGACCTGCTCGATGGGCAACTCGTCGGCGGCCTTCTCCATCTCCAGCGGGTCGTGGATGTTGGTCTTCTGCTCGGCGGTCAGCGACAGCGGCGCCCAGAACCGAGTGTTCTCCAGCGCCAGCTCCGGGTCGGTGTCGTAGGAGATCTTGATCTCGATCATCCGGTCGACGTCTTGCGCATTCTTGCCCGCGGCCTCCGCGCCTTCCTTCATGGCGGGAATGAGCTTGTCCTTGTACAGCTCCTCGCCCTTGCCCGAGGTGCAGATGAAGCCATCACCCGCGCGGCCGGCGTACTTGGCCACCTGCGGCCCGCCCGCGGCGATGTAGATCGGGATGCCGCCCTCGGGGACGTCGTAGATCGAGGCGCCCTTGGTCTTGTAGTACTCACCGTCGAAGTCGACGCGGTCGCCCAGCCACAGCTCTCGCATCAGCCGCACCGACTCCCGCAGTCGCGCATAGCGTTCCTTGAACTCGGGCCACTCGCCCTCGTACCCGGTGGCGATCTCGTTGAGCGACTCACCGGTACCCACCCCCAGGAAGATCCGGTCGGGATACAGGCACCCCATCGTCGCGAACGCCTGCGCGATCACGGCGGGGTTGTAGCGGAACGTCGGCGTCAGCACCGAGGTGCCAAGGACCAGACGCTTGGTGCGCTCGCCGACCGCAGTCATCCACGCCAGCGAGAACGGGGCGTGTCCACCCTCGTGCCGCCAAGGCTGAAAGTGATCGCTGACGGTCGCGCTGTCCATGCCGTGCGCCTCGGCCTCCACGGCCAGCTCGACGAGCTCGCGCGGGGCGAACTGCTCTGCCGACGCCTTGTATCCCAACTTGAGTTCAGCCACGTAACTGTTCTACTCCTCGGCGGCGCCGGGTATTCCGCGGCGGTGCCGATCGGGACGCGCCCTAGACTTGGCCGGGTGCGGATTCCAGTCGAGTTGACGCCCATCACCGACATCGTGCACTTCGCACACACCGACCTGGTGAACTGGACACTCGTCACCGACGGCAAGGGCGTGGTCATCATCGACGCCGGCTTCCCCGGCCAGCGCCCCGCCGTCCTCGAATCGGTGCGTCGGCTGGGCTTCGAGGTCGACGACATCCACGCGATCCTGCTCACCCACGCCCACGTCGACCACCTCGGCACCGCCATCTGGTTTGCGAAGACCCATGGCACACCGGTCTTCTGCCACTCCAGCGAGGTCGGCCACGCCCACCGCGAGTACCTGGAGCAGGTCTCACCCATCGACCTCGCTGCCAAGGCGTGGCACCCGCGCTACCTCAAGTGGTCACTCGACATCGCCAGGGTCGGTGCGCTCACCCACGACGGCATTCCGACCGCACGTGCGCTCACCGCGGAGGTTTCGGCCGCGCTGCCAGGAACGCCGACGGTGGTTCCGACGCCGGGACACACCGGCGGGCACTGCTCGTATCTGGTCGACGGCGTGCTGGTCAGCGGCGACGCCCTGATCACCGCGCACCCGGTGTCGACCATCACCGGGCCCCAATTGCTGCCCGGGTTGTTCAACCACGACCAGGACGCCTGCGTGCGCAGTCTGTCGGCGCTGGGGATGCTGGACACCGACGTGCTGCTGCCGGGGCACGGCCCGGTCTGGCGGGGCCCGGTTGCCGACGCGACGGCACTGGCCCTGGCTAGGTGAGGATCTCCCAGCCGATCAGGAAGATGGCGGTGAGGGTGAAGCCGCAGCCCAGCACGATGGTGGGCATCAGGATGGTCTGGTCGAGTTCGTCGGGGTCGCGCGCATCGGAGTCGATGGGGCCGTAGAGCAACGCGCCGGCCTTGGACTCGCGAAACCTTCGCAGGATTCGGCCGACCCGCTGATTCGGCCTGCGACCGACGTACGAACGGAGCCCGACTCCCGCGGCGAAGGTCAGGAGACCGGCGCCGAGCAGCAGCCACCCAACCATCAGCTCCGAGAGCATCGCCCGAGCGTAGCCGCACCGGAGGGGGGTCACGCCAGGTGCTTGAGGAATGCGATGGGGTAGATCTCGCCCTCGGCGGGTGGCGGATCGGTCAGCTTGCAGTACCCGGTCGCCAGATACAGCGCCTCGGCCTCTGGCTGTCGGTCGCCCGTCGTCAGGTACACCCGCCGGTACCCGCGGGCCGCAATCGCAGTCTCCAGTTCGGCGAGCAGGGCCCGGGCCAGACCGCGACGGCGATGGGTGCTGGCGGTCCAGATCCGCTTCAGTTCGGCGGTCTCGGCGTCGAACCGGCGGAACGCGCCACCGGTGACGGGTCGACCGTCGAGGACGCCGATCACCATGCCCCCGGCCGGCGGGGCGAGTTCGTCGGCCGGGTAGCCACGCAGCCACGTGCCGACCCGCTCGGGCGTGCCCCCGTAGCGGGTGGCGTACTCGACGGCGAGCTCGGCCAGTAGCGGCTCGGCCAGCGGATCGTGCTGGCCGACCGAGACGAAGCGCACGGCGTCGGCAGGCGGTGGGGACGTCACCTGGCCATTCAACGCGACCCCCGGATGGCCCCGGCGGACACCTGCCGGGAGTCTTTCGCGCCCAAACTTGACACGTGTAAAGTTCGGCGGCATGGACAACATCAGGGGTAGAACGATCGCCATCACGGGTGCCGCGCGCGGCATCGGCCACGCCACCGCCAAGGCCCTTCTGAACCGCGGCGCGCGGGTCGTCATCGGCGACCGCGACGTGGCCATCCTGGAGACGGCGGTCACCGGACTCGCCAAGTTCGGTCAGGTCACGGGTTACCCGCTCGACGTCACCGACCGGGAATCCTTCGAGATGTTCCTCGACAAGGCGCGTACCGACGGTGACGGCCACATCGACGTGCTGATCAACAATGCGGGCGTGATGCCCGTCGGACCGTTCCTCGAGCAGTCCGAGCAGTCCATCCGTTCCTCCATCGAGGTCAACTTCTACGGCGTGCTGACCGGGTGTCAGCTGGTGCTGCCGGAGATGGTGCGACGTCGCCGGGGCCACATCGTCAACATCGCCTCGATGGCGGGAATGGTCGCCGTTCCCGGCCAGGTCGTCTACGCCGGGACCAAGTTCGCCGTCGTCGGACTGACCACGGCGATGGCCGACGAGTTCGCCCCTCAGGGAGTCGAGGTCACGGCGATCCTGCCGACCTTCACCAACACCGAGCTGATCTCGGGCACCAAGAACACAGGTGCGCAGAAGCCCGTCCAGCCCGAGGACATCGCCGCCGCGATCGTCAAGGCCCTCGACAAGCCCAAGACCCACGTGTCGGTACCGACGGCGTTGCGCTTCGTGGGCGCCGCGACGTCGATGCTCGGGCCGCGCGGCAGGCGCTGGCTGTCCAAGCAGATGGGCAACGACCACGTGTTCCTGGAGTTCGACAAGACGGCACGCAAGGCCTACGAAGACCGGGCGCAAGCCGCCCTCGGGGTGCTGGAGAAGCCGGGCGAGAGCTAGGCCTCGCGCGCCGCGTCGACGCGGTGCGCCTCGATCTCGGGCAGTCGCGCGAACAACTCCGCCACCGTGAGCGCGGCGTCCTCGTCGTCCTCGGTGGCACCGACGAGGATGACGTGCGGCCGCTCGGGATCGGTCAGCCAGATCCGCGTCACCGGCTCGGCCGCCTCGTCGTCGAGTTCGGTTCCCGACGGCGGGTAGTACCACGCGACCAGTTGCCCCGCCGAGGCAAGCTCGTCGAAGATCCAACCGCGGGGCACGATTTCGTTGGCGATCCGCGCGACGCCCTGGACGTCGGCGTGCACCTCGGCGGACAACCAGGCGTCGTTGCGAGCCACCAGCCGCTTCTTGCGCCGCGCCTTCTTGGCCCCGCTCGACCGCGACACCTAACTCAGCGCCTGGTCCAGGTCTGCGATCAGGTCCTCGGTGCCCTCGAGCCCGATGGACACCCGCACCACCGCGTCGCCGAGCCCGATCGCCGCCCGCCCCTCCGGCCCCATCGCCCGGTGGGTGGTGGTGGCCGGATGGGTGATCAGGGACTTGGCATCGCCGAGGTTGTTGCTGATGTCGATGACGCGCAGCTTGTCGAGCACCTCGAAGGCGCGCTGCTTGCCCTGCCCCTCGGCGGCCCCGATCTCGAAGGTGACGACCGTACCGCCGCCTCGCATCTGCCGCTTGGCCAGGTCGTACTGCGGATGGCTCTCCAGGAAGGGGTACTTCACCCACGACACCGCGGGATGGTCCTGCAGGAACTCTGCAACCCGCTGCGCGGAGCTGTTCGAGTAGTTCACCCGCACTGCCAGTGTCTCGAGGCCCTTCAGCATGGTCCAGGCGTTGAAGGCACTCATCGCCGGGCCGGTGTGGCGCATCAGCGTCTGCACGGGGCCGTCGATGAACTCCTCGTCGCCGAGGATGGCGCCGCCGAGGACCCGGCCCTGACCGTCGATGTGCTTGGTGCCCGAGTACACGACCACGTCAGCGCCGAGCGGCAGGCCCTGTTGCAGCAGTGGAGTGGCGAAGACGTTGTCCAGCACCACCTTTGCGCCGGCAGCATGGGCCAGATCGCACACCGCCGCGACGTCGACGAGCGACTGCATCGGGTTGGACGGCGTCTCGAAGAACACCGCCTGTGTCGGCACCGAGAGTGCCTCCTCCCACTGCGAGAGGTCCTCACCGTCGACGAACACCGTCTCAACGCCCCACCGCGGCAGGATCTCGTTGCAGACCACGAAGCACGAGCCGAACAGGCTGCGCGCGGCGACGAGTCGGTCACCGGCTCCCAGCAAAGCACCGAGCGCGGTGAAGACCGCGGCCATCCCGGTCGCCGTCGCGAAGGCAGCCGGAGCCCCCTCGAGCAGACGCAGCCGCTCCTCGAACATCGCGATGGTCGGGTTGCCGTACCGCGAGTAGACGAAGCGGTCGATCTCGCCGGTGAACGCCTTCTCCGCTGCGGCCGCCGACTCGTAGACGTAGCCCGACGTAAGGTACAGCGCCTCGGAGGTCTCCTCGAACTCCGACCGCAGCAGTCCGCCGCGCACGCCGATGGTGGCCTGGCTGACGCCGTCGGGCAGGGCCTTCGGAATCCGGACCGACGGCACGCCGTCCTTGGCGCGGCTCATGACTGCTTCCAGGGCAGCCCGATGGCCTTCCAGCCGGTGGTGCCGCGGTGCCCATTCTCGTCGAGGTTGCCCTCGAAGCCGTCGAGCACGTTGTAGGACGGCGCGATGCCGGCCGCCGTCGCGGCCTCGGCCGCGCCGATCGAGCGGTTGCCGGAGCGACACAGGAACACCACCGGCCGCTCACCGGGTGTCACGCCGGCGGCAACGAGCTCGTCGACGAACCCGTCGTTGTGACTGCCGTCGATGCGGCTCCACTCCACGTACACGACGTCGCGCTGCAGCGACGAGACGTCGGGCACTCCGACGAAGCGCCATTCCGCCGAGGTCCGGCAGTCGACCAGCACGGCCTCGGGGTCGTCGGCCAACAGCTTCCACGCCTCTTCAGGGGTGATGTCTCCCGCGTAGCTCACGGTCGCGAGTGTCCCACATCTAACTGGTGCAAACCTTCCACGCCCCGTCCTCCCGGACGAAGGTCAGGTCGGCGTCGAAGGGGCTGTCCTTGGTCTTGTCGAAGTGGTACTTGACCGTCGCGGTGGCGTGCTCGCCGTCGACGCGGATGGTCGGGACGTCGTCGACGTAACGCTCGCCGTGCTTGGCCACCGAATCACGCTGGCGTGCCAGGACGTCGGCCGCGGTGCCCTGCTGGGCGCGGCAGGTGTACTTCTGGAACGCCGCGTAGTCCTGGCGTTGCAACGCGTCGTTCTGCCCGACGGCCGCCTGTGCCACCTGATCGCCCGGGGTGGTCTGCTGGCTGCCGAACACGTTGAAGGCAACGATTCCGATCACGACGATCACGAAGACCCCCAGTGCCCCCAGGAACGGGGCGATCGTGGGCCGGTCGGGCCCCTGTTCGGGCATCGCGATGGGTGCGTCCTCCGCGGGCTCGGTCCGCTTGGAACCGGTGCGCTTGGCGTTGGAGTCGGTCACGATCCGAGCCCGTGCACCACGGTCGAGACCCGGTGCGCGCGATCGCGGGCCCGCACCACGTCCGGCGCGGTCGCGATCGCGACCGACGTCGCGTCGAGCAACCGGACGTCGCTCTCGGGCACGCTGAGCGCCTCGGCCAGTGCGGCGTTGGCGACGGGTCGGCGCGGACCCACCTCCGCCGCTGCCGGCGAGACCATGATGGTGTCGAGAGCCAGGCCCATGATCGCCCTGGCGTGTAGCTCGAACTGCGAAAGTCGTTGCGAGCGAAGGGTTATCATCCCAATATCGAAGGGCCTGGCGTTTACGGTGGCGAAGTACACCTCGTCGCCGTGGATCAGCAGTTCGACGGCGAACAGCCCGCGCCCGCCGAGTGACCCGACGATCCGGGCGGCGATCGACCGCGCCGCGTCCAGCGCGGCAGCCGAGAGCTCCTGGGGTTGCCACGTCTCCAGCGGCGCGCCATCGGCCCGTCGGTGCCCGATCGGTTCGCAGAACTGCACGGCGGGGCCCGACGGCTCGGTGGTGCGCACAGTCAGCAGAGTGACCTCGTCGTCGACGTCCACCACGGTCTCTGCCATCACGCGGTTCGCCCACGCCGGTCCGGCGGCGAAGGCCCGCTTCCAGGCGGCCTCGACGTCCTCGGGTCGGGTCAGCACCGACTGGCCATCGGCGACGGTGCCCGTCAACGGGGTGACCACCAGTGGGAACCCGGCGTGCTCGGCCACCGCGGTGAGCTCGTCGGCGGAGGAGGCGAACCAGAACGGCACGGTGGGCAGGCCGAGCTCGTCACCCGCCAGCTTGCGCAGCGCTTCGCGGTCGGCGCCGAGACGGGTGGCCCGCGGGGTCGGGAACACCTCGACCGAGTCGGCCTCGGCCGCGGCGATCAACACGGCGGGCGAGACGTCCGCCGAGACCGCGACCACGTAGTCGGGCCGGTGTTCGGCCAGCAGGGCCGGCACGGCGTCGGCCTCCGGAGGCTCCGGCATCCGGGTCACGGCCGCACCGAGACGTTCGAACGCCAGTGCCAGCTCGGCGCCGGCGTCACCGGGCCCGAGCAAGAGCACCTTCTTGGACGGTCGCTCGGTGCTGGATTCAGTCATCGCTGGTCCACCCTGCCAGACATCTCATCCGAGCCGGATGTCGACGTAGCACCAGCGCCAGCTCTCCCCGGGCTCCGCCGACCGCATGACGGGATGCCCGGTGTCGTGGAAGTGCCGGTTGGCGTGCTTGTGCGGGCTCGAGTCACAGCAGCCGACGTGCCCACACGTCAGACACATCCGCAGATGAGCCCAGGTGCTCTCCCCGATCTCGGCGCACTCCTGACACATGCCAGGGGTCAACGGCTGAGGTTCCGGCGCGTCGGCGGCGTCGGCCAGGTGCTCACACGTCTGGGGTGCTGGCGGGGAATTCACGTTGCGCTGTCGCGTTTTCCTCCGCATGCCATCAAGAATAGGGCGGTCCCCGGCTGGCCCCAAGGCGTCGGGTCCCAAGACGAGGAGGACGACGCCACGTGGTTAGTGCCTCGTTGTTCGTGGTGTTGGTGGCATCGGTGCTGCTGGCCGGTATCGCTCGCCGCTACGACGTGTCCGGGCCGCTGGCGCTGGTGGTGGCGGGCCTGCTGGCCGGCCTGATCCCAGGGGTGGACGGCATCGCGCTCGAGCCGAACCTGGTGCTGTTCGTGATCCTGCCGCCGCTGCTGTGGTCGGCCGGGCAGGAGAGCAGCTACGTCGCGCTGCGCAAGAACACCCGCAGAATCGGTCTGCTCGCGGTCGGTCTGCCCCTGGTCACGACGTTCGCGGTCGGTGTCGTCGCCTTCCACACCGTGCCCGAGCTGACGCTGGCCGCGGCGTTGACCCTCGGCGCCATCGTCGCCCCGCCCGACGCGGTGTCGGCGACGGCGATCGGCCGCCGGCTCGGCCTCCCCCGCCAGATCATGACGTTGCTGGGGGGCGAGAGCCTGCTCAACGACGCGACGGCACTGACCGCGTACAAGGTCGCGCTCGCCGCGGCGATCGGCACCGCCGCCTCCTGGGGCACGCCCCTGCTGACCTTCGCGCTGGCCGCGGTGGGTGGCACCGTGGTCGGCGCGCTGGCGGGCACGCTGATCGTGCGGGTCCGCACCTGGCTGGGTGATTCGCTGGTGGAGAGCGCCATCGGCCTCGTCGCGCCGTTCGTCATCTACCTGCTCGCCGAGGAGGTGCACGGATCGGGTGTCATCGCCGTGGTCGTCGCCGCTCTGATCCTCGGCCAGCGCAGCACACGGGCGAGCTACGCAACCCGGTTGCAGGACACCGCGGTGTGGAAGACGCTGCAGTTCGTCCTGGAGTCCTTCGCCTTCCTGCTGATCGGCCTGCAGCTGCCGACGGTCGTGGCGGAGCTGAAGGGCATCTCCGCCGCCACCCTGGCCATCGCGTCGGCGTCGGTGCTCGCCACCGTGATCGTGGTGCGCATCGCGTGGGTGTTCGCCATGTCGTACCTGCCCCGGAGACTGTCCCGCCGCATCCGCGAGCGCGAGGAGAAGCCAACGCCGGCGCAGGTCTTCATCGTGGCCTGGGCAGGCATGCGCGGCGTGGTGTCGCTGGCCGCGGCATTCGCCGTGCCCGTCACCACGCTGTCCGGCGAACCGTTCCCCGGCCGGCCGCAGCTGGTGTTCCTCACCTTCGTCGTGGTGGTCGGAACGCTGTTGCTGCACGGGCTGACCCTGCCGTGGATCATCCGGGTGCTCGACGTCCAGGGCGACGACGCCCACCAGGACGCACTCGCAGAGGCAGCGGCCCAGACCAAGGCCGCCCAGGCCGCGGCCGACCGGCTCGACGAGATCATGGCCACCCAGCGCGCGGACTCCGACGTTCACGAGCGCGCCGCGACGATCCTGCGGCACTGGAACGATCGCCGCAGCAACGCGGCGTGGGAGCAACTGGGCCGCGGCGACGACGAGATCGGAGAGGGACCCGCCGCGGCGTTCCGCCGGCTGCGGCTCGAAATGCTCAGGGCCGAACGTGAGGCGTTCATCGAGGAGCGCGACGCGGGCCGGATCGACGACGAGGTGCTGCGCTCGGCGCTGCGTGGCCTCGACCTCGAGGAGGCTGCCCTCGAACGCGACTGAGCCTTGGCTCAGGCCTGGATCGGCGACTCCGCAGGCGAGTTCAGGTCGGCGCGGAAGTTCTTCATGCCCTCCACCATCGCGGTGAACGTGCGGTGCGCCGCTTCGAGGTCGGCGTCGGGGAGGCTGGCCATGGCCCCGTGCTCGTGCTCGGTCAACTTGGTGAAGAACGCGCGGGCGATCTGCTTGCCGTTCTCGCCGAACCGCAGGATGACCTTTCGCCGGTCGGATGGGTCGGTCTCCCGACGCAGGTGCCCGACCTCGGCCATCCGCTCGACCAGGTAGGTGATCGCCGCTCCCGACAGGCCCATTTGCTTGCGCAGGTCGCCTGCGGTAAGGCGCACCCCGTTGGACTCGGCGATCACGACGAACAGCAGAGCACGGAATTCGTTGGCGGACACCGCGTTCTGCTCTGCGAAGGCTCGGGAGATCCAATCCGATTGCGACGTCAGCTCGCGCAAGTCCGCGGTGATGAGGCGCTCGAGACGCGAGCGCTCGGTGGGAGGTTCGGACCCATTCTGCATGACTGTCCATCCCTGTCGAGAAATCGATCGGGCCCAAGTCTAGTCCCTGGCCGAGTTTGCTCGATCGCGATCGGGGCGCCTGGTCGCCCAACCACGAGTACCGTCGATTTCATGACCGCTCCGACGCTGCCTCCCGTGCACATGCGCCGCGACGCCTTCGACCCCACCGCGGAGCTCGGTGCGATCCGCGAACGCGCCGGCGTCGAACCCGTCGTCAACGCCTTCGGCATGACCGTCTACCTGGTGGCCCGCCACGACGACGTCAAACGGGTGCTGTCGGACCACGAGCACTTCTCCAATGCCAGGCCGCCGGACTTCGAGGTGCCGGGTGTGCCGCAGTTGCCCGAGGCCGAACAGGCCAGCGCCCGGGCCGGCAACCTGCTCGGCCTCGATCCGCCCGAACACCAGCGGTTGCGCCGCATGCTGACCCCGGAGTTCACCATCCGGCGCATGAAGCGGCTGGAGCCGAGGATCACCGAGATCGTCGACGGGCACCTCGACGCGATGGCGGCCGCCGGGTCGCCCGCCGACCTGGTCGCCAACTTCGCGCTGCCCATTCCGTCTCTGGTGATCTGCGAGCTGCTCGGCGTGCCGTACGAGGACCGAGCCGACTTCCAGGCGCGCTCCACCCGCCAGCTCGATCTCTCGCTGCCCATCCACGAACGCATCGAGATGCAGCGCCAGGGCCGGGAGTACATGCACTCACTGGTGAGCAGTGCCCGCGCCAGGCCGGGCGAGGACATCCTCGGCATGCTGGTGCGGGAGCACGGCGACGAGCTGACCGACGACGAGCTCGTCGGCATCGCCGGGCTGCTGTTGCTCGCCGGGCACGAGACGACGTCGAACATGCTGGGGTTGGGCACCCTTGCCCTGTTGCGCCATCCCGATCAGCTCGCCGCGATGCGCGACGATCCGGACGCCGTGGGTCCCGCCGTCGAGGAGCTGTTGCGCTGGCTGTCGATCGTGCAGACCTCCATCCCTCGGGTCACTACGACCGACGTCGAGGTCGCGGGTGTCCCGATCCCGCGCGGTCAGCTGGTCTTCGCATCGCTGCCGGCCGGTAACCGTGACCCCCACTTCATCGATGCCCCAGAGGTTCTCGACATCCGCAGGGGCGCACCGGGGCACCTGGCCTTCGGGCACGGGGTGCACCACTGCCTGGGGGCGCCGCTGGCCCGCATGGAGATGCGCATTGCGTGGCCGGCCCTGTTTCGACGGTTCCCCAACCTGGCGCTCGCCGAGGACTTCGACGCCGTCGCCTTCCGCTCGTTCCACTTCATCTACGGGCTGCAGTCCCTCGCGGTGAGCTGGTGATGCTCCGATGAGGCTGGAAGCCGACCGGGGTGAGTGCATCGGATCGGGCAACTGCGTGATGATCTCCGAGGCCCTGTTCGATCAGGACGACGACGGGGTGGTGCTGCTGCTCGCCGAGGACGTGCCGGACGCCGAACAGGCGCATGCGCGCGAGGCGGTCAAGACGTGCCCGGCCTCAGCGCTGCGGCTGGCCTGACCGTCGTGGCTCGCCGTCGCGGTGCAGGTCGATCACGCCGGCGCGGACGAGCGCCAGCAGGCTGACCACCAGCACCCACGCCGGGAAGGCCAGCGCGAACCACATGCTGACGTCGCTGGCCACCAGCACGACGATCGCGACGGAGTAGGTACCGAACACCAACCAGCGGGGCATCAACCGCGTCTTCAGCCAGATGGTGGCCAGCGAGAACATGAACACCCCCGCCATCCGCAGCGAATAAGTGTTGCTCAGGGTGACCAGTAGCCCCTGCCCGAAGGCCTCCACGACGTCCTGCGCCGCGGGATCGGAGCCGAACCGGCGGGTCGCCACCAGACCGACGCCGACCGCCGACGATGCGAACGTCATCGCCAGGAACAGCAGCCCGCTGCCGAGGAAGACCGACGCGAAGAACCTGTCCTCGTAGCTGCCGATGCCATCGCGCACCACGCCGATGAACCACAGGAAGGTGATGCCGGCGAACGGCATCAGCACCGCCGCCAGCTTCAGCTTGCCCTCGGCACCGTCGACCCACTGCGACCCGCGCGCACCACCGGCGGGCAGGGCGAGCCGGATGAGCGTCAGCGAGGTGGCGAACAGGATGGCGAAGAGTACGCCCGCCGCGCCGGCAGCTCGCGGCGTGGACAACCGGCTCGGAGTTGGCTCGCGGCGTTCGATCACGGGGTCATCGTGACAGAGCGCGCGCCGAACGTCGCGGGTTTCAGGGTTGACCGGGCAGCAGCCGGATCATCAGTCCGTTGGCCTCGGCGCACAGTGTCCCGTCGGGACGCCGCAGTTCGGCATTGACGAAGGCCTTGCGACCCTCCACCGACCGGATCCAGCCGCGCACGGTCAGCGGCGTGTCGATCGGGGTGACGTTGCGATAGTCGACGTGCAGGAAGCCGGTGCGGCTCATCGGCCGCCCGGCCGCGTGGATCACCATGCCGAACACCGAATCGAACATCAGGGGCAGTACGCCGCCGTGCACGGCGTAGTTGCCGCCGACGTGATAGCGACTGAACGCCACCTCCAGATCGACGCCATCGGCTTCGAACCGGGTGACCCGGTACGGCGGCATGAGCAGACTGCCCGACCCCGGCAACCGAGGCATCCGGTTCGCCGGGCCCACACCCTCAGCGGCCTCGAACGGATCGAGCAGTTCGACCAGATCCTCGGCGCGGCGGGCCGCCTCCACCCAGGTCTCGTCGTCCGGAGCAGCGGATACCGCCAGGTCCTGCAGCCGCCTCATCGCCGCCAGGAACGGCCCGAAACCCGGACCCGGATTCGCGGGTTCGAAGGACGGGAACCCACTGTGCAGCTCGTCGTCGCGGTTGTCCGCCTCGCTCACCTGGGGGCCAGGACGTCGCGGCGCACGATGGTCTGCTCACGCCCGGGGCCGACGCCGATGCACGAAACATGGGCTCCGGCAAGCTCTTCCAGCCGAAGCACGTAGTCACGCGCCTTGGCGGGGAGGTCGTCGAACTCCCGCGCACCGGAGATGTCCTCCCACCAGCCGGGCAACTCCTCGTAAATGGGCTGCGCGTGCGTGATGTCGCTCTGCGTCATGGGCATCTCGTTGGTGCGCTTGCCGTCTATCGAGTAACCGACGCACACCGGCACGGTCTCCAGACTCGACAGCACGTCGAGCTTGGTCAGGAAGTAGTCGGTGATGCCGTTGACGCGGGTGGCATAGCGCGCGATGACGGCGTCGAACCAGCCGCAGCGACGGGCCCGGCCGGTGGTGACACCGACCTCGCCACCGGTCTTGGACAGGTAGGCACCGAACTCGTCGAACAGCTCGGTCGGGAACGGACCCGAGCCCACCCGGGTGGTGTACGCCTTGAGGATGCCGAGCACCGTGGTGATCCGGGTGGGGCCGATGCCCGACCCGACGGCGGCACCGCCCGCAGTCGGATTCGAGGACGT
Organism: Mycolicibacterium sichuanense; assembly: GCF_033741125.1. NCBI lineage: Bacteria > Bacillati > Actinomycetota > Actinomycetes > Mycobacteriales > Mycobacteriaceae > Mycobacterium > Mycolicibacterium sichuanense. The sequence continues at coordinate 118,390 of NZ_JAWQPU010000010.1, read as the reverse complement.
CACATAGGGATACGTGCCGTGGTCGACGTCGAGCAGGGTGCCCTGGGAGCCCTCCAGCAGGACGGTCTCGCCGTTCTCGAGGGCGGCGTTCAGCAGCAGCCTGGCGTCGGCGATGCGGTGGCGGAAGCCCTCGGCCTGCTCCAGCAGCGCGTCCCGCACGTCGTGCGGGTCGAGCGCCTTGCGGTTGTAGATCTTGACGAGCACCTGGTTCTTGAATTCCAGTGCGGCATCGATCTTCTGCGTCAGCGAGTCAGGATCCAGCACGTCGGCGACGCGGATGCCGATGCGGGCGATCTTGTCCTGGTAGCAGGGCCCGATGCCGCGACCGGTGGTGCCGATCTTCTTGCTGCCCATGTACCGCTCGGTGACCTTGTCGATCGCCACGTGGTACGGCATCAGCAGGTGGGCGTCCGCCGAGATCAGTAGGCCCGAGGTGTCCACGCCGCGGTCCTCGAGACCCTTCAGCTCGGTCAGCAACACCCCGGGATCGACGACGACGCCGTTGCCGATGACGTTGGTGACACCGGGCGTCAGGATGCCCGAGGGGATCAGGTGGAGGGCGAAGTTCTCACCATTGGGCAGGACGACGGTGTGACCCGCGTTGTTCCCGCCTTGGTAACGAACCACCCATTGGACGCGGCCACCGAGTAGGTCGGTGGCCTTTCCCTTGCCCTCGTCGCCCCACTGGGCGCCGATGAGGACGATTGCCGGCATGGCGTTATCTCCCGCTCATCTGCCTCGATACTGTGGCAGCCGGTGACCCACCCTATCCGAGAAGATCCCCTCGCCGTGAATCCGGACACAGTCGTGCTGCGCTTCGGCGCCCGTCGGACGCCCCGCGCGCTGTCCGACCTCCCCGCGGTCGACGTCGCGGGCCCCCCCGACGTCGACCTCGTGCTGGGGGCGCGCCGCCTGATCGTGCTCGGCACCCACGCCGACCTCGGCGTGGTGCTGGCCCGCCTGCTGCGCGCCGATCGCCTCGACGTCGAGGTCGCCCACGTGCGGCGGGGGTGCTCACCACGGCGCGCCCGCACGGGGGCCGCCAGGCGCGTCCCGCTGATCCGCGACGAGACCGGCGCCGTACTCACCAGGGTGGCCCACTGGCTGCCACCGGACGACGCCGTCCGCACCCTGACCGGCGAGGCCGTGGTCGACGACACGCGACTGTTCGACGGCGCCGTGGCCGGGGTGCGCATCGAGCCGACCCGGGAGTTGCCCGGCCTGCGCGCCAGGGTGCTCACCGGCCGGCTGCGACCTCCGCGGTGGATCGCCGGTCGCGCCGCCCAGCTGGGCACCACGGGCGCACTGGTCGAGCGCGACGGCGTGCGCGCCGCCCGCACCGCCCGCCGGTCCACGTTCTACCGCCACACGCAGGGCTGGTTGACGGTCGGTTGAAGTAGTTTCGTGTGGTGAGCAACGTCCGTCCGCTGCGCCAGTCGGTGCGCCCGAGCCCGGTGTTCCTGGCGATCGTCGCGATCACGGCCGCCGGCGGCGTGCTCGCCTGGCTGGCCGACGAGCCCCGCTCCCCGCTGTCCTACCTCGGGGTGTTCGTGTTCGTGGTGTTCGGCTGGCTGGTCTCGCTGTGCCTGCACGAGTTCGGCCACGCCTACGCCGCCTGGCGCTACGGCGACCACGACGTCGAGGTGCGCGGCTACCTGACGTTGAACCCGCTGAAGTACGCCAATCCGCTTCTGTCCCTTGGCATCCCACTCCTGTTCATCGCCCTCGGCGGGATCGGGCTGCCCGGCGGCGCGGTGTGGGTCAGGACGTCGTGGATGACCAAGCGGCAGCGCACGACGGTGAGCCTGGCGGGGCCGTTCGCCAACGTCGTACTCGCCATCGTGCTGCTGGCGGTGACGGCGCTGCTGTGGACCCCCGACCACGTCGTGTTCTGGGCTGCCATGGCATTCCTGGGCTTCCTGCAGGTCACCGCGGTGCTGCTCAACCTGCTGCCCATCCCCGGCCTGGACGGTTACGGTGCCCTGGAGCCGCACCTCAAGCCGGAGACGCAGCGCCAGCTCGCCCCGGCCAAGCAGTGGGGCTTCCTCATCCTGTTCGTCCTGCTGATGGCGCCGATGCTGAACAGCTGGTTCTTCTCCATCGTGTTCTGGTTCGTCGACCTGTCCGGGGCGCCTGGCGGTCTGGTGGGAATCGGCATGAATCTGACGCGGTTCTGGTCCGCCTGGTTCTGACCGGCATGAGTTCGCGTTGGCCCGTCGCGGTGCGCGCGGCGGTGAGCACCGCGATACCCGCCGTCGCCGGCTCGGCCACCGGCAACCTCGCGGCCGGGTTGATCGCCACCCTCGGCGCCTTCACCTCGCGCTTCGGCGGTGACCGGCCCTACGTCAACCGCGCCACGCAACTGGCCGTCGTCTCGGTGGCGCTGGCGAGCGCGGTGACCGTCGGCGCCTGGGCGGCGCAGGTGCCGTGGCTCGGCGTCGCGGTGGTCTCGCTGGTGGCGGTCGCGGCGGTGTGGTTGTGCAACGCCCTGGCCGTCGGACCGCCCGGCGCCTACGTGTTCGCCCTCGCGTGCGCGGCGGGGGTCGGCGTCTCGGCGGCACGCCTGGCGCCGTGGCAGCTCGGGCTGCTGGTGCTCGCGGGTGGCGCGGTGGCTTGGCTGGTGCAGATGGCCGGTGCCGTGCGCGGCCGTCGGCGTCCCGAACGCGCCGCGGTGACCGCGGCGGGCGCGGCCGTGGCCGCCTACCTCGAGGCAGTCGGATCGGCCGGTGAGGACGCCGCACGGCACCGGGCCGCGATCGCCCTGCACGCCGCATGGAACGCCCTCGTCGGCTTCCAGCGCGGCGCCGGTTCCGACGACGCCCTGGCTCGGCTACGAGCCGCGAACCACGCGCTGCACGTGCTGTTCGTCGACTCGATGTCCGCGACGGCGGTCGGTGACGGCCCGGCCCCCGACGCGGCCGACACCGCCCGGCGCATCGCCGACCTCGCGCTGGCCCCGGAGACCGTCGCCACCCGCGACGCCGACCGTGTCCCCCTCGGCAGGCCACCGGCGCGCACCCTGCTGCTGCGGGCGCTCGCGCCCGGTTCACACGTCCGGCACGTCATGGTTCGCGTCGCGGTCGCCGCTCCGCTGGCCGGAGCCGCCGCGATGGCGCTCGGCATCGGCCACCCGTATTGGGCGATCGCCGCCGCGGTGCTCATCCTGCACCAGGGTGCCGACCGCAGCCGGACCCTGCAGCGGGGTGCCGATCGACTCGTCGGGACGTGGGTGGGTCTGATCCTCGCCGCGGGGATCCTGTGGTGGCACCCGCAGGGGTGGTGGTTGGCCGTCGTCCTGGCCGCGCTGCAGCTCGCCATCGAGATGCTCGTCGTTCGCCATTACGGGCTGGCGTCGGTGTTCATCACCGCGGCGGCCCTGACCATCTCCACCGGCGCCCGCCGGGTCGACGTCGGAGAGCTCCTGCTGGACCGCGGCAGTGACACCCTGATCGGTTGCGCCGTCGGGGTCGCGGTGTACCTCGTCGCCAGCAGATTCCAGGAATCCACCCGATTGCCCGACGCGATCGCCGTCGTCGTGGCGGCGGTCGCCGACAGCCTGCCCCACCTCGCCGCCGATACCGCCTCCCTGGCGGCCCGCGGCGCTCGCCGAGACCTGCAGGTGGCCGCCATCGACCTACGCGACGCAGCCGACGCGGCCGCAGCCGGCTCGGTGCGCCTGCGCGCCGAGGGACGACGCTGGGAACCCGCGATCGCGGCTGCCGAGCAACTCGCCTACCGCGCGATCGCGGCGTGCTGGGAGATGGACGTCCGGGCGAGCGGGCCGCTGCTGGCACCGGCCGAGGCACGGGCGTCGGCCGATCGGCTGCGACGGCTGGCCGCCGCAGTCCGCACCGGCGCCGCACCGCCGTCGTTCGACGATTGCCCGGAATTCCTGGCCGCCGGCGTGCACGCGCTGTGCGACGCCGTCCGGCCCGGGCCTGGTTAGGCCAGTCCGAGCTCGGCGCGCGCCGAGCGGTCGCAGTCGTCGAGCAGATCGAGGCACCGCGCGTACTCGTCGGTCTCGCCGATCGCGTCCGCGGCATGCGCCAGGGCGGCCACGCAGCGCAGGAAGCCGCGGTTGGGTTCGTGGGCGTAGGGCACCGGACCGAAGCCCTTCCACCCGTTGCGGCGGAGCTGATCCAGGCCGCGGTGGTATCCGGTGCGGGCGTAGGCGTAGGCGGTGACCGCCTTGTCGTCGGCGAGGGCCTCCTCGGCCAGCGTCGCCCATGCCACCGATGCCGACGGATGCGTGGCCGCGACGATCGCTGGATTCTCACCGGCCGCGAGTTCAGCCTCGGCTTCGGGATCGCCTGGAAGCCGGACCGGGTCGGGGCCCAGCAGATCGCCCATGTGAGTCATGGGCCCATTGTGCCGTGCCGATCCCACGCCGCCGCCTGCAGGGCAGCACCCGAGCGCGGGTGGATAAGCTCTTGAAGAGTTGCGAGGGAGGACCGAGGCACCCATGTCGAACCCATCGGGAACGCACGGAAACGACGAGCCAGTACTCGATGACGGGTCCTCACCCGAGACCGAGGTGATCGATCCGAACGCCCTTGCCAAGGCGGCGGATTCCGAACCGTCCGAGCGCAGGTTCACCGCGCCGTCGGGCATGGACGCCGGGCGCACCCAGATCATCGAGACCGCGCCGGAGCCGGCCACCGAGATCTTCGCCGCGTCACAGGCGGGAGCGGTTGCGCCCCAGGTCATTCCGGGTCGGGGCGAGACGCCCAAACCGCCGGGCCGCCGACGCAGCTGGGGCTGGGTCATCGCGCTGATCCTGGTCATCGCCGCACTGGCCGCCGTCGCCATCCTCGGCACCGTCCTGCTGACCCGCGACGACGAGGCCGCCGCGTCGCGCGAGGACATGGTGCGCACCACCATCCAGACCTTCGACGGCGCGATCCAGAAGGGCGACCTGTCCACGCTGCGCTCCATCACGTGCGGCGAGACGGCCGATACCTACATCCGCTACGACGACCAGCAGTGGAAGGACATCCACTCACGCGTGGCCGCGGCACGGCAGTACCCCGTCGTCGCCAGCATCGATCAGGTGGTCGTGCACGATACGCACGCCGAGGCCAACGTCACGACCTTCATGGCGTTCGATCCATCGACCCGTTCGACGCGCAGCCTCGATCTGGAGTTCCGCGACGACCAGTGGAAGATCTGCCAAGCCCCCCAGTAGGGAGCTGATCTCGGCGCGGTTTCGTTGGGCGGGCGAACGAAACCGCGCCGAAATCGCTAGCTGGCAGAGACGCTGCGGCCCGCGCTGTGCAGGTCGTTGCAGGCCTCGACGACGCGCTCGGACATCGACGCCTCGGCCTTCTTGAGGTAGCTGCGGGGGTCGTAGACCTTCTTGTTGCCGACCTCGCCGTCGATCTTCAGCACGCCGTCGTAGTTGGCGAACATGTGCCCGGCCAGCGGACGGGTGAACGCGTACTGCGTATCGGTGTCGACGTTCATCTTCACCACGCCGTACTTCAGCGAGTCCTCGATCTCCGACTTCAGCGAGCCGGAACCGCCGTGGAAGACGAAGTCGAAGGGCTTGCTGCCCTCGGCGAGACCCAGCTTGGCGGCGGCGACCCGCTGGCCCTCGGCGAGGACCTCCGGACGGAGCTTGACGTTGCCCGGCTTGTAGACGCCGTGCACGTTCCCGAACGTCGCGGCGAGCAGGTACTTGCCGTGCTCGCCGTGGCCCAGCGCGTCGATGGTCTTCTCGAAGTCCTCAGGCGTCGTGTAGAGCTTGTCGTTGATCTCGGCCTCCACGCCGTCCTCTTCACCACCCACGACGCCAATCTCGATCTCGAGGATGATCTTCGCCTCGGCCGCAAGCTTGAGCAGCTCCTTGGCGATCTCGAGGTTCTCGTCGATCGGCACGGCCGAGCCGTCCCACATGTGCGACTGGAAGAGCGGGTTCTGCCCCTTGGCGACGCGCTCGGCGGAGATGGCCAGCAGCGGCCGCACGTAGGTGTCCAGCTTGTCCTTCGGGCAGTGATCGGTGTGCAGCGCGACGGTGACGTCGTACTTCGCGGCGACCACGTGGGCGAACTCGGCCAGCGCCACCGCACCGGTGACCATCTCCTTGATACCGAGACCGGAGGCGAATTCGGCTCCGCCGGTGGAGAATTGGATGATGCCGTCGCTGCCCGCATCGGCGAAGCCCTTGATGGCGGCGTTCACCGATTCCGAACCGACGCAGTTGATGGCCGGGAATGCGAAGGAGTGCTCCTTGGCACGGCCCAGCATCTCGGCGTATACCTCGGGCGTGGCGATGGGCATGGGCATTCCTCCTGGGGTTCCAGCGTCGTCCGTATGCGTAGGCAGTATCTCAGGCAGCCGCAACCCGGGGACACCCCAGGGCTAGACGGTGAGCACCATCCGGTAGTGCGCCTTGCCGGAGTCCATCGCCTCGAATGCGTCGGCGGCCTGGGCCAGTGGTACTTCCTGAATGACCGCCCGCACCCCGGTCTGCAGCGCGAAGCGCATGGTCTCCTCGACGTCGCGCGAGGTGCCCGACGGATGTCCGGTCACCGACAACCCCGAGTTGATGAGGTCCAGCGGGCTGATCGGCAGCGGTTCCGGCGTGACGCCGACGGTCACCAACTCCCCCTCGGGTCCGAGGCCCCCGATGGTGGCGGCCATCGCCTTCGACGCCGCGGCCGTCGCCAGCACGACGACCGCCCCGCCGAGCCTCTTGAGTTCGGCCGCGACGTCGGCGGTGTTCGAGTCGATGTAGTGGTGAGCGCCGAGCTCCTTGGCCGCCGCCTCCCGCTGCACGCCGCGGGCGATGGCCACGGTCTCGAACCCCATGGCCCGCGCGAACTGGACGCCAAGGTGGCCGAGCCCGCCGATGCCGAGCACCGCAACGAGGTCGCCGGCCTTGGCGCGCGTCTTGCGCAGCCCGTTGAACGTGGTGACCCCGGCGCAGCCCATCGGGGCGGCCTCGGCGAGTGACAAACCCTCGGGGATGCGGGCGAGTGCCGTCGCGGGTGCGGTCACCGACTCCGCGTAGCCACCCGGGTAGTGCCAGCTCGGCACCTGCATCCGTTCGCATTGCATGAAGTGCCCGCCACGGCACGGTACGCAGCGGTTGCAGTTGCCCCCGAACCACCCGACGGCGACACGATCACCGATGGCGAAGTCCTCGACCCCGTCCCCGACCTCGGCGACGGTGCCGGCGATCTCGTGTCCCAGGGTGAGTGGCCACTGCAGCCCCGGGAAGTGGCCGGCGTAGAACTCGCGATCGGTGCCATACACGCCGCACGCCGCAACCGCGATGCGGACGTGGTCGCTGGGTGGCGACGTGGTTTCGACGTCGGCGAGGACGAGCGCCCCACCGGCCTGCGCGACGTGTACTGCTTTGTGAGTGGCCATGGGCCGAAGATAGTCGCCACGACGGCCGCGAACCGCGGAAATTCGGGGTGGACAGGTGCCGCCGGTATCTTGGTGAGCCATGACGACCACCACCCTTGCGCTCATGCCGGACTTCCTCGATCCGGTGAAGCTCATCGGGTACTTCGGGCCGTGGGCCCTGGTCGGAGTGCTGGTCGTGGTCTTCATCGAATCCGGTGTGCTGTTCCCGGTGCTGCCCGGTGACACCCTGCTGTTCGTCGGCGGCATGCTGGCGGCCGGCACCGCCGCCCAGGCCAGCGAGGTCAACGCCAACTTTCAGCTGTGGCAGCTGCTGGTGTTCGTGCCGATTGCCGCCATCGCGGGCAGCCAGGTCGGGTACTGGATCGGCCGCTTCATCGGCACGTCGATGTTCAAGCCCAACGCGCGGGTGCTCAAACAGCGCTACCTCGACGAGGCACACGCGTTCTTCGAGCAGCGCGGCCCGTTCGCCATCGTGCTGGCCCGCTTCGTGCCGATCGTGCGCACGCTGGCTCCCATCACCGCGGGCGCCGCGCGAATGCACTATGCGGTGTTCACCCTGTTCAACGTGATCGGCGCGCTGGTGTGGGGCCTCGGCCTGATCCTTCTCGGGTACTGGCTCGGCCAGTTCGAGATCATCCAGAAGCTGCTGGAGCCGATCTTCATCGTGATCGCGCTCGCCTCGATCACCCCGCTGATCGTGGAATGGCTCAAGCGTCGGAAGGCGACCAAGCGCGCCGACGGCGTGACCGATTCCGGCGAACCGGCCACCGAGCCGTCCTAACCGAGCTCGAGGGCTTCGGCCAGCGTCCGCAGCGCCGACCGCGGGTCCGCCGTGGGGTTCTCACCGAGGACCTGGACGACGACGTGGTCGGCTCCAGCGTCGAGATGCGCCCGCACCGAGGCTGCCGCATCGTCGACCGTGCCCATCCCGACCAGTCCCTTGGCCAACCGGTCCGAACCGCCGCGCACCAGATCGGATTCCTCGAAACCCTGACGCAGCCAGGAGTTCCGGTAGTTGGGCAGCCCGCTGTAGACGTCGAGGTGCCCGTGAGCGAACCTCAGCTGCTCGTCGGCCTGACCACCCACCACGACGGCCTGCTCGCTGACGATCCACTTGTCCGGGCCGAGGATCTCGCGCGTCTTGCGGGACTGCTCGGGCATCACCAGGTACGGATGCGCACCGTCGGCATGGATGCCGGAGAGCTCGATCATCTTGGGGCCCAAGGCCGCCAGTAGCCGAACCGGCCGGCCCGCGCCGGGCTCGATCGCCTCGGGAACCGACGCCATCCTGTCGAGGTAGGCGCGCATCGTCGCCAACGGCTTGTCGTACACGCCGCCGAATCCATGCTGCACCAGCGGCGCATGGCTGACTCCGAGACCGAGGACGAACCGGCCGGGATGCAGTGCCGTGAGCAGCCGCCCGCCCGACTCGGCCGCCGACGCCGCCCTGGCGTGAATGTTGGCGATGCCGGTGCCGACGACCAGTCGGTCGGTCGCCGCCAGGAATGCCGCGGACTGGGTCAACGCCTCCTTGCCGGTCACCTCGGGCAGGAACAGCGAGCCGTAGCCGAGCGCCTCGATCTCGCGGGCGACCTCCTGGGCCTGGGTGATCGGCCAGGTATCACTGGCCCACCAGACGCCGATCGTGGCGGGGAAGTCGATGGGGGCACGTCCGGTTTCGGTCACCCGCTCGATGCTAGGGCGGTGCTCGCAGCGCCATGCACGCGGATCGATCCAGCTCCCGGCGACACCGCTTGGCGTTCCCCGAGACGTCGGTCCGAATTTGCCGATACCGGTAGCGCATCCTTGCCCCAGCAATTAGCCTCGCTTCGCGCGGCATTTATATCGCTTGCGTCAATAAAGTGTGGGGGGCTATCCAAATGACCGGCATGGACGACGTCGATCGGTGCGATCACCGCAGGCCCAGCGTGCGAATGTGGTTGAGCGCCGGCGCCATGACCCTGGGGATCGGTGCGGCACTGCTGGGCGGGGCCGCCGTCGCCACGGCCGATACGGGCAGCGGGGACGGGTCGTCGAGCAGCAGTTCCGGTTCCGATGCCACTTCGTCGGCATCGCAATCGTCCGCAGCGACGGGTTCGGAGGGTGCGTCCACCACCGCCTCCGCCAGCACGAACGCTCAATCGACAGCGACCTCCGCTGCAAATGATGAATCGACCTCGACGCCAGCCGTGAAGACGGCGGTGACCGATGACGCAGCAACCGTCGAATCGAGCACCACGTCGACCAAGTCGACGGCGCCGACGGGCAAGGTATCGACGACGGTCAGTGCGCAGAGCACCACCGGAACGTTCGAGACGGCGACCAAGGACACCGAGAAGCCGGTCACCACCTCCGAGGAGACCGCGGTCACCACGCCTGCTGCCGACCCAGCGCAGACGACCGAGACCACCTCGCCGACCACCTCGCCGACCTCCAAGACCACCGAGAAGACGACCGAGGACACCACCAAGACCGTAACGGAAGCGGTGTCGACGGCGACCAAGACCACCGCGAATGCGGTGGCCGCCACCTCGGCCTCGGCCCCATCCGCGGCGACCAGTGCACCCACCACACCCGTTGCGGCACAAACCGTTACGGGTTGGTCGCTGCCGACTCCTGGGGCCGTCCTGGCGGGCCTGCAGCAGTTCGGCGCCAATGTCTACCTGACCGTGATGAACCAGCTCTACGGTCTGCAACTCAACCTGGAGAAGTTCCGCGACGACCTGGCGAACGTCTTCGGCATCTCCCAGGTCGTCGTCACTGCGCCGTTGCCCTACGGCAATCCGGCCAGCACCATCCAGTACTACGTGCGCGCCGGCGACTTCTACTCGGCCGCACTGGCGACCGTCGCGATGGCCTATGGGCAATTGACCGGCACGACACCGGACCTCCAGGGCATCACCAACCAGGCGCAGACCACCGACAGCCTGGTCGTCGCCGGGCAGAAGATCTACCTTGGCCCCGGCTCTACTCAGTTCGTCAAGTGGATCGACAGCTACGAACTGTTGCAGGACAAGAACGTTCGAATCATCATGCGCCCCTACGGCAGCGATCAGTGGTCGAAGGCCTTCAACGACCTTGCGACCGGACTACAGGATCCGACCAAGGTCATGATCGTGCCGATCAGTGGTCCCGTCGACGATGAATCCGGGGACAACCAGAAGACGGTCGTCGTGCTCGGTGTCGACAACGTCAACCGCACCGTGACCATCAACGATCCGACCCGGGCCGACGGGCAAGGCCTGACCATGAGCCTCGACGACTTCATGAATGCCTGGAGCTCGACCAACTACCGGCTCGTCACCGCCCAGCTGGCCAGCTCCCCGCCCACGCCGCCGCCGGCGCCAAGCACGACCACGCTTCAGTGGTCACTGCCCCGCCCAGACCAGATCGGCCAGGCCCTGCAGAGCGCCGTGACCGGCATCGCCCAACTCGTCGTGCACCAGATCGATGGCATCGGAGACAGTTTCGCCGACCTCAGCTCAGATCTGGCCCGCACCTTCGGCGTCTCGAAACCCGTCGACATCGGACCACCCGCGCCGACGGACGTCCAGTACGGGGACTATGCCAAGAACTACCAGTATTGGAACTACCAGGGCGCTTACAACACCTGCGCACTGTGGGCGGGGGCCGCGGTCATCGCTCAGCTCACCGGTCAAGGAGCGCCAGTAGACATCACCGCATTGGGGCAAGACCTCATCTACACCGCCCAGAACACGGTCAGTGGGGTCAGAAGTGGCCCGATGTACGACGGCGTCGGCACCTTCAACCAAGATCTCGTCACGCTGTTGAACATGAAGGGGCTCAACGCCGATTACGTGACCTACCTCAAGACCGACGGCAATCAGGCTCTCCAAGGCTTGACTGCGGCGCTGGCACAGGGCCAGGGCGTGATCGTGCAAGTTCACAACAACACCGTCTACAACGCCTACGTCGACACGTACCTGGGTGAGGCCCTGAAGGGAATCGAACTGTTCAGGGATGAGGGCCCGCCTGCGGCCAATCACGCAGTCGTGGTGTTGGGAGTGGATCTGACCAAGAACGTCGCGTACATCAACGACAGCAGATGGCAGAAGGGGCAGGGGCTTGCGGTGCCGCTGAACCAATTCATGAAGGCCTGGCAGTACAGCGACTACGCCACGGTGACCGCCGAGCTGCGCACCACCTGACGGTCAGCGGTGGATGCGGCCGTCGCCCTCGGTCAGAGGTCGACCGCCGCCACCCCACCGCCCGGCGATGATCTCGGCCGCGATCGACACCGCGGTCTCCTCCGGCGTCCTGGCGCCCAGGTCCAGTCCGATGGGGCTGGAGAGCCGGCTCAGCTCGGCGTCGGTGAGCCCGGCCTCACGCAGCCGTCGGAGGCGGTCGTCGTGGGTCCGGCGGGACCCCATCGCTCCGACGTAGCCGACTTCGGGCAGTCGCAGCGCGATCTCGAGCAGCGGCACGTCGAACTTGGGATCGTGGGTCAACACGCAGATCACTGTCTGGGCGTCGATCGCACCGGCCCGCACCTGTGCCTCCAGGTAGCGGTGCGGCCAGTCCACGACCACTTCGTCGGCACTGGGAAACCTTGCGGGCGTGGCGAATACCGGTCGCGCATCGCACACCGTCACGCGGTAGCGCAGGAAGCTGCCGAGCTGGGCGACCGCCGCGGCGAAGTCGATGGCACCGAAGACGAGCATGCGCGGACGCGGCGAGTGGCTGGCGACGAACACCTCCATGCCGGCCCCGCGGCGCTGACCGTCCGGCCCGTAGGTCAGCACGTCGTTGCGGCCCGCGGCGAGCAGTCCGCGGGCATCGTCGGTGACGGCCGCGTCGGCGCGCGATGAGCCAAGTGATCCGGTGACCTGGTCACCGCGAAGCACCAGGCGTCGGCCCACCCAGTCGGCCTGCGGGTGGGCGATCACGGTCGCGATCGCCGCCGGCCGGTGACTGGCGAGGTCGTCGGCCAGGTCGGCCAGCTCGGGAAAGCTGCTCTGGGAGACGGATTCGACGAATACGTCGATGATGCCGCCGCAGGTCAGTCCGACCGCGAAGGCGTCGTCGTCGCTGACCCCGTAACGCCGTAGGACGGGACGGCCCGAACCGGACACCTCGGTGGCCAGCTCGTACACCGCGCCCTCGACGCAACCACCGGACACCGACCCGCTGACCGTGCCGCCCGGGCCGACGAGCATCGATGCCCCCGGCGGTCGAGGCGCCGAGGAGTAGGTGCGCACCACCGTTCCGATGGCCGCCGTCCCACCGGACCGCCAGATCGCCAGGAGTTCATCGAGGACGTCGCGCACGTGACCACGGTAGGCGCACCAGACCCGCGCTGCAGCGAGGGTCCTGGCGCGGTCACGTCCTCGCGTGCTCCGCGAACTCCCCCAGCCAGTCCGGATGGTCGATGGACGACGGCGTGAGCACATCGGACGGGTTGGCGCCCAACAGTATTCGCTTGATCGGAATCTCGAGCCGCTTACCCGTCATGGTGCGCGGAATACCCGCCACCGCGATCACGTCGTCGGGGACGTGCCGCGGAGACGCGCCATCGCGGACGGCCTGCACGATTCGCGTGCGCAACCGTTCGTCCAGCTCCACGCCCTCGGCGCACGCCACGAACAGCGGCATCCAATAGCCACCGTCGTCGAGTTCGACCCCCACCACCAGGCAGTCCTGGATCTCGACCATGCCCTCGACGGCGTCGTAGATCTCGGCGCTGCCCATCCGCACCCCGCCGCGGTTCAGCGTCGCGTCCGAACGGCCATGCACCACGATCGAATTCCGCTCGGTGATGGTGATCCAGTCCCCGTGGCACCAGACGCCCGGGTACTTGTCGAAGTAGGCCTTGCGGTACTTCTCTCCGTCCGGGTCGTTCCAGAAGAAGACCGGCATCGAGGGCATGGGCTTTGTCACCACCAGCTCACCGGCCTCCCCGACGACGGGCCGCCCGTGGCCGTCGCCGGTCTCGACCCAGGCCTGCACGGCGGCGCCGAGGCAGATTGCGTTGAGCTCGCCAGCCCGGATCGGCACCACCGGAGAACCTCCGACGAAGGCCGTCACGACGTCGGTGCCACCGCTCATCGAGATGACCGGCAATGGTCGGCCGATGCTCTCCTGCAACCAGCGAAACCCGGAGGCGGGCAATGGCGAGCCCGTCGATCCGATCGCCCGCAATGACTCCAGCCGATGGTCCGCACCGACCCTGGTGCCGTTGGCCTCGGCCTCCTTGGCGCAGGCCAGCCAGTATCCCGCGCCGGCGCCGAGCACCGTCACGTCGTGCTCGGCCGCCACCTGCCACAGGTAGTCGGTGCGGCCGAAGGTGGGGCTGCCGTCGTACAGCACGATCGTCGACCCGACGAGCAAACCCGACACCAGCAGGTTCCACATCATCCAGCTGGTGGAGGACTGCCACAGGAAGCGGTCCTCGGGCTTGAGGTCCAGTTGCAGGTTCAGGTACTTGACGTGTTCGAGCAGCACGCCGCCATGTCCGTGCACGATGCCCTTTGGCGTACCCGTGGTCCCCGAGGAGAACAGCACCCACAGGGGATGCTCGAATGGCACGGACGTGACGTCGAGCTCCGCGTCCTTCCCGCGCTCGAGAACGTCGCGCCAGGCGGTGGTGCCGTCGACGGTGGCGCCGAGGCGCGGCACCAGCACCACGTCCTTCACCGTCGAGAGCTGCGAACGGATCTCGGCCAACTCGGCTCGGCGATCCCGCCGCTTGCCGGCGTACACCGACCCGTCGCTGGCGACCAGCACCGTCGGCTCGAGCTGTCCCAGCCGGGCCACGACCCCGCCGACGGCCAGGTCCTGGTTGCAGACCGCCCAGGTGGCCCCAACGCTGGCCGCACCGAGGAAGGCCACGACGGCCTCTCCGATGTTGGGCAGGTAACCGACCACGCGGTCACCGGGGCCGACGCCGAGCTCGCGAAGGTAGGCCGCGAATGCTGCTGTCTCGCTGCGCAACCGCGCCCACGACCACTCGACCGAACCGTCCTCACCGGCCACCACCATCGCCGGCCGGTCGTCGGTCGCGTGCCGGAAGGTCTGCGTGACGTAGTTCAGCGTGGCGCCCGGAAACCATTGGGCGCCTGGCATGTCGGTGCTACCGAGGACTGCGGTCGGCGGTGTCGCGGCCTGGATGTCGAAGAAGTCCCACACCGCGCCCCAGAACCACTCGAGGTTCTCGACGGAGGCCGCCCACAGCTGCTGGTAGTCGGCGAACTCCCCTCGCCCGCGCTCGGCGAGCCACCCGATGAAGCGGGTCAGGGTGGCGTCCTCGATGGTCTGCCGATCCGGCGTCCAGCCGCCCGGCTCCCGATCGGCGGCGGTCATCGAGTGCCATCCTCCCCGGCGTCGGTGGAAGCCTCGTCGGCGGCAGGCTCCGCGATGCCGGCTTCGTCGGCGACGACGTGCGCCGCCTCCATCAGCATCCAGCCCGACAGTTGCACCGAGAGGTCCCGCTCCGGAGTCTCGGACGCATTGACCGCACCCTCGACGAACTGGGCGTCCTTGCCGCCGAGACCGGGGATCTCGGCCTCGCGATCCCAGAAGGCGGCGAACAGCGGCAGTCCGTCCACGGTCTGCCGGTTCTCCCACGCCGAGTCAGCCGAGGTGCTCACCAGCGCCGTTGCGATGGAACGAGTTTCGACGTCCTCGGCCGACGTCCCGGGCAGCGTCGTCGCGACCAGTGCCAGGTAGCGCGCCAGAATGCCGTCGAAGAGCCCGCCGTCACCACCGCCCGCTCCGGCGATGACGCCGCCGGGCGCCATGTGGTCGCGCACCGCCCGCGCCAGCCGGTGCACGCGCGCGGCATGCCGGTCGTCCTGGGTGCGGGCGGCCAGCTCCACCTCCAGCCCGAGGACGACGCCCTGGCAGTAGGTGTACTGCGCGCGCACCAGCGAACCGCCCTTGATGCCGTCGAACACCAGCCCGGTGTCCGGGTCGATCAGGGTGTCGTCGATCCAGTCGGCCATCTGCTGGGCTCGTCGCAGCCGGTCGTACCGGGCCAGGAAGATGCCCGCGGGTCCGTTGGCCGGGGCGTTGAAGAACTGGTCCTGCTTGCGCCACGGGATGCCGCCTCCGTCCTCGGGCACCCAGGCGCCGAGGAACTGGTCGGCGAGCTTGGCCAGTGCGTTGGGGCGCTCGACGCTGGCCTGGCTGCCCGCCCGCTCCAGGGCCAGTGCCAGCCATGCCATGTCGTCGTAGTAGTCGTTGGTCCAGCGGCCGGTGTTGCGCCAGTGATGGCCCCGGATCTGGCGCTCGATGCTCGCCTTGCGCTCGGGCCGGGGATCACGCAGCTGCGCGTCGACCAGGCAGTCCAGCAGATGCGCCTGCCACCAGTAATGCCATGTCCCGAACGACAGGTACTTCTTGGTGGGCGGCCAGGCGACGACGCCCAATTGGGTGCCCGGCAGCCGCCACAACTTGCGGAAGTGCCGCTTGGTGATCGCCGCTTCGGCGCTGGCCGCGCGGTTGGCCCACAGCTGATCCATTGATTCTTCCCGTCGCTACGCTCGCCTGGTGGGGATGATCCTGCCCTACCAGGCGCGCGATGTGTCGGCATGCGTGGTGATCCAGGCATGCATCGCGATGCCTGCCGCAACCGCGGCGTTGACGCTTCGCGTCGAACCGAACTGCGCGATCGACACCGTCATGGTTGCTCCCCGTCGCGCGTCCTCGGTGATGCCGGGCCCTTCCTGGCCAAAGATCATCAGGCAGTTCCTCGGCAGGCGGGTGTGCTCGAGCCGCACGGCACCTGGAACGTTGTCCACCGCCACCACCTCGAGACCGTGCTCGGCTGCGAACGCCAGTAGCTCGGCGGTCGAGTCGTGGTGGCGCAGCCGTTGATAGCGGTCGGTCACCATGGCCCCGCGCCGATTCCACCGGCGCCGGCCAACGATGTGCACGGTGTCGACGGCGAACGCGTTGGCGGTGCGGACGACGGCACCGATGTTGGCGTCGTTGCCGAAGTTCTCGATCGCGACGTGCAGCGGGTGCCTGCGCCGGTCGATGTCGGCGATGATCGCCGCCCGCGTCCAGTACCGATAGGCGTCGACGACGTTGCGGGTGTCCCCGTCGCGCAGGAGCTCGGGGTCGTACCGCGGATCGTCGGGCGGCGGGCCCTCCCATGGGCCGACACCGGGGCCGCTCCCCCACTCCGTCGGGCCAGGCACCACTTCGTCAATCACGGGTCGTCCACAGGGCGGCATGGGTGCCGATCACGGCGACCGTGGCGTACAGCAGCGCCTGGTTGATCTCCCCCTGCGAGCACAGCGACCCGCGCACCGAGACCGCGTCCAGCGACGAGTCGGGCAGCACCAGCATCGAGGACCCGTAGGTCGCACAGGCATACGAGAGTCCCTTGCCGGGAAGCGTCGGCGTGATCTGGACCATCAGCGGACCCCCGCGGCGGATCGAATCCTCGCGGTAGCGCGACGCCAGCCCGGTGACGTCGAGCCCGAGCAACATGTAGCCGTTGCCGGTGAAGGCGTTCGGTTCGCCGAGCGCGGTCGGCATCAGCTGCGCTCCGCTGGCATCGAAGGCGTCCACGCTGGTGGACTTGAGCACCAGGCCGGTCTCGGTGTCGCTGGTCGGGTTCAGCCCGACCGGGAAGGACGCTCCGTAGGCGGCGATGGTGCCGGGAATGCGGTCCTGGGGCGAGTAGGCGTACACACCGCGCACCTGGGTTTGGTCGCGCAGCGGTCCGAGACACACCGTCCCGGACAGCTTGTCGGGGTTGGGCGAGGCCGCTGGCTGCAGGCCGAGGTCGGTGGCGTTGGCGCAGCTGCCGACGGCCGTGCTCTCCAGTGGATGGGCCAGCGCGCCGTACAGCCCGAAGCGCAGCGAGTCGGCCTTGACGTGCTGGCCTCCCGGTCGAGCCGCCGAGGCGTCCACGTCGATCAGGACGTGATCCCCCTCGAAGCGCAGGTTGGCCACCGAGACGTTCCAGCCGAGCACGGCGATCGACTCGCCGATCTTGGCGCCCTGCGTGGCGTACGGGCTCGCCTGCCGGTCATCCGAACAGCCGACCAGGGCAGCACCGGTGACAAGGGCCAGCAGCAGTGCGAGGACAGCGCGCACTCAGGTCCGCCCGCGGCCGCGGCCAACGACCTTCGTGGCCGCGCGCACCAGGCCTCGGGGCACCACGCGGCCGGCGGTGGTGAGCACCTTGTACTGAAGCCCGGGCACGATCACCACGCGCCCCTTCGCCACGTCGGCCAGGCAATCGCGCACGACGTCGGCCACCTCGAGCCACAGGAACGACGGCGTGCCCAACATGTCGATGCCGGCCCGCTCGTGGAACTCGGTGCGGACGAAGCCAGGGCACAGTGCGTGCACCCCGACGCCAGTGCCGTCCAGACCGTTGGCCAGTCCCTCGGAGAACGCGATCACCCAGGCCTTGGACGCGGAGTACGTCGACCCCCGGCCCGGCAGCAGTCCTGCGACGCTGGCCACGTTCACGACGGTGCCGGCGCCGGCGGCCAGCATGGGCGGCAGCGCGGCGTGCGTCAGCTGCATTACGGCGGTGACGTTGACGTCCAACTGCGCCTGCAGCGTGGCGAAGTCGGCAGTCCAGAATTCACCCGAGGTGCCAAAACCGGCGTTGTTCACCAGGATTCGCACGCCCGCGGCGAGGCGGTCGGCGACCTTGGCGCGGTCGGCGGCGACGGCCAGGTCCGCGGGAAGCACCTCGACCTCGACACCGAGTTCGTCGCGCAGTTCGGCGGCCAGCCGTTCCAGGCGTTCGACGTCGCGCGCGACGAGGACGAGGTCGTGACCGTCGGCGGCATAGCGGCGGGCGAAGCCCATGCCGAGACCGGCTGTCGGTCCAGTGATCAGTGCAACGGGCCGTGACATGCCGTCAGGTTACGCGGGGGCGGCCACGCGTCCGGAGGGGCTGGGAGTCAGCGCTGGTAGTGCGGCGACTGCCGACCGTTGCGCACGGGCGGGCGCTGCTGGGTGTAGCGGCCGACGTCACCGCGGGTGGGGGGCGCGTCGGTTCGGCCGGCGGGCAGTTCGGCGGGCCGGGAGGCCACCGGGCGGCTCGGCGAACCACCACGCCGGGCCAGCGCCTGACCCGCGACACCGTTCTGACCGGGCTGCGGGATCGGCGGCAGCACGCGCAGCAGATCGTTGAACTGCCGCACGGTGAGCAGACCCTCGTCCCACTGCGCCCGCGTGCTCGTGATCGGCATGCTGACGAGCGTCCAATGCTGCTCGTTCCACATGATCTCGGCGCAGTCCGGTGCGGCGTGGGCGAACGTCACCATGCGCCGGTCGCAGGCGCGACGGGCGGCGTCGAGGTTGGTGGAGTAGACCATCCGGGGTCCGATGGCACCGAGCAGCCAGATGTCGCTCTCGCGTGGCTCCTTGATGTCCTTGAGCCGGACGTCGACGACCACGTTGGTACCCACCTTGCGGTGCAGCGCGATGACCGTCGCCACGTCCTCGAGGTCGAAGATGTAGACGGCCTCGCCGCGAATCTGACCGAGGACCACGTTCTTGGCGGAGACGTCGCCGACGCTGGACATCACGCCGCGCTTCCAGCGCTTCACGATCTCGGTCGACTCGTGCTCGTAGTCGAAGCCGTGTGACTTGGCCCACGACTTGCGACGCCGGCCGAGACCACGTCGTTTGTCGAGGTCCACGTACAGCAGAACCGCCGCACCCACGAAACAGAGTGCGGACAGCGTGAACCAGAGCGGGACCATTGCGACCCAGCCTACTGGTTGGTACCGGTTTCGCCAGAACGGAAGCAGATCACGAACTCGTCACAGCTCGTGGGGCCGGCTCGCCACGATCGCCCCGCACACTGGTCGAGTGAACGAGCTGTCGGGCAAGTCCTTCCTGGTCGTCGGTGCGACGGGCGCGCTCGGTTCCCGCATCGCCCGCCTTCTGACCGACCGCGGGGCCGACGTGACGATCACCGGCCGCTCCGGCGACACGCTGGCCGGGTTGGGCCTCGACGCGCACGGCGTCGCGGCGGACCTACGCGAGCCGGACGCGCCCCGCGCCGTGGTGACGGCCGCGGCGCGACGGTACGGCCGACTCGACGGGCTGGTGATCGCGGCCGGCGTGGTGGCCTTCGGGCCGCTGACCGAGGTCGACGACGACACCGTCGACGATGTGCTGCTCGTCGACTTCCTCGCGCCGCTGCGGCTGATCCGCGCCGCGTTGCCCGTGCTCGAGCCGGGCGGAGTGATCCTCGGCATCAGCGCCGTGGTGGCCGAGAAGCCGATGGCCAACATGGCCGCCTATTCGGCGGCCAAGGCCGCCATGGCGGCTCTGTTGACCGCGGTGCGCGCCGAGGCCCGCCGACGCAAGGTCCGCGTCGTCGACGTCCGGCCGCCACACACCGAGACCGGGCTGGCCGACCGGGCCATCGCGGGCAGTCCCCCGAAGCTGCCGACCGGCCTGGATCCCGACGTGGTCGCGGCCCGCATCGTCGAGGCCCTGGTGGGCACGGAGACCGACGTGCCCAGCACCGCCTTCTGACACGCGAACGTGGAAGTTCTGCCACGCGCCCCTCGACGGAGGCGTGACAGAACTCCACATTCGGCTCGAGAACCTAGCCCAGGATCAGGCTCTCCCCGTCGGCGCTGAGGTTGACCGGCACGACGTCACCGTCGTGCACCTCGCCGGCGAGCAGCAGCTTGGCGAGCTGGTCGCCGATGGCCTGCTGCACCAGCCGACGCAGCGGACGCGCCCCGTAGAGCGGGTCGAAGCCGCGCTCGGCCAGCCAGGTCTTGGCGGGCAGCGACACCTCGAGCTGCAACCGGCGCTGGGAGAGCCGCCTCTGCAGCTGCTGCAGCTGGATGTCGACGATCTGGACCAGCTCGTCGGGCTGCAGGCTGTCGAAGATCAGCACGTCGTCGAGACGGTTGATGAACTCCGGCTTGAACGCCGCCCGCACCGCCGCCATCACCTGCTCCTCGCTGCCGCCCGCCCCGAGATTGGACGTCAGGATGAGGATGGTGTTGCGGAAGTCGACCGTGCGGCCCTGGCCGTCGGTCAGCCGGCCCTCGTCGAGCACCGCGAGCAGCACGTCGAACACGTCCGGGTGAGCCTTCTCGACCTCGTCGAACAGCACCACTGTGTACGGGCGTCGGCGCACCGCCTCGGTGAGCTGCCCGCCCTGGTCGTAGCCGATGTAGCCGGGAGGGGCACCGACCAACCGAGCCACCGAGTGCTTCTCGCCGTACTCGCTCATATCGATGCGGACCATGGCCCGCTCGTCGTCGAACAGGAAGTCCGCCAGCGCCTTGGCCAGCTCGGTCTTGCCGACGCCGGTGGGTCCCAGGAACAAGAAGGATCCGGTCGGACGGTTGGGGTCGGCGACGCCGGCCCGGCTGCGGCGAACCGCGTCGGAAACGGCCTGCACGGCCCTGCGCTGACCGACGACCCGCTTGCCGAGTTCGTCCTCCATGCGCAGCAGCTTGGCGGTCTCGCCCTCGAGTAGCCGACCAGCGGGAATCCCGGTCCAGGCGGCCACGACGTCGGCGATGTCGTCGGGCCCGACCTCCTCCTTGAGCATGACGTTCTCCTGCGCCTGAGCCTGCGGCAGGGCGGCGTCGAGCTTCTTCTCGATCTCCGGGATGCGGCCGTAACGCAGCTCGGCGGCCTTGGCCAGGTCACCGTCGCGCTCGGCGCGCTCGGACTCACCGCGCAGGTGGTCCAGCTGCTCCTTGAGGTCGCGGACCACGTCGATGGCGCCCTTCTCGTTCTGCCACCTGGCCGTCAGCTCGGCGAGCTGCTCCTTCTTGTCGGCCAACTCCGCGCGCAGCTTCTCCAGCCGTTCCTTCGAGGCGGCGTCCTCCTCCTTGGACAACGCCATCTCCTCGATCTCCAGGCGGCGCACCAGGCGTTCCACCTCGTCTACCTCGACGGGACGGGAGTCGATCTCCATGCGCAACCGCGAACCGGCCTCGTCGACCAGGTCGATCGCCTTGTCCGGCAGGAAGCGGCTGGTGATGTAGCGGTCCGACAGCGTCGCCGCGGCCACCAGGGCGGAGTCGGTGATCCGGACGCCGTGGTGCACCTCGTAGCGATCCTTCAGACCGCGCAGGATTCCGACAGTGTCCTCGACGGAGGGTTCACCGACCATCACCTGCTGGAAGCGTCGCTCCAGGGCCGCGTCCTTCTCGATGTACTTGCGGTACTCCTCGAGCGTGGTGGCACCCACCATGCGGAGTTCGCCGCGAGCCAGCATCGGCTTGATCATGTTGCCGGCGTCCATCGCGCCCTCACCGCTCGCGCCGGCCCCGACGATGGTGTGCAGCTCGTCGATGAAGGTAATGACCTGACCGGCCGAGTTCTTGATGTCGTCGAGGACGGCCTTGAGGCGCTCCTCGAACTCTCCGCGGTACTTGGCACCGGCCACCATCGACCCCATGTCGAGCGAGACGACGGTCTTGTCGCGCAGGCTCTCGGGGACGTCACCGGCGATGATGCGCTGGGCCAAGCCCTCGACGATGGCGGTCTTGCCGACACCGGGCTCGCCGATGAGCACCGGGTTGTTCTTGGTGCGGCGGCTCAGTACCTGCACGACGCGACGGATCTCGTTGTCACGGCCGATGACCGGGTCGAGCTTGCCTTCCCGCGCGGCGGCGGTCAGGTCGGTGGAGTACTTCTCCAGCGCCTGGTAGCTGCCCTCGGGGTCGGGGCTGGTGACGCGGGCGCTCCCGCGCACCTTGGTGAACGCGTCGCGCAGCGCCTGGGGAGACGCGCCGTGGCCGCTCAGCAGCTTGGCGACGTCGGAGTCACCGGTGGCCAGGCCGACGAGCAGGTGCTCGGTGGAGACGTATTCGTCGTCCATCTCGGTGGCGAGCTGCTGGGCCGCGGTGATCGCCGCCAGCGATTCACGCGACAGGTTCGGCGTCGAGTTGGCCCCACTGACCTTGGGAAGCCGGTCGACGAGGCCGGCGGCCTCGTTGCGGATGGTCGTAGGGTCGACTCCGACCGCCTCAAGCAGTGGCGCGGCGATGCCCTCGTTCTGCGTGAGCAGCGCCATCAACAGATGCGCGGGCCGGATCTCCGGGTTGCCTGCGGCAGTAGCCGCCTGCAACGCCGAGGTCAGCGCCGCCTGGGTCTTCGTGGTCGGGTTGAACGAGTCCACGACACCTCCATTCCATTCTTGGGAAAATGTTTCTCGCGTTGTCCAACGTCGTCAAGGTTGAGTCTGTTCCGCTCAACTTATGCCATTTTCCGCCGGCTGGATAGAGCCGTTGGACCCGGATGCCCCAAGCGGTCCGGTCCAGAGGTCGTATCGCCGCTGGCGAACCGACATTGGGCGTCGTTTCAGTCCACGCTCAGCCCTCTCTTGGGGTGCGGGTGCAAAGTCGTGCAGGTGGAGAGGAGCGTGCGATGGTCGCGGGCTTGCTGGGCTTTGCCCTTCTACTGTTCGAAATTGCGTTGATCGCGCGGATGATCGTCGACTGGACGGGCGTCCTGGCACCGGACGGCCGAGGCAGCGGCCTGCAACGCGCGCGCCGGTTCACCTACGCCATCACCGAACCGGTGCTCGGCCCGGTGCGGCGGGTGTTGCGACCCGTGCGAATCGGCTCGGTGTCGATCGACCTTGCGTTCACCGCCGTCTTCATCGCCGTCGTCATCCTGCGGTCCGTCGTGGCCTCGTCGCTGCCGTTCTGACGTCGGCTCACAGCGCGGCCAACCGCCGGCCCCGCACGTAGACCTGGGCGATCGAGTCCTCCCGCAGGCCCATGAGCAGAGCGAACAACGTCTGATCCCGGGCCAGGTCGGCGTCGTCGGAACGGTGCGCGTTGTCCAGCAGACCCTTGAGCGCACCGGCCGGCTCGACCACGACGAAGTCGGCTTCCTTGCCCGTGTCGAAGTTGCCGAAGCGGTTCTCCATGTCCAGCGCCCGCGCTCCGGCCAGCGTGCCGATGAAGAGCATCTCCGCGGGGTGCATGGACACTCCCGCGTCACCGGGCTCGGTGATGTGCTGTTTGAAGGCGTCGCCGAGCACCCGCGGGATCAGCCACTCGTCACCGCCGCCGAAGTCGGTTCCAGCGGAGACGTTCACCCCGGCGGCGACCGTGCGCTTCCACGGCATCGTGCCGGACCCGAGGAATAGCTGCGAGACGGGGCAGTGCGAGATCGACGTGCCGGTCTCGGCCATCCGCTCCAGCTCGACGTCCTGGCAGTGCACGCAGTGCGCCAGGATGGTGCGCTTGCCCAGCAGGCTCTTGCCGCCGACCCGAGAGCCCGGCAGGAACTTGCCGTCGTAGGTGTCCAGGTACGAGTCGACCTGGTAGGTCTGCTTGGTGGTGTCGACCTCGCCGGTGCCGGGGCGGTCGTTCTCGTTGAGGTGGCTGTGCACGTAGACCCCGCGGTCCTTCACCTCGTCGTACAGCTCGCCCAGATTCTTCAGCGTCTCCGTGGTCACCGACAGCGAGAACCTCGGCACGATCGCGACGTGCAGCAGTGCGGTGTCGACGTCCCCGGTGTCGGCAGCGTGCCACTTCTCGATCTCCTCGCGGGTGAGTCGAATCGCGTCCTCCTCCGACGTGACGAGGGGCTGCGCGGTCTGTCCGCCGACGGTCTGGATGCCGCGGCCACTGACGACCCGCAACCCCGCCTCCTTCGTCCGCTCGAACAGCGAGTCCTGCGCATGCGGAAACGCCGATCCGAACACCATCGCCGCCGTGGTGCCCGCCGCGATGCGCCGATTGCAGAACTCGACCGCCGCCCGGGCGGCGAACTCGGGATCGGCGAACCTGCTCTCCGAGGGGAAGATGCACAGGTTCAGCCACTCCAGCAGCTGGCCGCCGCCGTAGGAATCCCCGGCATAGGTTTGGGGAAAGTGGACATGGGTGTCGACGAAACCGGGCAGCAGGTATCCGCCGCGGTGATCTGCGACCGGTGCGGGGTCGTATTCGCTTGGCAACGAGGCACGTTCACCGCAGTACACGATGGTGCCCGCGTCGTCGACGACGAGCGCGCCGTCGGGAATGCTGACGAGCGCCTGGGCGGCCTCGGTCACCAGCGGCTGCCCGGCGACGTGGAACACGTGTCCGAGATGGACCTGCGTCATGAGTCAATCTCCCTCGTTGTGGTGATGAATCCGATTATCCGACAGGTCAATTCGCAGCGCGGCGCGAAGAGGTGGCCCGCCCGGCAAAGGGTGCGCGGGGTCACGGCAAGGTCCAGAACTTCACCGTGACGAGGTAGAAGATCAGCGCCCACACCGCGTTGATGGCCAGTACCAGCGCGAAACCCTTGACGTTGGTGACGGGTTGGCGCGCGTTCTTCGCCGGTGACATCCAGAATCGCAGGATCGGGTTGCCGTAGAAGGGCATCGTGACGTAGCTCATGACGAAGCTGGACAGCAGGTTGCCCACCAGCATCCCCAACCACAACGGCATGCCAAGCGGGGCAGTGAGCAGGGTCAGCAAGACCACCGTCGGATAGAGCCCCATCCACACCGCGATCGAGGTCTTGAAGTCCGACGGGGGTGGTGCTGCCGAGTCTCCGTAGTCGAACCAATTGCCGAACGAGTGGTCGATCCTTCGCAGCGTGAAGTCGGCGAACCGGTCGTCGGACAGCAACTTCTGACGCGCGTCGGACGTGAGCCATGCATCGAGGTGCTCGGCGGTGTCGAACTTGTAGGAGATGGTCCACTCGTCCTGGACGCCCTCGACGGGGCGGAAGATCTCCGAGCCGCGGAACCCGGTGAACCTGCTCTCCTCGTCGTCGACCGCGGCCTGCCACGCCAGGAAGTCCTCGACCTGATCGGGAGCGACCCGGTGACTCACGACGACGGTGACCAGCGTGTCGTCGACCTTGCTGTCCTGAGCGATCACCTGCTGGGTGCCGGGGCCGTCGAACAGGTCGGCGCCACGGTCCAGGAAGTCCTGGCGGGTGGCACTGTTGAGCCACTTTTGCATGGTCGCCACCGAATCGAACTGGTACACCGCCACCCAGTCGGTTTGCTCGCCACTCGGCGGGCGCACCTCGACGCCGCGAAACCCCGGGTAGCGCGCCGATGCCACGCTGAGCTTCTTCTGCCACTCGACGTAGTCGTCCTCGCGTCCGGGGTGGATCCGCTGTCCGATGAGAAGCGTTGCGGCACCAGCGGGCGGCGCCGTCGCCGGGCCGGCCACGCTGCCGGTGTCGTCGGTCATCTAGACCTTCCTGGAGGGGTGCACGACCGCCGAGGGCGACGCCGGGAGCCATCGGGCAGGGACACCTCGTGAAGCGACGTCCGACGGCCGCCGGCGGCCCCACTCTAGCCAGAAATCGATGCCGCCGTCGATCGATCGGCGCTTGCCAAGCCCGCGCCAGAGCCCACCTAGATCCACGGCGGCGGCAACGTATTTCGTCACATCCGGTCGGCGTGGCGCCCGCGCCGCGCTATCTTCACGCGGTGCTCGCCGAACTCGTCCCCCTGGCGCTGGTGGTCGCGCTGTCGCCACTCTCGATCATTCCGGCGGTGCTGGTGCTGCACTCGCCGCGTCCGCGACCCACCGGTCTGGCGTTCATGATCGGCTGGCTCGTCGGGCTCGCCGCGCTGACCCAGATCTTCGTGGAGGCGTCGAGCCTCCTCGGCGGCGGGTTGGGTAGGCAGCCACCCCCGTGGGCGGCGCGAGCGCGGATCGCCGTCGGCGCCGCGTTGATCGCCTTCGGGCTCTACAAGTGGCTGACCCGCCGACGCTCGGAGCACTCGCCGAAGTGGATGAACGGTTTCGCCAAGATCACCCCACCCCGGGCGGCGATCACCGCAGTGGTCCTGGTGGTCGTCAACCCCAAGGTGTTGTTCATGTGTGCCGCAGCGGGTTTGGCGATCGGCACCGAGGGGCTCGGCCGCTCGGGTGCGGCGCTCGGTGTGCTGTACTACGTCGCGATCGCCGGGTCGACGGTCGCGCTGCCGATCCTGGCCTACGCGGTGTCCGGCGACCGTCTCGACGCTGCGCTGGTCCGCCTCAAGGAGTGGATGGAGGCCCAGCACGCCACGCTGGTCGCGGGCATCCTGGTCGTACTCGGCCTCATGGTCCTCTACAAGGGCATCCACGGCGTCTGACTTACACTCCGAAGGCGTGGGACTCGACGATCGCGAAGCGCTGGCGACGCTGCGCGCCGCGGTCGACCCGGGAGCCGATTCCGACGAGCTGATCCGTCGCTTCTACACCCGGTGGTTCGCCATCGACACGGCGGTTCGCGACCTGTTCCCGCCGGACATGAGCCGCCAGCGCGCGGTGTTCGCCCAGGCCATGACCTGGCTGCTGGGCGAGCTCATCGAACGCCGCGCCGAGGAGCCCGTCGCCTTCCTGGCCCAGCTCGGTCGCGATCACCGCAAATACGGTGTCCTGCAACGACATTACGACAGCATGCGAGATGCGCTGCTCACCACGCTGCGCAGCCATCTCATCGACCGGTGGGACGACCGGTTGGCCGGTGCCGCCGAGCAGGCCGTCGACCTCATCATCGGCATCATGCGCGGTGCGGCCGACGCCGAGAAGGGTCCGCCGTTCCGCGACGGCACGGTGGTCGAACACCTACGGGTCACGCGCGACGTGTCGGTCATCCGGCTGCAGCTCGACGATCCACTGTTCTTTCACGCCGGCCAGTACGTGACGGTGCAGGTTCCGCAGTGGCCGCGCCGCTGGCGCCATTTGAGCCCGTCGATCCCGGCCGATCGCAGCGGCGCCATCGAGTTCCACGTGCGATCGGTCACCGGGGGCATGGTCAGCCCCGCCATCGTCGGCGAGACGCGCCCCGGTGACCGGTGGCGGATGTCCAACCCACACGGCGGCCTGCGCGTCGACCGCGACGGCGGTGACGTCCTGATGGTCGCGGGCGGTACGGGTTTGGCGCCACTGCGCTCGATCATCATGGATCTGTCGCGCTGGGCGGTGAACCCGCGGGTGCATCTGTTCTTCGGGGCTCGCTATCCGTGCGACCTCTACGACCTCAAGACACTGTGGCAGGTCGCGTCGACCAATCCGTGGCTGTCGGTGACGCCCGTGTCGGAGTACTCCACCAATCCGCCGTGGGCGTCGGACTACCCGGACGTCGAACCGCCGCGCGGGCTGCACGTCCGTCAGACCGGGACGCTGCCCGACGTCGTGACGAGCTACGGCGGCTGGGGGGACCGGCAGATCCTGGTGTGCGGCAGCCCGCAGATGGTGCAGGCGACCACGGCGGCGTTGATCGCCAAGGGCGCGGACCCGGCTGGCATCCAGCACGATCCGTTGGCCAGTTGAGCATGACAGAATCGCCGAATGTCCGAGTTCGAGGTAGTCACGCTGAAGGACCCGTCGTCGTCGGTCGAGGCGCACGTCGTGCCGCTGGCGGGCATGGTCGTGAGTTCGCTCGCCGACGGTGACGCCGAGTTCCTCGGGCAGCGGCGCGGGCTGGACGCCTACGTCACCGCGGGCAAGACGATGGGCATCCCGATCCTGTATCCGTGGGCGAATCGCTTGAGCGCCAGCAAGTATGGAATCAACGGCGCCGTCGTCGCACTGACCCCGGGTACCGGTGGCGTGCGGACCGACGAGCATGGCGCGCCGATTCACGGCGTGCTGGCGGCCTACCCCGGGTGGCTGGTCACCGAGCGCTCGGACGACTCGGTCACGGCCGTCCTCGACTACGGCGGCACGCCACGGTTGCTCGCGTCGTTCCCGTTCCCTCACGTGCTGACCCAGCGGGTGTCGCTGACCGACCGCACCCTGACGATCGAGACCACGGTGATGCCGACGACGGCGGCCTCGGTGCCGCTGTGCTACGGCTACCACCCCTATCTCCAAATCCCGGGTGTACCCCGCTCCGAGTGGGTGCTCCAGACGCCGGCCATGCGCCGTGTGCTGGTGGACAACTGGGGCCTGCCGACCGGAACGCACGAGCAGTGGGCGGCATCGTCGGAGCCGCTGCAGAGCACCGCCTATGACGACGGCTTCGACCAGGTGCGCGACGGTTCGGTGTTCACACTGTCCGGCGGAGATCGAAGCGTCGAGGTGACCTTCGCCAAGGGATACCCCGCCGCGCAGCTGTTCGCCCCGCTCAACGACGACGTCGTCGCCATCGAGCCGATGGCCGCGCCGACCGACGCGCTGCGCCGGGGCGGTTACCGCTTCGCCGTCGCCGGCAAGCCGGACACCGCCCGGTTCTCGATCAGGATTGGCTGAGCCCACCCGACGCCACGGGCGCCTCCGTCGTGACGCGGCGCCCGGTCACCACGATCCACGCGAGTGTGGCCACCGCCGCGACGACGTAAACCAGGCCGGCCCAGGCCAGGTACCAGGGGCGGCTGATCTGCCACAGGCTCGGTTCGGCGAGGGCGAGCATGCTGGGCACGCTGAGGAACGTGATGGCCAACCAACCCCAGCCGACGACGCGGGCACCGGGCCGACCTCGCCAAGGGCCGCAGAACAGCCAGATCACCAACGGCACCACCCACACCCAGTGGTGCACCCACGAAATCGGTGAGACCAGCAGGCCGAAGAGTTCGACGATCAGCACGCTGCCCAGCCGGTCGCGGTCCTCGGGGCCGCCACCCAGTGCCCGCCACGCGAGGAACGCCAGAACCGCCGTCCCGGCGATGGCGGTGAGCACCAGCGAACCGCTGCCCGCGTCGTGTCCCACGATCCGCGAAATGCCGCCTCGCCATGATTGATTGATGGCGATGCCGATGGGGTTGACGCTGGTGTCGCCCATGACGCGGGTGAAGTAATTGCGCACCTGATCGCCTACCACCAGGAGCGATAGCCCGACCGTCGCGAAGAAGACCACCGCCGAGAACACCGCAGCGCCCCAGCGCCGCATGCCGACGAAGTACAGGCCGGTGATCGCCGGCGTCAGCTTGATCCCAGCGGCCAGACCGACCAGCAGGCCCGACACCCACCACCGCCTGTCGTATACCGCGTACAACACGACCAGCGTCAGGAAGACACCCACCTGCCCGAGGTCGAGGGATACGCGCACCGGCTCCAGCCAGATCAAGCCAGCGGTCCAGAGCATGGCCGCGCGGTGCGTGCCACCACCCACCAGACGCTGGCTGATCCGGACGATCCCGTAGACCGCCGCCAGTGTCGCCACCTGCCAGAGCAGACCTGCCACCACGAACGGCAGCAGCGACAGCGGCCAGAACGCGATGGCGGCGAACGGCGGATAGACGAACGGGAGAGGCTGGTCGGGCGATTGATCGGCGTAGACGAAGGTGTACAGGGTGTCGGGTCGATCCAATGCCGATCCCCCCAGCACGTAGACGTGCAGGTCCACCAGGTCGGGCGGATTGGCGATGGTGACGCCCAGCAGGATGCCGGCGCTGAGAAGCAACAGCAGCGGAGGCAGCAGTCGCCGGCGGTCGGCCCGCACCCCGGTGTCAGTCACGGCGACCCGTCACGATGATCCAGACCAGCGTGGTCAGCGACGCCGCGATGTACACCAACCCGGCCCAGGCCAAATACCACGGGCGGCTGATCTCCATGATGTTCGATTGGGCAAGCGATAGCAGACTCGGAACGCTGATCACCATCAGCACCAGCCAGCCCCAGCCCAAGATGCGCGCCCCCGGCTGACCGCGCCACCGGCCGTGGAACAGCCACACCATCAGGGGCACCACCCACACCCAGTGATGGATCCACGACACCGGAGCACTCATCAACCCGAACAGCTGTACCACTAGTAGTGAGCCCAGCTGGTCCCGTCCGTTCTCACCGGCGCCCAGCGCCCGCCAGGCGAGCAGGACGAGAACCGCGGTGACGGCGATCGCCAAGAACACGGGCAACCGCGGGCCGGCGTCGTGGCCCACGATCCGCGAGATGCCGCCGAGCCAGGACTGGTTCCACGACGACCCGATCGGCAACGTCTGGCCCGCCTCGATCATCTGCCCGGGGAAGTAGCGGCCGGTGTCGCCAGGCAGGACGAGGTACGCCAAACCCACCGTGAGGAAGTAGACGACGGCCGAGAACACCGCGGCACCCCAGCGCCGGATGCCGACGAAGTACAGGCCCGTCACCGCCGGCGTCAGCTTGACCCCGGCGCCGATGCCAATGAGCAGGCCCGACACCCACCACCGCGCGCTGCAAGCGGCGTAGAGCACCGAGAGCATGAGGAAGACGCCGACCTGGCCGGATTGGATGTTGCTGGCCACGGGTTCCAACCAGATGGCCACGGCCGTCCACAGCATCGCCACGTGCCGGCTGCCGTCATCGCCGATCAGGCGCTGGCACAGCCGCACCGAGGCGTATACCGCGGCGATCTGGGCCACCTGCCACACGAACGCAACCAGACCGAACGGCAGCAGATGCAGCGGGTAGAACACCATGGCCGCGAAGGTCGGGTAGGTGAACGCGAGATGCTCGCCCTTGAGCGGGTCGACGTAGAAGACGTCGTACAAGGTGCCCGGATGATTGAGCGCCGCGCCGCCGATCACGTACACGTGCAGGTCGAAGAAGGCGTCGCCAGCAACGAAGTAGTAGATCATCGTCGACGCGAGCCGCACGATCACGCTGACTGCCAACAGGATCGGCGCAAAGGCCACCACGCGGGCGAGGCGGGGACGCGCCTCCGAGGCCAGGTCCGCGTTCACCGGGGTGACTATAGCCCCGCCGGGCGGAATCGGCGCTTCCACCACCACGTGAATCACCTCGTGCAGACGTTGCTCGAATTGAACGCAATTGCATATTTCCGAGGTCAATAACGTTTTGCTGTCTTTACCAAGATTATTTGCCTTCGATATCAAATCCATTCATTCATACTCTTTCCACAGAGTTGCTTATAGTTGTTGCTGCCCGCGATTCGCCCGTCGAACGATCCGGGCCGCAGACCCATGAGACGAGGCCTAAACGTTGGTGAAACCGACTGCAACAACCACGTTCGCGCCGTCACCGCCAGCCTCGCGGGCAACATACCGACCGGACATCGATGCACTGCGCGCGATTGCGATCCTCATGGTGGTGGCATTTCACGCCGGCGTGCCAGGTTTTGCCGGTGGATTCACCGGCGTCGATGTCTTCTTCGTGATATCGGGCTTCGTCATCCTTCGCAGTCTGACCGACGAGCGGACCAAGACGGGACGCGTCAGCTGGTGGGAGTTCTACGGTCGGCGAGTGCGACGATTGGCTCCGGCCGGGCTGCTGATGATCGTGGTCTCGCTCGTTCTCGGGATGCTGGTGTTCAACCCCATCGGCGAGCAACAGGCCGTAGCCAAGGGCGCCATCGCGGCAGCCACGTCGACGTCGAACCTGTACCTGAGCATGTTCACCGGAGACTATTTCACTCCGTCCTACCAACCCACGGTCTTCATCCACACCTGGTCGCTGTCCGTCGAGGAGCAGTTCTACCTCGGGGTGCCGTTGCTGTTCCTGGTTGCCGGTTTCATCTGTCGCCGAAGCACTCGCGACAGGCGGCGGGTGATGATCGCGTTGATCCTGCTGGTGTGCGTGGCGTCATTGGCTTCCGCAATAGTTCTCGCGCGCTTCGCGCCGACTCAGACCTTCTATCTTCCGTTCGGTCGCGCATACGAGTTGGGAATCGGCGCAATGTTGGCCGTGATCAACCCGACCCTTGGTTCCACTCTGCTGCGTCGGATCGTGTGGTGGTGCTCAGCGCTCGTCCTGGTGGGTGTCATCGTCGTCGGTCTGCCGGAATACGGCTATCCAGGCGCCTGGGCCTTGATCCCGACCCTGGCGGCGGCTGGGATGATCTGTGCGCACGTCACTTCCGGTGATCCGGGCGGTCGCCAGCTGATGTCTGCACCGATGCTGGGCATCGGAAAGGTGTCCTACGGCTGGTATCTGTGGCACTGGCCCCTGCTGTCGATCATCGCGACCTGGTATCTGCGAGAGCCTCCGGTGTGGATCCGGGTGATCGCCGTGCTCGTCGCACTGGGCATCGCAGTGGCCAGCTACCGCTATTGGGAGCCGCGCTTTCGCATCTCAGCGCGGGGCAGTGCCGCCGTCAGATCGCGCGACGGCCGTCAGACGGTATTGACCGGGCTGTTGGCCATCGCCGCAACGTGCGCGCTAGCACTCGGCTGCCTCGTATTCGCCGACCATCGGGCCAAGAGCGACGCGTGGTCGGCGGCGTGGCATGCCAAGTACGACACTGCGTTTCCAGGGCGATGCTTTCATGTCATGGAACTTCAGTCGAAGCCGCAGGATCCGGTATGCCCGTTGGATGGATTCGATCCCGCACGCCCGTCCGTCGTGGTGTGGGGCGACTCTTTCGCTCAAGCGTTCGTTCCTGGCGTGGTCAAGGCGGTCCGCGGACGGCCGGTCAATGTGGTCGTCGCCTCTAGGGCGACCTGTCCTCCGTACTTGTCGAGTGCCACCAAACTCCCAGACATCCCATACGGGTTGGAGCGAACCCGCCTCGGGTTGTGCCAGCAGCACAACGACGCAGCGCTCGAATGGATACTCGATGCAGCCAAGCACCATGGCCCCGTTCGCGTCATTCTGGTTGCCAGATGGCCTGCGTATCAAGGGCGTCCGGAGTTGTACCCGATGCAGGCGCAGGAGACCCACAACCTGATGGTGAACAACGGTCCCTTGATGGAGGCCGGTACGCCGGCGTTACTGAGGCGCTTGGACCAGGCGGGTGTGGGGGTCGACCTGTTCGGCCTGTCTCCAGAATTGGATCGGCCGGGACCCGAGTGCGTTACGCGACGTTGGCGAGCGTTCACGTGCGATGTCAGCCGAAGCGCGGAGGAAGAGTACTGGCACGGCACCACGGAGTGGTTCCAGGGATTGCGGGCCACGCTCGGAGATCGGACCCGGGTCATCGACCCGCTCGGCGTGGTCTGCGACGAAGAGGTGTGCAGGGCTCAACGCAACGGGATCGTCAACTTCATCGACACCGATCACCTGAGCGCCCCCGCCGTAGAGATGCTGTCAGATCAGATCGAGCCGACGGTTGACACCTTGTTGAGCGCGAGTCCCACAGCGGTTCCGCACTAGTCTCCATACTTCTTTGAGCTGCTGTCGCGGCAAGTCACATGGCGGTGCAACACCCGCCCCTAGTTGGTCCTGTGCACCACACCTACCACGCCTGCGAAGTGTTTTGCCGTTGAGATCGCGTTGTGGCGCAACGTGACTCGAGGCGACATTTCAGGTGAGGCAACACGCGCTTGGACTCGAGCAACGATCGTCATCCAGGAGAACGTTGCCAGAGTCAGGGGAACGTAAACAGCCTCCGACCAGGCGAGGTACCAGGGCCTAGAGAAGTCCTGCGGGACCGTCGACAATAGTGTCGGCAGCCCAACTACGATCGCGGCGAGCCATACCCATCTCAAGACTGTTGCACCCGCCGCCTCGTGCAAAGGGCCTTGGGACAGCCAGATCACCAGCGGAACCACCCACACCCAGTGGTGAGCCCACGAAATGGGTGATGCAGTCAAGCTGAACAGCTCAACGACGAGCAACGCCCCTAGCCCGTCATGACCTTTGGCGCCGGAATCAATTGCGCGCCAAGCGAAGATGCCCAATACGGCGGTGCCGAGAATCGCTGCGCCCAGTAGTGCGCCGCGCCCGATGTCGTAACCGAGAATCCGTGAAATTACACCTAGCCATGACTGGTTGGCCGCATATCCTGCGGTTCCGACTCGTCCCACCTCGCCCATCGAAGCCGTAAAGTAAGTCTTGGTGTCTCTCGGTATGACAAGGATCGCCAATCCGACAGTGGCAGCGAAGCCCACCACCGATGCCGTCGCCGCTGCCCACCGGCGCATCCCGAGCAGATACACGCCAGTGATCGCTGGAGTCAGTTTCACACCCGCGGCAAGGCCGATGATCAGGCCCGACAACCACCATCGCGAACTCTGGGCCGCGTAGAGCACGGCCAGCATCAGAAAGACGTTGATCTGCCCGAGATCCAAGGTGCTGCGGATCGGCTCGAACCACATCGCTGCAGAAGTCCACAGCATGGCAGACCGGGGACTGCCACCGCCCGTCATCCGCTGGCAGATCCGCACGGCACCGTACAACGCAGCAATGGTCGCCACCATCCAACACATCGCAACCACAGCGAACGGCACGTGGTGCAGGGGGTAGAACAACAGTGCTGCAAAGGGCGGGTATAGGAAAGCCAGGTGACGGCCGAGCCCATCGACGAAGGCGAAGGCGGGGTCGTACAGCGTGCCCGGTCGACTGACTGCGGACCCACCCAGGACGTACACCCGTAGATCTGGGAACAGATCCCTGTACACAGCCGCCGATCCCGCCAATCGCAAGACGACACTGACGCCCAATAGCCACGGGGCCGCAGTCGTCAGACGGTTGTGCAAGGTCGCTCCCGCACCGAGATGATCGGACACCGAAACATTCGACGACAAGTGGCCTCCCCCTCCGCGTGCCGACACCACGGCCCCCGCACGAAATCAATGACAGTCCACGTTGGCTGTCGAATTTCGCACGTCATTCACGCCAATGAATCCCCGAACCCCGGCAACGACACCCCGGTGATTTGACCGACGCAGGGATCAACTTAGTTACCGCGGGGCCATTCTGCAGGCCAAAACGAGGATGAAGGAAAGCGTTACAGAGAGACCCACTCTCCGTTCATCGGACCATTATTCGCTGGAACCAGACCAGTCGGCTGCAGTCGATGCAGGCGCGAACGTTCTTCGAGCTTGGAACGGCGAAGATGGGCGGCGGAATGGATTTGCCAAATGTGCATTCGATCGGCGATCGGTTGCCAAAGTATATGGTGAAGCGAGACTCTTTGAGCAGTCTCCACCTTGCCGCAGCGCCTATCGCATCTTCGCCGAAATCGGCAGGGCATATTCATCCGTTGCGGGACGATGGCCTTTCAAGCGGGCGCCCGGAGGGGACACGGTCTTGACGCTGAATTCGCCAATCCATTGCAGTGGCCCCGCGCCAATGCAGTGTGAACCGCCGGCCATGAACGGCGTCCGACCGATCTCTCGAATCTCAGGATGTGAGTTGCGACGCGTCAACGGCTTCGCGGCTATCGGACCCGGAGTCAGACTTCGACCCAGACGACGCTCCCGGGGCTCTCATGGCCAACCCGGTGGCGATGATCCAACCCAACGTCGCCAGCGTCACCATCGGGTAGACCAAGCCCGCCCACGCCTCGTACCACGGACGGCTGATCTCCCAACGGCTTACCTGCAGTTGCGCCAGTGCATTTGGTATTGCGGCAAGTGTCACGACGAGCCACGTCCACCACAGCACCCGGGCGCCCGGCCGATCATGCCATGGTCCGTGGAGCAGCCACACCATCAGCGGAACGACCCACACCCAATGGGCCGTCCACGACACCGGTGACGCAAGCAGACCGAACACCGACACGACTAGAAGCGAACCCAGTCGGTCGCGCTGTCCGGGCGAGCGCCCCAACGCCCACCAAGCCGCCAGGGTCAGGAGTCCGGTCGCCGCAATCACCGCAATCAACAGCGGACTCGTGCCGGCGTCGTAGCCCAGGATGCGTGCGATACCGCCACGCCAGGACTGGTTGTAGTCGTTACCGATCGTGAACAGCTTGTCGCGCCCTATCCAGTCCTCGAAGAAGAAGCGGACTCTGTCCCCGGTTACGAGGTACGACACACCGAGCGTTGCGAGGAAGACCACTCCCGAGAACACTGCTGCTGCCCAGCGCCGCATGCCGAGGAAGTACAGCCCGGTAATTGCAGGAGTCAGCTTCACCCCGGCCCCAAGTCCGACCAGCAAACCCGCAAGCCACCAGCGGGAACTGTACGCGGCGTACACGACCGCAAGCATGAGGAAGACACCTATCGTGGCGTGCTTGACGTTGCCGACTATCGGTTCGAGCCAAAGTGCGCCAGCCGTCCACAGCATCGCGACGCGCCTGTCGTCTGCGTCGATCATCTTCTGACTCATCCGGACGACGGCGTAAATCGCGGCGACGACGCCGATGCGCCAACACAACGCCACCAACCAAAACGGCACCAGGTGCATCGGGTAGAACACCATCGCCGCGAACGGCGGGTAGACGAAGGGCATGGTCTCGTTGTGCGCCGGATCCAGGTAGGCCGCGTCGTACAAGGAAGCAGGATGGTCCAGCGCGGCTCCGCCGAGCACATAGATGTGTAGGTCGATCGGATCGGTGGCCGTGCTCACCGCAACGGACAGGACTGCGCTGATCCCCAACAACCATGGCGCCCAACGCATTGCGCGCTCGCCCCAACGCCTCACAACGCTCCCATCGGCGACGTTCGACCCTCGACTGTCATTCGACATTTCCCCACCACGCAAATTGGTCTCCCGCGCCCCTGCACGATATTCCACTAATTTAATCGCACGACGCATTTCGCGCAGGTCGTCCACCCGATCGCAAACATGCTTGGCTGCTTGATTTTTCATCGGTGGATGATCATCCAGCCTGAGAATTCAAGATCGCTTCATCGTGGCAAACAACGGCTCTTCAAACCGACTTTTCGAATGCAAAGAAATCGCGGATGAACGCGAAGAGAATAGCGAACACGCCGCCGCTGAATCACGAGTGTGAAAGTCCGTTACCGAGAGCTGCCGCAGGTCGGACGATCGCACTCTTCCGGACCTCATCTACGGCTGCCGGGAGACGGTGGTCTGATCTGCAGTCATGGCGCGACCGCGCGCTCAAACGCTAACCGAGCGCGCCACTGACCACCAGGTAGGTCCCCAGCACGCTCAACGCGACGGCGACCACCCCGGCGCGGCGGGCCCGCAACCATTCCGGCACCCGGTTCAGAAACATCGACGTCCGCTCCGGCGCCACCAGATAACTGACGAGCGGGATTTCGGCGAAGGCGAACGACACGATCGTGTACACGACCACCGCGGCCGCCTGCGTTTGCGCGGCTGCCCCGGAGGCCAGGATGACGCCGAGGGCGCCGATCAATTCGACGTGCGGGCCGGGTCCGGCCCACAGGCCGGCGAGGAACGCCACCCACAGCGACTGCTTGCGCAGCAGCGAGCGCCCCCTCGCCGAGAGCCGGGCCACCAGTGTCGGGTCCGATGGCCGTTCCGAAATGGGAGCCTCGCTCACCGGCTTGGCGACGTGATGCACCGGCCGTCGGGTCCGCTGCCGGATGAACAAACCCGCTGCGAACACCAGCGCGAGGACCCCGAGCCCGATCTTGACGTGTGCCTGGTCGACCGCATTGGTGGACGCCGAGGCGTCCCGGATCAATCGCTCGGTGGTGCTGCGCAGCAGGAAGACCGCCGCCAGGCCGATGGCGAGGCTCGAGGCGATCCCGCCGATGCAGAAGACGAACAGGCTGGCGACCGGCCGCGACCTCGCCACGACGAACACCGCGACGCCGACTCGGACCGGATCCCACATCGCCATGACGGCGAATACAAACACCGCGGCCCACACCGCCGAAACCCTACCCGGCGGCTGGGGTTGCTACTTGGCGCCGCGGCGCGGCTGCCAGACCACCAGCGCCGTGCTCTTCGGCACGACGGCCAGATCGCGGCGCTGGTTGGCCCGCAGCCGGTCCAGCTCCTCGGCCATCTCGCTGACCCGGGAGCGCAACGCTTCCACTTGATTGGTCAGCTCGATGATCCGCTTGATGCCTGCCAGGTTGACGCCTTCGTCCTGCGACAGTCGCTGGACTTCCCGCAGTAGGTCGACGTCGTGCTGGGAGTACCGCCGGCCGCCGCCCGAGCTGCGCTGCGGACTGACCAGGCCGAGCCGGTCGTAGGTCCGCAGCGTCTGGGCGTGCATGCCCGCCAGCTCAGCGGCCACCGAGATCAGGAACGTGCGGGCCTCGTCGTTGTTGCGCTTGGCCATGTCACTGCTCCTCGCGTGCCCAATCCATTACGCACCAGCCCATCCGGCCCGCGGGTCGAAACCGCTCGCCCGCTCGGCCTTGGCGTAGGCCTCCAGCGCTTCGGCCGCCTCCCCTTCGAGGTTCGGCGGCACCGCGACCTTCACGGTGACCAGCAGGTCGCCGTGACCGCCCGACCGCTTGGGCACGCCGCGCCCACGCACCCGAAGGATCCGGCCGTCGGAGGTTCCCTTGGGCACCCGCACACCGACCTTGCCCTCCAGCGTCGGCACGGAAAGCGTTGTGCCCAGCGCAAGTTCGTGGAAGCTGACGGGAACCGTCACGGTGAGGTCGTCACCGCTTCGGCCGAAGACCTTGTCCGCCCGCACGTGCACGGTGACGAACAGATCGCCCGAGGGCGCTCCCCGCAGGCCGGCCTCGCCCTGTCCGGCGAGCCGGATGCGCTGGCCGTCCTCGACGCCCGGCGGGATCCGCACGTTGATGGTGCGGGTCCGCGTGGTCACCCCCGTGCCCTTGCACTCGTCGCACGGCTCTTCGATGATCGAGCCGCTGCCCCGGCACTCGGTGCACGGTTCGGAGAACCCGAAGGCACCCTGGTTGCGATTGATCACACCCGCGCCGTTGCAGTTCGGGCACACCTTGGGGCTGGTGCCCGGGCGCGCGCCGCTGCCATGGCAATTGGTGCACGGCGCCGGGCTGGTCAGCCGCAGCGGCATCGCCACGCCCTTGGTGGCCTCGAGGAACGACAGTTCCGTCTCGGTCTCCAGGTCGTTGCCCCGCCGCGGGCGGCTGGGCCGCGGTTGTTGCGCACCGCGGCCGAACAACCCGCCGAACAGGTCGCCGATGTTGGCGCCGCCCGTCTGCGGAGCCGCGTCGAACAGGTCGCCGAGGTTGAATTCGACTCCGTCGCCGCTGAATCCACCGAAGTTGCCCCCGGGGGCGCCGCCACCGAAGCGCCGACCGCCACCGTTGGCGAACAACCGACGGGTCTCGTCGTACTCGGCCCTCTTGGCCTTGTCGGTGAGAACGTCCTTGGCTTCACCGACGGCCTTGTAGCGCTCCTCGGCCTTGGGGTTGTTCGGGTTGCGATCGGGATGGTTCTCGGCCATCAACTTCCGGGCGACCCGCTTGATCTCGTCCTCGGTGGCGTCGGAGGAGACGCCGAGTTCTTTGTAGAAGTCCTTCTCAACCCACTCTCGCTGGACCATGCTGCGTCACCTCCTCACCAGCCGCTCGTCGTCGACTTATCGTTCTGATTCTGAGTTCTCGCCGTCGTCCTGGACGCCATCGGCGGCCCCAACGTCGGTCGTGTCGCCGACCGAGTCGACGACCCCGACCATCGCGTGCCGCAAGACCGGTCCATCGCCGAGGCGGTAGCCCTGCCGCATGACGGTGCCGATCACCGGGTTGGTGCCGTCACCCTCGTGCTGAACGGCCTCGTGCAGCGACGGGTCGAACGCGTCGCCCTCCGCACCGAAGGGCACCAGCCCGATGGCCTGCAGCGCCGCAGTGAGCTTGTCGGCCACCGACTTCAGCGGCCCGGCCTCCAGGTCACCGTGCTGGCGCGCCCGCTCGAGATCGTCGAGCACGGGCAACAGCTGGGTGGCCGCGAAGGCCTTGCCGCGTTCGGCGGCCGCCTGCTCTTGGCGCACCGCGCGCTTGCGGTAGTTGTCGTACTCCGCCTTGACCCGTTGCAACGTCGCCTTCAGTTCGGCGGCCTCGTCCGACTCCACCGCCGGCTCCGGCGCCGACCCACCAGGGGCCGGCGCCGCGCCTGCGGCTTCTCGAACTTCACCCGTGACGGGATCGACGCGCCGTTTGTCGGTGACGGTCACCGGCTCGTGCGGATCGTTCTCCTGGGTCACTTGCGCTCCTGCTCGTCGTCGTCGACGACCTCCGCGTCCACCACGTTGTCGTCAGCGTTGGAAGAACCACTGCCGCCCTGGCCGCCGGCCTGCTCGGCCTGAGTGGCCTCGTAGATCGCCTGGCCGAGGGCCTGGGACTCGACGCCGAGCTTCTCCATCGCGGACTTGATGGCCGTGATGTCGTTGCCCTCCAGCGCGGACTTGGCGTCGGCGATGGCGGACTCGACCTTGCCGAGCGTCTCCTCGGGGACCTTGGATCCACCTTCGGCCTCACGCTGCTCCTTGACGAACTTCTCCGTCTGGTAGACCAGCGCCTCGGCGTCGTTGCGGGCGGTTGCCTCCTCGCGACGCTTGCGGTCCTCCTCGGCGTGCGCCTCGGCGTCTTTGATCATCCGATCGATGTCCTCCTGGGAGAGGCCGGAGCCCTCCTGGATCTTGATCGTGTTCTCCTTGCCGGTGCCCTTGTCCTTGGCCGTCACGTGCACGATGCCGTTGACGTCGATGTCGAAGGTGACCTCGATCTGCGGCGTGCCACGCGGGGCGGGCGGGATGCCGGTCAGCTCGAAGCTGCCGAGCAGCTTGTTGGCCGACGCGATCTCGCGCTCACCCTGGAAGACCTGGATCTGCACCGACGGCTGGTTGTCGTCGGCGGTGGTGAAGGTCTCCGACCGCTTGGTGGGGATCGTGGTGTTGCGCTCGATGAGCTTGGTCATCACGCCACCCTTGGTCTCGATGCCGAGGCTCAGCGGCGTGACGTCGAGCAGCAGCACGTCCTTGACCTCACCGGCCAGCACGCCGGCCTGCAGGGCTGCGCCGACCGCGACGACCTCGTCGGGGTTGACGCCCTTGTTGGGCTCCTTGCCACCGGTGAGCTCCTTGACCAGATCGGTCACCGCGGGCATGCGGGTGGAACCACCGACGAGCACCACGTGGTCGATCTCGGAGACCGAGATGCCGGCGTCGGAGACGACCGACTGGAACGGCTTGCGGGTGCGGTCCAGCAGGTCCTGGGTGATCTTCTGGAACTCGGCGCGGCTGAGCTGCTCGTCGAGGAACAGCGGGTTCTTGTCCGCGTCGACCGTGATGTAGGGCAGGTTGATCGAGGTGCTCTGCGAGCTGGACAGCTCGATCTTGGCCTTCTCGGCCGCCTCACGGAGCCGCTGCATGGCCATCTTGTCCTTGGTCAGGTCGATGCCGGCCGAGGCCTTGAACTTGTCGACGAGCCAGGTGACGATCCGGTCGTCCCAGTCGTCGCCACCGAGGTGGTTGTCGCCGGAGGTCGCGCGGACCTCGACGACACCGTCGCCGATGTCGAGAAGCGAGACGTCGAACGTGCCACCACCGAGGTCGAAGACCAGGATGGTCTGGTCCTTGTCGGCCTTGTCCAGGCCATAGGCCAACGCCGCCGCGGTGGGCTCGTTGACGATGCGCTGCACCTCGAGGCCGGCGATCTGGCCGGCTTCCTTGGTGGCTTGGCGCTGGGCGTCGTTGAAGTACGCGGGCACGGTGATCACCGCGTCGGTGATGTCCTCACCCAGGTAGCTCTCGGCGTCGCGCTTGAGCTTCATCAAGATGCGCGCGCTGATTTCCTGGGGGGTGTAGTCCTTGCCGTCGATCTCGACGGACCAATCGGTGCCGATGTGGCGCTTGACCGAACGGATCGTCCGGTCGACGTTGGTCACTGCCTGGTTCTTGGCGGGCTGACCGACCAGCACCTCGCCGTTGCGAGCGAACGCGACGACGGAGGGCGTGGTGCGCGAGCCCTCGGAGTTAGCGACGACGACGGGTTCTCCGCCTTCGAGTACCGAGACGACGGAGTTCGTGGTCCCGAGGTCGATACCGACCGCACGAGCCATAGTTACTGCCTCCTGTATAGAAGTATTACGGGTCTGAGTGGACCACGCTCAAGCTTGCTCCCCCAAACGTGCGGATGTCAAGCCAGAGTTGAGTCAGCCTCACTCAAGTTGTCGTAAGGCCCAACGGACGCGGGGGCAGACTTTGTTCCTGGTGCGGTCTCGACGACCAGTGAGCGCTAGGGGGCCCAGTGCCGATCGAGCCATCGTTCGAACGATTGCAGTCCCGGGTCGAGTTCGGCGGTGAGCGCCCGATCTGCCTGATAGGACGGCGGCGTGGCGAACCACGTGAACATCGCGCGAAGGTCGTCGTCGCCGGCGGCCGCGGCCGGCAGCGCCTCGAAGCGGGCCGGAAGCCCGGCGCGGCGGCCGAAGGCGTCGGCGATCTGCGAGCCGGTCAACTCGTCGCCGGCGATCTCGACCGCACCCGCGGGTACGCGGGACGGGTCGACGAGCACCGCGGCGGCGACGGCGCCGATGTCGTCGACGGCCACCATTTGCAGCGGAACGCCGTCGGGTATGGGCAGGCGCACGACGATGGCGCCGTCCTCGGGCGCCGACGACTGGCTCGCCAGGTTGTCGTAGAAGAACGTCGGTCGCACGAATGTGGCTGGGATGCCGAGGCTTTCGATGTACTCCTCGACGCGGCGCTTGCTCTCGAAGTGCGGGATGCCGGTGTGGCGCGCCGCGCCGCCCACCGAGCTGTAGACGAGATGCTCGACGCCGGCGGACCTGGCGGCGTCCGCGATGAGGATGCCGTCGTCGACCTCACCCGTCGTGCCCCGGCCCGACGACATCGTGGTCATCGCGAAGACACGGGCGACGCCGTCGAAGGCCGCGCGCAGACTCGCGGCGTCGTCGAAGTCGGCGAGGGCCAGCCGTGCCCCGGCAGCCTCCAGATCCCGCGCGGCCGGTTTGTCCGGGTCGCGGACCAGCGCCCGTACCGTCACCCCGGCGTCGAGCAGGGCCCGCGCGGTCGCGCCGCCCTGCTGTCCGGTTGCTCCGACGACGGCGACCACTCCAGATAGCACCACGTTCTACTCCACTCGCGAGATACGGCACCGGACGTCGCGGCAATTGCGGCGACGCGATTTAGCGGACGAAATATTCCGCATAACGGTAGGCTAGGTCGCCTCCGGCATTCGGGCAATGGAAGCCGTGAATGCGAGTCGTCATGAGTGCCCTGAGGGCGATTCGTGCACGCGCGGTTGCGGTGAGCGCAACTGCGGGTGCACGAATCGCTATCGAGCTCGACAACGCGGCGCGCCGGATCTGATGCGTCTTGCCGAGACCCGGGCAACCGTCGGCCCCGGTCACCGCATCGCTGCGTCGCGACTTCTGGCGTCCGGGGGTAGTGCGACACTCGACGGATGACCGACGGGCGCACGGGCGAGGCGGCGCGCCGGCGCGCGGTACGCCAGGACGCTCTCGTCAATCGGGAACGCATTCTCATGGTCGCTGCCGAGTTGATGGGCCGCCGCGGGCGCAACGTTCCGCTCGCGGACATCGCCGAGGCGGCCGGCGTCGGCGTCGGCACCTTCTATCGGGGGTATCGCGACCGGACCGCCCTGCTGCATGCCCTCGAGCACCGCGCCTACGGGCTGCTCATCGCCGCACTCGACCGCATCGCCGAATCCGGGCGCACCGGCGCCCCTGCGGTGCAGGCCTATCTGGAGGAATGCCTGCGCCTGGGAGATCAACTGGTACTCCCCCTGCGCGGGGCACCACCCTTGAGCGACCCCACCTCCATCGCCGCCCGACGACGCATCAACCAGGCCCTGGAGCGGTTTCTGGCCGATGGGCGCACCGAGGGAACCGTGCGCGCCGACGTCAACGCCACCGACGTCATCGCCTGCGGCGCGATGATCACCCAACCGCTGCCGCACGGCCCCTTCTCGGCCAACATCGCCCACCGCCACGTCACCCTGTTCGTGCATGGCCTGCAGGCGACCGATGCCCGCGACCTGCCGGCGCCGGCCGTCACCCGCGACGA
Source organism: Mycolicibacterium sichuanense (assembly GCF_033741125.1). Classification (NCBI taxonomy): domain Bacteria; kingdom Bacillati; phylum Actinomycetota; class Actinomycetes; order Mycobacteriales; family Mycobacteriaceae; genus Mycobacterium; species Mycolicibacterium sichuanense. The sequence goes on along the minus strand of NZ_JAWQPU010000010.1, from coordinate 74,605 downwards.
CGTCGAAGCCGCCTTCGGCGCTCACCTCGACTGACATTGCCCCGAGATCGGCATACACTTAAACGGACTATTTCGTCCGGAAAAGAGAGGCGGCAGGCGTGGCTACCGAGGGAGGCTGTCGAGTCGGCCGGCGTTGGTCACCGTGATCACGGCAACCTGGGAGACGTGATGCCCGACCCGCACCCGTTGCTCGAGCTCGACGTCGATCCGCTGCCGGTGCTGCGGCAGCGGCGTAGCGCCAAGTGGCGCACCTACCCACGCGACGTCTTGCCGCTGACCGTCGCGGAGATGGACTATCCGCTGGCACCGGTCATCGCCGATCAGTTGCGCGATGCGGTGAACCGGTCCGATACCGGGTACGCCTACGCGGCACCCGATCTCGGGGTAGCACTGGCCGGATTCTCGGCGCGGAGGTGGTCCTGGCAGATCGATCCCGCTCAGGTCACCGCCGTGACCGACGTAGGGGTGGGGGTCAGCGAGCTCCTCCGCGTCGTGACAGCTGGTGGTGGATCGGTGGTGATCAGTCCGCCGGTTTACCCGCCGTTCTTCGACTGGATCGCCGAAAGTGGCGCGCGGCTGATCGAGGCGCCGCTTCGGCGCGGCGAGCACGGCTGGGCCTTGGACCTCGACTTGATCGAACGCGAATTCACCGCCGGCGCAGTTGCTTACGTGCTGTGCAACCCCCACAATCCCGTCGGCCGGGTACACACCCCGCAGGAGCTCGCCGGACTCGTCGAGCTGGCACACCGGTACGGCGTCGTCGTCATCAGCGACGAGATCCACGCACCGCTGGCCCTGCCCGGTGCGACGTTCACCCCGCTGCTCACCGTTCCCGGAGCGGCCGAGGTCGCCATCTCCGTCCTCTCGGCCAGCAAGGCCTGGAACCTGGCCGCTCTCAAATGTGCCTGCATCGTCACCGCCGACCCGGCCATGGCGTCGATCGTGGCCGAGCTTCCTCCCGATACGCGCTGGCGCGTGGGGCATTTCGGCGTCATCGCTGCAGTCGCAGCATGGACCGACGGTGAGCCGTGGCTGGACCTCCTGCTGCGAACGCTGGACGCCCGGCGCACCCAGCTCGGGATGCTCTTGCACACCGCCTTGCCCGAGATCACCTGGTCGCCGCCGCAGGCGACGTACCTCGCCTGGCTCGACTGCACCGCACTCGGCGAGGCAGACGTGACGCGCGACGTCTTCCTCGACGAGGGCCGGGTAGCCCTGGAACCCGGCCTTCGCTTCGGCAAATCCGGAGGCGGGTTCGTCAGGCTGAACTTCGCAACCAGTGGCACAATCCTCGCTGCCGCAGTCGATGCCATGGCGAACGCGGCGGCCGAGCAGCGCCGGGCGAGACCCTAGGCGTCCAGGAAGAGCGTGGCCAGGGTGGCGACCGCCAGTACGAGGAAGAAGATCGCTCCCTGCATGGCGCGATCACCGGCACGCACATGGGCGACGATCGCGCCGCTGAAGTAGAGCACCAGGCCGATGGCGGCGGCGATCGCCAGCGGCGGGAACCAGATGCCGGCGATCAGGCCGATGGTCGAGGCGACCTGCAGCCCTCCAAGAATGGTGAGCTGCGGTGGGGTGACGTTGACCGCCGCCATCAGGGCGACGATCCTCGGTGCGCGGATGAGCTTCATCACCCCCGATGCCAGCATGGCGAGCGCAAGCACGAGGGATAGCACGAGGGCCGCGATGTGCATGACCACTTCCTTTCTCCACTTCCGGCGACGTCACAGCCGCACAGTCTGTTGCCCAACGGTTTTCAGGGCTTCCGGCGGATCTGCCGTAGGACGGTGTTCCAGTTCTCCGACGAGATCTTCCGCTGATCGTCTGCGCCGAGGGCGGCCGCGGTGAGGAAGTCGCGCGCGGAGAAGTCCGTTGGGCCGTTGAACGGGTAGTCGGTGGCATGCATGATGCGGTCGACACCGACGACTTCGACGGCCCAGCGAAGGTACTGGTGGCTGGCGATGCCGCCCGGGGTGATGAACACGTTGGATCGGAAATAGTCGCGGAGCGGGCGGTCCAGGCTGGCGAAGCCGTCCAGCAGGGCCAAGCGGTCGAGATAGAACAGGACCATCTCGCCCCAGTGCCCCACGATGACGTGCAGGTCTGGATAACGGTCGAAGAGCCCGGCCAGGATCAGGCGCAATAGCGCGATGCCGGTCTGGTAGTGCCAACCGGGCGCGCCAGTCTGCAGGAGTCCGCCGACGGCGTCACCGAGGCCGCGGTAGTAGGTGCCCGCCACGGCGGAGGGCGGCGAGCTGGGGTGCAGGTAGAGCGGCGCACCGTAGTACGCTGCTGCTTCGAAGATGCCCCAATACCGCCGTGCATCAAGGAAATCGCTGCCACCAAGACTGTGCAGCATCACCCCGTGCAGCCCGAGGTCGACGATGCAGCGTTCGACTTCGCGTGCCGCCCGATCCGGCGAGGACGTCGCCAACGTGGCGAAGCCTTGAAAGCGGTCGGGGTGACGGCCTACCGCATCGGCGATGACGTCGTTGGTCGGAGCTTGCAAGGCGAGCGCCTCGGCTGGAGGCAGCTGCTGCAACCCGGGTGTGGTGATGGACAGCACCGCGGTATCGATGCCGGCGGTGTCCATCGCGGTCAGCCGCCCCTCGCCGAGATCCATCAACGGTTGCGCAACTCGTTCGGTCAGCTGCATCGCCAGGTCACGGGCGCCATGCCGTCGCCAGGCCGCGAACAGGTCGGCCGTGGCAATGTGTTCCTCGAGGCCAACGACATTCATGCTGCCGCCGACGTGTGGTGCCATGGCGCCTCCTTCATCTCGAGGTGGCCGGATGGCCGGAACAGCCGGGGAAGTCGCCGGCCTCCCACTTAGTTATACGCTCGTACAAGGAATGCGCAACCGCAACGCCCAGGAGGCCCCCCATGACCGGACGACCGGTAGACCTGCATCGACGGGCGGAGCTGCTGGACGCCATCACCGACTATGCGGCCGAACACGGGTTCTCGGAATTGACCTGGCGGCCCGTTGCCGCCGCCCTGGGGGTGACGCCCAACACGCTCGTCCACCACTTCGGCACCAAGGAACAGATGTTCCAGGCGGTCTTGCAGCGCTTGCGGGGACGCCTCGTCGCGGGCATCGACGAGATGCTGGCCGGCCCGGCGGATCTCGCGACAGCGGCGCGCACCGCCTGGGAGTGGACCTCCGACCCCGAGCGGAGTTCGGAGTTTCGACTCTTCTTCGCTGTCTACGGTCGCGCCTTGCAAGCACCGCGACAGTTCGCGGAGTTTCTCGATCAGGTGGTGGCCGACTGGATGAGCTCACTGTGCGAGGTGCAAGGTCCCGACATCGAACCCGCCACCGCGGCACGAAGAGCCACCCTGGTGATCGCCACGATCCGTGGGCTCCTGCTCGACCTGCTGGCCACGGGCGAGCACGACCGGGTGCACGACGCGGCGCAGGCCTTCCTGGCGAGCCTTCGATGACGACCACCCCTCGTCGGCGCCCACCCGCCTCGGCGTGCTGACCAGATGTCACCGGCGCTTCGACGTTCCCCCGATCGGGGGACACGGGTTTCCACCCCGTCATCCACCGCCTGCCCGACAGACCAGCCCACGAAACCGCGGGATAGTCATCTCAACGCCGAAACACCCACTCGATCAAAGGAGTTCGACATGAACATCATCACCCGCACCCTGGCCGCCACCGCCATCGCCGGTGCCGCCGCCCTCGGCCTGGCCGGCGCCGCCAGCGCCGCCACCAACACCAACCCCCAGGGCCCGGGCAACAGCTTCAGCCCCGGCACCTACGCCACCCCGGCTCCGACCGTCGGCCCCGGCTGGTACGGCAACCACGGCCCCGCTTACATCGCCCACCTGACCGGAAGGTAACCCGCAGGTCAGCGTCCACGAACCCACCAGGCCCTCCCCAACCAATCCCCGGGGGAGGGCCTGGTGTTCGTCACGGACCACTACATGTGCACGTGTGCGCACCTGATTGCTAGAGTGTGACGATGCCGATCGCCGTCCTGCGTCACCTCGCCTACCGGCGCCTGTTCGCGGCGCAGGTCGTGGCCCTCGTCGGGACCGGTCTGCTCACGGTCGCGCTCGGGCTGCTGGCTTACGGGATCGCCGGATCCGACGCTGGTGCCGTGCTCGGCACGGCGCTCGCGATCAAGATGGTCGCCTACGTCGCCGTCGCCCCGGTGATCACCGCGCTGACGCATCGGGTGGCCCGCAAGACGCTCCTGATGTCGGCCGACGCGATCCGGGCGGCCATCGCCCTGCTGCTGCCGTTCGTCGATCAGACCTGGCAGATCTACGTGCTGATCTTCCTGCTGCAGGCCGCGTCGGCAACCTTCACGCCGACGTTCCAGTCGGTACTGCCCGCCATCCTGACCGACGTCGCCGACTACACCAGGGGGCTGTCCCTCTCCCGGCTCGCGTACGACCTCGAGGCACTCGTCAGCCCGGCCCTCGCGGCCGTGCTGCTGACGGTGATCAGCTACCACCTGCTGTTCCTCGGCACCGCAGCGGGTTTCGTCGCATCCGCCGTGCTGGTGCTGGGCACCCGGCTGCCGCACCTGACGCCGACTGCCGCGACGGCGACGGTGCGCCAACGCATCACCGGCGGAGTTGCCATCATGTCCGCGAGCCCGGTGCTGCGCAGTCTGCTCGCGATGAACCTCGTCGTCGCGGCGGCGACGGGCCTCGTCGTCGTCGACACCGTGGTCTACGTCCACGGCCTCCTCGGCGGTGCGAGCACCGACGTGGCAGCGGCGCTGGCGTGTTACGGGGCCGGCTCCATGGCAGTGGCTCTGGTGCTGCCCCGCGTGCTGAACACGGTCACCGACCGCACGGTGATGCTGACCGGCTGCGTCGTCGTCCCGGCCGGTCTGGTCGCCACGACCGCGCTATTGGGCGCCGGACCGAGCCCGGCGATCGGGTGGCCGCTGCTGGCCGTCAGCTGGGCGGTGCTGGGTGCGGGCTGCTCACTGATCACCACGCCTTCGGCGAGACTGCTTCGCGCCGAGTCGAATTCGGCGACGAGTAACTCGGTGTTCACCGCACAGTTCGCCACCTCGCACGCGTGCTTCCTGCTGACGTATCCGATCGCCGGCTGGGTGGGCGCGACAGTCGGTCAGGTCACCGCGGCAGCCACCCTGACGGCGCTCGCTACGATGGCAGCCGTCGCGGCAGCCCGGGCGTGGCCGTCGCGCGCGCCGCAGAATCGGGAGTTGGTGTTCACCGGGAGGGGTTGACGATGGGGGTCGGTGACGGCAGCGCGCCGGCGCACGTCCTGGCGCCGGACCCCGATCACCTCGAGGCCGCGACCAACACCTTCCGCATGCTGGCCGATCCCACCCGGTTGCACATCCTGTGGCTGCTGGCCGACGCCGAGGCCGACGTCACCGCCCTGACCGCGGCCTGCGGCGCCTCCCGCACCGCCGTCAGCCAACACCTGGCCAAGCTGCGGCTCACTGGTCTGGTCGATGCCCGCAAGGACGGCAGACGGGTGATCTACCAGATCCGCGACGGGCACCTCGCGCGCCTGGTTCGCGAGGGTATGAACCACGCCGACCACGTCGTCACGGGTGCCACGCCGCACCCCTAGTCAGCGCCCGGTCAACCGCCGCACGCCGTCCACGCACAGGCCCCAGGCCTCGGTGCCCACGGTGATCGGTGCGAAGTGATCGCCGTCGAAGGTGTGCAGTTCCGCGGTGTCCCCCGCCTGGCGCGCAGCCGCGACGAAGTCCCGGGACTGGGTCAGCGGCACCAGGGTGTCGGCGGTGCCGTGGACGCAAACCGAGGCGACGCCGAAGGGCAGCAGTGCGATCGGCGACGCCTCGGCGTAGGCCCGTGGTTCCTCCTGGGGTGAGCCACCCAGATAGCCGTCCACGGCGCCCCCTCCTAGCCTCTCCGCCGAACCGCGGACCAGGTCGAGCACACCTGCCTGGAGCACGGCGCCACGCAGCCGAACGGCGCCGTCGCGACGGGCCGCCAACCAGCCCGCCAGCTGACCTCCCGCCGAATGACCAAGTGCAATCACGTTTTTCAAGTCGAGTCCGTCCGACCGGCCGTGCAGCGCGTCGACGGCGGCCGCCACGTCCTGCCCCGTCGCAGGCCATCCGCCCCCGTCGCCCATGCGGCGGTACTCGACGTTGCACGTGGCGTACCCCCGGTTCACCAGGTCGGTGGCCAGCGGACGGCCGAGCTCGGCGCCGTAGTTCGCCGACCAGTAACCACCGTGGATGATCACCACCACCGGTGCCGGCGCCGGTCCCTCCGGCCGCGTCAGTTCGGCGTATTGACTGGGATGCTCGCCGTAGGTGAAGCGCACCAGACGATCATCGTCGCCCCGCGCCCGCGGCGCGCCCGTCGAGCACCCGGCCAGCGCCGCAGCCACACCCGCGGCCAGACCGAGCGCACTGCGACGATTGCAGCGGGGCGTTGTCATGCACCCATGCAAGCACGCCGAGTGTGCGGGTTCTGGACGCCCCCACCCGCGGTTCGCATGGACGTCTTGAACCGTCGGCTCCACACCGGAGGTGGCCTAACCCAAAGGTCTCCATCCAGACCAGGACGGTCAACCCGCGCGCGACGCCTCGCGGTCGCGGCGATCGGGAACCCTGGCCAAGCCGAGGTGGCCGCGCAGCGTGGTGTGGGTGTACTCGCGGCGGAACAACCCGCGGTCCCGCAGGATGGGGATCACGTGGTCCACGAAGAGCTCCAGCCCCGAGGGGAACACGTCCGGCATCAGGTTGAAACCGTCGACCGCGCCGGCGGTGAACCACTCCTCGATGGCATCGGCGAGGCGTTCGGGCGAGCCGACCACCAACCGGTGCCAGGTGATCACGCGGTCGAGGATCTGCCGAACGGTGAGGTTCTCCCGACGTGCCAGGTTGACCACGACGTCGCGGGCGCCCTGCGATCCCCCGGTGGCCTCGGCACCGTCGAGCAGCCACGACGGCAGCGGCTCGTCCCATTCCAGTTCGGAGACGTCGACGCTGATCTGGCCGGCCAGGTGCGCCAGCCTGCGCTCACCCGCCAGCTCGTTGAGTTCGCGGTTGCGCCGCTGCGCCTCCTCCTCCGTACTGCCCAGCACGAAGGACAGGCCGGGCATGATCCGGATCGCGTTGCGCGGCCTGCCGTAGGCGACGGTGCGGGCCCGCAGGTCGTCGGCGTTGCGCAGCGCATCCGGCAGCGACGCCTGCGCCGCGAAGACCCCGTCGGCATAGCGCGCCGCCAGGTCGAGGCCACCGCTGGAGCCACCCGCCTGGAACAGCACGAGATGGCCCTGCGGTGAGCGAGGCAGCGTGAGAGGCCCGTCGACGCTGAAGTACTCACCGCGATGTCCGATCGTGCCGATCGCGCCGACCCGGCTGAACGCTCCGGTCGCCTTGTCACCGATCACGGCGTCGTCGTCCCACGAATCCCACAGCGCCCGCACCACGTCGATGAATTCACCGGCGCGGCGGTATCTCTCGCGCCGATTCGGTTGCTCGGACGGGCGGTCGGCCCGGCCGAAGTTGTTCCAGGCGAACGGGTCGCTACTGGTCACCACGTTCCACGCCACCCGGCCGCGGCTCAAATGGTCCAGCGAGGCGAACCTACGCGCGACGTTGTAGGGCTCCTCGAACGAGGTGGACACCGTGCCGATCAGCCCGAGGTGGGTGGTGACCGAAGCCAGGGTGGACAGCAGGACGATCGGGTCCAGCGCCAGCGGGGGTGCTACCAAAGGCTTCTCGGGTTCCTGGAACAGCGACGGGCTGTCGGCCAGGAAGAGCGCGTCCAGGGTGCCGCGTTCGGCGGTCCTGGCGACGTCGATCCAATACGCCGGGTCGGTGAACCACGTCGGGTCGGCACTCGGGTGCTGCCACGCCGCCGGGTGCATGCCGTCGGACAGCACGTTGACCCCGAGATGCAGTTCCCGGCCGCCGGTCATCCCGGTTGACCCGGCAGCGCGAGCTTCTTGACCTCGGGGTCCTGGGCGATGAACGTCTGCACCCGCGGATCCTTGAACGCCTTGATCAGATTCTGCACATTGGCCGTGTCGACGTAGTTGGAGCCAACGGTCAGGACCGAGGCGAACTCGTCGGGAGACTTTGGCGCGAAGATCAGCTTGTCCTCGGAAACACCTGCGGCGAGGAACGATTCGGCATAGCCGACGATCGCATCCAGGTCGGGAAGGGCACGCGGCTGGGCTCCGAAGTCCAACAGCGTGAACTTGAGATGCTTGGGATTGGTCGCGATGTCGTTCTGTGTGAGAGCGGTGATGTCGGCGCCCGGCTTGAGAGTGATCAACCCCGCCTGCGCCAGATACCAGATCCCCTGGGCATTGTTCGCCGGATCGGCGAGCAGCGACACGCTCGCCCCGTCGGGGATCTCTTGCGGCGTGCGGTACTTGTCCGACCAGATGCCGAAGACCCAGTGGAAGAACGGCCCGGTCGCGGCCTGCTCCTTGAAGCTCGGATTGGCGTCGAGCACCTGCTGCAACCAGTGCCGGTGCTGGAAGATGGTGCCCGCGTAGCGCCCATCGCTGATCGCACTGTTGATCTGGGTGCTGTCACCGAGCCCGACCGCCGCGACCTTCACGTCGTAGGAGGGTGCGATCTCCTTGGCGATGTATTCGATGATGCGCTTCTCGGCCGGGTTGGAGTCGAGGTACACCACCTCGAGGGTGGCCCCGGCCGTTTCATTGGCCGACGTCGAGCCGCCGGATCGGAAGAACAGGAAATAGGTTGCTGCCGCCACGATTACGACGATGGCAACCAAGAGGTATGGCCAGCGGCGCCGTCTGGCGATGGTGAAGCCGTGCGTGCCGGCGTCGGTCGTCGATTCATCGATGCTCATCGTCGAACAGCTCACCAGGACGACGCGGGAGTCAACAGGTTTTCGCTCAGCCTGGCGCCAATCACTCGGTGCTGCACTCGTGCTGATCGCAACACTGTCTCATCCCGAGCAGCCCTGGGAGCCTTCCCCGGTGATCCAACTGACCAATCTGACCAAGGTTTACGGTCACGGTGAGCAGCACACCGTGGTGCTCGACGACATCACCTTCGACGTCGATGCCGGAGAGATCCTCGCTGTCGTGGGGCCTAGCGGGGCGGGCAAGAGCACGCTCGCGCAATGCATCAACCTCCTGACGCCACCCACCTCCGGTTCGGTGGTGGTCAACGGCGAGGACCTGACCACGCTGTCGACCAGCAAGTTGCGGGTCGCTCGCAGACGCATCGGCACCGTCTTCCAGGCTGCCGGTCTGATGGAACGCCGCAGCGCGGCCGAGAACGTCGCTCTGCCACTGGAGTACCTGGGCGTCACCAAGGCCGAGATCGCCAGGCGCGTCGCCGAGCTGCTGGACCGGGTGGGACTCTCGGAGCGGGCGGGGCACTACCCCTTCCAGCTCTCCGGTGGGCAGCGGCAGCGCGTCGGCATCGCTCGCGCACTGGCCCTGCGGCCGTCGGTCCTGCTGTCCGACGAGGCGACGGCGGGTCTGGATCCGACGACCACGGACTCCGTCGTCGAGCTGATCAGGGAGCTGCGCGACGACCTCGATCTGTCCATCGTCTTCATCACCCACGAGATGGACACGGTGCTCAAGATCGCCGACTCGGTGGCCCGCTTGGATCACGGCACGATCGTGGAGTCCGGACGCCTGGTCGATCTGCTGACCGATCCGGCATCCTCGCTGGGCGCCGAACTGCGACCCCATCGCGTGGACGCTGATCCGGCTGCAGGACAACGGGTCTGGCATGTCATCTACGATGCACCCGACGTCCCGCCGGACTGGATCAGCAGGGCGAGTCAGGACCTCGGCGTTCCCCTGTCGGTGCTGGGCGCGTCGGTGCAGGTGGTCGGCGGCACCAGCATCGGCGGCGTCACCCTCGGCGCCTCCGCCGAGCTGGGCGATCGGGTGCGCGACGTCCTGGTCCGCTACGGATTGTCCGCGGACACCGACCGCGTGCAGTCGGTACCGACGCGACTTGAGGGAGTGGCATGACCGAGACGCTCCTGGCCAACGCCAAGGTACCCGTCGGCGAGCTACCCGCACTGCTGCTGCCCGCGCTGCTGGACACCCTGATCATGGTGGGCATCGTCATGGCCATCGTGGTGGTCGTCGGCGTGCCGCTGGGAGCGGCGGTGCACAACCTCGCACCCGGTGGCCTCTTCGAGAACCAGCCCTTGCACACCACGTTGAGCTGGATCACATCAGCATCGGCCGATCCCTGCCCTTCCTGATCCTGATGGCGGCGATCATGCCGTTCACGCGCTTCATCACCGGCACCAACATCGGCATCGCCGCCGCGGTGGTGCCGATGTCGTTGGCTGGCATCGCCTTCTTCACCCGGATCGTCGAGAACTCGCTGCGCTCGGTGCCGCCCGCCGTCGTCCAGGTGGCGCGCGCCTCGGGTGCCTCCCGGTTGCAGATCATCCGCACCGCGCAACTCAACGAGGCCGTCCCGTCCATTCTCGGCGGACTGACCATCAACGTCATCGCGATGATCGAGTACTCCGCCATCGCAGGCACCATCGGTGCGGGTGGAATCGGTTACGTGGCAGTCACATACGGCTACCAGCGGTTCGACCAAGGGGTCATGCTCGCCACCATCGTCATCCTCGTCGTCACCGTCGCCGCGGTCCAGCTCATCGGCGACGCGCTGGTCCGCTTCACCACCCCACATCGCAGACTCGCCGCCGGCGCCGTCCGCATCCCCCGCAGACGCGCCACCGCCGTCTGAGACGAAAGGCCGTCGCCAGGGATGCGACATCCGCGAGACCGCCGCAACGCCGGTGTTCCGCTGGGGATCCGGCGGTTCAGCAGTACCTGGCCACCGACCCCAGCGTGAAGGACATCCTGCTGCCGCTGCGCTGACGGCCGTACGATCGACGCCATGACCGACGACGGAGTCGAAGACGCCAAGAGGCTTGCCGGCGGCAACACCGCGGCCCTGCTGCCCCGCACCGACCGCACGGTGGAGGAGGAGCGGCTGCACCGCAAGCAGAACCTCGCCGCCGCCTTCCGGCTGTTCAGCAGATTCGGCTTCGACGAGGGCGTGGCCGGGCACATCACGGCCCGCGACCCCGAGTTCACGGACCACTTCTGGGTCAACCCGTTCGGCATGCACTTCGGGCACATCAGGGTGAGCGACCTGTTGCTGGTCCGCCACGACGGCGAGATCGTGCACGGGGACCGCCCCGTCAACCAAGCGGCGTTCGCCATCCACTCGCAGGTGCACGCCGCTCGCCCCGACGTGATCGGGGCCGCGCACTCGCACTCGGTGTACGGCAAGACGTGGTCCACCCTGGGTCGGCTGCTCGATCCGATCACGCAGGATGCGTGCGCCTTCTACGGCGACCACGCGCTGTTCGACGCCTACTCCGGGGTGGTCCTCGACACCGAGGAGGGCAAGCGCATCGCGCATGCGCTCGGCGACGGCAAGGCGGCCATCCTGCGCAACCACGGCCTGCTGACCGTCGGCCACTCCGTCGAGGAGGCTGCCTGGTGGTTCATCACCATGGAGCGGTCCTGCCAGGCGCAGTTGATGGCGGAGGCGGCCGGCGCCCCCGTGCTGATCGACGACGAGATGGCCGCGCTGACGCGGGGTCAGGTCGGCAGCCACTTCGCCGGCTGGTTCAGCTTCCAGCCGCTGTTCGCCAAGATCACCCGCGAACAGCCCGACCTGTTCGACTGACCCCGCGATTCGGCGCGAGTCACTGCAGTAACTCGCGCCCCAACCTGCGTAGCCTGGTGACGATGAAGGCACGGCTGATCGCGGCGAGCGCGCTGGCGGTGGGAACGCTGCTGGCCGGTTGCCAGACCACGCTCACCGGCAATCCCCAGAGCAACGGCGGCAACCCCACCGAGCCCAGCTTTCCGACCTCGCTGCCCTCGCGCACCACACCCACCTCCGCCTCACCGAGCCCACCGCCCGTCCCGTCACCGAGGGCCGCGCCGCCACCCGCCGAGGCGCTCGCACCACAGAACGGCTACGTCTTCATCACCACGAAGTCCGGCCAGACGCGCTGTCAGCTCAGCGCCTCCAGCGTCGGCTGTGAAGCGCCGTTCACCAATCCGCCCGCGGTCGACGGCTCACCGGCCAACGGCGTCCAGGTCACTGCCGACGGTCAGTTGCGCTGGATCGTCGGCAACCTCGGCGACATCCCCGTCGTCACCCTGGACTACCGCACCTACTCCGCCGTGGGGTGGACCATCGCGGCGTCCGAGAACGGCACCCGCTTCACCAACGACGCGACCCGGCACGGCATGACCGTGGCCATCCAGGGAGTCGAGGCGTTCTAAGGGTTTAGCCGATGCCCCCCGCCGGGAAGTTAGGCCCGGTGAAGCATCACGATCTGGCAATCATCGGCACCGGCTCCGGCAACACCGTCATCAACGCGGCGATGTCCGAGTGGGACATCGCCATCATCGAGGAACGCCGCGCCGGCGGTACGTGCCTGAACTACGGTTGCATCCCGTCGAAGATGCTCGCCCATACCGCCGACGTCGTCGACACCGTGAATGCGGCACCCGAATTCGACGTCTCGGCCCGCCTCGACGGCATGCGGTGGACCGACGTCCGCGATCGCGTGTTCGGCCGCACCGATGCCACCTCGAATGAGGGACGCAAGGACCGTCAGGACTCTCCCAACGTCACCTACTACGACGGCCACGCCACCTTCACCGGCCCCCGTCGGCTCACCGTCACCGATCGGGAAGGCGAGGTCCAGGAGTTGACGGCCGACCGGATCGTCGTCGCCGCGGGCGGGCGCCCCGTCATTCCCCCAGTGGTCGCGGATTCCGGTCTGCCGTACGAGACTTCGGACACCATCATGCGCATCGACGCCGTCCCGCGCCGGCTGGCAGTGCTCGGCGGCGGTTACATCGCGGCCGAGTTGGCCCACGTCTTCTCCGCCGCGGGCAGCCAGATCACCGTCATCGACCAGTCAGACGTCCTGCTCGGCGGGCCGCAGGACGACGAGGTCCGCAAGACCTTCACCGAGCTGATGCGCGAGCGCTACGACCTGCGTCTCGGCACGGAGGTGACGCGCCTGGAGGGGACCCCCGGTGACCTCCTGCTCACACTGGCCGACGGCAGCACGGTAGCCGCGAACCTGCTGCTGGTGGCCGTCGGACGGACGCCGAACGGCGATCGCCTGCACGTGACCGCCGGTGGCATCGACGTCGACGAGCGCGGCAGGATCGAGGTCGACGAGTTCTGCCGCACCAGCGCCGAGGGAGTCTTCGCCCTTGGTGACGTCAGCGTCGGCGTCCCGCTCAAGCACGTCGCGAATCGCGAGGCCGAGGTGGTCGCCCACAACCTCGTGCACCCGGACCGGTTGCGCTCCATCAGCCACGACAACGTGCCGTCGGCGGTCTTCACCGCCCCGCAGATGGCTTCGGTGGGCCTGACCGAGCAGCAGTGTCGCGAGCGCCATCTCGACTACCGGGTCGGCCGAACCCCCTACTCCGACGTGGCCTACGGCTGGGCGATGCAAGAGTCCGACGGATTCTGCAAGGTGCTGGTCGACGACGCCACCGACCTGATCGTCGGTGCGCACGTGATCGGCCCGCAGGCTTCGACGCTCATCCAAGTGTTCGTCGTGGCCATCGAATTCCGGATTACGGCAAGCGATCTCGCCAATCGCCCGTACTGGATACATCCCGCGCTCACCGAAGTCGTCGAGAACGCCCTCCTCGACACCCCGGCCGCCGCATGAGCGGCCAGCAGCGCCCGGGCCCGCACGTCTTCGTGCTCTTCGGCGCCACGGGAGATCTGGCCAAGCGCAAGCTGTTTCCCGGCCTGTACCGGCTGGCCGCGGCCGCGCGTCTGCCGGAGGAGTACGCCGTGATCGGCTCGGGGCGGCACTCACCCGGCTCCGACGACGAGTTCCGCCAGCAGGTCCGCAGCAGCCTGCAGGAGTCCGTCGAGGACCTCGATTCCACCGTCGTCGACGATCTCCTGGGGCGCTTGCGCTTTCAGGTCTCCGATGCCGACGACGGTGCGGACCTGGCGGCCGCCGTCCGCGAGGCGCATTCGCGCTTCGGCGAGGACGGCCGCACGCTGATCTACCTGTCGGTGCCCCCGACCGCCATGGAGTCGATGATCGGCATGCTCGGCCGCGAACACCTCACCGACGGCGCGCGCGTGGTGGTGGAGAAGCCGTTTGGCACCGACCTGCAGTCCTCCCGCGAACTGGACGCCGCGCTGAAGAAGGTGATCGCCGAAGATCAGGTGTACCGCATCGACCACTTCCTCGGAAAGGAAGCGGTGCAGAACATCCTGGCGCTGCGCTTCGCCAATGGACTGATCGAACCCGCCTGGAACCGCGAGCATCTCGCCTCGGTGCAGATCGACGTACCCGAGGAGTTGACGATCGAGGGCCGTGGCTCCTTCTACGAGTCCACCGGCTGCTTTCGCGACATGATCTCGACACACCTGTGCCAAGTGCTCGGCTTCGTGGCGATGGAACCGCCGGTGCACCTCGACGAGACGTCGCTGCGCAACGAGAAGTCCAAGGTCTTCGCCGCCATGAAGCCGTTGAACCCCGAGCGGGTGGTGTTCGGGCAGTACGAGGGCTACCGCGACGAGGAGGGGGTGGCCGACGACTCGACGGTTGAGACGTTCGTCGCCCTCGAGGCGTTCGTCGACACCGAACGATGGCAGGGCGTTCCGTTCCTGCTGCGCACCGGCAAGGCACTCGGCGCCACCCGCCGAACCGTCACCCTGACGTTCCGCACCCCGCCGACGGGCCGCTTCGGCGAGCCCGGCTTCGGACCCAACCAGCTGGTGCTCGAGCTGAGCGACTCACCGCGTTTCGACGTCGAACTGATGGCGAAGCGGCCGGGACCGGACCTCGAACTGATGCCACTGCAGCTTCAACTCGACCTGGCCGACGAGGACCCGGAGGACACCCCGCTGGAGGCCTACGAGCGGCTGCTGCTCGACGTGATGCGCGGGGACCAGACGCTGTTCACCCGGGCCGACGAGGTCGACCGGCTGTGGCAGATCTGCCAACCGGTGCTCGACGCCCCGCCTGCCACGCAGCCCTACGCGCGCGGCTCCTGGGGGCCGGACGACGCGATCGCCCTGGCAGGTCCTCGGGGCTGGCGGCTGCCCGATGCCTGACGGTTGGCCCGCGATCGCCGATCACGGATTGATCGGCGATCTGCGCACCTGCGCGCTGGTCGGCACCAACGGCACCATCGACTGGTTCTGCTCACCACGCTTCGATTCACCGAGTGTCTTCGGCGCCATCCTCGACGAGGAACGCGGAGGGTGCTGGCAGCTCTCCCCCATCGGCGAGGTCTCGCGCACTCAGCAGTTCTACTTCCCGGACACCGCCGTCCTCATCACCCGCTTCCTGACCCCGGACGGGGTCGCCGAGGTGCACGACTTCATGCCCGTGCTCGGAGTCGGCGATCCTCAGCACCGCCAGCGCGTCGTACGCCGGGTCAGCGGGGTGCGCGGCAAGATCCAGCTGCGAATGCGGGTGGACGCCAGACCGGACTACGGCCGGCAGCGTTGCCACGCCGAGGACAGCGGCGACGGCGTGCTGATCACCGGTGACGGCGTGCGTCTCGGCCTCATCGCGTCGGTGGACCTCACCATCGAGGAGGAGGACGACAACACCACGGTCACCGCTGACGTCGAACTCACCAAGGGCGACACCGCGCTGTTCGTGCTCGAGATCCTCGACGGCGAGGACCTGCCGTCGTGCAACACCGTCGACCTGACCGATTCGCTGCTTGACGCCACGACGTCGTACTGGCGCTCCTGGCTGAGCCAGTCCCGGTACGTCGGCCGATGGCGTGAGATGGTGCACCGTTCGGCGATCACGCTCAAGCTGCTCACCCACGAGCCCACCGGGGCCGTCGTGGCCGCACCCACCACCAGCATTCCCGAATTCATTGGGGGAAGCCGCAATTGGGACTATCGATACGTATGGGTGCGCGACGCCGGCTTCAGTCTCTACGCCCTGTTGCGCCTCGGGTTCACCGACGAGGCCAAGGCCTTCATCGGCTGGCTGTCCGAGCGCCTCGGCGAGGAACGCCGGGAGAAGAACGGCCTCGGCCCGCTTCGGGTGCTCTACGACATCGACGGCAACCGTCCCACCGAGGAGGTCGAACTCGATCACCTGGGCGGCTACCGGGATTCCAAGCCGGTGCGTGTCGGCAACGCGGCGGTCGATCAGCTGCAGCTCGACATCTACGGCGAGCTGATCGACTCGGTCTATCTGTTCAACAAGTACGGTGCGGGCATCAGCAGCGACGCGTGGCGTGACGTCGTCGAAGTCGTCGACTGGGTGATGGACAACTGGGACCGCCGCGACCGCGGGATGTGGGAGGTCCGCGGAGAAGACCAGGCGTACACCACCTCCCGGCTGTTCTGCTGGGTCGCGCTGGAACGAGCCATCCGGGTGGCCCGGCAGCGCGGACTGCCCGGTGACCTCGCCGGCTGGTCCCGGGTGCGCGACGAGATATACGAGCGGATCATGACCCGCTGCTGGAACGAGGAGCTACAGGCCTTCACGCAGACCGAGGGCGGTAGCGAGCTCGACGCGGGCGTGCTGCTGATGCCGATGGTGAAGTTCCTGTCCCCCGCCGACCCGAAGTTCCTGTCCACCCTCGAGGCGGTGGAGCAGGAACTGGTCACCGACAGCCTGGTCTTCCGGTACAGCCCGGAGTCGGACGGTCTGGATGGCGAGGAGGGTACGTTCTCGCTGTGTTCGTTCTGGTACGTCGAGGCACTCACTCGCGCAGGCCGCCACGACGACGCACAATTGGCTCTGGAGAAGATGTTCACCTACGCCAACCATGTCGGGCTGTATGCCGAACAGGTCAGCGCCACCGGCGACCAGGTCGGCAACTTCCCGCAGGCCTTCACCCACTTCGCATTGATCAGCGCGGCCATCAACCTCGACCGCGCACTCGACGAATAGGACCGAACATGACCGTTGCCCAACGGGAACGCGCCGCGCTCGTCACCACCATGCGCGGAGTCGGGCCCGAACGCCCGACGCTGTGCGGGGACTGGACCACCCGTGATCTCGCCGCCCACCTCGTCATCCGGGAGCGCCGGATCGATGCCGCGCCGGGCATCATGGTGCCCGCCTTCGCCGGCTACACCGAGAGGGTACAGAACCAGGTGGCCGCCGAGAACGACTGGAACGTCCTGCTGGACAAGATCGCGTCGGGCCCGCCCCTGCTGTCGCCGTTCAAGCTCCTCGACCCGTTCGTCAACGTCGCCGAGATGTTCATCCACCACGAGGACGTCCGTCGCGCCGAATCAGGTTGGGAGCCACGGGTGCTCGACGACGAGACCACCTCGGCCCTGGCCCGCCAGGTCGGTTTGATGTCACGGATGACGCTGTCCAAGGCGCCCGTCCAGGTGTCGTTGCGCACGCCGGCGGGCAAGACCCTGGCCACCGTGGGCAAGGGACCCGCCGTGGTGGCCACGGGCGAGCCGGGCGAGCTCCTGTTGTTCATCTCGGGACGCGACGAAGCCAGGATCACCTTCACCGGCGACGACGACGCAGTGGCCGCACTGCAGGACAGCAGCCGCGGGCTCTAGCCAGACCTGGAGCCGCGTAGGGGTTCGGTGGATTGCCGATTAGGCTGAGCAGATGGACTTCCGCGTATTCGTCGAACCCCAGCAGGGCGCCACCTACGGAGACCAACTGGCCGTTGCCAAGACCGCGGAGGCAGCCGGGTACTCGGCGTTCTTCCGTTCCGACCACTATCTCGCCATGGCGGGCGACGGCCTGCCCGGACCGACGGACTCCTGGGTCACCCTCGGCGGCATCGCGCGCGAGACGTCGACCATCAGGCTCGGCACCATGGTCACCTCCGCCACGTTCCGGCACCCCGGCGTACTGGCCATCTCGGTCGCGCAGGTCGACGAGATGAGCGGCGGCCGTGTCGATTTCGGTGTCGGTGCGGGATGGTTCGAAGCCGAGCACGAGGCGTACGCCATTCCGTTCCCGCCGCTGGGCGAGCGGTTCGACCGGCTGAGCGAACAGTTGGACATCCTCACCGGCATGTGGAGCACGCCCATCGGGGAGACCTTCGACTACCAGGGCAGCACCTACACGGTCAAGGACTCGCCCGCGTTGCCCAAACCCGTACAGTCCCCGCACCCGCCGATCATCATCGGCGGCGGCGGCCCCAAGCGCACCCCCGCCCTGGCCGCAAGGTTCGCCTCCGAGTTCAACATGCCGTTCGCCGACCTCGACACACTGACCGCCCAGTTCGGCCGCGTAGCCACCGCGGTCGAGAAGGCCGGCCGGGCCGCCGACTCACTGACGTATTCAGCGGCGTTCGTCGTCTGCGCCGGTCGCAACGATTCCGAGATCGCCAAGCGAGCCGAGGCGATCGGCCGCGAGGTCGACGAATTGCGTGGCAATTCGCCCGCCGTCGGAACCCCGGCGGAGATCGTCGACAAGCTCGGACCGTTCATCGACGCGGGCGTTGCGCGGGTGTACCTCCAGGTACTCGACATGTCCGATCTGGAACACGTCGAGTTCTTCGCCAGTGAGATCGCCGGTCAATTCAGCTGACGCGCCGGCGAATTCGACCTGACCGCTAGCCCAGCTGAGCCAGTTCGGGGCCGCGGGTCGCGCGGAACCGGGCCACTGCCTCGGTGCGGCTGCGCGCGTCGAGCTTGGTCAACACGCTGTGCACGTGGTTCTTGACCGTGTGAACCGCGATGCACAGCTGCGAGGCGATGTCCTGATTGGACAGGCCTTGGTCCAGCAGCCCGAGGATCTCGCGCTCACGGGAGGTCAGCACCACGCCCTTGTCCTCCGGCTGGCGCCGAGACGCCAGCGTCGACAACCGGCGCAGGAGGATCGACGCGATCCGGGGTGAGCACGACGACTCCCCGCGCGAGACCCGGCGAATGAGGTCGACCAGCTCGTCGAGCGAGTCGCTGCGCAGGTGATACCCCGCGACACCAGCCTCGGCACAGGCGACGATCTGCGACTCGTCGTCCTCAGAGATGCCCAGGACGATGACCCGGACGCCCGGATGGGCGGCGAACACCGCCCGCAGCAGGGCACCGCTGGCACGGGTCGCCATGTTCACCAGGACGACGTCTGGGACCCGCAGCTCGAAGGCGACGCCCAACGATTCCTCGTCCCACGCCACGCTGGCCGCGGTGGCGCCGTCGGCGGTGACCGCGGCCGCGAGGTTGTCGCGATAGAGCGCATAGTCGTCGACGATCAGCACGTTCGCCCTTGGCCCCAGGTCGTGCTCGGCATCGACCCACTGCGGCCCCCGCGAACACCCGGCGCTCAACGACCAATTCCTCGAAACGCCGCCGACGAGTCCCGGCGCCGCCGCCCCTGGTGCCACGCTTTCCACCCTCATCAGTCCCCCGACTTCTCATCGCCCACCCGGCATGGCGAGCCCCTCCGGCTACATCATGAGGCCTGCATCGCAATTTGTCACGCCTCCGTCAATACTTCTTCGGTCGGCACCAAAGATTGCCAAAGTCGCGCGCCCACGCACATCATCGGCTAGGCGTGATCGCAATGGACAGTTCTATCTGGGTCAATGGTTCGGAAACGGTCTCTCAACCGACCCCGTCCGCATCCCTCGTCTCATTTGCCACATCTGCACGTCTGCGTCGAGTGAACGACAGCTCTTGCGGGTACGCCCGCGAGCTGGCAACGGTGACACGATCCCCTCCGCCGGCCCTGGGGCGCCCGCCACCGTCCGACTCGGGGCGCAGGAGGCGTCCGCGATTACTATCGGACGTCGTGACCCGCGACCGCGACGACGAGTTCCAACGCGAGGAACCGGCGTGGCACGAGCGGACGTCGACCGTCGTCGGGGCCAGCCTTGGGGCGCTCGCCGCGATCGGGGTGCTCTGGTTCGCCATCTCCTACCTCACCGGCGGGTCGGACGCGCCAAGCCCGGCGGCCCCCTACCTCCCGGAACCCAGCTCGTGGGACAGCAGCACCTCGTCGACCACGCCCACCACCAGTACCGAGACGATCACCAGCACTAGTCCCCCGCTGACGACCGACATCAATCCCGGCGACACGTCGACCACCCCGAGCACCAGCACGGAGACCACCACGTCCTACAACCCGTCGAACCTGCCCCACACGCGGACTCCGTCGACCTACGACGACGGTCGAAACCGGCCCAGGTTCAACGAGACCCGCACGCTCTACCCACGCCCCCAGGGGTAGCGCCGGGCTGCGTCGGCGGTCCGGCCCTCAACGGCCTTGGGCCGCGAAGTCGGCGACCATGGCCTCGGCGCTGCGCACCGCCGCGCGGCAGGCGCGCGTGGTGAACGGGTCGTTGAGCGGGTGGTCGGCGCGCCGGCGCCACCGCTGGGCCGCCGCGAACGCCGCGCGCGGACCGTCATACGGGGCGTCCGGCTGCAACCCCAGCCGGCTGGCGGCATCGGTACCGGAACCGCCGATGATGCGGCACAGGGACGCCATCTCGTCCTCGTTCAACGTCGTTGGCCGCGAACGCAATTGACTGAGCAGGCGCAGCTCTTCGAACGCGTGGGTGTCGGCAAGCAGGGGGTCGATGTCGGCGACTATGTAGGGGGTTGCGTAGATCGGATTGGCCTCCACGACGCGTCGCAGCGACAGCAGCGCGGTGTGCGCCTTGAGCAGATCCGACCGCTGCGCGAATTGCTGGTCGATGACGTCGCGCAGCGCGATGAGCCCGCTGCGCTCGAGCAATTCGTCGGCCAGCGCCACCGAATCGGAGATCCCGGCCCGCAGCACCGCGATCGAGATCCTGATGCCGAACATGCCAAAGCGTTCCAGCAGCGCCCTGCGCGTGACGGCGTCGACGGGAAGCGAATCGTCCTCGCGCACGAAGCGATCGACCGACAGCATCACCTTGCTCAGCTCACCGGGGTCGACGCCGGCCAACTTCTCCAGCGCCACGAACTCGCTCTGCCGCAACGTGCGTGCCGTCAGCGCGAGCAGCCCCGACACCGGGACGACGGCCTGACAGATTCCCGTCTTGTCCATCTCCGCGGTGAACCTGGTCGCGACGTCCTTGGCGGACAGCATCGCGTCGATGCGGCCGGCACCGATCTCGTCGGCCCGCGAGGCGACGCCGATGACGCCAAGCGCGCCCGACGACCCGCCTACCAACGTGCCGATCTGCTGGAGCAGTGCAATGTCGGGGGCGTTGAGCGTGCGCAGCAGGAAGACGACGGCATCCACGCGGGGCACTCCGTCCTGGGGAACCAGCAGCCGCAGCGTCCGCTCCGATACGTCGCGATTCAGCGACGAGGTTCCGGGCGTGTCGATGATGGTGGTGTCGATGAGCTCGGCGGCAGGCCACTCCACGTCGAGATCGACGACGTCGTCGGGATCCAGGCTGCCGAACTCGAAGGTCAGCCCGCGGCGCTCGGACGAGCCACCGGCCTCGCGGACGATCGGCACGTTCGTGCGCCGGCCGCCGCGGTGGTTGGCGGTCACCTTCGGGGTGGCGCCGTTGCGAAACCACGTCACGATGCGCGTCGCCTCGGTGGCATCGGTCGGGGCGATGTCCTCCCCGACCAGGGCGTTCACCAATGTCGACTTGCCGGCCTTGAGCGTTCCGGCGAGCGCGACGCGGATCGGCTCGTTGAGCCGCCTGCCGATCCAGTCCAGCTCGGAGTGCACGTCGGGCCGGTTCGCGTAGGCCGGATCGCTGCGATAGGCCTGCATGGCACCGCCAAGGATCGCGCGTACTCGATCGCTGGTGCTCATGTCGGTTGCCCAGCTTAGCGACGTTGCCTGCGAGGTCAGGTGGTGGCGGCCTCGGGCTTCGGCGACAGGTTGACTGCGTGTTCGGTGACCTGCCTGAGGATGTTCAGCCGGCGCTCGAGCTCCCGCACGCGGGTGTCGCGCTCGTCCATCTCCATCTTGGCGGCGGCGAGGGAGGCTTGCAGCGACTCGTTCAGCGAGCGCGTCGTCTGATTGGCGATGTCGCGGTAGTGGTCACGCAGCTGCCGCTGGACGCCCTTGAGCCGATCGCGGGATTCCTTGCCGACGACGAACGACACGTCGTCGACGAAGCGTCGAACGTTGGTCTTTGCCTCGTTGCGCACCCGCAGCATGCGGTTCTCCATGTCCTCCTTGTAGGCCTTGCGCCCAAGGAACAGGCCTGCGCCGAGGGAGAGCGGATTGAACATGCCCAGGCCGGCGAAGGACGTCAGCATGCCGAACATCAGCACGCCACCGTAGGAACCGCGCATGCCGGTGACGACCTTGTGGCCCTTGCCGATCGGTTTAGCCTCCAGCCGCGACAGGGACTTCATCTCACCGAGCCCCGCACCCATCTCGCGGGCGTTGATTTGCGGCATCTTGACCGCGTCGAGCCCAGCTTCGGCGAAGGTGCGTCCCACCTCCTGGGCCAGCGCCTCGGCCCGCTGGTAGGCCCAGACGAAGTTGTCGCCCACGGCCGTGGCGATGGCGTTCTCCAGCTCCGCGCCGATCTCGGCCCAATGCTGGGTGGGGTCGCACCCGTCGATGACCTGCTCGGTGTGTTGGGTGATGGCGCGGAACCGCGCCCGCATGTCGTGGTCGACGTCGGCCACGAGGTCGGTGATGCCGTCGTTGAGGACCTGCTGCCACAGGGCGGTGTGCTGCAAGGCGTCCTGCGCCTCCTGCTTGCGCCGCTCGAGATCGGCGTTCATCGCGTCCCTGGCGTCGGGATCGTTGATCGAGGCCAGCTCGGTCTCCACGGTCATCGTCAAATGCTCTGCGGCCGAACGCACTTCGGCGAGCACCTGGTCTCGCACCCGGTCGTTCTCGCGACTGAGCACCTTCTCACTGAGGAACTTGACGATCGCCGGGAAGTTCGACTCCTCGTTGAGCTCCTTGTCGTCAGTCGCTATCGCGTGGCTGCGCAGCACCGAGGAGACGGGGGCGATCGGAACGTCCACGCCCGCCCGCCCCAAGTGGGCGACGTTGGCGGCGACGACCTCGCGCCAGTGTGGGTACAGGTCGGTCTTGGTCGCGAGAATGGTTGCCACTGGACAGATTTCGAGGGCCTGCCGGATGAAGGTCATCTCGGGCTCGGTGAATTCCTGGCTGGTGTCGCTGACCATCAGCATGGCGTCGGCATCGGGCAGCAGGCCCAGCGTCGCCGACAGGTGCGGCTGCCCGTGGCCCCCGACCCCCGGGGTGTCGATGAAGGTCAGTCCGTTGCGCAGCAACGGACTCGGCGCGGTGACCTCGACCCTCAGCACCTCCCGGCCGCCGGCCTGCGGGGCGTGGCGCAGGTCGTTGCGCAGCTCGGCCACCGGGATCTCGACGGCTTCCGGTTGCGCACCCTCACCCCTGGCGACGATGATCCGCGCCGAGGCCTGTTCGCCATGGGACACGACGGTGACGAGCGTGGTGCTCTCGTCGTCACCGACGCGGGCAACCGGAACGTTGAGCAGCGAGTTCAGCAGCTGGCTCTTGCCCTGCTTGAGCTGCCCGGCGATGACCACCCGGATCTGGGGGTCGCTGATGCGCTCCTTGGCCCTGGCGAGCCGGGCGATCAGGTCACCCCGCTCGTAGTCCCCGGCGATCCTGCTGCTGTGGTCGATCAATTCGACGATGACCTTGACCGGTCTGGCCGGTCCACCGGCCGTGCCGTTGCCGGGTTCGTTCGGTTGCGTCATTGCCGTCTCTCTTCTCGCCAACCAAGGCTAGACGTGCGGACTGGCGGGGACCGTCGACGCGGTCCCCGCCAGTCGCGGTGGGTGGTTCCTAGAACCCGATGTGGGTGTCGGGCTGGATGTGGGTGTCGGCCGACTGGTGCAGCGAATTCTCCTGCGAGAAGGTGTTGTCGCTGTGCACGGAGCTGTCGGTGTGGGTCGAGTTGTCCGGCGCGAACGTGTTGTCCTCGTGCACCGTGGTGGCGGTGTGGGTGGAGGAGTCGACGCTGGTGCTGTTGCCACTGCCCAGGTCATGACCAACGGTGGTCTGGTTTCCGCCGACGGTCGTAGCCGAGGTGTTCGAATGGTTGCCGTGGTCGCTCACGATGATCGACCCGCCGCTGCCGCCGTTGCCGGCAGTGGCCTCGTTGCCGCCCGTGCCGATGCCGAGGAGTCCGCCACCGCCGCTGGCGCCCGCGCTGCCACCGTGTCCGCCGGACATGTCGTTGTCCTTGATGACCGTGCCCTGATTGCCGTCGATGATGTCGCCACCGGAGTGCTGGGAGGTGTCCTTGACCGAGGTCTCGTTGCCCTCGCCCACGATGATCGGGGAGTGGCTGCCGGCCTCGATGACGCCGGTATTGGCGTTGTTGCCGTGGCCGACGACGTTGCCGTCACCGTTGACGCTGGTGGTGTCGATGTGGCCGGCCGTGCCGGTGTTCACGACGCCGCCGTTGGTAGCGGTGTTGCTGGTCTTGTCACCGAAGGTGATGTCGCCGAACCCGAGGTTGAACGCGCCGTTCTGCGCGTTCGCTCCGGCGGACTGGTCGGGGCTCATGAAGTCGTTGTTGCTGGCGACCTCGGTGGCGTTGTGGCTGGCGAAGTCGGTCTGGGGCGAGAAGGCCGTCTGGGGGGAGAAGGCCGCGGGGATGTTGTGGTAGCTCGCGACCGCGGTCTGCAGACCGTAGACCGGATCGCCGCCGCCGAGGAACACCCCGGCCGGGGCAGCGCTCGCGGCGACCGCCTGGAGCTGCGCGGCGCTGACGTTCGGGAGGCCGGCGTCGCGCAGGGCGCCGTCGGGGTCCCGGACGAAGGTGGCGGCCACGTCGGGGCTGCGGAACAGGTCGAGGATGTAGTCGATGAGGTTCGTCATGAGAGTGCCCTTCGGTCGTGGTGTTCAGGTCGTGTCGCCGGTCTCTCGGCGATCTGGTGACTACGTTATGGGCCCCGTCGACACTTCGGTAACGGGGCCGCCACCCCTCGCCCGCCGGGGCCATTGCGGGGTCCCCCCGGGGAATTCGTTAGGGGATTAGGGGTTGAGCTCAGGGGTTACGGGGGCGCCGAGAACCTGCCCCAATACGGCCGCAGCGCGGCCATTTCTGGCCGCGCTGCGGGGAGTCGTACTGGTCGGCGCCAGCTCAGGTGAAGATGTCGAACCCGTGGTCCTGCGGGTGGTCGACATGGTCGTCCACCGCGCCGATCGCGTGATGCGCGTCGTCGGCAGAGCTGACGTCCTGGACGTGCAGATCGTCGATGACGGGTGCGTCGAACGCCGTCGGCGCATCCGTCACCGTCGCGACCGACGGCACGTCCGCGACGTCGAAACCGTGGTCGACGATCGCCGGCGCCGAGTCCTCCGGCTGCTGGATGACATTGGCCACCGTGGGCACGTGATCTGCGACGACGTCGGCACCCTGAAGCGGCAGGTGGTCATCGAACGCGTCGAAGGCGGCCGTCGCCGCTCCGCTGGCCCACACGTTGTGCGCGGAGTCCAGCAGCGTGTCGGCCCCCGCCGGAACCGAACCGGAGGGCACCACGGTCGACATCGACTCCGCGACGACAGGGATCAGGTGATTGACGTCCACACTGGTCACTCCGGTCAGGTTGGCGTCGGCGATGGCCTGCGCGGGATTGGCCGCATACTGGGCGGCGGCGTCGGGATCGCGCACCAGCGACATGACGAAGTCGAGTAGCGAATTGGCCACGGTGACACCTCCTTCTCGCTCGGTGGATCGAGGGCTTGCCCGGGCCGATGCCGGTGACGAAGACCGAGGCAGCTCCGTTCAGATGGAATGTTATCGACCGATCACCCACTTGTGATCGGTGCCGGACCCCCCGTCGCCGGTATCCCATTAGGGGGTCGCCCATTAGGGGCTCGACACCCTTAGGGGGATTGCGCCAGGTACTCGACCGGTCAGCCGCTATGGTGAGGGCTGATCACTTCCACCCGACAAGGGGATGTGCAGTTTCATGAGCGAGCCGTTCGGCCAGAACCAGCCACTCGGATTGTCCGTCGGCACCACCAATCTGGTGGCCGCCCGCGTTGGCGCCGCGCCCGTCACCCGACGGTCGGTGCTGACGGTGTACCCGAATCGCGCGCCCGAGGTCGGCAGCCTCCCCGGCCCGAACGAACCAGGGCTGGTGCTGACCGGGTTCGTCGAACGGGTCGGTGACCCGGTACCGCTGGTGGCCGCCGACGGCTCCTCCCATCGCGCCGAGACCGTCCTTGTCGAGGCGCTCGACGTGCTAGCTCGGGCGGCCGGCGGCGGTGCTCCCGTCGCGATCGCGGTGCCCGCGCACTGGGGTCCCGCGGTCATTGCCACGCTGCGAAATGCGTTGCAGGCCAAGCCAATCCTTTCGCCGAACGGCGTCCCCGCCACCCTGATCCCCGATTCGGTCGCCGCCCTCGCCGGGTTGCGCACTGCCCCGGGCCTGCCCGCCGACGGCGTCGTGGTGCTGTGCGACTTCGGTGGCGGTGGCACCAGTATCAGCTTGGCCGACGCGGCCGCCGGCCTGGCCATCATCGGCACGACCGTGAGGTATCCCGACTTCTCCGGCGACCTCGTCGACCAGGCGTTGCTCAACCACGTCGTCACCGGCATCGCCGAGGCCAACTCGGCGGATCCGGGCAGTACGGCGGCGGTGGGTTCGCTGGCCCGGCTGCGCGACGAGTGCCGCGCAGCCAAGGAGCGGCTGTCGGCCGAGACCGCCACCGTGCTCCAGGCCGAGCTTCCCGGTTACTCCTCCGACGTCCGAGTCACGCGGCCCGAACTCGAGCGACTCGTCGATCAGCCGCTGAACGGCCTGCTGTCGGCCATCTCGGAGACGTTGCAGCGCCATCGCATTCCACCGGCGGCCATCTCCGCGGTCGCCACGGTCGGCGGCGGCGCGGCGATCCCGTTGGTCACCCAGCGACTATCCGAGCATCTGCGGGCCCCCGTCGTCACCACCCCCATTCCGGTGCTGAGCATCGCCGCGGGCGCGGCCATCGCCGCGGCGGCTGGCTTCGACGACGCACAGACGGGGCTCGCCCCGACCGGCATGGCACCGGCCGCCGACGCCGCGACCGGGCTGGCGCCGACGATGGGCTGGGCGGCGGGTGCTCCACCAGCGGGGACATCGGACTCGGGTGCACTGGCGTGGTCGCAGGACGACGCTCCCGACGGTGAGCCCGTGCCCTACGCCGGAGCTGACTACGCCTCCGAGTACTCGGCCACCGGCGCCAGGCCGGAGATCGCGTTCGCCCACGAGGAGGAGGACGACCTTCCCGATTCGGCGCCGCTGGCCTGGTACAAACGGCCCCCCGTGCTGTTCGGCGCGGCCGCGGCCGCCGTGCTGCTGGCCATCGGCGGCTTCGCGGTCACGCTGACCGGCAACTCGACCGACAGCGGCACCGTTACCGAGATCGTGACGATCTCCTCGACGGGTGCCAACGGCCTGGTGACCACCAGCCTGTCCACCAAGGTCGAGCCGTCCTCGCAGAGCAGTGCGTCCAACGGCACGTCGACCCCGTCCACCCAGTCGACGTCCGACTCACCGACGTCCGGGACGACGACGACCGAGTCCACGTCGAGCACCACCACCACGACGACCACGACGACGACCACCACCACCACGACGACCACCACGACCACCACCACCCCGCCGACGACCACCACGACACCGCCAACGACCACCACGACCACGACGCAGCCGGTGACGACGACCACCACGAGGCCGCCCGTCACGACCACCACGACGGTGGCCCCGCCGCCGCAGACGCCGACCTCGCAGGCGTCCGCCCCGACGTCCGTGGTGCCTGCGCCGACGACGACGCTCGCCCCGGTGGTACCCCAGGGTCAGTGATCGCGAGCGACGCGGTCGCGGCGATGGCATCGGCGCCGAGCGAGCCCGCGACGATGCTGGTGTCCGGCGGTGTCGGCACCGGCAAGACCTCGTTGCTCGCCCAGATCCGGAGCACCCTTCGCGCCGCGGGCATGACGGTGCTCGCCAGACCGCCGCGCGACGGCGATCCCCAGGCATCGGCCATCGTGGTGGACGACGCCCAGCTGCTGACCGACGAGGAACTGCGTGAGCTGGCCGGCCTGGTCGGCGATCCCGCGAGAACGATCGTGATCGCCACCGAGCCGCTGTCCCATCGGCCGGCGCTGGCCAGCCTGCGCACCGCGCTGTCGCGGGAGGCGCCCGTCATCTCGCTCGACCCCCTCTCGACCGAGGACGTGCACCGCCGAGCGCTGGACGTCCTCGGGGTGGCTCCGACGACCGAGTACGTCGAGGCGACGATGCACGCGACCGCGGGCTTGCCGTTCCTCGTCGACGCCGCCATCGCCGCGGCGGCCGATCGTGCCGGCGCCTCCCCGACCGAGGCGATCGCCACCGCTGCCCGCGTCGCGCTCATCGAGCGCCTGCGACGGGTCGACGAGCGCGTGCTCGACACCCTGCTGCTCTCGTCGCTCAGCGGTGACATCGGTCCCGACGACGTCGCCGCGGCGCTCGACACGGATCAGGAGCAGGCCCGGCGACTCGTCGACGTCGCCAGGGCCAGCGGCTTGATTGCGCCATCGCACGACGCCGCGTTCACGCGGTCCCTGCACGGCGCGCTCGCACAGATCGTCGGCGCGGCGCACCACCGTGACGTCGAAGCGGCGCTGCTCCACACCCAGCTCGAGAAGTCCACGCTGTCAATGGATCTCGCGCTCATCCTCGCCGAACACGGCTTACGCGACGCCCGGCTGGCCAATTCCCTGACCGAGTTCGCCGTCCGCCACCGGGACGACGCCGCGATCGCCGCCCGGTTGTACCGCGCAGCGACCAGGGTCGGCGCCAGCGAGGTGAGCGCCGCCCTCGCCGATGCCCTCGCGCTGACCGGTGACTGCGCCACCGCGGGTCGGCTGGCCGACGAGTTGCTGGGGTCCGAGGTGGCTGCCGAGCGGGCCGCGGCCGTTCGGATCGCCGCCAGCATCGCCATGCACGACGGGCGTGCCACGCAGGCGGTCGAGTTGGTCCGCTGGCTGGGGCCGTACGCCGACGCCGTCGTCGGAGCCACCGCGGTCGTCGCCGCACTCGGGGTGGGCGATCTCGCCACGGCGCGGGCGGCATCGGAGATCGACTCGTCGGGACCGCCCACGTCGACCGCCCGGGCTGCCCGCGGTCTGACCGAGGGACTACTCGCGACGCTGTCGGGTCCCTACCCGAATGCCGTTGCCCGCCTGGCGCAGTCGATGACCGAGCAGCCGGCGGCCGTCGTCACCCCGGATGCGCCCGCGGCGCTCGTCACGCTGGTCGCCTTGCACGCCGGTGACTCAGTGCGGGCCCGCGGGGCGATCGGGCGGGCGGTGCGCGGCACCGGTGACGATCGGGGTTTCACCGGGTACCGCCACACGCTGCTGCTCGGGTGGGCACGCATGCTCGACGGTCAGCTCACCGCGGCCGGTGCAGACGCCGCGTCGGTCGCGGGCCGCGATCTGCACCGGCGCGACGCGCTCTGGGCGGCCGCGCTGCAGACTGCCGTCGCCCGCCGCGGTGGCGACAGCGGCGCGGTGCAGAAGCACTGGCACGCTGCCATGGAGGTGCTCGCCGACTACTCGATGGACCTCTATGCGCTGCTCCCGCTCGGCGAGCTGTGGGTCGCGGCGGCCCGGTTGCGGCAGGTGGACCTCATTCAACCCGCCGTCGACCAGGCCTTCGAACTGCTTGGCCTGCTAGATGATCCGCCCCTGTGGTCGGTTCCGCTGCATTGGTCCGGGGTGCACGCGGGCATCCTGGCGAACTCGCCCGGTTCGGTGGCGCCGCATGGTCAGGCACTGACCGCCGCCGCCGTCCACAGCCCGTTCGCACGCGCGCTCTCGACCGCCGGCCGCTCGTGGCTGCGGGTGCTGGCCAACCACGTCGACGTCGACGAGGTCACGGCAGCGGCGCGGGCACTCGCGCAGTTCGGGCTGACCTGGGATGCGACCCGGCTGGCGAGCCAGGCCGCCCTGCAAACCCCCGACGGTCGCGTCTCGGGGGCGATGCTGCAGCTGGCCCGCGATCTCAAGTTCACCGCGACCGGCGGGGAGGAGGACGTCGCGCCGCCCGTCACCCCCGCGACCGCCCCGGTGCCACCGCGGGGACCCGCCGCCACGCCGACCGCGAGGTTGTCCGATCGCGAGCGCGAGGTCGCCGAGCTGCTCCTGCAGGGCATGCCCTACCGCGACATCGGTAGCCAGTTGTTCATCTCGGCGAAGACCGTCGAGCATCACGTCGCACGCATCCGGCGCCGGCTCGGTGCGGAATCGCGATCCGAGTTGATGTCGATGTTGCGGGCCATCCTGGAGTCTCCGCGAACGTGACAACCGCCACAGCAACCCGGCAGGTTCGGCCCGTCGGACGTCCTCACCGCCGGGCCGAGTCGGGTGTCGCAAGCAGCGACAGTTCGGCCGAAGCCCGTTCCGGGGGTCCACGAGCGCTCGGGTCCGGCGAGGCAACCAACCGGTGAGTTAGGTAAACCTTCGTGGCGATGCCGAACTCACGGATGCCACTATGAGCTGGCATCTAGCGAAAGTTACCGCCCAGTAACCGACTCCTTACTGACCGGTAGCTTCAACCCGGGAGGCGCGCGTGGACACGCAGACTCTGATCAGAATGACCATCGGCCTTCTCATGACGGCCATCGTCTTGGCCTTCGCGGCCAAGCGCGTCATGTTCCTGGTGAACCTGATCAGCTCGGGTCAGAAGACGATCGACGAGGGCGCCCGCAAGGACGACCTCAAGACCCGCATCACCACCCAGTTCACCGAGGTCTTCGGGCAAACTCGACTGCTGCGCTGGTCCATCCCCGGCATCGCCCACTTCTTCACCATGTGGGGCTTCTTCATCCTGGCCACCGTCTACCTCGAGGCCTACGGTGTGCTGTTCGACCCCAAGTTCGCCATCCCGTTCGTGGGCCACTGGGATGCGCTGGGCTTCCTGCAGGACTTCTTCGCGCTCGCGGTGCTGTTCGGCATCATCACCTTCTCGATCATTCGGCTCCGCTCCGAGCCCAAGGAATACGGCCGCGACTCCCGCTTCTACGGTTCGCACACCGGCGGCGCCTGGCTGATCCTGTTCATGATCTTCAACGTCATCTGGACCTACGCGCTGTTCCGCGGCGCGGCGGTCGCCACCGGCAACCTGCCGTACGGCTGGGGCGCGTTCTTCTCGCACGGCATCGGCGCGGCGCTCGAACCGCTGGGTCACACTGCCAACGAGATCATCGAGACCGTCGCGCTGATGCTGCACATCGGCGTCATGCTGGTCTTCCTGTTGATCGTGTTGCACTCCAAGCACCTTCACATCGGTCTCGCCCCGGTGAACGTGACGTTCAAGCGCCTGCCCAACGCCCTCGGCCCGCTGCTGCCGATGGAGTACAAGGGTGAGTACATCGACTTCGAGGATCCCGCCGAAGACGCCGTCCTCGGCCGCGGCAAGATCGAGGATTTCACCTGGAAGGGCTACCTCGACTTCACCACGTGTACCGAGTGCGGCCGCTGCCAGTCGCAGTGCCCGGCGTGGAACACCGGAAAGCCCCTGTCGCCCAAGCTCGTCATCATGAACCTGCGCGACCACCTGTTCGCCAAGGCGCCGTACATCCTCGGCGACAAGGAAACCCCGCTGGAGAACACCTCCGAGGGTGGCATCGGCGAGGAGTTGCGCGGCGAGAAGCACGCCGAGACGCATGCGGTACCCGAGTCCGGCTTCGAGCGCATCCTCGGCTCCGGACCCGAGCAGGCCACCCGTCCGCTCGTCGGAACCCTCGAGCAGGGTGGCGTCATCGATCCCGACGTCCTGTGGTCGTGCACCAACTGCGGTGCC
This sequence comes from Mycolicibacterium sichuanense, assembly GCF_033741125.1. NCBI lineage: Bacteria > Bacillati > Actinomycetota > Actinomycetes > Mycobacteriales > Mycobacteriaceae > Mycobacterium > Mycolicibacterium sichuanense. Next base: position 42,920 of record NZ_JAWQPU010000010.1, on the reverse strand, counting down.
TGCGTGGAGCAGTGCCCGGTCGACATCGAACACATCGACCACATCGTCGACATGCGCCGCTACCAGGTGATGGTCGAATCCGAGTTCCCCGGTGAGCTCAACGGCCTGTTCAAGAACCTCGAGCGCAGCGGCAACCCCTGGGGCCAGAGCGCCAAGGAGCGGACGAAGTGGATCGACGAGGTCGACTTCGACGTGCCGGTCTACGGCGAGGACGTGGATTCCTTCGACGGCTTCGAGTACCTGTTCTGGGTCGGCTGCGCCGGTGCCCTGGAAGACCGCGCGAAGAAGACCACCAAGGCCGTCGCCGAACTGCTGGCCACCGCAGGCGTGAAGTTCCTGGTGCTGGGCTCCGGTGAGACGTGTACCGGTGACTCGGCACGACGGGCCGGCAACGAGTTCCTGTTCCAGCAGCTGGCTGCCCAGAACGTCGAGACCATCAACGGCGTGTTCGAGGGCGTCGAGACGGTCGACCGCAAGATCGTCGCCACCTGCCCGCACTGCTTCAACACCATCGGCCGCGAATACCCGCAGCTGGGCACCAACTACACGGTGGTGCACCATACCCAGCTGCTGAACCGACTGGTCCGCGACAAGAAGCTCGTCCCGGTGAGCCCCGTCAGCCAGGACGTGACCTACCACGACCCGTGCTTCCTCGGGCGGCACAACAAGGAATACGCGGCGCCGCGCGAGCTGATCGGCGCCTCGGGCGCCACGCTCACCGAGATGCCACGCCATGCCGACCGCGGCCTGTGCTGTGGTGCCGGCGGTGCGCGGATGTGGATGGAAGAGCACATCGGCAAGCGCGTCAACCACGAGCGGGCCGAGGAAGCCCTCAACACCAACGCCTCCAAGGTGGCCACGGGCTGCCCGTTCTGCCGCGTGATGATGACCGACGGCGTCGGCGACCGCGCGGAGGAGATGGGCAAGGAGGCCGAGGTCCTCGACGTGGCCCAGCTTCTGCTCGCCGCGCTGGACAAGGATTCCGTGACGCTGCCCGCCAAGGGCGCCGCCGCGGAGGCCGCGGCCGCGAGGGCAGCCACCGCTCCCGCCGAAGCCGAACCGGCCGCGGAGCCGCAGCAAGTGAAGGCCGAACCGGCCACCGCGCCCGAGCCCGCCAAGGCCGAGACCACCACCGCGCCCGCCGCCCCGGCCAAGGGCGGTCTCGGCATCGCCCGCAAGCCGGGTGGCAAGAAGGCTGCCGCGCCGGCTGCGGAGGCCGCCCCGGCTACCGAGGCTGCGCCGGCCGAATCGGCCGAACCCGCCGTCAAGGGGCTCGGCATCGCCAAGCGACCAGGCAGCAAGAAGGCCGCGCCCGCGACCAGCGAGACCGCACCGGCCACCGAAGCCGCGCCGGCAGCTGCACCCGCCGCCGAACCGGCCAAGGATGAACCGCCCGTCAAGGGGCTCGGCATCGCCAAGCGTCCCGGCAGCAAGAAGGCCGCGCCCGCGACGAGCGAGGCCGCACCGGCAGCTGCCGCGGCAGCGCCCGCCGAGGCCACTGCGGTCGAGGCGACCCCGGAACCAGCCGCCGCCGAGCCCACTGCTCAGGAACCCCCGGTCAAGGGCCTCGCGATCGCCAAGCGACCGGGCAGCAAGAAGGCCGCAGCGCCGGCGAAAGCCGCTGAGCCGAAGCCGCAGCCAGAGCCAGAGACCCCATCCACCGAGGCCGAACCAGCGGACGAGCCGGTCGCAGCCGCCGAACCCGCCAAGCCCGAACCGCCGGTGAAGGGGCTGGGCATCGCTCCGGGGGTTCGCCGTCCCGGCAAGCGCTAGGGCACGGAGCGGTCAGCCCGCCGCGCGGAGCTGGAACGGGACCTGACTGATGTCACCGCCAGGGCAGCCGTAGTTGGAGTCGGTGGAGATCGTTCCGGCCAGCGTGACCGGGTCGACCGCCAGCGAGATGTAGGCGGGCGCATAGCTGCCGTCATCGCAGATGACGCCGTCGGGCTTGGTGACCGTGAAGTTCCACGTGCCATTGGCGAACGTCGTCGGGACCGTCCAACCCTGATTGCTGGCCACCGTGCCGGTGCAGCCTGCGGCACCGCAACTGGTCGCGATCGTCCAGACGTTCTGATCGTCGCCCCCGGTGTAAGCACCGTTCAGCAATGGTGGATCCGCGGAGGCCGGGGCTGCCAGCACGGCGGCGGTCGCCACGAGTGCCGCTGCCGTGGCCAGCGAGCGGGTGATATGCAGCGTCATCGCGTGCACCTTCCGGGTCGGCACCTTCCCATCGAAGGGGACCCAGCAAGTTAACAGCCAGTAGGACGCGATCCCCCGGAATGTACCCAGGTTTCGCCTGATCGTGTCCGATGTGACGCGGAATCGACGGCAAACCGGGCGCGGGGACCCGGGCTGTGGGCGTCGGCCAGGAAATGCAGTTGTACGCACGTGGGATGATCGACCCCGTGAGCACGCACCAGCTGCCCTGGCACACCGGCCATCAGCCCCGGCAACGCACGTTCGCGCAGTCGACCAAACTGCAGGACGTTCTCTACGAGATTCGCGGGCCGGTACACGATCACGCCGCCAGGCTGGAGGCCGAGGGGCACCGCATCCTCAAGCTCAACATCGGCAACCCCGCGCCGTTCGGCTTCGAGGCTCCGGACGTCATCATGCGGGACATGATCCAGGCCCTGCCGTACGCCCAGGGGTATTCGGACTCCAAGGGCATCCCCAGCGCCCGCCGCGCCGTGTTCACCCGTTACGAGCTGGTCGAGGGGTTCCCGCGGTTCGACATCGACGACGTGTACCTGGGCAACGGCGTCTCCGAACTCATCACGATGACGCTGCAGGCGCTGTTGGACAACGGTGACCAGGTACTCATCCCCGCGCCCGACTACCCCCTGTGGACGGCCTCGACCGCACTGGCCGGCGGCACTCCGGTGCACTACCTGTGCGACGAAACGCAGGGCTGGATGCCCGACATCGCCGACCTCGAGTCGAAGATCACCGATCGCACCAAGGCGCTCGTCGTGATCAACCCGAACAACCCGACCGGCGCCGTGTACAGCCGCGAGGTGCTGCAGCAGATGGTGGACCTGGCCCGCAAGCACCAGCTGCTGCTGCTCGCCGACGAGATCTACGACAAGATCCTCTACGGCGAGGCCACGCACATTCCGCTGGCCTCGGTGGCGCCCGATCTGCTGTGCCTGACCTTCAACGGCCTCTCCAAGGCGTACCGGGTGGCCGGTTACCGATCGGGTTGGCTGGTCATCACCGGACCCAAGGAGCACGCGTCCAGCTTCATCGAGGGCATCAGCCTGCTGTCGAACATGCGCCTGTGCCCGAACGTCCCTGCGCAGCATGCCATTCAGGTCGCCCTTGGCGGGCACCAGAGCATCGAGGATCTGGTGCTTCCCGGCGGGCGCCTGCTGGAGCAGCGCGACGTGGCGGTGAACAAGCTCAACGAGATTCCCGGCGTCTCCTGCGTCAAGCCCGACGGCGCACTGTACGCGTTCCCCCGGCTGGACCCCGAGGTGCACGACATTCACGACGACGAACAGCTGGTGCTGGACCTGCTGCTGCAGGAGAAGATCCTGGTCACCCAGGGCACTGGATTCAATTGGCCCGCACCGGATCACCTGCGCATCGTCACCCTGCCGTGGGCCCGGGATCTGGCCAACGCCATCGACCGGCTCGGCAACTTCCTGGCCAGCTACCGCCAGTAGGTACGCTCAGCCCTCGTCGAGCAGCCCCTGATCGGCCGCGTACTGCAGAAGCCCTGCCGTGGAGTCGAACTCGTCGAGCACGGTGATGACTCGCAGCAGCCCGTCGCAGAGGCCGTCCGCGAGCGCCACCATGTCGGTCGCATCGTCGAAGCGGACCTCGGCCGGCAACCCGGGCACCACGTCCTGCCACGGGCGCTGAACCACGTAGTCCGTCTCGGTGGATCCGACGGCGACGTCGACGCGAAATGCGTGCCGCTGAGCGACGTCGTCGAGGCGATCCTGCTGAAAGCCGATCCGGTCGTGCAGCATCGCCCGGTTGCGGTGAAACGTCGGGCCGGATCTGGTGAAGCCGTGCGCCCGGAGGAACGGACGGATGGCGTCGTGCAGCAGGAGTTCGAACCGATGCCCGAACCCCGATCCTTCACTCGATCGATCATCGGCCGCGGCATGTCCCCCTCGTTCCATGATCGAAGCCTAGGCCGACGACGAGTGCACCAACCGCGCCATCTCTGGGAGAACCCTTCCGGTTGCCGGGCATCTGGCTGCGCAGGCTTCGGGCGCGTCGAGCGCGCACCCGCGCCATCTACCCTGTCCGGGTGGCGCACTCGCATTCGCATTCCCTCCCATCCGGACCCGCGCCGCTGGGTCCGTTGGCCGCCAAGATCGTCGTCGGGCTGCTCGTCGCGCTGGGCGTCGCCGTCGTCGCGGGGATGGCATTGCTGTGGCCCAGCCACCAGGGCGTGGACATACCACTACCGTTCCAGAATGCGGCGGGCGGTGCGGTCACCACGGAGTCCGGCCACGTGTCGTCCAGTGCGCAGGCCCCGTGCGGCAGCCCTTCGGCAGGCGGTGTGCTGACCTCGGCCCCGATCGCTGCCCCGCCAGGGAACGGACAGTGCGTGCAGTCGCTGGTGCGCATCGACTCCGGTCCGAACACCGGCGCCAGCACGCTGCTCGAGTTCAGCGGCGGTCCCGGTCAGCCGAGCCTCGCGGTGGGTGACGACGTCCGGATCAGCCGACAGGTCGACCAGAACGGCACCACGACATACGCGTTCTTCGACTTCGAGCGGGCGTGGCCGCTGTCACTGCTGGCCGCGGCCTTCGCGATCGTCATCGTCGCGGTGGCCCGCTGGCGCGGGTTGCGCGCCCTGGTCGGCATCGTGGTGGCGTTCGCCGTCCTGGTGGTGTTCCTGCTGCCCGCATTGCGCGACGGAGCGCCCGCCGTTCCCGTCTCGCTGGTGGCCTCGGGAGCGATCCTCTACGCCGTCATCTATCTGGCACACGGGGTCAGTCTGCGTACCAGCGCGGCCCTGCTCGGGACGCTGAGTGCGTTACTGCTCGCCGCCCTATTATCTTGGGCGGCAATCGAATTGGCCCACCTCACCGGACTGTCGGAGGACCAGAACAACGAGGTGGCCGCCTACCTCGGCAACGTATCGATCACCGGTCTGCTGCTCGCCGGGTTCATCATCGGATCCCTCGGCGTGCTCAACGACGTCACCGTGACCCAGGCGGCCACGGCGTTCGAGATCGCCGAGCACGGCGCAGGCCGCCGCGCCATCTTCGTCGGTGCCATGCGGGTCGGCCGCGATCACATCGCCAGCACGGTGTACACGCTGGTGCTGGCCTACGCCGGCAGCGCGCTGCCGCTGCTGCTGCTGTTCAGCGTCGCCAACCGTTCCCTCGGTGACGTGTTGACCAGCGAGAGCGTGGCCATCGAGATCGCCAGGTCGGCGGTGGGCGGCATCGCGCTGGCGTTGTCGGTGCCGCTGACGACCGGCATCGCCGCCGTGCTGGCGACGGCAGGCCCGCGTACGGCCTAGAACGGCGTGCTGCCGAGCCAAGACTCCCAGAGCGCGACGTCGCCGAGTACCTCGACTCCATCGGTGCCGGGACGGCGCCGGGTGAGCGCCAGCAGCAGGTCGACGGCGCGGCCGCGGACCGCCGCGTCACCCTTGCCGTGATCGTGGGACCACTGCAGGCCGTCCTCGTCATGGGAGATCATCCACTCCCCCGTCGGACCGAGGCCGTCGTCGGTGGCGTGCAGGTGCAGCGACGAGCCACGTGGCAGCGGCGGCCGGTGCCGGTCGGCGCCGGCGATGGACAGGCCGATCGACTCGGACACGCCGTCGGCGGCCAGTTCGGCGGGCACCTCGAAGGCGCTGCCGATGGCCAGGCAGGCATCGGCGCGGTGCACCATCGCCTCGTGGGCGCGCCGCCGAATCCACCATCCCGCCGGCCGTGCTCCGGTGAACGTCCACACCCTGGTCTCGGCCCCGACGCGGTCGACGGCGTCGATGACCAGCTGCGCTCCGTCGTCGAGCCACGCGATCGCACCATCGAGGTCGGAGGGCGGTTTGCCGTCGCGGACCTCGCGCGGATCGAGGGGCTCGCGGCGGCGTTCGGCGATGATCTGCGCCGACCAGCGGTGGCCGCGGCCCACGTGTTTGAGCAGCTGATTCATGGTCCATCCGGGGCACGACGGCACCGGAGTCTCGGGGTCGGCGGTACGGATGACGTCACCGAGGGCCCGGGTCTCCCCGAGCAACGTTGCGCGGAAGTCCACGCTAGGACGGTACCGCCGTACGCGCCTCGCCGAGCCGGATCGGCAGCGTCGACCATCCGCGGAGCACCCGGGTGTCGCGGCGGCTGCCCGCACCGTCCAGCCGCGCGTGGGGGTAGCGCTCGAAGAACGTCCGCAGCCCCACTTCGCCCTCGGCGCGGGCCAGGGCAGCACCAAGGCAGAAGTGCCGACCGCCGGAGAACGACAGGTGCTTGCCGGCGTTCTCGCGGGTGACGTCGAAGCGGTGGGGATCGATGAAGACCTGCGGGTCACGGTTGGCGCCGGCCAGGTAGAGGATGACGGGTTCACCGGCCAGGACCCGGTGGCCCGCCACCTCGGTGCCGACCCGGGCGATGCGGGCGCTGAGCTGCACCGGCGACTCCAGGCGAAGAATCTCCTCGACGGCGCCCGGCCAGAGCTCGGGGTTCTCCAGGAGCAGGGCCAGCTGGTCGGGATGCTCCAGCAGGATCCGGATGCCGTTGCCCAGCAGGTTCACCGTGGTCTCGAAGCCCGCGGCGAGCACCAGGCCCGCGGTGGCCCGCAGTTCCTCGTCGTTCAGACGGGTTCCGTCGTCGCCCGCCTGGATGATCTGGCTCATCAGATCGTCGCCGGGGTGGCGCTTGAGGTGACCCAGGTGCCGCGCCAGCCACGCGTTGAAGCCGTCCAGCCCGCGCTCCACGCTGAGGTACTGCTCCCACGACAGTCCGATGTCGAGGCTGGGGGCCGCGAGCTCACCGAATTCCAGGATGCGCGGGCGGTCGTGGTCGGGGACGCCGAGGATGTCGCCGATGACGGTGACGGGCAGCTGTGAGCAGTAGAGGTCGACGACGTCGACGCGCTCCTGCGGCGCGGCGTCGATCCCGTCGAGCAGCGCGGTGGCGGCTGCCTGCACCCGATCTCGAAGGGCGGCAACGGCTCTGGTGGTGAAGACCGACGACACCGTCTTGCGGTAGCGGGTGTGCTCCGGCGGCTCGACCGACAGCATCGACGGCGGGAGCAGCGGATGCAGCCGTCCCTTGACCGACGTCTTCTGCTCCAGCCAGCCCAGCGGACCCGGCAGGGTGCGCCCGATCGCCGTGACCGAGAAGTCGTCGGAGCGCAGGAGTTGATGGGCCAGCGCGTGGTCGGCGGTCAGCCACGCGGCGCGGCCGCGCACCATCCGGCCGCGCGCGTGGAGCTCGTCGGCGAAGCGACCGGGGTCGGCGCGCACCGCGGGATCGGCGATCAGCCTGCCCTGCATGTCCCCGCGTCTCGCCCCGTAGGCCGCCAGACTGCGAATCACCCCGTGCAGCGCAAACCAGTGCAGTCGCTGCTTGACCTTCGGCCCGTCTGCCCGCGTCATCCCTCGAGCTTAAGCACCGGTCGCAGATCGTCCAACCGATCGAAGAGTTGCCAGACGTAGGCCGACGTGCCGTTCTCCCGGTGGGCGTGCAGGTCGGCCAGCGTCGGGTCGTTGCAGTACCCGTCGAAGGCGTCGCGGTCGGGCCACTCGACGAGGATCAGCACCTGCCGCCCGGCGACCTCACCCTGGACGTTGTCGCGGAACTTGCCGAGCGCCACCACCCGTCCGCCGTACCTGGCCACCTCCGCGACCGAGCGCTTGGAGTAGGCGAGGTATTCGTCGCGATCGGCGACGTCGAAGAGGTTCAGTGCGTAGACCGACATCCCCCCACGTTACGACGCGGTGGCGGCGAGGCGGCGGCCCAGGGCGTGCATCTGCCAGCCGGCGTCCCGCCAGCGGTCGACGTCCAGGCAATTGCGGCCGTCGACAACCACTTTCGCTCGCACGGTGGTCGCGAGTTCGTGAGGATCGAGGTCGACGAATTCCTGCCACTCGGTGAGCACCAGGACCGCGTCGGCTCGCTCGCAGGCCTCCCGAACCGACGTGGAGTAGTTCAGCGTCGGGAAGAGTCGCTGCGAGTTCTCCATGGCCTTGGGGTCGTAGACGTTGACGGTGGCGCCGTTGAGCTGCAGCAGGCCCGCCACGTTCAGCGCGGGCGAGTCGCGCACGTCGTCGGACTCGGGCTTGAAGGCGGCGCCGAGGACGGCGACGTTGGCCCCCAGCAGCGACCCGCCGCAGGCCTGCGTCGCCAACTCCACCATCCTGGTGCGACGACGCATGTTGATGCTGTCCACCTCGCGCAGGAAGGTCAGCGCATGGTTGGCCCCGAGCTCACCGGCGCGGGCCATGAACGCCCGGATGTCCTTCGGCAGGCAGCCACCGCCGAAACCCAAGCCCGCGTTTAGGAATCGACGTCCGATGCGCGGGTCGTAACCCAGCGCGTCGGCCAGCAGGGTGACGTCGGCGTTGGCCGCCTCGCACACCTCGGAGATGGCGTTGATGAACGAGATCTTGGTCGCCAGGAAGGCATTCGCCGAAACCTTCACCAGCTCGGCGGTCTGCAGATCGGTGACCAGGAACGGCACGCCCTCGGCGAGGATGGGCGCATACAGCTCCCGGATCGCGGCCTCGGGGAGCCGCGAATCATCCTGCACGCCAAGCACGATGCGATCGGGATGCAACGTGTCGTGCACCGCGAAGCCCTCGCGCAGGAACTCCGGATTCCAGGCGATCTCGACGGTGATGCCCTCGGGCGCCAGCCGGCGGGCGCGTTCGACCAGCTCGGCGGCGGTCCCGACCGGCACCGTCGACTTGCCGACGATCACCGCGGACCGCGTCAGACGGGGCACCAGCTCGTCGATCACGGCGTGCACGTGGCGAAGATCCGCGCCGTACTCGCCCTTCTTCTGGGGAGTCCCCACGCCGAGGAAGTGCACGTCGGCGAACGTGGCCGCCGCCTCGTAGTCGGTGGTGAACTGCAGTCGGCCGGCATCGATGTTGTCGCGCAGCATCTTTCGCAGACCGGGCTCGTAGAACGGGATGTCACCCGCGGCCAGCTTGGCGACCTTGCCGGGGTCGATGTCCACGCCGAGGACGTCGTGACCGAGTTCGGCCATCCCGGCGGCATGGGTCGCGCCGAGGTACCCCGTACCGAACACAGTGCATCGCATACTGCCTGAATAGGCCGCTGCGATGAGCTAACCGCAACGCGACACTGAGCGGCAGACCAACGCTAGGTGACGAACGGACTCCGCCTAGCGGTGACCAGCGGGGGCGCAAAAGATCAGGAAGCAGTTCGTGCCCCCACCGCCACCGCCGCGGCCGGGTCGGCCGTCGTCACCTCCGCCACCGGGCCAGCCCCCGTTGCCACCATCGCCGCGCCCGGACGGGGGCTGCCAGGGGTTCTGGGGCTGTTGCTGCCACGGCGGCGCCTGCTGCCAGGGCGGCGTCTGCTGCGGATAGCTGGGGTACTGCTGCTGCGGATAACTCGGGTACTGCCGCTGGGGGTACTGCTGCCACGGCGCCTGCGGCACCGGGTTGAAGATCGGCGGAATCAGCGGCGCCACCGCGGGCACCGGCGGCGCCGCGGCGGGGACCGGGTCCGGCGCCGGAGCGGCCGGCGGGTCGGGGACCGGCGCGGGCGGGGCCTCAGGTGCCGGGGCGGCAGGCTTCTCGACGTACACCGTGCGCGGGGCCTGCGGTGCGGGCTGCTCCTGGGCGGCAGGAACCGGTGCCTTGATGGTCTCCGCGGGTGGCGGTGCCGCGACCGGGGCGGGCGCCGGCGCGGGCGCGACCTGCGGCAGCGGCGTGGCCGGGGCAGCGGCGTTGGGCACGATCGCGCTCTGCCCCGGGTCGGGGCGCGAGTCAGCCGTGGGACGGATGCTGACGGCGAGCGAGATCACCAAGGCGACCACGCCGATGACGAATAGCGACGTCAGCGCGCTGCCCACCAGCAGGAACGGCTTGCGACCCTCCTCGGCGGGGGCGTCGTAGGCGGCGAGATCGACGTCGTCAGCCAGCGGCGCGGCGAGCCCGGCGGGACCGATCTGGGTCGCGGCGCCGGCCAGCACCGGGTAGTCGTTTCCCGCGGTGGCGCCGTCGGGGTCCTGGGAGTAGGCCAGGCCAACGGTCGAGGCGTCGAAGATCGGCGCGTTGGCGGCGGCGATCGCCGCCCCGCGGGCCAACGCCAGACCCGACTCTTCGGGCGCGTTGACCGGCATCGACACCAGGTCCTGTAGATGGGACTTGACCGAGGCGACGTCGACGCCGGAACCGACGACGAACATGCCCTGCGGCGGGGAGTCCTGCGCGTCGATGGCCGAGGCCATGTCGGTCAGCACGGCCATCGCGTCAGTGCTGTGCAGGCTGCGGCTGAGGACCTTGACGATGGAGCCGTCGTCGGTGCGCACGACCGACAGCGTCGCGGCGTCGCGATCGAGGAACAGCAAGCCGGTGCTCTCGTACCCGACCGCCCGGCCTGCGGTCTGCGCGAGCGCGCCGGCGGCGTGCAGTTCGGAGACCAGGATGGCGTCGTCGACGCCGGCGGCGGCCAGCGCGTCGCGCAGTGCAGCGGCCGCGGCGTGGTCACTCCAGGTGACGCCGATGGCCTTCAGCTGGTGGCCGCCTTCGCGGGCGCTCTCCAGCGTGCCGAGGATGGCGGACACCACCTGCGCGCATGCACTCGAGTTTGCTGAACCGTCCGACGGAGCGACGTCGAAGGTGTCGTGGTCGACGATCGCTCCGTCACCTTGAACACCCTCGACCAGCACCAGCCGCACCGTCTTTGGCGTAAGGGACACACCAAGCACGATGTCCACGAAATCCTCCAAAGTATTAGCTACGCTACGTATCTACTTCTCACAGAGGACCCAACGCCACGGCGAGCCCCGATGTTTCATCGCCCCCACCAGCGCGATCGTTACACCGAACGCGTCGATTTCGGCTCGTAGCCCGACGATACTCGCGTCGGCGAAATCAGTGCTTGATGAAGTTCAGGTAAGACCGCGACGGGGTGGGCCCGCGCTGTCCCTGGTACTTCGATCCGACCTTGGCGCTGCCGTACGGGTGCTCGGCCGGGCTGGTTAGCCGTAACAGGCACAGCTGGCCGATCTTCATGCCCGTCCACAGCGTGATCGGCAGGTTTGCCACGTTGGAGAGCTCCAGGGTGATGTGGCCACTGAAACCGGGATCGATGAAGCCCGCGGTGGAGTGCGTCAACAACCCGAGACGGCCCAGGGACGACTTGCCCTCCAGGCGGCCGGCGAGGTCGTCGGGCAGGGTGCAGCGCTCCAGGGTCGAGCCGAGCACGAACTCGCCGGGATGCAGCACGAAGGGCTCGCCCTCCTTGGGCTCGACCAGCGTGGTCAGGTCGTCCTGGCGAAGCGACGGGTCGATGTGGGTGTAGCGGGTGTTGTTGAAGACCCGGAACAGGTTGTCTAGCCGCACGTCGACGCTCGAGGGCTGGATGAGGGCGTCGTCGAAGGGGTCGATTCCCAGCCGGCCGGCGGAGATCTCTGCCCGGATGTCGCGGTCGGAGAGCAGCACCCGACGAGCCTAGCCGGACGCATTGGTCGTCGTCGTCGTGCACGGCTGGTCCCTACACTCGGAAACGTGCGCTTCTCCGTATGGCCTTCGACGACTCGACCGTGGGGCGACGTGCTCGAACTCGCCCAGTTCGCCGACGACGGGTTCTGGCACACCGTCTACGTCGCGGATCACTTCATGTCCCCCGGTGACGAGCCGGGCCGGACCAGCGACTGGCTGGAGGCCACCGCGGTGATGGCCGCGCTGGCCACGTCGACGTCGACGGTCCGGCTGGCCAACCTGGTGTTGTCGATGACGTTCCGCCATCCCGCGGTGCTCGCGAACCTGGCGGTCACCATCGATCGCATCAGCAACGGCCGGTTCACGCTCGGGCTCGGCGCGGGGTGGCAGATCACCGAACACGAGCAGTACGGACTGGAGCTGGGCCCGCCGAAGGAGCGGGTGGACCGCTTCGCCGAGGGGCTCGCCGTCATCACCGGGCTGCTGACCAATGAGACGACGACGTTCGACGGGCACTACTACCACTTGACCGATGCGCTCTGCGAGCCGAAACCGGTGCAGTCACCGCTACCGCTGCTGGTCGGCGGGACGGGCCCGCGGATGCTGCGGTTGATCGCGCGGCACGTCCAGGAGTGGAACCAGTGGTCGGCCCCCGGTGAGTTCGGCGAGCGTTCCGCGGCCCTGGACGCGGCGTGCGAGAAGGAGGGCCGGGACCCGGCCACCGTGTGGCGCTCGACGCAGGCGGTCGTGATGGTCACCGAGAGCGCCGAGGACGAGGCCCGGGCGAAGTCCGCCGCGGAGTCGATGGCCCAGCCGGTGGTCTACGGGCCGGCGGCGCGGATTGCCGAGGCCGCCGCGGTATGGCGCGACGAGGGCGTCGACGAGGTGATCGTCCCGGACTTCGGCATGTCCGGCGGCGCGCAGCGGCTGGACGCCTACCGGGCACTGGCCGAGGCGTTCGCCCCGCTGGCCTGACGGCGGATCCAGCTCCTTGTCCACCGGCCGGAGGTGCTAGCCTTCGTGGTCACCAGCACTGCTGGTAGGCCGATGTAGTTCAATGGCAGAACATCAGCTTCCCAAGCTGAATACGCGGGTTCGATTCCCGTCATCGGCTCCACGTTTTCCGTTAGTGAGCGATCTGCTTGGCAGCGGGTCGCGACGAAAACGGACACCGCCACCTTCGACGCCCATCCGCCAAGTGTTCGCCCTCATGGGCGAGCACACCGGAGAGGTATTCGGCAGAGCGCACACTCTCTAGGATGTCCTGAATTCTTTCCTCGCCACGCGCAATTCGACGAGAAAGCTCATGGCTCGGTGATCGCTAGCGTGGTGACCGCTCGCTTTGCTGCGAATGAACCGAATCACGCAAGCTGCAACGGTATTCACTCCAATAGTCAAGTAGAGTGCAGCACCCGGCCTCAGCGATCACGCGAGGCCATCGTGAACCGACGACTCAGTGGTCCGGCGGTGGTGGTTCGTAGGGGTCGTACCACCACCAGTCGGCACGTTCCCCGAGCGGCCCGCGGCATGGCGGGACATCCGGCGGAGGTGTGGTCGGTGGGCGGGCCAGCGAGGCGTTGGTCAGCGGGGTGCCCTCGGCGTCGGTCACCACCAGCTCGTAGGCGGTGCCGGCGATGGTGATGCCACCGCGGTGGTGCAGCCGGTGATGGTACGGGCAGAGCAGGACGAGATTTTCGAGCTCGGTGGGGCCGCCGTCCTCCCAGTGCCGAATGTGGTGGGCGTGCAGGCCGCGGGTGGCTCCGCAGCCGGGGACCACGCAGCACCGGTCCCGATGCTCCAACGCCCGGCGTAGCCGGCGGCTGATCTGGCGGGTCTCGCGTCCCCCACCGATCACCCGGCCGTGGCGTTCGAACCAGACCTCACAGGTGGTGTCACACAGCAGCAGGCGGCGCTCGTCGTCGGAGAGCAGTGACCCCAGATGCCAGGCCGCCGACCGGTTCTCCACGTCCAGGTGCACGATCACGGTGGTGCGTTGCCCGTGTGGGCGGTGGGTGACGTCGGTGTCCCAGCCGGCCTGCACCACACCCAGGAACGCATCGACCCGATTCGGGAACGGCGGCACCCGCACGTCATCACCACCGTCACCGCGGTCGTCCTCACCGTCCTCACCGTGGTCGCGTTTCCACTGCGCGATCAACGCGTCGTGGTGCGACTGCACCGCGGCGTCGAACACCGCCGCCTCAGAAGGTGGCAGGGTGATCCGCCACGTCGTACCGCGGTCGCCTTCCCTGCGGACGAAGGAGCGCTCCGGCTCGGGCTTGGGTCCCAAATCCGGGCGGAGTTCCAGTTTCACCGCGGTCCGCAACTGGCTGACCGTGGCCACCGACGCCAACTCCACGTAATGGTCATCGGAACCGGTCGCCGCGCCGGCGGCGATGACCCCGATCTGATCCAGCGAGATCCGACCCGCCCGCATCCCGGCCGCACACCGCGGGAACTCCGCCAACCGATGCGCCACGGTGGCCACGGTCTTCGCGTTGCCCGGCGACATCCCGGTCCGCCACGCCACCAATGAACTGATCGACCGCGCCCCAGTGGAACCCCAAATCCCGTCCCCGTCGATCTCGGCGATGATCTGCACCACCCGCCCGTCGATCGCATTGCGCTGCCCCGTCAACTCCGCCAACTCCTCGAACAACGCCTCCAACCGCTCCTGCGGAGCCAAAGACGTTGCCGGCGAGGACATGCCACCATCATCGCAGAGAGGTACGACAAACCCGGGGCGCCCGCGAACCCAGCGGATTCGCGCGCCACGTTCCCGACCACATACCCGGCAAAAATCAACGCGTGCGTCAACTCGCCGGTGCGTACACCGCCCAAAGACGTCCAGCTCGCCTTAAGCTAACTCACCGTGACTGCACAGACGACCGCACCGCCACCCCGGCGCCGGCTCCAACAGAAGGGTGCCGCTGCCGCTCTGGCCGCCACCTTGATTGCCATCCCCGCCGTTCCGTCCGTCCTCGATGCCGTTCTCCCAGAGCGGGTCTGGGACGACACGGCCGCCACCGGGCCGGTCGTCGACATCACCTCGGTCGACGGCAACGTCGTCGACGTCGCGGTACCCGACGGCTGGCAGAGCCAGGACTCCGGCAACCGCGTCTTCCTGCGTACTGATGGTGCGACCGTCATCGTGTCGGTCTTCGACCGCGAAGGCCGCGACCCCCGCTCGGTCGCCGAACGCGTGATGCGCAAGCAGACGATCCAGGGTTGGGCCTCCGCGTGGGACGGCGGCCAGATTAGCTCCACCGACGGTGCGCTGCGCGGTGACACCTGCGTGGCGATCGTCGGTGACGCCACCGGATCGTGCGCCTTCCTCGCCGACGACGACGTCGTGGTCGCGGTGACCTCACTGGCCAAGCCCGGCGCGGCCGCCCGCCCGATGCCCGAAATCATCGACACCATCACGAGAAGCGGATCATGACAACCGAACTCGACACTCACCCCACTACGACGCCACCGCGCGTACCCGTCCTCTACCGTCCGGAATCGGCCGTGTTCTGGGTGTACGTCGCCTCGGTCGTCATCGGTTCCTACATGTTGATCACGGGCAACGGCCGCGTGATCGGTGAGACGGTCGACGCCCAAGTCGTCCTCGGCCCGGTCTGGGCGCTGTTCGTCGTCGCGCTGGTATGGCTCATCTTCGAGTTCGACCCCTACCGCAGCGTGCGTCGCTACCCGCAAGGACTGGTCGCAGGTACCGCGCTTGGCGCCACCATCGCGGTGTCATTCGCCATCCCAGGAAACGAGTCCCTCGAGAAGGTCTGGGCCCGCTACATCGCTCCCGACACGTTCGCCGCGTGGTCGGCCGCGCTGACCGCGCCCATCATCGAGGAACTCGCGAAGGCGACGTGCGGGGCCCTGATCCTGGTTCTGTGCGCCTCGGTGTTCAACCGGATCTCGCATGCCCTTCTGGTCGGCATGTTCGTCGGACTCGGGTTCGACGTCATCGAGGACCTCACGTACGCCGCCGGCAGCGCGGTGGACAGCCTCAACGGCGATGTCGCCGGCGCCTCCAGCGAGATGGCGGGCCGCATACTGAGTTCGGTGCCGTCGCACTGGGCGTTCGCGGCGCTGTCGACGGTCGGCGTCCTGCTGTTGCTGCCGTCGTTCTCCCAGCGCGCCGAGCTCTCCCTTGCCAAACGGGTGCCGCTCGCGCTCGGTTTGTTCGCCAGCGCGTGGTTCATGCACTTCTTCTGGGATTCTCCGCTGATGCGCGAGCACTTCTTCCTGAAGATCGCCATCAACGTGGCCATCTTTCTCGCCTGGGCGATCTGGTTGCAGCGCTACGAATCCCGTTGGGTCAGCGACCGGATCGCCGCGCTGCGCCACACGTCGACCGCGGACACCGAGATCCTCGATTCGCTGCCCAACCGCAAGCTGCGCAGGGCACTACGCAAGCAGGCCCGCCGCAGCGGCGGACGATCGGCCGTCCGTGAGCTCAAGCGCCGGCAGCGCGCCGTCCTCGACGAGATCCAGGCCTCCGGCTAGCGCGCTTGACCCTCCCCCAGGGGGAAACCCCACGGTGGAGGCATGACGAGCAACGACACCGAAACCCAATGGAACGCACTGCCCGCCGTGGTGCGGACCTACCTCGCCGCGCACCGGGCCCGCGACGTGGACACCGCGATCGGCACCTTCACCTCCGATGCGGCCGTCACCGACGAGGGCCACACCATCCAGGGCCGGGAGGCGGTCGGCACCTGGCTGGGAAGCGCGGGCAGCGAGTACACCTTCACCACCGAGTTAACCGGTGCCACGACGTCGGACCCGGCGCACGTCGACGTCCTCCAGCGACTGGAGGGGGACTTTCCCGGTGGCGTGGCCGACCTGCACTACCGCTTCACCTTGGCCGGCGACCTGATCAGTCGGCTGGTCATCGAACCGTGAGCCGCCCCGCGACGGGGGTCGAGCGGCGTTGCGACGCGGGCTGATTCGCACTCCCGACCTTAAGAAACTCTAGGTACGATTCCTCCCGAGGAGCGGTCCGAGCCCTTGCGCGGCAACGACGACCCGCCGGCGGTCGGCTTTGCCGGCGACCGGTCCTCACCGAGCCGCCGGGGTCACGATCGGTGTTCACCTGAGCCGACCGCGCTGGTCGCCACACCCCGGCAGCGGGCAGCACCCCTGGGCAGACGGTTGCCAAAGTTGCACGCACAGGACTCGCAGCGAGTCAAAGACGCCGCTGCACAGTCGGTTTGAGTACCACCATCAACCCGCCCCATTGTTGGCGATCCGATGAGAATGCAACTTAGCTTAAGCATTTGCTGAGCGGTCACGCTTATTTCCCCGTGCAATAGACCGACGACATCGTTCGCCCGTTCATCGCCTGGGCGGGCAAACCACGACTCACACCTCAAGGGAAGACGCAGTATGGGCGCACGATCGGCTGCACGGGGTACGGAGACGACGAACGACGCGGGAGGGTCGATCCGCCGCCTTGCCGTGGAGCAACGGACCGTCGTGCCATACGGCTGGCTGGGCGCGGGCGCCGTGACCCTGGGAATCGGCGCCGCGATGCTCGCGGGATCCGGTGTGGCGCAGGCTGATGACTCGAGCGGCGGCTCCACGTCCGAGAGCTCGAGTGCACAGGGTGGCACGTCGTCGAGCGGACAGCCGTCCTCCACCGAGCAGTCCACGAACGAGGCATCGGCCGTTTCCGATACGGTCGCCACCCCGCACCCGAAGAACGGGCCCGACAAGCCCGCCGCGACGTCGGACGACGGGCCGGCTACCAAGGTGGGCGACGGCCGCAACGGCACCACCCACACCACACCGACCAAGACTGCGTCGGACGACAAGCAGCCGAGCGTCTCGGAGAGCCCGGCGAAGGATAGCCAGACGACTTCCGCCGCGGACTCCACGCCCAAGCCCACCGCATCGGAGACCAGCTCGCCCAGCGCCAGCACCCCAGCCGCCACGTCCCCCTCGGCGGGCACCGCAACGACGTCGAAGGAACCCGAGCCGGTACCGGTGTGGCAAGCGGCCGGCGGTACGGCGTCGCACACGTCAGCACCGACGGCAACGCCGACCGTGAAGACCGTCGCAGCCGCCCAGACCGCCTCCGCGATGACCGCGTCGGCGACCGTCGCCACCAGCACGTCGAGCGTCACCCCGATGGCTCGGCAGCAGGTGCTGTCCGCCGCCGCAGCTCCAGCCAATCCCTTTGATCTGGTCCGCAATTGGATCTTTCGAACCTTCTTGAACCAGTCACCGACGGTGGCGGCCCCAGCTGGCCAGGCCATCCAGTCCGACGGCACGATCACGGGGATGGTCACGGGCGCGGACGGTGACGGCGACGTCCTGACCTACACCGCGAGCAAGCCCACCCGCGGCACGGTCGCGATCGACGGCACCGGCGCATTCGTCTACACGCCGGGAGCCAACTTCACCGGTGCCGACACCTTCACCGTGACGGTGAGCGACGACAGCCCCGTCAACGGCTGGCACGTCCACGGCCTGCTCGGCCTGTTCTTCCCTGGTCGTGGCTCGACGGCGACCACCACCGTGTCGGTCGTCGGCCCCGCCGTCACCCCCAACCCCCCGTCTAGTGGAAATCCCTCCACCGGAACGCCTTCCGCGGCGACGATCTACGGCTGGGGCACCCCCGACTCCGCGCTCAGCGACGAATTCGACGGCAACGGAACCCCCGCTTCCTTCTGGGATCTGTACTATTCGCCCGGCCACGCCGGCAACGGACTGCGCCGGCCGGGGCAGATCACCGAACAGAACGGCTACCTGCAGATCGCCGGGACCTCGAACGCCACGTCGGGCGGCATGATGAGCAGCGCCGTCTATCCCGCCTACGGTCGGTGGGAGGTGAGCATGCGCGTCGACGATCAGGGCGCAGGCAACCCCTATCACAGTGTCGTCGCGCTGATTCCGTACGGCGTGCCCTACGACAACGGCGCAGGCGATCTCGACTTCTCCGAGGCAGACGTCAACAGCGACCGGGCCTACGTCTTCATCCACCATCCGACGGCCAAGCAGTCCTACGCGTCGGTGTCCCTCGATCTAGCCGAATGGCACACGTACTCGATCGAGGTGGCGCCCGACCACATCTCGTGGTTCGTAGACGGCAAGGTGCAGACGACCACCACCAATCCCGCCGCCATCACCGGCACCAAGTGGACGACGAACGTACAACTCGACGCGTTCTACTCCGGAGGCCTTGCACCGTCGAACATGCAGGTCGACTACTTCCGGTTCTATCCCCTGCCGGCTTCGGGCGCTCCGATCGTGCCGGCACCCGCACCTGCGATCGGCGACTACCGCCCCTAGGACTCTGAGGCGAAGTCGGTCACCGGCAGGGCTCGGCACGCCGGCGTGATCAACGCCGAACCTCGCCCGAACCCGCTCTGAACCTTCGGAAGTACGACCCGAGGCGGTGGATCGGCACGGGCCTGGGCCAGTCGTCGGCCCGGAAGTAGGCGTCCGATCCGCCGTCGACGAACAGCACGCTACCGCAGAGGAAGTCCGCGGCATCCGACAGCATGAACAGCACCCAGTCGGCCAGCTGGCCGGCATCGCCGAACCCTCCGGTCGGAACGGGGAAGGAACGCACCAGTTCGCCTCGCGTCGGCGACGCCAACTGCTCCTGCAGCAGCGGTGTCATGATCGCGCCAGGAGCCAGCGCATTCAGCCGAATGCCCGCACCGGCCCAGGCGGCCGTCACGGACTCGCGCCGAACCCACCGGCTGACGGCGATCTTCGACGCCGCGTAGATCATCACCGAGGAGTTCCTCCCGAAGATCCTGACCGACCGGACCGCCTTGTCGACGTCATGGGATAGGAAGGCCCGCACCGTGCGGTTGGGCACCGCCGGCGTAATCGTCGTCGAATTGCTGGCGAAGACCACCACTTTCGCGCGCCCACCAGCAGCCAGGGCGGAGCGCCACGCCCGGAGGAGGTCGACGACCCCGAAATAGTTGACCTGCGCGATCATTCGTGGACGGTCCGACCCGTCACCAGGACCCAGACCGGCCGCCAGAACGGCACCGTCGAGCCTGCCTCCCGACGCCGCCAGCACCCCGTCGATCGCGGCCCGACGACCCGCATCGCCGGACAGGTCGGCCACGACCTCCGCCTGCCCGACGTCGACCCCGATCACCTCGTGCCCAGTGGCGCGCAGCTTCTCCGCCACCTCGCGCCCCATCCCCGAGGCCGATCCCGTGACGACGTAGACACCCATCGCTGCGTCTGCTCCCCTCGATCCATCGCGGTCCGGTCACACGCCGACCGCGGCCTCCAATTCGGTGAGGGCACTCTCGGTCAACGGCACCACCGACTCGATGTCCGGCATCACCTCACGGCCGGACACGTACCCGAAGGCCACCCGGTCGGCATACGAGCAGACCGTGACGTTGAGGGCCTGCCCGTCGATCGCCACGGACACCGGATAGATCTCCTCGAGACGTGCTCCGTTCCAGTACATCTCGCTCGACGGCCCGGGAATGTTGGAGAGCGAGACGTTGTAGGCCCGGCGCAACCGGGGTGCGACGGGTAGCGCCGGCAACAGAACCGTGGGCACGATGCTTGGCGCGAGCAGAAGCGTCGTCGCATTCGCCCCGCGGCTCGACACCTGACCCTTCGCCCGGGCCATCACGCGATGCACATGGGCCAGCCGCTTGGCCGGATCGGCCAGGTTGGTGCCCAGCGAGCACAGCTGCAGCCCGAACAGATTGCCGTGCCCATCCTCGGCGCCGTTCCCATCGCGACTGCGCACCGTCACGGGGCAGATCGCCACCAGCGAGAGGGACGGCAGTTCACCGCGCGCGTCGAGCCACGCCCGCAACACCCCTGCCACCACCGTGGTCACGACGTCGTTGCCGGTCACCCCGGCCGCCTGCTGGATCGCGCGAATACGGGACTTGGCCCAGGTGGCTCCCGTGACGGCGCGCTCGCGACCCAGTCGGCCGTTGAACCTGGTGTAGGGGGCGCCGAAGGATGGCAGCGCGGTCCGCGACCGTAGGCTCGACACCACCGTCGACAGCTCACCAAGGGCCACGTGGCGAGCGAGATCCAATCCGTCGCGCGCCAGACCCAACGGGTTGGGAATGCCACCACGGGAACGCCAACGAGATTCATCGGTCGAGTGCCGCGCGGCGTAGAGCGGTCGCATCGACCGTCGCGTGGGGTCGGGAGTCAGCGCATCGGTGATCATCTTCAGCCCTGCGACACCGTCGATCACCGAGTGGTGGACCTTGATGTAGAACGCGAATGCACCGTCGGCCAACCCGTCTATCACATAGGCCAGCCACATCGGCCTGGACCGGTCGAGCGGTTCGCCGTGCAACTCGCCGATCAATCGCCACAGCCCGGCGCGGTCGGTGCCCGCAGGGAGCGTGCAGCGCCGCAGGTGCTTCCGCATGTCCACCCGATCGTCGTTGCGCCACAACCAGAGTCCTGCCGTGTCGACTCCGGCGTGCGGGTGCCGTCGAAACCGCGTGTCGAGGTCGGCCGGATCGGTGAGTGCCTGGCGGTAGAGCTCGTCGACGTAGTCCGGACCGGCCTCCGGTGGCGGCGACAGGATCAGCAGCGCGGCGGTGTGCAGCGGGTCGGCGAGCAACTCCGCGGTGATCATCGCCGCATCCAGCGGCTCAAGTGGCTCCATCCGCCAGACCCGTCCCCTTCGACTGGTCGGTACCAGGTCATCGTCGCGCCAACCGGCACCAGCCGACAAGTGGCGACCGGCCGTGCCGAGCGGGACCTAGGTCCCTAGGTCATCGGTCGACGTGGCGCTAGCGTCCGGCGGCATGGCAACTCCCAACGGAGACGGTGCTCCGCCCGCGGCTGCCACCGAACCGGCTGCGCGCGAGCCCAATTCACTCATGAGCGTCGTTCGGCCATTCCGACGAACGGGGCGCTACTACGCCAAGTCCTGGCGGGACTACCTCGATCGCGGACCAACCGAGGTCCCCATCGCACGGCCAACCATCGCGCTGGCGACGCACGCCTTCCGGGACGAGATCGTCCTCACCGGGTTCCGGGCATTCCGGCCGATCGGTGATTCGCACGTGTTCGAGCGCATCGACGGTGAAGTGCGGGCAGCCCTCGAGTTCTACGGTCGACAGGGGTATCTCGACCGACCTCAGGACTTCTTCGCGACCCCGCCGCCCCTCGTCGACGTGACCGCCCAGCCGGCTCGGACGCGTGGACGCTCCCACGAACGCCTGGTCTTCGACAGTGGCTACGAACCCGAGGTCGGTGAACCGGGCCGCGACCGGTGGCTGAGCTACGCCGCGAACGATCGCGAATACGCGCTGCTGCTTCGGCATCCGGAACCACGCCCCTGGCTGGTCTGCGTCCACGGCGCCGTGATGGGCCGGCGCCTGATGGACCTCGTGCTGTTCCGCGCCTGGCATCTCCACGAGGACCTCGGGTGCAACGTCGTCCTGCCGGTCCTTCCGATGCACGGCCCGCGCGCCCGCGGGCTGCCGCGGGGCGCGGTGTTCCCTGGGGAGGACGTTCTCGACGACGTCCACGCCACGGCGCAAGCGGTCTGGGACATTCGACGCCTGCTGTCCTGGATACGCACCCAGCAGCCGGACTCCCCGATCGGGTTGAACGGCATCTCCCTCGGCGGCTACGTCACC
The DNA here is from genome assembly GCF_033741125.1 of Mycolicibacterium sichuanense. Lineage (NCBI taxonomy): Bacteria > Bacillati > Actinomycetota > Actinomycetes > Mycobacteriales > Mycobacteriaceae > Mycobacterium > Mycolicibacterium sichuanense. The sequence continues at coordinate 20,690 of NZ_JAWQPU010000010.1, read as the reverse complement.
GCCTTGGTCGCCAGCCTCGAGGACGGTCTCACCTGTGCCATCCTCGGCGTTCCGGTCGCCGACATGACCGCACTGCTGCGACGGCACGCCGGGATGCGCCGCACGGACCCACGTCGCGGGACCGTCGCCCTGGCGGCACCGCTGGGGACGATGGTGTCACCGTTGTCGTTGACACCACGGGTTCCACCACGCGGCCGCTTCATCTATGCCGGCATCGCCGACCAACTCGTTCATCCCCGCGAACAGGTCGTCCGCCTCTGGGAGCACTGGGGCAGGCCGGAGATCGTCTGGTACCAGGGTGGGCACACCGGGTTCTTCCTGTCCCGTCCGGTGCAGCGGTTCGTCGACGCCGCACTGGTTCAGTCCGGGCTCGTCGGTTCGTGAATCCTGCCGTGGGTGACCGCGAAGGACCTTCGGCCCCATCGATCAGCATGGGTCACTCGGCGGTCAGGCCCCGCGCCCGCTTCTCGGCATACATGCGCTCATCGGCGATGCGGATCAGGTTCTGCTCGCCGGCCGCAATCCCCGCACTGAAGGCGACCGGTGATCCAGCTTCGGTCCACCGCCCCCGGACCACGTCCAGCGTGCGCTGGGCCTGCGTCTGATCGGCATCGAGCAGCATCAGCAGGAATTCATCCCCGCCGATGCGAAAGGCCAAGTCCTGCTCGCGGATCGACGATCGAAGCGTCTCCGCGAACGCGAGCAGCAGGGCGTCACCGGCGTCATGGCCGTTGCGGTCGTTGTACTGCTTGAAGTTGTCCAGGTCGATGAACACCACTGCCGAATGGGTCGCGTGCTCGGACAACCGGGACCCCAGGGCGCGGCGGTCCAGGAGCTGAGTCAGCCCGTCGGTCTGGGCGATGCGGTCGAGCAGCGCGCTCTGCTCCTCCAAGCGGGCGATCAGCCATGCCGGCACCTCCGCGACGAGGACCCACATCACCGCAGCCAAGAACACCGTAGGCAGGGCGTCCGGCAGAGGCTTGACGCCGCCGATCACGAAGGCGGCAACGCCCAGTGGCAGCAGCACGAACGAACGCCAGCGCCCCGCCGTCAACCCGAGATAGGCGAAGGTGATCGTGATGGTGCCGGGCAGGCTCTTGGTGGCGTCCGGATCGACGAGGCCGACGGCCGTCGTAGCCAGCAGCGACGCCACCGGCCACGCGATCAGAACCTTCCGCCGCCGTTGCCACCCGCGCAGGCATCCCACCGCGGTGGCCAACCCCGCCAGCAGTGCGGCCACGGCCAGAGTCCAGCAGAGCCGAGGATCGACCGCGGGACCGTCGACGTGCAATCCCGCCGCGGCGTAGAGGACGAGCATGGCCAGGAACGCCGTCACGCCGATGCCGTGCCAATGCCGGGTCGACGGCTGTGGTTCGAGGCGCCCCGGCACGTGTCGAGAATAAGGTTGCTAGCCGCCTCGGCGTCGGCGGAGTCGCACCACGGCCCCAACGAACCGGATCGCCGCAGTGGTCGACGGTCTAGGCTGGGGGCACACAAACGGGTGGGGAGTGCGCTCCTAGTGGCGTCCTTCCTGCACACGCGTCTTGGGCCCGACCCTGCCGATTCGCAACCCCACCGCACGGTGCGGGCCGTCCGGACCGACAGAAATCGACGAATCATGGCCATCTCCGACGTTGCCGAATACGCCCACTTGTCCGAGTCGGACCTCGCCGACTTCGCTGCCGCCCTCGACGACATCCGGCGCGACGTCGAGGAGGGCCGTGGGTCCAGGGATCGGGCCTACATCCGCCGGACGATCGCGTTCCAGCGCTGCCTCGAGCTGGTCTCCCGTCTGACGATCGCCGCGTCGAAGGGCCGGCGCGGCTGGATTGCCGGCACCGTCGGCCTTGCCGCGGCCAAGAGCATCGAGAACATGGAGCTCGCCCACAACATCGGCCACGGTCAGTGGGACTGGATGAACGATCCGGAGATTCATTCCGCCACGTGGGAGTGGGACATGGCGGGTCTGTCGTCGCAATGGCGCTATTCGCACAACTACCGCCACCACGTGAACACCAACGTCGTCGGCGTCGACGACGACCTCGGGTACGGGGTGCTGCGGGTGACCCCGGACCAGGAGTGGAAGCCGAGCTACCTGTTGGCGCCGTTGCGAAGTCTGTTGCTGGCGGTGGGCTTCGAGTGGGGTATCGCCCTACACGACCTGTACTCCGAGAGGGAACGCCGAACCACCGACGCCGAGAAGTCGGCTGACGCCACGGCACTGCTGCACAAGATCGGGCGCCAGACGGCCAAGGACTACGTCCTCTACCCGGTGTTGAGTCGCCGACGGTGGCGTCGCACCCTGCGCGCCAACGTCGTCGCCAACGTGCTTCGCAACGTCTGGGCGTACGTGGTGATCTCCTGCGGCCACTTCGCCGACGGTGCGGAGAAGTTCACCCCGGAGACGCTGGTGAACGAGACCAGGCCCGAGTGGTATCTACGACAGATGTTGGGCAGCGCCAATTTTCACGCTGGCCCCGTGATGGCCTTCATGAGCGGCAACCTCTGCTACCAGATCGAGCACCACCTCTTCCCGGATCTGCCAAGCAACCACTATGCCGCGATCGCTCGGCGGGTGCGCCCGCTGTGTGCGAAGTACGGCCTGCCGTACACGACCGGACCTCTGCTGAAGCAATATCTGCTGACGGTGCGCACCGTTTTCAAGCTGGCGCTGCCCGATCGACCGGAAATGTTGCCGGCCAACGACGTTCGAGAGCCGGCCCTCACTGCTCCAGAAGTTCCAGCAGATACGAGCCGTACCCTGACTTCAGCAGCGAGTGCGCCCGGTGGGCCAGCTGCTCGTCATCGATGAAGCCCAGCCGCCAGGCCACCTCCTCCGGCACGCCAATCTTCAAGCCCTGCCTGCGTTCGATGGTGCGCACGTAGTCGCTCGCGTCGAGCAGGGAGTCGAACGTGCCGGTATCCAGCCAGGCGGTGCCCCGCGCCAGCACCTCGACGCCCAACCGTCCCTGCTCCAGGTAGGTCTGGTTGACGTCGGTGATCTCGTATTCCCCGCGCGCCGACGGGCGCAGCGACCTGGCGATCTCGACGACGTCGTTGTCGTAGAAGTAGAGCCCGGGAACCGCATAGTGCGACTTCGGCTTGGCCGGCTTCTCCTCCAACGACAGAGCCCGGCCGTCGTCGGCGAACTCGATGACCCCGTAGGCCGAGGGATTGGCCACCCAGTAGGCGAAGATCGCGCCGCCGCTGACGTCGTGGAATCGACGCAAACCGGTACCGAGACCGGGGCCGTAGAAGATGTTGTCCCCCAAGATCAGTGCCACCGAGTCCGTGCCGATGTGGTCGGCGCCGACGACGAAGGCCCGCGCCACCCCATCGGGCCGGTCTTGCACCGCGTAGGTGATGTTGGTGCCGAATGCCGAACCGTCACCGAGAAGCCGTCTGAACGCCGCCACGTCTCCCGCCGCGGTGATCACCTGGATGTCTCGGATGCCCGCCATGATCAGCGTCGACAACGAGTAGTAGATGAGCGGCTTGTCGTACACCGGCAGCAGCTGTTTGGACACCCCCATCGTGATGGGATACAGCCGGCTGCCGGTGCCCCCGGCCAGGATGATTCCCCTCATCGGAGCGGCTATCCCGAGCCGCTGCCACCGCTCGCGGCGCCGCCGCCCGAATTGGCGGGGGACTGCGTCGGCGCAACCGTCACCGTCTGGGTCACGGTGCTGGTGCTCGTGCTGGTGCTGGTGCTGGTCGACACCGTCGTACTTGGCGTGGTGGTGGTGGTCGTGGTCGTCGTCGGGCTGTCCGTCGTGGTGGTCGTCGTCGGCGATTCGGAGCTCGTACCGGGATCCTGGGTCTGCGTCACCGTCTCGGTGCCGCCGGTTGGAGCGGGTACGACGGCACTACCGGCCGAGGTCGACGTGGCCGTGGTGCTCGGCGTGGTCGAGGTGGTCGAGGTGGTCGAGCTCGACCCATCGCCGGTTAGCGAGACGATCGCGTAGACGATGGCGGCGACGAGGATGACGCCGATCGCGCCGAGGCTGACCAGCCCGGGGGCGGTGCGGTACCACGGGGTGGGCGGCTCACCGCCCGGCTGCTGACCGTAATCGGGTTGCTGACCGTATCCGGGTTCCTGGCCGTACGCGCCGTAGTTGGCGGGTGCGGTGTGCTCGCTATAGGCCTGCGGCTCGCTGCGAGGAAAGTTGCCGTACTGCGTCGGTTCGCTGTCGGAGTAGTACGGGTCGTCTGGGGGTCCGCCGGGACCTTCGTTACGCGCCACGGGGTTCGATGCTAACCGAGTGCGGGATGCGGTCACCTACTCATTTGCCCAGCGAGTCCAGGTCGTGACCTCGTCGAGGTCGGTGAGCGCGGGGGGCGAGGGCCCGTCGGGCGGCCGCGGGGTGCTGCCCGATTCGGAGCGGATCGCAGGCGCGAGCCAGGCCGCCTTGGCTCACCGACCCCGCTGGCGAGGTGTGACACCCCGGATCGCTCAGTTTTTTTGAGGGTTTTTCTCGGCGTCCGCCGCCGTTCACGCATCCGCTACCTCGAAGCCGTTGGTTTCGCTGATGTCAATTTTCCTGTTTTGATGGCCTGTTGCAGTAATTATTCCGGCGAACACCCTGCTGCACCGAACGCCGAACAGCCGCGACAGCAACCCCGGCGGTCCCCGATCGGACCTGCCCCCGGGTCGACGCTTCCTGGGACTTCGCAGGCCAGCGGGCTGCGGAAGGGGGTCCAAACCTGAAGACCCGAGTTGCCATCCGCGATTTTTCGGAAAAGATGCAATGGCACCCCGGCCAGAGGCGTACAGGTAATGGACACCGTCGGGATACAGACCAAGGGGAAATACATGAAGAACTTGCGCAAGGCGGTGACCGTTGGCGTCATCGCGGCGCTCGCCAGCTTCGGGGTTGCCGCGTGTGGCGGTGACTCCAGCAGCAGCGGCGGAGGCGGAGGCACCGGAGGCGGTGACATCAACGTCTCGATGACGTCGTTCCCCGACTACGTCGACCCGCAGCTGTCCTACACCGTCCAGGGCTGGGAGGTGCTGTACAACGTCTACACGCCGCTGCTGACGTACAAGCATGCCAAGGGTCAGGACGGCACTCAGATAGTTCCCGCGCTGGCCGAGGCCATGCCGGACATCTCCCCCGACGGCAAGACCTACAAGTTGAAGCTTCGCCCCAACATGAAGTACTCCGACGGCACGCCAATCAAGGCGTCGGACTTCACCTATGCCATCCAGCGCCTGTTCAAGGCCAACTCCGGCGGTTCGGTGTTCTTCAGCGGCATCGTTGGCGCCAACGACTACGCCGACGGCAAGGCGCCGACCATCAGCGGCATCACCACCGACGACGCGACCGGCGACATCACCATCGCGCTCACCGAAGCCAGCGGCACGTTCAACAACGTCTTGGCACTGATGTTCGCGGCCCCGGTGCCGCCGAGCACCCCGCTGGACAAGGACGCGACCAACACTCCCCCGCCGTCCAGCGGCCCCTTCATGATCTCCAAGGTCGATGCGCCGCAGACGCTGACGATGGAGCGCAACCCGAATTTCAAGACGGTCAAGGACGCCGGGGCCACCGAGGTCGCCGACGCACACGTGGACAAGATCACCGTCACCCAGAACAAGAGCAACTCCGCCCAGGTGACCGGCGTCGAGCAGAACACCATCGACTTCATGGTCGACCCGCCCGACGCAGACCGGCTGGCCGAGGTCAAGTCCAAGTTCGGCGATCGGTTCCGCCTGGACGAGTCGATCAACACCTACTACTTCTTCATGAACAACAAGACGGCGCCGTTCAACGACATCCGGGTTCGCCAGGCGATCAATTACGCCATCGACCCGGAGGCGCTGAACCGGGTGTTCGGCGGCCGCCTGCATCCCACCCAGCAGATCCTGCCGCCCGGCATGCCCGGCTACGAGGAGTACAAGCCATACCCCTACGACCTGGCCAAGGCCAAGGCCCTCATCGCAGAAGCCAATCCGGCCGACAAGGACATCACCGTGTGGACCGACGACGAACCGGAGCGCAAGCGCATCGGCGAGTACTACCACGACCTGCTGACCCAGCTCGGCTTCAACGCCACCCTGAAGGTGGTCGCCGGCAACGTCTACTTCGCGACGATCGGCAACACCTCCACGCCTGACCTCGACACCGGATTCGTGGACTGGTTCCAGGACTTCCCGCATCCCGACGACTTCTTCCGCCCACTGCTCAACGGTGCGAACATCCTGCCGACCAACAACAGCAATTACTCCCAGGTGGCCATCCCGCAGAACGACGCCAAGATGGACGAGCTGGCCAAGGAGCAGTTGACCGACGACGTCAAGAAGCAGTACGCCGCCTTGGACAAGGCCTACATGGACCAAGCGGTCTGGGCGCCGTACGGCAACGAGGAACGCAGCACGTTCGTCTCCGATCGGATCGACTTCGACAAGACCAATCCGCACCTGATGTTCACCCAGGACTACTCCGCGTTCGCCCTGAAGTGACCGGTTCGGTAGGAGAGATCGAAGCCCCAGGCATTCCTCCTGCCCCGGCCGGCGTCGCGCCCGACGCCGTCCGGGGCAGGAGCCCCTGGTACCTCGCGTGGATCCGGTTGCGCCGCAACCGGATGGCGCTGGGGTTCGGCGCACTGTTCATCGCGATCGTCGTGCTATGCCTGGCAGCACCGCTGTGGGCCGACCACGTCGCCCACACCGGGCCCGACGAGAACCACATCACCGACAAGGTACTGATCGACGGGCAGCAGGAGTACGTCGTCTCACCGGACGGCACTCCGATCGGCCCCGGGTTGCACGGTCGCTATCTCCTCGGCGCCGACCAGAACGGCCGCGACGTCATGGTTCGGCTGCTCTACGGCGGGCGCACGTCGATCTTCATCGGCGTCGTCGCCGCCGTGGTCACCACCGTTCTGGCCGTGCTCGTCGGGTTGCTGTGCGGGTACTACCGGGGCTGGATCGACGCAATCCTGTCCAGGGTCATGGACGTGGTATGGGCGTTCCCCGTGCTGCTGCTCGGCATCGCACTGGGTACCGCTCTGGCGTTGGGCGGCTTGAAGATCGGCGGCTTCGTGGTCCACGGCGACTCGCTGTGGATTCCGATCATGATCATCGGACTGGTCTACGTGCCCTACATGGCCCGGCCCATCCGAGGTGAGATCCTGGCGCTGCGCGAGAAGGAGTTCGTCGAGGCCGCCGTCGCCCAGGGCAAGGGACCGATCCGCATCATGGTCTCCGAGTTGCTGCCCAACGTGGTCTCGACCATCATCGTCTTCTTCACGCTCAACATCGCCAACAACATGCTGCTCGAGTCGTCACTGTCGTTCCTGGGTGCAGGCGTGCGGCCCCCCAGCGCATCGTGGGGCACGATGATCGCCGACGGCTATCAGAACATCTACACCGCACCACATCTCACGATCGTCCCGGGCATCATGATCGTGTTGACGGTGTTGTCGCTCAACGTATTCGGTGACGGACTGCGGGATGCGCTAGACCCGCGGGCCAAGATCAGGCTGGAGCACTAGACCATGGCGACCTTCGCCGTACGGCGAATCATGGGGATGATCGCGGTCCTGTTCGCGATCTCGGTGATCGTGTTCCTCATCTTCAACGTGATTCCGAACTCCGATCCCGCCCAACGCATTGCAGGCAAGAACGCCAATCCGGCGCTCATCGCCAGGGTCCGAGCAGACCTCGGTCTGGACCAACCGCTGCCGGTGCAATACCTGACGATGATGAAGCGGATCTTCACCGGTCAACTCACTTCGTATGCCAGCTCGCAGAACGTCGGTGAGCAGATCTGGAAGGGCTTGCCAGCGACGCTGTCACTGTGCATCGGCGCCGCCGTGCTCTGGATGGCCCTGGCCGTGGTGTTCGGCTACCTCAGCGCCGTGCACGCCGGCAAGTTCACCGACCGCGCGCTGACGATCCTGGCGTTGGTCGGCATCTCGGTGCCAGTGTTCTGGCTCGCGGCGATCCTGCTGTACTACTTGAGCTTCAAGGCGCAGATCTTCCCGACGAGCAGTTACGTACCGCTGACCAAGAACCCCAGCCAATGGGCGTATCACCTGATCCTGCCGTGGATCACGTTGGCCGTGTTGTTCGTCGGCTTCTACAGCCGGGTGCTGCGGTCCAACATGCTCGACGTGATGAACGAGGACTACGTCCGAACGGCACGGGCGAAGGGCATCAGCGAGCGCCAGATTCGCATCAAGCACGTGCTGCGCAACTCGATGATCCCGATCGTCACGCTGTTCGGGCTGGACTTCGGCGCCGTCGTCGGTGGTGGGGCCATCCTCACCGAGACCGTCTTCAACATCAACGGTGTCGGGCTCTACGCCGGCCAGGCCATCGGCAGCCTCGACCTACCCCCGCTGATGGGTGTCACCATGTTCGGCGCCTTCTTCATCGTGCTGTTCAACACGGTCGTAGATGTCCTGTACGCATTCCTCGATCCACGCATCCGACTCGGCGAGGCGGCCCCCGCATGATCCTTTCCGTGACGGACCTCGGCGTCCGCTTCGCCACCGACGGCGGCGTGGTGCGCGCCGTCGAAGGTGTGTCGTTCACGCTCGACCGCGGCGAGATCCTGGCCATCGTCGGCGAATCCGGCTCCGGTAAGAGCGTCACCGCGCAGACCATCCTCGGTCTGACGCGGGCCCCGAACGCGACCATCACCGGTTCGGTCGAGTTCGACGGTCGCGATCTGACCAAACTCGACGACGAGCACCTGCGCGAGGTGCGCGGCAAGCGCATCGCGATGATCTTCCAGGACCCGATGACGTCACTGAACCCGGTCTATCGCATCGGGGAACAGATCGTCGAGATGATCCGGGCGCACCAGGAGGTGTCCAAGCGCGAGGCCCGCGACAGCGCCGTCGAACTGCTGCGTTCGGTCGGCATTCCGAATCCCGAACGCCGCGTGGACGACTACCCGCACGAGTTCTCCGGCGGCATGCGCCAGCGCGTGATGATCGCGATGGCACTAGCGCTGGACCCCGACGTACTGATCGCCGACGAGCCGACCACCGCCCTCGACGTCACGGTCCAGGCTCAGATCCTGCGGCTGCTCGAGCGGCTGAACCGGGAGCGTGGCCTCGCGGTCGTGCTGATCACCCATGACCTCGGGGTGGTCGCCGAAGTAGCCGATCGGGTTGCCGTGATGTACGCGGGTCAGATCGTCGAGGACGCGACGCTGGAGAACCTGTTCTACGACCCCCAGCATCCCTACACCTGGGGCTTGCTGGGGTCTCTGGCCCGGCTCGACCAGCCCCGCCCGATCCGGCTGGCCCAGATCGCGGGATCGCCTCCGTCGCTGCTGAATCCACCAACGGGTTGCCGGTTCGCCGCGCGCTGCCCGCACGAATTCGACAAGTGTGCCGAACCACCGCCACTGGACGGCGATCGCTGCTGGCTCGACCCGGTCGACAAGCGTCGGTTGCGCGACGTCGACGGGCGAATCGGTTTGCGCGCAGCGGATCTCGGCGATCCGACGAACAGGGTGGAGACCGCGTGACCGAGCCACTTCTCGAGGTCACCGACCTCGTCAAGCACTTTCCGATCAAGTCCGGGATCGTCGTCGATCGCGTGGTAGCGCACGTCAAGGCCGTCGACGGCGTCAGCCTCACCATCAACGAGGGCGAGACGCTGGGCCTGGTCGGTGAATCCGGCTGCGGCAAGTCGACTCTCAGCCGAACCATCCTGCAACTGATCACCCCGACGTCGGGGTCGGTCCGCTTCCGCGGCGAGGAACTGGTGGGCCGGTCGCGGCGCAGCCTGCGGCCGGTGCGGCGACAGATGCAGATGATCTTCCAGGACCCCTACGCCTCCCTGAACCCGCGCAAGCGCGTTGGCCAGATCATCGGCGAGCCAATGGAGTTGCATGGCTTGGCGAGCGGTCGCGACGTCGATCGCCGGGTGCAGGAGCTACTCGACCGCGTCGGCCTTGCTCCCGAGCACGCCAGCCGCTACCCGCACGAGTTCTCCGGCGGCCAGCGCCAGCGCATCGGCATCGCCAGGGCGCTGGCGTTGGAACCCAAGCTAATCATCGCCGACGAACCCGTCTCGGCGCTCGACGTCTCCGTTCAGGCTCAGATCGTGAACCTGCTGAAGGACCTTCAGGAAGAGCTTGGCCTGTCGTACCTCTTCGTCGCCCACGACCTCGGGGTGGTGCGGCACGTCTCGGACCGCGTCTCCGTCATGTATCTGGGCCGCATCGTCGAAAGTGCTTCTGCCTCAGACCTCTACGACCGGCCGCTGCATCCCTACTCGAACGCGCTGCTGTCGGCCGTACCGATCCCCGACCCCAAGCTCAACGTCGAACGCACGCGGTTGGTCCTGGAGGGTGACGTTCCTAGTCCGATCGATCCGCCCTCGGGATGCCACTTCCACACCCGGTGCCCGTGGAGCACCGAGGTGTGCGAAGCCGACGACCCCCGGTTGGAGGAGTTGGTCACCGACCACGTGGCGGCTTGCCACCACCCGCAAAACTTGAAGGTGTCCGCAGAATCGAGCTGATCAGCTCGAGGGTGCGGCCGATGCCGAAGCCGCCGCGGCAGCAGAGGACGACGCCGCAGCCGCAGCCGCAGCACGCCCCTCGGGACTGGCCGCGGAGAATCCCGGTTTCGTCGCAGAAGCCTCACTGGCCTCACAGTTCAGCGAGACCAGCAGTTGATTGGTAGCCGAGCCGGAACTATTCGGGGGAGCGGGAACCGTCCTGGGGACCTGGTTCGTGACCATGCAGTCAGGCCACGCCAGCTGATCGCCAACCACCGTCGACACCACCGGCTTCAAGCTAGCCCCGCTGATGGCCGTTTGTGCGTCGCTGTACTTCTGCCCGACGACATTGGGGGCCGACCCCGCGTGCGCTACCCCGGCACCGAAGAGAACCATCACCGAGGCCGCGGTGGCTACGAGGACCGAGCCGCCGGTCACGCTACGCATGTCAGCCACCCGCCCCGAGCGGCGGAGTCGCCTTGGCGACCGGTTCGACCGAAGACGGCGTCGTCCACGTGGCCGTGGCGCCCATGTTCATGGCGTTCTCGGTGGGCTGAACGAACGTGGTGTTCGCCGGCGCGCTGCCCGAGCCGGCGAGTATCTTCCCGCTCGGCCCGGCGGGGGCGGGGCCGAGGTTCAACGCCCCCAAGGTGATGAAGGCGGCGGCGCCTATAAGTCCGAGCGCCGTGAGGCCACGGCGCCTGCCTTGCGATCTCTTCTCGGTCATCGTCAGATCGTGAACCGCCCAACCGAAGAAGACCTGAAATCAGCCTGTGACCTTGCTTGTCGCCGTTTGGGGCTCACAGGCATTCCCAGGTTCTAGTAAGGCGACTGCTGCGGCTGCTGGTACACCGGCGGTTGATACGGCTGATATGGCTGATACGGCTGATAAGGGGCGTAGGTCGTCGTAGCGGTGGCCGGCACCTGGATGGGGATCGGAACCGGGACGAATGGAACGGTGATGTAGCTGGTCGTCATCGTCGGGGTGGTCGTCGTCTCGGTGGTCGTCGTGGTCGGCGGCGTGGTCGTCGTGGTGGTCGCCGTCGTGGTCGTGGTCGTCGTCGGTTGCGTGGTGACGACCGTGGTGACCGGACGCTCCACGGTGACGGTCTCCGTCGACGGTGGCGGAGGCGGAGGCGCCTGCGTCGTCGGCGGCGCGACGGCCTCCTGCGGCGGGGGTGCCTCGGTGGTGGGCGGTAGCACCGGCGCCACGCTCGTTGGCGGCGGCGCGGCCGGCGAGGTCGCGGTGACGGGCGCCGTCTTCGGAGTCGGCGTACCTTCCTCCGTGGAACTGGTCAGCGCGACGGCGACACCACCGACCGCGATTAGGGCGATCACCGCCACCACCCCAAAGATCAACTGTGGCAGACGTTGCCACGATCGCGGTTGGTCGTCTTGGCGTGGGTGGTATTGAACCACCACACGCGTCGTGCCGGAGTCCGCATAGGGATCGGCGTAGGGGTCCTCCCCGGTGTATGGCAGCGGATCGCCAACGGTTTCGTCGTCCTGGGACCAGGCCAGCGCCCGGAACGTCGACGAATCGGGTGCGGCGTCCCCGGCGGCGATCGGCGGGGCGGGCGCCAAGCCGGTCTTGGCGTCGGCATCGGCGCCGTAGGCCGCGAAGATCGCGGCACCCACGGCGGCGTCGAGTGCCGGGTGCGGCGTCGTCACCAGCGGCCCGCGGTCGGCCTCGGACAGCCGGCCGATCACCAGCGGGATGCGTGCTCCACCCCCGACCGCCACCACTGCGGACACGTCGCCGGTGTTGATCCTGTTGCGCGACAACAGATCGTCCAGCTCGGACAGCACCGCCGTCAGAGGTTCGGCCATCAGTGCGTCGAGTTCGTCCCTGGTGACGTCGATCGTCGACTGATGTCCAGGCAGTTCCACGCGGACCTCGGCCCGCGTCGACTCCGACAATGCCTCCTTGGCTTGCCTGCACTCCTCCCGAAGGACGCTCAGCGAACCGACCGATGCCGTGCCCGCGGGATCGACGTCTCCGGTGATCCCGTCGAGCACGTGGGCGAGCAGCGCCTGGTCGACCTGGTCGCCGGAGAACTCCGTCACCCGCACCGTCTCGATCGGTTCGAACGAGGCCGCTGCGTCGGCCAGGGTGACGGTGGTGCCGCCACCACCGAAGTCGAGGAGCGCGACGACGCCGTGCGGGGGAAGTCCAGGATTGGCGGCCAGCGCGGTCAGTGCCGCGACGGCATCGGAGACCAGGCGGGCCGGCACACCGTTGGGAGCCAGCCTCGACGACGTCCGCATGGCATCGCGCAGCGAGCGCAGAGTGGCCCCGTTCCAATGCGCGGGTACGGCCACCGCGATCTCCGCGGAGGTCTCGTCACCAGCCTCGATCACCATCGCGTCGAGCGCCTCGACCATCAGCGCGTCGGCGGAGTGCGACGTGCCGTCGACGGCGATCAGCGGCACCGGGTCTCCGACGCGTTCGACGAAACCGCTGAACACCTGCCCGGACAGGGGCAGCACGGACCGCCGCGTGACGGGTTGATTGCCAACACGGGCCGCGACCAGGTTGGTCGTCCCGATCGACAACCCCAACGGGTCGCTCATGACGTCGTCAACCATAACCCGCCCAACCACGGTCGGGCGCCAGGACACCCCGCGAACGCCACTCGAACGGCCTTCTGGCAGCGAACCTTTGGATCTCGTATGAATCGGCGCGCCGAAAACAGCCCGCCAGATTCGACACGTTCGTCAACTGGAGTCGATCGATCACGCCACACGACGGTTGGCGACTGTGTTGCAATGACGTCATGGGTGACATCGAAGACATTCAGCGCGTCAAGTATCGCTACCTGCGTGCGCTCGACACCAAGCACTGGGACGAGTTCGCCGACACGCTCACCGAGGACGTCGTCGGCGACTACGGCGAGTCCCTCGGCGAGGAGCACCACTTCACCGACCGTGCCTCGCTGGTGGACTTCATGCGCACGTCGATGCCCGCCGACGTCATCACCGAGCACCGCGTGACACATCCCGAGATCGACGTCGACGGGGACGAGGCCACCGCGACCTGGTACCTGCAGGACAAGGTCATCGTGCCGAAGTTCGACTTCATGCTGATCGGGGCCGGCTTCTATCACGACCGCTACCGCAGGACCGTTGACGGCTGGCGGATCAGCGCCACCGGCTACGACCGCACCTACGACGCCTCGTTCTCTACCGCGGCGCTGAACTTCAACGTGAAAGCCGGTCGCGCCGTAAGCAATTGAGCGTTCTGCTCCGATCACTTGGAGACGGCGATCAATGCGCCGGGGCGCAGCCACTTGATGATGCCCACCAGCGTCTGATCGTCGATCGACACGCACCCGGCCGTCGGGCCGCCGTCGGTGCTGTGCAGGAAGAAGGCGCCGCCATTGCCGGGCACGCGCTGCTCGTTGACCCCCATCACCACCGCGTGCCGGTATTGCGGGATCTCGAGGTTCTCGGTGCCGCTGCTCGGATCGGTGTCGAACGGGCACTGGGACTTCTGACAGATCTGCATCGTGTTGTAGGTCGGGCTCTTCATGTCACCGTCCCACCAGTGATCCTTGCCCACCTGGACGTATTGCAGACCGCCGCCGGGATTGGGCGCCGTGCCGAATGCATAGTCGAGGCTGAAGATGCCCATCGGCGTGAGCATCTGCCCGTCGTGGGTCTCCGGCGCCATGCCCTTGGCGCCGACGTGGGCGGGAATGCCCGCCGCCACCGCTTGCCAGCCCGACGCCGACCGCTGATAGACATCGACCTTGGCGTCTGAACCGCCCACGCCCACAACGGAAATGACTTGAGTAGCAGCTCCGACACCGGATGCGAACCACGGCACCAACTCAGCCCTGGCGACGGGCGCCGAGACCAGCCCGACGACCACCGCGAAGAGGCATGTCAGCAGGTGGCGCACGACTTCAAGGGCACCACACGCCAAACTCGAGGTCAAGTAAAGGTTTAGCAACGATGCCCGGCCTCAGAGATGAGTTGCGGCCAAAGCTCTTTCGCCATCGCACTAGGTTGGGTGTCATGGAGTTACTGCGCAGGCCCCGGCATCGCGGCATTCGGCAGATCGGTGAGGGCCTGGGCACCCTGGACCGGGAGGTCTTCGAGGCCATCGCCGAATCCCCCAGCCCCCTGCTGGACGGCGTCATGCCCAGGCTGACCGCGGTTGCCGACCACTCCAAGCTCTGGTTCGCACTGGCGGCCGTGCTGATGGCGACCCGGCGCCCGTCGCTGCAGCGCGGCGCCGGTCGCGGGGTGGCCACCCTGGCCGTCACCAGCCTGCTCACCAATCAGCTGGCCAAGCGCGTGTGGAAGCGCCCCCGGCCCAACTGGGCCGACGTCCCGGTGATCCGGCGTTCGCGCCGAATGCCCACCTCCAATTCACTGCCGTCCGGCCATTCCGCCAGCGCCGCGGCCTTCGCCGTCGGCGTCGGGCTGGAGAGCGCACCAGCGGGCCTGGCCCTTGCGCTGCTGGCGGGCATGGTCGGGGTGTCCCGCGTGGCCACCGGCGCGCACTACCCCGGTGACGTGCTGGCGGGGTTCGGGCTGGGCGCCGCGGTCGCGGTGGCCGGCGCCAAGATCGTGCCGCCGATCGTCGAGGCACGCATTCCCGTCGCCGACCCACTGAGCATCGACACCCCCGAGCGCCCCGACGGCGCCGGCGTCGTACTCGTCATCAACCCGGCCTCCGGCAGCGGGACCGGTGCCCGCGTCCTGGAAGAAGCCCGGCAGGCACTTCCCAGAATGGAGATCGTCGAGCTCGACGCGGATGACGACTTGCAGGAAGTGCTCACCTCGGCAGCCAGCCGCGCCGAGGTCCTCGCCGTCGGCGGCGGTGACGGCACCGTGGCCGCCGCGGCGGGCGTGGCACTGGCCACCGGTCGTCCACTGGCCGTGTTCGCCGCCGGAACGTTCAACCACTTCGCCAAGGACATCGGCTGCGACACCGTCGCCAAGACGGTGGCCGCGATCCGGGAGGGCAAGGTCAGCTGCGTCGACGTCCTGCGCCTCAACGAGACCGGAACCGTGATCAATACCGCGAGCATCGGCGCTTACCCAACCTTCGTCCAGACCAGGGAGAAGCTGGAGCACAAGATCGGCAAGCCACTCGCCGGGGTGTACGCGATGTTCCACACGCTGCGCCGCGGGGAGCCGGTACGCATCGAGTACGACAACAAGCGTCTTCAGACGTCGCTGTTCTTCCTCGGCAACTCGTCCTACCTGCCGTCCGGCTTCGCACCGTCCCGACGGCTGCGGATGGACGACGGCCTGATGGACGTGCGGATCCTGGAGACCGAACGCCGCTTCAGCACCCTGCGCATCCTGACCTCACTGGCACTGGGGCGCCTGGTCCGCAGCCCGCTCTACCACGAACTCCGGGTGCCCGAGTTCCGGTTCCGGGCGGTCGACGGCCCGACTCTGCTGGCCCACGACGGCGAGCTAGCCGAGGAACTCGACGAGGCCAGCTTCACGGTGCGCTACCGGGCGCTGCCGGTGTTTCGGCCGGTGGCGTGACCCAGGCCGGTCGCAGCACCAGCAGGCACAGCACGAAGTACAGGTAGCCCAGCGCCCACCCCGCCACGACGTCGGACAGGTGGTGCACGTTGAGGGCGACCCGGCCGAGACCGACCGTGAGCACGATGACGCTCCCCGCCGCGATCAGCCACGGCCACCACGACCGCCCGACGAGCGGCAGCAGCACCACCGCGAGCGCCAACACGGCGACCATCGATCCCAGCGCGTGCCCGGAGGGGAACGACGACGATGCTGCGGTGGTCATGGCCGTCACCGGGCGCGGGCGGTCGGCCAACCACTTCGCCCCCTCCGTGACCAGGCCGGACAGCTCGACGCTGACGAACAGGAACAGGGCGAGACGGGTCCGCCGGCGCAGCAGCGCGTAGCCGATGAGCCCCAGCGTCAGTACTCGGAACGACAGTGGGGAGAACAGCGTGCACCAGGTGTTCCAGAACGTCACCCACGCGTGGTGCTCGATACCGATGCGGTAGGCCGCATCCAGGGTCGACGCGTCGCCGACGACCACCCAGCTCCAATTCCGCACCCAGCCCAACCACGCGATCGGGTACACCAAACCGGCCAGCACGGCCAGGCCGACCAGCCAGCCGCGGGCGGTCGAGAATTCAGGTCGCCTCATGTGTAACACCTTGCACGACCGCAACGAAGAGATCAGTAGCGCCCGCGCTGCCGTCACAACCCCGACTCTTGATGGCAGCGCGGGCCATCTTGCGTCTGGTGGGAACACGGTCGTCACGACGTCGAAACACGCCGGACCTAGCTTGCAAACCATGACTCAAGAGCTCAGCAAGGAACCGGACGCGCCAGACGGCCCCCGAATTGCCGAGGCAGATCCCGACGCCGGCCTCGATCAGATGACTGCCACCAAGGAAACCTTGGAGGACTACACGCTGCGGTTTGCCCCCCGCAGCTACCGCAAGTGGTCGACGCGCGTGGTCGGCATCTCGGCACTCGGCGGCATCGCATACCTGGCCGACTTCGCCATCGGAGCGAACATCGGCATCGCCTACGGCACGACCAACGCGCTGTGGGGAATCCTGATCTTCGCGGTCGTCGTCATGGCGACCGGATTCCCGGTGGCCTACTACTCGGCGCGCTACAACATCGACCTCGACCTGGTCACCCGCGGCAGCGGCTTCGGCTATTACGGGTCGGTGGTCACCAACGTCATCTTCGCGACGTTCACGTTCATCTTCTTCGCCCTAGAGGGCTCGATCATGGCCCAGGGCCTGAAGCTGGGCCTCGGCATCCCGCTGTGGCTCGGCTATGCAGCATCCACGCTGATCATCTTCCCGTTGGTGATCTACGGCATGAAGGTGCTCTCGACACTGCAGGTGTGGACGACGCCGCTGTGGCTGATCCTGATGGTGGCTCCGTTCGGCTACCTCGTCATCACCCATCCCGAGTCGGTCGGGCAGTTCTTCGCCTACCAGGGGGAGAACGGCGTCAAGGGCTTCGACCTCGGTTCGACGCTGCTGGCCGCCGGCGTCTGCCTGTCGCTGATCGCGCAGATCGCCGAGCAGAACGACTACTTGCGCTTCATGCCACCCAAGACGCCCGAGAACAAGCGCAGCTGGTGGACCTGGATGTTCCTGGCCGGCCCCGGTTGGGTCATCTTCGGCGCCATCAAGCAGATCGTCGGCCTGTTCCTGGCGGTGTACCTGATCGCCAACGTCGCCGACAGCGCGGGCATCGCCAACCAGCCGGTGCACCAGTTCCTGGAGATCTACCAGAACTTCTTGCCGCCGTGGCTGGCCATGACGCTGGCCGTGGTGCTCGTCGTCATCAGCCAGGTCAAGATCAACGTGACCAACGCCTACTCCGGCTCGCTGGCGTGGACCAACTCGTTCACCCGGGTCACCAAGACCTACCCGGGGCGGCTGGTCTTCCTTGGCTTCAACCTGCTGATCGCGCTGATCCTGATGGAAGCGAACATGTTCGACTTCCTGAACACCATCCTCGGCTTCTACGCCAACTGCGGCATGGCGTGGGTCGTCGTGGTGGCATCGGACATCGTGTTCAACAAGTTCCTGCTGAAGCTGTCGCCGATCCAGCCCGAGTTCCGCCGGGGCATGCTGTACTCCTTCAACCCGGTGGGCTTCGGCTCGATGTTGATCGCCGCCGGCCTTTCGGTGATCGCGTTCTTCGGCGGCCTCGGTGAAGCCATCCGGCCGTACTCTCCGCTGGTGGCCATCGGCCTGGCGCTGGTGCTGCCGCCCCTCATCGCCGTGGCGACCAGGGGCAAGTACTACCTGCGCCGCACCGACGACGGCATCGACTCGCCGATGCTCGACGAGTACGGCAACCCGTCTGATGCTCATCTGAAATGCCATGTCTGCCATCATGATTACGAGCGACCAGACATGATCAAGTCGGCGAGCGTCGACGGCTACATCTGCTCGCTGTGCCTATCGACGGACAAGACTGGCGAGAACGTCCTGCCGGCGCAAACCTAGATCGCACGCGAGACGG
Organism: Mycolicibacterium sichuanense; assembly: GCF_033741125.1. Lineage (NCBI taxonomy): Bacteria > Bacillati > Actinomycetota > Actinomycetes > Mycobacteriales > Mycobacteriaceae > Mycobacterium > Mycolicibacterium sichuanense. The sequence goes on along the minus strand of NZ_JAWQPU010000010.1, from coordinate 2,221 downwards.
CGGCCATGGTCGATATCCTTCGACCATGGCCGTCTTCTTGCGCAAGATGCTCGGCATCGGCGGACTGCCCGAGGACATGCGCGCCCAGGTCGACGCCGAGGGCGTGCTATTCCTGGCCGAGTTCGTCCCGGTGACCTACCGCTTCTCCGGAAAGGTGCCCGGCAAGGTCGCCAAGGGCAACCTCAGTAGCTACGTGGGCGCGTTGGCGCTAACCCGCCGGCGCGTCCTAGGCACGCTGTCGTCGGTACCCAACAAGGCGACGCGGACCGTCGACCACGAGTGGAATACGCCCGGCGGCAGCATGATCACCGCGACTCTCGACGAGTCGGGCCTGACGCTCAGCGGGGCCGATCTGTCCGACATCGACCCGACCTTCGCCGGCTCGGTGTCACTGCACTACAAGACGCCGCTGTCGGCCGAGGTGCTGGCCCAGCTGCCCGAGCGCGAATTCACCTTCGACGTTCCGCCCAAGTTCGTCTACTCGGTCTGTGGCGTACCCGCGCACTGAGTGAGGACCCGGGGGCCGTTCTCGGTGACGGCGATGGTGTGCTCGGTGTGTGCCGTGTTCGAACCGTCCGCCGAGCGCAGCGTCCAGCCGTCCGCGTCGAGGGTCAGCCGGTCACTTCCGCGGCTCCACCACGGTTCGAGAGCCAGGGTCAGCCCCGGCCGCAGCAGCATTCCGCGCCCACGCGTTCCGCGATTGGGGACGTGCGGATCCTCGTGCATGGTGCGACCCAGTCCATGGCCTCCGAATTCGACGTTGACGCGGTACCCCGCCTCGGCCGCGACGTCGCCGATGGCAGCGCAGACGTTGCCGAGCCGCCCCCCGGGAACGGCCGCGGCGATGCCCGCGTCCAGCGCCCGCCGCGTCGAGGCGACGAGCGCCCGATCGGCGGGATCCGCCTCACCGCCGACGATGACGGTGACCGCGGAATCGGCGACCCAGCCATCGATCGACACCGCGAAGTCCAGGCTCAGCACGTCGCCGGCACGCAACGCGTAGTCACGCGGCTTGCCGTGCAGCACGGCATCGTTGACCGACAGACAGATGACGTTCCGGAACGGTCCGCGCCCGAATGACGGGGCGTAGTCCCAGTAGCAGGACGTCGCGCCGCGGTCCTCGATCAGCTGACGCGCATGCAATTCGAGCTGCATCACGTTCACGCCCGGCTGGGCCTCGCCGGACAGGGTGGCCAGCGTCTCGGCGACGAACTCCCCCGTCACTGCCATCTTGTCGATCTCGTTGGCGGACTTGAGTTCGATCATGCATGCCTCTTCCCGGCCTCGGTATTGTTATACCGACATCACGGTAGCAGTACCGGTATATGAATACCGACTATGCTCGTCCGCATGGTGCGCGTACCCCTAAGTCCCGAGCAGGTTGCAGCCGGACAGCGCCTCGGTGCGCTGATCAGAGCCGCTCGGGCCGGCCGCGACCCCGAGGCGATCGCCCGCGTTGCCGGCATCTCCCCCGAGACGTTGCGCAAGATCGAGGTCGGCCGCATCCCCAGCCCAAGTTTTGGCACGGTGATCGGGCTCTGCACCGCCCTCGGCATGCCCGTGGCGCAGGCCGCCCAGGCGTGGCAGGGCACCGTCGACCGGCGCATGGCGATCTGACTACCCGCCATCCACGTAGACCCAGCGCCCGGCGCGGCGCACGAAGCTGCTGCGCTCGTGCATCGCTCCGCCGTCATAGGCGGCGGTGAACTCGACCTCGCCGGCCTCGTCGCCGGGGCCGCCGGCCACGACGTCGGTGATCGCCAGCCCCTTCCACACCACGGCCGGGTCGATTGCGACTTCCGCCGGCCGCGTGCGCGGATGCCAAGTGCGGAAGAGGTAGTCGGCGTGCCCCGTGGCGTAGGCCGCGTACCTGGAGCGCATCAGTTGCTCGGCGGTCGCGGCGTGGCGCTCGCCGTGGTGGAGCGGGCCACAGCACGCCTCGTATGGCGCGCCGGTGTCGCAGGGGCACGGGCGACCGAAAGAACCGCTCACGACCATCAGCCTGCCGCATTACCAGAATTGGCGGTGACGCGCCGAACTCATCCACAAGCCCGGCAGTAGTCCACAACCCGTATCCCCCTGTGCCACATCGGTTTCAGCAGTAACGCAGACCGATTCCTTGTCGATGGGTCGTACTAGGGTTCGGGTATGAGTTCGGATCGGGTCACCGCGGCGCTCGCCTCGATGGTGGCCGCCGTCGCCGAACTCGCCGACCTGGACT
>NZ_JAWQPU010000009.1:0-163316 GCF_033741125.1 Mycolicibacterium sichuanense | reverse complement strand
TCGGTTATCGATGTGCGTGTGGTAACCACACCGATACCGGAGGTCCTCACCTATTTCCTCACGCCACGCCGTTCACAACCTGCCTGGCCATTACACCTAGTCGCCGAATACGCCGATGTCTGGAACAGCGTCACCGAGGACGCTGAACTCTTGAAGCACAAGATGGAGGTCCTGCAGCGGCACTGCGACACTGCCGGACGCGACCCCGCCGAGATCCGCAAGACCGTAGGCCTCGGCCATCACACCGAACCCTTCACCGACACAGCGGCATTCATGCGCACCATGGAGAGCTACGCCGCCCTCGGCGTCGACATGGTCAACATCGGCGTGTTCCCCGACGTCGCGGATCCCGTGGGATACGTTGCCCGCCTCGGCGATCAGATCATCCCCCAGCTGTCGTCACTGAGTTGACGACACAGCCCGGTATCCCCTGAATCGTCCGCACCCCCGGCGACCCAAGCTGCAAGGAAGGAAATCCTTGCCATGCGCTTGACCTCTCCCGGCGAGTCCGCAGGCCGTGTTCGTTGAATCACCCCGCTCTTGGTGGGGTGCTTTGTGATCGTACTGGAGCTTCTCGACGGCCTCGGGGAGAAGTCATCGAGGTACTCGTGCGGACGCTCGGTGTTGAACCAGACCACCCACTCGGCGGTGGCCAGCTCGACCTGGTTGACGTCGCGCCACGGGCCTTGCCGGCGGATCGCCTCGTTCTTGAACGACCCAACGGTCGTCTCGCAGCTGCCCACCCGTCAACGCTCGCTGCCATGCCGGGGCAGGGGTAGGGCCCGGCACGTCGGCGCCTTTGGGACGTTGGCGCGCCGGCGACAGCACTCGCGGGGAGGTTCGACGGTAAAGCCATCATCGTCCTGCGCACCCGCTGGTTTCCTCGCTTGCCGAACGGAGACGGCTCACCGCCGGCCTCTCGAAGCAAAGCCGATGCGCAGGCGAGTGTGGTTGAGCGTCAAGGGAAGCGGTTGGGCGGGATCGAGCAGGACGTTCGTGCCGTCCGGATGCCGATCACCCAGCAATGCCGCGAGGAAGGTGACGCCGAGTCGTAGCGCAAGGTCGGCCCCTGGGCATCGTTGAGGTCCATGGCTGAAGAAGTTGAATGACCAGGATCTGTCTGCAGCATGGTCGACCCACGCGGTGGGCTCGAAGCGGTCGGCATAGGGGATGCGAGACTTATCGCGGTGATTGAAGGTGTTGACGATCATGACCTGCGTTCCTTCAGGAACCGTGCGTCCGTTCCACTCGATGTCGCGGGTAAGGGTTCGTGCCAAGACGGGAGTGCTGGGCCACAAACGCATGGCCTCACACAAGCAGCCCGTGAGGTAGCTGCGGCTGTCGCCGGCGTCGACCCGCATGTGCGCTGCCGAGAGCATGTCGGGGTGATTGGCCAACAGCGCCAGGCAGCGCCAGAGATTGATGGCCAGCGTGTCTCCCATGGCGAACAACCAGTGAATTACCTGATGAGTGGGATGTGTTTCCTCGGTGACGGGTATCCGGTGGAAGAGTCCGACGAGGCTGCCCGCTTCCCCGACGTGGACGTAGTGATGCAACGACTCGAAGAACCGCCCGTATAGCTCGGGATCGCCTTTGCCGGGTGGGTTGGCCTTGCTCATCAGCGTGGCCAGTTGGGTCGAGATGTCGTCGTCGTGCATTGCCACGTCACCGAGGATGATTCGCCGCGCCATGCGCTGCACCAGGGCGTTGAACTGGTGCCAGTCGACCTCGCGGGGAATTGCGACGGCTGCGTCTGCCGCCACGGTGCGGATGCGGCCTTGAATGGTGGTGTCGGCCGCAGCAGTGGACAACACGGCGTCGGTGAACCGGCGGCGATCCGACCAGTGCTCACCGCGAGAGATGGTCAGTGCGTGGGGTTGGAACTTCTCCATGCCCGACCGTTTCGGCTCGGGGTCCGAGGCGAAGGGTTCTGGCGCGTGAGACAGCGCAAACTGGATTTGGTCGGGGCCAAAGACCAGCAGCGTCTTCTTGCCGGCGACGCTCACCCACATCGGTCCGTCGCCGTAGCGGCTTTGCAGTGCCGCAAGCAGGCGGTGAGCGCGATGGGGAACGCCGATCCCGTCGAGCAGGACGCTCACCGCAGGCCGGCGGCGGAATAGGCCTTCGGCGAGATTCGGCAAGGCCACCAGCGCCGTGAATCGCCCGCTCTCCGAGCGAGATGCCTGCCGAAGCTCGCCGGGCTGTGTCATTCGACGAATCTAGGCCGAAAGGGGCCCGTGACGGTTGTGCGGCGATACAAGAGTCGGCGGCCCGCGGTTGTGCCCACCACCAACGACGCCGGATAGCGGCGCGTGTGCGCCGGCGCAAGAACCCGCAAGTGCCCACTCGAGCCCTTCGTGCGCCGCCACAGCTTTCACACATGGTCGATTCACCCCATGGTCAGGGCTCGGTTCCGCATCACCCACCACCCCCGGTCAACTACACCCGTTGTGCGTCAACACAACGCGCACAGCACCGGTGTTGGTACGGGTTCCATTGTGGCGGCGCACGTGGGTGCCCACGCTAGTGATCATGACTTCTCCAGGTAGCAAGACCATCGTGTTGATCCATGGACTGTGGATGACGCCATTGGCGTGGGAAGGCTGGGTGGCGCGCTACGAAGCCCAGGGATACACCGTCCTGACCCCCGGCTACCCCGGCGTCGGCGAGGGCACCGCCGGCGTCCAGGCCCTGCGCGAGGATCCCTCGCCGTTGGCCGATCTCGGTGTGCGCGACGTCCTCGATCACCTCACCAAGGTCATCGGCGCCCTACCGGCGCCCCCCATCGTCATGGGCCACTCCTTCGGCGGTACCTTCGCGCAGATGCTGCTCGGCGCCGGTTACGGCAGCGCCGGCGTGTCCGTCGACGGCGCAGCCGTCAAGGGAATCAAGGCGCTTCCCTTCAGTGAGATCCGGGCGACGTTCCCGGTGCTCAAGAATCCCGCCAATCTGCACCGCGCCGTGCCGATCACCCCCGAGCAATTCCATTACGCCTTCACCAACAGCCTCACCCAGGCCGAGTCCCAAGCAGCCTATGACCGGTACGCGGTGCCGGTCCCGGCCCGCATTCTGTTTCAGGGTGGCCTGGCGAACTTCACTCACGACGCGGCCACGACCTATGACTTCGCCAACGACGACCGCGCCCCGCTGTTGTTCATCGCCGGCAGCAAGGACCACATCCTGCCTCCCCCGGTTCAGCACGAGAACTCTGAGAAGAACGCCAAACACTCCACCGCCATCACCGCCTACAAACTCTTCGAGGGCCGTGACCACTTCACCTGCGGCGCGCCGGGATGGGAGGCAGTCGCCGATTTCGCCTTGAACTGGGCGCTCAACCCCCGTGCCGGCGAACTCGACTGACCCCGACATTGCAACGAAAGCGAGTGCCCCTTCATGACCACTGTGCGTGAGGCCATCCTCGACCTGTGCCGCGCCCACGGGTTGACGACGTGGTTCGGCAACCCGGGCTCTTCGGAACTGGCGTTGCTGGAGGACTTTCCGTCCGATCTCCGGTACTTCCTCGGCTTGCAGGAGATGATTCCGGTCGGCATGGCCGATGCCTACGCCCAGATCACCCGCCGACCGGCTCTGGTCAACCTGCACACCGCTCCGGGTATGGGCAACGCCCAAGGACAGCTGTACAACGCCTATGTCAACAAGACCCCGTTGATCGTCACCGCGGGAAACCAGCGGCGCAGCATGCAGAATCAGTACTGCTTGCTCACCAACCACGAACCGACCGTCACGCCGCGCCCGTTCGTCAAGTGGGCCGCCGAGCCGGCCACTGCCAGCGAAGCGCCTGCCGTCCTGGCACGCGCCATCCACCTGGCCACCACACCGCCGATGGGACCGGTGTTCGTCTCACTGCCCATGGACGACATGCCGATCGAATTGACCGACGCGCAAGCCGCCGAGACCGCCGTGGTGCGTGAGCGCACGGTCATTCGCGCCGCCGGTTTTCCACCGGAGCTGGCTGCCCAGATCGGCGCGCAGCTCTCCAACGCCGCCTCCCCCGCCATCATCGTCGGCGGCGACGTCGACCGTTATGAGGCAACGGATTTGGTCGTCGGGCTGGCCGAACGGACCCAGTCCAGCGTCTACACCGCCCCGCTGACCGGCTGGAGCGGATTCCCCGAGAATCACCCGCTTTACCAAGGTGCGCTCCCACCGGGTGCCGGGTGGATATCGCAGATCCTGGAGGGGCACGATCTGATCCTTGCGATCGGCACGTCGGTCTTTCGGTACTACCCATTGGTACCCGGGCCCTACCTGCCCGCGGGGGCGCAGCTCGTCCACATCACCAACGACCCCGACGAGGCCGCACGCGCGCCCGTCGGTGATGCCATCGTCGCCGACGTGCGCAGCGCCGCCTCGGCGCTGCTGGCCGCGGCCGAGCCAACACAGCGGCCCGCACCGGCGCCGCGTCCCGCCGCTCCCGAGGTCGAGCCGGGTCAAGCGCCGCTCAAACCCGAAGCACTGTGGGCCGCGGTGAACCGCGCCGCCAACCCGAATGCCTTGTGGGTCAGCGAAGCCGGCAGCAACGAGGTGGCCATGACCCACAGCATCCGCCCCAGCCGACCGATGTCGCATCTGTCCGCCGCCGGCGGCGGGCTGGGCTGGGGACTCCCGGCCGCGGTCGGCGCACAATTGGCCGCGCCGGACCGTCCCGTCGTAGCCCTGATGGGTGACGGATCGATGCACTATGCGATCACCGCCTTGTGGACCGCGGCCCGCTACGACATCCCGATCACCGTCGTGGTGGCGTCCAACGCCGAATACGGCGTCGTCAAACAATTCGGCGTCTGGGAGAAGACACCGGAGGTGCCCGGACTCGACATCCCCGGCCTCAACATCGTCGAGACGGCCACCAGCTACGGCGTGGACGCCCACGAAGCGCACACCACCGACGAGGTCACCGAACTGGTCGGGGCCGGCATCGCCGACCGCAGCCGACCCACCCTGATCAACGCCCGTACCCAGAAGGTACCGCTGGGCTTCAGCGGCTAACGGCGCTCTCCGACTGACGTCCCCCCGACACCGAAGGACCCCTCCATGGACGAAGACCTCGTATCCGCATTCACCGCCGCCGTGAGCGGCCCGGACGCCGTCGTCACCAACTCGGCCGAATTAGTCGACAACGCCAAGGACTACTGGGGTTTCGGGGAACAGCCCGGTCTGCTGGTGCGACCACGCACCCGCGACGAGGTCGTCGCCGTCGTGCGCGTCGCCGCCAGGCACGAGGTCTCATTGGTCACCCGAGCCGCCGCCTCCAACTGCAGCGCCGGTGTCATGGCCGGACCGGACCTGGTGATGATCGATCTCCGAGGTATGAATCAGGTCCTCGACATCAACCCAACGGCGCGCACCGCCCGTGTGCAGCCCGGCGTCGTCAACTTCGATCTACAACAGCAGCTCGCCCCGCACGGTCTGGTGTTCTCCCCCGACCCGGTCTCAGCCCACCTGGCCACCGTCGGCGGCAACATCATCGAAAACGCTGGCGGCCCACACGCCCTCAAATATGGAGTCACCTACAACCACGTCCTGCGCGCCGAGGCCGTACTCGCCGACGGCACCGTCATCGAACTGCACGCCACCGACGACGGACCCGACCTGCTGGGCGTGCTGATCGGCTCCGAAGGCACACTGGCGATCCTGACCGAGGCCACCGTCGCGCTGCGACCGATTGCACCGATCACCCGTAGCCTGATGGGCAGCTTCGCCACCGCCCAACGAGCAGCCCAGACCATCGCCGCGATCATCCAGACCGGTACGGTGCCCGCAGCCGTGGAGTGGCTCGACCGCGCCGGCATCAACGGCCTGCAACAATTCACCGACACCGGCTATCCCACCGACGTGGACGCCATCGTGCTCGTCGACGTCGACGGCACCGCCGAGGAGGTCGAGCGTGACGGTGCGATCGTCGAGAGCGTGCTGCGCGAGCACGCCATCGAGGTTCGTCGGGCCGACGACGACGACGCCCGCGCCAAGCTGTGGTACGGCCGCCTGCACGCCCCGGATGCCGTGTTGCATAGCGGCAAGGGCTTCTTCATCGGCGACGTCACCGTCCCACGCCAACACATCCCCGAGATGCAGCAAGCGATTCAGGACGCCGCCAAACGGCATTCCGACGAATTGTCGTTCATCATGGTCGCCGGCCACGCCGGTGACGGTGACCTGCATCCGACCACGTTCTTCGACCAGGACAATCCCCACGCTGCGGCCGCGCTGGAGGCGGCCAACAACGAGATCATCGAAGCAGCACTGAGTCTGGGCGGAACCATCACCGGGGAACACGGTGTCGGCACCGAGAAGCGCCAATTCATGACCAAGAGGTTCACCCCGGTCGAGATCGCCGCCCGACGCGCGATCAAACGGGCCTTCGACCCGACCCAGCAATTCAACCCCGGAATCATGTTGCCCGACCTCTCACCTGCAGAACCCGCCGTGAACGACTTCGAAGCAGCCGTCAGTGCAGCCCTGGCAGCACACACCGGGGCACCGACCGGCCCGACCACCGCGACGGCGACGGTTCCCGCCACCGACACCACGGTGGACGTCAACACCGCCAACTTGAATCTGGTCGTGGGAGCCGCAGTCACACTGGCCGATCTGCTCACCCAGCTCAGCGACCGCGGGGTGAGCTGCCCCGCCATCCCCACCACGACCACCGACCGCACCGTCGGCGAGGTGATCGCCACCGCCACCGGGGAGGAACGCCTTGCGATACGCCACGCGCTCCTGGGTCTGGACGTCGTACTGCCCGACGGGCAGGCCCACGCCCGCTTCGGTGGCCAGAACATGAAGGACGTCGCCGGCTACGACACCAAACGCCTGTTCATCGGAAGCCGTGGCATCTTCGGCACGATCACCAGCGCCGTGTTCAAGATCTCGGTCATCCACCAACCCGCCACCTAGGCCCTGCAGCGCACCTCGGCGACCCGCCGATCCGAACACGGGCCCGACCACGACGAAGGGATCCATGACGACCAGCGCCATCGACGGCCGACGATGGGTGACGGCCTGGCAATCCCCACCGACGGACGCCGCCACACCCGGTGATGCCAGTTTGACACCGCTGCTCGCCGGACCGTTTGGACAAGTACAGAGTTTCCGGGCCGTGCTGTCCCCTCTGGGGGCCGGGCATCAGATCCGAATCCATCTGTCCAACCGCTTCGGCGCGGCGCCGGTGACGTTGACGTCGGTATCGGTGGCTCAGCGCCTGCGCGGGCCGGTCATCGACCCGGCCACCAGCGTGCCCGTTCTCTTCAGCGGCGGCCCCACCGTCACGATCGGCGCCGGACTCGACGTCTTTAGCGACGGCGTCGACTTCTCCGTGGCGCCCTTCGACGACATCGCTGTCACCCTCGACGTCGCCGAACCCGGCAACATTCCCACCCATCACTTCACCGCTCGCCAGACCTCATATGCCACCGTGCCCGGGGTACGTCCCGGAGTCGACGCCGCCGCGTTCACACAAACCACGACGCTTCGGCCCTACGTCATCGGCCTGGACGTTCTGTCGGACGAAGCGTCGGCCGTCGTGACCCTGGGTGATTCCATCACCGACGGCTTTCAGGGCCCGGCCTCGCTGCTGCCCCAGGACACGTCCACCATCGACCTCAATCAGCGCTACCCGGACTATCTCAAGCGTCGCATCGACGCAGCTGGCCTACCGTTCTTCGTCGCCAACGCCGGGATCAGCGGAAACAGGGTGTGCACCGACGGGGACGTTCCCGCTCTCGGCCCGGCCGCAGGCAGGCGCCTCGACACCGACGTCTTGGCACAATGCGCCGTCGGCACCGTCATCTGGTTGGAGGGCATCAACGACATCGGACTCACCCACGGGCTGACCGTCGACGACTTGGCCGCGGGCTACACCTCCGTCATTGGCAGATTGCACGACCGCGGCCTGACGGTGCTGCAGGGAACACTGACCCCCTCGGGGGGCAACTCGCGGCCCAGCTACGGTGCGCTCGGTCAAGATCTACGCCGCGCGGTGAACCACTGGATTCGGACCCAGAGCCCCGCGGACGCGGTCGTCGACTTCGAAGCCGCGGTCGCCGACCCAGCCAACCCCGATCACCTCGACGCGCGTTACGACGGCGGAGACGGCCTGCACCTCAACCCGTTTGGCTATCAGCGCCTTGCCGAAGCCGTCGACCTCGACCTGCTCACCGGCGCTCCGTGACGCCGCGCCACCACAGCTCAGACGGGCCGCCCAGCGCTGCGCGGGGTTGTGGTGGCGCTTCGAGGCGAGTCCGTGTGCCACCGTGCCCGGTTCACGGAGCCCGGGGATGACGACCACGACATGGGTTGCCGTCGCGGCGTTCTGCATCTCCCTCTCGACGTTGATCGCCAACGTCGCGCTCACCTGGCTGAAGTGGCCGCGCATCGTCGTCGAAGTCGCCGCGCGCCACGACGGCGCCTCCGACGAGGACGCCTCAGATCTGCTGCGACACTTCGCGGGTGAGGTCTTCCTGCTGACAGTGGTCAACAATGGGTCCGAGCCGGTCACGGTCAAGAGCGTCGGCCTCGTGGCCGCCGGACCTGCGGCACACCGTGTCGATTATCTTCACACCTGGCGCGGCCCGAGCACCGAACGGCTCCCCCGTGCCCACGGTGTCGAGGAGTTGGTGATGCCGTGGCGGATCACCGGTCACGAATGCCACGTCTTCGAATACGGCACCGACATCCTCGACGAACTCCCCCGAGGTGTGCTCTACCGCGGGTACGCCACTAGATACCAGGCCTTCCGACTGTGGCCGAACCACCCGCTGGTCCGCGAAACACGCTCCAAACAAACCGTGACGCGACGCTACCGCGACTAACCGGACAGATCACCGCGGCATCCCAATGCGCTGTCACCGACGCTGGCAAGCGCAACACCCCAATGACCGCACCGCCAGGTCTGATCCGACCCGTCCGACAAAACATCCCAATCCAACTCGCAGTAGATCGTCACGGTTGTACAGGAAGACAACGAAGCCGGTGCTGCGCTGTAATCGTGACAGCACTTGCCTGCCCACTGGACAGCCACCGACCGCCGTCGTTTCATAAGAGCTGGCCGTTCAGGGCGGACGGCGCTCACGGGGACGTGTCACGAAAGGCGGAAGGCCCAGATGCATCAAGAACGACGAATGGCACCCGCGCCGGAACGCTCCCCACGGGCGCACGCTCAAACGCCCCCACTCAGATGACACCGTGTTCGGCGGCCGCCAAGGGTGGAAGCTCCCGGAGCGCCTCCGCAGATGACTGCGTCGGCGTCATGTCGCGCGCTCACCTCCACCCGATACACGGCGAGCGACGATGACCATGCAGGGCGAGGGACTTCTTGCTTCCCCTCAGGAAAGCGACGAGCAGGACGAGCTACGTTCGGTCAGCGCGACATTGGCTCGACACGAAGAAATGATCGCGTCGAACATGGCCTCGGCGGTACGCACCCAAGTCGACTGCTATCGCCACGATTACTCCCTGAGTTATGAGACGTTGCTGGACGGTTGCCGCTCCACGGTCCGCTTCGTCACCAGCGGCATTCTCGGGGACCAGTCGATGTCGACGAGCAGCGCATCGGCCATCGGTGAACAACGGGCCAGGGCCGGAATTCCCTTGCACGGCATGGTTGCAGCCAGCCGTGTTTCCTACAACGAGATCCTGCAATCGCTGCACGCGGCCCTCGCCAGCCACCACGGGCTCACACAGAACGTGCCCCTGGTGGCAATGCAACGCATCGGGCACGCCCATTACCTCTACGTCGACAGCGCCGTGCTCGCCCATCGACAGCGGACCCTTCTGCAGGCCGTCGATGACGAGGCGGAGCGTGCGGCGCTGGTCGAAGCGCTCTTCCTCGGCAGGGCCTCACCGGGACGCAGCCTGTGGGAGATCGCCGAAATGCTCCGCATCCCCCGCCGAGGACCGTACGTCGTCGTGGCAGCCCGACATCCCGATCTCGGCGAAGGGTACGCGGCTGACCTGTCCTCGCGCCTGCGAGGGCTCGACGTCTACTCCGTGTGGCGACGCACCCCCGACTTCCTCGTCGGCATCGTCTGCGTCCCCTCCACGGCAGCTCGCACGCTCCTGCTGGGCGCGCTGCCGAAGTGGGCACCGCATGGCGCGGGCGTCAGCCACGACATCGACGACCTGGTCGACGTGCCTACGGCGTTGCACTACGCGCGCATCGTGGCAGCGCGGGCCACCAAGGACGAGCCGGTCGTCGTCGCCGGAAATGCCGCACTGGAAATTGCCGCCCTGGTCGATCCGCAGATCAGTCGGCGCCTCGCCATCCGCGTTCTTGGAGCCCTCAACGACCTCCCCACCGACGAGCGCGACGCGCTGCACCGAACCTTCACGACGTGGACGACACACGGTGGATCGATTCCCGAAACCGCCGGAGCCTTGTTCTGCCACCCCAACACGGTGCGCTATCGATTGCAGCGCATCGAACAGCTCACCGGCCGATCAGTACGGGCCCCCATCGAACTGGCCGAACTCTGCCTGGCCTTCGAAGTCGCCGCGAAGCTGCCGCTGACACCGTGACGTGATTCGGGCATGATGTCACCGGGGTCGCCTGGCCACCCTGCGTCGGCCGTTTCTTCCCATGTCGCACAACCGAACTCACAGGTCAAAACGGGAGCTGCCCGATAGCGTCTCGATGCCGTGTCCTTCCGGGGTGTGTGCGTGCACCTCGAACGCCAAACACAGCTCGGCAAGTTGCTTGGGCACGGCCAACGATCGCCCGGTCCGCTCTTCGATCCGACGCAAGCGATGACGGACCGTGTTGGGGTGCACGTACAGCGCGGCCGCCGCCGCGGTGAACGAGCCGCCGGTGTCCAGCCAGACGCGAAAGGTGTCGAGCAGGATCTTGCGTTCGGCATTGGCCATGTCGTCGAAACCGCCGAGGATGAGCGCGGCGGCCTTGCGCGCCACATCGCGGGCAGACACCGCGGCAACCGCCAACACCGAATCCTCGAAGACGGTCACCACACCATCCCCGCGGGCCTGCATCGCGGTGCGCGCATAACGCAGATTCTCCGCCGTCAGACTCAGGTCGCCGAAAAGTGGACTCATTCCGACCCGGCTGACGGCGACGACTTTCAGCACCTCGACCAGCAGGGCGTGATCTGCCCGAGACGCGATGTGAACGATGCCCACATGGACATCGGGCAGCAGTCGCCATGCCGAAAAGATGCTTCGGTCTCCCAACGCCGCAGCCACGTTGGGCAAGGCCTCTCGACCGACCTCAGCACATTCGGCGGCTACCACGACATATTCTCCGGTCAGAGGTAGGCCAAGCTGCTCGGCGACCTCCCACAAACTGATGTGGTCGAACACCCGCCCTTCGATCAACGCTTCCGTCAGCGCCGCCCGCTCCGATGCATCAGCAACTGCTCGCTGGACCGCCTGCTCCCGATACGCCGCCGTCATTGCGTCGGTGTAAGCATCTTGGACGTCCCACAACACGGCAGTGACCGCCAAGACCTCCCCAGAGCTGATGTCGGGGTGCGACGCCGCGAGCTCACTCATCTCCGCCCACAACGCGTGCACCGAGACGCGGTACGCCGCCATCACCGCCGACAGCGGAACGCCGGCATCGGCACGCCGCACACCGGTCGCCGTGGGCGCGGCGGTGTCGAGCGGCGCTCCGGTGCTCAAGCTAGAGAACAACATCCGAAAGTTATCGGTGACGCTGGCCAACAGATCCGCGTCAGTGACCACGGTCGTCTCGCGATAAAATGCGACGCTGCCGAGAATCGTGTCGGTTACCTCTCGGGCCAACTCGATAGTCCGCAGCTCCAAGATTCGTCCGATCCGCGTGACCGCGGCCGATGCTGGGTCTGTCATAAGAATCATGGTGCCGCTCATCACTGGAAAACGATGCGAGACACAGCTGGCAGACCGAACCTGTTGCCGGTCGCGTATCGGCCGACGAAGAATTCCACCAGCGTTGCGCCAGGGAGCGTGCACATCGCCCAGCGCACGCCCACAGGTGACAGCACGACGTCGGATCTCCTACGACTCGACTACTCGTCGTCCCACATGGTTGTCCAATCTGATCCAAATATGGACACATCAAGGTCTCCGGACTCGGCGGGGCGGTTCAGCTGCCCGATGCGCCGTGTGCTTGACGCCGAACCGAGCGACCGGTTGTCAGGCAAGGTGGGGCTTGCCGATCGCCTGGTGATAGGTCGTGCCGTCGCTCATCCCTATCAACCGGGCGAAGAGGGGCTTGGAGAGTGCCAAGGCGACGAAGTCTCCGACGCGCGGTGAGACGGCTTCGCCGAGCAGCAGCAGATTGGCCACGCGCGGCAAGACAACGCGGGGTGTTCCGCGACGCGCGGCTGACACGACTGCGCGCCCGACCTGATCGGGGGTTAGTGGGGTCATGTGCCGAAACGGCAGCGGCATCTCCTTCTCGTCCACCGCACGGAGGAGGTCTGTGGCGATGAGTGCGGGCTGAACGACCGACACTCTGATGCCGGTGCCAGCCAACTCTTGACGCAGTGCGTCTGACAGGGCCACCACGCCGTGCATGGTGATCCCGTAGGAGCCGAAACGCTCGAACGACTTGCCCCCCATGACTGAGGACATGTTGACGATGGCACCCGATCCTTGCTGCCGCATGAAGGGCAGGACATGCCGGCTGACCCTGATCATCCCGAAGAGGCTGGCCTGCATCGTCTGATGAACGTCGTCTTCGAAGGTCTCCGACTCGACACCGCTAACCTTGCCGATGCCGGCGTTGTTCACCAAGACGTCGATGCGCCCGAATCGCTTGTGCGCCGCACTCACTAGCTGCTGCACCGAGTGTTCCGACGTAACGTCGGCGGTCACCGAGATCGCCTCGGTGCCGAGGCGATGCACCTCCTCCTCGACTTGCGCCAGCCGATCGGCCGAGCGGGCCGCGAGTACCAGCTTGGCGCCCTCCCGGGCGAAGGCCAATGCGACACCCCGACCGATCCCCTGGGATGCGCCTGTCACGATCACCACTTTGTTCTTCGAGTCTTCAGCCATTGGGTTTCCGTTCTCTCAGTCAATGCTCGTGCGACCGGTGCCGCGGCCACGAAACGTTCGGCGTTCCCTCGGTGGGTGGCGGTGTTCTCGGTTCGAGTCCCAGCTTGACACCGCAGGTCTGCGGGTCATCGGCCTCGTGCAGGGGTGTGCGCGCCGCGACTACTTGTGTGCACGGGTGCAACACCTTTGGCTGGGCGGCTGACTCTGCTGCGAGCGCTGGGAACACCCGCCGCCGTGAGACCCGCAGAACGAGGAGTGGCCGATCGTCTCGATCTCGCGTGGGTCATCGGACACCTGGTTGGATTTAGGTGCGTGTGCCGATGGCGCTGTGGATGGCGCGTACGGCGCTGGCGCCTTCGCCGACGGCCGCGGCCACACGTTTGGCAGATCCGAGGCGCACGTCGCCGGCGGCGAAGACGTTGGGGATGCTGGTTTCGAAGGGCAGTGGGTCGCGCCCGAGGGTATGCCAAGTAGCGCCGAGCTGGTCGGAGTCAAGCCGTAGGTCGGTCCGGACGGAACCTGCTTCGTCGAGTTGAACGTCGTGAAGCCAACGAGTTTCGGGTTCTGCGCCGATGAAGCAGAACAGGCCGCGGCACGCTCGCCGGGCGGTGGTGCCTGCCACGGTGTCGGTCAGGGTGATGCGTCGTAGCGCGGTGTCTCCGTCGAGCCCGGTGACCTCGGCGTTGACCATGATCGTGACTAGCGGGTGAGCGCGAAGCCGGGTGAGCAGATAGGTCGACATTCCCAGCGCGGCGTCAGCGCCCCGGATGGCTAGGGTGACCGCACTTCCGCGGGCGGCCAGGAAGAGTGCGGCCTGTCCGGCGGAGTTAGCACCGCCGATCACGGTCACGGGTTCCACTCCACAGGCACGGGCTTCGAGTTCGGTTGCGGCGTAGTAGATTCCGGCGCCCTCGAAGTCGTCCCAGCGCGGGAGTGGAAGTCGCTTGTAGCGCACTCCGGTGGCGATGAGAGCTGAGCGCGACACGATCTCGGCGCCGTCGTCGAGCGTGAGGATCAGGTGGCAACCATCGGTGCCCAGGTTCACGACTTTGCACGGGCTCGCCAGTTTGGCACCGAATTTCATGGCTTGCAGTGCGGCGCGTTGGGTGAGTTCGTGCCCGCTGATCCCCGATGGGAAGCCCAGGTAGTTTTCGATGCGGGAGCTGGCTGCGGCCTGTCCCCCGATGCCGACTGAGTCCAGCACCACCGTGGAGAGACCCTCGGACGCGCCGTACATGGCGGCCGCGAGCCCCGCGGGCCCGGACCCGATGACGGTCACGTCGACCAGGGCGGTCTTGGTTCGGCGGTAGCTCAGTCCGAGCAAGTCGGCCAGAAGTCCGGGGGTGGCGCGTTCGACGACTCGTTGCGGAGTGATGAGGGCGGGCAGCGCCGAGGGCGAGAGATGTGTCGACTCGATCAACGACGCGCCGGCGGGGCTGTCGACGTCGAACCATTGGTGCGGTAGCCGCTGGCGGGCGGCGAACGTCCGCAGAGCCAGGCTCGCTGAGGACAACTCGCTGCCCAGGATCGTCAACGTGCGCGCGGCGGCGTTGGCGCGCAGCAGATCACGTCGCGTCAGGAAGGTGCGCAGGAGGATGTCGGAGAGTTCTGGATCGTCGGCCATCAGATCACGGAAGCGTGCCCGGCTGAGGCGGTGAATGCGGCCGGCTTCGGTGACGCGGGCAGTCAGGTAGGCGGTCTGCCCGGTCAGGAAGTTGAGCTCACCGAGGAATCCTCTCGGGCCGTAGCGCGCGACGACCGCTTCGGGGTCCTCCTCGGAGGCGGGGGTGAGGATCTCGATCCAACCGGATTCGATGACCACCAGGTCGTAGTCGATGTCACCGGGACGAAACACCACCTCGCCGACGGTGACGTTTTCGGCGACCGCGTAGGCCGCGAGACGCGCCAGCTGGGCTGTGGTGAGCTGGCCCGGCGTCTCCGCGGCGTCCGGCATGTGGCGTCTCCCTAGGACTGGCGGTCGCACCTCAACTGTGCGGAACCGCGGTAGTCACTGAGGCTAGGGACGAGCCCAATGAGTACGCGCCGAGCCTGTGAAGTCGTGCACGTCATGACGATTCCCGTGCACATTCAGACGCGTAGACCACGGCACCTACGTTCCATGCCGTTGTCACCAGGTCTTCACGTCTGCGGCGATTGCCTCGGCCACCGCGGCTGCCCGGGCCGGGTCGAAGCGTGCAGTGATCATCAATCCCATCTGCGCCGCACTCAGGAGTTCGGCCTTGACCTCGCTGTTCTGAATGCCGTCGACCGCTTTGAGCGCATGGAGGAGGGCCCGGTGCCGACGATCGCGATATGCCCGAACCGCCTCGGTGGCCGTCGCGCCGAGGATGGTCAGCTCCGAAGCGGTGTTGGCCATGAGACACCCCCGCGACGCCACCGACACCGGCCCGCGCAGATGATGAGCCAGGGCGAGGAAGTAGGCGATTATTTCGTCGCGTCCGGCCCCGTCGGCTTCCAGCGGTTCGATGATCGGCCACATGAAGTCGTCGCAGTAGCTTGCGACGGCGCGGTCGAATAGCCCCATTTTGCTGCCGTAGGCCTGGTAGAGACTGGAGCGGCTCAGTCCGGTTGCTACCTCCAGATCGGCCAGCGAGGTCGAAGCGTAGCCGCGTTCCCAGAAGACGTCTCGTGCGGCACGGGCCACCCCCAGGTCGTCGAACTGTCGGCGCCGTCCCATGGTCATTTACTCGATCCTAGCGGTTCGGTTGACAATGTGAACCGATCGGTCCAGTATAACCATCAGAACTGATCGGTTCAGAAATTTATGGAGGTCGACAGGCCATGTCGCTCATCGTCGACACCCGCCAAATCCCAGCAAACGATCGGGCTGAGGCCGTCACCCAGGTCGTCCACGACACCTTGGTCGCTGTGGACATCGAGTTCGCCGAGGGCCTTCCCGTCACCGCGGCCGGCACCATTCACGAGCTGGGTGACCTGAAGAACTTCTCGGTGCAGTCCAATGCGCTCACCGTGGAACGCACTCCTAGTCAGGCCCGTGACGACTTGCGTCCGAGCGTGTTCCTCGGAGTTCAACGCTCCGGAACTAGCATCGTGGTCCAGCACGGCCGCGAGGCGCTGCTGCGGCCGGGTGAACTGGTGCTCTGGGACACGACGTCGCCGTACACGCTGTTCGACCCCGACGGGATTCGGCATCATTTCTTCCGGCTGCCGATCGAGCGTCTGGCGTTGCCGCACGATCTGATCACCCAGCTGTGCGCGGTCACCCTGAGCCCAGGGCACCCCGTCGCCGATCTCGCTGCGACCTACTACCGGCGCCTCGCGGCCCGCCTTGACGTCTTCGACCTTCCCGACGCCGACGCGATCGCCGCGCCCAGCATCGAACTGGTCCGGGCGTTGATCACCACCCACCTCGATGCCACCGAGTTGGGTAAGGACGCGATGCACGCAACCCTGCAAGTGCGGATCCTGGAGTACCTGCGCGCGCACCTGCACGATCCCGACCTCAACGCCACGCAGGTCGCCGCCGAACATCACATATCAGTGCGGCAGCTCTACAAGGTTCTCGGCGCCGCCGGGGTGACCCTGGGTGACTGGATCCGCGCCGAACGCCTGGCAGGCTGCCGACGCGACCTGGCCAACCCGGCGACGCACGCCACCTCCATCGCCTCGATTGCGCGGCGCTGGGGGTTCACCGATGCGTCGAGCTTCGCACGGATGTTCCGCACCGCCTACGGCATCTCCCCACGCCAATGGCGCGACACCCGGGGCCACGCGCAGCGCTGACTGAGGCGGCGCGCCGACCAGGCCCTTGCCCACCACGTTGCCGCCGAACACCCTGCGGCACAACCGAACTGATGCCTGCGCCCGATAGCGGCGCGCCGGGCAGTGGCCTACGGGCGGTATCACCAACTCGCGACGTCGGCGGCGATGGTCTCGGCCAGATTTGCCGCCGGAATCGGGTCATAGCGCGCCGAAATCATTAGACCAATCATGGCTGCAGCCAGAACTTCGGCCTTCTGGTCGGTGTCGTCGATGCGATCGGCGAGCGGGGCAAGGCAACGCGCGAAGGCGCGATAGACGCGATCACGGAAATCGCGGACCACCTTCGCTGTCGGTTCGTCGAGCACGTTCAGTTCTGAGGCGGTGTTGGCGATCATGCAGCCGCGGGCGGCAACGTCGTACGGGGAGTCCCTTAGATGTCGCGCGAGCGCCGAGAAGTATTCGACGACCTCGTCGCGGCCAGCCCCCTCAGCCTCCATGGGCACCACGAGGGGCCAGATCACGTCGTCGCAGTAGCTGGCCAACGCACGGCCAAACAGGCCCTGCTTGCTGCCGTAGGTCTGATAGAGGCTGGACCGGCTCAGGCCGGTCGCCGCTTGCAGGTCGGCCAGGGACGTCGATGCGTACCCCCGCTCCCAAAACAGATCGCGGGCGGCCCGTACGACGCTGGCGTCGTCGAACTGTTTGGGGCGCCCAACGGCCATGGCCCTACCGTCGCCCATACTGAGGAGGCCGGCCCACCGCCTCACTCTACCCGCGCAGACTCATCGGTTCCCTTCGAAAGGAGAGCGGGAACGCTTCGACGACCGGTCGATGCCGCCGCGCAGGGCTTGGGCGCCGCACTTCACCCCACGGCTCGGGCAGAACATTCGTGCGCTGGGCGGTCCCCGCGGTGGCGTCAGGGTCGAGTGCTTCCACGATCTCTAACCGCGGGCACTGCGTGTTCGGCTGCTGTGCGGTCGTTACATCGTCATGTCGTTTCCGGTGTGGCATCGGGCACGACCGGCTATTCGGCACCGTCGACGGTCGGTGGACTGATTCGTGATTGATCGCGCCATTCCCGCGGTGAGAGCCCGAAGCTGGTGCGGAACATGCGGGCGAAACTCGACGGATCGGTGAAGCCCCACTGACGGGCGATCCCGGCGATGGAGGACCGCTGCGCGGCGGGTCGGCTCAGGTGATCGCGGCAGGCCTTGAGTCGCTGGGCGCGGATCCAGTCACCCAAGGTGATGTCGGCGGCGCCGAGCACCTTGTAGAGCTGGCGCACGGAGATGTGGTGTTCGTGGGCGATCTGGTAAGCGCTCAAATCGGGGTCGCCGAGGTGGGCGCGGATGTATTCGAGGATCCGAAGCTGCAGCGTGGCGTGCGCCGACTCCTTGGCATCGACGCCTTCGGCGTCGATATGGGTGCTGATCACGGCCCGGAGAAGTTCGACGCTCGGCGCGCCCATCCGCTCACTAGTGGCGATTTCCAGCGCACGGAGGTCTGACACCAAGCGGTAGAAGTACGCGGCCGCCAACTCGGCGACGGGATGGCCTGGGCACAGTTTGGTGGCAGTGATCTGTCGGATGACAGTGTGCGGCAGCGCCAGGTCGGCACTACGAACCAGGACTTGGCCGTTGCAATAGCCCTCTTCGTCCAGAATCGTGTAGGGCGAATCGGACCGGTAGACGACCAGGTCCCCACGTCCGAGGGCGACTTCGCGATCGTCCTGGATAAGCAGGCTCTCGCCACGCATCTGGAGGGCGAGCATCACGCTCGGTGGATAGTCGTCCTCGGTGCGCCTGCTGGTGCGGCTGACGTCGACGGAATTGGTGTGGTAGCGCGACAGCCGCATCGCTCCCACGTCGATGACCGCGCCCAGCACGAGTGGATCATTGCCGCCATAATCGGTGTCGACCGGGATGACGTCCTTACGGCCCTGTTCGGCGATCGCTTCGCGCCGATCTTCGGCGGGAATCAGACGGGAGTCGATCGTCTTCAGTTCTGGCATCGACGGACCCCTCGAACGGTTGTCACCAGCGGGACGCGAATCGCCAGCGATTCAGCGTATTGCCCGTGAGCAAAGCGCAATCCGCAGCGCGCCACACTTCCACCGGTCGCACCGTGCACAGCGCGCATGCCACTATGCACAGTGTGCACAGTCTCGCGCCGCTGCCGGTGGTTGATTGCTGACCCGTTCGGTAGGTCTGTTCGCCAGCCCGGGCTCACAAGGTCCCCGTTCGCAAGTCGGCGCTTCCTTTGAGGATCGCGCTGTCCAGCGTCCAGTTCTCTGGTTGAACGCGGTCCCACAAACTGCCCTTTCCGAGATCGCGGCCTCGTTGGTCTTCGCGTCGGAACCATTGTTCGGCGCTGCGGATGCGGGTGGGGTGGATCTCGTCGAGCAGTGCGTAGTCGCGGGTGATAATGCCGTACTTCCACAGGTTCCAGAATCCGGTGAAGTTGTCTCGAAAGGTCATGGTGGCCTTGTCGTCGGGGTCGGCGTTGTACCCGGCGGGCTGATCCGCCAGGCCTTCGAGGGGGCCGTTCCAGTAGTCCTCGAGGCTGGTGTCGACGTAGCGGGCGGGGTGGCCAGTGACGGTGGTGAAGGCTTCGGCGATCTCGACATAGGTCAGATCGGCGATGGCGACTTCCAAGTTGACACCGTTGGACCGTTCGGGGTGATCGAAGATCCAGCGTGCGTAGTATCCGCAATCTTCCAGTGAGACATGGGGAACCGCGCCGTCGCCCAGTGGTACCCGCCAGGTCGCCACCCCGTCTTCGATGGTGGGTGTCATCGCGGTCAGCGGCGAGACCACCATCTCCATGTAGGGGCCGGAGGTGAACACCGCCGCGCCCATCCGGTCACTGTTGTCCTGGTTCTGGAACAGGATCCACTCCCCCATGCGGCCCTTGCCGTCGTAGTGACCGCTGCGGAAGGTGGAGTCGTACCCCGATTTCTTCAGGCCGTAGTCCAGGTTACCGTAAACGAAGAACCTGATGCCTTCCTCGATCGCGATCTCGTAACTGCGTATGGCCCAGTAGGTTTCGGTCTTCTCACCGGTGTTGAAGCCGTCGATGTTGACGTAGGCGCCGTCGCAGCCGCGAAAGCCGGCCCTCAGGACGGCCTCGTCGGCGAAGGAGCCCTCCACCAGGGTCACGTTGCCCAGGGCGAGCAGGGCTTGGGCGCGGGGCGAGGTCGCGTCGCGGGTCAGGACGCGCACGGAGTACTTCTTGTCGGCGACGAGCGCGGCGACGATGGGCATCCCTTGGGCTCCGGTGCCCCCGATGAAGAAGATCGAGGAGGTGGTGTGGGTGGTGGTCATGGTGGTCGGCTCCTGGCAGTGCGGAGGTGGATGGTGTGGGTGGCGGAAAGGTCTAGATCCGCAAGCGGCGTCTGATCCGCGCGAACCGGGCTGATCGCCGCCCGAACGGGTAGGAGGTCGTCGGGCGCTCGACGTCGTCGGCGTCAGGGGTGGCCGTGCCGGCGCAGGTGCAGTGTCTCCCGCCGTCGGGGCACCGTTCGTCGCCGAGTGCGGGGCGTCGCCACTGATGTCGACGGTCGGTGTCCTTGCGCATCAGATCCTCACCCAGCGGGTCCTCTGGCTGCGGTGAGCAGCTCGTGGCTTCGACGCTAAGTCGCCGCGGACGGGCTGGATATGGCGCCGCCCCGGTCGTGCACGCTGTGCACGGGGTCGTGCGCGAGGTGGCCCGTGGTCGGCCCGACATCAGTGAATTCACCGGCTGTCACAACAGTTTCAGGACACGGAGATCGCTGACGTATTTGTCGATCAGCGCTGCGGTGAGGTGGGGGATGTCCCCGTCGGCGCCGATTCCCGCTGCGCGAACCGCGCCGCGGTAGACCGCGGTCGGGGCGGTGGCGCCCAGCAGCGGTGGCTGCGGGACGCGATACACCTCCAGCAGCGGCAACGCGGATTGTTGGCGGGTGCGGTCGGGCAGGGCTTTGAGTGCGGTCTGGAAGCGGGAGAACCAGTCCGGGTGGGAGTCGATGCGCACGATGGGGTGACCGGCGTCGACGAGCCAGTCGACGAAGACGTCCAGGGAGATCCCGTCGTCGTGGGGGTTCATCACGTCATAGGAGGTGAAGCCGGTCCTCGCGGCGCGACCCAGGACGGTGATCGATTCGGCGACGAAGTCCGCGGGCAGTCCCGGATAGTGGGCGCGCTGACGGTGGCCGTCGGCGTCGGTCTGATAGAACGAGGCTGGCGCGATGCCAGTCTTGAGCACACTGAAGATCAGCCGGGTGAAGGCGTCGGGGACGTTGAGCTGACCGACCAGGGTGCTGTGGGCAAGGATCTCATCGGAGCGGAACACCGCGACCGGCACACCGCACAGGTCGTGGGCCTCGCGCAGGAGCACTTCACCGGCCCATTTGCTGTTGCCGTAGCCGCTGGCGTATCCGCCGTCGAGGGCACGTACGGCACTAATGGTCCGGATGTCGCCGTCCTCTTCGAATACTGCGGGGTCGACGGTCATCGACACCGACACCGTCGAGAGGTAGGTGATGGGTGTGATGCGGGCCGTGATGGCCAGGCGGATGATCTCGGCGGTGCCCACGACGTTGGGTCCGAACATTTGTCGGTAGGGCAGCACGTGGTTGACCAAGGCGCCAGAGTGCACGATGAGGTCGACGCGGTCGGCGAGGCGGTGCCAGGTCGTCTGGTCCAGGCCGAGATGGGGTTCGCCGAGGTCGCCGGCGACGACGTCGAGGTGCTTGTCGGCGAGCGCACGGAACTCGTCGAGCAGGTGCGGATCGCCGCTGTCGAAGGCGGCCTCCAGCCGTGCTCGGGCGGTGTCGGCGTCGGCCCCTCGGATGACGACGATCAGGGTGCCCCCGGTCACCTCGAAGCGGCGCAGCCATTCCAAGGCCAGGAAACGACCGAGGTAGCCGTTGGCTCCGGTGAGCAGAACGGTGTGGGGGTCTGCGGTGCTTGTGTGGGGCAACGTCTTTGCCGCGTCGAGTGTGGCGGTGTCGAGGAACTTGTCCAGGGTCAGGTCGGCGGCGTGGACCTCGGTGGCGTCGGGGTCGTGCACCGTGGCGAAGGTGGGCCGCCGGGTCTGGGCGGTTTTCTCCTCGGAGATGTAGCGGGCCAGTGTCGACAGGTCGGCGGCCGGGCCGATGATGACACCGACGGGCACCTCGACGCCGAACACGTCGGCGAGCAGGTTGGAAAACGTCAGCGCCGACAGCGAATCGCCGCCCAGGTCGACGAAGTGGGCGTCGGGTTCGACGTCCTCGGCGGCGGTCTCGAGCAGGGCCCGGGCGGCTTGGACGACGGTGTCGACAACGGGTTGGTCGGCGGCGGCGTCGCGCAGGGCGCGTAGTTCGTCGACGCGGGCGTCGGCGAGGTCGGTGTAGAGCTGTTCGAGGCGTTCACCGTAGTGCGCCTTCAGTTGTGGTCGCAGAAGTTTCCCGACACCGGTGAGCAGACCGTTGGCGGTGCTGAACGGCACGGTCTCGACCAGGACGTCGGCGGGTACCTCGTAGGACTGCAGTTCGGCGGCGACGGCGCTGCGTTGCAGCGCCGTGCGCAGCGCCGCCTTCAGTCCGTCGAGATCACCGGCGTAACTGCGCTGCGCGTCGGCGGTGGGGACGACGACGGCCAGCAGGTAGGCGCGTTCACTGTTCCCGTAGACGAAGATCTGCTGGATCAGTGGGGCTCCGGAGAAGATGGTCTCCAGGCGTGAGACGGCCACGAACTCGCCTTGGGACAGTTTCATCACGTTGTTGCGGCGGTCCAGGTAGGTCAGCTGGTCGGGTTCGATCTCGGCCACGACATCCCCGGTGTGGTAGTACCCGTCGGCGTCGAACACCTCGGCGGTGACGTCGGGGCGTTTGTAGTAACCGGGTGTGGCGGTCTCCGACCGCACCAGTAGTTCTCCCCGCGGGTAGGGCTTGTCGGTGCGGAAGTACCCGAGTTCGGGGACGTCGACGAGCTTGTAGTCGATGACCGGTGGGCGCAGAATCGCCCCGTCGGCGCTGATGCCGCCCACCTCGGTCATGCCGTAACCGTCGACGAGGTGGACCTCGAGTCGGCTTTCGAGGAAGTCCTTCATCTCTGCTGACAGCGGCGCGGTCGCGACGAATCCGCCCATCAGCCGCCCTCCCAGGATGTGTTCGCGCAGCTCGGTGGCGGCTTCGCCCTCGGCGAGGTGGACCTCGAGGCCGGCGTCGACGCGGCGGTCGACCCCTCCTCGGTATTGCTGGAAGAGCAGGTCGACGACCCTGGGCACCAGTGCCATGTCGGTGGGCCGCACCAGCGTGAAGTCCTCGAACAAGGTGGACAGGTCGGGTTTGGCGACGAAGTAGCTGGTGCCGCCGGCGACGAACGCCGATCCCAGGGCCAGCCGACCACCGAGGTGGTTGAGCGGCATGAAGTTGACGTTGATGACCGGGGTGCGGGCGGTGTCGGCGAAGGACTGCGTCCACATCATCTTCACCATCGCCTCGGTGTACATCGCGCCCTTGGGGGTGCCGGTGCTGCCCGAGGTGTAGAAGATGACGGCCAGTCGCTGGTCGGTGTCTGCGGTGTAGAGCTCCACCGGGGGCAACGCCGCGCCGCGTTCGGCGTCGGCCGACAGCGTGCCGATGGCGGTGGTCATGCCGGCATCCTGCAGGCGTTGCCGCGCCCGTTCGAGCTTGTCGCGGTGCTCGTCGAGTTGGGGGTGAGCATCCATGACCACCACCCGACGCAGCGTGGGACTGCCCAGCGCGGCTTCTACGGCCAGGTCCAGGTAGGCCGCGGCGACGGCGAGCACACGGGGTTCCACCTCGGCGATGATCGGACTGAGCGCGGCGACTGAGGCGTTGTGCTGCAACGGAACCGACACCAAGCCGAGGTAGGCGCAGACCAGGTCAACGGTCAGGTAGTTCGGGCTGGAGAAACCCACGGTGACCACGAAGTCTCCGGCGCAGACGGGGTTGGTGGGGTTCTTGCTCCAGGCGGTGGCGACGGCGGTCACCCGGTCCCACAGTTCGCGGTAGGTGATGGTGTCGAACTGCGGCAGCAGCCGGCTGTCCACGCGGCCGGTGGCTTCGTCGGTGAAGATTTCGTGGCGGCGCTGCCCGAGTGCGGGTCGTTCGGCGTAGCCGTCGACCAGGGCCGCCAGTGTCGGGGCCAGCCGAAGACCGGGACGTCGGGCCGCGTCAAAAACCTCCGGAATGCGTTGTGCGGCAGCGAATTGCGGATCGGAGGCGGTGAGGTCGGCGATGCGGCGGGCCTGGCGGCGCAGCCGGTTCGCCTCGGCGTCGGTTGGTGCGGCGGTAGGGGTCGTCATCGGTCGGTGCTGCCGGCGAGCAGTACTGCTGCGGCGTCCACGCCCAGCAGGGACAGCAGGTCGCTCACCTTGCGATCCAGGCCGTGGCCGATCTCGGTGATTCGGGGATCGCGCAGACTGGCGAACAGGGTGCTGGGTCGGTCCAGGGAGAATGTCGCCTCGCCGTGGTCACCCTCGTGGACCAGAATGCGCAGCGGCGCGTACAGCAGTGCCAGCGGGTCGTGGCGGAACATCTGTTCGGCGACGACGTGGTTGCCGAGCAGGTACTCCGTCGCCCGGGCGCGGTGTCCGGCGGCGGCCATCAGGGGTCCGGCGTCGATGGAGGTGAAGATCATCAGCCCGTGGGGAGCGTTGGCGTTCACCGCGGCGCGCACGTCGTCCCAGGATCCGCCGCCTGCGGTGATGCGCGCGACGACGGCGCTGTCGAAGACCGGAGCCAACGATTCGAACGCGTCGCAGAAGCGGTCGAAGGGCATCCCGGTGGGGATGTCGAGCCGGGACACGACGTGTTCGGTGGTGGTCGCGGTGCGGGACATGGGTGGCCTCCGTGAAGTGCTGGGCGAGGTGGGCGGGGTGTGCGACGCGCGGGTGGGCGGCGTCAGTGCAGGTGGCTCTCCCAGTCCAGCGGTACCGCACCCTGGGGCCCGGGAGTGGGTTGTGATCGTGGGTGCGTGGTGGGTGGCCGCAGCTGGGGGCCCTCGACGTACTGTCCCTGGGGGTAGTCCCAGAACCAGTCCTCGTCGGGTTCGTAGGACTGGGCGACGGGGTGAGCGTGGGTGTGGGCGTGGCGGGAGGCGTGTTGGCTTGGTGAGGTGTCGCAGCACCCCACGTGCCCGCACGCCGCGCAGCGGCGTAGGTGCAGCCACCAGCCGTTGCCGGCCAGACATTCGACGCACCCGTCGCCGCTGGGCGCCGGGCCGAGGTCGGCGACCGCCGCTTCGGCAGCGGGGCCGTGCGTGAGGTGCTCGGAGAGCGTGTCTGGTGTCGGCTCGGACGGGACAACCGGATTCTCCATGGTCGTGTCTTCCTCATTGCCGGGGCGTGTCGATGTCGTTGACTTCCAGGCTATTTCGGTGTCGGGAGTCCCGGTGTCCTCCGTAGGCCGGTCGTGCACGTCAGGCACAGCAGTGAGCACGTGCTGAGGCTCGCCCGGGGGCTGTCACCGTGCGTCGGGGTTCTCCAACACCAGCGCCACGCCTTGTCCGGACCCGACACACACTCCGATGACGCCGTAGCGTGCGTGTCGTTCGCGCAGTTCGGTGGCCAGCGTCAGGACGTAGCGGGTTCCGGTGGCACCGAAGGGATGTCCGATGGCCACCGCACCG
This sequence comes from Mycolicibacterium sichuanense, assembly GCF_033741125.1. Lineage (NCBI taxonomy): Bacteria > Bacillati > Actinomycetota > Actinomycetes > Mycobacteriales > Mycobacteriaceae > Mycobacterium > Mycolicibacterium sichuanense. The sequence goes on along the minus strand of NZ_JAWQPU010000009.1, from coordinate 137,943 downwards.
CCGTTGGGTGTCAGCTTGTCATCGGGTATGACGAACCCGCCCAGCTGATGTGGCAGTTCGCGGAGCACGCCGAGGGCTTGGGCGCTGAACGCTTCGTGCACCTCCCACACGTCGACCTCCTCGGGGGTCAGTCCGGCGCGACGCAGGGCCGAGGGGATCGCCCAGGCGGGGGCCAACCCCATAAAGAGGGGGTCGATGCCGTGCACCGCCGAGGACACGATCCGCGCCAGCGGCGCGATGCCGAGTTCGGCGGCCCGCTGCTGGGAGGCGAGCACGATGGCGCTGGCCCCGTCGGTCAGGGGCGTGGAGTTGGCGGCGGTCATCTGGGTGGTGCCGGGTTGCGCGGACAGGGAGGCCAGGTTTTCGGCGGTGGTGTCGTCGCGGATGAATTCGTCGTGCTCGAAGAGCCTTTCGGGGGTCTTCTTCGTCGCCGGGATCCTCACCGCCATGATCTCCTTGGCCAACCGACCGGAATCACGGGCGGCCTTGGCGTTGCGCTGGGACCGCAGGGCGAAGGTGTCGATTTCTTCGCGGGTCAGGCCGTACCGGTCGGCGACGTTCTGCGCGGTCTCGATCATCGAGATGTAGGCGTTGCGAGCCAGCAGCGCCGGGTGGGGTGGACCACTGGCGCCGGCCCACATCGTGTCGAGCATCAACACCGGCCCGCGGGGGCTGAATGCCGCGTCGCCCTTCATCAACGCCCAGCCCGACCGTGACATCGATTCCACTCCGCAGGCGATGCCGACGCCGAGATCGCCGGCCTTGATGGCGTGCGCCACCGCGATGGTGGCCGAGAGCGACGATCCGCAGAACCGGTTCACGGTGGCGGCGGCGACGCTGTCGGGGAACCCGGCGGCCAGCGCAGCCCATCGGGCCACGTCGCCGAGCCCTTCGTGGGCGGGGTTCACGCACCCGGCCATGACGTCCTCCACGGCGCCGGGGTCGACACCGACCCTGTCGCAGGCGCCCGTCATGGCCATGCCGAGCAGGTCGTCGGTGCGGATGTGGGACAACGTACTTCCGTAGCGCGCGAATGGTGTTCGCACACCGCCGAGGATGAATGCCTCTGTCATCGTTGCCGCCTCCTGATCGTGAGTCGTGGGTGCTGGGTGGTGTTGCCGAGGGCGTGGATCGAGGCGAACACCGCGATGGCGGCGACGAAGGCGGTCGCAGCCGTGGCGATGATCCACGTCGCGTAGCCCGCGCCGACCCACTCGGTGGCGCCCAGTGCGCGGATGGTGAGGTTGCTCGAGGCCGCCACTGGAAAGGTGAACGCCCAGAATCCTTTGTTGAAGGCCAACGTGCGGTATTCGGCGACCAGGACGAGCTGCACGACGAGCATGAGGGCGAGCACGCCGAGCAGCAGATTCTCCACTGTGTCCAGGGCGGCGCCGTCGAGCAGGAACCATGCGATGCCGGCGGTGGCGGGTGCTGAAAGCAGCACCGCCAGGGTCGGTTTCACACGGTCGGGCAGGGACGCTCCGGTGAACAGCCGGTTGAAGATGAGGGTGCCGATCGCCAGCCAGAAGAACAACCCGATGCCGAACGCGCCCAGGGCGGCGTGGTGCCAGCCGTTGAAGGACAGCCCGATGCTGGCGATGAAGGGCCCGGCGACGGTGGGCAGGAAGTATCCCGGGTGCAGCGCCTCGGCGGGGAGGTTGCCCAGTAGCCAGTGGGCCAGCAGTTGGGTGATCAGGTAGGCCAATGCGGCCACGAACACCGCCACCACGTACCGCGCGGCGGGCAGATACTGCACGTAGTGGGAGGAGACGAGCAAGCCGACAACCGGCAGGTAGGCGGCGAACGGTCCGATGACCGAATGGGTGCGGTCGACGGTGAACCCGCCGCGCGTGCGGCTGCGAGTCAGCAGGTAGGCCACCGACAGGGCCAACCAGGCCGCGGCGCTGACGGCGAACAACGCCTCCGCGGGCCAGCCCGGGGCGGTTCGTGTCTCCCGCACTGCTTGCCACATTCCGGCCGCACCTGACACACCCAGCGGTATCGCGAACAAGCTGAGCAGGTCACTGGGCAGTGGGTGCGATGCGGGGGTCGCACGCACTGCGCCTCGATCCACGGGGTGGACTCCGTCACCGCCGGATCCGGCAGCATCTGCGATGCCCGTGGGGGTCGTGTCCTCCCCGGGCCCCGTCACATCCCGCACCGGCGTAGCGGGTTCGCCAGGGCCCGGCGTGCGGTCACGGTGGGTGTGCCGGTGGCGCACGGATGGTCTCCTCGTCGTGAGCCGTCACTCGTGACTGCGGCCTCGTAGGTCGGGCGCGCGGCCCGCCACCACCGCGGCGTGACCGCGGGTCGGTGGTGGCGGGCTGGCGGTCGGGCGGGGCTCAGAAACCCTTGTGGGCCAGCCACTGCAACGCGACGTCGGCGACGTCCTTCCATCCGTTGTCGATGGTCAGGGAATGTCCCTTGCCCTCGAACTCGTGGAAGTCGGTGACCGAGGGCCCCTTGGCGTAAAGGGCGACGACTTCCTTGGTGACCTTGAGGGGCACGACGTGATCCTCGGTGCCCGAGGTGAGCAACAGTGGGCCGCGGTCGGCGACGTGAACGTCGACGGTGGCCGCGGAGTGGCGGGAGAAGTTGGCGCCGGCCTCCTCGAACAGCGGACGTCCCGCACCGGGAATGGCCCACTTGTCGTGCAGCGTGTCGGATTCCTCTTCGGTGAGGGTGTTGCCGAACGCGTAGTGGAACTGCTTGGCGGTGAGCGCGACGGCGCGATGACGATTGGCGGGGTTGCCCAGGACGGGGAACGCCGACTTCAGTTGCGCGATGGGCAGCGCCTTGGCGCCCTTGATGGCGGCGGGGTCGATGGCCACGGCCGCAGCCGCATGCCCGGTGGCCAACAATTCCTGGGCGATCAGACCGCCGAAGGAGTGCCCGACGATGATCGGTTTGACTGCGGGTGTGCCGATGATGGCCGCGTAGTGGTCGACGATGTCGGCGATGCCGATGTCGTTCATCGCCTCGGGATTGGCCCGAGTCTCCTCCACGGTGGGCGAGTCACCGGGCCATCCCGGCGCCGACACCGAATAGCCGTTGTGGGCGAACAGGTCCAACCACGGCTGCCACGCGCTGGAATGAATCCACAGTCCGTGAATGAAGATGACCGGATGGGCCTTGGTGGGTGAGGTCATGAGATGCCTTTCGGGTGAGGTGACCGGTTCGGTCATGTGTTGCAGCAGAACTGATTTCGGAGATGTGTGCGGTCAGGGGATCGGCGTGGCGGACTGTCGGGGCGCGAACTGGTCGAGGTGCAGGCGGACGAAGTCCTGGATGTTCATCGGCGCGACGCCGGTGATGTCCTGCACGGTCGTGTTGGTGGGCTCGAAGACGCCGTTGATCAGGTCGTTGGCGACCGCACCGATGTGCTGGGCGAAGAACGACCCCAGATACGGGATGTCGGTGACGATGGCCTGGAACTCCGCGATCGGCATCGGGTAGTAGGCGATGCTGCGTCCGAGGACCTCGCCGACGGCCTCGGCGATGCCCTTGCCGGTCATCACCTCGGGCCCGTTGAGGTAGTACACCTGGCCGGCATGCGGCGCCGGATCAGTGAGGATGGTGGCGATCACCCGGCCCTGGTCCTGGGAGGAGATGGGGGAGAATTTGCCGTCGCCGAACGGCAACGCCAGCACGTTGGCGTCGACGATGCGGTCCACCTGCCCGGCGTAGAGCAGCCAGTCGGCGAAGAGGCTGGACCGCAGATGGGTGGCCGGCACCTCGGCGCGTTCGAAGATCTGCTCGCTGATCCAATGATTGAGCGAGGCATGACTCTTCGCCTCACGTCGGGCAGGGCGCTGCGACATGTTGACGATGGCGCCGACACCGGCCTCGGTGGCCGCTTGCGCGAAGTATGCGGTGGCGTCGATGAGCCCGGGGTGCACCGGGTAGACGAAGTAGGCGGCGTCCACGCCGTCCATGGCCGCGGCCACGCTGTTCATGTCGAGGAGGTCACCGGTGACGATCTCGGCGCCCAACGCGCGCAGGGGATCCGAGCGGGCGTCGTCGTTGTGGACCAGTGCGCGCACCGACACGTCGCCTTCGTACAGCGATTGGATCGCGGCCAGGCCGGTCGCGCCGGTCGCTCCTGTCACCAGTACCCGGGTCATCCCTTGGTCCGATCGTTGTCACTGCGGAGGTGGCGGCGTTCGGGCTCACCCTGGTGGTTGTCGGGTGCCCGCTGGGCGCCACCCGATGCTGGGTCAAACATGTTGCCGTTGACTGTCATTCGTCCATCCCCTCTCGGCGGGTTGCAAGCCGCCGCTGCCTGCAGGGCTCTGACTTGACGGTAAGTCGAGCGGGGCCCGATGACCCCCGCTGCGGTCGAATCGTGCGCAGGGCGCACGAGACCGAGCACGGGGTGAGGCACGGTGAACTCGCCTGCACCACGGGAGTCATGGTTGCGGCGTCCACCGCGAAACCCCCCTCGACGCTGGGAAACTCGAGAACTCCGACTCCACCGTCGGGGACGTGACCGTGATGACGGGCGGGTGGACGCGGACGTACTCCTCGACGCGGCCGTTCGGTCCCGCCGCCGTGGTGAAGATGCGTAGCAGCGCTGCGGCATCGGCCTGGCTGGCGTGCGCGCCCAGGGCCCGAAGTTTGTGCGTCCAGAACGCGGCGACGTCGATCGCGGTGGTGATGTCGTCGTCGGCGACGGCCATGGCCTCCGGCGGCACCCAGGTGTCCTCCCCCAGCGTGGCGCGCGCCCAGTCCGCCACACCGCGCAGCCGTGTCCGTGACAGTGCGATGTGGTAGAGCTGCGGGCCCCACGCCGTCGCCGGCGACGGATCCGACATCGCACTCTCGGCTTGGGAGTTGGCGACGACGTTGGCGTGGGCGGCCGATACCAGGTCGTGGGTGCGTATGTGGTCGGGGTGCCCGGAGAGGCCGTTGGGCGGGTAGGTCACCAACACGTCGGGTCGGTACATCCGGATCAGGCGGACCAGGCGAATCAGCATGGGGCGCATGGGGCGTGTACTGAATGCGGCATCACGATCCACGGCGGCCGCTTCGAGGCTGACGCCGGAGTCGGGGTAGCCGAGTGCGACGACGTCGTGAACGCCCAGGGCGGCTGCGGCGCGGTCGAGTTCTCCAGAGCGCGCAGCGGCGACGAGGCGCGGGTCGTGGCCGGGATCCCCGGGTTTGAGTCCGTCGGCGGTATCGCCTTGCCCGCCGTCGGTGCAAGTGACCAGCACGGTGCGCCACCCGCCGGCGCTGTATCGGGCCAGGGTGCCGCCGGTGAGGCTGGACTCGTCGTCGGGGTGGGCGTGCACCATCATCAGGACCGGCACCCGGTGGTGCCCGCAGGTCATCGGCATCCCCTTGGCGGCGTCGGGCGGCGATGCGCCGAGGGCGGCATCCTGCGTTGCCGGTGTCCGGTGCCGTTCACATGGACTGCAGGAGAGGGAGTTTCACGGCAGGTGACGTGACGGTGTCGCGGGTGGGTCATCGGTGCTCGGCGAGGAACTTGATTGCTGCCAGGTTGCGTGTCATGCCCTCGCGGAAGTTGCGTAGCCGGCCGGCGACGATCGCCGACTCTTGGTTGGGGCGCGACGCGATGGCCATGCTCACCCCAGATCGACCCGGTCCCATCTGCACCCACTGGGTCAACCGGGTTCCGCCGCCGTCGGGGCCGAGGGTGAACCGCCAGATCGCTCCGGGGTGCTCGACGTTGCCCACGGCCCAGGCGAACACCTGACCGGGTTCGTAGGCCACGACGTAGGACACCGTGGACCATTGCCCATCGCCGTGCTGGTTGTAGCCGCGGAACGCTGCGCCCACCGCCGGCCCCGTGGCCGGCTCGAGCCACTCCACCGAGCGCAGTTCGTCGCTGAGCGTGGGCATCAGTTCGATGTCGGCGACCAATGACCACACCACCTCAGGCGATGCGTCGATCCACGTCGACGCCTCGGTGGTCGGTTTGTCGGCATACCGCGTACGCGTCATGTCGTCGACGGCACGTCCTCCCTGGTCGTGGGACTGCGACAATCGGCCCCCGGCGCTGTCACGCCGGCACCCCGGACAACGTGAACGACGTCCCCACCGCGTTGGGGACGAACGCCCCTGGCAACGCGCCGGCCAGCCGGTGCTGGGCCTTCCAGCCCGTGCAGTGCGCCGGCACCAGCAGGTCCGGGGCCATGGCGGTGAACGCGGTGACCGTGGGTTCGATGACGGGTTCGAAGGCGGCGCCGCTGAGATGCAGACCTCCCAGGAAGGCGTGCAGTCGATCCACGCCGGTCAGGCGCATGGCGTGGCGGGCGATGTTCACCGCGCCGGCGTGCCCGCATCCGGTCAGTACGACCAGTCCGCGGCCCTTGAGGTGAACCACCAGTGCTTGTTCGTCGAGGATCAGCGGGTCGGGTTCCCAGAGTCCGTCGCGCCACGCCTCGTGGCCGGGCATGCCGCGCTCGAAGTCGGTGGTGCGGTCGACCTCGCCGGTGATCAGGATCGAATCGTCCATCAGCAGTGAGGGTTGGCGCCGCTCGATGACCTCCAGGCCCTCAGCCTCCAGTCCCCGTCGGGTCAGAGTCGGCATTTGCCAATGCATGTCGTTGGGCAGCGCGACACGTCGGCGGCTCCAGACCAACGGATGCACGATCAGCGGCATGCCGTTGCGGCGCCGAAGCCTGGCCAGGCCGGGGAACCCGCCGGCGTGGTCGAAGTGTCCGTGGCTGAGCACGACCACTTCGATCGCCGCCGCGTCCAGGCCGAGGCGCTCGAAGTTGGCCGCCATACCGTCCGGGGACACCCCGGTGTCGAAGAGGACAGTGTGCGAGGTGTTTCCGCGCCGAGTGGTGACCAAGGCGGAGAAACCGTGTTCGGCGATCAATCCCGGTGCGGTGCAGCCTTGGGTGAACTGCGGCGCCGCGACGGTCGGTGTTGCGGGGAACGTCGTTCGGTGGGCAATGGCGGTGTCCCCGAGCAGCGCGTCGTAGGCGTTGTCCATCAGGGTGGTGACGACGACTTCGTCGACCGGCTCCAACTCGATGGGGTCGACCGCGGCACCCCCGGCGACGCGCGGCTGGGAGGCGGTCGCCTCGGTGTGTGATCCGCAGCCGTCACACATCGGTGGGGTCGGGACGTAGCACAGCTGGCCCGGTGACCGTCTCGATCCGCCCGGTGGCGACGTCGTAGACCATGCCGCTGACCCGGAACGCCCCCGGGATGTGCGGCGATGCCCGCAGGGCGGCGACGTCGCCCTCGATGGCCGCGCGCGGATCACCGACGTGCTTGTCGCTCAGCGAGGTTGGGTCGATGTCGAAGATGGCGGCGAGCTTGTCGGGCGGGTCTTGCAGCCGCAGGATCCCGCAGTCGGTGTGCTGCAACACGATCAGATCCCAACCCGGGCCCAGCGCCCCGCCCAGGGTCTTGGTCAACGTCACCAACAGTGCGATCTCGGCGATGACGTCGGGGGTGACCCGGCCGCCGATGTTGCGGATCACCGCGACCTCCCCGAGCTGCACGCCCAGCACTTGTGCAGGGTCGACCCGTGGGTCGACGCAGCCGATCAGCAGCGTCTTCAATTGCGGCACGATCTTCAACCCGGCGGTGAACTCGGTCTCGGCGAAGTGGGTGTTGCGGTCGGTCAGGTTCTCGATGGTGCTCATAGTCCGTGGCTCCCTTGGATGGCGGTGTGTCAGGCGGTGGGCTTGTGGGCGAATTCAGCGCTGTGGGCGCGGGCGAAGTCCTGAACGCTCATCGGGGCGCTGCCGGTGAGCTGTTGCACGGTGTCGTTGGTCTCCGAGAGCAGGCCGTCGTTGAGTTCGGCGACCACCGCGCCGATGTGCTGGGCGAAGAAGTCCGACAACTCGGGGATCGTCGCGGCGACGGCCTGGAAGTCTTCGATGGGAAACGGGAAGTAGGTGATCGGCCGACCCAGCCCTTCGCCCAGAGCGGCGGCGACTCCTTCTCCGTCCAGGACGGCGGGGCCGTTGAGCAGATATGTTTGCCCGGCGTGCCGGGCAGGATCGGACAAGACGGTGGCGATGACGCGACCCTGGTCATAGGCGGCGATCGGCGCGAACTTGCCGGTGCCGAACGGCAAAGCCAGGGTGTCGTTGTCGGTGACGCCCTGCACGGCGAACGGGTACAGCATCCACTCGGCGAACAACGTCGGGCGCAAGTGGGTCACGGGGACACCCGACCAATCGAACACCCGCTCGGCCATCCAATGATTCTGCGCCGCATGACTCTTCGAGTGCCTATGCGAGGTCCGCTGTGAGAGGTTCACGATGGCACCCACCCCAGACTCCTTCGCGGCTTGGGCGAAGTAGGCGGTCGCATCCAGTAGCCGCGGCTTGATCGGATAGACGAAGTAGGCCGCGTCGACCCCGTTCATGGCCGCATGGACGCTGTCGATGTCGAGCAGGTCTCCCACCACGATCTCGGCGCCCAGGTTGCGGAGCCGATCAGCACGGGAGTCGTCGCTGTGGACGAGGGCGCGCACAGCGTTACCGCTGCCCTTCAACGCTTCGACCGCGGCAAGACCGGTGGCACCGGTGGCACCGGTGACCAAGAGTTGTGCAGTAGCCATGACGAGCCTTTCTGTTGGGTCCGAATCCGGCGTTCCCACCGGTCGACTTGGCGCCGCCGTCGAACGCGCGGATGCACCGTTCTCCACGACCGGGCCGGCGCCACGCATCGTCGAGGTGAGCCGACGAATGCCGCTGAATCGGATGACCCGATGCTGGCACCCCAACTCCGCCGACACGATCACCGCGGCGCCGTCGTGCACGGCGGGACTACACCTGTGCACGCCACACACACCGCACACCGACTCCCCATGCAGAAGTCGAAATGCGGACCTCCCGGCGGTGGGCCCGGCACTACCCAGGCACCGGTGGAGGTGTCCTGCCGGTGAGGCGTCGGCCCTTGAGTGCGTTGGCGGCACGGCCAACGGTTCCGACGTCGCAACGGGGTGCGCGATGGCCTCAACGCGTGCATACCTCTGTGCCGGGGTTGCACATCGTCGCCGCACCGCGCCATCCGGTAGTAGCTTTCGCCGTATCCCCTCTACACCGCACGATGTGCGCCGCCGAAGTGATTACCTATTCTTCTCAACCAAATTGGAGACCCAACCCAATGGCCGCCCTCACACCCAGCACGACGACCTCACGGGTCTCACCGCGTCCATCGGCGACCGGTCACCGGTCATGACCGAGCGCCCACTACACCTCGTCACCGGCGTCGCCGCCGGCTTCAGCAGCGTCAGCCGCCTGGTCGCCGACGCCCTCCTCGCCAGTGGCGAGGCGGTGCGGGTCATGGTGCACCACGACGACGGCCGCGCCGACGCGCTACGCGACCGCGGCGCGCAGGTCGTGGTCGGCGATCTGACCGATCCCGCCGCAGTCACCACCGCCCTGCGCGGCGCGAATCGCGCCTTCTTCAACATGGCGGTCTCCGCGGACTACCTGGAGGCCGCCGCCGTGGTCACCGCGCTGGCCACCGAGCATGGCGAGTTGGACGTATTGGTCAACATGTCGCAGATGACGGTGTCGGAGATGACCTCGACCAGCACCGAGGAATCCAACCACCAACGGTGGCACTGGCTGGCCGAGCAGATGATGAACTGGTCGCCGGTTCCCACCGTCCACGTGCGACCCACCGTCTTCCTTGACAATCCGCTGTTCACGCTGCTGTCACGGCAATCGATCAGCGAACGCGGCGAACTGGTGCTTCCCTTCGGCGACGGCCGAACCTCACCGGTGGCAACCACCGACGTCGCCCGCGTCGTGGCAACCATCCTGAAAGACCCGACCGGGCACATCGGGAACGTCTACGAACTGACCGGCCCACAAGTCTTGGACGTGAACGGACTCGCCGAGCAATACGCCGCGGCACTGGGCCGTCCCGTCACAGCCGTGGACATGTCGCTTGACGACTTCCGCACCGCCATCACCTCACTGGGCATCTCCGTGCACATCACCGACCACATCGTCACCGTCGCAAAACTGCACCGCGCCAACCGATACGACCGTCTGACCGCTGACGTCGAGACCGTCACCGGGCAGCCCGCCGAATCGGTCGAGCACTACATCACCGAGCACCCCGACCTCTTCGGCTAGCGCGTCCACCACCACACGTGCCACGGCCACCGCCCCACCCCACAAACCCAAAAGGACACCACCCATGACTGCCTCCCAGATCCTCGTCACCGGAGCGAGCGGATCAACCGGCCGCGAGATCGTGCGCGCACTACAACACACCGACCACACCGTGCGAGCCATGGTGCACCGCGAAGACGCCCGCGCCGACACTCTGCGCGAACTGGGCGCCGAGGTCGTGCTCGGCGACCTCCTCGACGTCGACAGCGTTCGGGTCGCACTGGAGGGCGTCGACTCGGCCTACTTCGTCTATCCCATCGTCCCCGGAATCATCGACGGCACAACGTACTTCGCCCAGGCCGCCCACGAGGCCGGAGTCAGGGCCATCGTCAACATGTCCCAGGGCACCTGCAGGCGTGACTCGAAAAGCCATGCCTCACAGAACCATTGGATGGCCCAACAGGTCTTCGACTGGGCGGAGGTCCCCGTGACCCACATCCGACCCAACCTGTTCGCCGAATGGCTGCTCTACCCCTTCACCCTATGGCCGCTCATCGGCGATGACATTCTCACCCTGCCCTTCGGCGACGCCCACTTCGCGCCACTGACCGCATTCGACCAGGGCCGCGTCATCGCCACCATTTTGGCCAACCCTGCCCCCCACGCCGGGAAGGCCTACCAACTCGACGGGCCCACCGACATGGACGGCACCGCCATCGCCGAGGCCCTCACCGAGGTCCTCGGGCGCGCCATCCGCTATGCCCCCATGTCGGTCGAAGAATTCAGTGCCTTCGTCACACCCATCCCAATCCTGGGCGAGTACTTCGCCCAGCACATCGGCGGCGTCATCGAGGACCTCCACAACGGCCTGTGGGTGTCCAAGACCAACACCGTCGAGGAACTCACCGGCACACCGCCCATGGACCTCAAGCAGTTCATCGACGAACACCGCGACGACTTCGCCTCGACGAAAGCACCGACTGCGTCGTCGTGACACACCTCGGTTGACATGGTCGTCGGGTCGGCCGAGCATGTGCGAACACTGACGCCCAGGAGGGGCCGTGCCATGCTGACGGATTCGACACCCGCACCGTCGCCGACCCGCCACGACGGGCCCACCGGGCGGTGAGCGTGGTCTTCGACACTACGACGATCCCCGAGGCCGACCGCGTCGACGTTGTCCACGCGATGGTCCGGCGAACGTGATGCGGACGGGACATCCCTCGGCGCGTGTCCCCGCGTGAGTGGTGCGGCATGAACCGTGTTGTGGGTGGCCGGTAGCACCCGCCGAACACCATCGATTATGGCCACGCCGTGCACGCCTCGGTGCCCCGCGTGCAGGACCGCCCGCGGCGCGGGTTCTAGCCTCCTGCAGGCGATTACCGTCGAGGGGGTCCCATCAGCGACCGAGGGGAACGACCACGCTCATGACCTACACCGAACACGACGTCGCCGGCCGGATCACCGCCATGCTCGATTCCGGTCAGTCCGAGGGATACTTCACACCCGAGCAGACCGGACTCCTCGACCAATATCACGCCGGCGGCGTCGGCGCCGTCGACAAGCTCATTCCCAGTCTGGCCATCTCACCCGGCGACGTGGTGATCGACGTCGGGTCCGGATTTGGCGGGCCGGCGCGACGCATCGCCGAACAGACATCTGCCACCGTAGTGGGTGTCGACATCACCGCCGGCTACGTCGAGGCCGCCCAGACACTCACCATGCGAATGGGTTACGGCGATCAGGTGCGCTTCCAGCATGCCGACATCACCGCCTTGTCTGCCGACCACATGTTGGAACTGGGCGTTGAACGGCCGTTCGACGCCGCGATCACGATGCACGTCCAAATGAACGTCGCGGACAAGCACCGGTGGTTTTCGGCGGTCGCGCGGCTTCTCGCACCCAGGGCGCGCCTCGCGGTCTGGGAGGTGTGCGCCACGGCCGGGCAGCAGCCACCGTGGCCGATGCCATGGTCGCTCGACGGGACCGACAGCTTCCTCAGCACCCCTCACGAACTCGAACAGGCGATCCGCTCAGCAGGTTTCACCACCCTGGCGTGGGTGGACGAGACCGCGTGGGTCAACGACTGGTCCGCCGCAACCCTCGGCGACGGCGCAGCCCGGCCGGAACTCATCTTGCCGATGATCATCGAGGACGGCATGACCCGGGTGATGAACTTCAGCACCGCACTGCGCGACGGAACACTCACGGTGATGCGGGGCGCATTCATCAAAGCCGTACCCTCCACCACGGCAACTCCCACTCAGCCCGCCTAAACCTGTCCATGCGCCGCCCCACACCAGCTCCCTACCCCGGGCGCCGCGATTGCTCACCCAAACTCCGACCCCGCCCTCCCCATCTGACACCAAGGAGATCTGCATGCCTCCCCCACCATCACCACCATTGGCCGTCAACGTCTTTACTGCACCCGAGAAGACTCTCGCCGGTGCCCCGCCCTACCCCTTCGGCCCGCCGCTGAGCTGGGACCCCATCACCGCAACGCTGATCTATGGCGAGACGGACGCGGTCCTGGTCGACGCTCTCACCACGACCGCAGAAGCCACCGCCCTCGCCGACTGGATCGCGCTACACCACCGCACACTCACCACGATCTATCTCACACACGGACATTTCGACCACTTCTACGGCCTCAGCGTCTTGTTGCAACGATTTCCGAACGCCGAAGCGATCGCCACACCAGAATCAGTCCAGCTGATGCGCGATCAACTCACACCGCAGTGGCACGGCTTCGCCACCGCGCTCTTCCCAGACCAACTTCCCGCCCAACTCGTTGCGGCCCAACCGTTCACGGGAGACACCTTCACCCTCGAAGGTCACGACATCAACATCGTCAAACAGGGGCGCACCGACACCGTGGACACCACCTCCATCCACGTTCCCGCAATCGACCTCGTCGTCGGCGGCGACGTCGTCTACAACCAATGCCACATGTTCGTCGGCGACACCACACCCGAATCGCGCGCCAATTGGATCGCCGCACTCGACCGTCTCGAGGCGTTGAATCCCGCGACGGTCGTCGCCGGCCACAAGAAGACCGGCGCCCCCGACACCCCGGACGCCCTGGCTGCCTCCAAGGAGTATTTGGCCGACTTCGATCGACTAGTCAAGCGAGGCAACAGCGAACAGCACGTCTACGACGAAATGATCAGCCTCTACCCGAACTGGGTCAGCCCGCAGTCCTGGCTCATGTTTCACTTCCCCGAACTCAAGAGGACGGCCCAATGACGCTGCGGGAGCATCTGATCGGTGCATGGAAACTCACCTACTACGCCGAAAAACTCGGCCCCGACGGGCCGATCACCTACCCGCACGGTGAGAAACCGACCGGTCTCATCATGTACACACCAGACGGCTACATGTCCGCTCAAGTCATGACCCCAGACCGGCCCGCCTACGACAACCCGACGGCCGCGGGTGGTACCGAGGACCAACGCGCCGCGGCCGCGGCCGGGTACCTTGCCTACAGCGGCAGCTACTCGGTCGACGAACTCACCGGAGTCATTCACCACCACGTGCTCGTCTCATTGATGCCCAACTGGATCGGCGGCACGCAACTGCGGCACAGCCGACTCGCCGAGCACCAACTCACCTTGACCGCACAATCAGCAGCACCAGGCGAATCGACGTCTCTCCTGTCGACACTGCAATGGACAAAGACGGGACAAGAATCAGCCCGCGTTGCACACGCATAAGATTCACCGCGCAGGCTTGACCCCGCCGCGACACCGCCTCGGGGACACGCCATCACCACAGTGCAAGCGCCAAGTCGACGCTTTTGAGACTGGCGTCCAGCGCGGTCTGGATGAGGGTGACACCGCGGTACTCACGTCTCGCGTCCTCGACGAACCAGAGGCAGTCCCCAGCACTCAATCGGTGGCCGGATGGGTGCGAGAAGCGCTGAGCCGGGCCGTTGAGCGGTAACGAACGCAACCGGCCCGGGTGGCGATGAAGCTCGCACCTGCGGCGAACTGACGCCGTACTTCGACGGGCTGGTACGGGTACTAGCGTACATGTCTAGGCCACCGCCACACATTGATACTGCTCCCGACGAGGAGATCAGGCCGGGCAACGGTGGCACGGTTGCCGCTGCAGCTCGACGCCTAAATTGCTCTCCTGCTCAATCGATCCCGTCGATTCCACGGAGAAGCGACGGGCTTAATTGTGCGCTCTCCCTGCACCTTCTGCGGAAGCTTTCTCCAAATCTTTCTCGCGCTGCGTGCCTCAGAGACGCGCTGGCCGTCGCGACAGTGCCCGCAAAACAGGTTGCGAATGCCAGGCAGACTCTGGGAATCCGCCCGAGGATGGCGGATCGTCCATAAGTTGCCGAATGCTTCGAAATGATCCGCCATATTTGACCGGAACCTACAACGATGTCTGGGGTTTGGACAAACGTACCGGGATCCTACAACCGACCTTGACATATTCCGGCTCATGTCGTAATCATGAGACATGAACCCTATTGTGTCTCAAACGGCCGAGGCCCGCTTCGAACTCGCCACCGCTGAGACCTGGGGTAATCGCTGGCCGATGTACCAGGCCCTGCGCGACCTCGACCCCGTCCACCACGTCGTGCCGGAGAACCCCGGTCACGACTACTGGGTGCTGTCCCGGCACGCCGACGTCTTCGCCGCCGCGCGCGACCACGAGACGTTCTCCTCGGCCCAGGGCCTCACCGTGAACTACGGTGAGCTAGAACTCATTGGACTGCAGGACAATCCGCCGATGGTGATGCAAGACCCACCGACGCACACCGAGTTTCGCAAGCTCGTGTCCCGAGGATTCACACCCCGACAGGTCGAGACCGTCGAGCCCAAGGTGCGGGAGTTGGTCGTCGAGCGCATCGAGCGACTGCTCGCCAACGGTGGCGGCGACATCGTCGCCGAGCTGTTCAAGCCGCTGCCGTCGATGGTCGTCGCGCACTACCTCGGCGTGCCCGAGCACGACCGCGACCAGTTCGACGGCTGGACCGAAGCGATCGTCGCGGCCAACACCGCGCCCGGCGGCATCGCCGCGGCCACGATGGCGACGTTCGGCGATGCGCTGGGCGACATGATGGCCTACTTCAGCGAACTCATCGAGCGGCGCCGGCGTGAACCCGGGGACGACACCGTTTCTCACTTGCTGGCCGCAGGGGTCGGTGCGGACGGCGATTTCGCAGGCACCCTGTCGGTGCTGGCCTTCACCTTCACGATGGTCACCGGCGGCAACGACACCACGACCGGCATGCTCGGCGGGTCGATGCCGCTACTATCCCAACGCCCCGACCAACGGCAGTTGCTCATCGACCATCCCGAGCTGATCACCGAGGCAGTCGACGAACTGCTACGGCTGACTTCACCGGTGCAGGGTCTGGCGCGCACCACCACCCGCGTCGTCGAACTGTACGGCAAGACCATCCCGGCCGGACGCAAGGTGCTGCTGCTGTATGGCTCGGCCAACCGTGACGAACGCCAATACGGCGCAAACGCAGGCGAACTCGACGTCGCCCGAAGGCCGCGCAACATCCTTACGTTCAGTCATGGCGCCCACCACTGCCTCGGCGCGGCCGCCGCGCGCATGCAGGCCCGCGTGACACTGACCGAATTGCTATTGCGCTGTCCCGATTTCGAGGTCGACGAGGCCGGCATCGTCTGGGCAGGCGGCAGTTATGTGCGACGCCCGCTGTCGGTGCCGTTCCGGGCGCGCGGCTGATGGCGGGCGACTGGTTGAGTTCGCGTCGAGCGGAGGTGGCCACCGACCGCATCCTCGATGCCGCCGGCGAACTGTTCGCCAACAACGGCGTCGGAGTCGTCGGAATGAACGACATCGCCCGTGCCGCAGGGTGTTCCAGGGCCACCCTCTACCGCTACTTCGAGAATCGCGAGGCGCTGCACACTGCATACGTGCACCGGGAGACCTACCGGCTGCACGAGCGGCTGACCGAACTCGTCAGCGGTATTCCCGATCCGCGGGAGCGGCTGCTGACCGGACTCACCACATCGATGACGCTGGTGCGCAAGAGCCCCGCACTGTCGTCGTGGTTCGCCACCGCCGACTCCCCCATCGGCGCGGAGATGGCCGAGCAGTCCGAGGTCATCCAGACGCTGACGTCGACCTTCCTGCTCTCCTTGCATCCCGAGGCCCCCGACGTCGTGCACCGCCGGGCCCGCTGGCTGGTGCGGGTGATGACGTCGCTGCTGATCTTCCCGGGCCGTGATGCCGACGACGAGCGCGCCATGCTCGAGGAGTTCGTCGTTCCGATGGTGTGCCCCAGCGAGAGTGAATCCGCCGACGGTTAGGCCGCCGGCTCGGTCACCCGACCCGGGGACATGATCGCCGACCGCCGTCAGCAGCCGGCTAGGTCCGCACCCGGGTCAGCCGGTGCAGCCCCCACGCCAGCGGCACCGTCACCAGCAGCGTCACCGCGAACAGCAGGAACATCGAACCCGTGTAGATCGGGAAGCGCAGGATCTCCACCATCACCAGCTCCATCGTGACGAGGTGGATCAGGAAGATCTCGTAGGAGATCTCGCCGAGGAAGACCATCGGCCTGGTCGCGAGCATCCGCGCATACCAGCTTCGCCCGCCGTCGCGGCCGGGCAGCGCCAGCGGGGCCACCAACAGCGTCGAGATCACCGCGTAGAACAGGCATTTGGCCAAACCCTCGCGGAGTTCGGCCGGCGAGGTGGTCGGGGCCCCCGCGATGGGCGTGGACGCAATCAGGTAGCTCGCCAGCGCCACCGGGATGCAGACCATGGCATACGCTCGCATGCCCGAGGGCGACAACGCCGCGAGCAGCATGCCGCCGAGGAACCACATCAGGTAGGTGGGCAGCCACAACGGCGCGCCGTCGGGCAGGAAGTGCGTGGTGTGCACCAGGATCAGCCAGGCCGGCGACACCGCCGCGAGCGCCACCAGCCCCAGGATCAACCGCCCCGGGGACCACCGCCGCCGGCACAGCACCACCAGCAGCAGGTAGGCCAGCAGCGGGAGCGCGACGTAGAACGCTGCCTCGACGGCCAGGCTCCACATCTGCGTCAGGCCCTGGTGCAGGTAGGAGAACAGGTAGTCGTCGGTGTAGATCTGCGTCAGAGTCAGGTTGCGCAGCAAGCCAATCCACGTGTGACCGGGGTTGGGCCCTGCCGTGCGGAAGTGATACAGCAGGTAGGCCGCCAGCACCGTGACGACGTAGGCGGGCATGATGCGCCGCACCCGGTGCCAGGCGTACCGGCCGACCGACGGCGGTGCCGAGCCGGTGACCGTCGCGCGCACCCACGGCGTGAACAACAGGAAACCCGACAGCACGAAGAAGATCGGCACGCCGATCTCCATCCGGGAGTACACGAGTCCGAGGAATCCGTGGGTGTACTTGCCCGTCGTGTACGCGGCGTGGGTCAGCATCACCAGGATCGCGGCGACCGCGCGGATACCCGTGAGGGCGGCGACGCGGCCAGAGCTCACCGACTCCAGGCCGCCAACGTCAGGGTCCTCCGGCCGGGTCACTTCGACTTGTGATGGTGACTCGGGCCCGATCGGTCGGATTGCAGGTTGATCAGGACACCGGAGATCCGGGTGTGCTCGAGCTTCTTCAGCGTCTCGCGGGACAGCTGCGCAGGCAGCTCGACGAGCGAGTGGTCCATCTTGATGGTGATGTGGCCGAAGTCGCTGCGGTGCAGCCCGCCCTCGTTGGCGATGGCGCCGACGATGGAACCGGGACCGACCTTGTGCCGCTTGCCAACGGCGATGCGGTAGGTCGCCAGATCGCCGCGCACGTTGTCGCGACGCTTGCGGGGCGGCCCGTCCTCGCGGTCCGGGCGTTCCCGGCGCTTCTCCGGCGGCGGCTCGGTCATCAGGAACTCACCGCCACCGCGGCTCTGCAGCGCCAGGGCCGCAGCGATCTCGACCGTCGGCACGTTGTGGTCGCGCTCGTAGTCCTCGATGAGCCTGCGGAACAACTCGATCCCCGGCGCGCTGAGCGCCTCGGTGATCGACTCGCGGAACTTCTCCACCCGCTGGGCGTTGACGTCGTCGACCGACGGCAGCTGCGACTCGACGAGCTTCTGCCGCGTCACCCGCTCGATCGAGTTCAGCAGATGCCGCTCCCGCGGCGTGACGAACAACAGCGCGGTGCCCGAACGCCCGGCCCGCCCGGTGCGCCCGATGCGGTGCACGTAGGACTCCGGGTCGTGCGGGATGTCGTAGTTCAGCACGTGCGAGATGCGATCCACGTCGAGCCCGCGCGCCGCCACGTCGGTGGCGATCAGGATGTCGATCGAGCCGTCCTTGAGCTGGGAGATGGTGCGCTCCCGCACGGCCTGGGCGATGTCACCGTTGATCGCAGCCGCCGCGAAGCCCCTGGCGCGCAGCTTCTCTGCGACTTCCTCGGTGGCCTGCTTGGTGCGAACGAAGACGATCATCGCCTCGAAGGGCTCGACCTCCAGCAACCGGGTCAGCGCATCCATCTTTCGCGGACCTGCCACCTGGATGTAGCGCTGGGTGATGTTCTCGGCCGTAGCGGTCTTCGACTTGACCGTCACCTGGACCGGATCGTGCAGGTACTTCGAGGTGATCTTGCGGATCGCCGGCGGCATGGTGGCCGAGAACAGCGCCACCTGCTTGTACTCGGGCGTCTCGGACAGGATCCGCTCGACGTCCTCGGCGAAGCCCATCTGCAGCATCTCGTCGGCCTCGTCGAGCACCATGTAGTCCAGGTGCGAGACGTCCAGGCTGCCCTTCTCCAGATGGTCGATCACCCGGCCCGGCGTGCCGACCACGATCTGGGCGCCACGCTTGAGCCCGGCCAGCTGCGGGCCGTAGGACGAGCCGCCGTAGACCGGCAGCACGTTCACCGGAAGGTGCGCGCCGTAGCGGCTGAAGGCCTCGGCGACCTGCAGTGCCAGCTCGCGGGTCGGGGCCAGCACCAGCGCCTGAGTGGTGCGGCTGGAGGTATCGATGCGCGACAGGATCGGGATGGCGAACGCCGCGGTCTTGCCCGTTCCGGTCTGCGCCAGCCCGACGACGTCGGAGCCGGCGAGCATCGGCGGGATCGTGGCGGCTTGGATGGCTGACGGCGACTCGTAACCGACGTCGACGAGGGCCTGCAGCACGGCCGGGTGAATCTGCAGGTCAGCAAAGGTAAGGTCGGCGCTCGTCGCGTCGGTTTCGGTAGACGTCATCGAGTTGGCAGTCTACGGGTAGTACCCGGTGCTGCAGCCCCGATGGCGTCGAGAGCGGTACGGTGGCCCCTCGTGTGGTGCCGGTGGTCGTTCGCAACCCTGGCCGCGGCGGCTGCGTTGGCCGGTTGCGGAGCCAGTGACTCGACAGTCTCCAAGACCCCCGAACCGACCGTCGCACCTGCGCAGACGGCGCCTCCCGCACCCGCTCCCACGGTGGCGTCCGGGCCGTCGGCCACCTCGGCGCCGGCCGATCCGTGTGCCATCAACCTCGGGGCGCCCGAGATCGCCAAGGCGGTCTCCGAGCTGCCGCGCGACCCGCGCAGCGGACAACCCTGGAGCCCCGAGCCGCTGGCGGGCAACTACAACGAGTGCGCCCAACTGTCGGCGATCGTGATCAAGGCCAACACCAACGCGGGCAACCCGAACACCAGGGCAGTGCTGTTCCACCTCGGCAAGGTCATCCCTACGGGTGTGCCGGACACCTATGGCTTCAACGGGATCGACGAGACCGCCACCACGGGTGACACCGTCGCGCTGATGTACCAGAACGAGACCAGCGGGCTCAAGAACGTCGTCCGGTTCCGCTGGAACGGCAACGGCGTGGAGCTGGTCGGCAATACGGGTTAGCGCGGCGCGGGCGGGGCTGTCGCACCGCTGACCTACAGTGGCGTGGGTGTTCCTGACCGAGGGAGCCGACCCCCAAGTCGTCTATAGCGCTTCGGATCTCGCCGCCGCCGCGCGCTGCGAGTATGCGTTGCTGAGGTCCTTCGACGCGCTCCTGGGCTGGGGCCCGCGGACCGGCGCCGACGACGAGCTCCTGGCCCGCACCGCCACCCTCGGCGGTGAGCACGAACGCCGTCACCTCGACGAGCTGCGCGATACCGCCGACACCGTCGTGATCGGCAAGCCGAAGTACACCGTCGCCGGCCTGACGGCGGCGGCCGCGGCCACCCGCTCGGCGATCGACCGCCGCGCCGGCGTCGTCTACCAGGCCGCGATGTTCGACGGGCGCTTCGTCGGGTTCGCCGACTTCCTCATCCTGGCCGGTGACCGGTATCGATTGCGCGACACCAAGCTGGCCCGCTCGGTGAAGGTGGAGGCGCTGCTGCAGCTGGCCGCCTACGCCGACACCCTGGCCCACAGCGGCGTTCCGGTCGCCGACGACGTCGAACTGGTCCTCGGCGACGGCACCGTAGCCGCCTACCGCGTCGAGGACCTGCTGCCGGTCTACCTGCCCCGGCGGGCCGCGCTGGAGCGCCTGCTCGACGAGCACCGCGCCGGGGGCCGCCCGGTCCGCTGGGACGACGTGCACGTCCGCGCCTGCTTCCACTGCCAGGAATGCAGCCGCGAGGTGCGCGCCCACGACGACCTGCTGCTGCTCGCCGGCATGCGGGTCAGCCAGCGCGCCCGCCTGCTGGACGCCGGCATCACCACGGTGCACGACCTGGCCGCGCACGACGGCGCGGTCCCCGAGCTGCCGGCCCGAACCGTCAAGGCACTCGTCGCGCAGGCCCGGCTGCAGGTCGCCGATCGGGTCGTCGAGAACGGCAGCGCCAAGCCGCCGTACGAGGTGGTCGACGCGCAGCCCCTCATGGTGCTGCCCGACGCCGACAAGGGCGACCTGTTCTTCGACTTCGAGGGCGACCCGCTGTGGACGCTGAACGGGCGCGAGTGGGGACTCGAATACCTGTGGGGCGTGCTGACGGTGACCGATGAGTTCACGCCGTACTGGGCCCACGACCGTCCCAGTGAGCGCCAGGCCCTCGTCGACTTCCTGATCCTGGTGCGCAAGCGGCTGAAGAAGCACCCCGGCATGCACGTCTACCATTACGCCGCCTACGAGAAGAGCACGCTGCTGCGGCTGGCCGGCCGCTATGGCGTCGGCGAGAACGAGGTCGACGACCTGCTGCGCAACGGCGTGCTGGTCGACCTGTATCCGCTGGTCCGCAAGAGCGTCCGCGTCGGCACCGAGAACTACAGCATCAAGTCGCTCGAACCGCTGTACATGGGCAACGAGCTGCGCGCGGGCGAGGTGACCACCGCGACCGACTCGATCACGCAGTACGCCCGCTTCTGCGCGCTGCGCGACGAGGGCATGGACGACGAGGCGGCGATGGTGCTCAAGGAGATCGAGGACTACAACCGCTACGACTGCCGATCCACGCGACGGCTGCGCGATTGGCTGATGGCCAAGGCCATCGAGTCGGAGGTGCCACCCCGCGGGCCGCAACCCATCCGGGCCGTCGAGGCGCAGGCCCCGGTCGACGTGGCCGACGCCACCGAGCGGCGCCTGCTGAGCTTCGCCGGTGACGGCATCGAGGAACGCACCGCCGAGCAGACTGCCGTGGCGATGATCGCGGCGGCGCGGGGTTATCACCGGCGGGAGGACAAGCCGTTCTGGTGGGCGCACTTCGATCGCGTCAACAACCCCGTCGACGAATGGGCCAACGACGGCGACGTCTTCATCGCCGAGCGCCACGAGATCGTCACCGACTGGCACCAGCCGCCGCGGGCCCGCAAACCCCAGCGGCACGTGCGGTTGTTCGGCGAGATCGCTACCGGTGAACTCGGCCGGAACGTGTACGCGCTCTATCAACCGCCCGCCCCGCCCGGGTTCGCCGACGACCCGGACCGGCGCGGATTCACCAGCGTCGAGGTGATCGAGTGCGACGACCCCGAGGCGCCGACACAGGCGGTCATCGTCGAGCGGCAACCGAAGGACGGCGAGGCCTATGACCAGGTGCCGTTCGCGCTGACGCCCGGCCCGCCGATCAACACCAAACCGCTGCAGGACTCCATCGAGGCGACCGCCGCACGGGTCGCCGCGGGATTGCCGAACCTGCCCGCCGACGCGATCACCGACATCCTGCTGCGCAGGCCGCCGCGCACCGTCAGCGGCCGACCGCTGCCCCGCACCGACGACGTCGCCGACGACATCGCCGCCGCGTTGCTCGACCTGGACTCGTCGTACCTGGCCGTGCATGGACCACCCGGGACCGGCAAGACCTTCACCTCGGCGCGGGTGATCGCCCGGCTGGTGAACGAGCACGGTTGGCGCGTCGGGGTGGTGGCACAGGCGCACGCCGTCGTCGAGAACCTCTTCCGCGACGTCCTGCGCGCCGGCGTGGACGGGTCGCGGGTGGCCAAGAAGCTCAACGCCGTCAACGACGGCTGGACCGACATCACCAACCCGCAGTTCGCCGGCTTCATCGCCGAGCACGACGGTTGCGTCGTGGGGGGCACGGGCTGGGACTTCGCCAACGACGGCAAGATCCCGCGCGGCGCGCTGGACCTGCTGGTGGTCGAGGAGGCCGGTCAGTACAGCGTGGCCAACACCATCGCCGTCGCCAGCGCAGCGAGAAACCTTCTGCTGCTTGGCGATCCGCAGCAGCTGCCGCAGGTGAGTCAGGGCAGCCATCCCGAACCGGTCGACGAGTCGGCGCTGAGCTGGCTGGTGCAGGGCAGCCCAACCCTCCCCCCGGAACGCGGGTACTTCCTGGAGCTGACCTATCGCATGCACCCCGCGGTGTGCGGCCCAGTCTCGCGCCTGTCCTACGACGGCCGGCTGCACTCCAAGGAGGACGTCAGCTCGGCGCGCAGGCTCGCGGGCGTCGCACCCGGCGTGCGGACGCTGGCGGTCCCGCACGACGGCAACTCGACCGACAGCCCCGAGGAGGCCGACGCAATCGTCGCCGAGATCACGGGATTGCTCGGCCGGTCGTGGACCGACGAGCACGGCACGGTTCCCTTGGCGCCGCAGCACGTGCTGGTGGTGACGCCCTACAACGCCCAGGTGGTCACACTGCGACGCCGCCTGGACGCCGCGGGCCTGGACGACGTCGAAGTCGGCACCGTCGACAAGTTCCAGGGCAGGCAGGCGCCGGTGGTGCTCGTGTCGATGACCGCCTCGTCCGCCGACGACGTACCGCGCGGAATCTCGTTCCTGCTCAACCGGAATCGCCTCAACGTCGCGGTCAGCCGGGCGAAGTACGCCGCGATCGTGGTCCGCTCCACACTGCTGACCGACTACCTGCCCTCGACGCCGGCCGGCCTCGTCGACCTCGGCGCGTTCCTGTCGCTGACGTCGTGTGATACACCGACCCGGTGAGTGAATCGCTGATCGACCTCCTCGCCGAGATCGTCGGCGGCAGATACGTCAGCACCGACCCCGACGTCTTGGCCGGCCGCTGCGTGGACTACACGGGCCGCTATCGGGGGCGGGCGACGGCGCTGGTCCGGCCCGGTACCGACGACGAGGTGGCCACCGTGCTGCGGGCCTGCCGCGGTGCGGGCGCCCGCGTCACCGTGCAGGGCGGCCGGACGTCGCTGGTGGCGGGAACGGTCCCCGAGCACGACGACGTGCTGCTGTCCACCGAACGGCTGGCGACCGTCGGCGAGGTGGACGCCGTCGAACGCCGGGTCCGCGCCGGGGCAGGAGCGACGCTGGCCGCGGTGCAGCGCGCCGCCCGCGATGCCGGGCTGGTCTTCGGCGTCGACCTCGCGGCCCGTGACTCCGCGACCGTCGGCGGCATGGCCTCGACCAACGCCGGGGGCCTGCGCACGGTCCGCTACGGGAACATGGGCGAACAGGTCCTCGGGCTCGAGGTCGCGCTTCCCGACGGGTCGGTGGTCCGCCGGCATAGCGAGGTGCGCAGCGACAACACCGGCTACGACCTGGCGTCACTGTTCGTCGGGGCCGAGGGCACCCTCGGCGTGATCACCGCGCTGGATCTGCGGCTGCATCCCACCCCGGCCCAACGGGTTACGGCGATCGCGGGATTCGACGACCTCGATGCCGCCGTCGCGACGGCCCGCGAGCTGCGCGACGCCGACGGCATCGCCGCGCTGGAATTGATCGACGCCCGAGCCAGCGTGCTGACCGCCGAGCATCTCGGCGTCGGCGCGGCGGCCGACGGGGCGTGGCAGGTGCTGATCGAGCTGGCCGGCGACGTCGACCAGACCGAACAGCTGGCCGACGCGCTGGAGCGGGCCGACCTCGCCGGTGAGCCCGCGGTCGGTGTCGACACCGCCACCCAGTATCGACTCTGGCAGGTGCGCGAGGCCATCGCCGACGTGCTCGGCAGCCACGGGCCGCCGCTGAAGTTCGACGTCTCCCTGCCGCTGTCGCGGATCGCCGAATTCGAGGACGCAGCAACCGCATTGGTGGCCGATCACGCCCCGCGGGCGATCCCGGTCCTGTTCGGTCACCTCGGCGAGGGCAATCTGCACCTGAACCTGGTGCGTTGCACCCTCGATGCCGAAGGCGAGCACGCGCTGTACTCGGCCATGATGGCGCTGATCGCCGACTGCGGCGGAAACGTCAGCTCCGAGCACGGCGTCGGGACCCGCAAGCGGGACTACCTGTCGATGTCGCGCACCGACGCCGACATCGCCGCCATGCGGACGCTCAAGGCCGCGTTCGACCCGGAGGGTTACCTCAACCCCGCCGTCCTGTTCGACTGACTAGTCGCGAAACCGCATGGAGTGCTTTCCGTAGGTGCCCGCGTCCTCGGCGGGGTCCGCGGCGCGGGAATGCCTGCCGGCCCGCTGCGGCGCGGGCGGCACCCCGGCGCCGTCATCGACCTCGACCTTGGCCTGGCCGTTGAAACCGTTGTGCGCGTTGACGGGTGGTGCAGGAGCCAGCAGCTCGTCGAGCAGGCTGCGTCGGGGTTCGGCCGCGGTATCCGCCTCGCGCTGGGCCTCGGAGCCGTCGTCGAGGAGGCTGTGCCAGGTCTCGACCGGGCCGCCGTGCCAGGTGTCGGCGGGCGCGGGCAGCGGATGGTCGACCCGCACCGCGAACGGGGTGGTGACGCTGTCGTCGGGAACGACGTCGTCGGCAGCGACGACGTCACCGCGGCGCCGGGCGGCCCGGCTGGGCTCATCCCAGTCCGAGTCCTCCCACTCCACGGTGTACTCGACGTAGTCGTCGTCGTCGGGGAAGTAGTCGGGTTCGGGGGCGCTCACCGCCGCGCGGGGGGCCGGAGCACTGCCGAAGCCGCGCAGGAACAACGCGGACACCACGCCGATCAGAGCCACGAAGGCAGGCAGCAGCAGCGACTGCGACAGCGCGAACGAGAACGGCTCGTGCAGGAACACCGGCAGCCTGGTCACGGCACCTTGGCCGGCCCCGGGATTCTCGGCCGCCGGGAGGGCCGCGTTGATCTGCGACGTCATCAGCGCGGCCATGCCAGCGCTGCCAAGCACGCCGCCGACCTGACGCGTGGTGTTGTAGACGCCGGACCCCGCACCCGCCAGCCGCGGCGGCAGATTGCGGGTGGCGGTGGCGGCCAGCGGCGACCAGATGAACGCCATCCCGACGCCCATCAGGACGAACGGCAGCAGCAGTCGCCAGATCGGCGTCGTTGGCGTCATCTCGATCGACAACCACGTCAACGCCACGGCCACGGCGGAGAAGCCGAACCCGACGATCGGCCGGGGGTGGGCACGGTCGACGAGCTTGCCGACGAACGGCGCCAGCACCCCCGTCGCGATCGCCATCGGCGCCGTCAGCAACGCCGAGCGCGTCGGCGAGAGCCCGCACACGGCTTGGGCGTAGAACATCACCGGCAGGATCATCGCCGTCACGGCGAACCCGATCACGGCGATGCCCAGGTTGGACATGCTGAAGTCGTTGTCGCGGAAGATCTCCAGCGGGATCAACGGGTCCCGGGGATTGACCGCCTGCCAGTAGACGAAGCCCGCCATCGCGGCGACGCCGGCGATCAGCACGCCCCAGATCCACGGCGCCCAGTCATGCGACTGGCCCTCCTGCAGCGCGAACACGATGAGGAACATGCCGACCCCGGAGAGTGCGACGCCGAGGACGTCGAACCCGGGTCGCTCGGTGGGCAGCGACGGCACGAACACGTAGGCCAGCACCAGCCCGACGACGCCGATTGGCACGTTGACGATGAAGATCCACTGCCATCCCAGGCCGTCGACCAGGACCCCACCGGCCAGCGGCCCGACGAGCGTGGCGACACCGGCGGTGGCACCCCAGACGCTCAGCGCCACACCGCGTCGCGCCGCGGGGAAGATCCTGGTGATCGTCGACAAGGTCTGCGGGGTCAGCAGCGCCGCCCCCACGCCCTGGACTGCGCGGGCGGCGACGAGCATCCCGATGCTGCCCGCCAGTCCGCACCACAGCGAGGCGACGGTGAACACGCCCAGCCCGACCAGGTAGAGATTGCGCGGGCCGAAGCGGTCCCCCAGCCGGCCGGCCAGCAGCAGCGGCACCGCATAGGCGAGCAGGTAGGCGCTGGTCACCCAGATGACTGCGTCGTAGTCGACGTGCAGCGCATCCATGATCGACGGGTTCGCGACCGCCACGATCGTGGCGTCGAGCAGGATCATGAAGAAACCGACCAACAGCGCCCACAGCGCGTTCCACGGGTTGTCGGTGCGCGGCCGCAGCAGGCGCGGGACCGGGTGCCCGCCGACGGTCAGCGCCACGCCTCACCGCCTGACTTCATGCGTCGCGAAACCACGCAGCCGAACCTACGGATCAGCCCAATCCGGGACAAGTCAGGTTGCCGAGCACACCGCGGACGGCGCAGCTCACGCCGCCTCGGGGACGGCGCCGGCGTCGTTGGGCACGGTCGACGGGACGCCGACCGCCAGGAGCGCGAGAAGGGCCACGACCGAACCGGTGGTCATCACCGCGGCGAGGGCCAGCTCGTCGTTGCCGAGCACCCCCACCAGCGGGGCCACCGCGGCTCCCAGGCCGAACTGCGCGGCGCCGAGCAGTGCGGCGGCGGTACCGGCGGCGTCGGGGTGGCGAGTCAGCGCCAGCGCAGGAGCGTTGGGAATGACCAAGCCCATCGCCGCCAGGACCGCCCAAACCGGGACGACGAACGCATAGATGCCGCCGACGCCGCTGGCGGCGAGCGCCACGAAGACGGCGCCCGAGAAGACCGAGGCCACCAGCGCCCAAACGGTGATGGTCTGCGGCGTGAACCGGCGAAGCAGCACGACGTTGAACTGCGTCGCACCGATGAGCGCGATGGCACCCGCGCCGAAGACCAGGGCGAACGACTGTTGGTCGAGGCCGTACCGGCCCTGCAGGACGAAGGACGCGCCCGCGACGTAGGCGAACAGGCCCGACATGCCCAGCGCGGCCACCAGCACCAGGATCACGAATCGCTTGTCGCGCAGCAGCTCGCCGTAGGTGCCGAGAATGCCGCCCACCCGCAGCGGGCGCCGGTGCGAGGTCGGCAACGTCTCGGGCAGCGCGAGCGCAGCCAGCAACAGCAGCAGTCCGGCGAGCACCACCAGCACCGCGAACACCCAGTGCCAGGAGAAGCGCAGCAGTACCGCCGCACCCAGCGACGGCGCGACGACCGGAGCCACGCCGAGCACCAGCATCAGGCGCGACATCACCGTCGCCGCCACCGAATCGGCGAAGAGGTCGCCGACGATCGCGATCGCCACCACCATCGCCGCGGCCGCACCCATGCCCTGCAGGCCACGGGCGATGCCGAGCACCACGATGTTGGGTGCGACCAGGCACAGCAGCGAGGCCAGCATGTGCAACACGATCCCCGCCATGAGCGGCCGGCGCCGGCCCAGCGAATCCGACAGCGGACCGACGATCAGCTGGCCGAGGGCCAGGCCAGCGAGCGTGCCGGTCAGCGTCAGCTGCACCACCGACGACGACACCGTGTAGTCCTGCGCGATCCGCGGCAGGGACGGCAGATACATGTCGATGGTCAAGGGGCCGAGCGCCACGAGCAACCCCAGCACCACGACCATCCGGGTCTGGCTGGGCACCTTCGGCGCGCCTGGCACCGACCGTCCCGTGCGTGCAGCGTTGTCGAGGTCCACGTGTCCTGATGCTGCCATGACTGTGTCCAGCAAGCCTTACGAGCGATTTCTTCCCGCAGCGAACGGTGAGCGGAATCACGATCGGGCACTGGGAGGTGTCGCCGCTCGTTGGACGGGCATCACGACGGGATAGCCTTGAACTGCCCGTCCGTCCATGGAGGCCATGAACATGAGTGCTCGTTCCAGTGCCAAGAGCCAACTGCCCGCAACCGGCAGGGAGCGAGCCGACGACCCCAGCATGGCGGCGCGGGCCCTCTCGCAGATCATCGAGCGCGGCGCCCGCGTCCAGGCTCCCGCCGTGCGGGCCTATGTCGAGCGCCTCCGCGAGGCCAGCCCGAATGCCGCTCCCGCCGAGATCGTCGACAGGCTGGAGAAGCACTACCTGGCTGCGGTGATGGCCAGCGGGGCGGCAGTGGGTTCGGCCGCCGCGTTCCCCGGCATCGGCACGCTCGTCGCCATGTCCGCCGTCGCCGGAGAGACCGTGGTGTTCCTGGAGGCGACGGCCGTATTCGTCCTCGCCGTCGCCGAGGTGCACGCCATCCCGGCCAAGGACCGCGAGCGCCGTCAGGCCCTGGTGCTGGCCGTCCTGGTCGGCGACGACGGCAAGCGCGCCGTCGCCGATCTCATCGGCCCGGGCCGCACCAGCGGCGCCTGGCTCGCCGACGGCGCGGCGTCCCTGCCGCTGCCTGCGGTGTCCCAGCTCAATGGCCGACTGCTCAAATTCTTCGTCAAGAAGTACGCACTAAAGCGCGGAGCCATCGCGTTCGGCAAGATGCTCCCGGTCGGCATCGGCGCCGCCATCGGCGGTGTCGGCAACCGGGCGATGGGCAAGAAGATCGTCTCGAACGCGCGCGGCGCATTCGGGGCACCACCAGCGCGGTGGCCGGCGACCCTGCACGTGCTGCCCGCGCTGGAGAAGTAGAACCACGATCGTGGTCGCGCCGCCGCAGCCGCCGGTGCGCCGCACGAGTGGCGTTGGGCGCTACGGGCCGTCGCGAAAGCGCTAGCCTTTATGCGGCAAAGAGGAGCGAGCGGCAGACGGCGCGCCCGCGGAGTTAGAAGGAATCGAGGCGAGTAGCTGCCGTGAGCAGTTCACCTTCACCATTCGGACAGAACGAGTGGCTAGTCGAAGAGATGTACCGCAAGTTCCGAGAGGACCCCTCCTCGGTCGACCCGAGCTGGCACGAGTTCCTCGTCGACTACTCCCCCGAACCCACCAACGAAACCGCGACCACCACCCCCGCCAAGGCCCCCAACCCGGCCCCCAGCACCAACGGCAACGGTTCCGCGCCGAAGGCGGCGGCCGCTCCCGCGAAGACCGAACCAAACACGGCGGCACCGGCCAAGAGCGAACGGGCCAAGCCCGCCCCGGCCACGCCCGCGGCGGCCAAGGTCGCAGCCAAGACCGAGCCAGCCAAGGACGGAGCGGCCGCATCCGAGCCGGCCAAGCCCAAGGCGGCCGCGGCGAACGCGCCCTCGGACGCCGACGAGACCGCCGTGCTGCGCGGTGCGTCGGCCGCCGTGGTGAAGAACATGAACGCCTCGCTGGACGTGCCGACCGCGACCAGCGTGCGCGCCATCCCGGCCAAGCTGATGATCGACAACCGGGTCGTCATCAACAACCACCTCAAGCGCACCCGCGGCGGCAAGATCAGCTTCACCCACCTGCTCGGCTACGCGATCGTCCAAGCCATCAAGAGCTTCCCGAACATGAATCGGCACTTCGCCGAGATCGACGGCAAGCCAAACGTGGTCACGCCGGCGCATACGAATCTCGGGCTGGCCATCGACCTGCAGGGCAAGGACGGCAAGCGCCAGCTGGTCGTCGCAGCCATCAAGCGTTGCGAGACCATGCGTTTCGGGCAGTTCATCGCGGCCTACGAGGACATCGTCCGGCGGGCCCGCGACGGCAAGCTCACCGCCGAGGACTTCTCCGGAGTCACGATCTCGCTGACCAACCCGGGCACGATCGGTACCGTGCACTCGGTGCCGCGCCTGATGAGCGGCCAGGGCACGATCGTCGGCGCCGGCGCGATGGAGTACCCCGCCGAATTCCAGGGCGCCAGCGAGGAGCGGATCGCCGAGATCGGCATCGGCAAGCTGATCACGCTGACCTCCACCTATGACCACCGCATCATCCAGGGCGCGGAATCCGGTGACTTCCTGCGCACCATTCACCAGCTGCTGCTGTCCGACGACTTCTTCGACGAGATCTTCCGTGAGCTCGGCATTCCCTACGAGCCGGTGCGGTGGCGCATCGACAACCCGGACCCGATCGCCGACAAGAATGCCCGCGTGATCGAACTCATTGCGGCATACCGCAATCGGGGTCACCTGATGGCCGACATCGACCCGCTGCGCCTCGACAAGACCCGCTTTCGCAGCCACCCCGATCTCGACGTCTTGACCCACGGCCTGACGCTGTGGGACCTGGACCGGGTCTTCAAGGTCGACGGCTTCGCCGGCAAGGAATACAAGAAGCTGCGCGATGTGCTTTCGGTGCTGCGCGACGCCTACTGCCGCCACGTGGGCGTGGAGTACACCCACATCCTCGAACCCGAGCAGCAGCGTTGGATCCAGGAGCGCGTCGAGGTCAAGCACGACAAGCCCACCGTCGCCGAGCAGAAGTACATCCTCAGCAAGCTCAACGCCGCCGAGGCATTCGAGACGTTCCTGCAGACCAAATACGTTGGGCAGAAGCGTTTCTCGCTGGAGGGCGCGGAGACCGTCATCCCGATGATGGACGCGGTGCTGGACCAGGCCGCCGCACACGAGCTCGACGAGGTCGTCATTGGCATGCCGCACCGCGGCCGGCTCAACGTGCTCGCCAACATCGTCGGAAAGCCGGCGTCACAGATCTTCTCGGAGTTCGAAGGCAACCTCAACCCCAGCCAGGCGCACGGTTCCGGTGACGTCAAGTACCACCTCGGCGCCTCCGGCAACTACCTGCAGATGTTCGGCGACAACGACATCGACGTTTCGCTGGTGGCCAATCCCAGCCACCTCGAGGCCGTCGACCCCGTCCTCGAGGGCCTGGTGCGCGCCAAGCAGGATCTCGTCGACAAGGGAGACGGCCCAGACGGTTTCACCGTCGTGCCGCTGATGTTGCACGGCGACGCCGCCTTCGCGGGCCAGGGCGTCGTGGCCGAGACGTTGAACCTGGCGCTGCTGCGGGGCTACCGCACGGGCGGCACCATCCACATCATCGTCAACAACCAGATCGGCTTCACCACCTCGCCGCAGGACTCCAGATCCTCGGAGTACTGCACCGACGTCGCAAAGATGGTGGGCGCGCCCATCTTCCACGTCAACGGGGACGACCCCGAAGCTGCCTCTTGGGTGGCGCGGCTGGCCGTCGACTTCCGGCAGAAGTTCAAGAAGGACGTCATCATCGACATGCTGTGCTACCGCCGACGCGGGCACAACGAGGGTGACGACCCGTCGATGACGCAGCCGGGCATGTACGACGTCATCGACACCAAGCGCGGCGTTCGCAAGACATACACCGAAGCACTCATCGGCCGTGGCGACATCTCCATCAAGGAGGCCGAGGACGCCCTGCGCGACTACCAGGGCCAACTCGAGCGCGTGTTCAACGAGGTCCGCGACCTCGAGAAGCACGAGATCGAGCCCAGCGAGTCAGTCGAGTCCGACCAGCAGTTGCCGGCCAAACTCAGTACGGCAGTCGACAAGTCACTCCTCGCCCGAATCGGCGACGCGCACTTGGCGGTGCCGGAGGGCTTCACGGTGCACCCCCGCGTCAAGCCGGTGCTGGAGAAGCGCCGCGAGATGGCCTACGAGGGCAAGGTGGACTGGGCGTTCGGCGAACTGCTGGCGCTCGGCACGCTGGTCGCCGAGGGCAAGCTGGTGCGGCTGTCCGGCCAGGACACCCGCCGCGGCACATTCACCCAGCGGCACTCGGTCATCATCGACCGCAAGACCGGCCAGGAGTTCACACCGCTGCAGCTGCTGACGCTCAAGGAGGACGGCACCCCGACCGGCGGCAAGTTCATGGTCTACGACTCCGCACTGTCCGAGTACGCGGCGGTGGGCTTCGAGTACGGCTACTCGGTCGGCAACCCCGACGCAATGGTGTTGTGGGAGGCTCAGTTCGGCGACTTCGTCAACGGCGCCCAGTCGATCATCGACGAGTTCATCAGCTCCGGTGAGGCCAAGTGGGGCCAGCTCTCCGACGTGGTGCTGCTGCTTCCGCACGGCCACGAGGGCCAGGGCCCCGACCACACGTCGGGTCGCATCGAGCGATTCCTGCAGGTGTGCGCCGAGGGCTCGATGACCGTCGCGATGCCGTCGACCCCGGCGAACTACTTCCACCTGTTGCGCCGCCACGGCATGGACGGGATCCACCGCCCGCTGATCGTCTTCACCCCGAAGTCGATGCTGCGCAACAAGGCTGCCGTCAGCGACATCCGGGACTTCACCGAGCAGAAGTTCCGCTCGATCCTCGAGGAGCCCACCTACGCCGACGGCGTCGGGGACCGCTCGAAGGTGAAGCGAATCCTGTTGACCAGCGGCAAGATCTACTACGACCTGGCGGCCCGCAAGGCCAAGGAGGGTCGCGACGACATCGCGATCGTGCGCGTCGAGCAGCTCTACCCGCTGCCCAACAAGCGGCTGCGCCGGACGTTGGACGAATACCCCAACGCCGATCAGTTCTTCTGGGTCCAGGAGGAGCCGGCCAACCAGGGCGCCTGGCCGACGTTCGGTCTGGCGATGCCAGAACAGCTGCCGGACAAGCTGACCGGCATCAAGCGGATCTCCCGGCGCGCCATGTCGGCGCCGTCGTCGGGTTCGTCGAAGGTGCACGCGGTCGAGCAGCAGGAGATCATCGACGAGGCCTTCGCGAAGTAGCCCCGTCGAACCCGCCGCGAACGTGCGTGTCTGCACCTCGACACGCCGTTCGCGGTGACGGACATCGCGCGTTCGCGAGCCCTCTACGAGGGACGTGCTGGGCGTCACCGCTTCGACTCGGCATCGCGATCCTGTCCTTCGGCGATCCCGACGGCGTGCACCTGGAACTGAGCGCGCCGATCTAGGTCGGCCAACCCCCCGAATCCGGGACCCGCGGTATCGGCTAGCCTGTCGGTCAACTCAACACGCGTCGAACAACAGGAGTACGCCATGCAGGGCTTCGCCGGGAAAGTCGCCGTCGTCACCGGGGCCGGGTCGGGCATCGGGCAGGCCTTGGCCCTCGAACTGGCACGCTCCGGTGCCAAGGTCGCCATCAGCGACGTCGACATGGACGGGCTGGCCATCACCGAGGCGCGCCTCAAGGCCCTCGGCGCACAGGTCAAGGCCGACCGCCTCGACGTCACCGAGCGCGAGGCCTTCGAGCTGTACGCCGATGCCGTCAAGGCGCACTTCGGCAAGGTCAACCAGATCTACAACAACGCCGGCATCGCCTACACCGGTGACGTCGAGGTCAGCTCCTACAAGGACATCGAACGCGTGATGGACGTCGACTTCTGGGGCGTCGTCAACGGCACCAAGGCCTTCCTGCCGCACCTCATCGAATCCGGGGACGGGCACGTCGTCAACGTCTCGAGCCTGTTTGGCATCTTCTCGGTGCCCGGCCAGGCCGCCTACAACGCCGCCAAGTTCGCCGTTCGCGGCTTCACCGAGGCGCTGCGCCAGGAGATGATCGCCGGCAAGCGGCCCGTCAAGGTGACCACGGTGCACCCTGGCGGAATCAAGACCGCGATCGCTCGCAACGCCACCGCCGCCGAGGGCATCGACCCGCAGGAGCTGGCCAAGGTCTTCGACAAGAAGCTCGCCTACACCTCCCCGGAAAAGGCGGCGCAGATCATCCTCGACGCGGTGCGCAAGAACAAGGCCCGCGTGCTCGTCGGCGCCGACGCCAAGGTGCTCGACGTCCTCGTCCGGATCACCGGCTCGGGCTACCAGCGCCTGTTCTCCTCGGCGATCTCACGCGCCCTGCCCAACGTGCACTGACGCTGCGCGAAGCGCTCGGGCCTGGTCAATGACCCAGGGGGTGGGCCGTCAGCCACTCGTCGGCGACCGCGCCGGGATCGGCACCCTTGGCGACCTTGCCCAGCATGTCGGCCAGCGACCCGGTGTCCAGTTCACCGGCGATCTCGTTGAGCGCCAATACCTGACGTTCACCGAGCACGTTGCGCCGATACAGCGGCACCACGTTCTCGGCGCGGATCGCCGAGGTCCGATCGCTGAGCACGACCACGCCGTCGGGCGTCTCCGGAAGCGCCGTCGACGTCCATGCCGCGTCGATCCGGCCCGACCGCAGCGCACCGACCAACGCGGCGGCGTTCGGGAACTCCACGGGTGCGGACAGCCGGCAGGTGCCGACGCTGGCCGGGGTGTGCCCACCGGCCACCGCGCCAACCCGGATCCCCTGGCAGTGCTGGATCAGCGCCGTCACGTCGCGCTTGCCCCACTTCTGCGCCGTCGCGTCGGTGACCGCCAACGCGGGCTTGTCTCCCGCGGACTGGGCGTAATCACCCGCGGCGATGCCCTCCGGCAGCGCCGAGATCATCGACCGGTACACCTGCTCGCCGGCGCGGGCCGTCGCGTCGGGGTCGAACCGCATCAGCAGCTGACCGGTGAACCCGGGGGCCACCTGCACCGCGCCACCGTCCAGCTCCGCGACCGGATCCGGTCCCTGCTCGACGTGGGCCGCGCTGCCGTAGGACCGCAGCGCGGCCGCGTAGACGTTGGCCAGCAGCGCCGACTCCGCACCGGGCCCGGCGCCCACCGCCATCGACGCCGGCGGGGGTGCCGCCCCGCAGCCCGCCAGCACGAGGACGGCGAGCAGCACCAGGAACCGCTGGGGCACCATGGCGCCGCTCAGAGCGTCGATGCTGCCGCCACCGCAGCCGCCACGGCGGGGGCGACCCGCGGGTCCAGTGCGCTTGGCACGATGTGGTCGACGGCCAGATCGTCACCGACGACGGAGAAGATCGCCTCGGCGGCGGCGACCTTCATCTTCTCGGTGATGCGACGGGCATGGGCGTCGAGCGCACCCCGGAAGACGCCGGGGAACGCCAGCACGTTGTTGATCTGGTTGGGGAAGTCACTGCGCCCGGTGGCCACGACCGCCGCGTACTTGCGGGCGGCGTCCGGGTGGATCTCCGGATCGGGGTTGGACAGCGCGAACACGATCCCGCCGGGCGCCATCGTCGCGATGATCTCCTCGGGCACCAAGCCCGCCGAGAGACCCAGGAACATGTCGGCGCCGTCGAGCGCCTCGGCGATGCCACCGGTGCGGCCGCCCGGGTTGGTCTTGCTCGCCAGCTCTGCCTTGAACGGGTTGAGGTCACTGCGGCCGCCGTGCACGATGCCCTTGCTGTCGAGCACCGTGACGTCGCGAATGCCGGCCGCCAGCAAGATGTTCGCGCAGGCGACGCCGGCCGCGCCTGCGCCGGAGACGACGACCCGCAGCGTGTGCATGTCACGGTCGAGGACCGTGGCGGCGCCCTGCAGCGCGGCGAGCAC
Source organism: Mycolicibacterium sichuanense (assembly GCF_033741125.1). NCBI lineage: Bacteria > Bacillati > Actinomycetota > Actinomycetes > Mycobacteriales > Mycobacteriaceae > Mycobacterium > Mycolicibacterium sichuanense. The sequence goes on along the minus strand of NZ_JAWQPU010000009.1, from coordinate 102,395 downwards.
CACGATCGCGGTGCCGTGCTGATCGTCGTGCATGACGGGGCAGTCGAGGGCCTCGATGACGCGGCGCTCGATCTCGAAGCACCGCGGCGCCGAGATGTCCTCCAGATTCACCGCGCCGAACGTCGGGCGCAGCCGCACGATCGTCTCGACGATCTCGTCGGGATCCTTGGTGTCGAGCACGATCGGGATGGAGTCCAGCCCGCCAAAGGTCTTGAACAGCGCGCTCTTGCCCTCCATCACCGGCAGCGACGCCGCGGGGCCGATGTCGCCGAGCCCGAGGACGGCGGTGCCGTCGCTGATCACCGCGACGAGGCGGTTGGCCCACGTGTACCGCGCCGCCAGGGTGTGATCGCCGGCGATGGCGCGACTGACCTGCGCGACGCCGGGGGTGTAGGCGATCGACAGGGCGCGCTGGGTGTCCAGGGGCGCCTTCAGCGCCACCGACAGCTTGCCCCCCTCGTGCGCATCGAAGATGTCGGCGTCATCGACGACGACCTGCGGGGTGTGCGCGATTCCGTTGGACACCCAGACACGGTACTGCAACCGGACGGCGCGTCTGGGCGGGTTGGCCGGTTGCCGAAGGGGGTTCTGCCAGGGTTCGGGCGTACCATCCCTACCGGTCGTTTTCGGGGCTCAACGAGGCTGCTCCGCCCATCGAGGGGAGGTCGTCCGTGCCGTCTTTCCGCGCGCTGCAGCCGTCCATGCTGCGTACGGCGAATCGCCGCGTACCCGAGGCCGACGCCCACGCGATCCACGTTCCGGTGGCCCGGGCGATGGTCGACTGCGGCGTCTATGCCGACGGCAAACGCCTGCCCGGGAAGTACACCCATGGCGCCGCGCTGGCCAAGGTCCGCAGCCTGCAACTCGACGGGGTCTCGGCCTTCGTCTGGGTGGGTTTGCACGAGCCCGACGAGCATCAGATGCAAGCCGTGGCCGACGTCTTCGGGCTGCACGAACTGGCCACCGAAGACGCCGTGCATGCGCATCAGCGGCCCAAGCTCGAGCGCTACGACAACACACTGTTCCTGGTGCTCAAGACCATCATGTACGTCGAGCACGAGTCGGTGGCCAAGGTCCGCGAGATCGTCGAGACCGGCGAGATCATGGTCTTCGTTGGGCCGGACTTCGTCGTCACGGTCCGCCACGGTGAGCACGGCGGGCTGGCCGGGGTGCGCAAGCGAATGGACAGCGCACCCGCAAACTGCGCGCTGGGGCCGTACGCCGTGCTGCACGCCATCGCCGACCACGTGGTCGACCACTACCTCGAGGTCACCGACCTGGTCGAGACCGACATCGACGCCATGGAGGAGAACGTCTTCTCCCCCAACAGCGAGACCGACATCGAACACATCTACCTGCTCAAGCGGGAGGTCGTGGAGATGCGCCGGGCGGTCGGCCCGCTGAACCTGGCCCTGCAGCGGCTGGGCAGCGACCACAACGACCTCATCTCCAAGGAGGTCCGGCGCTACATTCGCGACGTCGTCGACCACAACACCCAGGCGTCGGACCGGATCGCCAGCTACGACGAGGTGCTCAGCTCACTGGTGCAGGCGGCCCTCGGCAAGGTCACCATGCAGCAGAACATGGACATGCGCAAGATCTCGGCCTGGGTGGCGATCGCCGCGGTACCGACCGCGCTGGCAGGCATCTACGGCATGAACTTCGAGCACCTGCCGGAACTGGCCTGGACCTACGGCTACCCGATGGTGCTGCTGGTGATGGCGACGGTGTGCTCGGCGCTGTACTTCACCTTCCGCCGCAACCACTGGCTCTAATACCCTCCGCGCCGAGTGTGCACCTTCGTCACGCTGCCGGCCAGAAAGGCGTGGCGAGACTCCACGTTTGGCGGGACGGGGTGGTCAGCTCGGTGAGCTGGCGGGCCGCCGCGGATCCCGGACGTCGACGCCATCGGTTCGCCACGCCTCGCGCATCGCCTCGGCGCCCTTCAACCGCACCCAGGCGGCCTCCGTCGGGGTGATCGGCGTTGCCGTCAGAACGGTCACCGGATCGCTGGGCTCCGGCAGCACGACGTCGTCGATGTCGCTGGGCCCCAACAACATCGCGGTGAACGGGGCGCCCTGCCACAGCGGCGTCTCGAGGTCGACCAACGCGTCGGGCACCAGGACCAGCCCCTCGACGGCGGGCGAAGCGGCCACCACCGCGATCGACCGCACCAAACCGGTCGGCGTGGCCCCGCGCAGCGACACCACGACCTCGGCCCGCGGACCCCGCACCGAATCGACCATCATCGCCGTGGGATCCAGCATCGGATGGCGCGCACACCCCAGCGATACGTAGTGGCGCACGTCGTCGGAATCGGGTCCGAAGCGCAGCACGTCGATCGATTCCGCGCCGAGGAAGGTCACGCTGGCCACCGAAGGCTCACCTGGCACACCGATTCGGTCGAAGTACCCGACCAGCTCGGTGCGAACCTCGGCTAGTACGTCGGTCACTCCGCGGGCGGGATCGAGAGGTTGATGCCGGTGTCCGCGTCGAAGAGCGTGAGGCGCGAGGCGTCGAACGCCAACTCCGCCGTCTGGCCGGCGACGGCCTTGGATTCGGCGGGAACCCTTGCCGTGAACTGGTTTTCACTGGAACCGGATTCGACGGTCAACTCCGCCAGCTGCGCGGCCCGAGCTCCCTCACCCTCGGTGTGGAAGTGAAGGTACTTGTCCGAGCCAAGCGACTCGACCAGGTCGACGGTCACCTCGAACGTCAGCGCCCTGATGCGTGCGTAGGTGTCGATGAGCGACGCGTCGTCGATGTGCTCGGGGCGGATGCCGGCGATCACGTTGGTGGGCTTGGGATGCCGGCCCAGCACCTCCTGCACCTCGTTGGTCAACATGACCTCGCCGAAGGGCAGTCGCACCCCGACGTCGGTCAGCGTCGCCGGGAAGAAGTTCATCGCCGGCGAGCCGATGAAGCCCGCGACGAACAGGTTGGCCGGACGGTGGTAGAGCTCGTCGGGCGTTCCGATCTGCTGCGCGACGCCACCCAGCATCACCACGACCCGATCGCCCAGCGTCATGGCTTCGGTCTGGTCATGCGTGACGTAGACGGTGGTGGTGCCCAGCCGGTCCTGCAGGCGGGCGATCTCGGCACGCATCTGCACCCGCAGCTTCGCGTCGAGGTTGGACAGCGGCTCGTCCATCAGGAAGGCCTTGGGATTGCGGACGATCGCGCGCCCCATGGCGACCCGCTGACGCTGACCTCCGGAGAGCTGACCGGGCTTGCGGTCCAACAGCTCGGTCAGGTCGAGTGCCTTGGCCGTCTCCTCGACCTTGGCGGCGATGTCGGGCTTGCTCATCTTCGCCAGGGTGAGGGGGAACGCGATGTTCTGCCGGACCGTCATGTGGGGGTAGAGCGCATACGACTGGAACACCATCGCGATGTCACGGTCCTTGGCGGCCTTCTCGTTGACCCGCTCACCGCCGATGCGCAACTCCCCGGAGCTGATTTCCTCGAGCCCGGCGATCATGTTCAGCGTCGTCGACTTACCGCACCCCGACGGCCCGACCAGGATGATGAACTCGCCGTCGGCGATTGTCATCGACAGGTCCTTCACGGCCGCTGCGCCACCGGCGTACGTCTTGGTCACGTGGTCCAGCACGATCTCGGCCATGAACTATCCCTTCACCGCACCGGACGTCAGACCGGCGACGATCCGTCGTTGGAAGACTAGTACGAAGATGACGATCGGCACCGTGATGACCATGGCACCGGCGGCGATCGATCCCGTCGGCTCCTCGAATTGCGAACTGCCCGTGAAGTTTGCGATCGCCACGGGCGCCGTGATCGCGCGCTGCGTCGCCGTCAGCGACAGCGCGAGCAGTAGGTCGTTCCAGGCGAAGATGAACACCAGGATTGCGGCGGTGACGATTCCGGGCGCCGCCAGCGGCGCGATCACCTTGCGGAACGCCTGCCCCGGCGTCGCACCGTCCATCCGCGCGGCCTTCTCCAGATCCCAGGGGATCTCCTTGAAGAACGCCGACATCGTGTAGATCGCCAGCGGTAGCGCGAACGTGATGTACGGGATGATCAGGCCCGGCCAGGTATCGAACAGGCCGATCCGGCGCTCGATGTTGAAGATCGGCGTCACCAGCGAGATCTGCGGGAACATCGCGATCAGCAGGGCGACGCCGACCAGGGCGCGCTTGCCGGGGAACGCGAGCCGCGCGATCGCGTAGGCGGCCATGCCACCGATCACCACGGCGATCACCGTGGTGATCAGGCCGATGCCGATCGAGTTGACCAGCGCCGAGCTGAAGATGTTGCCCGCGAAGATGGCCTTGTAGTTGTCGAACGTGACCTGCGACGGAATCAGCTTGCCGTCCTTGACCGTTGACGTCGGCTTGAGCGACAGCGACAGAATCCACAGCACCGGGATCAGGGCGTAGAGCACCACCAGCACGTTGACCACGGCCCAGCCGGTCGCCCGCGCCGGACTCGCCCGCTGCTCGCTCATGCTCGCCCTCTGCTCTTCGCGCAAGCGCTCATGCGCGTCGTACTGCTCTTCGCGCAAGCGCTCATCGCCGACCCCCGTCGTCCGCGCCGGGAGCCGACGCGCCGAAGATCTTGATGTAGACGAACGCGATCACCGCCACCGTCAGGAAGATCAATACGCTGATCGCCGAACCCAATCCGAGGTTGAACGCCTTGAACAAATTGTCGTAACCCAGGATCGAGACCGAACCGGTGTCGTTGGCGCCCCCGGTCAGCACGTAGATGTTGTCGAAGATGCGGAAGGCGTCCAGCGTACGGAACAGCAGGGCCACCAGGATCGCCGGCTTGATGAGCGGCAGGATCACCTTGGTCAACCGCTGCCAGGCGCCGGCGCCGTCGACCTCGGCGGCGTCGAGCAGATCCTGCGGCACCAGCGCCAGCCCCGCCAGCAGCAGCAGCGCCATGAACGGCGTCGTCTTCCAGACCTCGGCGAGCACCACCACGGCAAGCGACGGGAACTGCTCGGTCAGCGGCGCCGTGCCCTCCGGCAGGAGGTTGGCCAGATAGCCGGTACCCGGTGTCCAGGCGTAGTACCAGCTGTAGGAGGCGGCGACGGTGACGATGCCGTACGGGATCAGGACCGCGGTACGCACCACGCCCTTGCCGAAGATGGTGCGGTGCATGACGAGTGCCAGCGCCATGCCGAGGACGAATTCGATGGCGACCGAGACGATGGTGATGCCCAGCGTCACGACGAACGCCGCCCACCAGTACCGGTCGGTCAGGATGGTCGCGTAGTTGTCGAACCAGACGAACTTGGTGTCGTCCGGCGCGGCCAGGTTGTAGCGCTGCAGGCTGAGCCAGACGGCGTAGACGATCGGATAGGCCGTCACGGCCAGCATCAGCAGCACCGCGGGGCTGATCAGCCAGAATGCCAGGCGGCGCTCGGATTTGGTGTCGTCGGTGGCGCCGTCGACGCGGGCCCGAGCTGGTGCGGTCACGGGATGAGGCCCTTGCCGTCGATGGCCTTCTGCACCTGGTCGGCGAGTTCGTCGGCGGTGCGGTCCGGATCGATCGCGTTGATGGGGGCCAACGTCGCCGAGATGCGGGTGGAGACGGCCTGGTACACCGGCGTCGCGGGCCGCACGGCCGCGTTGGTGAGCTGGTCGCGAATGATCGCGTACTGCGGGTACTTCTTCTGGAACGCGGGGTCGTCGTAGAGCGACGCGCGGACGGCGGGCAGGCCACCCTCGACCGAGGTGTAGCGCTGGTTCTCCGCGTTGCGCAGGCAGCGGATCGCCTCGAACGCCTCGGCCTTGCGCTGGGTGTTCTTTCCGACCGCGAGGTTGAGGCCACCGAGGGTGACCTTGGCCGGCTCGCCGGGCAGGACGCCGGGATAGTTGGCGAAGCCGAAGACCGCCTTGCTTGCCTCGTATGCCGTGTCGAACTGCTCGTCGTTCGGTGAGAACGTGCCCGCGTCGTTGATCGAGCCCTTGAGCTCCGGACGCTCGTTGAGCGGTAGGAACCCGACGCCACCCTTGACGGCGTTCTCCAGCATCGACGGCAGCACGAACGGCCAGTTGACCTCGAGCGCGGCGTTGCCCTGCTCGAGCGCCAGGCGCGCCGTGCCCTCGTCGGTCTGGGTGATCGACGGATCCGCACCGGGAGCAGTGGCGACGGCCTTGATGATCTGCAGCGCCTTGACGGTGGCGGCCCGATGTTCTGGCGTGTCGGTCAGCGTGACGGTCTTGCCGTCATCGGAGAGCACCTGTCCGCCCGCACTTTCCAGCAGGGTGTTGAACCACACGACCAGACCCTCGTACTGCTTGGCTTGCAGAGCAATCCAACTCGGCTTGCCCTCGTCGTGCAGCCGGGTCGCCTCGGCGACCATGCCGTCCCACGTGGTTGGCGGTTCGCTCATCAAATCTGCTCGATACCAGAGCAATTGGGTATTGGTGGTGACGGGCGCGGCGTAGAGCTTGCCCTGCCACTCCGCGGTCTTCAACGGACCGGGCAGGGTGTCCTCGCGCGCGTCGGCTTCGGCCTGGCCGGCCGGGTCGTCGGACAGCGGCAGCGCCCAGCCCGCCTCGGCGAACTCGGCGGTCCACACCACGTCGAGGGCCATCACGTCGAGCGTCTTGTCGTTGCCGGTGAGCCGTCGCGCCAACTGCAGCCGTTGATCGTCGGCGGCCTTCGGCAGCGTGACCTGCTTGATGGTGAAGCGCCCACCCAGCTCCTCGTTGCACCGCTTGGCCACCGCGGTGAACGTCGCCATCTCACTGGCGGGGGTATAGAAGTTGATGGTGTCTGCGCCACCCTGGGCTCCACACGCCGACACCATGGACGCCGTCGTCAGCCCAGCCAGCGCGATCGCGCACAGCCGTCTAACGCGCACCACAGCCTCCTGTCCGCGTTCGATGTCGCCGCGGGGGCGGCTCCGGGCGAGAACCTCCCGCGCGCAAACCGTAGAGCGATCCGAGCGTGATATGCAACACCTCTGCACCCGCGCGTCGAAATCGTGATGCGGCAGCAACCTTGGCGGCGTATGCCTCGCGGAGGTACGCAAACCCCCGGCGCGGGCCGGAATGTCGCCGACGGGCCGCCCGATGCGAGCCCGTCTCCCGTCAGATCGTCAAGCGCGCCAGGATGTCCCGGCCCTTCTCCGCGCTCTGCGGATCGCACAGCACGTCGTAGCGTCCGGCAACCAGTTGCATCGTGGAGCTGAAATCTCTTGTGCCCCGAGCCATCGCGTATTGCAGACCCGAGGTGATTAGCCCGAAGAACACGCCGGCGATCACACCGGCGATCAGCGCACCCCACGGGCTGGGGCCGAAGAAGCCGAGCACCAGCCCGATGAAGATGCCGAGCCATGCACCCGTCAGCGCACCGCCGCCGAGCACCCGGGGCCAGGTCAGCCGGCCCGTGACCCGCTCGACCTGCATCAGGTCGACCCCGACGATCGTCACCTGCTCGACGGGGAATTCCTGGTCCGACAGATGGTCGACGGCCCGTTGCGCCTCGGCGTAGGTGGGATAGGAGCCGATCGGCCATCCCTTCGGCGGCGTCGGCAGGGCGGCGAAGCCACCGCGTCCGGGATTCTGTCCCGCCCGTCCCTGATTCTGAAGTGGGTTGCTCATCTTCGTGTTCCCTATCGTCTGAACGTGGTGGCCGAGGACGGTGCGGGTCGGCTCGTGCGTCGGCTGAGCCCGCTTCACCGTCGTCTCATCATTGTCAACGTTCGACGTGCACGATGGGTGCCCTCTGACCGACTCGGCACGGATCGGGAGGTGGCCAGAACGATCCGGCTGCTCAGTGCTGGCAACCATGGCCGCGGCTCGGGCGCTAGGTTGGACGGCATGACACCGCCCGACGGGACGGCCGGAACGGCCTCCGCGACCGAGGCCGTCACGCCGCCCGCGCCGGCGCGACGCACCAACCGGTTGGCGATCGCGTCGTTGGTGGCGTCGGTGCTGACCGTCTTCGGCGTTGGGTCGATCATCGGGATCGGACTCGGCGTCTATGCCCTGAATCAGATCGCCTTCACCGGCGAGAGGGGCCGTGTTCTGGCGATCGGCGGCATCGTCGTCGGCGCCCTCACCCTGCTACTGGCCATGATCGGAATCGTGATGGGACTGAGCACGCTATGACCACCGGCCCCGACGAGTCGGCCCGCGGCCGCGAGTACCCCCCGCTCGAGGACGTTCCGAGCTCGACCAATCCGCCAGAGGCGGTGGACTATCCGGATGCACCGGCGCCGCCATACGCACCGGAGCACCAGCAGCCCGGCTATCCACCGCCGGCCTACCCTCCCCCGGTCTACCCACAGGCTCCGTACCCGCAGCCATATCAGGGTGCACCCGGGTACGGCTACGGCGACCCCACGTACGGACCCGCCTCCTACGGCGCCCCGTCCCATGGCGTCCCGCCCTACGGCACCGCGCCCTACGACCCGTATGCCTACGGCGGTTACCCCCCGCCCCGGCCGCCAGGCACCAACGGCAAGGCGATCGCGTCCCTCGTCACGTCGCTGGCCGGGCTGACGTTCTGCGGGTTGCCGTCGATCGTCGGTCTCGTCCTCGGCATCATCGCGATGCGCGAGTGCAAGCGCACGGGCCAGGAAGGTCACGGCATGGCGTTGGCGGGCGTGATCATCGGCGCCTTGGCGACGCTGTTCTTCGTGGTGGTCGTCATCGTCTACGCCATCGGCATCACGGCCGCCCTCAACGACCCGACGACGTTCAGCTAGTCGTTCGGCAGCGCGAACCGCTGACCCGTGCGGGGCAAACCCGCGGCCCGGCCCTTGGCCGCCACGACCAGCGCCATCTTGCGGCTCGCCTCGTCGATCATCTCGTCGCCGAGCATCACCGCTCCCCTGGCGCCACCGTCGCGCGACGTGTGCCAGTCATAGGCCTCCAGGATCAGCTCGGCATGGTCGTAGTCGGCCTGACGGGGGCTGAAGATCTCGTTGCCCGCCTCGATCTGATCGGGATGCAGCACCCACTTGCCGTCGAACCCGAGCGCCGCCGCCCGTCCGGCGACCCGGCGGAACGCCTCGGTGTCGCGCACCTTGAGGAACGGCCCGTCGATGGCGTTGATCCCGGCGGCGCGGGCGGCGACGAGAATCGTCATGAAGACGTGGTGGTAGGCATCGCCGACGTCGTAGCCCTCCGGCTGCTCGCCCACCACCAGCGTGCGCATGTTCAGGCTCGCCATCATGTCGGCGGGGCCGAGGACCAGCGCCTGGACCCGTGGACCCGCGGCGATCGCGTGGACGTTCGTCAGGCCCGCGGCGTTCTCGATCTGCGCCTCGATGCCGATCCGTCCCACCGGCAGTCCGTGGATGATCTCCAACTGGGTCAGCAGCAGATCCAGCGCCTGCACGTGAGCGACCTCGGTCACCTTGGGCAGCAACACGACGTCCAGGCGCGCCCCCGCGGCCGCCACCACCTCGATGACGTCGGCGTGCGTCCACGGCGTCGTCCAGTCGTTGACGCGCACGCCCAGCAACTGTCCGGACCAGCCGTCCTCGGCAAGACCATGGGCCACTTGAGTACGGGCCTTCGCCTTGGCATCTGGCGCGACGGAGTCCTCCAGATCCAGGAACACCTGATCGGCGGCCAATCCCTTGGCCTTCTGAATCATCTTCGTGCTGCTGCCAGGAACCGACAGGCAGGTTCTACGGGGGCGATACCGGTTGTCCACGTCCACGGCATCACTCTCTACTCTTTGTGTCATGGCGGCGGTCAACAGGGTCTATGCGGCCCGACTATCGGGGATGTTGGTGCTCGGCCCCGATGGGGAGTCGATCGGCCGCGTCCGCGATGTGGTGATCAGCATCGGCATCGGCCGTCAACAACCCCGCGTGCTGGGGCTCGTCGTTGAATTGCTGACCCGCCGAAGGATTTTCGTTGGAATGCTGCGTGTGACGGCGATCGAGCCGAGCGCCGTGACGCTCAACACGGCCAACGTGTCGTTGCGCCGGTTCGCCCAGCGTCCCGGTGAGGTGCTGGTGTTCGGCCAGGTGCTCGACAGCCGCGTCCGCGTGCAGGATCCCGAGCTCACGGAGCTCTCCGGCGTCGACCTCGTCGTCGTCGACCTCGCCATCGAACAGATCCGCACCAGGGACTGGGTGGTGACCAGGGTGGCGGTGCGCAGCCAACGCCGGCTGGGCCGTCGTACGGCGGTGCACATCGTGGACTGGCAGAACGTGACGGGTCTGACGCAGTCGGCAATGTCGTTGCCGGGCCAGGGTGTCGCCCACCTCTTGGCACAGTTCGAGGGACAGCGCCCGATCGTCGTCGCCGACGCCATCCGCGACCTTCCCGCCAAGCGCCGCCACGAGGTCGTCAACGCCCTCGACGACGAACGCCTGGCCGACGTCCTGCAGGAGTTGCCCGAGAGCGAGCAGGCCGACCTGCTGGAACGACTCGACGCCGAACGCGCCGCCGACGTGCTCGAGGCGATGGATCCCGACGACGCCGCCGACCTGCTCGGCGAGCTCGGCGCCTCGGCGGCCGAGGCGTTGCTAGCCCGGATGGACCCCGAGGACTCCGAGCCGGTCCGACGGTTGCTCAAGCACTCGCCGGACACCGCGGGCGGCCTGATGACTCCCGAGCCGGTCATCGTCGGCCCAGGCACCACCGTGGCCGAGGCCCTGGCGCGGGTACGCGACCCCGAGCTGACGCCGGCTCTGGCGTCGTTGGTGTTCGTCGTGCGCCCTCCGACCGCGACACCGACGGGGCGTTACCTGGGTTGCGTGCACCTGCAGCGGCTGCTGCGGGAACCGCCGGCCGCCCTGGTCAGCGGCATCCTCGACTCCGGTCTGCCCAACCTGGACCCCGAGACCTCGCTCGCATCGGTGACCCGCTACTTCGCGGCCTACAACCTGGTCTGCGGCCCCGTGGTGGACGACGAGAACCACCTGCTCGGCGCCGTCACCGTCGACGACGTCCTCGACCACCTGCTGCCCCATGACTGGCGCGCCCGGCCCGACGACCCCGACCTGCCCCACCCCGGTGACCTGGCCGGAGCAACCGCCACGCCCGGCGGTCCGTCGTGAGCGATCTGTCGTCGCGTCAGCGGCTGGAAACCCCCCGTACGTCGCGGCGCCGGTTCGCTCCGCGCGTCGACATCGAGGCCGTCGGCAAGTTCAGCGAATCGATCGCCCGGTTCCTGGGCACCGGCCGCTATCTGGCCATCCAGACCTTCCTCGTGATCGTGTGGATCGGCTTCAATCTCGCGGCCGTGAGCCTTCGCTTCGACCCGTATCCGTTCATCCTGCTGAACCTGGCGTTCTCCACCCAGGCGGCCTACGCCGCACCACTGATCCTGCTGGCGCAGAACCGCCAGGAGAACCGCGACCGGGTGGCGCTCGAGGAAGACCGGCGCCGGGCCGAGCAGACCAAGGCCGACACCGAGTACCTCGCCCGCGAGCTGGCGGCGCTACGCATCGCCGTCGGCGAGGTCGTCACGCGTGACTACCTGCGCCGCGAACTCGAGGAAGTACGCGAGTTGCTCGACGAACTGAAGGCCGCGAAGAAACCCAAGAAGTCGGCGGCGGCGAAGGCCCCTCGAGAATGGGATGAGTCCGTCTAGGGCAATGCCGCAACACCCGCCCCACTAGTCGGTATGGTGACCTGGTTCACTACGTCGGCGAATGTTTGCCGACGCCAAGCTCGGTCATCGCGGATCTAGGACGGTTGAGTGCACATGGCGGGACGGTCCGGTGGGGCCAAGGCCTACTTGGCAGTGCGACGCCAGGCGCGCCGGATCACGGGTACTCCCGCGTTCGGAGTCGCCGTCATCGCCCCCCTGATCCTGCTGCTGGCCGTCGGCGCCTCAGCCCCGTCGCCAAGGCACGCCGTCGCCGATGACGGGATCACTCCGCTGGCAGCCGTCGCGCGCACCGGTGACGCAGCGGGTGTCGTGGTCGTCGCGGCACCGCGCCCACCGACACCGTTCCGCTTCGCGATCGCCAACCTGTCGGCGCCCCCGCCGCCGAGTGTGGTGAGCGCCCCCGGCGGCATGCGCATCCCCGCGGTCGCGCTGAGCGCCTACCGCAACGCCGAGCGGATGATGGCCTCGGCCTATCCGGGCTGCGGTGTCAGCTGGAACCTGCTCGCCGGCATCGGGCGCATCGAGTCCGGGCATGCCGACGGCGGCGCCACAGACGCCAAGGGCACGTCCCTGCGTGGCGTATACGGCCCCGCACTCGATGGCACGCTCGCCGGCAACGAGGTCATCGTCTCCAACGTCCAGGCCGGCCGCGTCACCTACGCCCGCGCGCTCGGGCCGATGCAGTTCCTCCCCGGCACGTGGGCACGGTATGCCTCCGACGGCAACGGTGACGGCAAGGCCGACGTCCAGAACGTCTACGACGCGTCGCTGGGCGCCGCCAGGTACCTGTGCAGCGGCAACCTCAACCTCCGCGACCGGTCTCAGGTGTTGACGGCGATCCTGCGCTACAACAACTCGATGGCCTACGCGCAGAACGTCCTCGGCTGGGCCGCCGCCTACGCCACGGGCGTGGCACCCGTCGACCTGCCGCCCATCGGCGTCGCACCCCCGATCGGCGATGCGCATCTCGACTCCAATCCCGAGGGTCTCGGACCCGGTATCGGCCTGCCCGCCAACGATCCCCTGGCATCGCTGGCCCTGACCGACGTCAGCGGCGCCAACCAACTCGGCGTGCCCCCAGGCCCCGGTGCCGGCGTTCCCCCCGCGCCCCAGCAGAACTGCCAGGTGTTCTGCCTGACCCCGCAGGCTCCCGCACCGCAGCAGAACTGCCAGGTGTTCTGCCTGACCCCGCAGGCCGCCCGGGTTCCCGAGGCGCCGCCGGCCCCCGCGTTCCCGCCGCCGCTGCTGCCGCCGCCGGCCCCGTTGCCCTTCGGAGCACCGCCAGCGGATCCGCCGGCGCCCGCCCCGGTGGCGCCGGCCGGCCCGGTGCCCGGTCCAGTCGGCTGACCGGCTGCGCATACACTCGCGGGTGATGTCATCGCACCCGGCCCACGACGCCGACGGCCTCGAGAAGGCCGTTCGCTCGGCGCTGTCCAAGGTCGTCGATCCCGAACTCCGCAAACCGATCACCGAGGTCGGCATGGTCAAGGACGTCACGGTCGACCCGGCGAGCGGTGGCGTGCACGTCGAGATCTACCTGACCACCGAGGCGTGCCCCAAGAAGACCGAGATCTCCGATCGCGTGAAGCAGGCCGTCGTCGACGTGCCCGGCACCGGCGAAGTCAATGTCACCCTCGACGTGATGAACGACGAGCAGCGCGCCGAGTTGCGCAAGCAACTGCGGGGCGACTCCCGCGAGCCGGTCATCCCCTTCGCGCTGCCCGGATCGCTGACCCGCGTCTACGCGGTGGCCTCGGGCAAGGGTGGCGTCGGAAAGTCGAGTGTGACGGTCAATCTCGCTGCGGCGCTGGCCGCCCGCGGCCTGTCGGTTGGCGTGCTGGACGCCGACATCTACGGACACTCGGTGCCGCGCATGATGGGCACCACCGACCGTCCCACGCAGGTCGACTCGATGATCCTGCCGCCGGTAGCGCACGACGTGAAGGTCATCTCGATCGCGATGTTCACCCAGGGCAACACCCCCGTGGTGTGGCGTGGGCCGATGCTGCACCGCGCGCTGCAGCAGTTCCTGGCCGACGTCTACTGGGGCGACCTCGACGTGCTGCTGCTCGATCTTCCGCCCGGCACGGGTGACATCGCGATCTCGGTGTCGCAGCTGATTCCCGGCGCCGAAATCCTGGTGGTGACCACCCCCCAGCTGGCGGCGGCCGAGGTCGCCGAGAGGGCCGGCGCCATCGCGCTGCAGACCCGTCAGCGCATCGTGGGCGTGGTGGAGAACATGTCCGGGTTGACCCTGCCCGACGGAACCGTGATGAACCTGTTCGGCGAGGGCGGCGGCAAGAAGGTGGCCGAGAGCTTGACCCGGTCGGTCGGCGCCGAAGTACCGCTGCTGGGTCAGGTCCCGATCGACCAGGCGCTGGTCGACGCCGGCGACTCAGGCGTGCCGCTGGTGCTCAGTGCCCCCGATTCCGCCGCGGGCAAGGAGCTGCGCTCGATCGCCGACGCGCTGACGCAGCGCAAGCGCAGCCTGGCGGGGATGTCGCTGGGCGTGAACCCGGTCGGCCGCTAGGTCGCGTCGCTGTCGAACGGCGTGACCCCGGGCGTGCGGGGTTCGGCCGGCGGCGGTGCTGGCGTCGGCGGCTGCGGTTGCGGCCCGCCCGATGACACGGGCTTGTCGGGTGTGTCGAAGTTCCCGGTGAGGAACGAGTCGTCACCGTCGAGAAGGTGCTTGGTCAGCGCGGCCCGCGGGGTCATGCCGCGCAGCTTCTGCAACTCGCTCAGCGGCTGACGCAGGTCTTCGAACTCTGGGCCCAGATCCTCGCGCAGCTGGCTGGTGGCCCCGCTGAGGTACTCCCGCACCTGCTTCATGGTGCTGGTGGTCCAGCGGATGGCGCCGGGCAGCCGCTCCGGGCCGAGGATCACCAGACCGGCCACGACGAGCACCAGCATCTCGCCCCAGCCGACGTTGCCGAACATCGCTACGCGGCGGGGTTGTCGGAGCCGGGGTTCACGGTCAGCGTGACGGGTCGCCCATCGCGGATCACCTGGATGGGCGCGTCCTGACCGATCTTGAGTTGTCGCACGGCGACCACCATCTCGTCGGCGTCGGCGACCTTGCGGTCACCCACCTTGACGACGACGTCGTTCTCCTTTATGCCGGCCCGGTCGGCGGGACCGCCGGCGATGACGTTCTTGACCAGCGCACCGGAGGCGGTGTCGTTGCTCACCGACACGGCGTTGAGGCCCAGTGTCGGGTGCGACATCTTGCCGTCCTTGATCAACCCCTCGACGACTTCCTTCACCTCGTTCACGGGAATCGCGAAGCCCAGGCCGCTGGCGCTGTCGGACAACGACTTTCCGGCGGTGTTGATGCCGATGACCTCGGAGTTCATGTTGATCAGCGGTCCACCGGAGTTGCCGTGGTTGATGGAGGCGTCGGTCTGCACGCCGTCGATCACCGTGTCGGTGTCGGAGCCGTCACCGGAGAGCGGGACGGGCCGGTGCAGCGCGCTGATGATGCCGTGGGTGACGGTGCTGCGCAGGCCAAGCGGGGCACCCGCGGCGATGACCTCCTCGCCGACCCGGAGCTTCTCCGAGTCGCCGAACCGGGCAACAACCAGCTTGTCGACGTTGTCGACCTTCAGCACGGCGAGGTCGGTCTTGGGGTCGCGCCCGACGAGGTTGGCGGGCACCTCGTGGCCGTCGTTGAATACCACCGAGATCTGGAAGTCGGCGGGGCTCTTGGCGGCGTCGGAGATGACGTGGTTGTTGGTGACGATGTAGCCGCGGCCGTCGACCACGACGCCCGAACCCTGGGACCCCTCGCCCTTGCTCAGCGCCTCGATGGTGACGACGGAGTCGGCGACGTTGGAGGCGACCTGGGCGAATCGGCTGGTGGGTTCCTGCTCGTTGGCCGAGCCAGTCTGCAGCGTCACCTTCGAGGTGGTGAACGCCGGGACGATCTCGGCGGTCTTGTTGCCGATCACGCCGCCGATGGCGCCGATCACCAGCGCGACGATGACGATGGCGCCCAGCGCGGCCCACGACACCCGGCCGCCGAACAGCACGTCGCGGATGCCCAGCTTGCCCATCGGTACGGCGTTGGCGGCGACGGGCGCCGGCTTCGGCTGGGCCGGCACGCCCAGCGACGGGGTGGCATACGGATCGCGCCACGGGTCGGCCGGCTCGTCGGGAAGTTCGCGGTCCTGCTCGGCTTGCAGGGCTCCGGCGTCGGCAGGGTGGCGTTGAAGGCTGTCGGAAGCACCGTCGGGCCGGCCGAACGCGTCGGCCAGCACGGGGTCGGGGGCCTGGTCCTTGGGCGTGTACTCACCCTGGTCTCGATGCTTGTCGGCGCTGAGGAAGGAGCCGTTGAACCCGGGGGGCCTACCGAACGCGCGGGTCTGCGCCGGGTCGACCGGCGGACGCGAGACGGGTTTCGGCTCCATCCGGGGACGGTTGCCGCTCTGGTCCTGGTTGGTCACCCGTGTTCACTCTCCGTCAGAGCGCGCATCAGTACCGACGCACGCCGTTGCCATTGGCCAAACGTCCACCCTACCGGCGTTTACGGCGAGCACGCTGTGTGCCCGCGGCAAACTGCGGAGCCACGTCTTCCACCGGAGATTCCGGGGGCGCATGGTGCGGGATCTGCGATAACGCGCCGAGCAAGGAAGTCGGCACGACGATCGGACGGGAATCGCGCAACGCTGCGCGCGCCTGCCCCTGGGCGTCGACCTCCGACGCACACTGGGGGCACAGCGACATGTGGTGGGCGGCGCGCAAATGCGCACTCATCCTCAGCTCCCCGTCGACGAAGGCCGCGACGGCCTCGGTCGACAGGTGTTCGGTGGAACCGAACCGGCGCGGACCGACCGGTTCGTCGCTCTGCGATGCGAACTGAGTGGGGAGCCAAGAGAACGCACGTCGGAACACGTGTCCCGGGTCGGCCATCGACCAGCTCCTCTCCAGCCCGATCAGGCCAAGGCTCATTCAGTCCAGTTGATCACACGACAGCACTTCCACACCGAATGTAGCGCGGCTCGCCGTTTCGGACATCCACCAGAGGCCACGAGGCTCACCAGGTCTTGGCAGCGTCCTCGGCGAACACGTCGGGATGCTTGGCGAGGTAGTCCCGCAGCGCCTGCCTGCCGCGGTGGATGCGGCTGCGGACGGTGCCCAGCTTGACGCCGAGCGTGGCGCCGATCTCCTCGTAGGACAGGCCTTCGATGTCACACAGGACCACGGCGGCGCGGAACTCCGGCGGCAGCGAATCCAGCGCCGCCTGCAGGTCGGGCCCCAGCCGCGAGTCGTGGTAGATCTGCTCGGGGTTCGGCTCGTCGGCCGGCACTCGGTCGTAGTCCTCGGGCAGCGCCTCCATGCGGATGCGGCTGCGCCGGCGGACCATGTCCAGGAACAGGTTGGTCGTGATGCGGTGCAGCCAGCCCTCGAAGGTGCCGGGCTGGTAGTTCTGCACCGAGCGGAAGACTCGGATGAAGGTCTCCTGCGTCAGGTCCTCCGCGTCGTGCTGGTTGCCGGACAGCCGGTAGGCCAGGCGGTACACGCGGTCGGCGTGCTGACGGACCAGTTCGTCCCAGGACGGCATCGTGGCCTTGTCACCGGTGGCGTCGAACACGGCCGTGCCCGACATCTCCTCGGCCGGCTCCACCCAGTCACCATCGCCGGACTGCTCGAAGTGCGACATGAACACGGGGGACGTGCTAGCGGTGGTCGTCGGATCCTCCAGATCGATCGAACGAGTGCCGCCGCGGGACGCCGGCGCCACAGTGGCGGAAACTGCCACGTCGCCATGGATATTCCCGGGTGCCGAGCTTCCGCCGTTTTCCATGCGCCAACGCTCTCCTGCCGCGGTGAGGTCCGCATATGAGCAAACTGAGCTTTTCCTGAGAATGTGGGTTTCCCGTCGCGCGAACTGCGAAAACCCCGTCAGCACGGTGGGAATCCAGCATATGGGCGCGGGCGTGTCGGGGTGTGAGCAGCCGAGCGTTCGCTCTACGCTTCCGGCATGGCCCCCAGCGACGACTCCGCAGGCCCGACCGGCAGTTCGTCGGCGCGGCCGAGCCGGGCCGAGGCGATCGTCGCCCACGCCGAGAATTCCATCTCCGAGGACTCGCTAACGGCGGCCGCCCGCGAGCGAGCCGACGATAGCGGCGCAGGCGCCGTCACCCCCGCGGTGGGCGCCTTGCTCAGCGTGCTGGCCAAGATCGCCGGCGCCAAGGCCGTGGTCGAAGTGGGGACCGGAGTCGGGGTGAGCGGCCTGTGGCTGCTCTCGGGCATGCGCGACGACGGCGTCCTGACCACCATCGACGTCGAACCCGAACACCAGCGACTTGCCAAGCAGGCCTTTGCCGAGGCGGGCATTGGGCCGTCGCGGACCCGGCTGATCAGCGGGCGGGCCCAGGACGTGCTCACCCGGCTCGCCGACGAGTCCTACGACCTGGTCTTCATCGACGCCGATCCGGCCGATCAGCCGCAGTTCGTCGCCGAGGGGGTGCGATTGCTGCGCTCCGGCGGGGCGATCGTGATCCACCGGGCGGCGCTTGGCGGCCGGGCCGGCGATGCCAGCGCCAGCGACCGCGAGGTCACCGCCGTCCGCGAGGCGGCGCGCCTCATCGCCGAGGACGAGCGCCTGACGCCCGTGCTGGTGCCGCTGGGTGACGGCCTGCTCGCCGCGGCCCGCGACTGATCCTTCTCCGCAGGGCGGGGACCTCTGCCACGCCGATCGGCACCTTGTCGTGACGAAAGTCCACATTCGCAGCTAACCCATTGACAAGTCGCTGAACGTACGTTTAGCGTGCTAAACATGCGTTCAGTCGACGATCTGACCGCGGTCGCCCGCATCCGCGACGCCGCCATCGAGCAGTTCGGCGCGCACGGCTTCGACGTCGGCCTGCGCGTGATCGCCAAGGCCGCCGGTGTCAGCGCGGCCCTGGTTATCCACCACTTCGGCTCCAAGGACGGCCTGCGACAGGCGTGCGACCAGTTCGTCGCCGAGTCCGTCCGGGCCGCCAAGAGCGACTCGCTGCAATCGTCGGACCCTGCCTCCTGGTTCGCCCAGCTGGCGGAGATCGAATCCTTCGCCCCGTCGATGGCGTACTTGGTGCGCAGCATGCAAACCGGTGGCGACCTAGCGAAGTCGTTGTGGCGCACCATGATCGGCAACGCCGAGCAATACATCGAAGACGGCGTGCGGGCCGGCACCATCAAGCCGAGCCCGAACCCCGAGGCCCGGGCCAGGTTCCTGGCCATCACCGGCGGCGGCGGCTTCCTTCTCTACCTGCAGATGCACGACACCCCCACCGACGTCAAGGCCGTCCTGCACGACTACGCCCAGGAGATGTTGCTGCCGGCGCTGGAGGTCTACACCCACGGCCTGATGACCGATTCGACGATGTACGACGCCTTCGCCGCGCAGGTGGCCGCCGGCAAGCCCATCGTCACCACCACGGAGGAGTGAGGACATGACCGAACGGATCATCGAAATTCGGGACCTGGTCAAGAACTTCGGCTCGACCCGCGCCCTCGACGGCCTCGACCTCGAGGTGTCCGAGGGTGAGGTGCACGGCTTCCTGGGCCCCAACGGCGCGGGCAAGTCCACCACCATCCGCGTGCTGCTCGGGTTGGCGCGCGCCGACGCCGGCACCGTCCGGCTGCTCGGCTGCGACCCGTGGACCGACGCCGTCGCCCTGCACCGCCAGATCGCCTACGTGCCAGGCGACGTCACACTCTGGCCGTCGCTGACCGGCGGTGAGACGATCGACCTGCTCGCACGGATGCGCGGCGGCATCGACGAACGTCTGCGCGCCGAGCTGATCGAACGCTTCGACCTCGACCCCTCGAAGAAGGCCCGCACCTACTCGAAGGGCAACCGTCAGAAGGTCTCCCTGATCTCGGCGTTCGCGTCCAACGCCGGACTGCTGCTGCTCGACGAGCCCAGCAGCGGACTGGATCCCTTGATGGAGAACGTCTTTCAACAGTGTGTTGGCGAGGCTCGAGACCGAGGTACGACGGTGCTACTGTCCAGCCACATCCTCGCCGAGACCGAAGCGCTGTGCCAGCGCGTCACCATCATTCGCGCGGGCAAGACCGTGGAAAGCGGCACGCTGGAGTCGATGCGGCACCTTTCCGCCACGTCGATCACGGCCGAGATGATCGGCGACCCGGGCGACATCAGCGGGATCCCCGGCGTCGAGGACGTCCACGTCGACGGCAGCACCCTGCACGCCCGGGTGGGCGGCGACGGTCTCGGGCAGGTCATCAAGATCCTCGGTGACGCCGGGGTTCGGAGTCTGGTCAGCCAGCCGCCGACGCTTGAGGACCTGTTCCTGCGGCATTACGGCATGGGAGAACCGGCCGAGCGGGTGCTGGCATGACCGTCCTGGACCGGCCGCATCACCCGGCGCACCAAGCGCCCGCCCGCGGCTCCAACCTCTCGGGAACGGTTGGGCTGCTTCGCCTCTACCTTCGGCGTGACCGCATCGTCGCGCCCCTGTGGATCCTGCTGCTGTCGATCCCGCTTGGCGCGGTGTACGTCGGCAGCATCGCGGCCGTCTACCCCACCGCGGCGGACCGGTCGTCGTTCGCCGCCACGATCATGGCCAGCCCCGCCCAGCGGGCACTCTATGGCGTGGTCTACGGCGACAGCCTCGGCGCCACCGGCATCTGGAAGGCCGGGATGTTCCACGTGCTGATCGCCGTGGCCGTGATCCTGACCGTCGTCCGGCACACCCGGGCCGACGAGGAGGCGGGGCGCACCGAGCTACTGGATTCGACCGCCGTCGGACGCTACGCCAGCTTGACCGCGGCGCTGTTGCTCGCCGCATCGGCATCGATCCTCACCGGATTCCTCGGCACCGCCAGCCTGCTGCCACTCGACGTACCGGCCTCGGGATCGCTGGCGTTCGGCCTCGCGTTGGCGTGCACCGGGCTGGTGTTCACTGCCGTCGCCGCGGTCACCGCGCAGCTGTCGCCGAGCGCCCGGTTTGCTCGCGGCACCGCATTCGGCGTGCTGGCAACGGCTTTCACGCTTCGTGCCGTTGGTGACGCCGACTCGCGGGCCCAGTTCCTGTCCTGGCTCTCCCCTCTGGGATGGTCGCTGCAGGTGCGGCCCTACGCCGGTGACCGGTTCTGGATCCTGGCCCTGCACGTGACGGCGGCGGTCGTGTTGGTGACCGTGGCGTATTCACTGCTGGCCCGCCGCGACGTCGGCGCCGGCATGGTCGCCGAGCGCCCCGGGGCGTCCCGGGCGGGGCGGGGTCTGCGGGGTGTGCTGACGCTGACGTGGCGGTTGGATCGCGGTTCGGTCGTGCTGTGGACGGTCGGACTGGTCCTCTACGGCCTGCTCATCGGCAGCGTGGTCCACGGCATCGGCGGTGAGATCGGGGACAGTCGAGCGGCCAGGGACATGGTCGCGCGCCTGGGCGGCACCGACCAGATGGAACAGGCCTTCGTCGCGGTTGCCTTCGGAATGCTGGGCATCGTGGCCTCGGCCTTCGCCATCTCGTTGGCCGCCAGGGCCCAGCAGGAGGAGTCGAGCCAGCGAGCCGAGGCGGTGCTGGCCGGCGCTGTCAGCCGGACCCGTTGGCTAGCAGGCCATCTGACGATCGCCATCCTCGGACCGGCGGTGGCTCTCGTACTGGCAGGTGTGGTGGCGGGAACGGTCTACGGCGCTGCCGCCGGGGACGTCGCGGGCACGCTGCCCGCGGTGGTGGGGACCGCGGCGGTGCAACTTCCCGCCGTCTGGCTGCTCGGGTCGATCACGGTGGCACTGTTCGGCCTGCTGCCCCGGTTCACCCCGGTGGCGTGGGGCGTACTGGTCGCGTTCATCGCGGTGTATCTGCTTGGCTCGCTGTCGAACACACCGCACTGGGTTCTCGACCTGGAACCGTTCGCCCACGTGCCGCGGGTCGGCGCCGGCGCCTTCGACGCCGCTCCCCTGCTCTGGTTGCTCGCCATCGACGTCGCATTGATCACGTTGGGATTCAGCGCCTTTCGCCGCCGCGACCTGCACTGAGGAGGCATCGATGAAGCTCGCCGGACGAATGCTCGGGTCGTTCCTGTTCAGCGTGGGGTTCTTCGGAGTCGCTCTGTTCCTGCCGGCCGGGACGGTCGACTACTGGCAGGCCTGGACCTTCATCGCGATCTTCGTGACGACCACCCTCGGGCCGAGCCTCTACCTGGCGGTCGCACGTCCCGCGGCATTCGAGCGCCGCCTCAAGGCGGGGCCGACCGCCGAAACCCGGCCGATCCAACGCATCGTCGTCACCGCCACCGTGTTGTCGGTGGTGGCGATGCTCGTCGTCAGCGCGCTCGACCACCGCTTCGGCTGGTCGTCGGTGCCGGTGCCCGTGGCCGTCGCCGGCGACGTCCTGGTGGCCGTGGGTCTGCTGGCCGCGCAGTTCGTCGTGATCCAGAACGGGTACGCCGCGGCCACCATCACCGTCGAGGCCGAGCAGCCCCTGGTCTCCACCGGGCTGTACGGGGTGGTGCGCCACCCGATGTATCTGGGGGCACTGATCATGATGCTGGGGACGCCGCCGGCCCTCGATTCGTTCTGGGGCCTGGCGGTCCTGCCCGCGGGCCTGCTCGCGCTCGGGGTGCGCATCGTCGACGAGGAGGAGATGCTGACCGAGGAACTGCCCGGTTACGACGAGTACGCGAGACGGGTGCGTTACCGGCTGGTGCCCGGCGTCTGGTGAATCGGTCGCGCCTCATACTGATCACGTGAGTGACGGGCAGAAATTCGGCGGAGCGAGCGACAAGACGTGCGTCGGGAGCGGCAAGCCGTGGACGGTCGACATCGCGGGCAAGCCGATCTGCCCGCGGTGCCGACGCGCACTGGCGACCATCGCAGGCAAGGGAAGGACGGTCGCGAACACCCCGAAGGTGCCCGCGCACGACCGGCCCGGCCGACGGCAGCGCTGACTAGATCCAGATGCCCTTGCCGACGGCCACCACGCCCCCGGCGCTGATCGCGAACCGCTCACGGTCGCGCTCCAGATCCACCCCGACGTGCTCGCCAGGACCGACGACGACGTTCTTGTCCAGGATGGCGTGGCGCACCACCGCACCGCGGCCGATGCGCGCGCCGGGCATGATCACGCTGCCCTCGACGATCGCACCCTCCTCGATGACGACGTTGGACGACAGCACCGAATTGCGCACCGAGGCCGCCGAGATGATGCTGCCGGCGCCGACGACCGACTCCTGCGCGGAGCCCCCGTTGACGAACTTCGCGGGCGCCAGGTTCTCCGGTTCACCCCGGATCGGCCAGCGACGGTTGTAGAGGTTGAAGACGGGGTGGACCGACACCAGGTCCATGTGCGCGTCGTAGAAGGCATCGAGCGTTCCGACGTCGCGCCAGTAGCCGTGGTCGCGCTCGGTCGAGCCAGGCACCTCGTTGTCGTTGAAGTCGTAGACGGCGGCCATCCCGTCGCGCACCAGACGCGGAATGATGTCGCCGCCCATGTCGTGGTCGGAGTGATCGTCCTCGGCGTCGGCCTTGATGGCATCGACGAGCACCTTCGTCGAGAAGATGTAGTTGCCCATCGATGCAAAGGTCTGCTCGGGGTCGTCCGGCGTGCCCGGCGGATCGGCGGGCTTCTCGACGAACTCGCGGATCATCCCGGATTCGTCGGCGTCGATGCAGCCGAAGGCCGTCGCCTCGGCGCGCGGCACGCGGATGCCGGCCACCGTCGCACCAGCCCCACTCTCGATGTGGAACTGCAACATCTGCTCGGGATCCATGCGGTAGATGTGATCGGCACCGAACACGACGACGTAGTCGGGATCCTCGTCGTAGATGAGGTTGAGTGACTGCAGGATCGCATCGCCCGAGCCGGTGTACCAGCGCGGGCCGAGGCGCTGCTGAGCCGGGACCGGGGTGATGTACTCACCGGCAAGCCCCGAAAGACGCCAGTTCTGGGAGATGTGCCTGTCCAGCGAATGCGATTTGTATTGCGTCAGAACACAAATCTTCAGATAGCGGGCGTTCACCAGATTCGACAGCACGAAGTCGATCAGCCGGTAGGCCCCGCCGAAGGGTACCGCGGGTTTGGCGCGGTCCGCGGTCAACGGGTACAGCCGCTTGCCCTCACCGCCAGCTAGGACGATGCCCAACACTTGTGGCAGTTCCCTCATGGGTCAAACCTATCGGCAGGCAGGGGTCGCGGCTAGGCATTGGCACTATTGGGGCAGTTCATGTCGGGCTGTCGGTCAAGACATTTGGCTGCGAGTCACCCCCCGTCGCCGCGGCGGTGAACTACCGTCCTACCCATGCGAGTGGCGATGATGACGCGGGAGTACCCACCGGAGGTCTATGGCGGGGCGGGCGTCCACGTCACCGAACTCGTCGCGCAGCTGAAGACCATGTGCGAGGTGGACGTGCACTGCATGGGCGCGCCCCGGCCCGGTGAGCCCGACGTGTACGTGGCCCAGCCCGATCCGGCACTGCAGGGCGCCAACCCGGCGCTCGTCACGCTCGCGGCCGACCTGGTGATGGTCAACGCCGCCGCAGGGGCGACCGTCGCGCATTCACACACCTGGTACGCCGGAATGGCGGGGCACCTCGCCGCGATGCTGTACGGGATCCCGCACGTCCTGACGGCGCACTCCCTGGAACCGATGCGTCCGTGGAAGGCCGAGCAACTCGGCGGCGGCTACCGGGTGTCGTCGTGGGTGGAGCGCACGGCGGTCGAGGCCGCCGATGCGGTGATCGCCGTCAGCTCCGGCATGCGCGAGGACGTCCTGGCCACCTACCCCGCGCTGGACCCCAACCGCGTGCACGTGGTGCGCAACGGGATCGACACCGAGAAGTGGTACCCGACCGAGCCGGGCGCGACGCTGGCCCGCATCGGCGTCGACCCGACCAAACCCATCGTGGCGTTCGTCGGCAGGATCACCCGCCAGAAGGGTGTCGCGCACCTGGTCGCGGCCGCTCACCGGTTCGCCCCCGACGTGCAGTTGGTGTTGTGTGCGGGCGCCCCGGACACCCCCGAGATCGCCGCGGAGGTGGGTGGCGCGGTCGAGGAGCTGGCGCGCTCGCGCAGCGGCGTCTTCTGGGTGCAGGAGATGCTGCCGGGTGATCAGATCAGGGAGATACTCTCGGCGGCAGTCGTTTTCGTGTGTCCGTCGGTGTACGAGCCGCTAGGCATCGTGAACCTGGAGGCGATGGCCTGTGCGACGGCCGTGGTCGCCTCCGACGTCGGAGGCATCCCCGAGGTCGTCGCCGACGGCGAGACCGGGACGCTGGTGCACTACGACCCCGCCGATACGACGGGTTTCGAGACCCGGCTGGCCGACGCCGTGAACGCCCTCGTCGCCGATCCGGACCGTGCCGCGCGCTACGGCCACACGGGACGCCAGCGCTGCATCGACGAGTTCTCCTGGGCGCGCATCGCCGAGCAGACCCTGGAGATCTACCGCAAGGTCTGCAGCTAGCCGATGCCGGCTCGGCCGCTAGGCCGTGACGTTCTTCAGCTCGTCACCGAGGGCGGCCGCCTCGTCTGGGGTGAGTTCGACGACGAGGCGCCCACCGCCTTCCAGTGGTACTCGCATCACGATGCCCCGCCCCTCCTTGGTTGCTTCGAGAGGACCGTCGCCGGTCCGGGGCTTCATCGCCGCCATCGAGTGCTCCCTTCCGCCATGCTCCGGCCCGCCGCGGAAGGCCCGGGCGGAACGGGTCGGGGCCGAGCCTGCCTACGCGGCGACAACACTCGGCGCTGAACTGATCTCCGGACCATTGTTCCCTATCCCGGCCCTTCGATGTGCAAAGACCCGGCTTAGACGCCCGCGAACGGGGTCGGAACCCAGCAGGAGGCGAGGTGGTCGTCGACCATTCCGGTCGCCTGCATCAGCGCATACGCAGTCGTGGGACCGACGAACTTGAACCCGCGGCGCTTGAGCGCGGATGCCATCGCCTTGGACTCCGGCGTGACCGCGGGCACCTCGGCCATCGAGGTCGGCCGGGGCCGCTGCTCCGGCGCGAAGGACCACAGCAACTCCCCGAGATCGACGTCGAGATCGGCGGCGGCACGCGCGTTGGCGATCGTCGCCTCGATCTTGGCGCGGTTGCGCACGATGCCCGCATCCGCCATCAACCGCTCGACGTCACGGTCGTCGAAGCGCGCGATCGTCTCGGTATCGAAGTGCGCGAACGCTCGTCGGAAGTTCTCCCGCTTGCGCAGGATGATGAGCCAGGACAGCCCACTCTGGAACGCCTCGAGCGTCATTCGTTCGAACAGCTCGCGCGCACCACGCAGGGGCCGTCCCCACTCGGTGTCGTGGTACTCGCGGTAGAGCACCGAGTCGTCGGTGGCCCAGCGTTCCCCGCGGAAGTCGGCCCACCCGCACCGGGTGCGACCGTCGTCGGTCGCGGCCGTCACCGTGGTTCGCGGGCGTCCGCGGGCACCGCCTGCGCATCGACCGGCCGATCGGGATCGTCCTGGGAGTCGGGGACCTCACCGGAGTCGGGGACGTCGTCGGAGTCCGGAACGAAGTCGTCAACCCCGTAGGCGGCGCGCAGGGCGGCCACCTCACCCCGAAGCTGATCGAGCTCCTGACCCAACCGGTCGAGCACCCAGTCCACCTCGCCGACCTTGTAGCCACGCAGCGTCTGGGTGAACTTGAGCGCCTCGACGTCCGCGCCGGTCACCCCGGACGCGGGCAGCACGGTGGCGGTGGTGGCGCGCGGCAGCGGAGGCAACCGCTCGCCACGGCCGAACAGCACGCTGCCGACGCCGAACAGCACGATGGCCACCAGAATCAGCACGACCAGGTACAGCAGGATCAACGTCACGACGTCGATACTGCCGCAAACCTACGACGGGACGCGTGCCGGGACGTCAGCGCGGTCGCAGCGTCGTCATGGGCGGCCGATCCGCCAGGGACACCGTCGAGGTGCGGGCCGTGTAGTCCTCGCCGTCGGCGAAGAACTGGGTCAGCCCAACGCCGGAGTCCGGCACCCCGCAGCGGGACAGCAGCGTGGCGATCACCTGGCGGCTCATCGCCGCCAGCTCGGTCAGCGGCCGGTTGCGATGGGTACGCACGCCGAGGTTGACCTGCGCGATGGCGTCCAGGCCGAGCCGGTCGTAGGTATCGATCAACAGCCCGATCTCGACGCCGTAGGCCGGCGCGAACGGCAGCGCCGTCAACAGCTCACGGGTGCCCGCGTACTCACCGCCCAGCGGCTGCAGCAGGCACGTCAGCTCGGGTCGCAGCGCCGCCAGCAGCGGGCGCGCCACCAGCTCGGTGACCCGGCCGCCGCCGTTGGCATCCTCGCTGCCGCTGACCTTCAGCGGGCGGCGGTAGAAGCCCTTGACCAGGTGCACGCCATCGGTGGTCAGCAGTGGCCCGAGCAGCTTGGGAACGAACATCGGATCGGGGTCGATGAGGTCGGAGTCGACGAAGACCACCAGGTCACCGGTCGTCGCGGCGAGCGAGCGCCAGAGGACCTCACCCTTGCCCGGCTGCGGCTCGACCTCGGGCAGCGCGGCCTCCCGGCTGACCACCCTCGCCCCCGCGGCGACGGCCCGGATCTCGGTGTCGTCGGTGGACCCGGAATCCAGCACCACGATCTCGTCGACGAGGCCTCCGAGCAGCGGCGTGATGGTGTCGACCACCGAGGCGACGGTCTCCTCCTCGTTGAGCGCGGGCAGGACGACCGAGACCGTCCGACCGGCCTTGGCTGCCTCGAGCTCGGCGATCGTCCACTGTGGTCGGCGCCACGTGTGATCGGTCAGCCAACGGTGTTCCGCGATGGCCTCTGCGGCGTCGAGTTCAGGTGTCAAGCTCATGCCAGTCCCCTTACGGTCCGCGTCGGTGGACGCACGCCCTGGATCGACGCGACCATTTCCAGGACGCGTCGCGTGGACCCCACCTCGTGGACTCGGAACATGGCAGCACCCGCCTGCGCGGCGAGTGCGGTCGCGGCCAGAGTTCCCTCGAGGCGTTCGGTCAAGCCCACACCCAGAGTCTCCCCGACGAAATCCTTGTTGCTCAGGGCCATCAAGACGGGCCATCCAGTGTTTACAAGCTCTTTTACGTGGCGCAACAAAGTAAGACCATGATGAGTGTTCTTACCGAAATCGTGGGTTGGATCGATGATCACGGCGTCCCTGGCGACCCCCGCGGCGACCGCCCGTTCGGCTGCCGAGGTCACTTCGGCGATGACGTCGTCCACCACGCCCCGCTCGGTCAATCCGTAGTTCACCCGGAACGGCCGGGTGCGTGGCACCGCCCCGCCGGTGTGCGAGCAGACCAGTCCCGCCCCGAACTCCGCCGCGACGTCGGGCAGACCCGGATCCGACCCGCCCCAGGTGTCGTTGATGATGTCGGCCCCGGCTGCGCAGGCCTGTTTGGCCACCGCGGCCCGCCAGGTGTCCACGCTGATCAACTGGTCGGGATAGGCACCGCGCAGCCACTCGATGAACGGCACGACGCGGGCGATCTCCTCGTCGGCGTCGACCACGTCGCCCGGACCGGCCTTGACCCCTCCCACGTCGACCACGTCGGCGCCCTCGGCGATCACGCGGTGGGCGGCGGCCTTCGCCGCCTCGTCGTCGAAGGTGGCGCCGCGGTCGTAGAACGAATCGGGCGTCCGGTTGACGATTGCCATGATCATGGCGCGGTCGCCCGCAATGGGACGGCCCAGGAACGTGCCCGGCATGCCACCAGGCTACGGGCGTACGAGTTCGGCGTGATCAGTCGCGCCGTGCGCAACCCAGCACGCCGAAATCGCTACGAGGCGGGGCGCTTGCCGTCGACGACCTCGGCGGGGTACTCGTCGTAGAACGGCACGTAGCCCTCGTCGCGGCCGGCGAGCACGAAGATCGGGTCCTCGATCTCCCCGGCGTCCTCGTCACCCTCGCCGGTGTTGCCGCCGTACCCCTCCTTGCGGAGGTCGACCTTCTGACTCTTGAACGTCGAGGTGTGCGCCAACTCCGTGACGATCCGGACGAACAGCGGCACCGCGTACCCCGGCAGGTGCTCGAAGGCGGCCTTGGCCAGCGACTTGCCGTCGAACTCCTTGCCGTCCCTGAGCTGGATCGCCGCCATGCCAGCCTTGCCGCCGGCGCCCTCGACCTCGACGCCGAACACGGTGGCTTCCTCGACCTGCGGGTCGGTGGAGATGGCGGCCTCGACCTCCGTGGTGGCGACGTTCTCGCCCTTCCAGCGGAAGGTGTCGCCCAGGCGATCGGTGAACGCCGCGTGGCCGAAACCCTGCGACCGCATCAGGTCGCCGGTGTTGAACCAGACGTCGCCGTCCTTGAAGGCGTCGCGCACCAGCTTCTTCTCGGTGGCGTCCTCGTCGGTGTATCCGTCGAACGGCTGGAAGTTGCTGACCTTGGACAGCAGCAGTCCCGGTTCGCCGGTCTTGACCTTGCGCACCCGGCCCTGCTCGTCGCGCAGGGGGCCGCCGGTCTCATCGTCGTACTCGACGAAGGCGATCGGCGAGGGGCAGATGCCCGTCGTCTTGTCGAGGTTGAAGACGTTCAGGAAGGCCGTGTTGCCCTCGCTGGCGGCGTAGAACTCGCAGACCCGCGGGATGCCGAATCGCTTGGTGAATTGCTCCCAGATCGCCGGGCGCAACCCGTTGCCGGCGATGACGCGGACGCGGTGCTCGTGGTCGGTCGGCTTCTCCGGCTGGTTGAGCAGGTACGCGCAGATCTCACCGATGTAGACGAAGGCCGTCGCGTCGTAGCGGATCACCTCGTCCCAGAACTTCGACGCCGAGAACGACTTGCCGAGCGCGAAGGTCGACCCGGAGTTCAGCACCGAGGACAGCGCGACCGTCAGCGCGTTGTTGTGGTAGAGCGGCAGGCAGCAGTACAGGGTGTCGTCGCTGGTCAGTCGCATCCCGAGACCGCCGAAACCGGCGAGCGCGCGCAGCCACCGATAGTGGGTCATGACGCTGGCCTTCGGCATGCCCGTGGTGCCGGAGGTGAAGATGTAGAAGGCCTTGTCCTTGGCCAGCACCGCCCCGGTGGTCGCGGGATTGGTGGTGGGCGCCGTGCCCGACGCCTGGACGAGTTCGTCGAGCGTCATCAGCCCGGTGGTCTCGGCGCCGCTCTCGGTGATCGGCTCGATGAAGTCGGTCTCGGCGACCACGGCCTTGGCGTCGAGCAAACCGATGCTGTGGGCGAGCACCTTGCCACGCTGGTGGTAGTTCAGCATCGCGGACACCGCCCCGCACTTGACGATGGCGAGCATCAGCAGCACCGGCTGTTCGGAGTTGCGCAGCATCACGCCGACGACGTCGCCGTGCCCGACCCCGCGGGCGGCCAGGACTGCCGCGTAGCGGTTGACCGTCTCGTTGGCCTCGCGATAGGTGAGCTGCTCGTCGCCGAACCTGAGGAACGTCTTGTCGGCGTAGCGCGCGGCCCGCTCCTGAAACACCTTGCCGATGGACGTCTTCGCCGTCGGGCGGGCCAGGAATCCGGTGACCACGCCGCGGGTGATGACGGGGGCGTCCTTCAGCAATCCCGGCAATCGGGTGGCGATGTCCAAGAGGCCGACGTGGGTGCGGGTCCCCGAATTCTCGTCGCTCACGAACCAAACCCTATCTGCGTGGGTTTGCCATCACGCGTGCGGTGCGCACGCCTGCAACGCTGCGTCGACATCGGCGACCACGATCAACCGGTCCAGCGCACCGGTACCCACGTAACCGGTGTCCACGAGCCCGCGCAACCACGTCAGTAGACCGTCGTAATGACCGAACGGGTCGAGCATGACGAGCGGCTTGGAGTGCATGCCCAAATAGCCTGCAGTCCATGCCTCGAAGAATTCCTCGAGGGTGCCGATGCCGCCGGGGAGCACCAGGAACGCGTCGGCCCGGTCCTCCATGATCTGCTTGCGTTCGCGCATCGTGTCGGTCACGACCAACTCGTCGGCGTCGACGTCGGCGACCTCGCGGTGCACCAGCGCCTTGGGGATGACGCCGATCGTGCGGCCGTCATGGGCGCGCGCAGCGCTGGCCACCGCCCCCATCGCGGAGACGTTTCCGCCGCCGGACACCAGCGTCCAGCCGCGGTCGGCGATGGCCTCCCCGACTTCGGTTGCCAGCTCCAACAACTCGCGATGGGTTGGGCTGGACGCGCAGTAGACGCAGACCGCCCACGGGCCGCGCGATTCGGGCACTACGGCACTGTCTGCAGACACCGGAGCAACGTACCCGGCGCCGTAAGCGTCCGAGAGTCGGCCGGTTCCCCCGACTCACGCGTGCCGCCCTCATCCGCCCCCTACACTGCGGCGATGCCGGATGGAATCACCGCCGCCGAGGAGGCCTTGAGCCGGGGTGACCTCGCCGACGCCGAGCGGCTGGGACGGGCAGCGCTGCAGCACGAAGGGTCCTTGGCGGCCAGGTTGACGCTGGCGCAGGCGCTGGCCTGGCAGGGGCGCGGACGCGAGGCCGACGCCGTGCTGTCCGAGGTCGACGAGACGACGTTGGGCGAAGCCGACTTGATGGCGTGGGCGCTGCCGCGGGCGGCCAATCAGTTCTGGATGTTGGACCAGCCAGAGCGGGCCACCGCGTTCTTGCGTGCCGTCCGCGGCAGGGTGGCCTCGCCAAATGCCGGGGCGACGCTGGACGCATTACTCGGCACGTTCGCCATGAACGCGGGCAGCCCCGACCGCGCGATGCGAATCGCCCGCGAGGTGCTGGGTTCGGCGGACGCCGACCGCCAAGCCATCGGGTGGGCGGCGGCCGCCGCGGCCCTGAGCAGCGCCCGGATGGGTAGCTTCGCCCACGTCGACGGGTTCGCGGCCCGGGCGATCGCCGCCGGCCATCCCGGGCTGCTGCGCTTCACTAGTGCCTTAGGCCAGACCACGACACTGGTGCTGTCGGGCGAACTCGATCGCGCGCAGGAGCTGGCCCAGGCGCTCGTCGACGCCGCTCCCCCGGCGCAGCCGGGCCACGCGATCGGGCAGCTGCTGGTCGCCGACGTGTTGCTGCTGCGGGGTGCGACGGGTGCGGCCGTCGAGTTGCTGGAGTCCGCCGCGACGGTACTGGCGCCGACGGGGTATTCGTGGGGTCCGCTGGCGTGGATGGCGTTGGCGCAGGCGCTGGGCCAGGCGGGTCGGATCGCCGACGCGGGGAGGGCGTTGGCCAAGGCCGAGTCGCGACACGGGCTGAAGTCGATGCTGTTCGCCCCCGAGCTCTGCCTGGCGCGGGCGTGGACGGCAGCCGCGCGCGGTGATGCCACCGGCGCGGTCGCCGCGGCGCGAGAGGCGGCGCGCGCCGCGATGCGCGGTGGTCAAAAGGCCGTGGCCCTGCGGGCGCTACTGGACGCCGTGCGCTTCGGGGACGCCCGCGCCGGCGACGCCATGGCCCGCCTCGAGGTGCACTGCACCGTCGGCTCGCTGGCGCTGTCCTATGCCAGGGCGTTCACCGCGGGTGACGCCGACGCACTGGCCGCGGCCGCGGATGCGTTCGACGACCTCGGCATGCGCGGTGTCGCCGCCGATGCCGCGCGCCAGGCCGAAGCGGCGCGCGGCTGACGGATCGAATTGCCGCGATGAGAGGTAGCTGAGCGGCCTTAGAGTGGAGGCACTCGAACGATCGAAGGGACTCTGGTGGGCGTGCTGGATGCGTTCCTGTCGACGTGGTCCACGGCCCGCGAGACGTTCGGCCAGGGTGTGCCGCACACGGGTGAGCGGTTCGACCAGAGCGGCACCTTGCGGCAACTCCAAACGACAGTGGAGTCGGCCGCCCCGAGATCGCGGTGGACGGGCACCGCAGCGGCCGCCTACGACGCGGCCAACCAAGATCACGGCAAGGTGTTCGCTCGGCTGGCCGCCCTCGACCAACGCCTGGCAGCACAGGTCGATGCGTCCGCCCAGGTGGTCACCTCCGGCCGGCAGGATCTCGACGCAGTGCGCAAGTGGGTGCTCGACGCCGCCAACTCGGTACCGGCCGGCAAGAACCGCGAGCAGCTGTTGATGCCCATCGTGGCCAAGGGACTTGGCCAGCTCAGCCAGATCGTCACCAAGTCCAACGGCGACCTCGCGGCGATCGGGGGGCAGATCCGCACCCTTGGTGGGGAGTACCAGGCGTTGGGCGACCAGAAGTTCGCCAAGGAGGGCACGGGTGGCGAAGCGCGCGGCGCCAAGGGCGACGACGAGAAGAAGCAATCTCCGAACGAGCAGGGGGCGGCAGACTCGAAGGCTCTTCAGAACGGCACGCTCACCGCCGAGCAGCGAGAACGCTTGACCAACAACACCACGCTCACGCCTGAGCAGCAGCGCGCCTTGGACCAAGGAAACCTCACTCTTCCGCCCGAGCGTATGTCCTACCTCCAGGGCTTCTCACGCGAGTTCGGCGACAAGACCCCCGAGGAGATCAAGGCGATCATGGACAAGTCCGGAGGCGACGGCGGCAAGGTCGCCGACGCGTTCCAGTTGGCGTCGAATCCCAACATTCACACGGGCCTTCCGGAGACGGAGCCTCCCTCGATCGACCATCCCTCGAGCGGCGGCAAGTATGCGCTTCCCGACGGCATTCAGAAGGTTCTCGATGGTCCGGCGATGACACAACCCATGTCGAGCGGCGTGTTCCAGGATGGTCGTTGGATCGTCCCACCTGAACCGACGGGTCCCCTGCAGCCGACGCAGGGTTTGAACGACCTTGCCAACATCGTCCAGCAAGGCGATCGAAGTCTGCAGCACGGTACTGCTCTCGATGCCGGACTAATGACGAAAAGCCAAGAGATGCTTGATATCTCGAACAAGCACAGCCAGCTAGGACCGACCGACGACGCCCCTCGTTGGTATCACGACAACGTCGACCCGACGCTCCAGAACATGCTCAACGCGGTCAACAAGGACGACATGGTCATTCACGACGCCGTGACGGGGCCCGGTAGCGAGCACTTCTTGAACGACCTGACCAACCACCAATGGCAGGACGACGGACTCGCGGCGGGCGGACTGTTCGATTGGGTCGCGGACGACGCAGCCAACGACCCGACCGGTCGAGCCGCCCAAACCGCCCACGCTCTGGCCGAATACACCAGTAGCCATCACTCCGATCTACTCAACCTGGAGAGCACCAGAGGCTACGGGGCGGAGGGGCAATCGCTCGGCCAGGTCAATCCCGAGCTGACCCGAGACTGGGCCCGCGCCTTCTCGCCATACTTCGACGACATGGTGGGCAACAACACCGGTGGCAACGACGGTCTGTTCGCTCCGCTGGATCCAGCTGACGGTTCCAAGACCGAGCCCACCAACACCCGACATCTGATGAGCGTATTGATGTCGGACCACCCACCGATGGATCAGCCGCCCGGATCGGGTGCGCCGAAGACGGCAAGCGAAATCTTGTTCGATAGCACCCAACGACACGTCCACCAGGCCTTCGAGAACGCCGCGCTCTCGGCGATGCCCGGCGGTCCCGTGAACGACGACTTCGCCATGCAATCCGCGGGCCGCCTTCAAGCGGCGCTCAACCTCGGAAGCTACGACGAGGCAGCGTCCCGACTACACAACACGTTTCAAGCACAACACGAATCGTGGAAGCTGCAGGGCAAGCTCTACGACCTTGGAGCGGGATTCGTCGACCAGTACGGCGCTCCCGGTGCCGCAGCCAGCGACATCGCGGCGTTCAGCAAGGATTTCGTCATCGGACCGGAGCCGGTCGAGGGACGCCCGCCCAATGTCACCATCCCCGGCACCTTCCCGACCGAACGTTTCATGGCAGAGGTACTGGCGCACAACGGTGCTGGTGACATGTCGATACTCGACGGGATCTACGAGAACGGGCGATTCACGGCGCCACCTGACCAAAGCGGAAGCACCGAGTACGGCTCATACCACAATGCCATCGCGAACTATCTCGACTCCATCGGACAACCGGGCGCCATCGGCGGGCTCATGCAGACGTATTGGAACACCTATACGTCCTCCATCGTCGGCGCGACTTAAGCTCGATGACCATGAGGAGAACGCTGGCGATCGTCGTCGCCGCAGTCCTGGTCAGCGCCTGTGGCCATTCGACTCCGCAGCCGACTGGCTCGCCCACGACACAGTCGCAAGGACGCCAATTCGCGAATTGGCCTGCGACGCTGGATGGTTTTAGCTTTCACTGGACTGCGGAGCCGGGCATTGACCTCTTGGCCGGTCCCGGCGTCCTGCTACGCGCCTATCTGGAGTCCTATCAAGTCGCCGAGTACACCTTCGACATCAAGGACGTCTATCCGGGCTTTCTGCGTGCTACGCCACCCAATGCCGATAGGAACGTCGCCGGCACACTCATTCAACACATCGGCGTACGCCCGCTGGGTTACTACAACACCAAGACCCCGCAAGACGCTCGGCCGCACTACGGTTTCCTTGCGCTCCATGTGCTCGAAGTCAATCCACTCGACGGTGGGTACGACGCCCTCGTGTGCACCGCGGAATATGCCAGCTTCATCGAGAGCGCCGTGCGTCCCGGCAAGTACATCTCGTTGGGAACGGACGACAAGACGGGCCAACCGCTCAACCCTGGGCCAACGAGCGGGGTCTTCGTGTATCGAATCCAATTCACTCAACACGATCCACGCGTCGGGCTCACCCCACCACAACCGCCGACGGCGCCGCAAGAAGGACCAGCACCGGCACCGAGCGACGACGTGTTCGGTGACTGGTTCGTCACCGCCGAGAGCACCGGATCGTGGGGGCCCATCGGCCAGCCAGAGAAGCCTCTCTTTCCCACACCGGAGCTCCAACAGCGGTGCGCGAACGCCATGCCGCAGAACGAAGCTGAACGGACCGCGATGATGACCGGATACAAGGACGCGCCGCCCGCACCCGGTAACCCCGAGCCCGGATGGCCTCAGCCGAGCAAGTAGCTCGCGCACGATCCGCCGTTGCACAAATTGCCGCTGATCACCGCACGATTCCGCCAATAGAATCGAGGGAGTTCGACGACAGGAAGGGGTCAGCATGGGAGGCCAGTTCTCGCTCGATGGTGCAGGCCTGACGCCGCTGTCCACGATTCACTCTCAGGTCGCCGACGGGCTGTCCGAGCTGACCGCCGTCGACGGTGTCCGCACTGCTGACGTCGCAAAGTCGTTCGGCAACATCGCCTTCGCGGTCAACTCAGCGCTCGACGGTGTCACGCAGAGTCGGGCCGGCACCCTTTCGGCCACGAAGGATTCCAGCGACACCATCGCCGAGTTGCTCAACCGGGCTCATCAGATGTACGAGCAC
The DNA here is from genome assembly GCF_033741125.1 of Mycolicibacterium sichuanense. NCBI lineage: Bacteria > Bacillati > Actinomycetota > Actinomycetes > Mycobacteriales > Mycobacteriaceae > Mycobacterium > Mycolicibacterium sichuanense. The sequence continues at coordinate 66,677 of NZ_JAWQPU010000009.1, read as the reverse complement.
GGTGACCAGCAGGGCGCCGAGAAGCTCCGGGCCGCCGCCGAGGCGATGGCGGGCGCGCCGGGGGGCGCCCCGGGATCCACCGGTGCGACGACGGCCACCAGTGCCGGCACCTCCGCGACACCTGGCGGCGGCGGCGCCGAGATGGCGGGTCAGATGGCCGGCCAGGTCGGCCAGCAGCTCGGCCAGTTCGCCCAGGGCATGGCCCAGTCGGCGCAGGGACTCGCCCAGGGCTCAGCCAACTCCCGCAGCAGGTGATGCAGGGCGTTCAGGGCATCGTCGACTCGGCGGGCAAGGGCGGCGGTGCCGATGCGGGCAAGGCCGCCAAGGACGAGGTCGCCGAGCGCGATGCCACCGACGGCAAGGAGCGCGACGACCGCGAGCGCGAGCGGCAGGAGGCCGAGAAACGCGCCGAAGACGAAAGCGCCCAACGCCACCCGGCTCCCACCCATCCCGATCAGGCACAGCCGGGACGCGCCACCGACGGCGGCCGGGCACCCGTTGCGCCACCGGCACCGGAACGCCCCCAGCCCGCCCAGACCCGCCCGCAGCAGTCAGCCGTCTAACACGCCACCGTCCAGGCGCAGCCTGCGGTCGATCCCGATCGTCTCCAGGAAGCGTTCGTCGTGGCTCACCACCACGAATGCACCCCGGTAGGCGTTCAGCGCGGATTCCAACTGCCCGACGCTCACCAGATCCAGGTTGTTGGTCGGCTCGTCGAGCAGCAGCAGCTGGGGTGCCGGCTCGGCGTGCAGGATGCAGACCAGGGTTGCCCGCAGCCGCTCGCCCCCCGACAGTGCCGCGACGGGCAGGTCGAGCTGATCGCCGCGAAAGAGGAAGCGGGCCAACAGATGCCTGTGACGGGTGTGTCCGAGGCTTGGCGCGAACGCCGCGAGGTTCTGCGTCACGCTGCGCTGTGGATCGAGCAAGTCGAGCCGCTGGGACAAGTAGGCGATGCGCCCGTCGGCGCGGTGCACCTCGCCGTGGGACTGCAGCAGGTCACCGCTTAGGATCCGCAGCAGCGTGGACTTGCCCGCTCCGTTGGGTCCGGTCAGCGCGATGCGCTCGGGGCCGCGGACGTCCAGGTCGATTCCGTCGTGCGCGAACAACTCCCGGCCCCCGACCCGGATCCGGACTCCGCGCGCCGCGAGCACGGTGCGGCCCGCCGGCACCTCGGTGCCGGGCAGGTCCAGCGCCAGCACGTCGTCGTCACGCACCGCCCGCTCTGCCCCCTCGAGGCGGACCCGCGCCTCCTCGATGCGTTTGGCGTGCACGTCGTCGGCCCTGGCCGCCGACTCCTGAGCATCGCGCTTGAGCTTGCCCGCCACGATCTTCGGCAGCCCAGCATCCTTGACGTTTCGCGCCGCGGTGCCCGACCGTCGCGCGGCGCGTTCGCGGCCCTTCTGCATCTGCCGGCGCTCCCGCTTCAAGAGCTGTTCGGCGTTGCGCACGTCGGCCTCCGCGGCCTGCTGCGCCGCCTCGAGGCTGTTGCGGTAGTCGGTGAACGTTCCGCCGTGAAACACGACCTCCCCGCGGTGCAGCTCGGCGATGCGATCCATGCCGTCGAGGAGTTCCCGGTCGTGGCTGACCACCAGCAGGGTGCCAGCGAAGTCGGCGAGGGTGGTCCGCAGCCGCCGCCGGGCGTCGGCGTCGAGGTTGTTGGTCGGCTCGTCGAGCAGCAGCACGTCGGGGCGCCGCAGCAGCTGCGCGGCCAGTCCCAGCGAGACCACCTCGCCACCGCTGAGCGACCCGAGCGGACGGTCCATGCCGACGTGGCCGAGCCCCAGTCGGTCGAGCTGAGCCCGCAGCCGGTCCTGCACGTCCCACTCGTCGCCGATCGCGGTGAAGACGGCCTCGGAGGCATCCCCTGCCGCCAGCGCGGCCAGCGCGGCGAGGATCGCTGCGACGCCGAGGACGTCGGCGACCGTGCGGGACGCCTGGAACGGCAGGGTCTGCGGGAGGTAGCCGACCGTGCCGTCGACCGCCACCGCGCCCGCGGTGGGGGCGAGCTCCCCGGCGACGAGCTGGAGCAGCGTGCTCTTGCCCGCACCGTTCGGCGCGACCAGGCCGGTGCGGCCGGGGGGCACGGTGAACGAGAGGTCGGTGAACAACGGGACGTCGTCGGACCAGCCGAAGGACAGGTGCGAGACGACGAGTGAAACATCGGACATGACAGGTGCTTTCGTGAACACCGCGGCACGACGGCGCACGGCAGAAGGGGATGATCGAGGCATGCTCCGGTAGCGTCGAGCTACCCGGAGATGTCGTCTCCCAGCATGTCTGCCGCCCACCCTTCGTCGATTGGCCGTCCGTGGACCATGGTAGCGACGTCAGTCAAGCAAATATGCGCGAAGCGTCTCGGTGACGGCGGTGATCTGGGCGAGCTCGACGCGTTCGTCCACGCGATGTGCCATGTTCGGGTCACCGGGCCCGTAGTTGACCGCGGGGATCCCCAGTGCGGCGAACCGCGCGACGTCGGTCCACCCGAACTTGGCGCGCACCCGGCCACCGGCTGCCGAGATCAGGCCGGCTGCAGCGGGTTTCGTCAACCCCGGCAGGGCACCCGCGGCGGCGTCGGTCAGTTCGACGTCGACGTCCAGGCCGTCGAGCACGTCGTGGACGTGGGCGGCGGCCTGCTCCACGCTGCGGTCGGGGGCGAATCGGAAGTTCAGCGTCACCGATGCCGCGTCGGGAATGACGTTTCCCGCGACCCCACCGTCGATGCGGACCGCGGAGAGTCCCTCCCGGTAAGTGCAACCGTCGATGTCGACGCTGCGCGCCTGGTAGACCGAGAGCCGGTCGAGTACTGCGCCGAGCTTGTGAATGGCGTTGTCGCCCAACCATGATCGTGCCGAGTGCGCCCGGGTGCCCGTCGCGCGCACCACCATCCGGATGGTGCCCTGACAGCCGGCCTCGATGAATCCACCGGAGGGTTCGCCGAGGATCGCGACGTCGGCGCGCAGCCAGTCGGGCAGCTCGCGTTCGATGCGGCCAAGGCCGTTGGCGCTGGACTCGATCTCCTCGCAGTCGTACATCACCAGGGTGACGTCGTGGGACGGCTCGGCGAGGGTGGCGGCCAGGTGCAGGAACACCGCGTCCCCGGACTTCATGTCGGAGGTGCCGCAGCCGTAGAGCTCACCGTCGACCAGACGGCTAGGCACGTTGTCGGCCGCGGGCACGGTGTCGAGGTGGCCTGCGAGCAGCACCCGCGACGGCCGGCCCAGGTTGGTGCGCGCCAGGACGGCGTCACCGTTGCGGATCACCTCGTAACCGGGGGCCTGCGCGCGCAGGGCGGCCTCGACGTCGTCGGCAATGCGCGCCTCGTGACGCGATTCGCTGGGGATGTCGACGAGCGCGGCGGTCAGCTCGATCGGATCAGCACGCAAGTCCAGGCCCACGGTCCCCGAGGTTAGTCCAGTAGCCTTTGGCAGCGTGACTTCAGCATCAGGCGTGGGCGTCGCCACCATTACGGCCGAGGGTACGGTTCTCGACACGTGGTTCCCGGAACCCGAACTCGGCGGCACCGGGGAATCGGGCACCACCAGGCTCTCCGTGGCCGAGGTGACCGAGGAGCTGGCTGTGCTGACCGGTCGCGACGACGAGCGCGACGTCGAGACGGTCATCGTCCGCACCACTATCGCCTCCCTCCACGACAAGCCCGTCGACGCCTTCGATGCCTACCTGCGGCTGCACCTGCTCTCGCACCGGCTGATCGCACCGCACGGAGCCAACGTGGACGGCCTCTTCGGCGTGCTGGCCAACGTGGTCTGGACCAACTACGGCCCGTGTGCGGTGGAGGGCTTCGAGCTGACGCGCGCCCGGTTGCGCCGGCGTGGGCCGGTGACGGTCTTCGGCGTCGACAAGTTTCCGCGCATGGTGGACTACGTGGTTCCCGCCGGTGTGCGCATCGCCGACGCCGACCGCGTGCGACTGGGTGCGCACCTCGCGCCGGGCACCACAGTCATGCACGAGGGTTTCGTGAACTTCAACGCGGGCACGCTGGGCACCTCGATGGTCGAGGGCAGGATCTCGGCCGGCGTGGTGGTCGGTGACGGCTCGGACGTCGGCGGTGGCGCGTCGATCATGGGCACGCTGTCCGGCGGCGGCAAGGAGGTCATCTCGGTGGGCCAGCGCTGCCTGCTCGGCGCGAACTCGGGGCTCGGCATCTCCCTGGGCGACGACTGCGTTGTCGAGGCCGGCTTGTACGTCACCGGCGGCACCAAGGTGACCACCGCCGACGGCCAGACCGTGAAGGCGCGTGAGCTCTCCGGCGCCAACAACCTTCTGTTCCGCCGCAATTCGGTATCCGGCGCGGTCGAGGTGGTCTCGCGCGACGGCTCCGGCATCACGCTGAACGAGGCGCTGCACGCCAACTGACCGCTAGGGCCGACGCGTCACCCGCAGCATCGCGACCCCATGCGGTGGGACCGTCCGCTCCACGTCACCGGTGGTGGTCGTCTCGTCGTGCTGCCACAGATCGCGCACGGTGTACTTGGCGGACCCGGTCAGCCCGACCGCGTGGGCATCGGTGCGGATCGTCGCCGGACCGGCACCGGGGTTGAAGAGGGCGACCGCCACCGATCCGTCGGCCAGCGGCTTGACGATCACGCGATCGTCGGCGAGCAGCGGAAGACCCTGCAGCACCAACGGATCCTGATCGACGGCGATGACGTCGCGGTTGGTCAGGATCGTGCGCGTCGCCTCGTCCATCGACCTCAGGTCATTGCCGGCCAGCAGCGGCGCGGCAAGCATGGCCCATAGCGAGAAGTGAGCGCGCTGTTCGACGTCGGTCAGATCCGGCCGCGGTGGACCCAGTGACATCGTGGGATGGTTCCTGGCGAATTCGTTCCAGCCGATGCCGACGACCAGCATGTCGGGATCGTTGACGTGCTTCGGTCCGTCGTGCGGCGCGGCCGGTGCGGCGGCGCTGAACGCCTGGCTGACACCGGCCAGCCCCGTGTCCCAGAGGAGCTCGTCACCCCAGGCGGGCACTAGGTCCATCGCGTCGCGACTGACGTCGGCGATGTGGGACCAGTCGAATTCCGAACCGGCGTCCGGGTCGCCGGAACTGTTGGGGTTGATGCTGTAGACGATGCGACGGCCGCTGGCGCGCAACGCATCTCGCATCGCGGCGAAGTACTTGACCTGATCGGTGTGCCCCGCGTCCAGCCTGCACCAGTCGTACTTCAGGTAGTCCACGCCCCAGGATGCGAACGTACGCGCATCGGCCCCTTCGTGATTGGCGCCGCCGATCCGCGGATCCTGACCGCAGCCCTCGTTGAACGGGCTGTGATAGATGCCGAGCAATAGGCCGTGGTCGTGGGCGTACGCCGCGAGGGGGGCGATGCCGTGCGGGAAGCGGGCGGGGTCGGCCTGCAGGTTGCCGTCCGCATCGCGGGTGGGAGCGGCCCACCCGGCGTCCAGGTTGACGTAGCGGTAGCCCGCGTCGCGCATCCCCGAGGAGACCATCGCGTCGATGGTGTCTTCGACTGTTCGTTCGGTGAGCGGGATGCCGGAGTTCCATGAATTCCACCCCATTGGCGGCGTCTGCGGCGGCTGCGGCGCGTCACTGGCCGGCGGAGCACACGCCGCCAGCACGGCCGCGCAGACCACCAAGCCGGACAATCTGCGCACCGGGTCATCCTGACATCGCCGTCTGTGAGTCGGCATCGATGCGGCTGTGCGTGGCGAGCGGGAACAGCGTTGGCAAATCCTCGACCGGGACACGCGCTTCGATGCTCGGAACCCCCAAGAATGTCACCCTCGGACAATTTCTCGTTTGCGAGGGGGAACTTCGCCGAGTGCGTGCCACTACCGTAGGACGGCGAGCGAACCGCCAGCGGCGATCACGATCCCTGGGTTGCCAGATCATGGCCGGAGGCGAAATTTGGTCAAGATCAATGCATTCCCCGTGGGAAAGCTGAGTCGGCGGTGGCGGAGAGCAAAGGCAGTCCCCGGCGGGGCCTCATGCCATCACCGGACGCGCCGCGCTCGACTTTCCGCTTTGCCGTTTGCTAGCAGAAAATTTGACGATGATGTAACTTCGTCGCTGACTCCTCCCGGCGATTGAAGCGGCGACCATCCCGCAACCCCGAAGTGGGTCGAAAGGTCGTCGACATGCCTGAAGCCCCCCAGCATCGAGCCCCCCGCAACGGCGGACGTCATCGCGCGACACCCGACCGCATTCATCCGTCGGCACTGGCCTTTCGCCTCGACGCACCAGTGTCGGCGCACCCGACGCGGCCGGGCCACGCGAGGCACGTCGGTCGCGTCGGCGCGCTGGCCGTGGCACTGGGGGTGGGCGCCGCGGTAGCAACCGGCCACGGCGTCGCAATCGCGTCCGCCGACGAGGGCTCCTCGACAGCCGGATCCACCGCCGGCAGTTCGGCCGGCCCGGCAGCGGAGGCTGCACCCTCCGCTGCGGTGAGCGCCACCTCGACCGGTAGCTCCGCCACCACCTCGACCGGTAGCTCCGCCACCACCGGGTCGGGCGCAGACGCTTCGCCCTCGGCGCCCACGGTGCCCGCGATGAACACGAGCAGCAGCGGTGGTGCACACACCTCGACCTACGACGGTCACGCCGCCAACCAGCTCCCCGAGAGTCCGGCGAGCAGTTCACCGGAGCCGCCCGCTCAGCCCGCAGCGACCGCGACCGCAACCGCGACGAGATCACAGGATGATTCGCCTCCGCGACATGCACGTCCGCTGGCCGATCCCGCGTCGTCGGCACCCGCTCGCCAGGCCGCCGCCGAGCCCTCACCCGGGACGGCCCCGGCACCCGCCACCACCTCGGCGGCGCGGGCGTCGACCATCGAGGCCTCGTTCGAGCAACAGCCGACGGCCGCACCGACGACGTCGACCGTGCAGTCCGCGGCCGCCTCCGCCGCCGAGGCAGTCAGCGACGGTGCGGCCGCCGCGCTGCCGGTCGCAGCGGGCACGCTGATGACGGCAGTGCTCGTCCCGCTCGGGCTGCCCGGGCCCGGCGCGCCGCTTCAGTCGCCGTTCAGCTTGGCCCTCCTGGCCTGGACTCGCCGCGAGTCGCAACCCGGGTCGGCGAACGCCGCAGCTGCGGTGTCACCGCGGGCGGAGGCCACCGCCCCCGTGCTGACCACCGAGGCCAACGACGATCAATTCCTCACCGCACCGGACACACCCGTCCACGGCAACGTGCTCGACAACGACACGGGTCCTGCAGGTGACGCGCTAATCGTGAGTTCCTCCGGCATGCCCGGTCATGGGACGCTGACCATGCGGACCGACGGCACCTTCGACTACGTTCCCGACGCCGGCTACCTTGGATCCGACGGGTTCGGCTACACCGTGCAAGACACCACCGATGCGTCGACCGCCACGGCAAGCGTGACGATCGTCGTCGGCCGCACCTTCACCCCGCCCCTCGTCGGCCGGGACTACTACGACGCCACCCAGGACACACCCCTCGTGATCACCGCCCATTGGGGTGTGTTGTCCAACGACATCGACGTCGACGGCGACACCCTCACCGTCACCGTGGCGACCGCCCCGTCGCACGGCACCGTCGTCATGGCATCTGACGGCTCGTTCGTCTACACGCCCGCCTCGGGCTACCTTGGCACCGATGGATTCGAGTACACCGCAACGGATTCGACGAATTCCTCGACGACGACCACGGTCAGCATCACCGTCAAACCCGCACCGAACCTTCCCCCGGAGGCTGTCTACGACGGCTATCAGACCGACGCGGGCGTGGCGTTGATCGTGGATCCGTTGGCCAACGACACCGATCCCGAAGGCCGGCCACTGACCGCCGTCATCATCACTGCGCCCACGTCGGGGACGCTGACGTCCAATTCCGACGGCACGTTCACCTACACTCCCGCAACGGGATTCGTGGGCATGGACACCTTCGAATATGCGGCATCCGACGGGATGAACCAAGCCAAGGCCACCGTGAACGTCTTCGTGGTGGCGCCCAATCGCCCTCCGGTGGCTGGCGATGACGCCATCACCGTGCCATGGGGCCAACAGGTGATCGTGCCCGTGCTCGCCAACGACTCCGATCCCGACGGCGACGGGCTCTACGTCTCCGACTACGGCACACCCACCCACGGCAGCACCGGTGGCGCTCCGGGTGGCGCGATCGAATACACCCCCGACGCCGACTACGTGGGTACGGACTCGTTCACCTACACCGTCTCCGACGACTACGGCAACACCGCCACGGCGACGGTCACCGTCACCATCCTCCCCCCGAACCGCCCACCGATCGCCACCGACGATCGAGCCACGACCACGTCCGGCACCCCGGTCTCGATCGACGTCCTGGCCAACGACGTCGACCCCGACGGGGATCCGCTCGTGGCGACGGTCTACGGGCAGCCCGACTACGGGACGGCCGTCATCGATTCCGGCGGCAGGCTGATCTACACCCCGCCCGCGGGATACGTCGGGACGGACTACGTCAACTACCGCATCGTCGACCCCGACGGCCGAGAGGCCATCGCCAGCGTCACGATCGTCGTCACGGGCACCGACGATGCCGGTACCCCGTCGGAGAACACCGGCCCGTGGTTCACGGTGTCACAGGGCAAGACCCTGACGACGACCGCATCGTACGGCGTGGTGGACCAGGACTTCACCTCCCGCGGTGGTCGCGCCGGCCTCGTCGACGGACCGAGCCACGGCACGCTGCGACTGAACGGCGACGGCTCGTTCGCCTACACGCCGCAACGCGGCTTCGTGGGCACCGACACCTTCACCTACTACATCGGCACCAGCGAGTGGGCCGATGGCCCGTTCACCGCGACGATCGAGGTGACCCCCGGCGTCGACGGCGAGCCGGGAACGGAAACGGTGGGCTCCATCAACACCGGCGGCGGCCTGCCGTCCTGCCAGAGTTCCTGGCTGCCAGGGCAATACCAGCAGGACGAGGTATGGCCGCTGTGCACCTACGCCGAGGTGCGACTTCCCGGTCGCCTCTGAGTGGCGTCAGTCCCGGCCGGACAGCACGCAGAACTCGTTGCCCTCTGGATCGGCCAGCACCACCCAGGACTGGTCACCCTGGCCGATGTCGACGTGCCGGGCGCCGAGGGCCACCAGTCGGTCCACCTCGGCCTGCTGATCGTCTGGAGTGAAGTCGAAGTGGATGCGGTTCTTGACCGCCTTGCCCTCGGGCACCGCGAGGAACAGCCAGTCCGGGCCGGCGGGCGCGCGCAAGATCACGTCTCCGTCGTCGGTGGGTTCCTTCGGCCAGCCGAGCACCTCGGCCCACCACCGTGCGAGGGCATCGATGTCGGTGGCATCGATGCAGATCTCGGTGAAGCTCAGTGACACGTCAATCCCCCTGCGTCAGTTCCTTCTTCATCACCTTGCCCATGGCATTGCGGGGCAGGGCATCGACGATGCGCACCTCGCGCGGGCGCTTGTGTGTCGAGAGTTGTTCGGCCACATGGTCGATCAGGGCTCGGGGCGACGCCGATCCCACGACGTAGGCCACGATGCGCTGGCCCAGATCGGCGTCGGGCACCCCGACGACGGCGACCTCGTCCACACCGGCGTGACCCAGCAGCACCATCTCGATCTCACCGGCCCCGATGCGGAAGCCACCGGACTTGATCAGGTCCACCGACTCCCTCCCGACGATCCGGTGCATGCCTTCGGGGTCGACGACGGCCACGTCACCGGTGCGGTACCAACCATCCTCGATGAGCACCTCCGCGGTGGCGTCGGGCCGGTTCGAATAGCCCGAGAAGATCGTCGGTCCCCGAACCTCGAGGCGCCCAATGGTTTCGCCGTCGTGCGCGACGAGCGCACCCTCGTCGTCGGTCAGCCGGGTCTGCATGCCGTCGAGCGGCAAGCCCACCCAACCCGGCCTCCGCTCACCGTCGACCCTGGTGCTGATCGTGATCAGCGACTCGGTGCTGCCGTAGCGTTCGACGGGGGCGTGCCCGGTCAGCCGGGTCAGCTCGTCGAACACCGGCACGGGCAGCGCCGCACTACCGGACACCAGCAGCCGCGCCGAGGACAGCGCCAGCGCCGCGTCGAGGTCGCCGGCGACACGCGACCAGACCGTCGGCACCCCGAAGTACAGCGAACCAGCCGCCGCGGCGTACCCCGCGGGCGTCGGTTTTCCGGTGTGCACGAACCGATTTCCGATCCGGAGCGACCCGAGCAGCCCGAGGATGAGGCCGTGGACGTGGAATAGCGGAAGGCCGTGGACCAGGGTGTCATCCGGGGTCCACGCCCACGCCGCGGCGAGCGCGTCGATGTCGGCGGCGATCGCGCGGCGGCTGATCGGCACCCCCTTGGGCGGGCCCGTCGTGCCAGAGGTGTACATCACCATGGCCGTGGCATCCGGTGGTGGCTCGGCATGGCGATGCCAGGACCTCGCGTACAGCCGCACCGGAACGTGCGGCAAGCCCTCGGTCTCGGCGGGCAATTCGCCCAGCCACGCGCTGACCCCCGAATCGGTGAGGATGTGGCGGCGCTCGGCGGCGCCGACGTCGGCGGGCACCGGAACGACGGGCACACCCGCGATCAGACACCCGGTGATGGCGAGCACGGTGGTCGCGGTCGGAGTGGCGAGCACGGCGACCCGGCCCGCCCCGGCGACGCGCTCGGCGACCGAGGTCGCCGCCCCGACGAGATCGCTGCGGCTGAGCGTGGCGCCGTCGATGCGCACCGCGTCGGCGAGGTCGCGTCCGGCGGCGACGGCGGACGGGTCGAGCGAAGCCAGCAGCACGTCAGCGAGGCTACCGCGACACCCCGATACTGGACGGGTGGATCCCATCGAATGCATCGACTCCAGGGTCGTCTACCGCAATGCCTGGCTCACCGTCCGCGAGGACGACATCCGGCGCGAGGACGGCAGCCCGGGCATCTACGGCGTCGTCGACAAACCGACCTACGCCCTGGTAATCGCCTTCGATGGCGCGCGATATCACCTGGTCGAGCAGTTCCGCTACCCGATCGGGTTGCGCCGATGGGAGTTTCCCCAGGGCACCGCACCCGGCACGCTCGACGGCGCCGAGCCGTTGCCGGCCGAGCTCGCCGAGCAGGAGCTGCGCGAGGAGACCGGGCTGCGCGCCGGGTCGATGGTGGTGCTCGGGCAGCTCGACCTCGCGCCGGGGATGAGTAGCCAGCGCGGCTGGGCGTTCCTGGCCACCGACGTGGTCGAGGGCGAGCACGAGCGCGAACACGAGGAGCAGGACATGCGCAGCGATTGGTTCACCGGCGAGCAGATCGAGCAGATGATCGTCGAGGGCGCGATCACCGACGCCCAGACGATCGCTGCGTGGACCCTGCTGCGCCTGCACGGGCACGTCGCCGACGCATGACGGCGGGCCGGTGGGCGCTGCTCGCCGCGATGGTGCTGACGGGTTGCACGTCCGCACCGGTCACCGCGCCGTCGGCCGAGACCGTCGCGATGCGCGAGGTCCGGTTGCCGCCGACGTCGGGGCCGTTCGACTACCAGCTCGGGGGCGCTGCCGACGTCGGCGGGTTGACGACGGTGGTGCGCGACGCCTCCGCCCGACCGCTGCCCGGGGCCTACAACGTGTGCTACGTCAACGGGTTTCAGACCCAGCCGGGCCAAGGTGAGGAGTGGCTGACGCACCACGGGGCCGCCGTGCTGCGCGATGCCGACGGGTCGCCGGTCCGTGATCCCGACTGGCCCGACGAGTACGTGCTCGATCCATCGACCGCCGAACGGCGCGCGGCCATCCTCGACGTGCTCGCCCCGGTGCTCAGCGGTTGCGCGCGAGAGGGATTCGACGCCGTCGAGATCGACAACCTCGATACCTTCACCCGCTTCACCGAACCCGCGACGGGGCGCGTCGACGAAGCGGGCGCCCTCGAACTCGCGCGGTCCTACGCCGACCTGGCGCACCGCAACGGCCTTGCCATCGGCCAGAAGAACGCTGCCGACGCGGTGGAGGCGGGCCGCCACGACGTCGGCTTCGACTTCGCCGTCACCGAGGAGTGTGCGGCCTACGACGGGTGCGGCGACTACCGGCGCGGTTACGGGTCGCACGTCCTGCAGATCGAGTACGTCGACAACCTGCCCCGGCCGTTCGCCGAGGTCTGCGCCTCGCCCGACCGTGCTCCGCTGACGATCCTGCGGGACCGCCGGCTCGTCCCTCCGGGGACTCCGGGTTACGCGCGGGCGCAGTGCTAGACGGTCGAGGTCAGTGGCGCCGTTCGGCCAGCGCGCGCAGGAAGAACGCCAGGTTGGCGGGGCGCTCGGCGAGCCGACGCACGAAGTAGCCGTACCACTGCGTGCCGAACGGCACGTACACCCGCACCTGGTTGCCCTCGTCGGCCAGCCGGCGCTGCTCGGCGTCGCGGATGCCGTACAGCATCTGGTACTCGAAGTCGTCGACGCCCCTGCCGAATTCGCGCGCCATCACTGGCACGGCGTCGACGATGGCGGGATCGTGGGACGCCACCATCGGGTAGCCACCACCGGCCATCAGCACCCGCAGGCAGCGCAGGTACGAGTCGGTGACCGCGTCGGCGTCGCGGTAGGCCACCGACGCCGGCTCGTCGTAGGCACCCTTGCACAGCCGGATCCTGGCACCGGCGGCGGCGAAGGCCTGGCAGTCCCCGTGGGTGCGCTTCAGATAGGCCTGCAGAACCGTCCCGAGCCAGGGAAACTCAGCCCGCAGATCGCGCACGATCGACAGCGTCGAGTCGGTGGTGGTGTGGTCCTCGGCGTCGACGGTCACCCAGGCTCCCAGCTCGGCGGCCCTGGCGCAGATGACGTTGGCGTTGTCGCGGGCGATCTTCTCGCCGTCGCGGGGCAGGGCCTGCCCTAGCGCCGACAGCTTGAGCGACACCTCCAGCGGCCGCGGGCCGTCGCCAGTCTCGCCGCGCTGACCGAGCGCGTCGAGCAACTCGAGGTAGGCGCGCACCGTGGCGTCCGCGGCGTCGACGTCGGTGACGTCCTCACCGAGGTAGTCGATGGAGACGTAGCGCCGCGAATCCCGCAGCTCGTCGACCGAAGTCAGCGCGTGCTCGACGGTCTCCCCAGGGACGAAGCGGTGCACGACCTCGCGGGTGACGGGCAGGCGCTCGGCGGTCCGGCGCAGCCCGTCCGAGCGCGCGGCGGCGAGGATCGTCGGGCGCGCGAGTCGTTGGAAGAGGCTCATCGTCATCCCTCCATGTGTGGGTAGCGGTGGTCGACCGGCGGCACGAACGTCTCCTTGATCGACCGGGGCGAGGTCCAGCGCAGCAGGTTCAGCGGTGAACCCGCCTTGTCGTTGGTGCCCGAGGCGCGGGATCCGCCGAACGGCTGCTGCCCGACGACCGCGCCCGTCGGCTTGTCGTTGACGTAGAAGTTGCCCGCGGCGAAGCGCAACCGGTTCTCCGCCGCCAGCACGGCGGCACGGTCGTCGGCGATCACCGCTCCGGTCAGCGCGTACTTCGAACCGGAGTCGACGACGTCGAGCACGTCGTCGAAGCGGTCGTCGTCGTAGACGTGCACGGCGAGGATCGGACCGAAGTACTCCGTGGCGAACGCCTCGTCGGTTGGATCGTCGGACAGCAGGATGGTGGGGCGGACGAAATAGCCTTCACTGTCGTCGTATTCACCACCGGCGGCGATGGTGACGCCGGCAGCACCCTTGGCCCGCTCGATGGCGTCGACGTTCTTGGCGTACGCGCGCGCGTCGATCAGGGCGCCACCGTAATTGGCCAGGTCCGTCACGTCGCCGTACGCCAGCTCCGCGGTCGCAGCCAGCAGGTCGTCACCCATCTGCCGCCACACCGACCGCGGCACGAAGGCACGCGAGGCCGCCGAGCACTTCTGCCCCTGATAGTCGAAGGCACCGCGAATCAGGGCGGTGCGCAACACGTCTGGCCGTGCGGATGAGTGCGCGACGACGAAGTCCTTGCCGCCGGTCTCCCCCACCAACCGCGGATAGGTGTCATAGCGGTCGATGTTGGTGCCGACCTCGCGCCACAGGTGCTGGAACGTCGCCGTCGACCCGGTGAAGTGGATGCCCGCGAGCCGCGGGTCGGCCAGCACCACGTCGGACACCGCGTACCCGTCGCCGGTCACCAGGTTCACCACACCCGGCGGCAAGCCGGCTGCCTCGAGCAGCTGCATGGTCAGGTACGCCGAGAACGTCTGCGTCACGGACGGTTTCCACACCACGGTGTTGCCCATCAGGGCGGGCGCGGTCGGCAGGTTGCCCGCGATGGCGGTGAAGTTGAAGGGGGTGATCGCGTAGACGAAACCCTCGAGCGGGCGGTAGTCGGTCCGGTTCCATACGCCGCGCACGCTTAGTGGCTGCTGCGCCATCAGCTGACGGGCGAAGGCGACGTTGAAGCGGAGGAAGTCGACGAGTTCGCAGGCGGCGTCGATCTCGGCCTGGTAGGCGGTCTTGGACTGGCCGAGCATGGTGGCAGCGGCGAGCTTCTCCCGCCACGGCCCGGCGAGCAGGTCGGCGGCGCGCAGGAAGATGGCTGCCCGTTCGTCGAACGGCAGCGCCGCCCACCCCGGCTTGGCGGCCAGCGCGGCCTCCACCGCGGCCGTCGCCTCGCCGTGCCCGGCGTTGGTCAGCGTGCCGAGGACGGCGCGATGCCGGTGCGGCTGAACGACGTCGATGCGGTCGCCGTCGCCCATCGCGTGCCGGCCGGCGATGACGTGCGGCAGGTCGATCGGCTCCGCGGTGTCGAGCGCGGCGAGTTCGGCGACGAGTCGGTCGCGCTCTGAACTGCCGGGGGCGTATTCATGGACGGGCTCGTTGGCGGGGGCGGGCACGTCGGTGATGGCGGAGAAGGCGCTCATGTGATCAGCGTCTCTCGTGGCGGGCCGACGTCCGTTGGCTGATCGACCAAACCTGAGCGTGATCGTCAGTAGGATCGGCCAACATGACGGAGGCCGGCGTCGGGCTGGGTCAGCTGCTGCTCGCCCTCGACGCGACGATGGTGACGCTGGTGCAGGCGCCCCGCGGCCTCGACCTGCCGGTAGCCTCGGCGGCGCTGCTCGACGCCGACGACGTCCGCCTCGGATTGGCAGCCGGTGCGGGCTCGGCCGACGTGTTCTTCATCCTCGGGGTGGGCGACGACGACGTGCTGGCCTGGCTGGTCCGGCAGTCGGCGCGGCGGGTGCCGGTCGCGATCTTCGTCAAGGAGCCGTCCGACGCGGTGGTGGCCCGCGCGGCAGCGGCGGGCACCGCCGTCGTCGCCGTCGAGCCGAGGGCCCGCTGGGAGCGGTTGTACCGCCTCGTCGACCACGTCTTCGAACACCACGGCGACCGGACCGACCCCCAGCGCGATTCCAGCACCGACCTGTTCGGCCTGGCCCAGTCGATCGCCGACCGCACCCACGGCATGGTCAGCATCGAGGACGCCCAGTCCCACGTGCTGGCGTACTCGGCATCCAACGACGAGGCCGACGAGCTGCGCCGGTCATCCATCCTGGGCCGGGCCGGCCCGCCGGAGCACCTGGCGTGGATCGGCCGGGCCGGCATCTTCGACGCTCTGCGCGCCACCGGTGAGGTCGTCCGCGTCGATGCCAGACCAGAACTCGGCCTGCGTCCCCGTCGCGCCGTCGGCATGCACCTCGCCACCACCGACCGCAGGCGCGGGCCGGTGTTCGCCGGGACCATCTGGCTGCAGGAGGGATCCCGGCCGCTGGCCGAGGATGCCGACCAGGTGCTGCGCGGCGCGGCGGTGCTTGCCGCCCGGATCATCTCGAGGCTGGCGGCCACCCCGTCGACCCATGCCGTACGGGTGCAGGAGTTGCTCGGGTTGCGGGAGGGCGTGCTGGACCGGGCCGAGATCGCCGACGCCGCACGCCAGCTGGGCATCGTGGCGGACGGCCGGGTGGCCGTCATCGGCTTCGACGGTGCGGGCGAGGCGCCCAGCCGGTTGACCGACGTACTCGCCCTGAGCGCCAGCGCGTTTCGGCGCGACGCGCAGGTGGCGGCGGGGCCATCGCGGGTCTACGTGCTGTTTCCGCACACCGGCAAGGCGGCCGCGGTGACGTCGTGGATCCGCGGCACCATCGGGGCGTTGCGCACCGAACTCGGGCTCGAGCTGCGGGCCGTGATCGCCACTCCGGGAACGGGTCTGGCCGAAGTCGCGGCCGCACGCGCCGAGGTCGACCGGGTGCTCGACAGCGCCGAGCGGCATCCCGGCGCGTTCGGCCCGGTGACCTCGCTCGCCGAGTCCCGCACGACGGTGCTTCTCGACGAGATCGTCACGATGATCGCCGGTGACGAGCGGCTGCTCGACCCGCGAGTGCGACGGCTGCGGGAGAAGGATCCGACGCTGGCCCAGACGCTACGGGCCTACCTCGACGGCTTCGGCGACGTGGCCGCCGTTGCCTCCTGGTTGCACGTGCACCCCAACACGGTGCGCTACCGGGTGCGGCGCATCGAGGAGGAGCTGGGCACCACGCTCGCCGATCCCGATGTGCGACTGGTGCTTTCACTGAGCCTGCGCGCCACCTCCTGATCCGCCGAGTGCGGGGGGGTTAGGAGGTGAGGCGCCTGGCGGCGGCGTCGATCCGCTCGTCGGTGGCCGTCAACGCCATCCGGACGTACAGCCGCCCGCCCGCGCCGTAGAACTCGCCCGGCGCCACCAGGATGCCCAGTTCGGCGAGCGAGGCGAGGGTGTCGCGGCAGGGCTCGTCGCGGGTGGCCCACAGGTAGAGACCCGCCTCGGAATGGTCGACGCGGAACCCGGCCGCGAGCACGGCCGCCAGCAGCACCTCGCGCCGGCGCGCGTAGCGCTGCTTCTGCACGGCCTCGTGGGCGTCGTCGTCCAGCGCGGCGACCATGGCCGCCTGGATCGGCGTCGGCACCATCATTCCCGCGTGCTTGCGCACTGCGAGCAGCTCGGCGACCACCGCCGGGTCACCCGTCACTAAGCCCGCGCGGTAGCCCGCCAGTGACGAGGTCTTCGACAGCGAGTGGATGGCCAACAGGCCGGTGTGGTCGCCGTCGCACACCGACGGGTGCAGGATCGAGACCGGCGGGGCAACGGGGTCCCACCCAAGGCCCAGGTAGCACTCGTCGGAGGCCACCAGGGCTCCGCGGCTCCTGGCCCATTGCACCACCTTGCGGAGGTGCTCGACGCCGAGCACCTTGCCGGTCGGGTTGCTCGGCGAGTTCACGAAGACGAGCCGGGGCGTCCGCGGACCAAGCTGGGTCACCGAATCGGCTGCGACGACCTCGGCACCCGCGAGCCGCGCACCCACGTCATAGGTGGGGTAGGCCAGCTCGGGAACCACCACGAGGTCATCGGCGCCCAGATTCAGCAGCGTCGGCAACCAGGCGATCGCCTCCTTGGTGCCGATGACCGGCAGGACGGCGTTCTCGGCAACCCCGGTTACGCCGTAGCGCCGCTGCAGCGCGGCGACCGCGGAGGCTCGCAACGCCGGCGTACCCGCCGTGGCGGGGTACCCGGGTGCCGAACTGGCTGCCGCGAGGGCATCCCGGATGACGGGGGCGACCTCGTCAACGGGCGTGCCGACGGACAGATCGACGATGCCGTCGGGATGTGCGCGGGCCGTGGCCGTGACGTCGGCCAGGGTGTCCCAGGGAAAGACCGGCAGGGAAGCCGAAAGCAACCTGGCCGGGCTCAGACCCGTGCCACCGGTCGGCTTCGCTTCGCTCAGCTTTCCTCGCTCCGCGGGGGCATGTCCTTGATGGCCTGCGGGTCGTTGGGGGTCTCCCCCACCTTCGACGCGCCACCCGGCGAGCCCAGTTCGGCGAAGAAGTCCGCGTTGTGCTGGGTGTACCCGCTCCACTGATCCGGAACGTCGTCCTCGTAGTAGATGGCCTCGACCGGGCAAACCGGCTCGCATGCACCACAGTCCACGCACTCGTCGGGGTGGATGTACAGCATGCGTGCGCCCTCGTAGATGCAATCGACCGGGCATTCCTCGATGCATGCCTTGTCTTTGACGTCGACACAGGGTTCGGCAATGGTGTACGTCACTGATGTCTCTCCTGTCCAGTGGGCTGCTGGTCGGCTAGAACCGGGATCGGACCGCCGAGAAGCCGAAGCAAGTATGCGTTGCCCATTACTGCACGCCTGTCTCAGTGTGTCCTAACTTGACGCGCCGCCCGTGACGGGTGGCGCGTGGTTACTGATACTAGACGTCGCACATATAGCTCGACCAGTCGTCCCAGCCGTGAGTTCACCCTCGTCGATGCGCAACTCATTGCATAGGACCGCCGGTATCACCTACGCTGCCGTCGTGGCCCTGCCCCACGCGATCCTGGTGTCGCTGAGCGAGCAGGCCGGCGCGGCACCTCGCTCACCGACTCCCGCACCCGCGACCTCGCCGTGAAGATCCGCGGCGCGTCCTACGGGGACGCCGACGCGCTGCGCGACCAGATCGCCGCCCTGCGCGCCGAACGCGCCCACCTGCTCGAGGACTACCGCGGCATCGAGAGGCGCCAATTCCCCGATCCGTCGGCACTGGACGGTGCGCTGCTGCACCAACATTTGGTGCTGCGCGGCGGCATCCTCGCCGAGGAGGGGTCGCTGCGCTGGCTCGACGAACTGATCACCGCGCTGGGAGGCCCTGATGAGTGATCCCTATCCGAACCTGCTGTCGCCCTTGGAGCTGGGCTTCACCACGCTGCGCAACCGCGTCGTGATGGGGTCGATGCACACGGGCCTGGAGGACCGGGCGCGTGACGTCGACCGACTGGCGGCGTACTTCGCCGAGCGGGCGCGCGGCGGCGTCGGGCTCATCATCACCGGCGGTTACGCACCCAACCGCACCGGCTGGCTGTTGCCGTTCGCCGCGGAGCTGGTCTCCTCGGCGCAGGCGCGCCGGCACCGTCGCATCACCGCGGCCGTGCACGCCGAGGGTGGCAAGATCCTGCTGCAGGTGCTGCACGCGGGACGCTACGCCTACCACCCACTCTCGGTCAGTGCGTCGTCGATCAAGGCCCCCATCAACCCGTTCCGTCCCCGCGCGCTGCGCAACGTCGATGGCACCATCGCCGACTTCGTCCGGTGCGCGCTGCTGGCCCGCGAGGCCGGTTACGACGGCGTCGAGATCATGGGCAGCGAGGGCTACCTGCTCAACCAGTTCCTGGCGCCGCGCACCAACACGCGCACCGACGCGTGGGGCGGCACACCGGAGAAGCGCCGCCGGTTGCCGGTCGAGATCGTCCGGCGCACCCGCGAGGCCGTGGGACGCGACTTCATCGTCTGTTACCGCATGTCGCTGGCCGACTACGTCGACGACGGTCAGACCTGGGACGAGATCGTGGCGCTGGCAACCGAAGTCGAGGCGGCCGGGGCGACGATCGTCAACACCGGCATCGGCTGGCACGAGGCGCGGGTCCCCACCATCGTGACGTCGGTGCCCAACGCCGCGTTCGTCGACGTCAGCAATGCACTGGCCGAACACGTCTCGATCCCGGTGGTGGCCTCCAACCGGATCAACATGCCGCAAGCGGCCGAGCAAATCCTGGCCGACGGGTCGGTCCAGCTGATCTCGATGGCCCGGCCGCTGCTGTCGGACCCCGAGTGGGTGAACAAGGCCGCCGCCGATGCTGCCGACGAGATCAACACCTGCATCGCCTGCAACCAGGCGTGCCTCGACCACGCGTTCGTGCATCGGACGGTGTCGTGCCTGCTCAATCCGCGGGCCGGGCAAGAGACGACGCTGGTGCTTGCGCCGACGAAGCGCGCCAGACGGGTGGCCGTCGTCGGTGCCGGGCCGGCCGGATTGTCCGCGGCGGTGACGGCTGCGCAGCGCGGCCACGCGGTCACGCTGTTCGAGGCCGGCGCCGCCATCGGCGGCCAATTCGACTTGGCCAGAAGGATTCCCGGCAAGGAGGAATTCGACGAGACGATCCGCTACTACACTCGCATGCTCGCCAAGCACGCCGTGGACGTGCGGCTCGACACCCGTGCCGACGTGGCGGCGCTGTCGGGTTTCGACGACGTCGTGCTCGCCACCGGGGTCGTGCCGCGGATGCCCGACATCCCCGGCATCGACCACCCGATGGTGCTTTCCTACGCCGACGCCATCCTCGGCGCACCGATCGGCAAGCGCGTCGCGGTGATCGGCGCCGGCGGCATCGGATTCGACGTCAGCGAGTTCCTGGTCACCGATCACTCCCCCACGCTGAACCTCAAGGAATGGCGAGCCGAGTGGGGTGCCCTCGACCCGCCCGAGGCGCCCGCCACCCGCGGCGCCCTGACGACGCCCATCCCAGTGCCGCCCGCCCGCGAGGTCTACTTGTTGCAGCGGACCAAGGGCCCGCAGGGCCGCACGTTGGGCAAGACGACCGGGTGGGTGCACCGGGCCTCGCTCGAGGCCAAGGGCGTGCACCAGCTCTCGGGAGTGAACTACGAGCGCATCGACGACGCCGGGTTGCACGTCAGCTTCGGCGCGGACCGCGCCGACCCGCGCGTGCTCGCGGTGGACAACGTGGTGGTGTGCGCGGGCCAGGAGTCGGTCCGCGAACTCGAGGACGGGTTGCGGCGCAGCGGAATCGAACCGTACGTCATCGGCGGCGCAGACGTCGCCGCCGAGATCGACGCGAAGCGGGCGATCCGTCAGGGCACCGAGCTCGCCGGCCGCCTGTAGGCGCGCTCGGCCCAGCTCAGCGGGTGGCCCGACCGACGACGAGTGGATGGACGATGGCTGGCACGCCGCGCCACACCGCCTCGTCGGCCGACACGCTGAACCCGCACGCGCGCAACAGGTCGAGGGTCGCGCGGTTGCACCGACAGCCGGCCGCGAAGTGCAGCCACGGCCGGAACAGCCTGTCCTGCCACGCCGCAAGCGTCGGCGAGCTCGCGCGCACGTGTTCGACGAACAGCAGCTGGCCACCGGGACGGAGCACGCGCGCGATCTCCGCCAGCGTGCGTTCGGGATCGTCGACGGTGCACAGCACCAGCGTCGAGACGACGGTGTCCACCGAGGCATCGGTCAACGGCAGACAGTCGGCTGCCGCGTCGACGAGACGTGCGGTGCGCCCGTCGCGCGCGAGCCGCTTGGCGAGCCGTCGTCGCATCCCGGCGTCGGGCTCACTGAGTACGAGGTCGGCGAGCCCGTCGGGATAGTGCGCGACGTTGAGCCCGGTTCCCGCACCGATCTCGACGACGCGGCCGCGAGCGCCGCGCAGCAGGGCGCGCCGCCGCCGGCGCATGCCCGCAATCTCGCCGAGCCACAGCATCGGGTCGTATACGAGGGCGAACAGCGGACGCCACATGACGTCCGCGCGGCTCACCCGGTGTTCGGTGGTGTCGATCATGGTCTTGACGTTAGGACCGCGGACGGCGCCGCCGCATCACCCGAATGGGCCATCTCGCGCGGGTGGCCCGTTGCGGCCAGCGCCGAGCAGACCAAGGCGGGCGGCTTCGGCGACGGCGGCCGCTCGCGAGCCGCCGCCGAGCTTGCCGCGGATGTTCGCGACGTGGCGGTGGACCGTGTGCGGGCTGAGCACCAGATGCTCGGCGATCTCACGATCGCTGAGACCCCGGGCCACGCAGTCGAGGACCTCTCGCTCCCGCGCGGTCAGTTGCGCCGACGCGCGCTCGGCGCAGGCGGGTGGCGACGCCTGCCCCGGCGCCAGCACCCGGCGGCAGGCGCGAACCACCGACTCGACGTCGCCATGCCAGGGGAAGTGTGCGCTGCCCGGCAGCGGGACGAACGTCGCACCGGGTACCGCGGCCGCGATCTCTCGTCCCAGTCGGTAGGGCACGGCGCGGTCGTCGCGACGATGCATGACCGCCGTCGGCACGTGGACGTCGCAGAGGTGGGCGCGGACGTCGAGGCGGTAGACCAGGCTCAGCAACGCAGCAGCGGTCTCGGCGGTGGCGGCGTCGCGCTGCAGCCGGGCGAAGCGCTCGTGCTCCGCCGCGTCGGCACGGCCGAGGAACATGTCACTGAGCAACCGCGAGCCAAGTCCCCAGTGCGCGCGGACCGCGCCGAGGATGGCATCGGCGACACCTGGGGCGGTGAGGGCCGAACCATCGGCGTAGGAGCCGTAGAGCAGTAGCCGGTCGACGCGCTCGGGATGCATTGCCGCGTAGGCGATCGCGGTGCAGCCTCCACTCGAACCGCCGATCAGCCTCACCCGCTCGAGGCCCAACTCGTCGAGGAGTGCGCCCAGCGTCGCAACCTCGACGTCCAGCGTCAGCTCCGACTCGCGCACCGTGCGATCGGACATGCCGACGCCGAGCCGGTCGTAGCGGATCAGCGTGTGACCGTCGGCGACGCCCTCCCAGAATTCCCTGAAACCGGCAGTCTGCCAGTCGAGTTCGAGGTGACTCACCCACCACGCCGGAGCAACGAGCGGCGGCCCGTCGCCGCGCACCTCGTAGGCCAGGCGGCGGGCGCCGACCGGCAGGAACCGGATCTCGGACTTCGCCAACATCGCCGCCAGCCTACGACGGGCACCCACGGCCCAGATGCCGAATGCGACGCCACTGCGACCGGTCCTCGCCGCGATCGCAGTGGCGTCATGTTCGATGCATTAGGCCTGCTTGAGCGCCTCGATCTCCAGGGTGATGGTGACCTTGTCGCCCACCACGGCGCCACC
Organism: Mycolicibacterium sichuanense; assembly: GCF_033741125.1. Classification (NCBI taxonomy): domain Bacteria; kingdom Bacillati; phylum Actinomycetota; class Actinomycetes; order Mycobacteriales; family Mycobacteriaceae; genus Mycobacterium; species Mycolicibacterium sichuanense. Next base: position 44,169 of record NZ_JAWQPU010000009.1, on the reverse strand, counting down.
GGTCTCCAGCGGCATGTCGATGTCGATGCCGAAGTCCTTGCGGTTCAGCACGACCGAGGCCTCGAACCCGGCGACCTCGCCGTGGCCCATGCCGGGGTTGACACCGTTGAACTCCAGCTCGAGCTGGACCGGCTTGGTGACGCCCTTGAGGGTGAAGTCGCCCTCGAGGACGTAGGCGTCACCGTCGGCGCGCACGCCGGTCGAGACGAAGGTCGCGGTGGGGTACTTCTCCACGTCGAAGAAGTCGGCCGACTTCAGATGCCCGTCGCGCTGCTCGTTGCCGGTGTCGATCGAGTCGACGGCGATCTCGGCGGTCACCGAGGGGGTGCCGTCCTCGGCGACCACGATCGCGCCGCTGAAGGTGCCGAACGTGCCGCGCACCTTGCTCACGACCAGATGGCGTACCGAGAAGCCGATGGACGAGTGGACGGGATCGATGGCCCAGGTTCCGGCACTGAGCGAACTCGAGGTAGAGGTGGTCATGGCTGCGTCTCCTTGACTGTGGCGCCGGCCAGCCCGGCACCTCACCAAGTCTAACCGGACCGCAGTCCGAATTTGTTCCTCACGCCAGCAGCGCGGTCAGCCGGTCGAGCGGGAGCCGCGGCGAGCGGTGGCCGTCGCGTCCGACCATGTCGTGGTTGACCACCAGCGCGTTGAGCACCGCCTCCTCCACGGCCTGCACGACCGCGGTGTAGAACGCGTCCATCCGCCCCCAGGGCAGGAAGGTCAGCGTGCCGAAGTCGTCGTCGGTGGGCGGGGTCGACGGGAACGCACTGCGCAGCCCGTCGGCGTCGGCCGTGGAGAAGGCCAGGAAGACGTCACCGGAGAAGTGGCTGCCGGCGGTGCCCGTCCTGGCCAGCCCCAGGGGCACCCGGCGGGCCAGTGCCTTGCACTGTCCTGGCAGCAGCGGCGCATCCGTCGCGACGACCACGATCACCGAACCCGCACCGGGGGGTGGCGTGACGCCGAGATCGTCGCCGAACCAGCCCGAGTCCATCGGGTTGTCGTCGGCCAGGGCAGCGCCGACGTGGCGGCCGGTCACCACGAGCTCCGCACGAGCACCGAAGTTCGCCTGCACGAACGCCGCCACGGTGAAGGTGCGCGAGCCGTAGTCGACCAGACGGGACGAGGTGCCGTTGCCTCCCTTGAACTCGTAGCAGTTCATCCCCGTTCCGCCGCCGACGGAGCCCTCGGCGACCGGGCCCGCCGTCGCGGCGTCGAGCGCGGCCTCGGCGTGCTCGGGACGGACGTGGCCACCGTTGATGTCGTTGAGGTAGCCGTCCCAGGTCTCCGCACACACCGGCAGCAACCACTGCCGCGCCACCGTGGGAGCCACCCGGTTCACCCAGCTGACCACGCCGGTGTGGCAGGCGCCGACCGCGTGCGTATTCGACAGCACGACCGGCAGATTGAACGCCCCCGACTCCTCGATCCACGTGGTGCCGGTCATCTCGCCGTTGCCGTTGAGCGAATGCCAGCCGGCCGCACAGGGTCGGCCGACGCCGTCGCGGCCGCGCGGCAGGATCGCGGTGACACCGGTGCGCACCGGTCCGCTCCCGACCCGCAGCGGACCGTCACCCTCGACCAGCGTGACGATGCCGACCTCGACACCGGGAACGTCGGTGATGGCATTGAGGGGGCCCGGCCGGCCGGGAAGCGAGAGACCGAGCCCGCGGGCGCGCGGGCGGCCGTCGGCGGTGTGCGTCGAGGAATTCACACCTCTAACTAGCACACGTGGTCAGACCTGGCCGCCCCACACCGATTCCGCGCCCGAGTGCCCGATCCGCACGACGGTGACGATCGAGGAGATGCCCACCACCAGGGCGATCACCGCGACGGCGATCGCCGCCCCCTTCCGGGGCGCGTCCGACCGGCTCTCCAGCCAGTGCAACCCCACCAGTGCCAGCGCCACCACCAGCAGCGCGATGGAGAAGTAGATCATCCAGTCGCCGCGCTCGGCGTGCTCCTGCAGGATCAGGCTGACGTGACCACGCTGATCCTTGAGCCACTCACCGGCATCGGTGGTCAGCGGTGTCAGCACCACGGTGCTCCCGGCCAGGGCGAGCACCAGCCAGACCAGGTTGCGACGGGCCGCCGGCCAGAACGCGCAGAGGATCTCCAGCAGCGCCGTCAACGGCGCGAGCACGACGATGGCGTGCACGAGCAGGGCGTGGGCGGGCAGTCCCCAGATGGTGGTCACGACGCTCCTCGGGCTGGCTCGAACGACGACGGTGGGCCGACTGTGTTTATACGTGCCGAGGCTGGCAGTTGGTTCACAGCGTGCCGAGATCGTCTCCCGGGAACGTTGGCGTCAGGCGGCGAGCGGCGCGTAGGTCGTGGTGCGCTGACGGGCGGGCCGGCCGATGCCCTCGGCGATGGCGACGAGTTCGGCGACGGACTTCGCCGAACCGTTCTCCGAGCCCGCCATCCGGGAGATGGTCTCCTCCATCAGCGTGCCGCCGAGGTCGTTCGCGCCGCCACGCAGCATCACCTGGGTACGTTCGACACCGAGTTTCACCCAGCTGGTCTGGATGTGATCGATCCTGCCGTGCAACATGATTCGGGCCAGCGCGTGGACGGCCCGGTTGTCGCGGTGGGTCGGGCCCGGCCTGGCGCCACCGGCCAGGTACAGCGGTGAGGACTGGTGCACGAACGGCAGCGGGACGAATTCGGTGAACCCGCCGGTGCGGTCCTGGATGTCGCGCAGCACGTTGAGGTGCCCGACCCAGTGCCGCGGCGTGTCGACGTGGCCGTACATCATCGTCGAGGACGACCGCAGCCCGACTTCGTGGGCGGTGGTGATGACTTCGATCCACGCCGAGGTGGGCAGCTTGCCCTTGGTCAGCACCCAGCGGACCTCGTCGTCGAGGATCTCGGCGGCGGTGCCGGGAATCGAGCCGAGCCCCGCCTCGCGCAGCGCGGTCAGCCAGTCGCGGATGCTGGTGCCGCTGCGAGTGACGCCGTTGGAGATCTCCATCGGCGAGAACGCGTGCACGTGCATCGAGGGCACCCGCGCCTTGACCGCGCGCACCAGGTCGGCGTAGCCGGTGACGGGCAGCTCGGGGTCGATGCCACCCTGCATGCACACCTCGGTGGCGCCGGCGACGTGCGCCTCCCACGCCCGGTCGGCGACTTCGCTGGTCGACAGCGAGAACGCATCGGCGTCGCCCTTGCGCTGGGCGAACGCGCAGAACCGGCACCCGGTGTAGCAGATGTTGGTGAAGTTGATGTTGCGGTTGACAACGAACGTCACGTCATCACCGACGACATCGCGACGCAGCGAATCAGCAAGGGCGGCAACGGCATCCATCGCCGGCCCATCGGCGGTGGCCAGCGCCAGGTACTCGTCGTCGCTGCAGCCGGCCGGGTTGCGCTCCGCCGAGCGCAGCGCCGCCAGCACATCGGTGTCGATGCGCTCGGGCGCCCGCGCGGCCAGCTCGTCGACCTTGGCGCGGATGGACTCCCAGTCCCCGAACGCGCTGCCCAGGTCGCTGCGCGTCTCGGTGCGCCGGCCCTCCGAATCGATGGCGGTGTGCAGATCGGTGCGGCCGAGCGACTCGGTGGCCTCGTCGGGTTCCTGCCACGGCCGACCCACCGGGTTGACCTCGCGCGCGAAACCGGTCTCGGGGTCGGCGAGCGCGGCGACGTGGCCCTGCACCCGTGGATCGATCCACGCCGCACCGGCCTGTACGTACTGCGGCTGTGCGGTCAGCCGCTGCACCAGGTCGTAACCACCCTCGGCGGTCACCGCGGCCAACTCGTCCAGCGCGGGCCAGGGGCGTTCGGGGTTGACGTGATCGGGAGTCAGCGGTGAGACGCCACCCCAGTCGTCGACCCCGGCGCCGATCAGAGCCAGGCACTCCTGGCGCGACACCAGGTTCGGCGGCGCCTGGATGCGCATCTTGGGCCCCAGCACCAACCGGGTCACCGCGATCGTCGCCAGGAAGTCGTCGATCCCGGCGTCGGGCACGCTCGCCATCGCGGTGTGGTCCTTGGCCCGGAAGTTCTGCACGATGACTTCCTGGACGTGGCCGAACTCCTTGTGGGAGCGGCGAATCGCGTGCATCGTCTCGGCACGCTCGGTGAGGTTCTCCCCGATGCCCACCAGCAGACCCGTGGTGAAGGGGATCGAGAGCCGGCCCGCGTCGTCCAGCGTGCGCAGCCGCACCGCGGGCTCCTTGTCGGGGCTGCCGTAGTGCGCCAGGCCCTTGGTCTCGAACAACCGCGTCGAGGTGGTCTCGAGCATCATGCCCATCGACGGGGCCACGGGCTTTAGCCGCGAGAGCTCCGACCAGCTCATCACCCCGGGGTTGAGATGGGGCAGCAGACCGGTCTCCTCGAGCACCCGGATCGCCATCGCGCGGACGTAGTCCAGCGTCGAGTCATACCCCCGCTCGTCGAGCCACTGCTTGGCCTCGTCCCACCGCGCCTCCGGGCGGTCACCGAGGGTGAACAGCGCCTCCTTGCAGCCCATCTCGGCACCGCGGCGCGCCACGTCGAGAATCTCGTCGGGCTCCATGAACATGCCCTTGCCCTGAGCGCGCAGACGGCCGGGCACGGTGACGAACGTGCAGTAGTGGCAGGTGTCGCGGCACAGGTGGGTCACCGGGATGAAGACCTTGCGCGAATAACTGATCGGCAACTTGCCCGTCGCACCCCGTCGGCCCGCAGCCGCCAAACCGGCGTCACGCACCCGGGCGGCACTGGCCATCAGATCGGCGAGGTCGGCACCGCGTGCGGTCATCGCGACCGCGGCCTCCTCGACGTTTAGCGCCACCCCGTCACGGGCGCGCCGCAAGACCCGCCGCAAGGCGGCCGGACTCGGATTGGCCGTCGCCTTGGGGGGGACCGTAGGGCTGGGCAGATCGGCACCGTGCTGGGAGTTCAGAGCCACCCCCCTTTAACCCCGCGATCGTCGAGAATCATCCGCGCATCTCACCATCTGAAACCCGTCCGCCTGGCATACGGGTCACAGTAGTCCCAGCACTGCCACACCGGTGAGCGCCGGATGACAACCCCGGCGCCAACCGCCGCGTAAATTCGAGGCGTCGAGCGCCGCGGCCTTAGGAGAGTCCAGCATGAGCAAGTCCGTTCAGTCGGTCCTGGTCGCCGGGTTGTCCGCCGTCACCGTTGCCGCGCTGGCGCTGCCCTCGGCGGTTCCCGCGACGACGCCCGTCGCCGAGGTGCGTCCCGCGCTGCGAGTGCAGGCGCCCCGGGTCGCGCTGGCCGCGGCGGTCCAGCCCGCCCGGATGACCGCACCGAATTCCGAGCATCTCGCCAACGCCGTGGCCGCGATCGCGCGCATCGAGCCTGCGGCGGTGGTCGCCGCAGCGCCGGTCACCGCGACACCGACCGCCACCGTCGCCGCAGCCGTGGCGGCCCCCCAGAACGCCGCGTCCGACTGGGTCGTGTCGAGCTACCAGTTCGCCCAGTCGTGGGTCACCTACGGCGTCCAGCTGGCCGACTATGCACTGCAGTTCGTCCCATTCGGGTACCTCGTCAGCGGCCAGCTCGACATCCTGTACTACACGCTCGGCCTGCCGATCGCCGACAGCGTCGTCTATGGGCTGATCGTCCCGGTGCTCAACGACCCGCTGAACCCGGCGTCCTACGTCAACGGGCTGACGACCGTTGGACAGACCGCGGTCAACGCCGCCATCAACACCGCCGCCGCGGAATTCAACTACTTCTTCGGCTGGCTGATCCCGCCGTTGCCCCCGATTCAGGTCGCGGCGGCCAAGACCGCGCAGGCCGACGCCACCGTCGCGGCGGCCAGCGAGGACCAGACGGTCACCGCGAAGACCGCCGACCCGGTCACCGCGTCTCCGTCCGAGCCAACGCCCGCGAAACCCGCGGCCGGCACGACGAAGCAGATCGTCACCCCAGCCACCCCGGCGGCACCCGCGCCCGAAGTCACCACGCCCGAAGTGACCACGCCTGAAGTGACCAAGCCCGACGTCACCGCGCCCGGAGTCACCACGCCCGGAGCCACGGCCACCTCGGCCACCGCCGATCCCACGCCAACCCAGGCCGTGGAGAGCCCGGCGACCGGCGCCCCGAGAACCGAGATCCGAACGTCCGGCACCCCGCGCATCCCCAGCACGCCCAGGATCGACCCGACACCCCGCAGCCAGGGCGACACGACGGCGAGCACCGAGCCCACGAAGCCGACGCCATCGGCCACCAGCGTGACGACGACCACCACCAAGCCGACCACCACCAAGCCGACCACCACCAAGCCGACCACCAAGCCGACCATCAGCACGACCTCCGGACCGACCACCAGCACGGCCGAGCACCGCGACGACGCGGGCGCGGGCGCCACACACCAAGCCGGTGCCGACTCGGGCGCCAAGTCCTACGCCGAGACCGGCTAGACGTTGGCCCGCGACGTCACGCGCCACAACAGGTAGGCCGGCGGCCCGCCGCCGAGCAAGACGAACAGCAGCGGCGCCAGCTGCATGACACCCGCACCGCTGAGCACGATGTCACCGCCGGGCCCGCCGAGGGTCAATCCCAGCGTGGTCACCAGCCAGGCCCACAGCGGCAGGGCGGCCAGCCGAGGCGTCGGCGCCCACCCCAGCGCCACCCACACCAGGGCGGCATTCACCAGCCCGCTGAGCAGGCCGCTGATGGGCAAAGGGAAGGCGCCGACGTAAAGGGGCAGGAAGAAGGCGCCGGCGATGGCCGAGAGAACGCCATCGAATACGAGGACGGCCAGGACCGCGATTCGCGTCCAGCCGCAACGGCGAGCGATCAGGTGGGGACGCTGTCGAGCAGGCCCACCAGCGAGCCGACGACCCACTGGAAGTTGTCCAAGCGGTCTTGCCAGTGCTGCAGGTTGGGATCCAGATCCGGGTCCATCGCCATCGCCTCCTCGGGCCGCCGTTGGATCGCAGCGTACCCCCTTCGCGCCGTTGCTATCCGAGGTTCACTCCGGCGAGGAGGTCCGTTTCCCAGCCGCGGTCGTCCCGCTGCCCCGCGGTGCCCGAGGCGAGCACGAAGTGTTCGGTCTCCGACACCGGAAGCGCGATGTCGTTGGACAGCGCGCAGGCGCGGCCCCCGTCCGCCACGGTGACCTGGGTGGCGTGTGCGCGCAGCGCGGCGACCTTCGCGGCGCGAGCATCCGGCGCCTCGATCACCGCGTCGACGTCGGCGTCGTCGTAGGCGAAGCGGAACTCCTCCGGCGTTGGCAGCGTCCAGTGCGCCGGCAGCTCGAGGCCGGCCAGTTCGCGCATGGCGCGCTCGACCGCGCTGCGGGCCGCCACGGTCCAGTAGAACTTGGGCACCTGCCAGGGCTCACCGGCATGGCCGGAACCCGCCGCGGCAGCGACGGCCGCCGTCGTGACCTGGTGGGCGTGCACGTGGTCGGGGTGTCCGTACCCACCGTTGGGGTCGTAGGTGACGACGACGTGTGGACGCAGTTCGCGGATGATCGCGACGAGCGCGCCGACCGTCTCCCGAGGGTCGGCGTCGACGAACCGCTGCCGGCGCCGGGGCGGCGTGCCGACCATGCCCGAGTCGCGCCACCGCCCGGCGCCACCGAGGAACCGCGGTTCGGCCACCCCCAGACAGGCCAGCGCCGTGGACAATTCACCGATGCGGTAGCCGCCGAGCTGATCGGCGCGATCCACGGTCAGCTGCGCGAAGCGGTCACCGATGACCTCTCCCTCCTCGCCGAGCGTGCACGTGACGACCTGCACGTGCGCCCCCCTCGCGACGTAGTGGGCGATCGTGGCGCCGGTGGTGAGCGTCTCGTCGTCGGGATGGGCGTGGACGAACAACAACCGTGGGTTCTCCATGGGCACAAGATAGATTCACCCCGTGACGCGGCGCACCGTTGAGTACGGGTGTGCCGTCGTCGTCATCGGACTGCTGGCCGGAGTCGCGGGCGCCGCGACCACCCTCGTGCTGCACTGGGTCGAGCATCTGGCCTACCACTATTCGTTCGGCACGCTGCTGACCGGCGTGGGCCACAGCAGCCCCGTCCGGCGCGCCGTCGGACCGATGCTCGGCGGCGCGATCGCCGGCGCCGGGTGGTGGCTGCTGCGTCGCAGGGGCGACGTGCCGGAGCTGTCGGCCACGATCGCCGCGCACCGGCCCATCCCGCGGTGGCGGACGTCGCTCGACGCCGGGTTGCAGGTGCTGCTGGTCGGCTCGGGCGCGTCGCTGGGTCGCGAGGGCGCACCACGCCAATTGGCAGCCGCCCTTGGCGATTTCGGTACCTCGCGCTGGACGCTGACCCCGCGCGACCGCGAGATCCTGCTGGCGTGCGCGGCGGGGGCGGGCCTCGGCGCGGTCTACAGCGTCCCGCTCGGCGGCGCGCTGTTCGCGGTGCGCATCGTGCTCGGCACGTGGCATCCGCGCGCCATCGGCACGGCACTGATCACCTCGAGCCTGGCGGTCGCGGTGTCGGCGCCCATCACACACCTCGAACACTCGCTGGTATGGCCCGATTCGAGGCTGTCCTACCTGTTCGTCTTCCTCGCCTGTGCCATCGCCCCGCTTGCCGTCGCGGTGGGGTTCGCCTTCGACAAGCTGACGTCACTGGCGCGACCGAGGCCGCAGCCGCGGTCCTGGCTGCTGATCCCCGCGATCGCCGCGGCGGGGTTGGTCACCGGTATCTGCTCGATCTGGTGGCCGGAACTGCCCGGCAACGGGCGCAGCATCCTGACGGTCAGCGTCGACGCCGGGCTCACACTCACCGGGGCGATCGTGATCCTGTTCCTCAAGCCCCTGCTGACTGCCCTTTTCCTGCGCGCCGGGGCCGTCGGCGGCATGATCACCCCCGCGCTGGCCACCGGTGCCGCAGCCGGGTCCGTCGCCACCCAGGCGCTCAACCAGTTCGCCGGCGTGCACTTCGACGTCGCCGCGGTGTCACTGGCCTGCGCCGCCGGGGTCCTCGCCATCACGCAGCGCGCCCCGGCGTTCGCGGCGCTGTTCGTCTGGGAACTCGCCAGACCGCCCGTGTGGCTGATCGTGGTGTTCGCTGCGGCGGCGTACACGGCACATGGCATCCGGTTGCTTCGAGAGCGCAATCTGGCCAGGGGCGTGCCCGTCGAGACCTCGACTACGGAGCCCCTCGACTATTGAGGCCCCTCGACTATTGAGGCCCCTTGACTATTGAGGCCCCTTGACCCACTTGCCGGCGTCCCCGACGATCCCGACGGGCACCGGTCCGGACAGGCTGACGTTCTGCACGTTGGGGGCAGCCGCGACGATGGTGGTGTCCTGCAGGATCGGCAGCACCGTCGACATGTTCCACAGCCGCGGCTCCACCGCGGTGAGCACGTCGCCGATCGGCTGGCTGCCGTCGAGCGCGGCCTCGATGTTGGGCTGGATGCTGCGGTCGCAGATGCCGGTCAGGTTGCTCGGCGCCTGGACGAGTTGATCGGCACCGGGGGGCGGTGCCGTGGTGACGGTCGGGGTCGACGTCACCGGTGCGCTGCTCGGAGAACGCGGCGGGCTCGACGAGGTCGTCGCGGGGGCCGTGGTCGACGGGCTCGTCGTCGGGGTGGGGCTGGCCGGGGTCGTGGGCACGGCGGTCGCCTCCAGGGCCGGACAGCCGAACCGCGACGCCAGGGCGGTGGCCAGGTCACCACCGGCCTGATGCCAGCCGACCACCGCGTCGACCCGGTTCTGGGTCAGTGCATCGCCGTAGAGCACCGGAGGGTCCAGGGCCAGGACCGATGCCGAGACGCCGACGCTGCGCAGCTGGTCGGCGGCGGTGTTGGCCACGGCGACCGACGTCGGGTCGTTGGCGGCCACCCCGATGACGAAGCGCAGCTGCTCGCCGTCTCGGCTGATCCGTCCCCGGGTCGGTGGTGCGGAGCCGGCCGTCGGCGGCGGCATCGCGCTGGTCGAGGACACTTCCTGCTCGACGGTGTAACCGCTGGCCTTCAGCAGGTCCAGCGCCGCCTCCCGGGACAGCGCCGGCGGCGACGTTGGCACGTATCCGGGGTCCGACGGTGACCGCACCTGCGCCTGGGCCAGGGTGACGGTGTTGTCGCTGCCCGCGCCAACGGCGGCCAGCAGGTCGACGTCGAGGAGCCCGAGGATCGCCTTGCGCACCTGGGCGTCCTGCAGGTCGGGTTGCAGCGCCCGCAGCGTCAGCTGCAACACCCGTGGGGTGACGATGCGCGCGGTACGGACGTCCGGGATGGCGCCCAGCTGGATGAAGGCCGCCTGCCCGCCGTGCACCTGCGCCACCTGGGTGTCGCCGTTGCGGATCGAATCGGCGAGCACCGCGGGTGCTCCCCCGCGCCGGAACAGAATCTGGTCGGGCTTGGCCGGCTCGGCCCAGTAGCGGTCGTTGCGCGCCAGCAGGATCTCGTCGCGCTGCGGGTCGATGCTGTCGACGCGGAATTGGCCACCGGTGACGGGCAGCGCGCGCACCAGGCCCGACGCGAATCCGCCAGGCACGTCCTTGACGATGTGCGCGGGCAGGATGTCGTTGAACAACTCCCGCCACGCCGGATACGGCTGCGAGAACGTCACGACGGCGGTCTTGCCGCCCTCGACCGACTGCACCCCGGTGATCAGGTCATAGCCCGCCGGGTCGACGACGCCCGGCGCGCTGACCATCTGACGCCACAGGTACCAGTAGTCGTCCGCGGCGATCGGCGCGTTGTCGGTCCACTGCGCCTCTGGCCGGATCTTGTAGGTGACCGTGAACGGGTTCTCGTTCGTCACGTCCGCCGAGAGCAGCAGGGTCGGGTCCATCTCCCACCGCGAGCCCGTGGATGACGACGGATCGGGAATCGGCCGGAACGAGCTGGGCAACACCAGTGCCGAGATCGCCGCGTTGACCGGTGACTGGTCCGACAGCAGATGCGGGTTGAACCCAGGACCGATCGAGTCGATCGCCATGATGATCTGCGACGCCTTCAGTGGCGGCGGCGGCGTGCTCTGGGTGGTCTCGGTGCTCTGCGGGGCGGGCGGCGGGCTGACCGTGCAGGCCGTCACCAGCAACAACGTCGAGAACAACGACCCGACGACGCTGGCGAGTCGTCTGGCGGTCGTCGTCGGCACGCTGTTCAGGTTATCGGGACGGCTAGCCGCGGGCCTTCGCGCGGGACTTGGCGCGCGCCCGCAGGCTCGCTGCGAGCTCGATCTTGCGCACGCGGACGATCTCCGGCGTCACCTCGACGCACTCGTCCTCGGCGCAGAACTCCATGGCCTGCTCCAGCCCGAGCTCGAGCGGCCTGGCAAGCGTCTCGAAGACGTCGGCCGTCGAGGAGCGCATGTTGGTCAGCTTCTTCTCACGCGTGGCGTTGATGTCGAGATCCTCTGCGCGCGGGTTGATTCCGACGACCTGGCCCTCGTAGGTGTCCTGCCCGGGCTCGACGAAGAACTGGCCGCGATCGGCGAGCTGCGTCATGGCGAACGGCGTGATCTTGCCGGAGCGGTCCGAGACCAGCGAACCGGTGTGACGGGCGCGGATCTCGCCCGCCCACGGCCGGTAGCCGTCGAACACGGCATTGGCAATGCCGGTGCCGCGGGTCAGGGTGAGGAAGTCGGTGCGGAAGCCGATCAGCCCGCGGCTGGGGACGATGAAGTCCATCCGCACCCACCCTGCGGCGTGGTTGGCCAACTCCTCCATGCGGCCCTTGCGAGCGGCCATCAGCTGCGTGACGGCGCCGACGAACTCGTCGGGACAGTCGATGGTCATCGCCTCGAACGGCTCGTGCAGCTTGCCGTCGATGGTCCTGGTGACCACCTGCGGCTTGCCGACGGTCAACTCGAAACCCTCGCGACGCATCTGCTCGACGAGGATTGCCAGGGCCAACTCGCCACGGCCCTGCACCTCCCAGGCGTCCGGACGGCCGATGTCGACGACCTTGATGGACACGTTGCCGATGAGCTCGGAGTCCAAGCGCGCCTTCACCATTCGCGCGGTCAGCTTGTGCCCGGAGACCTTGCCGGCCAGCGGCGAGGTGTTGGTGCCGATGGTGACCGAGATGGCGGGCTCGTCGACGGTGATGCGGGGCAAGGCGTGAGCGTGCTCGACGTCGGCCAGGGTGTCGCCGATCATGATCTCGGGCATGCCCGCGACGGCGACGATGTCGCCGGCGACGGCCTCGTCGGTGCTGCTGCGCTCGACGCCCTCGGTGGCCAGCAGTTCGGTGATCTTGGCGTTGGTGATGACGGGATGACCGTCCACCTCGCGCATCCACGCCACCTGCTGACCCTTCTTGATGCGGCCCTTGTAGATGCGGATCAGCGCCAGTCGGCCGAGGAAGGCCGAGGCGTCGAGGTTGGTGACAAGGGCCTGCAGCGGGGCCTCGGGGTCACCCTTGGGCGGCGGGATGTGCTCGAGCAGCACGTCGAACAGTACGTCGAGGTTCTCCCCGTCGGGGTTCTCCCCGTTGGCCGGCTGGGTGGTGCTTGCGATGCCGGCCCGGCCGGAGGCGAACAGCACCGGCAGACCGAGCGCGTCCTCGGCGGCGGCCTGGGCCTCGTCGTCGAGGTCGGAGGCAACGTCGAGCAGCAAGTCGTGGCTCTCGGAGACCACTTCGGCGATGCGCGCGTCCGGGCGGTCGGTCTTGTTGACGCACAGGATCACCGGCAAGTGCGCGGCCAGCGCCTTGCGCAGCACGAAGCGGGTCTGCGGCAGCGGGCCCTCGGACGCGTCGACCAGCAGCAGCACGCCGTCGACCATCGACAGCCCGCGTTCCACCTCACCGCCGAAGTCGGCGTGCCCCGGGGTGTCGATGACGTTGATGACGGTCATGGTGCCGTCGGGGTTCTTGCGATGCACGGCGGTGTTCTTCGCCAGGATCGTGATGCCCTTTTCCTTCTCCAGGTCACCAGAGTCCATCAGGCGTTCGACGGAGTCGTCCCCGCGGTGCGTCAGCGCACCGGACTGCCGCAGCATGGCGTCGACGAGGGTGGTCTTACCGTGGTCGACGTGAGCGACGATGGCGACATTGCGAAAATCCGGGAGAGCATCCACGTCAAGATTGTCGCAGCGTGGGTATCCAATCGCGAAAACGGCGGGTTGAACACGTGAAGGCCGCCGACGCCACAGCCCGGAAACCGAAGAAGAAGTGTTGCCGCAGCAAGCCGCGCTGCAAACGCTGCCCGCTGGTGCTGCACGAGGTCGGACGGGCCGAGCTGGCGGGCCTGCGCGGCAAGGAGCTGGACAAGGTGTTCAAACGGGCCAGAAAGGCCTGACGACCTGGGTGGATCCCGGCGTATCGTGAAGGTGTCCCGCACCGATGGGAGGTCGCCATCATGACGGTTTTCGAAGTGGTCACCATCGCGCTGGTGATCGTGCTGGCCAGCGCCGCGACGGCGGCCATCTACCTTGGTCTGCTCAACTGGCTGGGCGGTTACTACGTCGTGCGATGTGCGGCATGTCACCACCTGACGGGATCGTCGGTCAACCAGGCGCAGGCCTCCTGCCCGCACTGCCGCCACCCGGCGCTGCTGCACCCGCTCTACGCGGTTCGGCATCCCGGGCACCTGCGCGAGGTCCGGGTGGTCGGGGACCGGCTCCGGTACTGACCGCCGAGCCCAGAGGCGAAGATCAACTCCCGCAGGCGGTTTGGCGCAGTGCCGCGACGAGGTCCGGCACCCAGCCGCGGTCGGCAGGCACCCACGCCAGCGAGGCGAGCTCGTCGGCGGTCACCCAGCGCAGCGCGCGGTGCTCGCGAGCCTGCACGTCTCCTTCCGTCGCCGTGACGAGGTAGGCCCGCAGCGTCAGCCCGCCGGGCAGTGCGACGTCGGCACCGAGCCGGTCTCCGACGGTGACCTCGACGCCAAGTTCCTCGACGAGTTCGCGCACCAGGGCCTCGGCGTCGCTCTCGCCGGTGGCTACCTTGCCGCCGGGCAGCTCCCACAGCCCGGCGAGTTCCGGCGGCCGGTCCCGCTGGGCCACCAGCACCGTCTCCCCACGGATCAGCGCACCCGCGACGACGACCTGGTTGGGCACCCGGCGACGGTATACCTTCGAGGTATGGCCGTGCTATCAGACGACGAGGTCGACGCCGCGCTCTGCGAGCTGGACGGCTGGGAGCGCACCGCGGGTGCACTGCGCCGGTCGATCGAGTTCCCCACCTTCCCGGACGGCATCGACGCGGTGCGCCGCGTCGCTGCGCACGCCGAGCGTCAAGACCATCACCCAGACATCGACATACGTTGGCGCACCGTGACTTTCGCCCTCGTCACGCATTCCGAGGGAGGCATCACCGACAAGGACGTGGCGATGGCGCGCGACATCAACGGGATCGTCGGCTGACCAGTCCGACATAGGCCAGTGTCAGCACGGCGCCCAGCACGTAGAGCGAGCCGGTGAACTCGGCGTACCACGGCCGGCCGCCGAGGCGCCCGGTGTCGCTGGCGAACATCACCAGCCACGGCGAGCCGACGTAGGCCAGCACCACCCAGGCCCACCCCACCAACCGGGTGTGCGCCCGCAGCGGGCCCAGTACCAGCCACATCGCCAGCGGTAGCACCCACACCCAGTGGTGCGTCCAGCTGATGGGCGAGATCAGCAACCCGAACAGCATCACCACGACGATGCGGCCCAGCGGATCGGCCGAGCCGATGCGCCACCACGCCAGCAGACTCAACGCCGCGGTGAGCACGACCGCGGCCACCAGCACCGGGCCGTAACCGGTGTCGCGCCCCGCGAGGTAGCCGACCACCCCGCGCAGGGACTGGTTCATCGTGGTGTTCACCACGCCGATGCGGTCCGCCTCGCCGAGCAGATCGGTGAAGTAGAACCGCGCCTGGGCGCCACCGAGGACGACCGATGACCCGACGGTCAGACCGAACACCACCGCTGAGCACGCGACGGTGCGCCACCGGCGGGCCCCGGCGAAGTACAGGCCCGCGACGGCCGGGGTCAGCTTCATGCCGGTGGCCAGGCCCACCAGCGGCCCCGACACCCACCACCGCCGGTCGTACACCGCGGCCAGCACGGCCACCATCAGCAGGGCACCGATCTGGCCGAGTTCGAACAGGTGACGCATCGGCTCGAACCAGACCGCTAGCGCCGTCCAGGTCATCGCCATCCGCGGGTCGGCCCGGCCCAGCAACCTCAGCGCGATCGCGGCGGACCCGTAGAGCGCGGCCACGATGCCCAGCTGCCAGCAGAGGCCGACGAGCCAAAACGGCAGGAAGTGCAGGGGGTAGAACACCACCGCGGCGAACGGCGGATACGTGAATTGCAGCGGCAGCGGCGGAATCGCCGGGTGGTAGACGAAGTCGTAGAGCCCCCCGCGGCCCATCGCGGCGGCGCCGTCGACGTAGACGTGCAGGTCGATGAAGTTGGTGCCGTTGGGCACCAGATAGGTGACGGCGAAGCGGGCGAGCAGGCTCAGCGCGAGGAGGTACGGCGCGAGCGCCGCGAGTCGGCTCCGCGGCGTCACGCCGGTGCTGCCGGGCGCGACCTCTGACTGTCTGGTTATCTCACCGACTCTAGTTTCCGCTCGCGCGGGGCCCACCGTCCCGGTCGCTTGCCCCGGCGCTGCGGTCACCATCGACCGTCGGTGCAGTAACGGTTGGATAAATGCCACACGTGTCACTTGAGTAACTTCAGTAACTCCGTAGCTTCGGTTGCAGACGTGCCGCCAACCGATTGGGAGAACCATGCGCTTCACCAGAAAACTGTTCGCCACCAGCGTGATTGCGGCAGCTTGCGCCGTGCCGGGAGCTCTGCTGTGCAGCGCCACCGCGGCGGCCGATCCCGCGCCCGCACCAGTGCCCGCCGTCCCGGGCCTGTCGAGCATCCCGTTCCTGAACGCCCTCACGCCGGGCAACGCACCGCAGCTGCTGCAGGGCCTCGCTTCGGCGTTCCAGGGCACGGCCGCCCCGGCCGCTGCCCCCGCCGCTCCGGCTCCGACCGCCACGGCCTCGGTCACGCTCCCGCAGGCGCCGGCCACCGCTCCGCTGGCCGCCGCGCCGGCCGCACCCGCCGCGGGCCTGCCCGAGGCGCTCAACATCCCCGGCGACCTAGCCTCACTGATGCCCGCCGGCACGCCGCTGGCCAACCTGCTGCCGAAGTCCCCCGTGGCAGCCGTTCCAGCAGCGGCGGCGGCCGTCCCCGCCGCAGTGGCACCGGCCGCGCCCGCCGCGACTACCGGACTCTCGAGCCTGGCACCGCTGATGTTCCCCGTCTCCGGCCTGCCCTGATCCCGCCCCACTAGGCCACGTAACACCCACCAACCCGGGAGAGTCATGCCTTCGAAGACAACGCTGCTGATCGCATTCGGCACGTCGGCCGTGCTGACGCTGGGCGCCCCGCCGGTCGCCCACGCCGAGCCCGCGCCGCCGTTACCGCTGCCGATCAGCGGCCTTCAGGCCCCTGGCCTCCCGGCGATGCAGAGTCTGGCGCCGGCCATCCAGCAGGCGGCTGGCGACCCGTCGAACGCCGCGTCCATGCTCATGGCAGCGGCCGCGGCGTTCGCGGGTAACAGTGCGGCGCCGGCGGACTCGAAGAACATGGCCGCCGCGGTCAACCAGTTCGTCGCCGATCCGCAGGTGGCGCACGTCCCCGCGGCAGGTGCGATCCCCGGAACCGAGGCGCACCTGCCGCAGGGCGTTGACCCCGCCCACGCGGCGGGACCCGTGCCCGACGCCGCCCCACTCGCCGCGGTCGCCGCTCCCGCACCGGCGCCCGCGCCTGATGCCGCTCCGGTTCCGGCGCCCGCGCCCGTCCCCGACGCGGCGCCTACGGCCGCACCCGCTGCAGCCCCCGACGCGGCCCCGGCTGCGGCGGCGGTCCCTGCTCCGGACGGCGCCCCGGCGCCGGCACCGGGATTCGGCCCCGATGCCCCCACGACGCAGGACTTCATGTATCCGTCGATCAGCAACGGCTGCCTCGCCGACGGCGGAAACGTTCTGGCGACCGCGATCTCGGTGGCCGGCCCCGCGTCCATCCCCAAGCCCGGCCCCGGCCCCGGCCAGACCGCCTACGTCTTCACCGCGATGGGCACCCCCGGCCCCGCGGCCCAGCAGAAGCTGCCGCTGAACGTCACCTGGGTCAACCTCACGACGGGCAAGTCCGGCACCGCGACGCTCAAGCCGCAGGCCGACATCAACCCCGAGGGCCCCACCACGCTCACCGTCATCGCCGACACCGGATCGGGCAGCATCATGTCGACGATCTTCGGTCAGGTAACCACCACCGAGAAGCAGTGCCAGTTCATGCCGACGATCGGTTCGACCGTCGTGCCGTGACCCTGCCCCTCGCAGCGGCGGGGTCCAGGACCGGTCAGTAGGCCATGAAGAGGATCATCTCGCGGTCGTACTCCCGGCCCGGGTGGGCCTCCGCGAGATGGGCCTGAGCCTTCTCGACGAGATCGTCTTCGTCGGTACCGGTGATGGCCTCCCCGCAGGGGCAGCTCAAGTGTGTCTTCGCCATGGCTTCACGATCCCACGAGCGCGACGACAAGGCGCAGCCGTCCGATGAAATCCAGACGACGCCATTGGTTCCTCGGTCCGCTAGTCCTTCGATCCGGCCCTTGCCTTCGCCTTGGCAGCCTTCTTGTAGGACCGCACCTCGTCCAGCGAGGCTTGGTCGACGACGTCGGCCACCGACATGTGGGTGCCCGCCTTGCCGTAGTCACCGGCCGCCTCGCGCCAGCCCTCTGGCGTCACGCCGTACTGCTTGCCCAGCAGCGCCAGGAAGATCTTGGCCTTCTGCTCTCCGAAACCGGGTAGCGCCCTGAGCCGCCGCAGCACTTCGGCCCCGTCGGGGTCCCCGACCGTCCACAACCGCACCACGTCGCCGTCGTAGTCATCGACGATCGTTCGAGCCAGCGTTTGCAGCCGCTTGCCCATCGACCCCGGGAAGCGGTGCACCGCAGGCCTTTCCGAACACAGCGCGATGAAGGCATCGGGGTCGTAGTCGGCGATCTCCGTGGCATCCAATGAGCCCATCCGGTCGGCGAGCTTGCGCGGCCCGGCGAACGCAACTTCCATCGGGATTTGCTGATCCAGCATCATCCCGACCAGCAGCGCAAAGGGATTCGACTCCAGCAGCTCATCAGCGGCCGGATCTTGCACCAACTGCAACTTCGCCATGCGAGCAGTCTATGGGAATGGCCTTTCTGTGACTTAGCCCTCAGTATGCTGCGAACATCAGAACTGCACATCGAGGTCAGGAGCTGTGGCGGTGCCCGAGACAGACCATTCACGACGCGAGGCCCCCAGCGGCCAGGAGTTCCTCGACATGCAGGCCAGCCCGGAGTTCGTCGAACTGCGGCATCGGCTGCGTCGCTTCGTCTTTCCGATGACCGCGTTCTTCCTGGTCTGGTACGCCACCTACGTGGTGCTCGGCGCGTTCGCGCACGACTTCATGGCGACGCCGGTGTTCGGTCACGTCAACGTGGGGCTGCTGATCGGGCTCGGCCAGTTCCTCACGACGTTCCTCATCACCGGCATCTACGTCCGGTTCGCCAACCGCGAGCTCGACCCCCGCGCCGCGGCCATCCGCGCCGAACTGGAAGGACCGGTGTCGTGAACCTCTACGCCGCGGCGTCGACGGTCGGCAATCCCGCCGCCAACATCGGCATCTTCGCGCTCTTCGTGGTCGTGACGATGATCGTGGTGATCCGGGCCAGCAAGCGCAACGCCACCGCCGACGAGTTCTTCACCGGTGGCCGTGCCTTCTCGGGCCCGCAGAACGGCATCGCCATCGCGGGCGACTACCTCTCGGCGGCCAGCTTCCTCGGCATCGCCGGCGCCATCGCGGTCTACGGCTACGACGGCTTCCTCTACTCCATCGGCTTCCTGGTGGCGTGGCTGGTCGCACTGCTCCTGGTGGCCGAATTGCTGCGCAACACGGGCAGATTCACGATGGCCGACGTGCTCAGCTTCCGGCTCAGGCAACGCCCCGTGCGGGTCGCCGCGGCGACGTCGACGCTGACCGTGTCGCTGTTCTACCTGCTGGCCCAGATGGCGGGCGCGGGCGGGCTGGTCGCGCTACTGCTGGACGTGAAGAGCAAGGGCGGCCAGTCGCTGGTCATCGCGGTCGTCGGTGTGCTGATGATCGTCTACGTCCTGGTGGGCGGCATGAAGGGCACCACGTGGGTGCAGATCATCAAGGCCGTGCTGCTGATCGTGGGTGCCGGGTTGATGACGGTCATCGTGCTGGTCAAGTTCGGGCTGAACTTCTCCGAGATCCTCGGTTCGGCCCAGCAAGCCATCTCGGGTGCCACCACCGAAGGCGTGGCCAAGCGCGACGTGCTGGCCCCCGGCGCGCAGTACGGCGGCTCGCTGACCTCGCAGATCAACTTCATCTCCCTGGCACTGGCGCTGGTGCTCGGCACCGCGGGCCTGCCGCACGTGCTGATGCGCTTCTACACCGTGCCGACAGCCAAGGAGGCCCGCCGCTCGGTGGTCTGGGCCATCGCGCTAATCGGCGCCTTCTACCTGTTCACCCTGGTGCTGGGCTACGGCGCTGCCGCTCTGGTCGGCCCCGACCGCATCCTGGCCGCGGCGGGCGGGCAGAACTCCGCCGCCCCGCTGCTGGCGTTCGAACTGGGCGGCGTCGTGCTGCTCGGCATCATCTCGGCGGTGGCCTTCGCGACCATTCTCGCGGTGGTCGCGGGCCTGACCATCACCGCGTCGGCGTCGTTCGCCCACGACATCTACGCCAGTGTGCTCAAGCACGACCAGGTCACCGAGCAGGAGCAGGTGAAGGTCTCGCGCATCACCGCCGTCGTGCTCGGTGTCTTCGCCATCGGTCTCGGCATTCTGGCCAACGGGCAGAACGTCGCCTTCCTGGTGGCGCTGGCGTTCGCAGTAGCCGCCGCCGCAAATCTGCCGACCATCGTGTACTCGCTGTATTGGCCGCGGTTCAACACCCGGGGTGCGCTCTGGAGCATGTACGGCGGACTGCTCACCACGCTGGTGCTGATCGTCTTCTCCCCGGCGGTGACGGGCTCGAAGACTGCGATGATCCCCAGCGTCGACATCGCCTGGTTCCCGCTGGCCAACCCCGGCATCGTGTCGATCCCGCTGGCGTTCGTCCTCGGCATCGTCGGCACGCTGACGTCATCGGACCGCGGCGACCCGGCCAAGAACGCCGAGATGGAAGTCCGCTCACTGACGGGGGTGGGCGCGGAGAAGCCCGTCGCACACTGAGGCGCGCACCGAGCGGGGAAGCCGCGGCGCAGTCTCGGTGTTGAGCGGTTGGTGCATACGATCGACCGGATGACCCAGCCGCAGCCCACGTCCACCCGCGGGCGGTTCGGATTCGTGCTGCTGGCCTATTCGTTCGTCGCGGTGATGCTCGGCACCACGCTGCCGACGCCGATCTACGCGCTGTATTCCGACCGGATGCACTTCACCGTGCTGACGACGACCGTGATCTTCTCCACCTACGCCGTCGGCGTGCTCGCCGCGCTGTTGGTGTTCGGCAGCTGGTCCGACGCCCTCGGCAGGCGGCCAATGCTCCTTGGCGGTGCGGGTTTCGCACTGGCCAGCGCGGTGGTGTTCCTGTTCGCCGACGACGTCGGCCTGCTGCTGGTCGCGCGGCTCCTGTCGGGGTTTTCGGCCGGCATCTTCACCGGCACCGCGACCGCCGCGATCGTCGAGGCCGCTCCCGACGTTCAGCGTGAACGGGCCACCGCGATCGCCACCATCGCCAACATCGGCGGCCTGGGCCTCGGACCGGTGCTGGCGGGGATCCTGGTGCAGTACGCCCCCCATCCGCTGCACCTGCCCTACCTGGTCCACATCGTCCTGGTGGTGCTCGCCGCTGGCGCGGTGATCATGGCTCCCGAAACCGCGGGACGCACGGGACGCATTGGGCTGCAACGGCTTTCGATTCCTGCCCAGGCCCGCCCGGTGTTCGTCACGGCGGCGACGGCGGCGTTCGCCGGATTCGCCGTCACCGGGTTGTTCATGGCCGTCGTGCCAGCGTTCGTCCGAACGGTCCTCGGCATCGAGAACCACGCCGTCGCCGGGGTGGTCGCGAGTTCGATCTTCGCGGCCTCGGCGATCGCGCAACTGGTCGGCCGGCGCATCCCGCCGCGGCGCGCCATTGCCGTCGGCTGCGCAATCCTGGTCGCGGGCATGGCAATCCTGGCGGTGGCGGTGCGCGCCTCGTCGCTGCCACTGCTGGTGGTCGCGGCCGTGGTGGCCGGGGTCGGGCAGGGCATCAGCTTCAGCCGCGGGCTGGCCGCCGTCACCGAGCTGACGCCACCCGACCGACGTGCCGAGGTCAGCTCGACCTACTTCGTGGTGGCCTACGTCGCCATCTCGGTCCCGGTGGTTGGCGAGGGCTTCGCGTCCCAGCACCTTGGCTTGCAGACCGCGGGGTTCGGCTTCGCGATCGCCACGGGGGTGCTCGCGGCGCTGTGCCTGGCGTCGGTCGTCATTCAGGAACGCCGGACACCGGTCGAGGCCTGAGCGCCCCGCGCCGACTACCCGCTCTTGCGGCGGAACTCGCGGTGGGCCTCGGCGGGACCGGTCTTGCGTGGACCATGCTTGCGGCCGCCGTCCTTGTGGTCGGTGCCACCGCCGGCATTGGCCTTCTTGCGCTCCAGCGCCTCGCGGAACTTGCGCTTGGTCTCGTCTTCGGGTTCCTCGGCCATGCCGGCAAGCCTAGCGCCACCCGGGCCGTCGAATCGACGGGTTCGATCAGCGCACGCCCGGCGGCATGCCGTAGAGGTGTGAGATCGGCACCGTCATCAGCACGCGCCGGTCGTCGACCATCGCCCGGCGGTAGTCGTCCCAGTCGGGATGCTCGCCGGCGATGTTGCGGTACAAGGCAATCAATCCCTCGACGGTGTCGTCGTGGGGGTTCGACGCCGGCGGGGTGAGGATCGCGTCGCCTTCTGCGACCGCATAGGCCCAACCGTCGTCGGAGCTGACGTGAACCGATGCCCGCGGGTCCCGGCGCAGGTTGCGCGTCTTGGCGCGCGGCTCGGTGATCGACACCTGGATGGTGAGCTCGCGTGGGTCGAAGTAGTAGGACACGTTCGAAAGCTGCGGCCTACCGTCGCGCTTGATCGTGGCGAGCACGCCGAGGGAGTTTCCGCGGATCAAGGCTAGGAGCTTGTCGTCGAACACGTCGCGGGTCATGCT
The DNA here is from genome assembly GCF_033741125.1 of Mycolicibacterium sichuanense. NCBI lineage: Bacteria > Bacillati > Actinomycetota > Actinomycetes > Mycobacteriales > Mycobacteriaceae > Mycobacterium > Mycolicibacterium sichuanense. Next base: position 22,125 of record NZ_JAWQPU010000009.1, on the reverse strand, counting down.
CGCCAGCCTACGACCGTGCTCGACGGGAAGACCCGAATTCGACGCGCCGATCCCTACGATGAGGACATGACGACGATCGACGGATCCACCCTCGATGGCGTCTCCGCGACGACGCTCTGGACGTTGCACAACCGGGGCACCGAGGCCAAGCGCTCCGACGGCGTCATCCGCGACCCCTGGGCGGTGGCACTGCTGGACGCGATCGACTACGACTACCTCAAGTTCGGCAAGCCCAACCAGTCGCACGCGCTGCGCGCGGTCGCCTTCGACGCCCTGGCCGGTGACTACCTGAGCGCCCATCCAGGCGCGGCGGTAGTGGCCCTGGCCGAGGGCCTGCAGACCAGCTTCTGGCGCCTCGACCGCACCGGCATGCTGGCCCAATCCACCTGGTATTCAATCGATCTGCCGGCGGTGATGGAGCTGCGTGAGCAGCTACTGCCCGCCGACGACCGGATCGTCGCGCTGGCGCAGTCGGCGCTGGACCGCAGCTGGATGGAGCGCGTGGACGCGACCAACGGAGTGTTCCTCACCGCCGAGGGTCTGCTGATGTACCTCGAGCCCGAGGACGCGCTCGGCTTGATCGCCGATTGCGCAGTCCGGTTCCCCGGTGGGGCAATGGCGTTCGACTCGATTCCGCACTGGTTCAGCGACCGCACCCTCAAGGGGTTCAAGCTCTCGTCGCGCTACCTCGCCCCGCCGATGCCCTTCGGTCAGTCCGCGGACGAGGCGCTGGCCCTCGCCGGCACCCTCGCCGGGGTGCGGCGGGCGCGCGACGTCCCCTATCCCCCTGGCCGCGGGTTGTGGCGCCTGGCCGCCACCTCCGCCCTCGACCGTGTCGGCCCGGTGCGCCGCAACCGGCCGAGCATCACCCTGCTGGAGTTCTGATGCCCCGCTACGTGGCGTTCCTGCGGGGCGTCAACGTCGGCGGGGTGAACCTGAAGATGGCCGAGGTCGCCGCCACCCTGACCGACGCCGGCTTCTCCGACGTCACCACGGTGCTGGCCAGCGGCAACGTGCTACTGGCCAGCAGCGCCACGGTGGATGCGGTCAGGGCGACGGCAGAGCAGGCGCTCCGGGACGGGTTCGGCTACGAAGCCTGGGTGCTGGTCTACGAGCGCAGCGCGGTGGCCGCGATCTCGGCGGCCTTTCCGTTTCAGCGCCACGTCGACGGCCACCACTCCTACGTCACGTTCGTCACCGACGCCGACGTCCTCGACGAGTTGGTGGCGCTGGCCGGCCCCGACGAGCGGATCGAGCGCGGCCAGGGCGTCGTCTACTGGCAGGTCCCCAAGAACGGCACGCTCGACACCACGATCGGCAAGACGATGGGCAAGAAGCGGTACAAGTCGTCGACCACCACCCGCAACCTGAGGACGATCGAAGGGGTTCTGGCCAAATGAAGCTGGACGTCACCTTGTCCGGGGTCTCCGAGACTGCGTTGCTCACCCTGCTGGTCCGAGCGCAGGAGGCCCGTCGGCCCGACGCCATCATCGACGATCCGATGGCGATCCGGCTGGTCGACGCGATCGCGTTCGACTTCGCAAAGTTCGGCCATACCCGCCGCCAGGACATGGCACTGCGGGCCCTGGCCTTCGACACCGAGACCCGCAGATATCTGATCGACCATCCAGCGGCGACCGTGGTGGCGCTCGCCGAAGGCCTGCAGACCAGCTTCTACCGCCTCGCCGCGAGTGACGTGGGTGATCGATTCCGTTGGCTGACAGTTGATTTGCCGCCGATCATCAAGATCCGCGAGCAACTGCTCCCAGCGTCGGAGCGGGTGACGATGTGCGCGCAGTCGGCGCTGGACTTCAACTGGATGGACCGGGCCGACACCGGTGAGGGCGTGTTCATCACCGCGGAGGGTCTGCTGATGTACCTGCAGCCCACCGACGCCATGGGGCTGATCGCCGAGTGCGCCCGACGCTTTCCCGGCGGCCGGATGATGTTCGACCTGCCGCCGGCGTGGTTCGCCGGCCTGGCCCGACTCGGCGGTCTGCGAACCTCACTGCGCTACCGCGTGCCCCCGATGCCGTTCAGCATGTCCTCGAGCGAGGCGGCCAAGCTGGTCGACGTCGTCCCGGGCATCCGCGCCGTGCACGACGTGCCGTATCCGCCCGGTCGCGGTCGCGTGCTGAACGCGCTGACGTGGACGATGCAGCGACTCCCGGTGCTGGACCCCCTGCGGCCCACGCTGGTGTTGCTCGAATTCGACTAGCCGAAGGCCACGTCGACGTAGCGCAGCGCATCGGCCTTCTCGACGCCGAGCGCCTTCGCAGTGGCTACATAGGCGTGCGCGGCAGTGGCCATCGCGGCATCCGCGGGATCCTCCCGGGCCACGAAGGTGCCGAACCTGCCTCGGGTCTCCAACACTCCCGCCGACTCGAGCTCGCGGTAGGCCCTGGCCACGGTGTTGACCGCCATGTTCAGCTGATGGGCCAGATCGCGGACCGTCGGCAGCCGCGTACCCGGCGGCAACCGTCCGTCCCGGACGCCCCCGATGATCTGCGTGCGAAGTTGATCGAACAGCGGCCTGGCACCGTCCGGATCGACGCGAACCCACTCCCCCAAATCGGCCACGCGCCCAGTATGACGAAAAGCGGCTAGTTTGGTGGCGTGCGAGTGACGGTGCTCAGCGGGGCCGGAATGTCCGCGGAGAGCGGCGTGCCGACGTTCCGCGACGTCGAGACCGGTCTGTGGGCCAAGGTCGACCCCTACGAGATCTCCAGTTCGGACGGCTGGCGCAGGCACCCAGACAAGGTGTGGGCCTGGTATCTGTGGCGGCACTACATGATGAAGGCCGTGGGACCCAACGACGGTCATCGCGCGGTGGCCGCATGGCAAGACGGCGCCCAGGTCGACGTCGTCACCCAGAACGTCGACGACCTACACGAGCGGGCCGGTAGCAAGCGGGTCCACCACTTGCATGGCAGTTTGTTCCACTTTCGTTGCGACCGTTGCAGTTTGGCGTACGAGGGCCCGCTGCCACCGATGCCCGAGCCGGTCGAGACCGTGGCACCGCCGGTGTGCGTCTGCGGCGGCCTGATCCGCCCCAACGTCGTCTGGTTCGGCGAAGCGCTGCCCGACGAGGCGTGGGACCGTTCGGTGGAGGCGGTCGCCGCGGCCGACGTCGCGATCGTGGTCGGGACGTCGGCGATCGTCTACCCCGCCGCCGGGCTGCCCGAGATGGCGCTGGCCCGCGGCGTTCCCGTCATCGAGATCAACCCGGAGCAGACGCCGCTGTCCGACCGCGTGACGATCTCGCTGCGGGAGAAGGCCGCCACGGCACTGCCGCACCTGCTGCAACGACTACCAGCCCTGCTGGGCTGACGCTTGACGGGTTTGCCGGTGCCGACCTCGAGCACCCGGCCCGCCAACCCGGCCAGGTTCTGGCGCCGCAACCGGTGGATCGACTCGGTCACCGAGCGCCGGCGTCACCGAGCGCCGGCGTCACCGAGCGCCGAGACCCGTCCAAGAACCTCCATGGGGGGCGTGTCGAGAGCCATCATGCCGGTGACCATGTGGCCGCAGCAGGCCGAGCGCATCAACCGGTCGGCGAACTCCTCGACGTCGCCGAACGGCAGGTACGGCCGTGAGATGACGATCGCGGCGATGCCGTGCGCGACGGTCCACATCGACAGAGCCGCCGTCGTCACGTCGCCGGGCGGGAAGATGCCCTCCCGGATCAGCGACTCGATCGAGGTCTTCATGTGCACGAAGGCCGAGCTGTTCAGCGCCACGTCGACGTCACTGCCCGGTCTGCCCTCGCCCATGGTGGCGATCCGGTACAGCTCGGGATTCTGCCGCGCGAAGCGGACGTAGGCCAGCCCCTGGGCGCGCAACCGGTCGATCGCCGAGGGCTGGTCGCGGATGACCTGCTGCATCACCTCGTCGAGAGCTTCGAAGTACCTGGCGCACACCGCATCCAGCAACGCGTCCTTGTCGGTGAAGTGGAGGTAGATCGACGGCGGGGTGACCCCGACGCGGTGCGCCACCGCTCGGATCGAGACGGCCTTGGCGTGACCGGTCTCGGTCAGCAGCTCGGTGGTGGCGTCGAGGATCTCCTCACGCAGGTGCTCCCCGGACCCGCGGCGGGCACGTCGGCGCTTGAGCGGCGGAACGCCCACGTCACCCACGGCTCGTCGAAGCGCGTTGGTCGCGGTCCTCGTCCGGTTCGGCCTCGGCGGGCCCGGACTCGCTGATGCCGATGCGCTGATGCAACCGAACCAAGGGTTTGGGCGCCCACCAGTTCCAGCCACCGACGAGGTGCATGAAGGCAGGCACCAGGACCATGCGGACCAGTGTCGCATCGACCAGCACCGCCAGCGTCAGGCCGACGCCGAACATCCGCATGAACGACACCTGCGCCGCGATGAGCGCGGCGAACGAGATCGACATGACCACCGCGGCGGCGGTGATGACCCGACCGGTGCGGGCCAGCCCGAGGGCCACCGCCTCGTCGTTGTCGGCCCGGGCGGCCCGGATGGCCTCGCGTCCCGACGGCGTGGCGTCGGACCCGGGACGCCGGGCCAGCCAGTACTCCCTGATCCTGGCGACGAGGAACACCTCGTAGTCCATCGACAACCCGAATGCGATGCAGAACAGCAGCACCGGCATGTTCGCGACCAGCGTTCCGGTGGTGGTGGTCCCGAAACCGCTCAGGTGGCCGTCCTGGAAGATCCACACCAGGGCGCCGAACGCGGCGGTCAGCGACAGGACGTTGAGCAGGACGGCCTTCAGCGGGAGGATCACGCTGCCGGTGAGCAGGAACAGCAGCCCGAAGGTGATGATGGCGATGAGGCCGAGCACCCAGGGCAGTCGCGAGGTGATCGCGTCGACGCTGTCACGGTTGGTCTGGGCGATGCCCGCGAGTTGAACTTGGCGGCCGCCCGGCCCCGATACCTGGTGGATGCGGTCCAGCTGCGCGTCCGAGGCGGTGGAGAACAGCGGCGCGGCGCTGCCCACGGTGAGGAACGCGCTACCGTCGGCCACCCCGGTGGCAGCCGCCGGCGGCCCGACCGGCCGGCCTCCGACGAACGATCCAGTCGGCGCGGACACCGACGTCACATCGGGCACCTTGGACAGTTCGGCGGCGTATCGAGACAGGGCGTCCTCGGACAATCCCCTAGCGTCGGGGACGACGACGATCACGGCCGTCGCGGAGTCCTCGACGAAGTCGTCGCGCAGCTGGTCGCCCACCTGGTGCGACGACGCCGACGTGGGCAGCACCCGGTCGTCGGGAAAGCCCCACTTGACGCCCAGGAACGGCGCGCCTAGGGCGAGCAGCAGCACCACGACCGCCAACCCGACGGGCAGCGCGTGACGCATCACGGCCTTCGTGGAGCGGTACCAGAAGGTCTGCTCCACGGGCCGAGGCTGCGGCTCGTGGCGATGCGTCAGGCGCCGGAGCAACCTGCGGACGTCGAGGCCGTCGAGTCGGTCTCCGAGCAGCCAGATCGCGGCGGGCGTCACGATCACCGCCGCGGCGGCGGCGAAGGCCACCGTGGCCACGCCCGCGTAGGCGAACGACTTCAGGAAGTACGTCGGGAACAGCAGCATCACGGCCATCGACAGCGCGACCGTGGTGGCGGAGAACAGCACCGTCCTGCCGGCCGTCGACATCGTCCGCACCAGGGCGCGGTCGCGCGGCACGCCCTCGCCGAGCTCGTCGCGGTAGCGGCTGATGATCAGCAGGGTGTAGTCGATGGCGAGGGCCAGTCCGAGCGCGGTGGACAGGTTGAGCGCGAAGATCGAGACGTCGGTGCTCAACGTGATCAGCCGCAACACCGACATGGCACCCACGATGGCCAGGCCGCCGACGACCATGGGCAGCGCCGCCGCGATCAGCCCGCCGAAGACCCACACGAGCACCACGAAGCTCAACGGGATGGCGATCGACTCCATCAGCAGCAGGTCACCCTGGCTCTGGCTGGTGATCTGGGCGTAGACCATGGCCATGCCACCGGAGCGCACCGTCACGCCCGACTGGTCATCCGAGCGGTCGTGGACGACCTCGTCGGAGAGATCCTTGGCGAATTTCTGGGCGTCGTTCTCACCGCCGGTGACGCCGACGACGACGAGGCCGGTGCTGCCGTCCTTGCTGGTCAACGCCGCGGCCGCGGAGGGCGGGACGGTCCATGCCGAGGTGACGTCGGCGACGTGGGGCGACTGCTTCAACTGCCCGACGATGTCGAGCGCCACGGCGCGCGCACTTTGGCTTCGCACGCCGGCGGGCGAGGAGACCGTGATGATCATCTGCATGTCGCCCTGGCGGAAGTCCTCGGTGAGCAACTGAGCGGCCCTGGAGGATTCCGCGCCGGGGTCCTGGAATCCGCCTGCGGACAGGCTCTTGGCCACCGGGATCCCGAACACCGCCGCGGCGACCATGACCAACGCAGCCCCGACGAGGATCCGACGGGGAGCGGCGATCGCGAGAAGGGCAATACGTCGTAACAAGATCGTCCTCCCGCTTGACCAGCGATAACTTATCAGCGATAACTCGCGACGGTCAACGGCCGGCTGGTACCCATGACACGGTCTGCGACGGCACGTCGTTCAGCGCCATCGCGCGGCTACGGATGGTTCATGGCACCCCCCTAGGGTGGTCGCCATGACGACTACCGAAACGAGACGACGGACCACCGCGGGCTCGTCGCGGCTGGCCGATCTCGGGCTGCTGCTGTTGCGAGTGGCAGTGGCGGCGACCATGCTGCAGGCCGGGCTGATGAAGGCGCTGAACTTCGACGACACGACCCGCTTCATGGCCGACGGCGGCTGGAAGATGTCGACGTTCGCGGCCTATCTCGTCACCGCCACCGAGATCGCGGGCGGCGCGGCCCTGCTGCTCGGTTTGCTGACGCCCCTGGCGGCCTGCGGCATCCTCGCGGCGATGATCGACGCCTGGGCGGTCAACGTCTCCGGGGCCGCGTTCTGGTCGGACCCGTTCAACGTGCCGTTCCTGGCGGCGTTCGCGGCGACGGCGCTGCTGTTCACGGGTGCCGGCAACTACTCGGTGGACGCGCGGGTGTTCGACCGGCCGCGCTGGCCCGCCGCGGTGACCGTCGGATCGTTCGTGGTGGGCGTCGCGGCGGCGATCGCCACCTGGGCCTTGCTGAACGGCACGAACCCGCTGCACCTGACCAAGCCGGCCGGCTAGAACCTACTCACAGGTAAGTATTGCCAGGGTTTTCCGAAACGTGACTCAAAGATCTCTTAATGGTGATGGTTACTGTCCAGTACATGTGGATCGACGACACCAGTGCAGATGTCATCAAGGTTGACTTCGAGGCTCTCTATCACGGGGACTTCCTCGTCGAGGGTGACTGCTCCGAGCAGTTCCCCGACCTCGCGCAAGCAGTCTGACCCCACGCACGCCACGAGCGTGCGTCCAGCTGCTCGAACTGCGTTGACGCACGGCTAGCCCGTGCGATGGCCAGCGCTTTCGGGCGACGTGGTCTCAAGCGGTGCGGCCGCACGCGAAGAGCCGCCGACGGTGACGTCGGCGGCTCTTCGCGTTTCAACCCGTCCGGCGAGTGGCCGAGAATGCAGTGAGGGTCGTGATCTCTACGGAATCACGACCCCCAGTGCAATCTCGACGAGCGGCGACTATGCGCTGACCCCCGCCGTGGCCGTCACCATGGCGCCGAGGCGTCCGGTGATGAGCTCCTCGGCGTCGGCCACGATCCGTGAGATCAGCTCCGCACAGGTGGGAATGTCGTCGATCAGTCCCATCACGGTGCCGACGGTCCAGATGCCGGCATCGAGGTCACCGTCGTCGAACACCTTGCGCCCGCGCACCCCGGCCACCAGGTCCTTGACGTCACCGAAGTCGCCACCGCCCTCGAGGATCTCCACCACTTCCCGCGACACCGCGTTGCTCGCGACCCGGGCGGTGTTGTGCAGGCTGCGGAAGATCAGCTCGGTTCCGCGTTCGTCACCGGCGACGATGGCATCCTTGACGTTCTGATGGATGCATGACTCCACGGTGCACATGAAGCGCGTGCCCATGTTGACGCCGTCGGCCCCCAGCGCCAGCGCCGCGACCAGACCGCGCGCATCCCCGAAGCCGCCGGAGGCGATCATCGGGATGTCGATCTGCTTGGCCGCCGCCGGGATCAGCACCAGCCCGGGCACGTCGTCCTCGCCCGGGTGTCCTGCGCACTCGAACCCGTCGATGCTGATGCCGTCCACACCCAGGCCTTGCGCCTTGACGGCGTGGCGCACCGAGGTGCACTTGTGCAGCACCTTGATGCCGTGGTCGTGGAACATGGGCAGGTGCGGCGCCGGGTTGGAGCCCGCGGTCTCGACGACCTTGACGCCGGAGTCGACGATCACCTGGCGGTATTCGTCGTACGGCGGCGGGTTGATCGACGGCAGGATGGTCAGGTTCACCCCGAACGGCTTGTCGGTCAGATCCCTGGTCTTGGCGATCTCGTTGGCCAGGTCCGCCGGAGTCGGCTGGGTCAGGGCGGTGATGAAGCCGAGCCCGCCCGCATTGGCCACCGCCGCCACCAGTTCGGCGCGGCCGACCCACTGCATCCCGCCCTGGGCGATCGGTGCCTCGACACCGAAGACCTCGGTGAACTTCGTCGTGATTCCCATGTCGGATCCCCCCTTATCGCGGAGCCATGCGGATGGCGCCGTCCAGGCGGATCACCTCGCCGTTGAGCATCGGGTTCTCCACGATGTGCTGCGCCAGCGCGCCGTACTCGTCGGGATCGCCAAGGCGCGCCGGGTGGGGCACCTGCTGGCCGAGGGACTGCTGCGCCGCCTCGGGCAGCGAGCCGAGCAACGGGGTCTTGAACAACCCCGGCGCGATGGTGCAGACGCGAATCAGGTTGCGGGACAGATCGCGGGCGATCGGCAGCGTCATGCCGACCACTCCCCCCTTGGACGCCGAGTAGGCGGCCTGGCCGATCTGGCCGTCGAAGGCCGCCACCGATGCGGTGTTGACGATGACGCCGCGCTCTTCACCGATCGGCTCGGTCTTGGCGATCCGCTCCGCCGCCAGCCGCAGCACGTTGAACGTGCCGATCAGGTTGACCTCGACGACCTTGCGGAACCCGTCCAGCGGGAAGGGGCCCTCCTTGCCGAGGGTCTTGATCGCGTTGCCGATGCCCGCGCAGTTGACGTTGATGCGCACGGGGCCCATCGACTCGGCGACGTCGAGGGCTTCGGTCACGGCGTCCTCGTCGGTGACGTTGGCCTCGGCGAACCTCACCCGATCACCCAGCTTGGCCAGTTCCTCACCCTCGCGCAGGTCGATCACGACCACGCTGGCTCCGGCGTCCAGCAACCGCTTGGTGGTGGCCAGGCCCAAGCCCGACGCGCCTCCGGTGACGACTGCCACGGCGTCCTTGATCTGCACTGATCGTTTCCTTCCCGACGGTCCGGGACCCGCGCCCCGGTGTTCGACCTACTGGTTGGTTGGGACTATACCCAGTCGCGCAGGACGGCTTCGGTGTCGGCGCCCTTCTCCCCGGGCGGCGTCGGCGTGGGCGGGACGCTGCGCGAGAACCGCGGCGCCGGCCTCGGCTGCAGGTGGCCGGCGTCCCGATAGAAGGTGGCGCGCTCGGTGATGTGGGGTTCGGTCTCGACCTCACCGAAGCCGAGGACGGGGGTGACGCACGCGTCGGTGCCTTCGAAGACCTTGGCCCAGTGATCGCGGTCACGAGCGGCGAAGGCCTCGGTGAATGCCGCGCGCAGCTCGGGCCAGCGGGCGATGTCGTTCTGCGCGGGCAGGTCCGCGGCGTCCAGGCCAAGTCCCTGCAGCAGCAGCGCGTAGAACTGTGGCTCGATGGAGCCGACCGCGACGTAACGACCGTCGGAGGTCTCGTAGGTGTCGTAGTAGGGGGCACCGGTGTCGAGGAGATTGGTCCCGCGTTCGTCGCTCCACATGCCGTTGGCGCGGAAGCTCCACATCATCTGCGCGAGCACGCTGGCGCCGTCGACCATGGCGGCGTCGACCACCTGGCCCTTGCCCGAGGTCTGACGCTCCCACAGCGCCGCCAGGATGCCGACGATCAGGAACATCGATCCACCGCCGAAGTCACCGACCAGGTTCAACGGCGGCACGGGGCGTTCACCCTTGCGGCCGACGGCGTTCAGCACACCGGTGAGCGAGATGTAGTTGATGTCGTGCCCGGCCTGCAGCGCCCGCGGACCGTCCTGGCCCCAGCCGGTCATGCGGCCGTAGACCAGGCGTTCGTTGACCTTGGCGCAGTCGTCGGGCCCAAGACCCAGACGTTCGGTGACACCGGGCCGGTAGCCCTCGATGAGCACGTCGGCCTTGGCGACCAAGCGCAGCACCAACTCTCGACCCTCGTCACTCTTGAGGTCCGCGGCCACCGACCGGCGGTTGCGCAGCGTCGCGTCCCTGGAGCCCTGCGGAACACCGGGCTTGCCGGGTCGTTCGATGCGCACGACGTCAGCGCCCAGATCACCGAGGATCATGGCGGCATGCGGCCCGGGACCGATGCCTGCCAACTCGACGACTCTCAATCCTTGCAGTGGTCCCGCCATCTCGAATGCCCTCCACCAGTAGACCTAGGTTGACCGCCGACAAAGCTTACTTGTATAACCAAGTCGATCCGCTGCGGGCCTCCGAGCTCGCCATACTCGAGGCGAGGCACCGTGACCACTACACAGCCCTACATCGGCATCGACGACCTCTTGGTGTCGCTGGACGACGGCGTGCTGTCGCTGACGCTCAACCGGCCCGACAGCCTGAACTCGCTGACTGCCGCCATGCTCGGCACCATCGCCGATCTGGTCGAGCGTGCGGCCACCGATCCCGCGGTGCGGGTACTCCGTCTCGGCGGCGCGGGCCGCGGGTTCAGCTCGGGCGCGGGCATCGGCGCCGACGATGCCGCAAACACCAACGCCAGCAACGAGTTCGACGACACGCTGGCGGCTGCGAACCGGGCCGTGCGGGCCATCGTCGCGCTTCCGAAGCCGGCCGTGTCGGTCGTACACGGCCCCGCCGCTGGAGTTGGAGTATCGCTCGCGATCGCCGCCGACGTGATCCTGGCCTCGGAGAAGTCGTACTTCTTGCTGGCCTTCACCAAGATCGGCCTCATGCCCGACGGCGGAGCCTCGGCGTTGGTGGCCGCGTCGATCGGACGCACCAGGGCGATGCGGATGGCTCTGCTGGCCGAACGCCTCTCTGCCGCAGAGGCGTTGACCGCAGGCCTGGTGAGCGCGGTGCATCCGGCCGAGGACCTCCAGGCGCAGGCGGATGCGGTGATCGAGACCCTCAAGTCCGGCCCTGCGATCGCGTTGCGCAGGACCAAGGCCGCAATCAACGCAGCCACGCTCACCGAGCTCGAGGCCGCACTAGAGCGCGAGACCGAAGGCCAGTTGGCACTGTTGTCGTCGCAAGACTTCCGTGAGGGCGTCCGGGCCTTCCAGCAGCGGCGCGCCGCGGCCTTCACCGACGACTGACACCGAAAATCGTTCGACTCGGCCCGGGTTGGTCCGCCACCATCGCAGGGTGAGCCAGCAATTCGACGTCGAGCGACCGGTGATGCCCACCGGCGGCTGGCGCGTGCTCGCTCCGTTCGGATCTCGCGAGTACCGCCTGCTGATCGGCGCACTGTCGGTCAGCATCTTCGCCGAGGGCATGTGGGCCGTAGTGATGGCGCTGCAGGTCATCGCGCTCGACGACGATCCGGCATCGCTGTCGCTGGTGGCGACCTGCCTCGGCGCCGGTCTGGTGGCCTTCGTCCTGGTCGGTGGCATCACCGCCGACCGCATCGACCAGCGAGCCATCATCATCGCCGTCGAAACGGTGAACGTCATCGTCGTCACCACCGTCGCGGTATTGAGTTCGATTGGCGTGCTTCGTATCTGGCATCTGGCGATGGCCGCTGCACTGCTCGGCATCGCGGCGGCGTTCTTCTTTCCCGCCTACAGCGCGATGCTGCCGCGCATCCTGCCCGCCGAGCACCTGCTCGCCGCCAACGGCGTCGAGGGCGTGGTCCGTCCGGTGTTCCAGCGGGCGGTCGGCCCGGCGGTGGCGGGCGTGCTCGTGGGCTTGACCTTCCCCGCCCTCGGCGCGGTCGTCGTGGCGGTACTGTTCGCGATCGGTCTGGCGCTGCTGGTGTCGACCCGGCCGGCCAGCACGGTCGCCCCTCGCGAGCATCACGAACGTCCGCACGTGCTGCGCGACATGCGCGACGGATTCCGCTTCATGGTGCGCACGCCGTGGCTGCTCGCGACGTTGCTGTTCGCGAGCATCTTCGTGCTGGTGGTGCTCGGGCCCATCGAGGTGCTCCTGCCGTTCGTGGCGAAGGATCGATTCGCCGACGGCGCACGGATGTACGGCTTCATCCTGGCGGCGTTCGGCGTCGGCAGCGCCATCGGCGCCCTTTCGGTCTCGTCGGTCCAGCTGCCCCGCCGCTACCTCACGGTGATGATGACGATGTGGGGTGCGGGTTCGCTTCCCCTGGCCGTCGTGGGCGCGACGTCGTCGTTCCCGGCGATGGCCGCGGCGACGTTCGTCGTCGGCCTCACCGACGGTGCGGGCAGCGTGATTTGGGGGACCCTGCTGCAGCGCCGGGTACCGCGGCAGATGCTGGGCCGGGTGTCGAGCCTCGACTTCTTCGTCTCGCTGGCGTTCATGCCGGTGTCGTTCGCGATCGCGGGTCCTCTGTCGAAGGTGGTCTCGATGCAGACGATCTTCGCCGCGGCCGGCATCGTGCCGGTGATCCTGGCCGCCGTCGCGGTGATCGCGGCACGGATGCCTCGCGACGAGATCGCGAACCCGCTGCGCTGAGCAGCTAGACGCCGAAGATGGGTGGCAGCGCGAGCACCATCACCAGACCCCAGAAGAAGTGGGTCAGCATCGGCGCCAGGACTCCGCCGGTGATCCGGCGTTCGTAGGCGCACACCGCCCCGAGGATCACGCCGGCGAATCCCAGCATCGGGTTGCCCGCCGCCGACACCGCCAAGGCATAGACGATCGTCGAGATGATCTCTGGGTGGAACCGGCCGAGCGCGGAATACAGTGCGCCGCGGAAGAACATCTCCTCGGCGACGCCGTTGATCACGGTGATGAGCACGACCAGCCACAGCGCGCCGTAGTCGGCATATTCGAGGACCTGGACGATGTAGTCGCGCACGGGCGGAATCTCGCGACAGACCAGTCCGCCCACGATGAACACCACACCCAGCAGCACGCCGATCGCCGCCCCGGTGATGACCGGGCGGCGATCGCGGCCGCGGAACGTCACGGACCCGAGGTGAAGCGGGCCGGACAGTCGCGCACCGACTGCCCACACCGCGGCCAGCGCCAGTGTCAGGACATAGAACAGCCGGTCCCCCGGCGTGCTGCGCAGGGAGACACCCAGCAACGTGGCACCGACGACGAGCACGACCACCACCACGACGCGCCGCCGGCGCACCATGGTGCGGGATTCGTCGTGGTGGACGGGCGGGTTGCCGACGATCGCCCCGATCTCGCCGAGCAAGCCGGTCACGACAGACCCTTGGGGGCCAGTCCGATCAGGGTGTCCAGACCGGTGCGCCACCAACCCGCCAGCGGCCCGGGGACGGCGCCAAGCAGGCCCAGCGCCGGGTGGGTGTGCGCCGGTGTGACCATCGCGGCGAGCTTGCGCAGCCGCAACACGTCACCTCCGGCCCACTGCGGGTCGGTGTCGGCGAGGTGGTGTGGGTCCGACAACTGGTCGACCGGAAGCTGCCGTCGGCCGGACAGGGAGAGCTGGATCGCGTCGTCGATGCCGACCAAGCCACCGGGCGGGTCGGGCACCAGGTCGCGTAGCCCGGCACCGGAGGCCGTCATCGGGTGGTCGAGGGACTCGACGAGGTCCGAGGTGAGGCCGCTGGGCACCGGGACGAACAGCGCGGCCACCCGCGACACCAGCGCCATGTCGACATCGGGCGCCGGTACGCCGCTGCGCCACTTCCCGGACAGCCGCGTGTAGCTCAGCAGCAGATCGCCGTAGGTCGTGGTCTCCGGGCCGCGGATGTCGTACTGACCGGGCGGCACGCGGTCCGCGTCGGCCACGGCGACGAGGTAGTGCAGCACGTCGGCGATCGAGATCGGGTCCAGCGGATTGTGGGCCCACGGCGGCATCGGGATCAGCAGGAAGCGGTCGCCCACGTAGCGCAGCAGTTCGAACGAGGTCGAGCCGGCGCCGATGATGATCGCCGCGCCCAGCCACACGACGTCAGGTCCGTCGTCGATCGTCAATGCCTCGGCCACTTCGGCACGGCTGGCCAGGTGCTCGGACAGTTCGCCGTCGTCGGGCACGAATCCGCCGAGGTAGACGATCCGCTTGACGCCGGCCTCCTTTGCCGCGCGCGCCACGTTGGCGGCGGCGGTGTTGTCGGCGTCGCGGAAGCCGGGCTGCCCGATGCCGTGCACCAGGTAGTAGATGACGTCGACGGGTCCGGCGACCGAGAGCGCGCTGGTCACCGATCCGGGGTCGGCGGCGTCGAGCATCACTGGGGTGACGTCGTCGATCCAGCCGAAGTCGCCGAGCCGCTCCGGGTCACGGCTGGCCACGGTGACCTGGTGGCCCGCGTGCAGCAGGGCGGTGACGAGGCGTGACCCGACGTAGCCGGTTGCCCCGGTGACCAGCATGCGCATGTGATTCACCGTAGGGACGTACCCACGCCGACGCCATTCGATAGCGGTTCAGCCACCCTGATAGACCCTGCGGTAGCTCGTCGGCGACATTCCGACGCCGCGCCGCAGGTGGTGGCGCAGATTGGCGGCGGAACCGAGCCCCGTGAGCCGCGCCACTTCGTCGACCGGGACGTCGCGCGACTCGAGCAATTCGCGGGCGTGATCGATGCGCCGGCTGCGGATCCACGTCCCCGGTGCCTGGCCGGTCTCCTCGCGGAAGCGACGATTGAACGTCCGTGGGCTCATGTGGGCGTGCCGCGCCAGCCGCTCCACGGTCAACTCCTCGGCGAGGTGGGCCATGGCCCAGGCCCGGGTCGCCGCGGTCGACGCGTCGTCCGGCACGGGCAGGTGGCGGTCGATGAACTGAGCCTGGCCGCCCTCTCGCCACGGCGGCACCACGCAGTACTTCGCGACGGCATTGGCCACCCGGGCACCGTGATCGGAGCGGATGACGTGCAGGCACAGGTCGATTCCTGCGGCCAGGCCGGCCGAGGTGAGCACGTCCCCGTCGTCGACGAACAGCACGTTCTCGTCGACCTCGACCTTCGGGTGGAGGCGGCGCAACTCCTCGGCGAACTTCCAGTGCGTCGTCGCGCGACGTCCGTCGAGTAGGCCCGCGGCGGCCAGCACGAACGCTCCGGTGCAGATCGACACGATCCGGGTGCCGGGGCGGATTCCGTCCAGGGCGGCCAGCACCGGAGGCGTCAACACGCCGTCGCGGCGCGCCGGCTCGAAGCGAGTACCGGGAACGACGACCGTGTCGGCGCTCGCCAACGCCTCGGGGCCGGCAGCGGCCAGTATCGCGAAACCGTTGGTCGTCGGCACCGGCCGATCATCGAGGCTGCAGGCCACGACGTCGTAGAGCGGGTCGCCCCCGTCGTCGACGGCGGTGCCGAACAGCATCGGGGCGATGGAGGCATCGAAGCCGACGACGGGCGGCAGCAGCAGCACCGCGACGCGATGCGGTTGGCGGGGGCGGCTGACCATGTCGCCATCTTGGCACGTTCTTGACGAGTAGTGGCATTCATGCCACTGGCATGGGCGCCCGGTGACCCGCACAGTGTCCTGGTGACCGAACTCCGGGACCGCGACCAGACCGCGCGTCGTCCCCGCATCCACTGGGCCTGGGTGGTCGCCGCCACCAGCTTCGTCGCGATCCTCGGCGCCGCGGGATTCCGCTCGGTGCCCGGCGTGATGATGATGCCGCTGCACGACGAGTTCGGCTGGTCGCATGGCACGGTCGGGCTGGCCATGTCGGTGAACATGACGCTGTACGGGCTGACGGCGCCGTTCGCCGCGGCGCTGATGGACCGCTTCGGCGTCCGTCCGGTAGTGACCACGGCGCTGGTCCTGATCGCCGCGGGCGCCGCGCTGTCGGTGACGATGACGGCCAGCTGGCAGCTGGTGCTGCTGTGGGGTGTGCTGGTCGGCGTCGGCACGGGTGCCATCTCGATGGGCTTCGTCGCGACGATCGCGACCCGCTGGTTCGAGGAACGCCGCGGCGTCGTCACCGGCGTCCTGACGGCGGCCAGCGCGACAGGGCAGTTGATCTTCCTGCCGGTCGTCGCCCACGTGACCACCGACCACGGCTGGCGGTGGGCATCCGCGGTCGTCGCGGCCGCCGCGCTCAGCGTGGTCCCGCTGGTCCTGGTGTTCATGCGCAACTACCCGCAGGACAGAGGCATCCAGGCCTACGGGGCCGACGGGGACGCCGCACCGGCTGCGATGCCGGCAGGCAGCTTTCGGTCCGCTCTCGACGGGCTGCGGCTGGGCCTGCGGGTGCCCGCGTTCTGGCTGTTGGCCGGTAGCTTCGCGATCTGCGGGATGACCACCAACGGCCTCATCGGGACGCACTTCATCCCCGCTGCCAACGACCACGGCATGCCGACGACCGTGGCCGCCGGGCTGCTCGCCACCATCGGCATCCTCGACGTCGCCGGGACGGTGTTCTCCGGGTGGCTGACCGACCGGGTGGATCCGCGCCTGCTGCTGGTCGTCTACTACACGGGCCGCGGGATCTCCCTGCTGCTCCTGCCGTCGCTGTTGTCTCCGCACGCCGAACCCGGCACCTGGGTGTTCATCGTGTTCTATGGCTTGGACTGGGTGGCGACCGTGCCGCCGACCATCGTGCTCTGCCGCCGCTACTTCGGTGCCCGCACGCCGGTGGTCTTCGGCTGGGTGTTCGCCTCGCATCAGGTGGGTGCCGCGGTGGCCGCCGCCGGCGCGGGCTGGTTGCGCGACCTGCGGGGCGATTACGACGTGGCGTTCTATCTGGCTGCCGGGCTCTGTGCGCTCGCGGCGATCCTCTGTCTCAACGTGCGAAAACCGCAGGTCGTCGCGGCTTGAGCGACGCCATGACCGATCCGCGACTTTGCCGATTCGTGATCAGAGCAATTACGCTTCCCCGGTGCCGCCGCGAGAGTCGGGCTCAGGAGCGGCGCGACGAAGCAAATTTGAGGAGCCGAAGTGAAGACTCGCACCAGTCGAGCCCTGGGACTTTCCGCCGCCATCGCCGCAATCGGCGTCTCGGTGCCGTTGGCGATCACCGCGCAGGCGGATCCGCCGGCGCCGACGACGACCGCCGAGGTCAAGCCGCCACCGGACCCGCAGGGCAACTGCGATCCCGTGCGCAGCGAGCTGGCCACCACCGGCACCACGCTGACCACCCTGGACACACTGCCCGTCGGTCAGGCGCTGGCCAAGATTCCGTCGCTGAGCACGTTCACGGCCGCGATCAACGGCGGCCTCAACCCCGCCGTCAACATCGTTCCGGTGCTCGAGAACGGCCCGTACGTCATCTTCGCGCCGAACAACGACGCCTTCGCCAAGCTCGATCCCGCGCAGCTCGAAACGCTGAAGACCGATCCGGCCGCGCTGAGCAAGGTCGACTACTACCACGTGTTCCTCGGCCTGCTCGGCCCCGGCGACGTGGCGGGACAGCGGCCCACGCAGCAGGGCAACGAGATCAAGGTCACCGGCAAGGACGGCGACATCAAGGTCAACGACACCGCCAAGGTCATCTGCGGTGGCATCCAGGCCAGCAACGCCCGGATCTACATCGTCGACACCGTGCTGAACCCGGATGCCCCGCCGGAGCCGATCACCCCGACGACGTCCTTCAGCAACACCGGCAGTCCGGCCACCACCAGCGCCACGAAGACCGCGACGCCCGCGGCCGACGCTCCGATCGGCTGATCCCGGCACCGCCAACGAATTCGGCGCGCCATTCCGCGATAACCGCGGAGTGGCGCGCCGAACTCGTTCTCGGGCAGAATTATTAGAGTCCCAGGTCGCGACCGATGATCTCCTTCATGATCTCGGTGGTACCACCGAAGATCGTCTGGATGCGGACGTCGACGTAGTCGCGTGCGACCTTGTACTCGTTCATGTAGCCGTAGCCGCCGTGCAGCTGCACGCAAGCGTCCACGACCCGCTTGTTGAGCTCGGTGCACCACCACTTCGCCTTGGACGCCTGCACTGCGGTCAGCTCGCCGTCGACGGCGGCGCGCAGGCACCGGTCGATGTACTGCTCGCCGATCTCGAGCTCGGTGTCCAGCTCGGCCATGACGAACCGGTTGTGCTGGAAGCTGCCGATCGACTGACCAAATGCCTTGCGGTCCTTGACGTATTGCAGCGTGTCGGCGAAGGTCGCGCGGGCGCCGGCGATGGCGGCAATCCCGATCGAGAGCCGTTCCGACGGCAGGTTGGTCATCAGGTGGTAGAAGCCCTTGCCCTCCTCGCCGAGCAGATTGGCACCGGGCACCCGGACGTCCTCGAAATTCAGCTCCGCGGTGTCCGCGTAGTGCAGGCCCATCTTGTCGAGCTTGCGGCCGCGGGTGAACCCCTCCATGCCCCGCTCGACCACCAGCAGCGAGAAGCCCTTGTGCCCGGCGTCGGGATTGGTGCGGGCCACCACGACCACCAGGTCGGAGTTGATGCCGGCCGAGATGAACGTCTTGGCACCGTTGAGGATCCAATCGTCACCGTCGCGGACCGCGGAGGTCTTGATGCCCGCGAGGTCACTGCCCGCACCGGGTTCGGTCATCGCCACCGCGCCGATCAGCTCACCCGTGACGTAGCCGGGCAGCCACCGCGCCTGCTGCTCGGCGTTGGCCAGGTTGACGAAGTACGGCCCGACGATGTCGTTCTGCAGGCTCAACCCCGGCGTGGGGCCGCCATAGCGGGCGAACTCCTCGACGATCACCGCGTTGAAGCGGAAGTCGTCGACACCGCCGCCGCCGAACTCCTCCGGCAGGTTGAACCCGATCAAACCGTACTTGCCTGCGGCGACATAGGATTCGCGGTCGACGAGGCGCTCGCTCTCCCACTTCTCGGCGTACGGTGCGCATTCCTTCTCGAGGAACTGCCGGGCCGTTGCCCGCAGCTGCTCGTGTTCTTCCTCGAAGACGAGTCTCTTCACGTGCGCTCTCCTACTTGGCTTTCCAGACCGGTTGACGCTTCTCGGCGAAGGCCAGCGGCCCCTCCTTGGCGTCCTGCGAGCGCAGCACGGCGCCCATCTCCCGCATCGTCCTGGCCCAGCCCGCTTCGTCACCGGTGACGACGCCGTCGTCGATGCCGGCCGCCACGCGCTTGCTGGCCCACACCGCCAGCGGGGCATTGACGGTGATGCGTTCGGCCAGCGCCAGGGCCGCGTCCACGACCGTGCCGTCGGGCACCACCTGGTTGATCAGGCCCCACTTCAGCGCATCCGCAGCGGACATGGGCTCACCGGTGAAGATCATCTCCATGGCGACCTTGCGCGGCAGGTGGTCGACGATCCGGAACACGCCACCGGCCGCCGCGATCAGGCCGCGCTTGACCTCGGGAAGGCCGAACTTGGTGCGTTCCTCGGCGACGACGAGGTCACTCGTCAGCGCCAGCTCGGTTCCACCGCCCAGCGCCGTGCCGTTGACCGCCGCGATGGTCGGTTTGTCGATGACGTGCTGCACGTAGCCGGCGAACCCCCACTCTCCATGTTCGGGGTGATAGAGGTTCTCCCGTCGCGAGATGGCCTTGAGATCGGCTCCCGCACAGAAGGATTGACCAGCGCCAGTGATGACCACCGCGCGGATCTCGGGGTCGTGCTGCGCCTCGTGCAGGGCGTTCCCGACGCCGATGCTGACGGCCGCGTTGACGGCGTTGCGGGCCTCGGGCCGGTTCAGCGTGATGAGCAGGACGTTGCCCCGCCGCTCGGTCAGAGCGGCGGGGGCATCCGCCGACACCTCGGTCACAGCAGTTCGAGGATGGTGGCGTTGGCCTGGCCGCCGCCCTCGCACATGGTCTGCATGCCGTATTGAATACCCTTGTCCCGCATGTGATACAGCATCGTGGTCATGATGCGGGCCCCGGAACCGCCCAGCGGATGACCGAGGGCGATGGCACCGCCGTTGGGGTTGAGCCGCTTCTCGTCGGCGCCGATGTCCTTGAGCCAGGCCAGCGGAACCGGCGCGAACGCCTCGTTCACCTCGAACACGCCGATCTCGTCGAGAGAGAGCCCCGAGCGCTTGAGCGCCTTCTGGGTGGCGGGAATCGGCGCAGTCAGCATGATGACCGGGTCGGCGCCGGCCAGCACCGCGGTGTGCACCTTCGCCAGCGGCTTGAGCCCAAGGGACTTCGCCTTCTCCGCCGACATGAACAGCAGCGCGGCCGAGCCGTCGGAGATCTGCGAGGCGTTGCCCGCGTGGATGACCCCGTCCTCCTTGAAGGCGGGCTTGATGGTGGCCATCTTCTCGATGGTGCCGCCACGCCGGATGCCCTCGTCCTGGAGCACGGCGTTGCCGTCGGCGTCCTTGATGGCCACGATCTGGTCTTCGAACGCACCGGAATCCTGTGCGGCGGCCGCCTTTTCGTGCGATCCGAGCGAGTACTGGTCCAGCGCGGTGCGATCGAAGCCCCACCGTTCGGCGATCATCTCGGCGCCGACGCCCTGGTTGGGGGTCTGGGTGTAGCGGGCACGGAAGGCGTCGGGGTAGGGGTGCCCGCCGTTTGCCAGCGAGGATCCCATCGGAGTGCGTGACATCGACTCGACGCCACCGGCGACGACGACGTCATAGTGGCCGGCCACCACGCCTGCGGCGGCGAAGTGCACGGACTGCTGGCTCGACCCGCACTGACGGTCCACGGTCACACCGGGCACGCTCTCGGGCCAGCCCGCGGCCAGCACGGCGGTGCGCGCGATGTCGAGGGCCTGCTCGCCGGCCTGCATGACGCAACCCCAGATGACGTCGTCGACGAGGGCCGGATCGACCCCGGCACGCTCCACCAGACCGTTGAGCACCTGGGCGGACAGCTCGCCGGGGTGCACCCCGGACAACCCGCCGTTGCGCTTGCCGACGGGCGAGCGAACCGCCTCGACGATGACGGCTTCAGCCATGTACTTCTCCTTCGAAGTGAGGGCCTACGGGTGCGACGACCCGAGTGCGACCCACGTGTTGGTCGTTCTCGAACGTAGAACAGAAGGTTTACTAGGTCAACCTACTGGTTGGTAGAGCAATTAGGGCCTTCCGAGGCGCGCTGACGACGACATGGTTTACTGAGTTGAACAACCGGTAAGGGCCGGTGACCTCGACCTGGGAGACGCGTTGGCCAGCCACACGCCGTTGGAGCCCATGATGGGACCCGATGCGGTCGCTCCGCGTGGTGGCACGACGATCCGCTCTCCCAAGACTGCCGAGCTGGTGGCTGGGACCCTACGACGGATGGTCGTCGACGGCCAGCTGACGGAGGGCGACTTCCTGCCCAACGAGGCCGAGCTGATGGCGCACTTCGGCGTCAGCCGGCCCACGCTGCGCGAGGCGGTGCGCGTCCTGGAGTCCGAACGGCTGGTCGAGGTGCGGCGCGGATCACGCACCGGGGCCCGCGTCCGCGTGCCCGGTCCCGAGATCGTCGCGCGTCCCGCCGGCCTGCTGCTGGAACTGTCCGGCGCGACGATCGCCGACGTCATGGTGGCGCGGTCTGGGATCGAGCCGCTGGCCGTGCGACTGCTCGCCGAGACGGCGTCCGCCAAGGACCTCGACGAACTGGACGCCATGCTCGCCGAGGACATCCCGGCCGGCTGGCAGTCGGGCCGGATGGCCGAGGTCACCGGGGAGTTCCACCGCCGGATGGTGGAGCTGTCGGGCAACGCCACACTGACGATCATCGCCGGCATGCTGCACGAGATCACCGTGCAGCACACCGCGTTCGCCATCAAGGAACACCACGAGGTGTCCAAGTCCGAGTACGACAAACTGACCCGCTCCTACCGACGGCTGATGACGCTGCTGCGCGCCGGCGACGGCGCCGGTGCGGAAGCACACTGGCGCAAGCACCTCGACGTCGCACGTCACCTCTTGCTGCAGGGTCTGGAGGACGTCAAGGTTCGCGACGTCATGCGCTAGTTGTAATGGCCAGGCAGGTTGTGAACGGCGTGGCGTGAGGAAATAGGTGAGGACCTCCGGTATCGGTGTGGTTACCACACGCACATCGATAACCGA
>NZ_JAWQPU010000008.1:0-190675 GCF_033741125.1 Mycolicibacterium sichuanense | reverse complement strand
CTACCCCACGGCGCCTACATCGAACTACACCAACCCCTAGGACCCGTCGACGACCACGGCCACCCCATCCCCCTGCACTACCAAGGCGCCGCACTGCCCAAGCGGATGAACAAACTCGGCTCCGCCGGCGCACCCGGCACCGGCAGCTTCCTCTACCCCGACCCCGAAGGCGAACACAACGCCCTCGTCCACGCCGCCCACGCCGCCGAACACCGCGCCATCACCGCCCTCAAACAACGCCAACACGACACCAGCCCCCACGACACCAACGGACACGGTTAGCGGCCGGGGGCTCAGACCTTTCGGCCCACCTTCTCCCAATGTGGTTGGCGCAGATCCTTCTTCAGGATCTTGCCAGTCGGATTGCGGGGCAGCTCGTCGACGATGTCGACGGTTCGCGGGCACTTGTAGCCCGCCAAGCGGTCGCGGGCGAAGGCGATGATCTCCTGCTCGGTCGCCTCACCCTCGAGCGACACGACGGCCTTCACCGACTCGCCCCACTTCTCGTCGGGCACGCCGATGACGGCGACCTCGGCGACCGCCGGGTGCTCGGCGATCACCCGCTCGACCTCGATCGAGTAGACGTTCTCACCACCGGTGATGATCATGTCCTTCAGCCGGTCCTCGACGAAGATGTAACCGTCCTCGTCGATCCGGCCGATGTCACCGGTGCGAAACCACCCGTCCTCGGTGATCGCCTCCTTCGTCGCATCCGGTTTGTTGTGGTAGCCCTTCATCAATTGCCGTGATCTGAACCATAATTCACCCTGCTCGCCCTGCGCCACGTCGTCGAGGGTGTCGGGGTCGACCACGCGCACCTCGGCGCCGGGAACCACCCGGCCTGCGCTGCCCATGCGTTCCTCGTTGCCGCTGCGGTGATCTTCGGGCGCCAGCAAGCTGATGACGCCACCGACCTCGGTGAGCCCGTAGGCCTGGATGAAGTCCGTCTCTGGCCATGCCTCCAACGCCTTGCGCAGCAGCGGCAATGGCATGGGCGACGCGCCGTAACCGTAGGTCTTCAACGCGGCGAACAACTTCACCGCGTCCTCACCCGACTCGAGCACCTTGGCGAGCACGGCCGGCACCAGGAACGTCCGATTCGCACCCGACAGGATGCCGCCGGCCAACTGGGCACCATCGACGTCGCGCGTCATGTAGCTGGCCACACCGGTGTGCAGACCGAGTTGCATGTACGACGAACCACCCACGTGGAACAGCGGCATCGCGACGAGGTTCTTGTCACCCTCGTCGAGTTCCCAACCGGCGAAGGCACTCTCGGTGTGGGCGATCAGATTGGCCTGGGTGAGCGAGACGCCCTTCGGCCGGCCCGTGGTGCCCGACGAGTACATGATGATGGCGACGTCGTCGGGCTCGACGTCCTCCGACCGGCCGACCGGGGTGGCCGCGGCCAGCATCGCCTCGTACTCGTCGCCGTCACCACCGTCCGGCGTCACCACCACGACGTGCTCGAGGCTCGTCAGCCGGTCGCGAATCTTTTCGACGGCGGGCAGCAATTCGGCGCCGACGATCAGGAGGGTCGCGCCGCTGTCGTTGAGCACGTAGTCGAGCTCGTCGGCGGCCAACCGAAAGTTGACGATCGCCGTCGCAGCACCCAAAGATGCTGCCGCCAAAGTGGTTTCGACGCATGCCGGGTGGTTCTTGTCGAGGAACGCGACGACGTCCCCGCGCTTGATCCCGCGTTCGGCCAGCGCCCCGGCGAGCCGCTGGATGCGCTCGTACCACTGCGACCAGGTCCAGGTGCGTTCCTTGAAGGTGACGGCCTCGGCGTCCGGTTTGGCCTGGGCCCAGTGGGCCGTGCGTTCGTCGAGGAAGCGGGGCGTTGACAGCTCGGACATGACTGAGAGCGTGCCAGAACGACGGCCTCCGTCAGTCCGGTTTGGCGAAGACGCGGCGACCTGCCAGATAGGTTGCGCGCACCTCGAGATCGGCCACGGCCTCCGGAGGCACGGCCCGCGGATCGGCCGAGAGCACCACCAGATCGGCGTACTTGCCGACCTCCAGCGAGCCGATGACGTCGTCGGCGAACAGTTGCCAGGCCGCGTCCAGGGTCTGGGCGCGGATGGCCTGCTCGACGCTGATGCGTTCCTCAGGGGCCAGCACCCGCCCGCTCGGGGCGATGCGGGTGGCGGCGACGCTGATGTTGCGCAGCGGCTCCTCGGGCGTGACCGGCGGATCGTTGTGCAGGGAAATCCGCATGCCGGTGGCGACGGCGGACCCGGCGGGCATCCACCGCGAGCCGTGCTCGGGGCCGAAGAGTCCGTCGACCAGCACGTCGCCCCAGTAGTGGATCTGGTCGACGAACAAGCTGCACGTGACGCCCAGCTCGTGGGCCCGCCGCAGCTGGGCGTTCGAGATCGCCCCGACGTGCTCCAGCCGCAACCGGTGATCGTCGCGCGGATGGTCCTGCAGCACTTGGGCATACACGTCGAGAATGGTGTCGACACCGGCGTCGCCCTGCACGTGGCAGGCCATCTGCCAGCCGTGCGGGTAGTAGGCGTTCACGATCTCGGTCAGTTGCTCGCGGGTGTAGTTGGCGTGGCCGCACGACCCTGGCGTCACCCCGATGGCGCGGGTGGCGGCGGTGTCCAGGTACGGAAAGGACAGGTCGACGTTGCCGATCCAGGGCGACCCGTCGACCCAGATCTTGATGCCGACGTGGCGCACCACGTCGTCACCGTCACCGGGCGTCGCGGTGGTGGACATCTGCGCAGTGGACATCTCGTAGGTGCGCAACCGCACCGTCAGCTGGTCGCGCAGTGCGGCGAGCACTGGGCCGAACATGGGATCGAACGCCATCTCCGAGCACGTGGTGAGCCCAGCGCGATTCAGCCGCGCGCACTCGGCCAGCAGCATCGCCGGATAGCCGTCACGGTCGATCGCGCCACCGATGAGCGGGAACACCGCCCCGGTTTCCTGCGCCGAGCCGTCGAGCTCGCCGTCCGCGTCGCGACCGTACTTCGCGCCCTTGGGGTCGGGAGTGTCGCGGTCCAGCCCCAGAGTCCTTGCGGTCGCCGAGTTGAAGTAGGCCTCGTGCCCTGAGTTGTGGACGATCACCAGCGGCGTGTGCGGCGCCATCTCGTCGAGCCACTGCAGCGTCGGCGCAGGCAATCCGACCTGTAGCAGCGGATCCCAGCCGTTGAGATATGCCCCCGCCGACCCGCGCGCGGCGACCTCCGCGCCGATCGCGGCCAGCACGTCATCGGCGTCACGCATGATGACCGGCCGGATGTCGACGATGCGATCGGCCAGCACCATCGCCTCCATCAGCGGATGCCCGTGCGCTTCGATCAGCCCCGGCAGCAGGCAGCCGTCGCCGAGTTCGACGACCTCGGTGTCGGACCCCAGCCAGGCCTCGACCTCCTCGCGATCCCCGACGGCGACGATGCGGCCGTCGGCCACCGCGAGTGCGGCTGCGGTGGGACGGGCGGCGTCGACGGTCAGTACCGTCCCGAAGAACACCAGGTCAGCAGCCATCGGGCCATCCTCGCAGAGGCCCGGTCCAAATCGGTCGAAAATACTTGGGCGACCGTGTCGATTTCGCCGGGTCGCCATTCGACGTATCGGTGCGGGCACGATGGAGCTGCCCCTTCCACCAACCGAAGGAGACATCGAAATGCGGTACATGCTGATCATGCGGTCCACCCCGGAGGCCGAGGAGTTCGTCGCGGAGAACGTCGACTTCAGCGAGATCATCGCGGCCATGGGCGCGTACAACGAGGAGCTGATCAAAGCAGGTGTGCTGCTGGCCGGCGAGGGGCTGACCGGACCCGAGGAGGGCTTCGTCGTCGACTTCTCCCACGACCCGCCGGTCGTCACCGACGGGCCGTACGCCGAGGCCAAGGAACTGTTCAACGGCTTCTGGATCCTGGACGTCTCCTCGATCGAGGAGGCCAAGCAGTGGGCCCGCAAGTCCCCGCTGGGGCCCGGCGTCAAGCTCGAGGTGCGCCGCGTCTCCGAGACCGAGGACTTCGACCAGGACGACCCCTGGATCCAGAAGGAGAAGGCCTGGCGCGAGCAGAACGATCCGCGCTACGCCAGGTGAGGTCGGTCAGCAGACCCGGATTCGGACGGGCCCACGCCATTCCGAATCCGGGTCGAGGACCTCGCCGCGCTGGGTGATCTCGACGAGGCCCTCCCGCGCCAGCCCGCGCGCGATGTCACGCGCGTCGTCCATCAGCTCCCGCCAGCCCTCGCCGCCGATCGCACGCGCGGCGTCGGACGGACAGATGCTCTTGGCCGGGCCGCGTTCGCGGGCCATGGTCAGGATCGCCGAGCGCAGGCGGCCCGCGGGATCGTTGGCACCGGTCGTCACTCCCCCAGTGAACTCATCGCAACCGCCCCTGTCACCAAACTGGAACACGTTCTAGTCTGTCTTGCATGAGTGACGATCTCCTGCGGCATCCCATCCACTCCGGGCATCTGCTCGTCGGCGCACTGAAGCGCCACCGGGACCGGCCGGTCCTGCACCTCGGCGACACCACGCTGACCGGCGGCGAACTCGCCGCCAAGATCAGCCAGTACGTGCAGGCGTTCGAGGCGCTCGGCGCGGGCTCCGGCGAGACCGCGGGCCTGCTGTCGCTGAACCGGCCCGAGGTGCTGATGATCACCAGCGCCGGTCAGGTCCAGGGCTACCGTCGCCTCGCACTGCACCCGCTGGGGTCGCTCGACGACCACGCCTACGTCCTCACCGACGCCGAGGTGACGACCCTGATCATCGATCCCAACCCGATGTTCGTGGAGCGGGCGCTCGGGCTGCTGCAGAAGGCCGGTTCGCTCAAGCAGATCCTCACCATCGGACCCGTTCCGCCCGAGCTCGCCGCCTCGGGAGCCCACGTCGTCGACCTGACTGCCGAGGCAGCCAAATACGACCCCCGCCCGCTGGTCGCCGCCAACCTCGCGCCCGATCACGTCACCGGGTTGTCCTACACCGGCGGTACCACCGGCAAGCCCAAGGGCGTCATGATGACCACCCAGGCCACCAGCACGATGACGACCATCCAGCTCGCCGAGTGGGAGTGGCCGGACAGCCCGAAGTTCCTGATGCTCACCCCGCTGTCGCATGCCGGGGCGGCGTACTTCCTTCCGACCCTGGTCAAGGGCGGCGAGATGCACGTGATGGCGAAGTTCGACCCGGCCGAGGCACTGCGGGTGATCGAGGAGCAGCGCATCACCGCGACCTTCGTGGTGCCCGCGATGCTGTACGCGCTGATGGACCATCCGGACTCCAGGACGCGCGACCTGTCCTCGCTGGAGACGGTCTACTACGGCGCATCGGCGATCAACCCGGTGCGCCTGGCCGAGGCGATCGAGCGGTTCGGCAAGATCTTCGCGCAGAACTACGGGCAGTCCGAGGCGCCGATGGCAATCTCCTACCTCGGCAAGAACGACCACGACGAGAAGCGGTTGACGTCCTGCGGGCGCCCGACGCTGTTCGCCAGATGCGCTCTGCTCGACGCCGAGGGCAACCCCGTGCCGCAGGGCGAGGTCGGCGAGGTGTGCGTGTCGGGACCGCTGCTGTCGGGTGGCTACTGGAAGCTGCCCGAGCAGACCGCCGAGACGTTCAAGGATGGCTGGCTGCACACCGGCGACATGGCCCGCGAGGACTCCGACGGCTACTGGTTCATCGTCGACCGGGTCAAGGACATGATCGTCACCGGCGGCTTCAACGTGTACCCGCGTGAGGTGGAGGACGTGATCGCCGAGCACCCGTCGGTCGCGCAGGTGTGCGTCGTCGGCAGCCCCGACGAGAAGTGGGGCGAGACCGTGACGGCGGTGGTGGTGCTGCGCGCCGACGCGGCGTCCGACGAGGCCGCGGTGTCGACGCTGACCGCCGAGATCCAGGCCTCCGTCAAGGAACGCAAGGGCTCGGTGCAAGTGCCCAAGCAGGTGCACGTGGTCGACTCGCTGCCCGTGACCGGTCTCGGCAAGCCCGACAAGAAGGCCGTGCGGGCCCGGTTCTGGGAGGGCGCCGGCCGCGCGGTCGGCTAGCGCGGTCGCCAAGACTCGGATGGTTGACGTGAATCGGGGCCGAAAGCCGCAGCAACCCGAGTCTCGCGGCGCCGGCTAGCTCGGGAGGCCGGCGAGGATGCGGTCGAGCAGCTCGCCCGCCGTGCTGCCCGCCCCGACCACGTCGCCGGCGGCGATGTAGTCGAGCAGCTCCCCGTGGTCGACGATGTCGACGGCGGTCTCGTAGGTGGTCGCGACGCTGGCGGTGATGGCCTCGATCAGCCCGCGGTACAACTCGACGAGGATGACGTTGTGCGAGGCGCGGACGGTGGCCAGGTGGAACTCCGTATCGGCGCGGGCGAACTCCTCGGTGTCCCCGGTGCGCAGGCATTCGTCCCGACGGCTCAGCAGCGACCGCAGCTCGGCCAGGTCGGCGTCGGTGCGGTGGGACGCGGCGAGCCGGGCGCCCTCTACCTCGAGGCCGCGTCGTACCTGCAGCACGTCACGCAACTCGGCTCCGCGCAGGCGCCGCAGGGCGCCGGACACCTCGCTGGTCGCCCTGACATAGGTACCGTCCCCCTGACGGACCTCGAGGATGCCGGCGTGGGCGAGCGCGCGGACCGCCTCCCGGACCGTATTGCGGCCGACGCCCAGCGACTCCACCAGCACGGTTTCGTTGGGGATGCGATGGCCGACGGGCCATTCCCCGCTGACGACGGACTGCCGGATCTGCTCGATGACCTGGTCGACCAGGCCGGCCCGGCGGGCGGTGGAGAGCGGCAACGGCGGACGTCCTTTCAACCAATCATGGGATGTATGAGACGCTAGCACCGTGCGAACGGATGAGCAGGACGAAGCGCTGACCGGCGAATCGGGACCCGGGCGGGCGCCCGCCGTTGCGGGTGGAGCCCTGCTGGCCGTCGCCGTCGTCCTGACCGCACTGAACCTGCGCCCCGCCGTCACCAGCGTGGCCCCGCTGCTCGGCGACATGCGTGACGAGCTCGGCACCTCGGCCACCTGGGCCGGTCTGCTGACCACCATGCCGGGGCTGTGCTTCGCCGCTGCCGGCCTGACCGCACCTCGGCTGGCGCGACGCTTCGGCCCGGGCCACGTCATCTCGATGGCGCTGGTGGTGCTGACCGCGGGGCTGGCGCTGCGCGCGGTCGACGGCCCGATCACGGTGATCGGTGCGACGCTGCTGGCGTGTGCGGGCATCGCGCTGGTCAACGTGCTGATCCCGGTGGTCATCAAGGGATCGTTCCCGGCCAGGGTCGGCCTGATGACCGGCATCTACACCGCCGCGCTGCAGGGCGGCGGCGCGCTTGGCTCGGCCGTCACCCCCGGCCTGGAAGACCCCCTCGGCGGCTGGCGCGGCGCCCTGGCGGCGTGGGCCGTGATCGCCCTGATCGCGCTGATCGCGTGGGCGCCCGCGGCCTGGCGGCACCGCGGGTCGTGGACCACCTCGGACGTGCCGAGCGGGCAACGCCGGTCGCTGCTGCGCAACCGGCTGGCCTGGATCGTCACGCTGTTCTTCGGCTGCCAGGCCTTCATGGCCTACATCGTGATGGGGTGGCTGCCGCAGATCTTCATCGACAACGGCGTCGGCAAGGTCGAGGCCGGCCTCCTCGTCGGCCTGGTGTCCCTCATCGGCGTGCCGGTCGCCCTGATCATCTCGCCGCTGGCGGCCCGCTCGGCCAGCCAGAGCGGCTGGATCGTCGGCCTCGGTGTGCTCGGCTTCGGCGGCGCGCTCGGCCTGCTGTTCGCGCCGGCCGCGGCCCCGTTCGTCTGGAGCGTGCTGATCGGCGTCGGGATGAGCGCCTTCTCGCTGGCCCTCACGGTCATCGCGCTGCGCGCCCGCACCACCGAGGACACCGCTCAACTGTCGGGAATGGCGCAGGGCTTCGGCTACCTGTTCGCCGGCACCGGTCCGTTCCTGTTCGGCGTCCTGCACGACCTCTCCGAGAACTGGACCATCCCGTTCGTCATGTTCCTGGTGGTGTACGTCGTGCAGATCGGCGCCGGCGCGGCCGCCGGTCGCGCACGCTACGTCTGACCTTCGGGCAACTACGGTGGTCTGGTGGCCGCCCCGGACATCCAGCACACCATCGACGCGGTGTGGCGGATGGAGGCGGCCAAGATCGTGGCCACGCTGACGCGCATGGTCGCCGACGTCGGGCTGGCCGAGGACCTGGCCGCCGATGCCCTGGTGGATGCCCTCGAGCAGTGGCCGACGACGGGGGTGCCGCGCAACGCGGGCGCCTGGCTGGTGACCGTGGCCAAGCGCAGGGCCATCGACCAGTGGCGCCGTCAGGAGAGCCTCCACGCCAAGTACGCCGCACTGGCCCGCGACTCGCCGCTTGACGCCGAGGACGGCTGGGACCCCGACCGCATCGACGACGACGTGTTGCGGCTGATCTTCATCAGCACCCACCCGGTGCTGGCGCGGGAGAACCAGATCGCCCTGACCCTGCGCGTGGTCGGCGGACTGAGCACCGACGAGATCGCCCAGGCGTTCCTGGTGCCGAAGGCGACCATCGCGGCCAGGATCACCCGCGCCAAGCGCACGTTGAGCGAGGCCGACGTCGCCTTCGAGGTGCCCGGCCCCGAGGAGTACCCGCACCGGTTGTCCGCCGTGCTCGCCGTGATCTACCTGATCTACAACGAGGGGTACTCCGCGTCGTCGGGCCAGCGTTGGATCCGGGACGAACTGTGCACGGAGGCATTGCGACTGGGCCGCGTGCTCGCCGCGCTGACCCCCGACGAGGCCGAGGTCCACGGTCTGGTGGCACTGATGGAGTTGCAGTCATCTCGGTTCGCCGCCCGCACCGGTCCCGACGGACGACCCGTCACGCTGGAGGACCAGGACCGAACACGGTGGGACCAGGCTCAGATCCGGCGCGGCACGGCGGCGTTGGAACGGGCGGCACGGACGTTGCGTCGCAAGGGACTTGGCTGGGGACCGTACGCGCTGCAGGCCGCGCTGGCCGAATGCCATGCCGCCGCCCCGACCGCGGCCGACACCGACTGGGCACGCATCGTCGCGCTGTACGACGGTCTGCTGACGATCGCGCCGTCCCCCGTCGTCGAGCTCAACCGCGCGGTGGCCGTCGCGATGCGGTCGGGGGCTGCCGACGGGCTGGCGATCGTCGACCGGATCGACGGTCTTGCCACGTCCTATCTGCTGCCGAGCGTACGCGGTGAACTATTGTCCCGGCTTGGGCGAGATGCCGAAGCTGCCGTCGAATTCGAGAGGGCCGCAACCATGGTGACCAACGATCGAGAGCGTGCCGTCCTCGACGCCAAAGCCGTCCAGGCGCGCCCGTGACCATCCGCGCAGTGTTGTTCGACTTCTCCGGCACCCTGTTCCGGCTCGAGGAGGACGACGCCTGGTTCGCCGGCATCACCGTCGACGAGAAGACCGTCGACGGCCACGTCCAGGCCGAGCTGATGCGCCGGCTCACCGCACCGACCGGACGTTCGGTTCAGATGAACGACGAGCAGTACCACAACTGGATCAACCGCGACCTACAACCGAGCCTGCACCGCGAGGCGTACCTGCACGTGCTGCGCGAGTCGGGACTGACCGACGAGCACGCCGAGAAGCTCTACCCGGTCCTGGTCGAACCGGCCAGCTGGACCGCCTACCCGGATACCGCGACGGTGCTCGCCGGCCTGCACGAGCAGGGCATCAAGACCGCCATCGTCTCCAACATCGCCTTCGACCTGCGGCCCGCCCTCGCCATGATCGGAGCCGACCGCTTCGTCGATGAATTCGTGCTGTCCTTCGAAGTCGGTGCGGTGAAACCGAATCCAGAGATCTTCCAGATCGCCGTCGACCGACTCGGGGTCACCGCGACCGAGGCGCTGATGGTCGGTGACAGTGAGGAGGCCGACGGCGGCGCCCGCGCGATCGGCTGCCAGTTCGCGCTCGTCGACCCGATCCCCACCGCCGAGCGCCCGGCCGGTTTGCTCGCAGCGCTCCGCGGGGCGGGAGTCGCGGTTTAGGCTGACGGCCATGCCGACCCCGACCCCCGACGATCGGGACGTCACCCCACCCTGGTGGCTCAAGCCGATGAACAAGGTCTTCATGGCGGTGATGAAGCTCGGCCTGCCCATCGACGGCCCCGTGGTGCTCACCGTGGCCGGCCGCACGTCCGGCCAACCCCGCCCGACCCCGATCACGCCGATGGTGGTCGACGGGAAGCGTTACGTCGTTGGCGGATTCCCCAACGCCGACTGGGTGAAGAACCTGCGCGCGGCGGGCGAGGCCACCCTGACCCAGGGCCGCGAGACGCAGCCCGTGCACGTCGTGGAGATGTCGGCCGAGGAGGCCAGGCCGCTGCTGCGCCAGTTCCCCGTGCTGGTACCGACGGGTGTCGGTTTCATGAAGCGGTCCGGCCTGGTCACCGAGGGCACCCCCGAGGAGTTCGAGGCGCTGGCCGGGCGCTGCCCGGTGTTCCGATTCGACCCGCGGTGAACGGTGCGGAGCCCGCTCTACGGACACCCGAGCCGCCCGCTCTAGAGTCAACTGGATGAGCGCCGACAACCCGTTCGACCCGACCGTGTGGCAGCCCGTGGCGGGTTTCGAGTTCACCGACATCACCTACCACCGCCATGTCCCGGACGGCCCCGGCGGCGCAGCGAAGCCGACGGTGCGCATCGCCTTCGACCGGCCCGAGGTGCGCAACGCCTTCCGGCCGCACACCGTCGACGAGCTGTACCGGGCCCTCGACCATGCCCGCATGTCACCCGACGTGGGCGTCATCCTGCTCACGGGCAACGGGCCGTCGGCCAAGGACGGCGGTTGGGCGTTCTGCTCCGGTGGCGACCAGCGCATCCGGGGCCGCACCGGCTACCAGTACGCCGCAGGCGAGACCGCCGACACCGTCGATCCCGCACTTGCCGGCCGGCTGCACATCCTGGAGGTGCAGCGCTTGATCCGGTTCATGCCCAAGCCCGTCATCTGTCTGGTCAACGGTTGGGCGGCTGGCGGCGGGCACAGCCTGCACGTGGTGTGCGATCTGACGCTGGCCAGCCGGGAACACGCCCGGTTCAAGCAGACCGACGCCGACGTCGGCAGCTTCGACGGTGGTTACGGCAGTGCGTATCTCGCGAGGCAGGTGGGTCAGAAGTTCGCCCGCGAGATCTTCTTCCTCGGCCGGCCATACACCGCCGAGCAGATGCAGGCGATGGGCGCGGTCAACGAGGTCGTCGACCACGCCGACCTGGAGACCGTCGCGCTGCAGTGGGCCGAGGAGATCAACGGCAAGTCGCCGCAGGCGATTCGGATGTTGAAGTTCGCGTTCAACCTGCTCGACGACGGGCTTGCCGGTCAGCAGGTCTTCGCCGGTGAGGCGACACGGCTGGCGTACATGACCGACGAGGCGGTCGAGGGCCGGGATGCCTTCCTGGAGAAGCGAGATCCCGACTGGTCGCGGTTCCCCCGCTACTTCTGAACCCATCATGGCCGAGAAGATCGACGAGCACTTCACCTCGACGGTCGCCGCATGGCCGGACCCGGTGGCGCCCGGCCTCGGCGATGACGAGCCGATCGAGGCGGGATCGGACCTGACGGTCCGCGACGTACTCGGCCTCTTCGACTCCCAGCTGGGGAGCCGGCACCTTGACCTGGCCGCGAGGTGGTTGCGCTCGCGCGGCAAGGGCTTCTACACGATCGGTTCGTCGGGCCACGAGTCGAACGCCATCGTCGCCGCCGCCCTGCGAAGCACCGATCCTGCTCTGCTGCACTACCGTTCGGGCGGCTTCTTCCTCGAACGCGCCCGCCGGGCGGCGCCGGGGACGGTCACCGACCCACTGCGCGACGTCCTGCTCGGCGTCTGCGCGGCGACCGAGGACCCGATCAGCGGCGGCCGGCACAAGGTGTTCGGCAGCCACGCCCTCGACGTCATTCCGCAGACCTCGACGATCGCCTCGCATCTCCCGCGCGCCGTAGGCGTGGCCTTCTCCATCGGCCGGGCCGCCAAGCTGGGCATCGGCACCCCGTGGCCGCGCGACGCCGTCACGGTCACCAGCATGGGCGACGCCTCGGCCAACCACTCCACCGCCGTGGGCGCGATCAACACCGCCACCCATGCCGCCTATCAGGGCCTCCCGCTGCCACTGCTGATCGTCTGCGAGGACAACGGCATCGGCATCAGCACCAGGACGCCGGCGGGATGGATCGCGGCGAACTTCGACAATCGAAGGGGGCTGGAATACTTCGCGGCCGACGGCGCCGATCCGGTGGGCAGCCACGCCATCGCCACCGCAGCCGTCGACTGGGTGCGCCGGCACCGCAAGCCAGCGTTCCTGCATCTGCGCACGGTGCGGTTGATGGGCCATGCCGGCTCAGACGTGGAGGCCGCCTATCGAAGCCCGGCCGAGATCGCGGGTGACTACGACCGCGACCCCGTGCTCGCCACGGCCCGGCTACTGGTCGAGCGCGCCGGCATGTCACCCCGACGGGTGCTGGAACGTTACGAGGCCAAGCGCGCCGAGGTGCTCGACATCGCCGCGCGCGTCGCCGAACTGCCGCAGCTGAACAGCGCCGCCGCCGTGCTACGCCCGCTGCGCGACGTGCTGGCCGAGGCGACGGCCGCGACACCCCCCGACGTCGTCGCGGGCTCGGAGCCACTGACCGTCGCGCAGGCGATCAACCGGGCCCTTGCCGACGTGCTCGACGAACATCCGGGAGCCCTGGTCTTCGGTGAGGACGTCGCGCGCAAGGGCGGGGTCTACGGCGTCACCCGGGGGCTGGTCCAAAAGGCCGGCGCCGCACGGGTCTTCGATACGGTCCTCGACGAACAGGCCATCCTCGGGCTGGCGCTGGGGGCCGGGGTGTCCGGCCTGCTGCCGATCCCCGAGATCCAATATCTGGCCTACCTGCACAACGCCGCCGACCAGATCCGCGGTGAGGGCGCCACCTTGCAGTTCTTCTCCAACCGGCAATACCGCAATCCGATGGTGGTGCGCATCGCGGGATACGGCTATCAGAAGGGCTTCGGCGGCCATTTCCACAACGACGACGCGATCGGCGCCCTGCGTGACGTCCCCGGCCTGGTGATCGCCTCGCCATCGCGGCCCGACGATGCGGCGGCGATGCTGCGTACCTGCGCGGCGGCGGCCCGCACTTCCGGTGCACTGTGTGTGTTCCTGGAACCCATTGCGCTGTACCACGTTCGGGATCTGCACCAGGACGGTGACGCGCAGTGGCTGGCCGCCTACCCGGCGCAGGCGGTGCCGATCGGCCGGGCCCGCACCCACGGCGAGGGCACCGACCTGACTCTGGTGACGTTCGGCAACGGCGTGCCGATGAGCCTGCGGGTGGCCCGCCGACTGGAACGGTCGGGCATCGCGGCGCGCGTCGTCGACATGCGCTGGCTGGCACCGCTCCCCATCGACGACGTGCTGCGCGAGGCCAACGCCACCGGCCGCACGCTGGTGGTCGACGAGACCAGGGCCACCGGTGGCGTATCCGAGGGCGTGGTCACGGCCCTGCTCGACCGGGGTTACCGAGGGCGGCTGGCCAGGGTCGCCAGCGCCGACAGCTTCATTCCCCTCGGCGATGCGGCGCTGAAAGTGCTGCTGTCCGAGGAGCGCATCGAGGCCGCGGCCCGTGAGCTGATGCGCTAGCCCGCAGCAGGGGCCGAAATCACGGCCCGCCCCGCCAATGTTCGATGCGATGGTGGTCGGGCGTGAAGCCGTGCTCGACGCCCCAGAGCACCGCCTGCGTGCGGCTGGCGACACCGATCTTGCGGTAGACGGTGCGGATGTAGGACTTGACGGTGTTCGGGCTGAGATAGGTCAGCGCTGCCACGTCGGCGTTGCTCTTGCCCTGGGTGATCAGGGCCAGGATCTCCGACTCGCGATCGCTGAGACCCTCGCCGCGACCCGGCCAGTCGAGGCCGACCGCGCTGCGGGTGCGGGGCGGGGCATCGCTGATGACGGTCTCCCCGGCGTGCACCGCCTCCAGCGCCGCGACCAGGTCACGGGCGGGCAACGTCTTGGACAGGTAACCGTGGGCGCCCTTCTGCCGAGCACTGTCGATGAGATCGGGGTGAAAGTTCCACGTGTACACCACGACTCGACGAGCTCGGGGGTTGGCCACCAGCACCGCGATCTCGTCGTGGTCGGACTCGGGCTGGGCGAACGAGTCGTACAGCACGATGTCGACGGCGTCGGACACCGACTCGTTCGCATCGAGCTCGGCGACCACCACCCGGTCCCGATACCGGTCGAACATGTTGGCCACGCCCATCAGCACCACGTCGTAGTCGTCGACGAGTGCAACCGTGATCGGCCTCTCGGATGCGGGCACAGGCCTGAGATTACCTACCTAGGGGTGTACCGACACCCCCCTTAGGGGTGAAGGCTGAAAGAGCGCCGGACAACCGCCCGGCCGCATCGATCCCCGCGCCGCAGGCGCGGTCGATCAGAAGGGAACGCCATGATCATTCTCGGAATCATCCTGCTCATCGCCGGATTCCTGCTCAAGATCTCGATCCTGTGGACCATCGGGATCATCCTCGTGGTCGTCGGCCTCGTGCTGACCCTGCTGGGCTCGATGGGACGCGCGGTCGGCGGCCGACGCACCTACTACTAGTCATCCGTCGGCGGTACCGGTGAACGGCGGCGATGGCATTGGCCGCCGTTCACCGCGTGGACGGGAATTGATCGGGCTGCCCCCGGCGTCGGGCACGCCCTGCCGGAACGCCACGATCAGGTTGGCGTAGAACTTCGGTGGCGCTCCTCACCTCGATCGGATTGCGAAATTACCAGCGCCGCTGGTGCACCGGCCCCGGATTCGACGCGCTAACGTTCGGTTGGGCGACACAGTCAGCTCGCCGGCGTCGCAGAGGGGGCGGGTCATCGAAGCCACACTGACCAGGTGGGCCATCGCCACCCTCGGCCTGCTGGCAATCCTCGTCGCCACCATCTGGCCGTGGTACACCGCGCAATCGGTGAACGGGTCGGCGGCCATGGCGGGCTGGGGGCACTGGGCGGCGACGGGTGACCTCGGCGCCAGCCTGCGCCCGCTGCCGCTGGCACTCGTCACGTACGCATCCGCCGGGGCGATGATCGCAAGCGCCGTGCGCGCGCACTTCGGCGTCGCGGTCGTCGGGGCGATGGTCACCCTCGCCAGCGCGATCCTGCCCGTGCTGGTGATGCGCGCCGTGGATCGGCACGTGCCGGGCAGTGGATCGGTGGCGGTCGACGTCGCGACGGGTCCGCAGGTGCTCCTCGGATTGGGGCTGGCCGCCACGATCGTCTGCTGGATCGGCTACGCCCGGTGCGTACTTCGAGCGGCCCCGCGGGCATCGGCGTGACCACCCTGAACGCGGTGTACCTCGACGCGGGTGACGTCATCCTGCGCAAGGCACGCGACGAGGACCGCCGCTCGATCATCGAGCACGTCGCCGACCCCGAGGTGCGCGCGCATCTCGGCGGCCCGCAGCCGCGCGCCGCGGTCGCTCGCGACCTCGACGAGGCGGGCGTCGCCGCCGTCACGGGTTCGCCCGGTTCCTACGTGATCGCCGACAAGACCACCGACGCCTTCATCGGAACGGTGTCACTGACCAGGCGCGGCGTCCACCACCCCGGTCACCTCGCCCCCGCGGGCGAGGAACTGGAGCTCGCGTACACGCTCGACCGTCGCCTCTGGGGCCGCGGGCTCGCGTACCGCGCGACCAGCGCGGTGCTGTCCGCCGCGGCCACCGAACTGCCGGACGAACCC
The DNA here is from genome assembly GCF_033741125.1 of Mycolicibacterium sichuanense. Classification (NCBI taxonomy): domain Bacteria; kingdom Bacillati; phylum Actinomycetota; class Actinomycetes; order Mycobacteriales; family Mycobacteriaceae; genus Mycobacterium; species Mycolicibacterium sichuanense. Next base: position 174,975 of record NZ_JAWQPU010000008.1, on the reverse strand, counting down.
GTCATCATCGTCACTCGAAGCACCAACGCCCGATCGCTGAACCTGGCCCGCCGGCTGGGCTTCGTACCCGCCATGACCTTCGAGGAGTACGGCCAACCGCAGACCCTGGCCGTGGCGAGGCTGCATGACTTCCTGCCCGCCGCCGCCACCTAAGCTCGACGACCGTGAGCAGAAACCCGCTGCGCCGCCTTGCCGACACCCTGTTGCTGGCCAGCATGCGCCCTCCACTGACCGCACGACTGCTGCAACCCGGGCCCGACGTCGAGGTGGCCGGCAAGCGCATCCTGGTCACCGGTGCGTCCTCCGGCATCGGCGAGGCCGCAGCCGTGAAGTTGGCCCGCGAGGGTGCCGACGTCATCCTGGTGGCCCGCCGGGGCGAACTGCTCGACGCCGTGGTGCAGCGAATCGTCGCCGAGGGCGGCCGGGCAACCGCGTACGCCTGCGACCTGTCCGACCTCGACGAGGTCGATGCCTTGATCGCTGCCGTCGACGACTACTTCGGCGGGGTCGACGTGCTGATCAACAACGCCGGACGCTCCATCCGGCGACCGCTGGCCGAGTCCCTGGAACGCTGGCACGACGTCGAGCGGACGATCGCGTTGAACTACTACGCCCCGCTGCGGCTCGTCCGCGGCTTCGCCCCCGGGATGCGCGAACGCGGCGACGGGCACGTCGTCAACGTCTCGACGTGGGGCGTGATGACCGAATCGCAGCCGCTGTTCGCGGTGTACAACGCCTCCAAGTCCGCACTCACCGCGGTGAGCCGCGTCATCGAGACCGAGTGGGGTGCCGACGGCGTGCACTCCACGACGCTGTTCTATCCCCTGGTGAAGACGCCGATGATCGCCCCGACGCGGGCCTTCGACGGGTTGCCGGGCCTGTCCGCCGAGGAGGCGGCCGACTGGATGCTCACCGCCGTGCGGTGCCGGCCGGTGCGCATCGCTCCGCGGATGGCCGTCACCGCGGCGGCGATGAACAGCGTGGCTCCCGCCGCGGTGGACGCCTTCATCACCCGGCAGGGCGTGCAGCCGTCCAGCTAGCGCCCCACTCTGTGTTAGAACCGATGGTATGGAGATCTTGGCCAGCCGGATGCTGTTCCGGCCGGCGGACTACCAACGCTCGCTGACGTTCTACCGCGACGCCATCGGTCTGGCCATCGCCCGCGAGTACGGCTCGGGCACGGTGTTCTACGCCGGACAGTCCCTCGTCGAGCTGGCCGGCCACGGCGGCGGATCATCGTCGGCGCCACCGTTTCCCGGGGCGCTGTGGCTGCAGGTGCGTGACGTCTACGCCACCCAGACCGAACTCGAGAGCCGCGGCGTCGACATCGCGAGGCCGGCCAGCCAGGAGCCGTGGGGATTGCACGAGATGCACGTGAACGACCCCGACGGGGTCACGCTGATCTTCGTGCAGGTGCCCGACACCCACCCGCTGCGGCGCGACGCCCGAACATGAGACATCCCCCCGGCTCCGAAGAGCAGAGGGGATGTTCGGGTACGACGTCTCAGCGCGCGGGCGCTGCCAACGGCCAGCCCACCGAGGCCAGCCGAGCCGAGACCTGGTGGATCTCCTCGGGATTGGGTTCCTTGTCGATGACGTCCTGAATCGCCGCGCGGACCTGCTCCTCGGTGACGGCCTCGGCGTCAGCCGTGCGCAGGATCGACTTGGCCGCCGCGACGACCTCCTCCTCCGACAGCGAGCGCTTCAGCAGCGCCAGCAGCGGAAAGTAATCCTTGGGCGGAACGCCATCCGGGTAGCCCGCGTTGAGCCAGTGAACGACGTTGTCGAAGAGTGACTTGTTCTCGGTCATGGTCTGCTCAGCTCACTTCTTGAAACCGAAGAAGGGGTCGAAGCCCGTGTGGTGGATGATCGTGGACCTGGTGATCCAGAGCAGCGCGACGAAGATCACGAACCCGACGATCACGAAGAGCAGCAGGCCCAGCGACCGCAGCACCGGGTTGGGGCTGTCGATCGTGCCGTCGGCCTCGGCGCCACCGACGCCCGCCGAGTAGGACCGCAGCCCGATGGCGAAGACGGCAGGCAGGCCGGCGCCCAGGATCAGCCCGACGACCAGGACCGTCAGGAGCGGAATCACATAGGTGTGCATCAGTGGTTCTTTCCGATTGCAGGGAGTGGCTGGATGGGACCGCGCATCAGACGGCGGCCTTGGGCGCTTCGGCCTTGGCGGCGTCGGCCGGGACCACGGAGTTGGTGGCGTCGTCCCAATCGGCGTTGACGTTGTTGTGGTCGACCTTCTGCTTCTGGGCGCGGAAGTACATGTAGCCCGAGAGACCGACGAGGATCAGGAAGATCAGGCCGTCACCGACGAGCTGGGTGGTGGCCCCGGCGACGAAGTGCGAGATCCAGAACGCGATCGCACCGACGACGGCCGCGGCGGGAAGCGTGATCAGCCACGCTGCGGCCATGCGGCCGGCGACCGCCCACCGCACCTGAGCGCCGGGCTTGCCGACGCCGCTGCCGAGGATCGAGCCGGTCGCCACGTGGGTGGTCGACAGGGCCATGCCGGCGGCGCTGGAGCTGAGGATGATCGCGGCCGACGACGCCTCGGCGGCCAGCCCCTGGGGCGACTCGATCTCGACGAGACCCTTGCCCAGCGTGCGGATGACGCGCCAGCCACCGATGTAGGTGCCGAGGCCGATGGCCAGCGCACAGCTGAAGATGATCCAGAACGGCAGGCCGTCCTTCTTCACGTCGCCGGTCAGATGGCCGGTGGTGATGAGCGCCAGCGCGATCACGCCCATGGTCTTCTGCGCGTCGTTGGTGCCGTGTGACAGGGCGACCAGTGAGGCGGTGGCGATCTGGCCCCAGCGGAAGCCGTCCTCGCGGCGCTTCTTCTCGACGTTGCGGGTGAGTCGGTACACCAGCCAGGTTCCGCACGCGGCGACGAGGCCGGCGATGAAGGGTGCGGCGACGGCGGGGACGAGCACCTTGCTGATGACGCCGGTCCAGTTGACCCCGGCCATGCCGATCGCGGCGATGCCCGCACCGATCAGCCCGCCGAACAGGGCGTGCGAGGAGCTCGACGGGATGCCGAACAGCCAGGTCAGCAGATTCCAGAGGATGCCGCCGATCAGGCCGGCGAAGATGATGGTCAGTCCCACCGATTGGTCGATGGACGGGACTAGGGCTCCGGTCTTGCTGTCCTGGATCTTCAGCACCGAGGTGGTGACGGTGACGGCCACCTCGACCGAGAGGAACGCGCCGACGAGGTTCAAGACGCCGGCGAGGAGCACAGCGGTCTTGGGCTTGAGGGCGCCGGTCGCGATCGACGTGGCCATGGCGTTGCCGGTGTCGTGGAAGCCATTGGTGAAGTCGAACGCCAACGCGGTGACGATCAACAGCACGAGAATGATCATGGTTGTGCTCATGGGTACAGATTGTGGGGCTAGGCATGGCATTTTGACCAGTTGCCATGGGTCCCAAACTTGCCCCTCACCTGGCCTTTCTTCTCATCCTGAGAGCTGTTCATCCACTGTTCACCCAGAGGGCGGCGCGCGTTAGCCGGCCGCGCCGAAGCATCGCTCCGGAGGCGGTGCCGACCAACCATCGAGCCGGGGACGCCACTACCATCGATTCGTCGAGCACCGAGGCGGTCCGCCCGCCGTAGGGGGAAGTTGACGCAGTGAACACATTTCTCGCCAAGATCGTCGCCTGGATCACCGCCGGGTATCCCGAGGGCGTACCCGGCCCGGACCGGGTGCCGCTCATGTCCCTGCTGAATCGACGGCTCAGCAACGACGAGGTCAAGGCCGTCGCCCAGGAGCTGATGAATCGCGGGGAATTCGACCTGATCGACATCGGCGTGCTCATCACCCAGATGACCGACGAGCTCCCGCAGGAGTCCGACGTCGAGCGCGTGCGCGAGCGGCTGGCCACCAAGGGTTGGCCACTCGACGATCCACGCGACGGCCTCGAGAACGGCGGGTCCGCCCCGACCGACGATGGCGAGGACTCCGCATAGCCTCCCTGCGCGCGGTGGTCATCCCGCAGGTCCCCTCCCCCGAGCCGCTGCTGGCCGTGCTCGCCGGTGTGCTCGATGGCCGCGAGTCGGCGATCCTTCCGGTGCCCGCGGACGTCCAGTCCGCCGAGCTGCTGACGACGTCGCTGGGTATCGGCGAGCGCATCGACGACGACGTGGCGGTCGTGGTGACCACGTCGGGAACCACGGGGGTTCCCAAGGGCGCCATGCTCACCGCGCCCGCGTTGATCGCCAGCGCCTCGGCCACCCACGACCGGATCGGCGGCCCGGGCAACTGGCTGCTCGCCTTGCCCGCCTATCACGTCGCCGGGCTGCAGGTGATGGTGCGCAGCCTGCTGGCGGGAACGGTCCCGATCGCCGTCGACCCCAGCTTCGACGTCGGCGAATTACCCGCTGCCATCGAGGCCTTGGGCACCGGTCCGCGCTACGCCTCGCTGGTCGCAGTCCAGCTGGCCAAGGCGCTCGGGGACCCGGCGGCCACGGCTGCGCTGGCCGAACTCGACGCCGTCCTGATCGGTGGCGGTCCGATGCCGACGACCGTGGCCGAGGCGGCGGCCGAGGCGGGGATCTCCGTGGTGCGCACCTACGGCATGAGCGAGACGGCTGGCGGCTGCGTGTACGACGGGGTGCCGCTCGACGGCGTGCGGGTGTGCCTGGACGACGGTCGCGTCGTCCTCGGCGGGGACACGTTGGCCAAGGGGTACCGGCACCCGACGGAGCCCGACCCGTTCAAGGAGCCCGGCTGGTTCCGCACCGATGACATTGGCGCCGTTGACGATTCGGGCGTCCTGCGCATTCTGGGCCGGGTCGACGACGGCATCGGCACCGGTGGCCTCACCGTGTTGCCCCAACTGGTCGAGGCCGCCATCGGCACCCACCCCGCGATCGCCGACTGCGCGGTGTTCGGCGTGAGCGACGACCGGCTGGGCCAGCGCGTCGTCGCCGCGATCGTCCTGGCGGCCGGGACGGAAGCGCCGTCGCTGGCCGAGCTGCGCTCACACGTCGAACGGACCCTCGAACCCACGGCCGCTCCGCGCGAGCTGCACGTCGTCGCCGATCTGCCCCGCCGCGGCATCGGCAAGCTGGACCGAAGAGCACTCGCGGCGCGGTTCGACACCGGAGCATGATGGACTCGTGTCGCGCGAAGTCACCACCGTCGAGGACCTGCGTGCGATCGTCGGCCACCCCGTGGCCTCGGTCGCCAACAAGGTGAAGCCCTGCCTCTCCGAGGCCCAACGGGACTGGTTGGCCCACTCTCCACTGGGATTCGTCGCCACCACCGACGCCGACGGCCGCGTCGACGTGTCACCCAAGGGTGACCCACCCGGCTTCGTCCACGTCGTCGACGACACCACCATCGCGATACCCGAGCGGCCTGGCAACAAGCGGGTGGACGGTTTCCTCAACGTCCTGCAGCGGCCGCGCGTTGGCACGGTGTTCCTGATCCCCGGGCGCGGGGACACGCTGCGCATCAACGGCACCGCCAAGATCATGGCCGACGCACCCTACTTCGATGCCATGCGGGTGGACGGCAAACGCCCGATCCTGGCACTCGAAGTCGCCGTCGAGGAAGTGTTCTTCCACTGCGCCAAGGCGTTTCTGCGCTCGGATGCCTGGAAGCCGGAGACATGGAATCCCACCGCGGTGCCAAGCGTCGCGCGGTTGGCCAAGGCCTACAAACCCGACCTCAGCGAAGCAGAACTCGACGAGTACTACGCCGAGGAGAACCTGCGCCGGATCCTGTATTAGAAGTCGATGAGACTGCGAGGTTTGGAATTGACCGTTCAGGTAATTCCCTCAGCGGCAGTTTCAATCGCTCCTACGGATCGGATCTTGATCATGATCGTCCTCGGCATCATCCTCCTCTTGATCGGGTACTTCGCCGGTATCTCGATCCTCTACACGATCGGCGGGATCCTCGTCGTCGTCGGCGTCATCCTGTGGATCCTCGGCGCCGTCGGTCGCCCGGTCGGTGGCCGAAAAGTTTGGTTCTAGCGCGTTAGCGCTGACGCGAATTCCTTCGTGACCCCCGCCGCGGCACGCGACGACCAGTCGGTCAGTCCACTGGTTCGCAGTGCCGCGGCGTGGTCGTGGCGGCTGCTGGTCATCCTGGCAGCCGCCATCGTCACGTTCGAGATACTCGCGCGGTTGGCCGTCGTCTTCGTGCCGGTGGCCCTGGCCCTGCTCGCCACCGCGCTCCTGCTTCCGGCGGTCGACTTCCTCGACCGCTACGGTGCCGCCCGCGGTGGTGCCGTCGCCTTCGTCCTCGTCCTGGGCATCGCCGTCTTCAGCGGAATCCTGGCCTTCGTGGTCAACCAATTCATCGAGGGCGCACCCGATCTGGTGGACCAGGTCGAACGCAGCGTCGACAGCACCCGAGACTGGTTGGTCCGCGGGCCGCTGCACCTACGGTCGGATCAGATCACCAGCGCCACCGATTCGGCGGTCAACGCCCTGCGCAGTCACCAGACGCAGCTGACCACCGGAGCGCTCTCGACGGCCGGCACCCTCGTCGAGATCCTCACCGGCGCCCTGCTCTGCCTGTTCACCGTCATCTTCTTCCTCCTCGGCGGCCGCAGCATCTGGCGCTTCGTCACCCAGATCGTGCCGCCCGAGCACCGCGCCCGCGTGCACGAAGCCGGCACCGCGGGATTCCACTCCCTGGCCGGCTACGCACGCGCCACGACCCTGGTCGCGCTCGTCGACGCCGTCGCCATCGGCAGCGGGCTGGCCGTGATGGGCATCCCGCTAGCCCTGCCACTGGCGTCGATCATCTTCCTTGGCGCGTTCGTCCCGCTGGTGGGCGCGTTGGTCACCGGCTTCCTCGCCGTCGTCGTCGCGCTGCTGGCCAAGGGCTTCATCTACGCATTGATCACGCTGGGGCTGATCGTCGCCGTGATGCAACTGGAGGCACACGTCCTGCAACCCCTGGTGATGGGCCGCGCGGTGTCGATCCATCCGCTGGGCGTCGTGCTCGGGCTGGCCGCCGGTGGCGTGCTGGCCGGCATCGTCGGCGCCCTGCTGGCCGTCCCGACCATCGCCTTCGTCAACAGCTTCGTGCGCGTGCTGTCCGCGCGAGATCCCGAGGCCCGCAACGAGGCTCTCAAGGCACAGGACGGCCCGCTGCTCGATGCACCGGCCGACGAGGACGCCCGGCCGGTAACCTAGTCCGGCTGCCCGCCCCGCGCGTCGAGCTGACGCAGCACGCCGTCGACGATCGTCGGGTCGTTGCCGGATTCGGCTCGCGCCGTGACGATCTCCTCCCGCGCCGAGGCCAGGATCTGAGCCTTCACGGAGTTGACGGTGGCGGCGTGGTCGGCATTGCGGTGGCGCGACGGCGGCCCCAAGGGCCACCCCCGCGACGATCGGCAACCCCGGTACGACCGCGCTGACCACCGCACCGACCGCGAAGGCAGTGACACCCACCAGCGCGACTGCCAGCAGCCCGATCGCCCGCCGGTTGTCCAGGAACTGGCGCCACGACGTACGGCGTGCCGCCGCGAACAGCAGCGGCGGAAGCACCAGCGGCAGAATCCAATCCGGGTCCATCGCCGGTACGGACAACCCGGGGAGCAGGCCCAACGCCAGCCCGAGGCCAAGGAGCAGGACGGGGTAGGGCACGGTGATGCGCTCGGCCAGCGGCGCCAACAGGACGGTCGCCAAGATGAGGACCAGGACCAGCGTCACGGCTGCCGCTCACCCCTGCTGGCGACGGGACCGCTGCTAGCGGGCGGCATCGGCAGCATCCTTCTCGCTGTCCGTGCCCTCGTTGGACAGCTCGCCGCCCGAGTTCTCCAGATGGGCGCGGACGAACCACTGGAACTTCTCGAGCTCGCGGGCGTGACCGATGAGCATGTCCTGCGAGACCGGGTCGAGGTCGTCGAGCGTCTGGATGGCCGCCCGGGTGTCGGCCACCACGCCGTCGTAGACGAGGTCGAGTGCGCCGAGGTGCGCCAGCACGGTGTCGCGGCCCACGGAGTAGTCGTCCCAGGTGCGGTCGGCGACGATGGCGCCGGGAGTGCCCTGCGGTGACGCCCCGAGCGCGGCGATCCGCTCGGCCGCCTCGTCGGCGTATCCCCTGACCAGCTCCACCTGGGGGTCGATCATCTCGTGCACGCCGATGAACGACGGTCCGACCACGTTCCAGTGCACGTGCTTGAGCGTCAGGTGCAGGTCGTTGTAGGTGCTCAGCTGCTTCTGCAGCAGTTCCGCGATGCGGCGGCCGTCATCGGCGCTCAGACCGGGGATGGTGAAGTGTGCCATCACCTGCACATACCCGGCTACGCAACCCGCAATCCGAGAAGCGCGTCTCGGTGCCGTGCCGTGCGGTGCACGCTCGCTTCGCGGTGGGCGCTCGTTTCCCGGTGCGCGCACCGGGTAGATGCCTTGAGACGGCGCCCAGCCCACGCGCCTGCCAGTCCACCGGAGGTACGCATGACCGACCACACCATTTCGAGCGCCGACGACGTCGTCACCTATCTCAAGGGGCAGCACGAGGCCATCCGGGCGCTCTTCGTCGAGACGCTCGACGCCAAGACCACCGAGACGCAGCAGGAGGCGTTCACCCGGTTGCGCACCATGCTCGCGGTGCACGAGACCGCCGAGGAGATGATGGTGCATCCCCGCATCCGGCGAAAGATCGACGGCGGTGCCGCCATCGTCGACGCCCGCCTCACCGAGGAGCACGACGCCAAGGTGGCACTTGGCAAGCTGGAGAAGATTCCTTGCGGCACGGCTGATTTCAGCAAGGAGCTGATCCACCTGCAGGCCGCCGTGCTCGAGCACGCCGAGCGCGAGGAAGCCGACGAGTTCACCCTGCTCGAACAGCACCTGGACGCGGAGGAACTCGCGAGCCTGGCCACCGCGGTACGCGTCGCCGAGCGCATCGCGCCGACCCATCCCCACGCGGGTGTCGAGTCGGCCTTCGTCAACTTCGCGGTCGGCCCCTTCGTCTCACTGCTCGACCGGGCCCGCGACGCGCTGCGCGGCGACGCCGCCTGAACCGGGCCGGGCCGGAATAAACGGCCCGGGTGGCGCCTTGCCCTCTGCGAGACCCCCAGTCGAGGAGAGTGCCCATGGCCCAGACATCCGAGGCCACGGTGGCCGTCAGCCGCGTGACCGTCCACAGTGCACGACCGTTCGACGACGTGGTCGCGGCCGTCTACGCCGGTTTGGGTCGGGTCGACGACTTCGCGGCCGAGGTGCGCCGGTGGAACGCCGCGAGCGACGCCGCGGAGTTCGAGGCCATCGTGGCCGCCGAGAGCGGCAGCAGTGGTCTCATCGAGTTCCTGTCGCTGGATCTCGGGGCCGCGCTGTCCAAGCGCGATCCGGCCCACGCCGTTCGCCTGCTGCGCATCATCGCGGGCAACCCGGTGACGATGAGCAAGATGGCCGCCACCGTGCCCGACGTGGGGTCCTACGCGCCGGTCACCATCCTGATCGCCGAACGCCCAGAGGGCACGACGCTGTCCTATGACCGGGTCGCCAGCGAGATAGCGCCGTATGGGAGTGCGGAGGCCTCCACGGTTGCCGCCGCACTGGACGACGCGGTCGTGGCGCTGCTGCAGCACGCCGCGGGCTGACCCGTCAGCGAATCGTCACCGCGACCCCTCGGACCGGCCCCCTAGGGTGGGTAGGCGTGAAGTCTGCCCGCCGTGACGCGATCGCGGCCCTGCTGGCGGTGCTCCTGGTGGCCGCAGCGTTCGTCGTTCCCCATCTGCACCTCGGCATCGTCACCCCTCTGATCAACAGCACCGCCCGGCAGATTCAGATGTACGCCGAGGCCGCGCCCATCTTCGGCTGGTGGGACGCGCACGTCGGATGGGGCACCGTCCCGGCGGCCGTGATCGGTCTGGGGATCGCGCTGTGGGGTCCTGCGGTGGCCCGCCGGCTGCCGTGGCGGGCGCTCCCGTGGGTGACGTGGGCGGTGTCGGCGGCATGGGCCTTCTCGCTGGCGATGATCGACGGCTGGCAACTGGGCTTCGCCCACCGGCTGGCCACTCCCAACGAATACCTGCGCCAGGTGCCGTCGGTCACCGACATCCCCTACGCGCTGCGCACCTTCTCCTCGAGAATCCTCGACTTCCAACCTGATTCGTGGATCACCCACGTGTCGGGTCATCCGCCCGGAGCGCTGCTGACGTTCGTGTGGCTTGATCGGATCGGGCTGGGCGGGGGCACCTGGGCGGCGGTGCTGTGCTGGTTGGTCGGCTCGAGCGCCGCCGCGGCCATCGTCGTGACGGCGAAGGTGCTCTCGGGTGAGGACCTGGCGCGCCGCGCGGCCCCGTTCGTGGCCGTCGCCCCGACGGCGATCTGGATCGCGGTGTCCGCCGACGGGTACTTCGCGGGCGTGGCCGCATGGGGGCTGGCCCTGTTGGCGTTGGCCGTTCGGGCCTCGGCTCGCCCGGCGATCCTGGCGGGGCTCGGGTCCGGGCTACTCCTGGGCTGGGCGATCTTCCTCAACTACGGGCTTGGCCTGATAGCGCTGCCCGCGGTGGCGGTGCTGTTGGCCGCCAGCGACGTTCGCGGGGCGCTACGGGCGCTGGTGCCCGCCGTCGTCGCCGCCCTGGCCGTGGTTGGGGTGTTCGCGCTGGCCGGTTACTGGTGGTTCGACGGTTACACCCTGGTGCAGCAACGCTACTGGCAGGGCATTGCGGCGAACCGGCCGTTCCAGTACTGGGCGTGGGCCAATTTCGCCTCGGTGGTTTGCGCGGTGGGGCTTGGCACCGTGGCCGGGGTGTCGCGGGCGTTCGACCTGCCGTCGATCAGGGCGCGCTCGGGGTTGCACCTGGTGATCCTGGCGGCGCTGCTGGCCATCGTGTGCGCCGATCTCAGCATGCTCAGCAAAGCCGAGGTCGAGCGGATCTGGCTGCCCTACACGGTGTGGCTGACCGCCGCGGGCGCCCTCCTACCGCCGCGTGCACACCGATTCTGGCTGGCCCTCAACGTCGTTGGCGCACTGGCTCTCAACCACCTGATACTGACCAACTGGTAGCGGCGCGGCACTAGGCGGCGACGAGACTGGCCAACACCCGTTCCCCGACGGGCGTGACGGACTTGACCGCGAGCCCGACCTCCTTGGCCAGGTGCTTGGCGCAGTCGATGCCCACCGAGGCCCACTTGAACCAGGGTCCCACGGTCGTGGTCGACTCCAGCCGCACCCACCGGGACTGCACCCCGCTGATGGCGGGATCGAACTCCGCGACGCAGTGCCCGCCGACGCGCATCAACTCACCGGCTCGCCGGAGCACCCGGGCCGGGTCACCCCCGAGACCGACGTTGCCGTCGGCCAGCAGCACCGTGCCCCAGCGGCCCATCCCGGGCAATCGCTCGAACACGTCGCGTCGCAGCGCGGGAGCGCCACTGCGGCGGGCCATCTCGACGGCCGTCTGCGACTGGTCCACCCCGAGCGCGGGAATGCCGCGCTTGGTCAGATGGGCCACGAAACGTCCTGGACCACAACCGAGGTCGATCGTCGGGCCCTTGCACAGGTCGAGCACCGCCTCGTCGAAGGCCTTGTCCAGACGACGGCCGCCCGGCAACCAGCTGTGCACCGGAAGACCCTCGATGCTGCCGTCGTCGTAGCGGATCCAACATCGCTCACCCGTGAGCGCCTCGTCGTACAGATTACCCAGCACGTCCCACCTCCAGCGCCAGGGTGACCTGACGAAATCGACTGTCCGGCGAGCATTCCCGACGAACTACCTCGATGTCGTCGACGGTGTCGACATCGGCAAGTTCGGTGGCCGGGGCCACCTCGATCCCCGTGCCGCGCAGCGCGGCCAGCGTCAGCTCACCAGTTCGGGTGGTCGACATCGGCACGGCGCGAAGGCATTCGGCCGTATCGGGGTCGGTGACGCCGAGCACCCACCAGCCTCCGTCGGCGGCTATGCCCAGCACCGCATCGCTGGAGGTCAGCGCGCGGGCGCACTCCGCCAGCAGAGCGGCGGACACCTGCGGGGTGTCCATGCCGATCTGCAGGACGGGCAGACCGCCGGCTGCAGCGGATGCGTCGGCGTGGGCATTGGCGAGCCGGTCACCGAAGTCGTCGCCGCGCTGGGGAACCACGGTGAAGTCGGCCAACCGGCGCCGAATCTGCGCGGCCTGACTGGCGGCGGACAGGTCACCGGTCATCGCGACGACGCGAGCGGCGACCGGCGCGGCCGCGACGGCATCGAGGGTGTCCAGCAGGGCGGCGGCCGCGACGTCCGCGGCACCTGCGTCTCCGACCGTCGCGGCCAGCCGGGTCTTCGCCAGGCCGGGGACCGGCGCCTTGGCGACCACCAGCACGGCAACGGGCAGCTCTTCGGTCACGAGATCACTCGCCAAAAGTCCAGCACCGCAAAGAAACTCCCACGTACCGAGCCACTGACCTTCGACTTGCCACCGGTCCGGTCACCATAGGTGACGTCGTGCTCGGCAATCACCCAGTGCGCAGCGGCAGCTCGCACCAGCAATTCCAGCGGATACCCAGATCTACGATCGGCCACACCCAGCTCGACCAAGGCGTCCCGCCGGGCGACCCGCATGGGCGCGATGTCGTGCACCCCGATGCCGTGCCGCTGACGAAGCCGCCAGCACACCACCTGGGTACCCAGTCGCGCATGCCACGGCCATCCGACTCCCGGCAGCGGACGCCGGCGCCCCACCGCCATGTCGGCGCCGCGATCGAGTTCGGCCACCAGCTTGGGCAGTTCCCGAGGATCCAACGACCCGTCGCCGTCGAGGACCGCCACGACGGGGGTGTCGGCTGCCAGCACCCCGGCGTGCACCGCGGCGCCGTAACCGGGCCGCGATTCCTCGACCACCCGAGCGCCGCCGCGACGCGCCACCTCGGCCGTGCCGTCGCTACTGCCGTTGTCCACCACCAGCGCGGTGTATCCCGACGGGAGCCGGGCCAGCACTCCCGGCAGGGATTCCGCCTCGTTCAGACATGGCAGCACCACCGTCACCGAAGAGGGATCCACGCATCAGAGGCTAGTCACCCCCGCAGGCCGACCGCCTCCTGAGAGCTGACGATTCAATGACGTCGGTGCAGGTAAGACGATGGACACCGGTGGACGGACGGTTAGGGTGGGACGTTGTGACCCGAGTGCTGATCGCCGACGACGACAACGTCGTTCGCGACGTCGTGCGCCGGTACCTCGAACGCGACGGCCTTGACGTCTCCGTCGCCCACGACGGCAACCAGGCCCTGCATCTGCTGGGATCCGAGCAGATCGACGTCGCCATCCTCGACGTGATGATGCCTGGACCCGACGGGCTGGCCCTGTGCCGGGTGCTGCGCCAGCGCGGCGGATACGCGGTGCCGGTCATCCTGCTGACCGCACTGGGCGAGGAGGACGACCGCATCGCCGGCCTCGAGGCGGGCGCGGACGACTACCTCGTCAAACCGTTCAGCCCCCGCGAGCTCGCACTGCGGGTGCGTTCGGTGCTACGCCGCGCCCCGTCGGCGGCCGGCGCCCCTTCGGTGGCCGTGACGGTCGGCGACCTCACCGTGTCGGCTGCGTCCCGTTCGGCCACCATCAAGGGTGAACCCATCAGTCTCACCAACCGCGAATTCGACTTGCTGCTGTTCTTCCTCACCCACACCGGCGTCGTCTTCACCCGCGAAGAGCTGCTGAAGATGGTGTGGCAGTGGGATTTCGGCGATCTCTCCACGGTCACCGTGCACGTCAAGCGGCTGCGATCCAAGCTCGGCGATCAACATCGCGTGCAGACCGTCTGGGGGCGGGGCTACATGTGGAGCGAGGAGCGGGATGCCCACTGACATCTGGGAGATCGTCGGCATCTCGCTGGCGTGCTCGGTGCCGGTGGTGGCGGTCGGCGCAGTCGTGATCCGGTTGGCCCGGTCGTGGTCGCTGACGCTGAGCATGGTGCTGCTGGTGCTGATTCCCACCATCGCCACCTTCACTGGCGTCCTGGGCGCGAGCGGCTTCATGCTCTCGCAGCGGTTCGAGAGCGTCATCGTGGTGCTGGTGATCGTCTCGGTGGTCACGATTCCGGCGGCCATCATGCTGGCCCGCTACCAGGCCAGGCGCACGGTGTGGGAGCAGCAGATCCGTGAATCCGAGGAGACCGCCGAGCAGTCGCGCCGGCAGCTGGTGGCCTTCGTCAGCCATGACCTGCGCACACCGCTGGCCGGCATTCGGGCCGTCGCCGAGGCCATCGCCGACGGCGTCGTCGAACCTGACGAGGTCATCCTGCACGCCAAGCACATCGAGCACGAGACCATCCGGCTCTCCGAGATGGTCGACGACCTGTTCGAGATGTCGAAGATCAACGCCGGCGCCGTCCAGCCCGCCTACGACAAGGTGGCCCTCGACGAGGTAGTCGACGACGTGGTCTCGGCGCACCGGATCGCCGCCGAGCGCGCCGGCGTCGCCCTGCACGCCAGGGTGCCCGCCAAACCGGTCGGGGTGATCGGCAGCGATCGGGCGCTGGTGCGGGTGCTGTCCAACCTGGTCGCCAACGCCATCGCCCACACCCCGGAGGGCGGCACCGTCGAACTGGCCATCGGCTCCGACGGGCAGGGCGCATGGGCCAGGGTCGACGACACCGGCGTCGGCATCAACGAGGCCGACCTGGCCCGCGTGTTCGACGTCGCCTACCGCGGCTCCAACGGCCGGGTGCCCCGCGAGGATTCGTCGCTGCCGAGCGGTTCCGGGTTGGGGCTGGCCATCGCCGCCGGCCTGGTGCACGCCCACCACGGCACCGTCTCGGCCTACAACCTGGAGAACGGCGCACGCTTCGAGGTGCGCCTACCGCTGGCCGGCGAGGAATAACCGCACCCCTTCTCGAGGCTAGTCAGGCAGGGAGTTGCTCAGCCGTTGGGTGGCCGCGACGTAGTCCTCGATGAACTCCAGCACCACGTCGCGGGCGGGCTTGACCCGGTTCATCAGCCCGACGCCCTGGCCGACGAAGTACGTCGCAAGCTCCTGAGCGCCGGGGTGGCCCTGCTCGGCCAGCCTGTCGATGCGCCGCAGCGTGGGTTCGACCAGCATCGACTGCAGCGGCAGCGGCAGCGGAGTCCGGCCGCCGGGGTTCGGCGCCCATGCGTCGGTCCAGTCCGAGACCAGTTGGCGCGACGGTTTGCCCGTGCGTCCCGCCGAGCGGATGGTGTCGCGGGAGGTGGCCGCCAGCATCTTCTGCTTGGTGTGCGGGGCGGTCTCGGCCTCCTCGGTGGTCAGCCACACCGATCCCGTCCAGGCGCCGGCAGCGCCCATCGCCACGCAAGCCGCCATCTGCCGGCCGGTGACGATTCCGCCGGCCGCCAGCACCGGGATGTCGCTGCCGATCTCGGCGAGGGCGTCGAGCACCTCGGGCACCAGGACCAACGTGGACACCTCGCCGCAGTGGCCGCCGGCCTCGGTGCCTTGGGCGATGATCAGGTCGACGCCGGCGGCGGCCTGCTTGAGGGCGTGCTCGCGGGCACCCACCAACGCAGCCACCGGGACACCGGAGGACCGACCCGCCTCGATCATGTACGGCGGCGGCACACCGAGTGCGTTGGCCATCAACTTGATCGGGTGCCGCAGTGCGACTTCGAGCAACGCCTGGCCGGTGTCGCCGGACAGGCCGCTGCCGCCGACGCGTCGCTTCTGGTCGTCGGGAATGTCGTGGGCGGCCAGCAATTCGTCGACGAACCTCCGGTACTCGTCGGGAATGCGATCGACCAGCGCACCCGCCGCGAGCTTCTCACCCTTGCCCTCGAACTTGGCGGGCACGATGATGTCGACGCCGTAGGGCTTGCCCCTGACCTGCTCGTCGATCCAGGCGAGTTCGTGCTCCAGACCCTCCGGGGTGTACGCGGTTCCACCGAGCACGCCGAGTCCGCCGGCGTTGGTCACCGCGGCCACGACGTCGCGGCAGTGGCTGAAGGCGAACAGGGGAAAGTCGATGCCGTACTGCTCGCAGATCGGGGTCGTCACCGAATCAGTATTACTTGACGGGTGTCAATCGCCAAGGATCACCCCCGCAGCGGCGCGAACGCGAAGTCCCGAAGGCCGTCGTCGGGGTCGACGGCCGCACGGAAGCCCAGCACCGCGGCCGCGGCCGCGGGATCTGCGACGATGTGCCTCACGTCGCCGCTGCGGTACTGGCCGGTGACCACTGGCGGCTGACCGCCGCGGGCGGCGCAGATCCTCGTCGCGACGTCCATGATCGAGATGGGCCGCCCCGAGCACACGTTGAACGCGGCGAAACCGTCCGTCTCGGCCTGCACGGCCGCCACGTTGACCGCCGCCACGTCGTCGACGTGGACGAAGTCACGCATCTGGCCGCCATCTTCGAATACCCTTGGCGGCTCGCCCCTTTCGATGGCCGACCGGAAGATGGCGGCCACCCCGGAATACGGCGTGTCGCGCGGCATCATCGGACCGTAGACGTTGTGGTAGCGCAGCGCGACGACCGAACCGCCCGTCGCCTCGGCCCACGCCAGCGCGTAATGCTCCTGTGCGGTCTTGCTCGCCGCGTACAGACTGCGCGGTCGCAGTGCAGCGTCCTCTCCCACCAGCCGCCAGGCCAGTTCCTCGCCGCCGATCGGGCAGCGGTGTTCGAAGACCCCGGCATCCAGATCGGACCGCCTGCGGGGCAGCGGATCGACGTGACCGTGCACCGGGCAGTCGTAACCGCCCTGGCCGTACACCACCATCGACGAGGCCAGCACCAGCCGGCGGCAGCCCGCGGCGAACATCTCGGCCAGCAGCACCGTGGTGCCGAAGTCGTTGTGGCTGCCGTAATTCGGCGCGTCGGAGGCATTCACTCCAGCCCCGACCACTGCGGCCTGATGGCAGACCACGTCGACGCCGGGCAGCAGCGCGGCCAGGCCGGCGGTGTCCCGGACGTCGACCTCGAGCACGTCCGCAGGCGGGGTGACGTCGTTCCCATGGGCGGCAATGAGCATCGCGTCGATCTTGACCACCTCGTGGCCCGCCGCGGTCAGCGCCGCGCAGACCCTGGTGCCGATGAAGCCGGCGGCGCCGGTGACTAGGACCTTCACGGCAGCTCGATCGGCAGGGTGACGCCCTCGTGCGGCTGGCAGTGCGTGCAGGTGCGTTCCTCGGCCGCGTCGGCCGCACTCTCCAGGGCCTCGCGCACCAGCTGCTTGAACGGCACCATGTTCCTCTCGAATTCGGCGAATACGTCCACTGCCCGCACCCCCGCTCCCGCCTCGATGCCCGCGTCCAGATCGGTCACCAATGCGATTGCGGCATAACACATCTCGAGTTCACGGGCGAGTACGGCCTCGGGATATCCGGTCATGTTGACCAGCGTGAAGCCCTGCGCGGCGAACCACCGGCTCTCCGCCCGCGTGGAGAACCGCGGGCCCTGGATCACCACCATGGTGCCGCCGTCGACCACGCCGGGCAGCTCGGTGGCGGCCGCCCGCAGCGTCGGGCAGTACGGATCGGCGAATCCGACGTGGATGCCGCCGGAGTCGAAGTACGTGTCCGCCCGCGCACTGGTGCGGTCGACGAGCTGATCCGGCACCACCATCGAGCCCGGACCGAGCTCGGGGGTAAGGCTGCCGACCGCGCACGGAGCGAAGACGCGTCGCACGCCGAGCGCGCGCAACGCCCACATGTTCGCCCGGTACGGCACCGAATGCGGCGAGAACTGGTGGTTGGCCCCGTGCCGCGGCAGGAACGCCACCTCGTGGCGGCCGACCCGACCGACGGTGATGGCCCCGCTCGGTGCGCCATAGGGGGTATCGACGCTGATGCTGCGGGCATCCTTGTCGAAGAACGTATAGAAGCCGCTACCGCCGATCACTGCTAGCACCAGCCCATTGTCTCCGCACGGCCCCGTCGGCCCGACGGCGGGCGGATGATGACGGCGAGGCGCCGTGGAAACGTCGGGCGTTCACAGCGGGCCGTGCTTGACTCGCGTGCGTGAGATTGCCCGACGCCCCGATCGGCCGGCGGCTCGGCGTCGCGCTGACCGTCGGCGTGGCAGCTGCCGTGGTCGCCGGGCTGACCGCGGGCTGGCCGTATGCGCCGGCGTCCGGGTGGATCGTCGCGGCGATCGTCTACCTGACGTGGACGTGGCTGATCGTGTGGCACCTCGACGGTGACGGCACCCGGGACCACGCCACGCGCTATGACGACGACGACTCCACGCCCTGGATCCTCGACGTCGCCGTCCTCGTCGCCAGCGTGGCGAGCCTGAGCGGGGTCGGCTACCTGCTGGCCGCCGGTTCGGACGGGGGCAACGTGGCCGCCGCCGTCGTCGGCGCGCTGAGCGTGGCCGCGGCGTGGGTCACCGTGCACACCGTCTACATGCTGCGCTACGCCCGGCTGTACTTCGCCGACGCGCCAGGCGGTATCGACTTCAATCAGGACGAACCGCCGACCTATGCCGAGTTCGCCTACCTGGCGTTCACGATCGGCATGACCTATCAGGTGTCGGACACCAATATCGGCGCCCGCCCGATCCGGCTGGCCGCCCTGCGCCACGCCCTGCTGTCGTTCCTGCTGGGAGCCGTCGTCCTGGCGATCGTCATCAACCTCGGAGCCAGCCTGATCGGTGCCGGGCACTGAGGCCCGTGCGACGATGGCCGGCGTGGCCAGTATTGCGCAGTGGGTCGAAGGCGCCCGTCCGCGGACGTTGCCCAACGCGATCGCCCCGGTGCTCGCGGGTACCGGAGCCGCCGCGTGGCTCGGTGGCGCCGTGTGGTGGAAGGCGCTACTCGCGCTCGTCGTCTCGCTGGCGCTGACCGTCGGCGTCAACTACGCCAACGACTACTCCGACGGCATCCGCGGCACCGACGACGTGCGTTCCGGTCCGCTGCGGCTCGTCGGGTCCCGACTGGCCTCCCCGCGCGCCGTCGCGACGGCGGCCGCGGTCAGCCTCGGCGTCGGCGCCGCGGCGGGCTTGGTGCTCGCGCTCGTCAGCCAGCCCTGGCTGATCGCCGTCGGGGCCGCCTGCATCGCGGGCGCGTGGCTCTACACCGGCGGTTCGAAGCCCTACGGCTACTCCGGTCTCGGTGAGGTCGCCGTTTTCGTGTTCTTCGGTCTCGTCGCGGTGCTCGGCACCCAGTACGTCCAGGTGTTGCGCGTCGACTGGGTCGGCGCCGCACTGGCGGTCGCGACGGGTGCGATGTCGTCGGCAGTGCTGGTGGCCAACAACCTTCGGGACATCCCGACCGACCGGGAGACCGGCAAGATCACCCTCGCCGTGCGCCTCGGCGACGCGCGCACCCGCGTGCTGTACCAGGCGCTACTCGCGCTGGCGTTCGTGCTGACCCTGGTGACGACGATCGCGACGCCATGGTGCGCGGTCGCGCTGATGGCGCTGCCGCTGGCGGTGCGGGCGGCGGCGCCGGTGCGGGCGGGCCGCGGCGGCCGGGACCTGATCCCCGTGCTGCGCGACACCGGGCTGACGATGCTGGTGTGGTCGATCGCGGTGGCGGCGGCGCTGACGCTGGCCTAGCCCGTCGCCGGGAGTGGCATCCTGGCTGCATGGGCATCGTGTTCCGGCTGGCGGAGCTGCTGCTGATGCTGCTGCCCGTGATCGGCGTGGTGGTGGCCGGGGTGGGCATGTGGCGCCGGGTGCAGCCGTCCCGTGGTCAGCGCGACGAACCAAGGCTCGACGACGCACCGTCGGCCGCCCCGACGAACACCGCCGCCGTGTGGCGGATGATCACCCGCACGATCGACGAACACAGTCGCACCGACACTCGCTGGCTGGAGTACGAGCTCGACGCCGACAAGCTCCTGGACTTCCCGTTGATGACCGACATGCGGGCGCCCTTGACGACGGCGTTCCACAAGGCCCGGCTGCGTGCCGACCTGCTGCGGCCCGCCAAGGCGGAGGACCTGCTCGACGACCGGGAATCCGCGGCGCGGTACCTGGCGGCGGTCGAGGACTACACCACCGCGTTCGACGCCGCCGAGGCCGAGGCGATCCGCCGGCGCCGCAGCGACTTCTCCTCCGAGGCGCAGCAGCGCATCGCCCGGGCCCGCAGCCTGCTGGGTGTCGCAGTGGATTCGGCTGCCTCTCGACATGAACGCGAGCGGGCCTACGCGCTGGCGTGCAAGGAACTCGACGGTCTGGTCGTGCTGCCCGCCACCACGCGGGCGGGTATCGAGCGCGGGATCGCCGGCGAGCTGGACGGCTGACTCAGCGGGCAAGCGCGTCGATCAGCCGCTGCAGGTCATCCTCGGTGTTGTAGAGGTGAAAGCCGACGCGCACCGCGCCTGCGCGCACCGAGGCCCGCAGACCCGCCTGCGCCAGGCATTGAGCGGCATCGGCGAAGGGCAGGGACACGATCGCCGAATCGCGAGGTGCCAGAGCGTATTCCGCGCGCAGCTGGGCGGCCAAGCCCAGGCAGTGCGCTTCGACGGCGGCGCGGTCCAACGACGCCAGCCACGGCATGGTCAACCCCGCGCCGAGCACCGCGAACCACGCGGGCGACGTGTCGAAGCGACGACTGTCCTCGGCCAGCCGCAGTGGCAGCCCATAGATGGCGGCCCACGGATCCGCACCGGCGTACCAGTTGGCCGACAGTGGTGTCATTCCTCGAGATAGCCTGTTGCTCAATGACATCCAGGCAGTCCCGCGCGGGGCGAGCAGCCACTTGTACACCGCCGCCACGGTGACGTCGACCCAACCGAGGTTCAGCGCCTTCCAGCCGACGGCCTGCGTGGCGTCGACGACGGTGATGGTGTCGGCACCGGCGAGCGCATCGCGCAACGCCTCGAGGTCGAGCACCGCGCCGGTCGCGGACTGCACCAGGCTGGCGACCACCACGTCGTAGTCCGCCGCCGAGGCGATCAACGCCTCGGCCGTCAGCTCGGTGACGGTGACGCCGCGGCCAACGTGGGCAGCAAACGGGAACGTCACACTGGTGAACTCGCCGACGAGCGTCGCGACCCTGGCTCCGTCGGGGAGCGCGGCCGCCACCAGCCCGACCAGAGCCGACACACTGCCACCCATCGCGACGGATTCGACGTCCACGCCGACCAGGGCGGCGTAGGCGGCCCGACCGCGGCGCACCGACTCATCGAAGGACGGCACGTCCATGGTGCCGGCCTCCCAGTCCTGCAGCCGGGCACGCAGCGCGGCCATCAGGAACACCGGCGGCAGACCGTAGGTCGGCGAGTTGAGAAAGCCTGCGGCGCCGACGAACTCCGCCCCGAACGCGGACCGTGGCGCAGACGTCATGCTTTCGTCACCGGGTGGGGGGCTGATCACCGCGCAACCGGGACCGCAGCTGTGCACGGTCCCTGCGGCGGCGTTCGTCGAACCGGGCGATGCTGGCCGTGGCCCGTCGGCGCAGCGGGGCGAACAGCCAGATGCCCAGCGGGAAGGCGATCACGATGGCGAACAGCGCGGGCACCACGATCGGAAGTTCGCGAATCCCAAGGAGTTGGCCGCCGAGGTAGATCGCCACGCCAAGGACGCCGACCAGCAGGATGCGGGCAATCGTGTACACCAGCACGTCGATGACCATGCGCGAACCCAGCCGGGCATTCGCATCGCCGGTCGCTTCGCTTCCACCCTGCCCCGCCGAATCCCCGGTCGCTTCGCTCCTACCCTCCGAACCAGTCACGGCCCGAGCCTACCGATGGCGCGTATATTTACTGCAAGGAGGTTTTCGTGTTGCAGTTCGTACTCCTCGTCGTCATCTTGGCGGGTCTGTCCTACGGGGCGTGGCGCCTCTTGCGCGCCGCTGCCACCCGGCCGCCCACCAGGACGATCGGTCCCGACGACGACCCGGAGTTCCTCAACCGTCTCAACCACGGCAAGGATCGCTGACCGGAGCGCTCAGAGAGCTCCAGGGAATCCGCTTGCCACCACGGCGGCCAGCTCCGTCAGCGCGTCGCGCGTCTCGGGCCGCAACCGATCCAGGCTGATCTCCGCCCCCTCCTCCAGGTGCGGATCGAACGGCACCTGAAGCACCGCTCGGCAGCGCCGGGAGAAGTGGTCGACGACCTTCTCTTGATCGACGCGGGACCCGCCCCGCCCCGCGCGCGGCCGGACGGCGTTGATCACCGCGATTGCGTTGGCCACCAACGCCTGATAGCCATGCGCATCCAGCCAGTCCAGCGTGGCCGATGCGCTGCGCGCCCCGTCGACCGAGCCCGAGCTGACCACCACCAGCACGTCGGCGTTGTTCAGCACTGCCGACATCGCCGAATGCAGCATGCCGGTGCCGCAGTCGGTGAGCACCAGGCTGTAGAAACGCTCGAGCACCTCGAGCGTGCGCGTGTAGTCCTCGCTGCTGAACGCCTCGGAGACCGCCGGATCACTTTCCGAGGCAAGCACTTCCAGCCGGCTCGGGCCCTGCGAGGTGTAGTTGCGGACGTCGCTGTAACTGTTGATGCCCTCGGCGTCTCGCAGCAGATGCCGCACGGTCGACGGCGTCTCCAGCGGCACCTTCTGGCTCAGCGTGCCGCGATCGGGGTTGGCGTCGACGGCGATCACCCGGTCACCGCGCACCGACGCGAACGTCGCACCGAGGGTGGCGGTGATCGTCGTCTTGCCGACGCCGCCCTTGAGCGAGAGCAGCGCAATGCGGTAGCACCCGCGCAGGGGCCGGCTGGCCTGCGCGGTCAACCCCTGGCGCCGTTCGGCCTTGCGGCCCTCCCCGAGGTTGACCAGTCCGAAGGTGCTCAGGTACAGCGCACGCCGCCAGCCGCCGCTCGGCTTGCGCTTGGGCTGACCGAGCAGCGCGACCGTGGACAGGTCCAGATACGGGACCAGTTCGACGCCGGAACCGGGCGTCGCCGGGTCGTCGACCGGCGGTTCGGCGGTAGGCAGCGTGACGACGGGAATGCCGTGTGGCGGTGTCGGCGCCGTCCACTCCGGCGGAATCGCCTGGGACGGATCGCGAAACCGCTGCTGCGACCGGAAGCTCGACGGCTGGCGCGGGACCCGAGGAAGCAACCTCAGCCCACCCCGGCGTAGGAGTGCAGACCGGTGACGACCAGGTTGATGAAGAACAGGTTGAACACCATCGCGACGAACCCGACGACGTTGATCCACGCCGCCTTGCGGTCACGCCAGCCGGCCGTCGACCGCGCGTGCAGATAGGCGGCGTAGACCACCCAGGCGATGAACGCGACCGTCTCCTTGGGGTCCCAGCCCCAGTACCGGCCCCAGGCCTCCTCGGCCCAGATGGCGCCGAAGATGACGCCGAAGCCGAAGACGGGGAACGCGAAGATCGTGGTGCGGTAGGCGATGCGGTCCAGCGTCTGGGCGTCGGGCAGGCGCGCGATGATCGCCGCGACGGTGCCCTGCCGGCCAGGTTCGCCCAGCGGCGACATCTTCGCCAGGAACAACATGCTGGCCACGCCCGCGACCAGGAACACCCCCGAGCCGAGGCTGACCACCGACACGTGGATCGGCAGCCAGTAGGACTGCAGGGCGGGCATGACGGGCGCGGCGTTGGAGTACAGCCACTTGCCCGACACCGCCAGCAGGATCAGCACGGGCAGCAGCACGAACGCCCACAGCGCCCGGTACCTGGGCTGCCGCAGCGTGATGGCCGCCGCGACCAGGCCGCTGAAGCACGTCAGATTGATGAACTCGTACATGTTGCCCCACGGCACCCGTGAGGTGGCCAGCCCGCGCAGCACGATGCAAACGAACAGCGTCGCGGTGCCGACGTAGACCAACGCCAACCCGGCGCGGCCGATGCGTTCGTCGACGAACCGCTTGGGGGTCTCGAGGACGACGCCGGGCTGAGCACTGTCGGCGGCGACGGTGCCGCCGCCGGCGGCGACCAGCTCACGGGCGTCGGCCTTGCGGCTGCGGCTGTAGGCCAGTTCGACGGCCAACAGCACCAGCGCGATGACCAGCACCACGATCGTCGTCGTGAAGGCCAGGTCGGAGTAGCGAGCGAGCCCGATGTCGATGTGGGGACCGTTCACGAGCGGTCACGCTTCGCTTCTGGCTTGGTCACGCGTCTTCTCTCCCGCCTTCCGCCGCTGACGGCACCAACCGTGCCGTCAGCTTCTCGAACTCGTCGCCCCACCCGGAATTGTCGGTGCGGGCCAAACCGCCCAGTTCAACGCTCACGGTACCCGCCGCTGCCGGTGACACCCGAACCCAGATCCGGCGGCGGCGCACCACCAGGGACACCAGCAGACCGGCCATCATCGCGATCGCCGACACCAGCACCCAGATCTGCGCCGGATCGTGGGAGACCTGCACGTTGATGAAGGGCACCGCGCCGTCGAATCGGACGACGGTGCCGTCCTTCAACCGCGTGGACTGGCCGGCCTTCAGGTTGACCCGCGCCTCCCGGTTGAGCCGCTTCTGCTCGATCAGGCTGGAGTCGAGGGTGAACAGTGACTGCGGCTTGCCGGTGTCCAGGCCGGTGTCGCCGCGGTAGACGTCGACCGCGACGGCGGGATCGTTGAGCGCCGGGTAGCTCGAGGACAGGAGCTTGCCGTCGAGCTGCTCGGTGGGGGCGAACAGACCCTGGATCGCGATCTGGTTCTTGCGCCGCTCGCCGGCGGTCGGATAGGTGCCGCCCGGGGGGTCGACGCGGATCACCCCCGAGGACAGCAGGGTGATGGGGTCATCGGGGCGCCACTGCACGGTCTGGGTGCGGGTCTGCCCGCCGGGGAAGGTGACGGTGAACGTCGGCGCGTACCCGTGGCCCTGCAGGTAGAGCCGGTCCCCGCCGAGGCGCAGCGGGTGGTTGACCTCCAGCCGGTAGGGCCGCCAGGTGTCGGTGTCCAGATCGTCACCCGCCTGGTAGTCGACGTTGGCCGCGAAGCTCAGCGCCTGCCCGCTGGGCAGGTAGGTGGCGTCGAAGTCGTTGACACGCAGGCAGATCGGGTTCAGCGAAGTACCGTCCACGGTGTTGCCGGCCCGGAAGGAGTCGAACGCCGCCGGGGAGGCCGAGCAGAAGCCGGGCCCGCCGTTGGCGACGACGATGACGTTGCCCTCGTAGCCGAACAGCTTGCCGGCCGCGACCGCGAGCAGCAGGCCGAGCAGCGAGAAGTGGAAGACGATGTTGCCCAGTTCGCGCAGATACCCGCGCTCGGCCGAGACCTCGACGGTGTCGCCGTCGCGACGGGTGACGCGGCGCCAGCCCTTCAGGCCGCGTTCGACACCGGCGACGACTTCGTCGAGTTCCCCGTCGACCTGCAGTTCCCGATGCTTGGGCAGCCTGGCGAGGTTGCGTGGGGCCGCCACCGGAGTGGCGCGCATGCTGCGGACGTGCTCGGCCAGTCGCGGGGTGAGACACCCGACCAGCGAGATGAACAGCAACGCGTAGATCGCCGTGAACCAGAAGCTGGAGAACACGTCGAAGGCCTGCAACCGGTCCAGCCATGGGCCGATCAGCGTGTGCTGCGCCAGGTACTCGTCGACCTTGGACTGGTTCAGGCTGCGCTGCGGGAGCAGGGCGCCGGGGATGGCCGCCAGCGCAAGCAGGAACAGCAGCACCAGCGCGGTGCCCATCGACGTCAGGGTGCGCCAGGTGTTCCTGGCATAGGCGGCAAGACGTTTCAGTCCCCTCACAGCGGCAGCCTCGCATCGCTTACGAAGACATCGCGCACCCAGGAGACGAAGTCGGCCCACAGGCCCGTCACCAGAGCCAGGCCGACGAGGATCAGCAGCGCGCCCCCGAAGATCTGAATGCCGCGAGTGTGCCGCCGCAGCCAGCCGAGACCCTGAACCGCGCGTGCGGAGCCGAACGCCAACAGCAGGAACGGAATTCCCAACCCGAGGCAGTAGGCCACGACGAGCACGACGCCGCGCGCCACCCCGGACCCCTCGGTGGCGGACGCAACGGCGATGACCGCCGTCAACGTCGGCCCGAGGCAGGGCGTCCAGCCGAGGGCGAACACCGCACCGAGCAGCGGCGCGCCCCCGACGGTGGACAGCAGGCGCGGGGCGAACCGCGCCTCGCGCTGCAGCGCGGGGATCAGCCCGACGAACACCAATCCCATCACGATCGTGACCACACCGCCGATGCGTTGCAGCAGAAGCTGATTCGTCAGCAGCGTGGTGGTGACACCGAGCACCGCCACGGTGCCGAGCACGAACACCACGGTGAACCCGGACACGAACAGGGCCGCGGCTCCGAGCACCCGCAGCCGCGCGGTCCGCACGGCCACCGCGGAGGCGTCCCGGTCGTCGACCCCGACGACCGCGGCGAGGTAGGACAGGTAACCGGGCACCAGGGGCACCACGCACGGCGAGGCGAACGACACCACGCCCGCGAGCGCGCTGATCAGCAATGCGAGCACCAACGGTCCCGCCGACACCAGCTGGTCGACCCGGTCCAGGGAGATCGCAAGGAAGCTCACTTCTCGTTCGCCAGCCTCTGCACGACCGGCAGCAGATCCTGGGCCAGCAGCTCGCGCAGGAACACCGCCGCGACCCGGTGCTGCCGGTCGAGCACGACCGTCGACGGGATGACCGTGGTCGGGTAACGGCCGCCGAAGGCGATCATGGTGCGCATCGCCGGGTCGTAGATCGACGGGAAGGTGACCTTGCGATCGGTGACGAAGTCGACGGCGGCGTCGCGGTTGGCGTCGCGGACGTCGATGCCGAGGAAGGCCACCCCGTCGGCGCGGGTCGCCTCATAGACCTTCTGCAGTTCGGAGATCTCCGAGCGGCACGGTCCGCACCACTGACCCCACACGTTGATGACGACGACCTGGCCCGCGAAGTCGTCGAGCCCGATCGTCTTCGACGGGTCGGTCAGCTCGGGCCCGCTGATCTTGCCGGGCCGGTGCCGGCTGTCCGGCGGGTCATAGGAGATGTCGGTCTTGCCGCCCGGTGCCACGAATTCGAACGTGCCGCCCTGGGCGACGGCGTCGTCACCGGTCGCGCATCCGGTCAGCAGCACCGCTGCCGACGCGAGAGAAGCCACCAGCCATCTCACTGGCCAGCCAGCTCCGCGTAACTCCAACCGACCATCGCCTGGTCGTGGAAGTAGAACGACGTGAGCGAGGCGTGGTTGCACATCCGGTTCGCTGCCGTCGGAAGGTGGTGCAGCGTCTGTCCGGTCAGCGACCGACGCAGGGTCGCGGTCGGCAGCTGATGGCTGACACAGACCGCCTCGTGGCCCAGCGCGGCATCCCTGGCCCGGTACAGCGCACCCTGCATGCGGTCGGCGATGTGCCGGTACGGCTCACCCCAGGACGGCCGGCGAGGATTGCGCAGGTGCCACCAGTTGCGCGGGTCGCGCAGGGCACCGTCGCCAGGGGACACCCGCTCGCCCTCGAAGACGTTCTCGGATTCGATGAGGTCACCGTCGGTCGCAATGGGCAGACCGTGGGTCGCCGCGATGGGCGCCGCGGTCTCCTGCGCACGCTCCAGCGGCGAGGCGACGACGTAGGCGACGTCGTGGCTCGCCAGCCACTCGGCCACCCGCTTCGCCTGCGCGCGCCCCTTGTCCGACAAGTGGAAGTCGGGCAGCCGGCCGTACAGGATCTTCTCCGGGTTGTAGACCTCGCCGTGGCGCATCACGTGCACGATCGTCTCCACGGTCATGCGGGTGCCTTCGCAGCGGCAGCGGCGCGGGCCGCGGCGGGCAGGGCGGCCTCGATGCGGCCGAATGCGTCGTCGTCGAGCGCCGTCGAGACGAACCACGCCTCGAACGCGCTGCATGGCGGGTACACCCCGGCGTCGAGCAGTGCGTGGAAGAACGGCGGGAAGCGCCACGTCTCGGTGGCCCGCGCCGAGGCGAAGTCGGCGACCGGCCCGTCGCCGAAGAACACGCTGAGCATGTTGCCGGCCCGCGAGATGCGGTGTGCGACGGACGCTTCGGTCAACGCGCGGGTGAGCAATCCGGCCAGTTCGTCGGCATTGGCGTCGAGCGTGGCGTAGACCTCGTCGTCGGCGGCGCGCAGCGTGGCCAGCCCGGCCGCCATGGCCACGGGGTTACCCGACAGCGTGCCCGCCTGGTACACCGGTCCGAGCGGGGCGAGGCGGTCCATCACCTCGGCGCGGCCACCGAAGGCCGCAGCGGGCAGCCCACCGCTCATCACCTTGCCGAAGGCGAACAGATCGGCGTCGACGGGATCGAGCCCGTACCAGCCCGCCCGGCTGACCCGGAAGCCCGTCATCACCTCGTCGAGGATCAGCAGGGCGCCGTGTTCGGCGGTGATCTGGCGCAGCGCGGCGTTGAAGCCCGGCCGTGGCGCGACGGCGCCCATGTTGCCGGCCGCCGCCTCGGTGATGACGCAGGCGATGTCGGCCCCGACCTCGGCGAAGGTCGTCTCGACGGCGGCGGCGTCGTTGTAGGGCAGCACGATGGTGTCGGCGGTGGCCGCGCCGGTAACCCCCGGCGAGGACGGCAGACCCAGGGTCGCGACGCCGGAGCCCGCGTCGGCCAGCAGCGCGTCGCTGTGGCCGTGGTAGCAGCCGGAGAACTTGACGATCTTGGCCCGCCCGGTGAATCCCCTGGCCAGCCGGATCGCGCTCATCGTGGCCTCGGTGCCGGAGTTCACCAGCCGCAGCTTGTCGACGGCGGCGACCCGGCCGATGATCTCGGAGGCCAGCTCACTCTCGGTGGGCGTCGGCGCCCCGAAGCTGAGCCCGTCGGCGGCGGTCCGCTGTACGGCCTCGACGACCGCGGGGTGCGCGTGGCCCAGGATCATCGGGCCCCACGA
Source organism: Mycolicibacterium sichuanense (assembly GCF_033741125.1). Taxonomy (NCBI): domain Bacteria; kingdom Bacillati; phylum Actinomycetota; class Actinomycetes; order Mycobacteriales; family Mycobacteriaceae; genus Mycobacterium; species Mycolicibacterium sichuanense. Next base: position 146,391 of record NZ_JAWQPU010000008.1, on the reverse strand, counting down.
GCAGACCAGGTCGACGTAGCGGTTGTCGTCGGCGTCGGTGAGCCAGCAGCCCGAGGCCTTCGTGATGAATCGCGGCGTGCCTCCCACCGAGTTGAAGGCACGGACCGGGGAGTTCACCCCGCCGGGGATGACGGTGGACGCCTCGGCGAAGAGCCGAGCCGAGGCGGCCGTCTCGTGATCAGCAGGCATGGCCCCAGTGTCCCAGTCGACCCCCCGGCGTCAACTACAGGGTGTAGGAGGCTCTCGCGAACCGGGGTGGCGTCACTCCCTGGCGCGGACACGGGCGCGGATCGGACCCTTGGCGACGGTGGTGTAGGGCACCTCGACGGGGAAGTCGTCGTCCAGGGAGTGCACCTCGGTCGAGCCCACGATGGTGGCCAGTGCCAACGTGGTCTCCAACAGCGCGAAGTGCTCGCCGATGCACGACCGGGGGCCGCCGGAGAAGGGGACGAACTGCCAGCGCTTCCGGGTCGCGCCGGCGCCGGGGGCGAAGCGCTCGGGGTCGAACACCATGGGGTCGGGCCAGAGCCCTGGGTCGCGGTGCACGGCCTGGATGCCGACGGCGACGATGCTGCCCTTTCGCACGCGGTAGCCACCCACGGCGAAGTCGCGCAGCGCCAGCCGGCCGACGCCGGCCGCGGGCGGGCACAGCCGCAGCGACTCGTCGAGCACCTGGCGCGTGTAGCGCAACCGAGGCACGTCGGCCGGCGTCAGCTCCCGGTCACCGATCTCGGCGACCTCGGCGGCGACCCGGCGCTGCAGTTCGGGGTGATGGCCCAGCGCCCACAGCGCGTACGTCAGCGCGGTCGCGGTGGTGTCGTGCCCGGCGAGCATGAAGATCAGCAGGTCGTTGCAGATGTCGCGGTCCGACAGCGCCTGCCCGGTGACGGGATCGGTCGCGCAGATCAGCGCGTGCACCAGCGGCGCGTCGCGCGTCGGGTCGGCCCGGCACGCCTGCAAGATCTCCTCGGCCACGCCAAGCATCGTCGCCACCGCGGCACGCGCCCGGCGTCGCGCCGGGGTGGGCAGCCAGCGCGGCGTGCGGACCGGGGACAGCGCACGGTCGGCGGCGTACCCCGACGCGACGTGCATGCACTCGGCGATCACGTCGGCGCGCTCGTTGAGGTCGACCCCCAGGATCGACCGGCCCAGCGACTGCATGGTCAGCCGCCGGCAGTCCAGGTCGAGGTCGACGTCGAGCCCGTCGGCCGAGCCGGCCGCGCGCCAGTCGTCGACGACGGCCTGCGCGGCCCGGGACATGTGGCCGCCGAACGCACGGACGTTGTGGTTGGTGAACACCGGCTGCAGCGCCCGTTTGCGTGGAATCCACTGCTCGTTGGGCAGCACGAACAGGCTGTCACCGGCGAGGTGGCGCACCTCGTCGTGCACGATGCAGCGCTCTCCAAACACGTGGTTGCGGGACAGCACCTCGCCGATGCCGCCCGGGGAGGTCACCAGGACCAGGGGCGGCACCAGCCACCGCGGGCCGAACTGGACGCGGGTGACGGGACCGCCGGCCGCGCTGAGCACCTCGCCCCCGGTGTGGAACTCCCTGACCGCCTTCAGCAACTCGCGCAGCGACAGCGGATTCCTCGGCACTGGCGGGAGTGCGGCGACGTCCTGGAGGGTCGCGGCCTCGTCCGGCGACGTCTCCCGCGACGGATCGGCACGGGGGCGCCTGGACCGCGATTCCTGGTTGGTCATGTTCGAACAGTTTGGCGCAGAATCGCTTCCACGCCAAGCGCTGGAGTGGGGGCTCAGCTCACCGATCCCACCGGCGCCGTCCAGGTAAGTGTCTCGCCGACGCCCTCGGTCATCGCGGTTCCCGGCATCACCCGCAGCCGGTAGGGGTGCAGTCGCAACACCGCGAACTGCTCGGAGGTCGGCCCATCGGCCCACATCGGGATCACGTACGGGTCGTATCCGACCGGTGCCGGCCCGTTGGCGAACTTGTCCCACACCGCGCGGCGGGTGTCGTCGTCGAGGTGCCACTGCACCGCGCACTCGGCGCTGCAGGTGTCCTGGCTGGGGGCCCAGTAGCTCACCGCGACCTCGGGGTGGGCCGCGAGGTGGGCCCGCTTGACCGGGGTTGGCACCGTGGCGATCCAACCGATGAGTTCGCCACCGTCCCACTCCCAGAAGGGATGCAGGATGCGCGTGCGTGGCCGGCCGTCCCGGTCGACGGTCGCGACCGAAGCCCACACGATGGCGTGGGCCATGTCGCGGAAGGCAGGGGCGATTCGATCCAGCGACGTCACGGACGTCAGCCTAGGCCCGATCGGTCCGTCCCGATCATTCTTCGCCCATGGCCTTCTCGCGCACCCCCATCACGTCCTCGCGCTTGACGCCGCCCCCCTCCTCGACGTCGCCGAACTTGGGTGAGCCGTCCTCGTCGACCCACTCGGCCACCGCCTGGCCGGTGACGGTGTTGCTGGTGCCGGGCAGCCCGATCGTCGGACGGTCGTCTTCGTAGGCCTTGGCCATCTCCTTGGCCTTCTCCCGGTGCTCATCGGTGACTTCGGGCTTCTCGGTGAGGTTCTGCTCTTCGCTTGCCATACCCCTCGGGCTGCCCGAAAGTGTGACCTACGAAACAGTTGGGTCACACCGGCACGACCCGCAGGGCAGCGGGCAGACTGGGTACGAAGTGCCGCTCGGCGAACGCGCGCAGATCGTCGGCCGTGGTCAGCGGTTCGGCGCTCGGCAGCAGCAGCACCACCGCGGCGTAGCGCAGGATCACCTCGGCGAGCTCGTCGACGGCCGCCGCGCCGATCCGGTCGGCGAAGCCCGCAGGGAAGATCACCCGCAGCGCCTCGGCCATCCGATCGATCGCGCTTCGCCAGTGGCGATGCGCCAGCTCCAGCACCAGGGCCGGCTCGTCGATCATCATCTGATTCAGCACGCGATGCCGGCGGAACATCAGGATCGACTGCGTGAACGCCTCGACGTAGTAGTTCGCCGGCTTCGCCGCGCGCTTCAACTCCGCGGCGATGTCGGCGAACAGCACCGCGTTCTCACGCTCGATGACCGCGGCCACCAGCTCGTCGCGATTGGCGAACCGGCGGTAGATCGTGGTGCGGCTGACCCCTGCCCGGCGGGCGACGTCGTCGAGCGCGACCCGGCGGAAGCCGTGGCGTTCGAATTCGACGAGCGCCGCGTCGAGGATCAACCGCGTGGACGCGTCAGCAGCGGGCATAGCCGGTCCGGGCGAACGTGTTGTAGCGCACCGACATCGGCAGCCGATCCCACACCCAGTTGACCGGTCGCGACCGCCACGCCGCGGCGAACGCCTGGTAGGCCCGCTCCCGGCGAGGGCCCCACGGCAGGCCGAGCAGGTCGCGGGCGCGTGGTGGCATGCCCCCGGTGGTGAGGAACGCCGCCACCGGGTTGAACACCGGCGCGATCAACTTCCACGCCAGCGGCGACATCGCCTTCGGGCGCGGGAAGCCCTTCGTCACGTAGCCGACGCCGTACTTGGCGATGGGATGGGCCACGATGATCTCGTCCATCATCTCGTCCCAGTAGCGTCGGAAGCCCGCGTAGTCGGCCGGCATCGGCCGGTCGCTGACGCCGTAGCGGCGGTACCACGTCTTGGACTCGAGGTAGATGCGTTCCTTCTCCTCCTCGGTCAGGCGCTTGACGAACGTGTCGGCGAAGTACAGCACCTGCTCGACGAAGGTGGCGTGCGCCCAGTAGTAGGTGTCGGGATCCAGCGCGTGGTAGCGACTGCCGTCGGGCATGTCGCCCTTGATGTCGCGGTGGAAGTCCCTGACCTTGAGCCCCTCGGCGTCGTCCTCGGGGCCGTACACGGTCAGCATGATCGGTGGGATCGACCGCTTGACCCGGGCCGCGGTGTCGGCGAAGAACACCGAGTGGTCCAGCACGCCCTGTCCGAGTTGGGCGAGCATGTTCTGCAGCACCGCCGGACGCGGCCCGATCAGATACATCCGGTTGTCCCCGAAGTACTTCCACACCAGCGAGTCGCGGCCCAGCGGAAGGGCATCGGTCCGCGACGGATGGTCGGCGAGATCAGTCATGGACACAGTGTTACAGATTGCGTACTTTGTACCAATAGCGGTGTGACCAGGCTCACTGACCCATGGCTAGCGACGCAACCCGACGACGCCAAGCACGCCAAGCACGCCGGCGACCGTCGCCAGCAGCAGCGCCAGCACGATCAGCGATGGGTCGTAGGTGACCGTCGGCATGGGGGGCTCGGAGGCGATGATGGGAGCCGCCAGCCCCGACGATCGCGCCGCCACGAAGCTGACGACGCAGCCAATCGCAGCCAGGACGGCCCCCACCAGCTCGACGATCGCGCGCACCCTCACGTCGTCGCCGGCCCGTCGACGAGGGACTCCAACGCGTTCCGCAGGTGTAGGTGCTTGCGCGCCCAGGCCTGCGCCCGCCGGTCGCTGGTGAGCTTCAAGCCGATGCCAGTGCGGCCGCGCGGCACCCCGGTCAACTCCCCAAGCGCCCGCGACGACTGCCACGCCGGCACCGTGGCGCCGTCGGCTTCGGGGTAGACCTTGACGATCTCGACGATGCGGACGGTCTCGGTGCCCTGCCGGAGGTACTCCGGGGTGAGCTCCACCGAGGTGTGGATGCGGGCCGCCTTGACCTGCAGGCCCAGGAAGCCGGTGACGAGGAAGAGGAACACGCCGGGCAGCAGGGGCTGCCAGCCGTAACCGGAGGACACCTGGATGAACATCATCGTGGCCGCGGCGATGGGGCCGGCCGCCAACCACCACAACGAGGCCCCCGGCTCGCTGAACAGGATCTCGGGCTCGGCACTCACGCGGGGCCCTGGGCGTCGTACCACTGTTGCGACGCCGACCGCTGGTTCATCGCGGACCCGGTGATCAGCAGGATCATGATCACCGCGATGGTCAGCACGCCACCCCCACCGACGACCAGCAGCATGATCAACAGCAGCACCGAGGCCAACGCCAATCCGACCGCTGCGCTGCCGAACCGCTTCTGCCCCCGCCTGGCACGCCCGGCCAGATAGCCAAGGGCCAGCCCGACGACGACCAGCAGGATGCCGCTCAGCTGAAAGAACAGCGGCAGCGGCCGGCTGGCGATCCACAGGCCCTGCGCGGCGATCAGGACGGCCGCGACGACCCAGCACCAGAAGGCGGCCACGACGGTTCGGGGACGACCGACGGGCGCAGGAGAAACGGGCATGGTCGGGCCAGCCTAGCGTCCCGTTCAGCGCGTGAAGAAGGCGTGGGCATCCTTGCGGTGCAGCAGGTACACCCCACCGGCGATGCACACCGATCCGATGATCGCGGTGCCCGCGTAACCCAGCGCTGCCGCCGTCGGCCGGTCGACGCCGAAGAGATTGGTCAGCGCGTAGACGATCGTCGCTGCGCCGCCGCCGGTGAGCAGCGTGCGCGTCCAGCGGTAACCCTGTCGCAGGAGGAGCAGGAAGGTCAGCACCACCGAGACGGCGACGACGAGCAGGATGGCCGACACGCCGTACACCAGGACGGCTGGTCCGCGGACTGGCAGGCTCACCAAGTCGATCACGTAGCCGGCCACCATCAGCGGCACCGCCACCACCCACAGCCAGAAACCGGTGTCGACGTCCTCGGGGCGGGACAGCGGCCCGTGGTCCGTCACGCCAGCCATTCGGCGACGTCGGCCGCCCAGTAGGACAGCACGATGTCGGCGCCGGCCCGGCGGATGCCGGTGAGCGTCTCGAGGACCACCGTGTGCAGGTCGATCCACCCGTTGGCCGCGGCCGCGCTGATCATCGAGTACTCCCCCGAAACCTGGTAGGCGGCAACGGGAACCGGCGACACGTCGGCGGCGGCGCGGATCAGGTCGAGATAGGCCATCGCGGGCTTGACCATGATGATGTCGGCGCCCTCCTCGAGGTCGAGGGCAACCTCGCGCATGGCCTCCCGCGCATTGCCGGCGTCCTGCTGGTACGTGCGGCGGTCGCCCTCGAGGCTGGAGGACACCGCCTCGCGGAACGGGCCGTAGAAACCGGACGCGAACTTCGCCGCATAGGCCAGGATCACCACGTCGGTGTGACCCGCGCCGTCCAGGCCGTCCCGGATCGCCGCCACCTGGCCGTCCATCATCCCGCTCGGCGCGACCACGTGCGCGCCCGAATTCGCTTGCGCGATGGCCATTTCCACGTAGCGATCGTTGGTCGTGTCGTTGTCGACCGATCCGTTCGGTGCGAGCACGCCGCAGTGCCCGTGGTCGGTGAATTCGTCGAGACAGGTGTCGGCCATCAGGACGGTGGCATCACCGAGGTCGGCGGCGAGGTCGCGCAGCGCGACGTTGAGGATGCCGTCCGGATCGGTGCCGACGGATCCGACGGCGTCCTTGTCCTCGTCGCGCGGCACCCCGAACAGCATCAGGCCACCGACACCCGATGCGACGGCCGCCTCGGCAGCCTTGCGCAGCGAATCACGGTTGTGCTGAACGACTCCCGGCATCGATCCGATCGGCTGCGGCTCGCCGATGCCGTCCGCGACGAACATCGGCAGCACCAGATGCCGCGGCTCCAGGGACGTCTGGGCCGCCAGCCGGCGCATGGCCGGAGACGAGCGCAGCCGCCGGGGCCGGTGCCGTGGAAACGACATGGCGGGGCCTCCTCGTACCGCTCTAGCGCCGACGACTCTTCTTGCGCGGCGGGGGTAGCGCACCCTCGGCCCGCAACCGGGCCGCGTGCTCCGCGAGCGCCTCGACGAGCGGACCCACCGCCGCGGTCTCCGGCTGGACGTCGACTCGAAGGCCGAATTCCGCTGCGGTCTCGGCGGTCTTGGGCCCGATGCACGCAACGATGGTGCGCGCATGCGGCTTGCCCGCGATGCCGACCAGGTTGCGCACCGTCGAACTCGACGTGAAGCACACCGCGTCGAAGCCGCCGGTCTTGATCATCTCCCGGGTCTGCGCTGGCGGCGGTGCCGCACGGACGGTCCGGTAGGCGGTGACGTCCTCGATCTCCCAACCGCGCATCCGCAATCCCTCGGCCAGCGTCTCGGTGGCGATGTCGGCGCGCGGCAGCAGCACCCGGTTCACCGGATCGAAGATGTCGTCGTAGGGCGGGAACTCGTCGAGCAGGCCCAGCGAGGACTGCTCACCCGAGGGCACCAGTTCGGGGTTGATGCCGAACGCGCGGACCCGGTCGGCCGTGGCCTGACCGACGCACGCGATCTTCACCCCGGAGAACGCCCGGGCGTCCAGGCCGAACTCGTTGAACTTCTCCCACACCGCGCGAACGGCGTTGGTGGAGGTGAACACCACCCACTGGAAGCGTCCGTCGACCAGACCCTTGACCGCCCGCTCCATCTGGGCGGGGCTGCGCGGCGGCTCGACGGCGATCGTCGGCACCTCGATGGGAAGGGCGCCGTGACCGACCAGCCGGTCGCTCATCTCGCCGGCCTGGTCCTTGGTGCGCGGAACCAGCACGGTCCAGCCGTACAGGGCCCGGCTCTCCCACCAGTTCAGCTTGGCGCGGTTGGCGACGGTCTTGCCGATGGTCGCGACCAGCGGTCCGGCCAGCGGCCCGGCCGGATCGGTGCCGGCCAGGGTGGCCTTGTCGAGCAGACCTGCCAGCGTCGACTCCACCGAACGCTGTTGGCACGTCGTGCCATTCGCGGTGACGACGCAGGGCGTCGAGTCGGTGAGGCCGTATTCGATCAGCGTGCGCGCAGCGTCGGGCAGGTGGGTTGCCGTGGCGTGCAGGATCAGTGGGCCCGGAGCCGCGGCCAGCGCGGCCCAGTCCACGTCGCCGCGCACGTCGGCGACGGTGTGCGACGAACCGAGCGGCAAGCCTGCGTAGGTCGGCACCGCGGCCGCCGGCGCCAGCCCCGGCACGATCTCGAACTGTGCCTGGGTGCGCGCCAGCGCAGCCACCTCGGTGATGACGGCGTCGACCGACAGCGGGTCACCCGCCACCAGCCGCACGACGTCGACACCGGTGCGCGACTCGTGCACCAGCAGTTTGGCCACCTCGGTCGGATCCCCCAGTGCGGGGCGGACATCCGCGCCGCCGGTGATGACGGCCGACGCGGGCGGCTCAGCCGTCACGCCGTCGTCGGTGGGTCGGGCGGCCTCGGCCGGACCAGACGTCGGCGGCAGCTCGGAACCGACGATGGCGAGCACCGCCTCGGGTACGTCAGGGTCCGTGAAGACCAGTGCCGCTCCTGCCAGCACCGCGCGCGCCCTCGTCGTCAACAGGCCCGGATCACCGGGGCCCGCGCCGACGAACGTGATGCGGCCGGGCTTGCTCTTGCGCCCTCGGGTCGTCATCCTTCACTCCCGCTCTGTCGTCCGCTGATCCAACAACTCCCGCGCCCCCAGCTCGAACAGCTCCGCGGCGACCGAGAGACCAAGCTCTGCGGCCCGCTCGGGTGTCCCGATGCCGGACGCACGGATCACGTCGGATCCGTCCAGCGCCGCCACGCAGCCGCGCAGCGACAGCTCCTCGAAGACGTTGCCCTCCTCGTCGATGGACTCGACCACTTCCGCGATCGCACCCACTGGCGCAGAACACCCCGCCTCGAGCTCGGCGAGCAGGACTCGCTCGGCGATGACCGCCACGCGCGTGTCGGAATGGTCCATCTCCGCCAGCAGCGCAGCGAGTTCGACATCACCCGCGCGACACTCCACCGCGAGCGCACCCTGTGCCGGCGCTGGCAACATCTGCACCGGCTCCAGAGTCTCGGTGACGCTGTCTTGCCGTCCGATGCGGACCAGTCCCGCCCGGGCGACGACGACGCCATCGAGATCACCGTTGCTTACCCTGTTCAACCTGGTGTCTAGGTTGCCTCTTAGGGGGCGAATTTCCAAACCGAGACCCAGTGCTCTAAGCTGCGCCGTCCGCCGCGGGCTCGACGTTCCGATCACCGATCCGGCTGGCAACTCCCCGAGGACCAGTCCGTCGCGTGCCACCAAGGCGTCCCTGGCGTCCTCGCGCGGCGGGATGGCGGCGATCACGAAGCGCTCGTCGGCCGCGGTCGGCAAATCCTTGTACGAGTGCACCGCGACGTCGACGCGGCCGTCGGCGATCGCGTCACGCAGGGCCGCGGTGAACACCCCGACGCCGATGTCGGCGATCGGCTGACTGGAGCGGTCGCCGGCCGTGGACACGATGACCAGTTCGGCCGCCTGCCCCTTGGCCACCAGGGCGTCTCTGATGAGGCCGGCCTGAGTGGTAGCCAGCAGGCTGCCCCTGGTGCCGATTCGGATGACCGTATCGCGCGTGAGTGACAAGTGCTTACTCGGCCTTGCCGAGATCCAGCCGCGGGTCAACCGACGCCAAATCTGTTGTAACCATTGTGATTTCACCACCAGAGACCGCGTCAACGGCCTGCGGGTCGAGTTCGAAGAGCTCGCGAAGCGCCTCGGCGTAGCTGTCACCGCCTGGTGTGCTGGCCAGTTGCTTGACGCGGACCGTCGGAGCGTGCAGCAGCTTGTCGACGACGCGGCGCACCGTGCGGGCGACCTCGTCGCGGTGCGTGGCCTCCAGCCCCGGCAACCGGTTGTCCAGCCGCAGCAGTTCGGCCTCGACGACGTCGGCGGCCCGTTGCCGCAACGCCGTGACGGTCGGGGTGACCTCGGCCATCCGTTGTCCAGCAAGGTAGTTGGCGACCTCGGCGGCGACGATGGCGCGGGCGGCTTCGGCGTCGGAGGTGGCCGCGCGGGCGGCCGGTTCGCGCTGGATCCGGTCCATGTCGATGACGAACACACCGGGCAGGCCGGCAACGGCCGCGTCGACGTCCCGCGGCATGCCGAGGTCGCAGATCACCAGCTGCTTGGGCTCCTGACCGTGGGCCAGGCCGCGGTGCACGTCGGCCAGCGAGACCACCGGGCGCACCGCGCCGGTACAGGTGACCACCACGTCGGCGTCGGCCAGGACGGGCTGGATGTGGTCGAACGGGAAGGCCTTGGCGTCCACGCCCTGGGCCCGCAGGTTCTCGGCGAGGCGCTCGGCGCGCGGCAGGGAGCGGTTCACCACGTGCACCCGGCCGATGCCCGCCCGCACCAGGTGCGCCGCGGCCAGTGAACCCATCGACCCGGCCCCGATCACCGCCGCCGAGCGGCCAGCCAGCCCGGATCCATCCCCCCGGTCGCTTCGCACCTGCCCGCCGGCGAGCTGCCGGCCGGCCATGTCCAGCGCCACCGACACCACCGAAGCGCCCGCGGCGTCGATGCCCGTCTCGGAGTGCACGCGCTTGCCGACCGACAGCGCGCGCTGCGCCAGCTCGTGCAGGGTGCGACCGACGGTCTGGTTCGCCTCGGCGGAGGCATAGGAGCGGCGCACCTGGCCGAGCACCTGCTGCTCGCCGAGCACCGCGGAGTCCAGTCCGCTCGCCACGGCGAAGAGGTGCTCGACGGCCGCCTCCGCGTAGCGCACGTAGGCGTACTTGGTGAGGTCGCCGAGCGACATGCCGGACTGTTCGGAGAGCACCGACCCGATGACGGACAGCCCACCGTGGAAGGCCTCGACCACCGCGTAGATCTCGACGCGATTGCAGGTGGAGAGCACCATGGCCTCGGTAACCAGCGAGGACCGCAGCAGCTCTTCGACGATCTTGGCCTGATCGGATTCGTCGGTGCTCAGTTGCTCGAGCACCGATACGGGCGCGCTACGGTGCGAAACCCCGAATAGAAGAACGCTCATGGCCTCGTCATTCGTTTCCCCCGTCGCGTCGCTCGCCCCGGGAATGCCCTCGAAGATATCCGTCTACCAGCTCGCTCTCCAAATTAGCCAGTCTTCGATTCGGCGGCTAACGAGCTCGTAGATCGGCGCGCAGGCGCTCCTCGTCGACCTCCCAGTAGCCGTGCTGGACGCCGTCGAGGAGCACGACCGGCAGCAGATCCCCGTACTCGGCCCGCAGTGCCGGGGCGCCGGCCTCGGCGGCGGCGTCGACGTCGGTCGCCCGCAACGCGAAGCCGAGCTCGTCGGCCAGGGCGGCCAGCTGCGCGGCGGCCTTCTCGCACAGGCTGCACCCGGCGCGGGTCAACAGCTCGACGGCGTGCCCCTCACCCGGTCGCGGCGTTCCCGGCTGCGGTGCGTGCTCGTTCACGGATCCCAGTATCGCGTGCCCTAGTGTTGAGGCGTGTCCGAGTCAGGGGCTGAGGCCGATCTCGAGGCCGGTCTCGGGACCGGTGTCGAGATCGACGCCATCCACGCCGACGTCGCCGGCGAGGAGCGCGACCACGAACTGCCGCCGCCCGATCTGACCGCCGCGGCCTTCTTCGACGTCGACAACACGCTCGTCCAGGGATCCTCGCTGGTGCACTTCGCCAGAGGTCTGGCCGCACGCAAGTACTTCACCTACGGCGACCTGGCGCGATTCGGCTACGCGCAGGCCAAGTTCCAGCTCACCGGCAAGGAGAACAGCGACGACGTCGCGGCCGGGCGCCGCAAGGCGCTGGCGTTCATCGAGGGCCGCCGGACCTCGGAGCTCGTCGAGGTCGGCGAGGAGATCTACGACGAGATCATCGCCGACAAGATCTGGCAGGGCACCCGCGCGCTGGCCGAGATGCACCTCGATGCGGGCCAACAGGTCTGGCTGGTCACCGCGACGCCCTACGAGCTGGCCGCCACCATCGCCCGCAAGCTGGGGTTGACCGGTGCCCTGGGAACGGTCGCCGAGTCGGTGGACGGCGTCTTCACCGGTCGCCTGGTCGGCGAGATCCTGCACGGCGCGGGCAAGGCCCACGCGGTGCGATCGCTGGCGATCCGCGAGGGCCTCAACCTCAAGCGCTGCACGGCCTACAGCGACAGCATCAACGACGTGCCCATGCTGTCGCTGGTGGGCACCGCGGTGGCGATCAACCCGGATGCCGCGCTGCGCGATCTGGCCCGCAAACGCGGCTGGGAGATCCGCGACTTCCGGACCGCGCGCAAGGCGGCCCGCATCGGGGTGCCCTCGGCACTGGCGCTGGGCGCCGCGGGCGGAGCGCTGGCCGCCGTCGTCTCCCGTCGTGGGAATGGACACTGAAACGTCGCTGATAGGCTCGCGCCGCTGAAGCAGGGACCAAGTGGGGAGCAACACCGACCATGAGCATCGCCGAAGAGATCATCGGGACCCACTACCGGTACCCCGACTACTTCCTGGTGGACCGCGAGAAGGTGCGCGAATTCGCCAGGTCGGTCAAGGACGAGCACCCCGCGCACTACACCGAGGAGGCGGCCGCCGAGTGCGGTCAGCCCGCCCTGATCGCGTCGCTGACGTTCGTCGCCGTTGCGGGACGCCGGGTGCAGGCCGAGATCTTCCAGCAGTTCGACGTGCCCATCAACATGGAGCGCGTCCTGCACCGCGACCAGAAGCTGGTGTTCCACCGTCCGATCGTGGTCGGCGACAAGCTGTGGTTCGACTCCTACCTCGACTCGGTGATCGAGTCCCACGGCGCCATCATCACCGAGATCCGCGGCGAGGTCACCGATGACGATGGTCAGCCCGTGTTAACCAGCACCGTCACCCTGTTCGGCGAGTCGACCAACGCCGCAGAGAACGCCGAAGTGACCGCACAGATCGCCGCCGGCCGCGATGCCGCCATGAAGCGGATGATTGCCGGGCAAACCAAGGCGGGGGCCTGATCGAGGGCTTCAGCCTAGGAACGGATTCCTGCGGTTGGCCAGCAGCTGATACAGGGTCTGCTGGATGGTCTCGCGGACCTGATCGGTCAGCTCGAAGGTAACCATCGGATCATCGGCGGCGGACTCGTCGTAGTCCTGCGTGGCGATCGGCTCGCCGAACTGGATGTGCCACTTCGAGGGCAACGGCACCAGGCCGAGCGGCCCCGCCAGCGGAAACAGCGGCGTGACCGGGAAGTAGGGCAGCCCGAACAACCGGGCCAGCAGCTTGACGTCGGCGATCATCGGATAGATCTCCTCCGACCCGACGATCGAGCACGGCACGATGGGTGCGCCCGCCCGCAGCGCGGCGGCCACGAATCCCCCACGCCCGAAACGCTGCAGCTTGTAGCGGTCCCGGAAGCTCTTGCCCAGCCCCTTGTAGCCCTCCGGGAACACGGCGGTGAGCTCGCCGGCGGCGAGCAGACGGTGCGCGTCGGCGGTGCAGGCCATGGTGTGTCCGGCCTTGCGCGCGGCCTGACCCAGCATGGGCATGTCGAAGACCATGTCGGCGGCGAGCAGCCGTAGATCACGATGGGTCGGGTGGTTGTCGTGCACGGCTACCGACGCCATCAACCCGTCGATCGGCAGGACGCCCGCGTGGTTGGCGACGATCAGTGCCGCGCCGGTCTCCGGCAGGTTCTCGATCCCGCTGACCTCCACCCGGAACCAGTTGCGGAACAACCCTCTCAGCAAAGGCAAGAAGATAGCTTCATTGAGGTGCTTGTCGAAGCCGAACTCGTCGACGGTGTATTCACCGGTCATCCGCTTGCGGATGAACTCGGCCACGGCTGCGATCCGCTCGGCCAGTTCGTTGGGTCCCTGATCGGCATCGTCGGTGCCCGCGGCGCCACGCCGCTGGTCGATTTCGCGAACGACCGCGGCGATCTGCTCGGCCGATGCCCTGGTACCGGGATCGTCGATCAGCGACGGGTGGCGACGTGCCCCATCGGCCCGTGCCGCAGCCCGCCTCTGAGCCGATGACCGACTCGAATTGGAATGCAGTGGAATGACTTTCGCCTTGGAATCGCCCGCCACGTCACTACCTTCTCCCCGCCCCGTTGACCAAGCCTAGCGCCCCCAGCGCTGCGCCGCTGCCACCGCGCGGCTCTCGATCGAGCGTACCCAGCGTGGGTCGATGATTGGCGTCAAACCTCGGCCGCGCACGTAATCGTCGAAAGCCTCCGCCGTGGTCCACTTCGGGTTGTAACCTAGGTCCTTCCGCATCCTGCTGGTGTCCATCACCCGGCCGTAGCTCACGTAGTTCAGCTGTTCGCGGTCGAGTTCCGTGTGGCTGGTCGCCCGTCGCAGCGAATCCACGGCGCTCAGCGCCGATCTGGGCACCGGCAGCGCGATCCGTCCCGAGCGGCGGATCGCCTGCGACATCATGATGATCCCGGCCGCACCCACGTTGAACGTGCCGGAGCGACCCGCCACCGTCGCGCGTTCCAGCACGCCGAGCGCGTCTTGTTCGTGCAACAGCTGCAGGCGGGCGTCGTGCCCGAGCACGGTAGGCACGACCGGCCCCGCGAGGTAGCGCGAGAGCGCGGTGTCCATCGCCGGTCCGATCATGTTGGCCAGCCGCAGGATGGTCACCGCGAGGTCAGGACGCCGCCGGGCCAGCCCACGGGCGTATCCCTCGATGTCGATGCTGTCCTGAGCGAAGCCCTCACCGGGCGGTCGCCGGGCACTGCCGTCCTCGGTGAACAGCACCGGGTCGTGCGGACTCGAGCCGTACACCTCGGAGGTGGACTTGAGGATGACGCGGCGCACCGAGGGCGTCTTCTGACAGGCCGCGAACAGCTGCATCGCGCCCATCACGTTGAGTTCCTTCAGCGCCGCCCGCCCACCGGCCCGCGGCGCGTAGGACGCCGCCGCGGCGTGCACCACGGTATCCACGTCGCCATTGCGAATCACCTTGGCAATGAACGGGTTCCGGATGTCGGCGCGGACGAACTCGGCCCGCCCCATCCGTCGCAGCAGATCCTTGCTCGGCGTCACCGCATCGACCGCGATGACGTGATCGATCGACGGATTCTGCGCCAGGCGCGCGGTCAGGTACCCGCCGAGAAATCGGCAGGCACCGGTGACCAGCACTACCTTCGGGTGCTCCGCGGCGTCCCTGGAGTTCGAGCCACCGGAGCCCTGCCCGCCGTTCTGGGGCGGCCGTCCGGTCGAATCCATCGGCACAGCCTAACGGCAGAAGCGTGGAGCTACTTACCGAGTTTTCTGCGCTGCACCCGAGTACGACGAAGCAACTTGCGGTGCTTCTTCTTCGACATGCGCTTGCGCCGCTTCTTGATGACTGAACCCATGAACTCCGCTACCTAAGACATCGCCAGGCGTTAGTGCCTAGTGAACCGAACCGTCACCTTACCCGGCGAGGACGGAGGCACGAAAACGGCTGCTGATGCCCCTGGGTCGCACGGGGCCAACCGCACCTATCCGGCGTCGAAGTACGACGTCTCCAGGAGGTCGTGCACGGCCTTGGCGTGCACACGGAAGGACCGGCCCACGCGTACCGCGGGCAGTTCACCGTTGTGGACGAGCCGATAGACCGTCATCTTGCTCACCCGCATCAGGCTCGCGACTTCCGCGACGGTGAGGAATTGCTGCCGCGGAGGCTCACCGCCCGAGCCATCGCGCGCCGACTTACCACTAGCGGAATCACGTGCCGATGGCCCGTTCATAGACGTCATCGCAACCCAATCAATCAGGCACGCCGCTCCAGCGGCTTCCCCACCGCTGGCGCAGAGCGCGCATACCTCAGGGAGAATAGCGTGGCCATTGGGGTTATTGCGACGGGTGTGGGCTAATCCGTCCGAAATTCCCGAACTACTCCGATGTAATTCCTAGCTGCTCAGAGCGGGTTTTTGCCGCCGCGACGGCCTCGGCTACCGCGGCCCGCAGACCCCCCCGCTCCAATTCCCGCAGACCAGCCGCGGTGGTGCCCCCCGGAGAGGTGACCGTGGCGCGCAGCTGAGCGGGGCTGGTGTCCATTGCCGTGCCAGCGGCGCCGTCACCCGACGCGGCGGCGCGGTCGAGGCTCTCCAGCAACATCGCCGCCGAACCGGCCATCGTTTGCGCCGCCAGATCGGTGGCCACCGCGCGGGGCAGCCCGACGGCCACACCCGCATCGACGAGCGCCTCGACCATCAGGAAGAAGTACGCCGGACCCGAGCCCGACAGCGCGGTGACCGCGTCGAGTTGAGACTCCGGGACGGTCAGCACCCCGCCGACCGCGTCGAAGATCGCCGAGACCTCCTTGAGCTGCTCCGCCGTCGCGAAGCGGCCCGGCGCCAGCGCGCTGACCCCGCCACCGACCACGACCGGGGCGTTCGGCATCACCCGGATGACCGGTGCCCCGGCCGGCAGGTTGGCCTCGAAGTAGGCGGTGCTGACGCCGGCGGCCACGGTCACGAAGACCTGCTCGGCGCTGCTGTTCTCGGCCCGTGCGGCGGCTTCGGCGATGTCGCCGATCACCAATTCGACATCGGACGGCTTGACCGCGACGACGATGAAGGCCGCGTTCTCGGCGGCGTCGGCCACCGTCGTCACCAGCACCGAGTAGGTGTCCGACAGGTACTTCGCCCGGTCCGGGTGCTTCTCGGCGATGACCATGTCCTTGGCCTGCCGCCCCGAGCGCAACAGCCCGGAAAGCAGTGCCTCGCCGATACTTCCGCCACCGATGATCGCAATTCTCGCCACGGACGCAAGCATTGCACGCCCGCGCGCGTAAGCTACGCCGGCGCCTGGGGCACCAGCGCCAGTTGCCGGGACTGCACGATGATGCGCCCCTCACAGTCCACGACCACGTGGTCCTCGTCGAACCACTCCTGGCCGATTTGCATCGTCGTGCACATCACCCGCAGCCAACCGTCGGCCGGCCGACCACGAAGGTAGGCAGTCAGCTGAACCGTTGGGGCCCAACCGAACCGGTTCACCCCGAGGGTGACCGGGGCCGAGACGTCACCGCACAGCAGCGCGAACAGCACGTCTGGCGAGCCCTCCCGCGGACGCACCCAGTACTCGATCACCGGCGGGCCGCCGTCGGCGCGCGGGGACATCGTCGTCAGCGACGGTCGGATGTCGCAGCCGTGGGCAAGATGCACGATGTCGGCCATCGGGTGCCCGGGTCCAATCGGTTCGAGGCCCGGCGGCGGGTCCGGCGTCATCAAGGGCACCACCGGATTGGCCGACAGCAGCGGCGCCACGTGATGTTCGGGCTGGGCCAGGGTCATCGCCGCCCGCACCGCTGTCCGCTGCCCCTGGACGAGCTCCACGTCGACGAGGTTCACCCGGCGACCCCGTTTGCGGATGGTGGTGACCACGCGCAGCGGCCCGGGGTCGGGGGCCCACAGGAAGCTGCCCGACACCGCGATCGGCTCGATGTCCTCGGCACCGGACGGATCGATGGCCGTCCGGGCGGCCTTCGCACACAGCGCCAGCATCGCGCCGCCGTGCACCTTCGGCCCGATCGTCCAGTGCTCGTCGAGCACGCCATCGAAGGCGCGAACGTCGCTGCCGTCCTCCGCGGCCACCGGCGTCAATTCCATTGCCTCGGCGAAGGAAGCAGATTCACCCACGACGACCCCAATCCTCCATCAGCGCAATAGATGAGTTCGGGCGAACTCCAGCGACTCGGTCAGCAGATCCTCGCGTTCGGCGGCCGTCCGCGCGCCAGAGGTGGTGACCTCGAGGATGACGTGGCCGGCGAAGTTGCTGGCCGCCAGCATCTGGCAGATCTCGGCGGCCGGCTGCGTACCGCGGCCCGGCACCAGGTGTTCGTCGGTGGAGGCGCCGCTGCCGTCGCAGAGGTGCAGGTGCACCAGCCCGTCGCCCATCCGGGCGGCCATGTCGACCGCGTCGGTGCCCGCCGTCGCCGAATGCGACAGGTCCAGCGTGTAATGCGCGTGCTTGCCGTCCAGCGGGTCGTAGGACGGCGCGAACGCCGACACCGCCACTCCGGGCGTCCCCCCGCGCTTGCGCATCCGGGAGATCGACGACTGGCCGGTGCCGAAGATGCGGTCGGCGCGGAACGGGAACATGTTCTCCACGGCGACCATTACGTCGCTGGTCGACTCCAGCTCGGCGACCTGTTCGGTGAAGCCCTCTGCGTACCGCCGCTGCCACCGAAACGGCGGATGCACGACGACGGTCTGCGCACCGAGTGTCTCGGCGGCCCGCACGCTGCGCTCCAGCTTCGAGATCGGGTTGGCACCCCACACGCGCTGCGAGATCAGCAGGCACGGCGCGTGCAGGCTCAGCACCGGGACGTCGTACTGCTCGGACAGGCGTTGGACGGCCGGGATGTCCTGGCTGACCGACTCCGCCCACACCATCAGCTCCACGCCGTCGTAACCGAGTTTGGCGGCGTACTCGAAGGCGGCCTCGGTCCTCAACGGGTAGACCGAGGCAGTCGACAGACCTACCTTGATGGCGGGGCGCACGAGGCGGGTCAGTGCGACTGGAGCAGTGCCAGGGGGCCCAAGGTCACCAGTGCGCCGACCGCCACCGCGATCAGGGTGCTGCCGATGTCCTCGGTCTTGCGCACCACCCGCACCCCGACCACCAACCCGAGGATGACCAGGACGGACAGCACCAGCGCGACGATGGTGTTCCAGCGCCACAGTTGATCGAAGGCGATGAACAGACCCGCGCCGAACGCGACGGCGAGGATGCACTGCACCACCACCCACACGCCCCTGACGAATGCCGAGCTGCCCTGCTGGCCGCTCGCCGCGGGCGTCTCGACCGCCGCGGGCTCGGCCGCGAGGTCCTCACCGAGATCGATGTCCTCCGGGCCGGGCCGCGGACCGCGCCTGGCTGCCTCGTCGGCGACCGACTGACCCCCGAACAGCGTGTCGGAGCCGGACCGCAGATAGGTCGGCACCTCTTGCTTGATCGTGGCGCCCTGGTCGACCACGGGCTCGTCGAGCACGTCGTCGAAGACGTCATCGGGCCCAAGGTCGGGGAGTTCGTCCTCGTCGATGACGGGGTCCGGGCTCATCTGCTCGGCGCCCCCGAGCTGCGCCGGGAAGGATCCGGTCGTGGCTGCCCTAGGTCGCCGCGGGGGCGGCGGCGTGAAGTCGATGGGATCGGGTTCGGAGTCCCGCTGCTGCAGGTGGGCCTGGTAGTCGGCCTCCGCCTCGGTGAGAGCGGGTTCGGGGGCGGGCGCCGGCTCGACCTCGGCTTCGGCCTCAGATTCGGCCTCGACCTCGGCTTCGGGTTCGGGTTCGGCTTCAGGTTCGGGTTGGGCCTCCGCGTCGGGGCCGGTCGCCGGCTCGACCTCTGGTTCGGATCGTGCCTCTGGCTCGACGGGCTCGGCGACCTCGTCCTCGACCGGTGGTGTGGGTACGGGCTCCGCGGCGACGGTGCGCATCGAACCGGTGTTGACGATCGGGATCTCGCCGGTAAGTTCGGCCACGGTCACGGCGTCGCTGTTGCCGCGGCGGCGACGGCGTCGGCCGCCCACCGGAGGGGCGCCGATGGTGCCGTTCTTGGCCAGCAATTCGGCGACCGAGATGGGCCGGGTACTGGTGTCGTCGGAATCCGTCATCGCGTGCCCCTGGCCTTGACCAAGTCGGCCGACGTCCCAACCAGGGCGGTGCCGTCGGCCTCACTGTCGAGTTTGCGCAAGATCAACCCTTCTCGCAACGCCCAGGGGCAAATGTCCACGGTATCGATCGCAAGGGCCTTCATACTCGCTTCGGCAACCAACGCGCCCGCCACGATCTGCGGCGCACGTTCGGCGCTCACCCCTTCCAACTCCGCTCGGTCAGCCGTGGTCATCCTAGAGATGAATGCTATGAGCTGACGTAGTCCTGCAGCTGTCAGTGTCCTCTTCACCCGGGGTCCGGCGCCGGAGGGGGCCGCTCCGGTGAGTCGGGCCAGCGACCGGAACGTCTTCGACGTCGCCACGGTCAGGTCGGGCGCGCCAGCATCGAGCACCCGCGCGCCGGCATCGGCCATCTCGGTGGCGAGCCAGTCCCGCAGCATCGCAACGCGCCGCCGGCCCGGCGGATCGTCCTGCAGCCACTCCCTGGTCAGCCGGCCCGCGCCAAGCGGCAGAGACAGCGCGATGTCGGGCTCCTCGTCCACGCCGCTGGACAGCTCCAGGGAACCGCCGCCGATGTCGATGTTGATGATGCGCCCCGGGCTCCAGCCGTACCAGCGACGCACCGCCAGGAAGGTGAGCCGGGACTCGTCGACACCGGAGAGCACCTTGAGCGCTACGCCCGTCTCCGAAAGCACCCGCGCCAGAACGTCTTCGGAGTTCTTCGCATCGCGCACGGCGGACGTGGCGAACGCCATCAGCTCGGCGCACCCCGAGCTGGCCGCGATCTTGGCGAACTCGTCGATCGTGTCGACGAGCCTGTCGGCACCCTTGCGGGTCAGCTTGCCCGACGAGTCGATCGCCTCCGCGAGGCGCAGCGAGGCCTTCGTGGAGCTCATCGGCGTGGGATGACCGCCGCGCCGGGCATCCACGACCAGCAGATGAACCGTATTGCTGCCAACGTCGAGCACGCCCAATCGCACGAGACCCACGTTATCGGGTCTACCGTTGCATTCCGTGAGCGGATCGCGCCCCGGTGCGCACGAGGGTGGTGTAGGCGGCGAGGTGGATCTCGACTTCGCCCGCGAATGGCTGGAGTTCTACGACCCCGACAACCCCGAACATCTGATCGCAGCGGACATCACCTGGCTGTGCTCGCGGTGGACGTGCGTGTTCGGCACCCCCGCGTGCCAGGGCACCGTCGAGGGACGCCCGGACGACGGCTGCTGCAGCCACGGCGCATTCATGTCCGACGACGACGACGTGGCGCGGCTCGACGACGCCGTCAAGCAGCTGACCGACGAGGACTGGCAGTTCCGCGACAAGGGCCTCGGCCGCAAGGGCTATCTGGAGATGGACGAGTACGACGGCAAGGAGAACCTGCGCACTCGCAAGTACCGCGGCGCCTGCATCTTCCTGAACCGTCCGGGATTCGCCGGCGGCATCGGCTGTGCACTGCACTCCAAGGCACTCAAGCTCGGCGTCGAACCGCTGACCATGAAGCCGGACATCTGCTGGCAGCTGCCCATCCGGCGCAGCCAGGAGTGGGTGGAACGGCCCGACGGCACGCAGGTGCTGCGCACCACGATCACCGAATACGACCGCCGCGGCTGGGGCGAGGGCGGCGCCGACTTGCACTGGTACTGCACCGGCGATCCCAAGGCCCACGTCGGCGCCAGGCAGGTGTGGCAGTCCTACGCCCCCGAGCTGACCGAACTGCTCGGTGAGAAGGCCTACGCCGAACTCGCGGCGATGTGCAAGCGGCGCAGCGTGCTCGGCCTGATCGCCATCCACCCCGCCACCCGCGCAGCCGAGTGAACCGGCGCCATCGGGGTCAGACGTGTTCGAGGATGCGACTCGCAGTCTCGGCGTCGGCGCCGAGGTGCCAATAGGTGATGCCAAGGCGGTCGCGCCACTCGCGCAGCCGCGCCGCGCACTCCGCGGCCGTGCCGACGAGCACGGCGGGTGAATCGGCGAGCACGTCATCCTCGGACTCGACGAGCTCGGCCCAGCTCGACCGCGGACCGCACCGAGCCGGCGCATCGGTGACCCGCACGTGATAGCAGCTGAACTGCAGTTCCGGTGGCGGTCTTCCGGCCGAGCGCGCGGCGGCCCGCACGCGGTCGATCTTGGCCGCGATCGAGGCGGCGCCGAGCTCGGCGACCACGTTGCGATCGATCCGCCCCCGAGGCAATCTCGCGTGCACGCCGACCATCGCCGCCGAGCGGCCGGCGAGCTCGAGCATCCTTGGCCCGCCAGCTCCGACGAGCACCGGCGGACCGTCGGCCTGGACGCACCGCGGTAGTGCCTCCATGCCGTTGACGCGGTAGTGCTCGCCGGTGAAGTCCACCTCGTCCTCGGTGAAGTACAGCCGCAGCACCTCTAGCGCCTCGGCGAGTCGACGCATTCGGACCTCGGCGGACTCGAACTCCAGACCGAGGGCGTGGTAGTCGGCGGGTTGCCAGCCCGCTCCGATGCCGAGCTCGACGCGTCCGCCGGACAGCGCGTCGATCGTGGCGATGTCCTTGGCCAGCAGCGCCGGGTGCTGTAGATCGTTCTGCCCAACCAGGGACAGCACTCGCAGGCGCGTGGTGGAGGCCGCCGCGAAGGCCATGGCCGCCACCAGCCCCAGCTGCCAGCCGTGCACGACGTGGTGTGACACCGACACGGTGTCGAATCCGTGCGCCTCGATCCGTCTTAGGGCGGCAAGCCATTTGGCGGGGTCCCCGGCGAACCGCGGCATCGAGGCGATGAACTTGAGGGCGTACTGCACGTCAGGTGCTCACCGGGTGCGGCAGCGGCGTGGACAGTTCGGAGTCCAGCTGCCAGCGTCCCGCCAGTCGCGGCAGTGCCGCGGTGAGTTCGGGCAACAGATCGGGCAGGGTGAGCAACACCCTGTCCGGGTTCGCCGCGAGCAGTTCGGCGGGTGACACGATCGGGATGTCGGTGGCCGGCATCCGCCTGCCCTGCTTGGCCGGCGCGGCATCGGCGATCGCCGCGATCAGCCGGGTATCGAGTCCGGCCCGGCTGAACAGCGCCACTGCGCGGGACGCGGCGCCGTAGGCCAGCACCGATCGGCCGGCGTCGGCTTCTCGCTCGAGCCAACCCCGCAGCGCCATGGCGTGGTCGTTGGCGGCCCGCTGCAGACCGGCCACTCCGTCCACGCCGTCGATGCCCAGCTCTCGTTCGGCGTCGAGGATGCGACGAACCGAGGTGTCACCGGCACCCTGCCCGTGCACCGCGGCCACCAGCACCGTGCCGCCGTACAGGTCGAATTCCCAGGCCGTGGCGACGCGCATGCCCACCGCCCCGAGCAGTCGCTGCAGGGCAGAGAGCGAATAGTAGGCGAAGTGGCCGTGGCGCAACGCATTCCACTGTCCCTGCCGAACGATGGCCGCCAGCGAGTGGAACTGGACGAACAGTACCCCGTCGGGCTTGGTGAGGCCGGCGCGCAGCGCGAAGGCCGCCCGCTGGTCGGCGTCGTGCATGATGCCGAAGCAATCGAGCACGACGTCGGCCGCACCGTCGGCGGCGCGGTGACCCCGGGCCGTCAGCAGCGGCATCCACGTGCCGCCGTGCGGGCTTCCGAATTCGTGGACCGTGCCTCCCACGAGCCACCCGTCCGCCGCGGCAAGCTCGACGGCGGCAGCGGCCTGATCGCGCAGCGCCTGCGGTTCGACGCCCCGCGGCTCCTCGGCCGTCGTGTCGTCCTCGGCGAGCTGCGCCAGACCGCACACCGAACACAGGTCCATGGCCAGATGATGCGAGGCCTCCGCCGCGTCCACCGGGCTCGCCGCAGGCGGAAAGTGGTCGGCGGGAGGAACTTTGCCCAGATCCATCACTCGGCTCAACCCGGGTTCGCCGCATCCTCGGCAGCCGATCATGGCACCATCTCCTCATGCGCATCGACACGACCGAGCTGGCGGACGTGCTGGTGATGGTCCCGGAACCCTTTCGCGACGACCGCGGTCTGTTCACCCGCACGTTCGACGCGACGATCTTCGACGAATGCCTTGGCCGTCCGGGGATGTCGGCGACGTTCCTGCAGGATTCGCAGTCCAGGACCGTACGAGGTGGCTTGCGCGGGATGCACGGCCGGGTCGGCCGCGGTGAGGCGAAGCTGGTCCGCTGCGCCAACGGCGCCGTCCACGACGTCATCGTCGACGCCAGACCCACCTCCTCGACGTTTGGTCGCAGTCAGGCATTCCTGTTGGACGACAATGTCTTTCGGCATCTCTACGTCCCTCCCGGATTCCTGCACGGTTTCCAGGCCCTGACCGCCACGGCCGACGTGTGCTACCGCATCGACCGCCCGCACGAGCCCGCCGAGGACGTCGGCGTCGCCTACGGCGACCCGGATCTCGCGATCGACTGGCCACTTCCGGTCTCGGTGGTCTCCGACCGCGATGCCCAGGCGGGCAGCTGGGCCGAGCTGCTCACGCATCTGCTCTGACCCAGCGCATCCCTTCGTCCAGCGCGCCGCGCGCCTGCAGCGTCTCGAGGTGCGAGAGGCGGGTGAACCGATGGACGAAGTCCTCCTCGGTCAACCCCGCCGCGGTGTACTCGCGGTAGAGCTCCGCCGCCCCGTCGGCCACCGTCCAGGCGGCCTCGAATCCGACTGCCCGCCGGAACGCCGAGAAGTCCACCCGGTAGGACCGCGGATCGGCGCCCGTCTCCCCGGTGATCAGCAGCGAGGACCCGGGAACCACGCCGACGACGGCCTCGGCGATCTCCGCGACCGTTACGTTGTTCATCTCGGAACCGACGTTGAAGGCCCTTCCGTGGACCGTCTCGAGCGGCGCCTCCATGGCGGTGAGGAAGGCGGCCGCGATGTCGCGGGCGTGCACCAGCGGACGCCAGGGGGTGCCGTCGGACATCACTCGCACCGTGCCGGTGAGCACGGCGTGCCCGACCAGGTTGTTGAGCACGATGTCGGCCCGCAACCGCGGGGAGAAGCCAAATGCCGTGGCATTGCGCAGGAATACCGGCGAGAACGAGTCGTCGGCCATCGCCGCGACGTCGTCTTCCACCCGAACCTTGCTCTCCGCATACGGCGTCAGGGGCCGAACCGGGGCCTCTTCGGTGACCAGCTCCGATCCCGCGGCGCCGTAGACCGAACACGTCGAGGCGTAGAGGAAGCGCCGCACCCCGGCGTCCTTGGCCGCACGCGCCAGCCGTACCGAGGCGTGGTGGTTGATGTCATGGGTGATCTGGGGGGCCAGGGCACCGAGCGGATCGTTCGACAGCGCGGCCAGGTGCACCACCGCGTCGAACCCGGCCAAATGCGCCGGCGTGACGTCGCGCAGATCCACGGCCAGCGCGAGCGGATCGACCGGTGGGTCGCCAAGTACGCACTCGGCGAAGTAGCCGGTGTCGAGGCCCACCACGTCGTGCCCGGCGCCGCGGAGGATCGGCACCATGACGGTGCCGAGGTAGCCCTGATGGCCGGTGACGAGTACTCGCATGCTAGTCGACTCCCTGTCTGACAACGGTTCTTGCGCCCGACGCGCCGTCCTGCTCGGCTGCCCATCCGCCCGCGCGCAGATCGATGGTCATCTTCTCCACCACGAACGCCTCGGCGTGCGGGCTGTGGCATTGCACGCCGCGCAGCCGGCTCAGGCCCAGGAAGGCCAGTTCGTCGAACCAGTCGCGACCGATCTGCGACGGGTAGTACTCGTGCAGCAGGCGCACCTTCTCCTCGGCGACACCGGGTGCCAGGGGATGCAGCACCGACGGCACCGGGGTGTCGCTCTCCCACTTGAGGATCTCGTATCCCAGGATCAGCTCGTCGCGGAACTCGGTGGGCAGCAGCTTGGCCAGCAACCGATGGTCCTGATGGGCGTCTCGGCGTTGCGGGCCGAACACCAACTGCGGCTTGCACGTTCGCCGCAGCGCGGCCAGGCTCTCCTTGACCGACTCCCAGTGCGCGGGGGCCCTACCATCGGGCAGGTCCCCTACCGTCAGCTCGACGTCGGCCCCTGGGCAGAACGCGGCCATCGCCGAGCGCTCCTCGGCCTCGCGGGGGGTGCCGGCACCGGAGAGCACCAGCGCCCGCACCCGCAGGCCAGGGTGTTCCCTGGCCAGCGTGAGCAGCGTCCCCCCCATGCCGATCGCGATGTCGTCACAGTGCGCCCCGACGACGACGATCTCGGTGAGCGGTCCGGTGCGGACCCCGATCATGCCGACCGTGCGACGTCTTCGTGGCGCTCCCAGAGCATCCACGGCCGATCGCCATGCTGGTAGGCGGCGTCGAGTTCGGCGCGTTCCTTGAACGTGTCGGTCGGCTTCCAGAATCCCTTGTAGCGGTAGCCGAACAGCCGACCCTCACCCGCGAGCGTGCCGCAGACATCGGCAACCAGGTCGCCACCGGGCGGAAGGTGATCGAAGATCTCCTGGCTCAGCACGAAGAAGCCGCCGTTCTCCCACATCGGCAACTCCGAGACCGGGGTGATGTCCTTGATCTCCCCCGCCTCGCTGACGTCGACGCAGTGGAACGACTGCTGCGGCGGCACCACCATCATCGACGCCGCGGCTCCGGAGGCGCGGAATTCGACGATCATGTCGTCCAGCGGGGCATCGGTCAGCACGTCGGCGTAGTTCGCCAGGAAGTACTCGTCACCGTCGAGATGGTCGCGGACCCGGCGCAGCCGCTCACCGATCGCGGACTCGACTCCGGTGTCCACGAACGTGATCGACCAGTCGCTGATGTCGGAACCCATCAACTCGACCTTGCCGTCGCGCATGACGAAGTCGTTGGACGCCGCCTCCTGGTAGGTCAGGAAGTAGTTCTTGATGTGTGACGCGCCGTAACCGAGGCAGAGGATGAACTCCTTGTGGCCGAAGTGGGCGTAGTAGCGCATGACGTGCCAGATGAGCGGCCGCGGGCCCACCATCTGCATCGGCTTGGGGAGCCCTTCGCCGGATCCGTCCCGCATGCGCATTCCGTAGCCACCGCAGAAGAGAACGACCTTCATGACATTGCCTCCTGTTCGGCGGTGACCCGACCGCCACCGTCATCGTGCGAATGTGAACCATCTGCGACGTGCAGAACCGGCAGGGGCACCATCAACTGACCGCCCCACTCCGCGACGTAGGCGAGCTGTTCGGTCAGTTCGGTCTCGAGATTCCACGGCAGCAGCACCACGACGTCCGGTTGATCCTTGGCGAGCTGCGCCGGGTCGTGGATCGGGATGCGGGTACCTGGCGTGAATCTGCCGTGCTTGTAGGGGTTTCGGTCCACCGTGTACTCGAGTAGATCGTTCCGGATGCCGCAGTAGTTCAGCAGGGTGTTGCCCTTGCCAGGGGCGCCGTAGCCGACCACCCGCTTGCCCTCGGCCCGGCACTGAAGCAGGAACCGAAGCAGGTCGTGCCGGATGGCCTCGGTGCGAGGCCGCAGCCCGAGGTAACCGTCGACGTGGTGCAGCCCGGCCTGCTCCTCGACGCGCAACGCGTCGGCCACCCGAGCGGACGGTTTCCCGGCCACGGCCTCGGGCCGGGCCCAGAGCCGAATCGAACCACCATGTGTCAGAAGGGATTCGACGTCGACGACGGCGAGTCCCGCAGTGGCCAGCGCCCGCATCGCGGACAACACCGTGTAGTACTGGAAGTGTTCGTGGTAGATCGTGTCGAACTGGCCGAGCGCGACGAGGTTCAGTGCATGATGCACCTCGATGCTCAACCATCCGTCGTCGGCCATCAGGGCGCGCAGCGACCGCGTGAAGCCGAGCAGGTCCGGGATGTGCGCATAGACGTTGTTGGCAACCACCAGGTCGGCGCTCCCGTGCTGCGCAACGACCTCGGCGGCCAGCGCCTCGTCGAGGAACGCCGAGACCGTCGGCACGCCCCGATCACGCGCGGCCGCACCGACGTTCACCGACGGTTCGATGCCAAGGCAGGGAATCTTGGCGCCCACCACGTGCTGCAGGAGATAGCCGTCGTTGCTGGCCACCTCGACGACGAACGACTCCCGGTTCAGCCCGACGCGCGCGGTGGCTTCGGCGACGAATTCGCGCGCATGCGCTACCCAGCTGTCGGAATAGGACGAGAAGTACGCGTACTCGGTGAAGGTGTCCTCCGGCGTGATCAGCGCCGGAATCTGCAGCAGCAGGCAGTCCTCGCACAACCGGAGGTGCAGCGGGTAGGTGACCTCCGGCAGGTCGAGTTCCTCGGCGGTCAGGAACGTCTCGCACGGCGGTGTGGCGCCCAGATCGAGCACGCTGACCAACCGGTCGGAGTCACACAGTCGGCACGCCATCATTCACCCGGTCCCCTCGTCGCCGACATTCCCGCCTCGCCCACCTTCGCGGGCCCGCCCACGGTTTCTGGTCCGCGGCGCAGATCCTCCAGACGGCACCAGAGTTCGTCGAGGTGCACCGCACCGTCGCTGACGGGGACGTCCACCACACCGAGGGGTCCGTTGCCCGACCGCACCAGAAGACGGGCCGCGTCGTGGCGACCCACCCCCTCCAGTGAGCACCGGGTGGAGACCCGACCGGCCGCGGCATCCTCCATGGCGAGATCGACGACGTCGGCCCAGACTTCGCCGAACCACGGCAGCCCATCACGTTGGCGAACGTCGGGCGGCGGTGCGACGGCATGGATTCGCAGCGCGCTCGGTGCGGGATCGGTCATGAGTCGGCGGCTCCAAACCCTCGAGACACCTTGCCGCGCACGTACCCGGCAGCCGTGACGACCAGGCCAACCACCACCATCGATGCCCGGGACCACCCCTCGGGACTCAGCGAGACCGACTCGCGAACCACCGCGCGCGGTAGCACGCGCAGGCTGTAATCCCGTTCGCTGTTCAGGGATCCGCGTCGATCTGCGAGCTCGGTGACGACCGCCTTCGAGACGCCTTCGTAGTAGCAGCGGCGGACGAAGTACCGCACGGTCGTGCGGTCCCTCGAGACGTAGTGCCGGACCGCGGCCCGTGGTTCCAGCAGCACCCGGCCGGCCGGCATCCGCCCGCTGAGCCGGATGAACAGCTCGGTCTCCTCACCGCCGACCGGACGCGTACCGACCCGGCCCACCTCCGACCGAAATCCACCGATCCGCGAGAGTACGTCGCGTCGAATTGACATGTTGCAGCCCAGCGGATTTCGTACCGTGGTCACTTCTGTCGGTTGGCCCACGTAGCTGCAGCCGACCACCCAGTCGAACTCGCGCGGCATCCATCCCGGCCGCTCGTCGGGCCAGACCGGGGTGGCATGACCGCCCACGGCGACGACCCGATGGTCGGCATAGTGTGCCATCAGCATCCGCGCCCAGCCTGGCTCCACCGCAGCGTCGTCGTCTACGAAGGCCACCACGTCACCGGTGGCCATCGCCACTCCGCTGTTACGGGCCCCCGAAAGCCCGCGGGCGTGGTCGTTGCGGCACACCACGACTCGTTCCAAGCCGTCGAAGCGGTCCTTGGCCAGCCGATGCAGTTCGTCGCAGTGGTCCACCACCACGATGACGTCGAGTCGTTCGTCGGAGTCGGCGAGCACGGAATCGACTGCGCGGCAGAGGTCTTCCCATCGACGAACGGTGTAGGCGCAGATGACCACCGACATGCTCTGCACGGTGGCGGGTGTATCGCCGTCCATGCCGCGGGCGCGGCAGGTGATCGCGCGGTACTCACCGCCGGGCAGGTCGTCGACGGACCCCCTGGCGCGTTCGGGGCTTGGCGGAATGGACCGAGTCATCGTCGTCGGTTCTGGCGTCGTGGTGATGGTTCGCGGAAGGTCAGCGCAGCCGGACCAGCGTGCGCAGCACGCGGACGCCATCGCGGATCGCGTTCAGGTTGGACTCACCATGGCGGCGGGGCATCTCCATGCTCGGCACCTCGGCGACGCGGAGGCCGGCCTGCATGGCCCGAACCACCATCTCGGACTCGATTTCGAAGCCTGTCGAAGACAGTTCGAGCAGGTCGAGGTATTGACGCTTGAAGGCGCAGAACCCGTAGCAGAGGTCGGTCACCTCGGAGTCGTACAGGTTGTTGAACACCGACATCAGGAACTTATTGCCGAGCCGGCGGAACGGCGTGATGTCCAACGAGCCGCCGCCGCACAAGAATCGCGATCCCTTGACGAAGTCGTAGCCGTTGCCCAGGAAGTGGATGAAGTGCAGGATCTCCTGGGGCGCCATGCTGCCGTCGGCATCCATCATGACGATCACGTCGCCAGTGGCGGCGCGGAACCCAGTGCGAAGTGCGCTGCCCTTGCCCGTCCCCTCCTGGGCCACGACCTTGACGTCCGGACGGGCGCTGAGGGCGGTGATCAGGGTGGCGTCGGTGGAATTGCCGTCGACCAGGATGATCTCGTCGACGTCATCGGTGACCTGCTCGAGCACCCACGCGATGTTGCGCGCCTCGTTTCGCACCGGAATCACCAAGCTGACGAACGACACCGCAGGAGGTTGCGGGATCCGGTGCCGGGTATCGATGGGGGTTGCCACCAACTCGCTCATCTCCACCTCAAAGTCGGCGGGGAGTGCACCCGATGTCATGCGGTGTCCGTTCGCGGACGAGATGTCGGTCATGAAGCAACTCCAGTTCTGCCTGGTGGGCACTCACGGTCCGGCGCACGCCGGGGGGAGCCTCCGCAGACCACCCGAAACCACGGGGTCATCCACGAGCGCAAGTTGGTCGAACTTCGCTGTGACCACTTCGTCACGAACGTTGCTGACTGAACTCAGGGGACGCTACCACCGGCTCTGCACCCTCGCAAGCAAAGTTTGAGACCTTCCTGGCGGCACACGCAACCTCTGGGCCTTCTAGGTCGTATTCGTTCGCCAGTTAAGCTCTAAAGCCACTTTCAACTGGTGTTATACCTTTGGTATCAATTCGCTGACATCAGCTTAGCTGGCCGTTTTCGACATGTACTTGCAGATCTAGCAATGTATTTTGGATTGTGAAATAGAGACGGGAATCACAGTTGTGGGCCTCGCTTGGGCTGGATGAGCCAGCAGCAAAGCCGTCGCCGTGGCATTCTTGGCAAAGACATTGGGGGCCGCTGACATGCGCGGGCACCACCGATCGCAGCGGGGCGCCCGCATGCGGGCACGACGAAGCCACCAGGAGGCGGAGATCAGGAGTATCGGAACGCACGGAGGCGCCCGATGAGGTCGGGTCGAGACGGCGGGCCCTACCGGGCCGCTAGGTCAGCCCTCGAGCTTGTAACCCAGCCCGCGCACCGTGACGAGGTGAATCGGGTTTGCCGGGTCGCCCTCGATCTTGCTGCGCAGGCGCTTGACGTGGACGTCGAGGGTCTTCGTGTCGCCGACGTAGTCGGCACCCCACACGCGGTCAATCAACTGGCCACGGGTGAGCACCCGGCCACTGTTGCGCATGAGGTACTCCAGCAGGTCGAACTCCTTGAGCGGCAACGTGATCGACTCACCGTTGACCGACACGATGTGGCGCTCGACGTCCATCCGGACCGGCCCGGCCTCGAGCACGCCATCGCCGACGCCCGAGTCGTCGGTGTCGGCGCCGCGGCGCAACACCGCCCGGATGCGCGCGATCAACTCGCGCGCTGAGTACGGTTTGGTGACGTAGTCGTCGGCGCCCAGTTCCAGCCCGACCACCTTGTCGATCTCGCTATCGCGCGCGGTCACCATGATCACCGGCACGCTGGAACGCGAGCGCAGCTGCTTGCAGACGTCGGTACCGCTCATGCCGGGCAGCATCAGGTCCAGCAGGACGATGTCCGCACCGGCGCGCTCGAATTCCGCGAGCGCGGACGGTCCGTCGGTGACGACCGTGGCCTCGAAGCCCTCCTTGCGCAGCAGGAACGCCAGCGGGTCTGCCAACGACTCTTCATCCTCGACGATCAACACACTGGTCATGACTATCTCGTCCCTTCCGTAAGGGCATCCTCGACGATCAACACACTGGTCATCAGAACTCTTGGTCCTCTCGGTCATCCGACTCGTCGTCGGGTTCGGGATGGGCCGGGATCGACAAGGTGAACGTCGAACCGGTACCGGGCTGACTCCACAGCCGGATGGATCCGTTGTGATTGGCCGCCACGTGCTTGACGATGGCCAATCCGAGCCCGGTACCTCCGGTGGCTCGGGACCGCGCCGTGTCGACGCGGAAGAATCTCTCGAAGACGCGCTCCTGGTCGGCGCGCGCGATGCCGATCCCGCGATCAGTGACCGCGATCTCGATGTTGTCGCCGCGCCTACGCCGGCTGATCGACACCGGAGAACCCTTGGGCGAGTAGGCGATTGCATTCGAAACCAGGTTTGCGATGGCGGTCACCAACAGGGGTTGATCCCCCAGTACGTGGAACCCGGTAGGTGCGTCGGTGGTGATCTCGATGTCGGCGTTGTCGGCGGCGACCTTGTACCGCGACAGCGCCTCACCGACCACGGAGTCGACGTCGACGGACTCGAGGTCCGGAAGCGGTTCGGCCCCTTGGAGGCGGGACAGTTCGATGAGCTCGCCGACCATGTTGGCCAGCCGGTTGGACTCGGTCACCATCATCTCGGCGAACCGGATCACGGTCTCGGGATCATCGGCCGAGGCGAGCAATGCCTCGGCCAGTACGCCCATGGCACCTACCGGCGTCTTGAGTTCGTGACTGACGTTGGCCACGAAGTCCCGGCGGGTGGCCTCCATCCTGGCGTGCTCGGACTGGTCGTC
This sequence comes from Mycolicibacterium sichuanense, assembly GCF_033741125.1. Taxonomy (NCBI): domain Bacteria; kingdom Bacillati; phylum Actinomycetota; class Actinomycetes; order Mycobacteriales; family Mycobacteriaceae; genus Mycobacterium; species Mycolicibacterium sichuanense. Next base: position 114,597 of record NZ_JAWQPU010000008.1, on the reverse strand, counting down.
GACGTAGACCACGGCGAACCGGCGATCGTCCTCACTCAGCAGGCGCACGTGACCGCCGACGGAAATGCCCGAGCGACCCGGGTTTTGACGCCGCACCGGCGCCAGGTCGAAGTCCACGTCCAGGCCCGTGGCGAGCGTGCGCTGGGCTGCCGCCCAAGCCCGGTCGTCGAGCAACCGGTCACGCACCAGACCGAGCTCGCGTGCCTTGTCGTTCATGTAGACGACGTCGCGGTAGGTGTCGACGACCACGGTGCCCACGGGCGACAACCCCACGATGTTCGTCAGCATCTGTGAGACGGTGATGCCGTCCTGGTCGACCGACCTGCGCTGACGGCGCGCGGCGATCCGGGGGGCCAGCGACAGTCCGATCCACACGCCGAGCGCAACGGCGAGAAGGGAAACGAGTGCCACCAACAGCAGCGCCGCTACCACACTCACGCGAAAATCGTACGCAGTGAGTGAACGTCATCCCAGCAGCGTGCGGCCAAAACCGGACATGTCACAGAGGCAAACACAGGAGTTCGGGCTCCGTTCACCGCAGTTCACCTGCCGTTCGCCTGGAGGGTGTCCGGCCGGCTACTTCGCCCCTTGCGCGGCGACCGCGGCCGCACCGGCAGCGGCGGCGTCCGGGTCCAGGTACCGGCCGCCGGGGACCGTCGGCTGCAACGCCTCGTCGAGTTCGTAGACCAGCGGGATGCCAGTCGGAATGTTGAGGCCGACGACGTCCTCGTCGGACATGCCGTCGAGGTACTTCACCAACGCCCGCAAGGAGTTGCCGTGCGCGGCGACGAGCACCGTCTTGCCCGCCTGCAGGTCCGGCACGATGGTGCCGGTGAAGTAGGGGACGAAGCGCGCGACGACGTCGGCCAGACACTCGGTCAGGGGACCACCGTCGATGTCGGCATAGCGGGGATCGGCGTCCTGGCTGAACTCGCTGCCCTTCTCGATGGGCGGCGGCGGGGTGTCGTAGCTGCGGCGCCAGGCCATGAACTGCTCCTCGCCGTACTTGGCCTTCGTCTCGGCCTTGTCTAGCCCCTGCAGCGCGCCGTAGTGGCGTTCGTTGAGCCGCCAGTCCCTGGTGACGGGAATCCAGTGTCGGTCGGCGGCGTCCAGCGCCAGGTTCGCGGTGTTGATCGCCCGGCGCAGCAATGACGTGTACAGCACGTCGGGCAGCACGCCCTCGGACTTCATCAGCTCACCGCCGCGGACCGCCTCAGCGCGCCCCTTGTCGGTGAGGTTGACGTCAACCCAACCGGTGAAGAGGTTCAGCGCGTTCCATTCGCTCTCGCCGTGACGGAGCAGCACCAGAGTCGCCATGGTGACGATCTTGCCACGCGCGCCTAGATGTCGTCCTCGTCGTCCCGGTCGTCGATCAGGTGCTCGAACGCGCGCAGGTTCTTCAGCGACTCGCCGCGCGACACCCGCCAGTCCCACTCCTTCTGGATCGAGGAGTGAAAGCCCAACTCCAACAACATGTTGAAGTCCGACTCGACGGCCTGCAGGATCTGGCCGAGGATGCCGTCGATGACGTGCGGCGTCACCGATTCCAGCGCAATGCGGCCGACCAGGTAGATGTCCCCGAGGTTGTCGAGGGTGTAGGCGACGCCGAACAGCCGGCGATTGCGGCGCAGCAGGTAGCGGTAGACCTTCTCGAAGTCCTCGTCGGGCTTGCGGCAGATGAACGCCTCGATGCGCACCGAGTGGTCGCCGACGGTCAGGATCGTGTTGGTGATGAGCCTGCGCTCACCGGGCACCTGCACGACGATGCCCGACGGGGCGCCGTCCACCCCGTGGTGGAAGTCGTACTCGAGATCGGATTCCCTGAGCGTGTTCTCGATGATCTCCAGCGCGCTCATGCCCGCACGCCCCGCCGGATCGAGAAGCGGCGGCCGTTGCGTCGCGCCGGCCCCTCGGCGCGCTGATGGGCGCCGCGGTAGTCGGTGATCGCCCGGCCATAGCTGGCGAGCAACGCGTCGACGGTGTGCGACCAGGAGAACGTCGAGGCGTGTTCGATGGCGGCCGCCCGCATGGTCTCGGGCCCCCGAGCCAGCAGCCCACCCATCGCCGAGGCCCAGTCGTCCGGGTCGTGGCTCCCCACCAGCACACCACTGACGCCGTCGCGCACCGCGACGGGAAGCCCGCCGACCGCGGCCGCGACGACCGGGGTGCCGCAGGCCTGCGCTTCGACGGCGACCAGCCCGAACGACTCGGCATGGCTGGGAATCGCCACGATGTCGGCGGCGCGGTACACGTCGACGAGTTGCTCGCGGCTCTGGGGCGGTAGGAACGTCACACGGTCGCTGATACCCAGGTCGTCGGCCAGCCGAACCAACCCGTCCGGATTGGCAAGGCCCGAACCCGATGGTCCGCCGGCGATCAGCACGCGCACCCCCGGCAGTTTGGCCGCCGCGCGCAGCAACACGTCGGGCGCCTTGAGTGGCTGGATGCGGCCGACGAACGCGATCACCCGTTCGTCTGCGGCCACCCCGAGTGCCTGGCGGGCCCGGCCCTGGTCTCCTGGACCGAACACCGTCAGGTCCACGCCGGGATGCACGACGTCGATGCGGTCCGGGTCTGCGTGGTGCAGGGAAACCAACTGCTGGGCTTCGTATTCGGTGTTGACGATCAAGCGGTCCGCCTCGTCGACGACCTGCTGCTCACCGACGGCGCGCATCGGCGGCTCCGGGGTGTCACCAACGGCCAGGGAGGCGTTCTTCACCGCCGCGAGCGTGTGGGCGGTGTGCACCAGGGGAACCGCCCACCGGTCCCGGGTCAGCCAGCCGACCTGCCCCGACAGCCAGTAGTGCGAATGGACGACGTCGTAGTAGCCGGGTTCGTGGGTGGCCTCGGCGCGCAAGACGCCGGCGGTGAAGGCACACAACTGCGTCGGCAGGTCGTGCTTGTCGAGCCCCTCGAATGGCCCCGCCACCACGTTGCGGACCAGCACGCCTGGCGCGACCCGCACCACCGGAGCGTCGGCCGAGGTGGTCGCCCTGGTGAAGATCTCCACCTCGACACCGCGCCTGGCGAGCTCGAGCGCGGTCTGCAGGACGTAGACGTTCATCCCGCCCGCGTCGCCGGTCCCCGGCTGAGCCAGGGGGGAGGTATGGACCGACAAGACGGCTATGCGCACGTCCCCATACTGACACCGGGTCGTTCGGGCCCGACTGCTGCCCTGGTCGGACGGCGTCAGGCGGTCTTGTCCTGGACCGCGCGCCGCATCGCGGCGATCGGGTCGGCATAGAGGCCGCCCAGTGAGACCATCCCGGCGCCGGCCTCCTGCACGCGATTGCCGAACGAGGTCAGCCGGATGTCCCGCGGCGCAAGCACCGAGCGTTCCCGATAGGCCTGCTGGACCCTAGCCATGCCCTCGGGGTATTCCGTGAAGGCCTGGCCGCCGACGACGAGGTCGTCGGGGTTGAGCATGTCGCGCAGCAGTGCGATGGCCTCCCCCAGCACGCGCGCCCGCTCATCGAGGAGGTCGATGGCGGCCTGGTTGCCCTGCCGCGCCGCGCGCAGTACCGCCGCAATGGTCGACGACGGGCCCTCGGCGGGCACGATCCGCTGCCGGCGGGCGGCGGTCAGCACCGCCTCGTCACTGACGGTGGATTCCAATTGTCCCGTGCCCCCCAGCAATTCGGACGTCACGGGCAGCGCCGCGATGGTGCCGGGGCCGCTGGTGGGCGAATGCACCCGGCCGCCGATCGACAACGCGTAGCCGACGGTCTCGCGGGCGTAGACGTACAGGCTCGTCGACACCGGCGCCGCACCGGCGGTGCCGAGCCGGCGGGCCCCGAGCAGCAATTCCGCGCCGGCCATCGCATCGACGTGCGAGGCCATCGAGACCGGTAGGGCGAGGGTCTCGGCCAGCACGGGGCCGACGGGCGCATCGGTCCAGCCCAGCCGCGCGTGGTCGAGGTGTCCGGTGGCGCTGTCGACGACGCCGCCGGCGGCCACGCCCACCCACAGCGGAGTGCGGCGGTGCCACCGGCTCAGGTAGCGGCTGGCACTGCCGGCAAGGGCTGCCAACGCCGAGTTCTGCCCACCCCGCGGGGTCGGCATCTCGACCACGTCCAGCGTGCGGCCGAAGAGGTCGGTGGCCACGATGCTGGTGGTCTTGGCGCCGATGTGGATGCCGAGGGTGAGGAACGGCTCGTGGTTGACCTCGACCGGCACCCGCGGCCTGCCGATGGCGCCGGAAACGGCCAGGTCGGCGCGCTCACGCAGCACACCGGCCTCCAACAGGGCCGTTACCTGGCGGTTCACGGTGGCGATGCTCAGGCCGGTGGTGCGGGCAATGACGTCGCGGGCAATCGGTCCGCGCTGCCGGGCCGCGCCGAACACCGATGCCGCGGCGGCCTCGGCCACCCGCAGCGACGGGGCCACGATGCGGTGGCGGGCAAGCAGCGCGCGCTTGGCGTGTGCGGTGGAGATCGAGGAGGGGGTCTGACGGATGATGGCGGGGGCGCTCACGGGGGTGTCCTTCGTTGAAGTCGGCTGGTGGGTGTTGACCACGCCTGGCGACTCAGCGGGACGAAGGTGTCCGGGGTTCAGTCAGGCGAGGCAGCGGCGACAACGACAACAACACGCACGAAGTGCGGTGATGCGCGAAAGCTGACCTGCGGACACGTTGAGAACTTAGCACGCCAACTAATGTTGGCGGAATGACCGCACACGAATCCTTCCGACCGGTAGCCGTGGTCACCGGAGCCAGCTCCGGCATCGGCGAGGCAACTGCGAAAACCCTTGCTGGACTTGGCTTTCACGTCGTATGCGTGGCTCGTCGCCAGGACCGCATCGAGGCCCTGGCAGCCGAGATCGACGGCACCGCGGTTGTGGCCGACGTCACAGACTCCGAGGCCGTGGAGGCTCTGGCGGCGAGCCTGGACCGCGTCGACGTCCTGGTGAACAACGCGGGCGGCGCCAAGGGTGTGCAGTCGGTTGCCGACGCCGACCTCGATGACTGGCGCTGGATGTGGGAGACCAACGTGCTGGGCACGTTGCGGCTGACCAGGGCACTGCTGCCCAAGCTGATCGCCTCGGGCGACGGCCTGATCGTGACCGTCACCTCGATCGCGGCCTTCGAGATCTACGACGGCGGAGCCGGATACACCTCCGCCAAGCACGCGCAGGCCGCGCTGCACCAGACTCTGCGCGGCGAGTTGCTGGGAAAACCGGTGCGCCTCACCGAGATTGCGCCGGGCATGGTCGAAACCGAGTTCTCCGTCGTGCGCTTCGGCGGCGATCGGGACCGAGCCGACGCGGTCTATCGCGGCATGACGCCGCTGGTCGCCGCCGACGTCGCCGAGGTCATCGGATTCGTGGCGTCGCGGCCGTCGCACGTCAACCTCGACCACATCGTGATCAGGCCGCGCGATCAGGCCTCGGCGACCCGCAAGTTCACCCGCCCGGATTCGGAGTAGGGCTGGAGCTGGGGCTGACGGTCACCTGACTGGGCGGCGTCGTGGTCGGGGTACCCGACAGCGTCGGCGCGTCGGTCGGGGTGGCCGGCGCACTGCTCGGGACGTTCTGCGGCGGGGTGTCCTGATTCAGGGCCGACATCGCCTTCCAGTCGTCCCAGCTGACCGCCCAGTCCCAGATGTCACCGTCGGCGTAGGACAGCTGGATCGACGTGCCGGTGACCTCGACGGGGTCGCCGTAGATCGCGGTGTTGAAGTACTGCTGGGCATCCGAGGTCGACAGGTTGATGCAGCCGTTGGTGACGTTGGAGTTGCCCTGCGCGCCCGCGCTCGACGGGTTGGCGTGGATGAACTCGCCGTTGTTCGAGATGCGCACCGCGAACCGCTCGTGGGCATTGGTGTAGCCGGCCGCCGGGTTGGACATGTAGAAGTCCTCGTACTTCTCGGTGACGACGTGGATGCCGCTGCGGGTCACGTTGCGCGGCAGGTCGGCCTCGCCGTAACTGCACGGCAGGGTCATGATGACGCCGGCGTCGGTGATGACCTCGATCTGGTGCGACGACGCCTCGGCCTTGACCACCTGACGGCGGCCGATCTCGATGTCGAGGGTCGAGTCGGCGGCGCCGAAGGCACCCTCGCCAAAGGGAACGCCGTAGAGCCGGGCGTCGACGTGGACCTTGGTGCCCGCCGGGTAGTAGTCCTTGGTGCGCCAGTGCAGGCGGGATCCACCCACCTCGTCGGGCAACCAGGCCCAGCTGCCCTCCACGGGCGGGGTGGTGGTCACGACGAGGGCGCGTTCCACGGCGGGTTTCGCGTCGTCGCCGATGGACGCGTCGAACTGCATGATGATGGGCGCAGCGACGCCGACCACCTGTCCGTCGGCGAGCTGGAACTGGCCGTTGACCTGAGTTTGCGGGTTGACCGTCGTGAACGATCCGGTCAGCGGGACGGCCTTGCCGTCCTTGCCCACCGCCGAGCCGCTCCAGGTGTACTTCACGCCGTAGCCGAGCGGCTCGGAGGTGCTGAAGGACGTGCGGTCGCCGCTGATGGCGCCGGCGACGGCCTTGCCCTCGGGGTTGGTCAACGCGACGCGCTGCAACCAGCCGTTCTTCACCTCGACGCCGACGCGGTCGTTGGGGGCGACGTTGGAGGCACCGGTGGCGGGCTTGAAGGCGACCTCGGCCTTGGCGGGGGCCTCGGTGGCGTTGGGCTGGCTGGTCGAGGACCTACCGCTGCACGCAGCGAGCACGCCGGAGGCGCCCACGGCGATTGCGGTCAGCGCCTGGCGCCGATTGAGGGTCACGTGTACACACGGTACCTAGAACGCGCAGCCAACCAGAATCGGCTCTGGTACGAGCGTGATCCCAAAGACGTTCCGCACCCCGTCTCGCACCGTCCTGGCCAGCGACAACACGTCCGCGGTCGTCGCCGACCCCCGATTGGTCACAGCCAGGGCGTGCTTGGTCGACAATCGGGCAGCCGACGCCTCACCCGGGTAGCCCTTGCCGAAGCCCGCACGCTCGACCAGCCAGCCCGCGGCAAGCTTGACCCCGTCCGGGGCCGGGTAGCTGGGGACGGGCCCGGCGACCTCGGTCCGGATCCGGTCGAGATCGGCGGTCGACACCACGGGGTTGGTGAAGAACGAGCCGACGCTCCAGGTGTCGTGATCGGGGTCCTCGGCGCCGGTGGCCAGCACCATCCCCTTGCCGGCTCGCAGGGCCAGCACCTCCTGGCGAACCCGGGTCGACTCGAGCCGCGAATCGGGTTCGGCGCCAAGGGCCTTGGCCAGCTCGCCGTACCGAAGCGGTGCGCTCAGCCCGTCGCCCCGAAGCGCGAACTCCACCTCGAGCACCACGGCCCGTGACGAGTTCTTCAGCACGCTGGTCCGGTAGCCGAAGCCCAGGTCCCCGGGCGTCACCCAGCGGACGTCACCGGTGCGGCGGTCCAGCAGCCGGACCCGGCTGATCACGTCGGCGACCTCGACGCCATAGGCGCCGACGTTCTGAACCGGCGTCGCACCCGCCGACCCCGGAATCCCGGATAGGCATTCCAGACCACCCAGCCCGTGCGCCAGCGACGTGATTACCACGTCGTCCCAGGACGCCCCCGCCTCGGCGCGGACGACGTCGCCCTCGACGGTGATCTCGGTGTTGGCGATGCGGACCACCGTCAGATCGGGCAGGTCGTCGGCCAGCACCACGTTGGATCCGCCGGCCAGCACCAGCGTGCGCTCGGTGGGATCGTCGGCGGGTAGTTCGCGCAGGACACCGATCACCTCGTCGGTGGAGTGGCAGGTCAACATCCTGGCGGCAACCGGTCCCACCCGCAGCGTGGTGAGCGGGGCGACGGGCACGGATACCTCGATCGCAACGCCCGCGATATCCGAACCGACCACGGACGGTAACGGTAGCGTGAACGGCTATGCCGCGTTCCTTCGACATGGCAGCCGAGTACGACGGCACCGTCGAACAGATCCACCGAGCCTTCGGCGACGAGCGGTACTGGCTGCAGCGCCTCGCCCAATCCGGGGCCGACATGGTGTCCCTGGACACGATGTCCGCCGGCTCCGAGGGCGGGGTCGACGTCGTCACCACCCAAACGCTGCGCGCCGACAGGCTGCCCGGGGTGGTTGCCCAGTTCCATCGCGGGGATCTGAGCTTCGTGCGCGAGGAGACCTGGACGGCGGTCACCGACGGGCGGGCCACCGCGACGGTGAAGGGGTCGATCCCCGGCGCCCCGGCGATGCTGTCGGGCTCCGCGGTGCTGCTGCCGGCCGGTGCGGGGTCCCAGCTGAAGCTGAAGGCCACCGTCGAGGTGCGCATCCCGCTCGTCGGCGGCAAGGTGGAGAACTTCGTCGGCAGCCAGCTGGTCGAGCTGCTGATCGCCGAACAGCACTTCACCACGGCGTGGATCAGGGAGAACGCCTGATCCGGCACTAGAGTCCCAGGGGATGTCGCCGCTTGGGCAGCTCACCCGGGGTACGACCGGCTACAACCGGTTGCGCCGCAGCGACCGCTGGCTGGTGCACGCGCCGCAAGTGCGGGCCACGCTGCTCGCGGCGGCCGCACCGCTGGTGGTCGACCTGGGCTACGGCGCGCTGCCCATCACGACGCTGGAGCTGGCCGCACGACTGCGCACGGTGCGACCCGACGTCCGCGTGGTCGGGCTGGAGATCCACCCCGATCGGGTGGTGCCCGCTCGCGACGGCGTCGAATTCGGCCTCGGCGGGTTCGAACTGGCTGGCCTGCAACCCATCCTGGTGCGCGCGTTCAACGTGCTGCGGCAGTATCACGTCGACGACGTCGCCGAGGCGTGGACGCAGATGAGGACGCGGTTGGCACCCGGCGGGCTGATCGTCGACGGCACCTGTGACGAGCTGGGCCGACGCTGCTGCTGGGTGCTCCTCGACGAGGCGGGACCGGTCAGCCTGACCCTCGTGTGCGACCCGTTCGCCGTCGAACGGCCGTCCGATCTCGCCGAGCGGTTACCGAAGGTGCTGATCCACCACAACGTGCCAGGTCAGCCGATCCACCGGCTGCTGACGGCGGCCGATCGGGCGTGGGCAGCCGCCGCGGGACACGGCGTGTTCGGACCGCGGGTGCGGTGGCGGGCGATGCTGGAGTCGCTGGCGGCCGACGGGTATCCCGTCGAGCCCCCTCGGCGGCGCCTGCGGGACGGCGTGCTGTCTGTCCCGTGGTCGGCGGTCGCTCCCGTCTAGCACCGGATCGCACTAAGCTCTCGGCATGCGGATTGCCTTGGCGCAGATCCAGAGTGGCACCGACCCCGCCGCCAACCTCGACCTCGTCGCGGACTACACCGCCCGCGCGGCCGACGCGGGCGCACGCATCGTGCTCTTCCCCGAGGCCACCATGTGCCGCTTCGGGGTACCGCTCAAGCCGGTCGCCGAGCCGCTCGACGGCCCGTGGGCCACCGGGGTGCGCGCGATCGCAGAGCGGTCCGGCATCGTCGTCGTGGCCGGGATGTTCTGCCCTGCGGACGGGAGGAGCAATGCAGCTTCCAGCGACGACGGCCGGGTCACCAACACCCTGGTGGCGACCGGCCCCGGCGTCGAGGCGCACTATCACAAGATCTACCTCTACGACGCGTTCGGATTCACCGAATCGCGAACGGTAGCACCAGGTTTCGAGCCGACGATCATCACCGTCGATGGGGTCGCGATCGGCCTGACCACCTGTTATGACATCCGCTTCCCCGAACTGTTCGTCGAGCTCGCGCAGCGCGGGGCCGAACTCGTCACCGTGCACGCATCGTGGGGTTCGGGGCCGGGCAAGCTCGAGCAGTGGACGCTGCTGGCGCGGGCTCGCGCGCTGGACTGCACCAGCGTCGTCGCCGCCGTCGGTCAGGCCTACCCGGGTGACGAGGTCGCCGCCGTCGGACCGACCGGCGTCGGAGGCAGCCTGGTCAGCTCACCCACCGCAGACGTGATCGCGGCGGCGGGACCGGATCCGCAGCTCCTGGTCGTCGACGTCGACCTTGATTCGGTCGAGAAGGCCCGCGACGCCATCGCCGTGCTCCGCAACCGCGCCGAGTTCGCTCGCCTCCAGTAGGGCACAATCGCTGGGGTGACCGACCCCTCCGATCCGTGGGCCCGCCCCGCACAGCAACCGACACCGTCGTACCAACCCCAGCCGGAGCACCCCGCTGGACCGCAGTACGCCGGGCCGCCGCAGGGGCCACCGCAGGGTCCACCCCCTCAGGGGTATCCGACCCAGGGCTCACCGACGGGCCCCCCTGAGGAAGCCGAGGAATCCTCAGGGAGCAAGCTCGGGCGGCTGATCCGCGACCCGCTCTCGATCGTGCTCGTCTTCGTCATCGTGCTCGCGGTCTGCGCGGCCGGCCTCGTTGGCGGCGAGATCTACGCCAGGCAGCGGGGAGCCGCGATCGTCGAGGCAACGATGAAGTGCGTCCTACAGGATGACGTCACCGTGTCCTTCGGCGCCTTCCCCCCGTTCCTGTACCAGTGGGCGACCGACCACTACGGCAACGTATCGATCACCTCCGCCGGCAATCAGATCCGCGACATGAAGGGCATGAAGGTCGAGATCGACCTCGACGACGCGCGCCCCGCGAAGGACCCCAGCTCCCAGGGCACCCTGGGCTCGCTGAACGTCACCGCCACGTGGTCGACCGAAGGCATGAAGCAGACCGTCCAGAACGCCATCCCGCTGCTCGGCGGCCTGGTCAGCGGTGTCACGACGAGCGCGGCAGATGGCACGGTCACCATCCAGGGCCCGATCGGCAGCATCGTCACCAAGCCGCAGATCGTCGACAACGAACTGTCGCTGCAGGTTCAGCAGCTGACGGGTCTGGGCTTCACGCTGCCGCGGGAGGCCGTGCAGCCGGCACTCGACGCGGTCAGCTCGCAGCTGACCAAGAACTCGCCGCTGGCCCTTCAGGCCGACAGCGTTCAGGTCACCGACACTGGCGTCATCACCAAGCTCTCGGCACACGACGCGACGATCCCGAGCGGCCAGGAAGAACCCTGCAACAGCGGTCTCTAGAACTCCAGACCGTCTAGCACCGCGCCCGTGGCCGACAGCCCGAGCCGGGTAGCCCCCGCCTCGAGCATCGCCACGGCGGCGGCAGCCGTGCGGATGCCGCCGCTGGCCTTGACCTCGACGGCGGGCCCGACGGTGGCCACCATGAGTTCGACGGCCCGGACCGTGGCCCCGCCCGCGGGATGGAAGCCGGTCGAGGTCTTGACGAACTCGGCGTCGGCGTCGGCCGCTATCCGGCAGACGTCCACCAGGGTCTGCTCACCGGCCAGATCGAGTAGCGCGGCGGACTCGACGATGACCTTGAGCACGGTGTTCGGCACCGCGGCGCGCACCGCCTCGATGTCGTGACGCACGGCGTCCAGATCCCCGGCGACGGCCGCACCGACGTCGATCACCATGTCGACCTCGTCGGCACCCGCCGCGACGGCGAGCGTCGCTTCGCGGGCCTTGATCTCCGGAAGGTGCTTGCCGGACGGGAACCCCGCGACCGTCGCGATCACCACGCCCAGCGAGCCAGTGCGGACCGCCGCGGGCACCATCGACGGCGACACGCACACGGCGTAGACCCCGAGCGCGTTCGCCTCCTCCACCAGCGCGGCCACGTCGACCGCGGTGGCCTCCGGCTTGAGCAGGGTGTGGTCGACCATCGAGGCCACCAGTTCCCTGGTCCAGATCGACATCAGAAGGGCTCCTCGCTGCCGCCGGGGTTGCACCGGGTATCCACCATCGTCTGGTCGTCGACCACGGGCCGCCACGGTTCGAGATTCCAGCTCGTCTTGCCGGGTTGGACGATCTCGGCGAATGCCCAGTGGCACAGGAACTGCGCGCGCATGCCGGGGGTGTCGGCGTCGGGATCCAGGGCCTTCACCTCGCTCCAGGCCTCGTCGGCTGCACCCGTGTCGTTGAGTTGACGTGCCGCCGCCCGACCGGCCGGGGTGGGATACACGCGCAGGCTCGACAGATCGCCCCAGTGCGCCCACTCGGCATGATCGACGTACGGCGCGGGTGGGACCGGGTCGGCGGACGCCGGGGTATTGGCCGTGCAAGTCAGGACGACGACCGATGCGATGGCGGCGCCGAGTCTCGCGGGGAGTCGCGACATCGAGTCAGCGGGACTTTCCCTGGACTTCGAGGATCTTGGGCCGGACGTCGACGAGGTAGATGCCAACGGCGCAGGCCGCGATGGCCGAACCGACCGGCGGCGGAAGGAAGATCCCCACCAGGGCGGTACCCCCGAGGATGGCGAGCCAGATGGGCTTGCTGAGCTTCTCCGCGGCGGTATAGGCGTCGGTGCGCTGCAGCGCGGCGTGGACGAACGCGTACAGCCCCGCCAGCAAAACGCCCACCTGAATGGCGAAGAGGACGTAACTCGCCAAGTCCTGAAGCATCACGCTCCAAGCCTAGGCGGGTTACGTCCCCTCAGTCGACTCCGCCTCTCGGCGGGATCGGTGCCGTTACTTCTGCGTCACCTTCTTGGCCGGCGCCTTCTTGGCGGGGGCCTTCTTGGCGGGCGCCTTCTTGGCCGGGGCCTTGGCCGCAGCCTTCTTCACCGGGGCGGCGGCCTGCTCGGTCTTCTTGGGCAGCTCGACGCCGACCAGCTTGGCGGCCCGCTCACCGACCGCGCGGGTCTGGGTGGCGACGGTGCCGAGCGCATCTTGGGTCAGCTCGACGGCCTGGTCGGTGACGCTCTCGACGCGGTTGGCGGCCTCTTCCAGCGCCGGCTGGCTGCGCAACCGCGCCAGCGCCTCCTCGCCACGCTCGACGAGCTTGTTGTACTGCGCGGTCGCCGCCTCGGCGTAGCCCTCGGCGGCCTTGCGCAGCTCGTCGGAGCTGAGCTTCTCGCGCAGCTCGGCGACCTGCGACGGCAGCTCTTCCTGCAGCTTGGTCAGCTGGGCCCGGCGCTCCTCGGCACGCGCCGTTGCGTCGGTGCGGGCTTCTTCGGCACGCTCGCGCAGGCTGGCCACGATCTCGTTGACGGTGGCAAGTGCGAGATCGGCGGCGCCGACGGCAGCGAGCAACGGAGCCTTCAGGTCGTCGACGGTGGGCTGGGTCTTCTCGGCCATGATGTTTCGTTCCCTTCGAACCTTGTATTCGGATTGGCTAATCAGCAGATGGTCGGATCTCAGTCAGTGGCTGGCTCCCCATCTACGTCGGTCAAGGCCTCGTTCTGCTCGCAGAACGAGGTGTAGATGTCGAGCAGCACCTGCTTCTGCCGCTCGGTGATCGCGGTGTCCATGACGATGGCGTCGCGGACCTCGCTCGGCTCGCTGGGTTCGAGAAGTCCTGCCCTGACGTAGAGCACGTCCGCGGAGACCCGGAGCGCCTTGGCGATCTGGTTGAGCACCTCCGCGGATGGCTTGCGCAATCCCCGCTCGATCTGGCTGAGGTAGGGATTGCTGACGCCGGCCTTCTCGGCCAACTGCCGCACCGAAACCTGCGCAGCTTCGCGCTGGCTACGGATGAAGCTTCCGATGTCCTGTGCAGCGATGGACACGACCGCGGCCAATTTCTCGTCCTGCGACATGTTCACCCCACTCCTGCGTCGGGTATCCGATTGCTTCGAACACCACCATAGGACGGAGTGCTAGCTATAGCAAGCACTTGTTAGCGTTTGGCCGGTCCGATCAGAACAACAGCTGGGCGACGGTGTAGATGACCAGACCGGCCAGCGACCCGACCACCGTGCCGTTGATGCGGATGAACTGCAGGTCCCGACCCACGTGGAGCTCGATTCGCCGGCTCGCCTCGTCGGCGTCCCAGCGCTCGATGGTCTCGGTGATGATCGCTGTGATCTCGGTCCCATATTGCGAAACCAGGTGCTGAGCAGCCCGCACGATCCAGTTGTCGACCTTGTCGCGCAGGTTGGCGTCGTCGCGCAGCGACTCCCCGATGTTGACCACCGAGTCGGCGATCCGGGTGCGCAGCGTCGAGTTCGGATCGTCGACGGATTCCAGGAAGATGCGCTTGGCAGCGGTCCAGGCGGTCTCGGCGGCCTTGGATACCTCGTCGCGGGCCATGATCTGGTCCTTGACCTTCTCGGCGCGCGCGATCGTCGCCTCGTCGTTCTGCAGGTCCTCGGCGAACTCGAACAGGAACTTGGTGGCCGACCGGCGGAGTTCGTGGTCGGGATTGCGGCGCACCTTGTCGGTGAAGTCCATCAGCTCGCGATGGATGCGGTCCCCGACGAGGCTGTCCACCCACCGCGGCGTCCACGTCGGGGAGTCGCGTTCGATCACGCGCTCGATGATCTCGTCGGCGCCAAGCGACCACTCGAAGGCACGGTCGGCCAACAGCTGCAGCAGCGCTTCCTGCCGATGTTCCTCCAGCAGGCTCGACAGCACCCGGCCCACTGGCGGACCCCACTGCGGTTGGGCGACCCGCTTGACGATCATCCGGTCCAGCACCGCCTGGACGTCCTCGTCGCGCAGCATCTCGACGACCACCCGCAGCACGGTCGACGCCTCGGCGGCGACGCGCTCGGCATTGACCGGTTCGGCGAGCCACTTGCCCAGCCGGTCGGCGACGGCGGCCTCGCGCAGCTTGGTCTCGACGACCTCGGGCGACATGAAGTTCTCGCGGACGAAGGTGCCCAGCCCCTCACCGAGTTGGTCCTTCTTGCGCTTGATGATCGCGGTATGCGGAATGGGAAGGCCCAGCGGATGCTTGAACAGAGCCGTGACCGCGAACCAGTCGGCCAGGGCGCCCACCATTCCGGCCTCGGCCGCCGCCCGGACGTAGCCGACCCAGCCCGGGGCGCCATGGGACTGCGCCCACGTCGAGAACAGGAAGATCACCGTTGCACCGAGGAGGAAGCTCAGCGCGACGGCCTTCATCCTGCGCAGTCCGCGGCGACGCTCGGCGTCCGCGGCGGAATCGACGCCGGCGAACGATTCTGCGAAGCTCGACCGCTGGCCAGAGGCGGGGGTGTTCGACACGTCTCCATCATCCTTCATCGCGGCCGGGGCAGCGTCATCCGACGAGGCGGGTGGCGTTTGCGGCCGTATCATCGTCGGGAACGAGGGAACGGAAAGCGGCGGAAGTGGCACAGCAAACCCCGGCCGAGCCGGCGAAGACCGACGGGCGCAAACGGCGCTGGCACCAGCACAAAGTAGATCGGCGCAACGAGCTCGTCGACGGCACGCTCGACGCCATCCGACAACGCGGTAGCAACGTGAGCATGGACGAGATCGCCGCGGAGATCGGCGTCTCCAAGACGGTGCTGTACCGATACTTCGTCGACAAGAACGACCTGACCACCGCGGTGATGATGCGGTTTGCGCAGACCACCCTGATTCCCAACATGGCCGCGGCACTGACGTCGAACCTCGACGGGTACGACCTGACTCGCGAGATCATCCGCGTCTACGTGGCCACGGTGGCCGCCGAGCCGGAGATCTACCCGTTCGTGATGGCCAACAGCTCGGCGAGCAAGAGCAAGGCCGTCGCCGAGTCCGAGGAGATCATCGCCCGCATGCTCGGCGTCATGCTGCGCCGGCGGATGGCCTCGGTCGGCATGGACACCCGGGGGGCCAACCCGTGGGCGTTCATGATCGTCGGCGGCGTGCAGTTGGCGACGCACTCCTGGATGTCGAATCCGCGGATGACGGCCGACGAGCTGATCGACTACCTGACGATGCTGTCGTGGAACGCGCTGCGGGGCATCGTCGAAGTCGGCGGCTCGCTGCAGAGCTTCAACTCGGCGCCCCATCCGTCCCCGTCGCTGCCCCCGCACCTGCTTGACTAACCGGATGTCCGACCCCGAGACCCCCGACACCGACACTCCGTCACTCTGGAGCCACGACCCGCGTACGCATCTGCAGTACCGGGCGGGTGAGCAGATCGCCGACCTCGACACCAGAGCGACCCCCGGATTCACCGGATCGAAGTCCGACGCCCCCGATCTGCAGGCCGAACGCAACGAGTCGTTCGCCGACCTGCAGGAGATGCTGTACGCCCGCAGCCGGTCGGGTGACCCTCGCAAGGTCCTGCTAGTACTGCAGGGGATGGACACCGCGGGCAAGGGCGGAAT
The DNA here is from genome assembly GCF_033741125.1 of Mycolicibacterium sichuanense. Taxonomy (NCBI): domain Bacteria; kingdom Bacillati; phylum Actinomycetota; class Actinomycetes; order Mycobacteriales; family Mycobacteriaceae; genus Mycobacterium; species Mycolicibacterium sichuanense. Next base: position 98,629 of record NZ_JAWQPU010000008.1, on the reverse strand, counting down.
CGTCAAACACGTTGTCGGAGCCGGCAACCCACAGGGCATCCGATATGCGAGCTTCGGAAAGCCGACCGCGGAGGAACTTTCCCACCACTACCTGTGGCGCATCCGCAATGCGCTGCCCCCGGCGGGTCACATCGGCGTCTTCGACCGCTCGCACTACGAGGACGTGCTGATCGTGCGCGTGCACGACTTGGTGCCACCCGACGTGTGGTCTGCTCGCTACGACGAAATCAACGCCTTCGAACGGGAATTGGTCGACGACGGCACGACGATCGTGAAGGTGGCGATGTTCGTCTCGCTCGACGAGCAGCGCAAGCGCCTCGCCGAGCGTCTGCAGCGGCCGGACAAGTACTGGAAGTTCAACCCGGGTGACATCGACGAGCGCGAGCGGTGGCCCGACTACCAGCAGGCCTACCAGGCGGTGCTGGAGCGCACCTCCACCGACTACGCACCGTGGCACGTCATTCCGTGCGATCGCAAGTGGTATGCCCGGCTGGCCGTCACCGAGCTGCTGATCGACGCGCTCGGCGGGCTCGACTTATCCTGGCCACCAGCCGATTTCGACGTCAAGACCGAGAAGAAGCGGTTGAAGACGCACTGAGACTCGGCAAGTTGCGGGAATTCGCCCTAGTCTCCGCATCTTCCCGAGTCTCGTGGAACCGAATCGCCGGCTGGTGCGCCCAACCCGAGCTGAACGGAATCGTCGTCGGCTCGGAAGCGCTCGCCTCCGGGCGCGTGAGCCGGCACCAGCTGCGAACGCGCTTCGTCAAGGTGCACCGCAACGTGTATGCGCCGATTGGCCTGCAGCTGTCGGCCCGCGACCGCGCGTATGCCGCCTGGCTCTGGTCGGGTCGCGAGGCCGTCCTGGTCGGCAGCTCGGCGGCCGCGACACTCGGGACCAGGTGGCTGCCCGCGGACGCACCCGCCGAGATCGCCAGGTCCTGTATGCGACGCCGCCGGGGATCATCGTCCGCGGCGACGCCATCGCCGACGACGAACTGTGCGAGCTTGGCGGCATCCCGTGCACGACCGCTGCCCGCACCGCGTACGACCTCGGCAGGCGCACACCGCGGGACCAGGGCATCGTTCGCGTCGACGCTCTGCTGAACGCGACCCGCTGCGCCGTCACCGACGTCGAGACGATCGCGGCCGGCCACCCGGGCGCGAGGGGGATCAAGCAGTTGCGGCGAACGCTCGCGATGGCCGACGGCGGCGCCGAGTCGCCGCAGGAGACGCGGTTGCGGTTGTTGCTCGCCCGCTCGATCACGCCGCGGCCGGTCACGCAGATTCCGGTCCTCGACGATCGCGGTCGCGTTCGCCGGCGTATCGACATGGGCTACCCGCAGTGGATGGTCGGCGTGGAGTACGACGGCGCGCAGCACTTCGACGATCCGCGGGCCTACGCCAACGACATCGTCCGGCTCGAGTTCCTGGCCAACCGCGGCTGGTCGATCGTGCGCGTGAGCGCCGTCCAGCTGCGCCACGAGCGCGCCGAGATGTCACGCGGGTGCGCCGAGCGCTGATGGCCCGACGCTGACGTTGCCGAGCCTCAGTACGCGTAGAAGCCCTTGCCCGTCTTCTTGCCGAGCTGGCCCGCCTCGACCATCCGCTGCAGCAGCGGCGGCGGCGCATAGTTCGCATCCTTGTACTCGTCGTACATCGAGTCCGCGATCAACTTCATCGTGTCCAGGCCGATCAGGTCGGACAGCCGCAGCGGCCCCATCGGGTGCGACAGCCCAGCGACCACGGCGGTGTCGATGTCCTCGACGGTGGCGACGCCGGCCTCGGCCATCCGGATCGCCGACAGCAGATAGGGCACCAGCAGCGCGTTGACGATGAAGCCCGACCGGTCGCCACAGCGCACGACCTTCTTGCCGAGCGTGTCCGCGGCGAAGCTCGCCACCCGCTCGACTGCGGCGTCATTCGTGACCAGCGTGCTGATCAACTCGACCAGCGGCAGCACCGGCACCGGGTTGAAGAAGTGCAGCCCCAGCACGCGGCCCGGGTTCTTCGTCGCCGCAGCGATTTTCATGATCGGGATGCTCGAGGTGTTCGACGCCAGCACCGCGTCGGGATCGGTGACGATCTCGTCGAGCTGGGCGAAGACCTTGGCCTTGACGGCCTCGTCCTCGACGATCGCCTCGATCACCAGCTGGCGATCGGCCAGGTCCGACAGCGTCGACGTGGCGGTCAGCTTCGCCAGCGCGGCGTCGCGGTCGGCCTCGCTGAGCTTGCCCCGGCTCACCCCCCGCTCCAGCGAGGCGGTGATGCGGTCGCGGCCGGCGGTGGCCAGCGCGTCGGTCGGTTCGAAGATCACCACGTCGACGCCGGCCCGCAGCGCTACCTCGGCGATGCCAGCGCCCATCTGACCGGCCCCGATGACGCCAACTCGTTCGATAGTCACGCTCACACTTTCTACTTCATGCCCCGCGAGCAGACGCAAAAGGGCCCTGAAATACGGGATTTCAGGACCCTTTACGTCTGCTCGCGCAGGAAACGGGGCCTAGTGGAACTGGCCCTCTTCGGTCGAACCCGCGAGCGCGGTGGTCGACGAGGTGGGATCCACGGTGGTGGCGATCCGGTCGAAGTACCCGGCGCCGACCTCGCGCTGGTGCTTCGTCGCGGTGTAGCCACGCTCCTCGGCGGCGAACTCGCGCTCCTGCAGCTCGACGTAGGCGCTCATCTGGTTGCGGGCGTAGCCGTAGGCCAGATCGAACATCGAGTAGTTCAGGGCGTGGAAGCCGGCGAGGGTGATGAACTGGAACTTGAAGCCCATCGCGCCGAGCTCCTTCTGGAACTTCGCGATGGTCGCGTCGTCGAGGTGCTTCTTCCAGTTGAACGACGGCGAGCAGTTGTAGGCCAGCATCTGGTCTGGGAACTCGCTCTTGACGCCCTCGGCGAACTTGCGGGCCAGCTCCAGGTCCGGGGTGCCGGTCTCCATCCAGATGAGGTCGGAGTACGGCGCGTAGGACTTGGCGCGGGCGATGCAGGGCTCCAGGCCGTTCTTGACGCGGTAGAAGCCTTCCTTGGTCCGCTCACCGGTGATGAACGGCTGGTCGCGCTCGTCGACGTCGGAGGTGATCAGCGTGGCGGCCTCGGCGTCGGTGCGGGCGATGACGACCGTGGGCACGTCGGCGACGTCGGACGCCAGGCGCGCCGAGGTCAGGGTGCGGATGTGCTGCTGGGTGGGGATCAGCACCTTGCCACCGAGGTGGCCGCACTTCTTCTCCGAGGCCAGCTGGTCCTCCCAGTGCGAACCGGCGACACCGGCGGCGATCATCGCCTTCTGCAGCTCGTAGACGTTCAGCGCGCCACCGAAGCCGGCTTCGCCGTCGGCGACGATCGGGGCAAGCCAGTTCTCCACCGAGCGGTCGCCCTCGACCTTGGCGATCTCGTCGGCGCGCAGCAGCGCGTTGTTGATGCGACGCACGACCTGGGGCACCGAGTTGGCCGGGTACAGGCTCTGGTCGGGGTAGGTGTGGCCGGACAGGTTCGCGTCACCGGCGACCTGCCAGCCCGACAGATAGATGGCCTTCAGGCCGGCACGGACCTGCTGCACGGCCATGTTGCCGGTCAGCGCGCCCAGCGAGTTGACGAAGTCCATGGTGTGCAGCTGCTCCCAGAGGACCTCGGCGCCGCGGCGGGCGAGCGTGGACTCCTCGACGACGGTGCCCTGCAGCGCGACGACGTCCTGGGGGGTGTACGTGCGGGTGATGCCCTTCCAGCGAGGGTTGTGGTCCCAATCGTGCTGGATCTGTTCGGGCGACTTCGGTGTGCCAACGGTGGACATCGGGCTCCTTCGGTTACGGCCGCAGGCGACGTCATGCTCATTCTTTGTTAACGCCACCGCGAGTTAACTTTTCGTGCTGACTCGACCATGTCACAGCCCATATGCGCAGGTCCACCTGTTTCGCTTGTCAATTTTCGCCAACCATCGCGACGATCTTGCAAAGATTGCGAAGACCACCGGCAGCTGAAACGGTTCAGAAGTTACCGTCCAGTAGCAAGTTATCGCAGGTCAGTACGCTCGTACTGCTAGCGCGATCGATTCAGAGCGCGAACAGGCTGGCGACGGCCTTGACCTCATCGCCGACCAAATATGTGAGCGTTGTAACAGTCCGATCGACGAGGTGCTCACCGAATGCATCGGTCGAGCCGGCCGGATGGACGTGGGTCACGATGTCCAGCTTCTCGCCGAGCGCCACCGGAAGGTCGTGCTCGATGGCCACCCGCAGCGGCGCCTTGAGCAGTTCCGGATGGCCGTGCAGGTAGTCCTCCACGACCGACCAGTACACCGAGTTGTTCATGTGGTCGAAGATGTCGATGTCGGAGACGCGGACGGGATACTCGCGGGTCTGGTCGGCCGTCTCCCTGCTGCCGGCCTTCAGGTAGGCCTTCCAGCGCAGCCGGTCGACGTCGGTGGTGCGCTGCAGCCCGGCGATGAAGTCGTCGGAGATTCGGGCCGGCCCCTGGGTCTCGCGGTTGATGTTGATCCAGAACGCCTCGGACTCCATCAGCCCGCCCCGACGGCCGTCGATCCGCACCCGCATCTCACACCAGCGGTTCGACGTCCCCGAACACCAGCGCCGCAACCGCAGCATGTCCTTGAACTCGATGGGCTCGATCAGGTCGATCATGGTCCGGCGGACGATCCACAGCGGATGGGTGTCGTCGAAGCCCATCTCCCGCAGCTGGTCCGAGCCGATGTCCTGGATGTGGCGGGTCGCGGCGTCGAACTTGAGCCGGCCGGTGCGATCCACGTCGGCGACCCGCAGCGGCCACTGGACGTCGAAGACGTCGGGGTGCGGATCGGGGACCGGCATCATGACCTTGGCCAGACCAACCCGCGGCCCCCGTGCCGGGCCCCCGGCGGCTTCCCCGGTGGTACTCACGAATCCCGATACTGCCACAGCCACCTCACTGCCAAGGATGCGAAGACGTCCTTCGCAACGTTGGCTAGGCTCGGCGTCGTGGCCAAGACGTTCGTCGGATCGCGCATCCGCCAGCTGCGAAGCGAGCGCGGGTTCAGCCAGGCAGCGTTGGCGCAGATGCTCGACATCTCGCCCAGCTACCTGAATCAGATCGAGCACGACGTGCGGCCGCTGACGGTCGCGGTGCTGCTGCGCATCACCGAGGTGTTCGGCGTCGATGCGACGTTCTTCGCCAGCCAGGACGACACCCGGCTGGTCGCCGAACTGCGCGAGGTGACGATGGATGCCGACCTCGGCGTGGACGTCGACCCGGCCGAGATCGCCGAGGTCGTCAGCACCCATCCGACGCTGGCCCAGGCGATGGTCAACCTGCATCGCCGGTACCGCCTGACCACCACGCAGCTGGCCGCCCTGACCGAGGGCCGGTTCTCCGACGGCAGCGGCTTCAGCTCGGGATCGGGTTCGATCACCATGCCGCACGAAGAGGTGCGGGACTACTTCTACCAGCGGCAGAACTACCTGCACGAGCTCGACACCGCCGCCGAGGATCTGACGGTGCGGATGCGGATGCACCGCGCCGACCTGGCCGCCGAGCTGTCCGATCGGCTCACCCGCGTGCACGGCGTGCACATCGTCAAGCGCAGCGACCTCGGGGACACCGTGCTGCACCGCTTCGATCCCGCGACCAAGACCCTCGAGATCGGCGGGCATCTGCCGTCCGGCCAGACGGTCTTCAAGCTCGCCGCCGAGCTCGCCTACCTCGAGTTCGGCGACCTGGTCGACGCGATGGTCGCCGAGGGCAACTTCACCAGCGACGAATCCCGCACCCTGGCGCGGCTCGGCCTGGCCAACTACTTCGCGGCGGCGACCGTACTGCCCTACCGCCAGTTCCACGACGTCGCGGAGAACTTCCGCTACGACGTGGAGCGGCTGTCGGCCTTCTACTCGGTCAGCTACGAGACCATCGCGCACCGGCTCTCGACCTTGCAGCGTCCGTCGATGCGCGGCGTGCCGCTGTCGTTCGTCCGGGTGGATCGCGCCGGCAACATGTCGAAGCGCCAGTCCGCCACCGGTTTTCACTTCTCGTCCAGCGGCGGCACCTGCCCGCTGTGGAACGTCTACGAGACCTTCGCCAACCCTGGCAAGATCCTGGTGCAGATCGCGCAGATGCCCGATGGGCGCCACTACATGTGGGTGGCACGTACCGTGGAGCGGCGGGCATCGCGCTATGGTCAGCCCGGCAAGACGTTCGCCATCGGGCTTGGCTGCGAGCTGCGGCACGCGCAACGCCTGGTGTACTCGGAGGGCCTCGATTTGTCTGGTGAAATCGCCACCCCGATCGGTGCCGGTTGCCGGGTGTGCGAGCGCGACAACTGTCCGCAGCGCGCCTTCCCCGCCCTGGGGCGGGCCCTCGACCTCGACGAGCATCGGAGCACCGTGTCGCCCTATCTGGTGAAGCACTCGTGACCGAGACCCCGGCCGACCGGAGCCACGAGACAGCGGGCTCGCCAGAGACCCCGCGCATCCCCGCCAGGGGAAGCCTGCGCGAGCTCGGCCCCATCGGATGGGTCATCGCCAAGGCAGGGGCCCGGTTCATCCGCGCGCCGCGCTTTCATCTGATGGACACAATCGGTCAGCACAAGCTGCTGTTCCTGGCCTGGTTGCCCTATTCCGGCGTGCTGCTGAACTGGGGCAAGCTGTCGCGCAAGGACGCCGAGCTGGTGATCCTGCGCGTCGGCCACCTACGGGACTGCGAATACGAGCTGCAGCAACACCGCCGCCTGGCGCGCAGCCGCGGCGTCGACGACGAGACCCAGGCCGCCATCTTCGCCGGACCCGACGCCGACGGGCTCACCGACAAGCAGCGGGTGCTGATCACCGCGACCGACGAGTTCGTCGTCACACGGTCGATGTCGCCGCAGACCTGGGCGGCGCTGGCGTCGCACCTCGACCGCAAGCAGCTCATCGAGTTCTGCATGCTGGCCGGTCAGTACGACGGTTTGGCGGCCACGATGGCGACGCTGAAGATCCCGCTGGACTTCCCCGACTAGAGGTAGGTCACGGCGAGCACGCTGAGCGACAGCAGGATCGGCGAGACCGGCAGCGCCCACGCGAACGCTGCCTTGGCATGGGCCTTGCGGGCATGGAACCGTCGGCCCAGCAGACCGCCGGCGACGGCGAGCGCCAGCGACACCCCCGCGATCAGCAGCACCCACGCGTTGACCGTCGTGGTCTTGGTCGCCACGGAGATCGCCAGCAGCCACAGCATGTGCCCGATGATCAGACCGCCGAGACCGGCGACGATCGTCGCTCTCACGCGTTGACCCTCAGAAGTTGATCATGTGGCCGGCCAGACCGTGGAAGCACTCCTGCAGCGCCTCTGACAGCGTGGGGTGGGTGTGCACGTTGCGGGTCAGCTCGTTGACCGTCAGATCCCACTTCTGCGCCAGCGTGAGTTCGGGCAGCAGCTCGGAGACGTCGTGGCCGATCATGTGGCCGCCGAGCAGTTCGCCGTACTTGGCGTCGGCGATGATCTTGACGAAGCCGCCCGGCTCGCCAAGCCCGTGCGCCTTGCCGTTGGCGGTGAACGGGAACTTCGCCACCTTCACGTCGTACCCCTCGTCGCGGGCCTGCTGCTCGGTCAGTCCGAAGCTGGCGACCTGCGGCTGGCAGAACGTGGCCCGCGGCAGCATCCGGTAGTCGCCAAGCGCCAGGGTCTCGGCACCCGCGATGGTCTCGGCGGCCACCACGCCCTGCGCCTCGGCGACATGCGCCAGCTGCAGCTTCATCGTGACGTCGCCGATGGCGTAGATGTGCGGCGCCGAGGTGCGCATGTAGTCGTCGATCTCGATGGCCTTGCGGTCGTTGAGCGTCACGCCGGCCTTGTCCAGGCCGAGTTCCTCGACGTTGGGCACGAACCCGATGGACTGCATGACCTTTTCGGCCACCAGCTCGGAGTGCTTGCCGTCCTTGCTGATCGTGACGGTGACGCCCTCGGCCCCCTTGTCGGTGATGGACTCGACCTTGGTGCCGGTGAGGATCTTGACGCCCAGCTTCTTGAACTGCTTCTCGATCTCCTTGGAGACCTCGGCGTCCTCGTTGGGCAGCGCGCGCGGCAGGAACTCCACGATGGTGACGTCGACGCCGTAGTTGCTCATCACGTAGCCGAACTCCATGCCGATGGCACCGGCGCCGGCGATCACGATCGACTTGGGGAGCTCGCGCTCCATGATCTGCGACTCGTAGGTGACGACGTTGTCCGACAGCTCGGTGCCCGGCACCAGCCGCGTGCGGCTACCGGTCGCGATGATCGCGTGGTCGAAGGTGAGCGTCTCGGTGCCACCGTCGTTGAGTTCGACCGACAGCGTGTTGGCGTCGGTGAACGAGCCACGGCCCTGCACCTCGGTGATCTTGTTCTTCTTCATCAGGAAGTGCACGCCGGCCACCCGGCCGTCGGCGACCTTGCGGCTACGGTCGAACGCCGAGCCGTAGTCGAACGAGGCGTCACCGCTGATGCCGAACGTCTTGGCTTCCTTGGTGAAGATGTGAGCCAGTTCCGCGTTGCGCAGCAGCGACTTGGACGGAATGCAGCCAACGTTGAGGCAGACACCACCCCAGTACTTCGGCTCGACGATCGCGGTGTTCAATCCGAGCTGGGCCGCGCGAATGGCAGCCACGTAACCGCCGGGGCCGGCACCGAGTACGACGACGTCATAGTGAGTCACGGGTCCAGCCTAATGGTCGTGTCGAAGGACCCCTAGGCCTGCACCTGCACCGCCCGGGCAGCCGGGATCGGACAGGCGTCGCTGGCCTCGGCGACGACGTGCGTGCCGTCCGCGCGGGGACGCTGGCCGGCCTCGTACTGCGCCCCCGTCACGGGAGGTTCCGCCTCGAGCAATCGGTTCTCCTGCTCGGTGTAGGCCCGGCCGCGACTGAGGAAGCGCATGCCCTCCGGCGACTCCAGGCTGAACCCGCCGCCCCTACCGGGCACCACGTCGATCACCAGCTGCGTGTGCTTCCAGGCCTCGAACTGGCTGCCGGAGATCCACACCGGCACACCGGGGTCGCCGACGTCGAGGATGGCCAGCAGGATGTCTCGGTCCCCGACGATGAACTCCCCGTCCGGGTAGCACATCGGCGACGAACCGTCGCAGCACCCGCCGGACTGGTGAAACATCAACGCGCCGTGTCGCTCCTGCAGCGTGCGCAGCAGAGCTGCCGCGGCCTCGGTGACCAGAGCGCGTGGCGGCATGCCGTCGTCCATCGATCGTCCTCCCCCTGCTGGCACGGGTGTTACTCAACTCACACTACGCGCGCGGTCACAATGGTCGGGTGGACGACGACGCGTATCTGTGGCTCGAGGACATCACCGGTGACGACGCGCTGGAGTGGGTGCGACGCCACAACGAGCCGACGCTCGCCGAACTCTCCGGGGAGCGCTTCGAGCAGATGCGGGCCGAGGCGCTGGCCATCCTCGACACCGATGCGCGCATCCCCTACGTCCGCCGCCGCGGTGAGTACCTGTACAACTTCTGGCGCGACGCGGACCATCCCCGTGGGCTGTGGCGGCGCACCACCCTCGAGCAGTACCGCACCGACGATCCCGACTGGGACGTTCTGCTCGACGTCGACGCACTGGCGGCGGCTGACGACGAGAAGTGGGTGTGGGCCGGCGCCGAGGTCCTCGAACCCGACCTGACGCTGGCTCTCATCAGCCTCTCGCGCGGCGGGTCCGATGCGACCGTGACCCGCGAATTCGACCTCGTCACACGGCAATTCGTCGTCGATGGGTTCGTCCTGCCCGAGGCCAAGGCCAGCGTCTCGTGGGAGGACGCGGACACCGTGCTCGTCGGCACGGACTTCGGACCCGGTTCGCTGACCGATTCCGGCTACCCGCGTGTCGCCAAGCGGTGGCGGCGCGGGCAGCCGCTCGCCGATGCGCAGACCGTCTTCGAGGGCGTCGCCTCCGACGTCAGCGTGGGCGTGGGCTTCGATCCGACGCCCGGTTTCGAACGCCTGCTGGCCACGCGGTCGACCGACTTCTTCAACCGCGAGCACTTCGAGATCCGCGGCGAGGAACTACTCCGGATCGACGCGCCCACCGATGCGGGGATCGGCATCCACCGGGAGTGGCTGCTGGTGCGGCCGCGCACCGACTGGACGGTGGGTACCACGACCTACCCAGCGGGTTCGCTACTCGCCGCCAAGTACGACGACTTCCTCAGCGGCACAGTAGAACTGAATGTGATCTTCGAACCCGACGAACACACCAGCCTGGACACCTACGCGTGGACCCGCGATCGTCTTGTGCTGGTCACCCTCGTCGACGTGGCGACTCACGTCGAGCTGGTCACCCCGGGATCATGGCAGCGGGAACCGATCGCCGGCGTTCCGCCGAACACCACGACCGTGGTGGTCGACGTCGACGAGTACGGTGACGAGATCTTCCTGGACTCAAGCGGTTTCGACACTCCGTCGCGACTGTTGTGGGGGCACGCCGGCGAAGAGGTCACCGAGATCAAGAGCGCGCCGTCGTTCTTCGACGCCTCCGACATCGAGGTGAACCAGCACTTCGTCGCCTCGGCCGACGGCACCAAGATCCCGTACTTCGTGGTGAGCCACCGCGATTCGACCGGGCCGGGCAAGACGCTACTGAGCGGATACGGCGGCTTCGAGTCGTCCAACACCCCCGGCTACGCGGGCGTGCTTGGCAAGCTCTGGCTCGCCAGGGGCGGGACGTACGTGCTCGCCAACATCCGCGGCGGCGGTGAGTACGGTCCGCGCTGGCACACCCAGGCCATGCGCGAGGGCCGGCATCTGGTGCACGAGGACTTCGCCGCCGTCGCAGCGGATCTGGTGGCGCGGGGCATCACCACCGTCGATCAGCTCGGCGCCCAGGGGGGCAGCAACGGCGGGCTGCTCATGGGCATCATGCTGACCAAGTATCCCGAGCTGTTCGGCGCCCTGGTGTGCAGCGTGCCGCTGCTCGACATGAAGCGCTACCACCTGCTGCTCGCCGGCGCGTCGTGGATGGCCGAGTACGGCGACCCGGACGACGCGGAGGACTGGGCCTTCATCTCCGAATACTCGCCCTATCAAAATATCTCGGCCGACCGCGAGTATCCCGAGCTGTTGATGACCACCTCGACGCGCGACGATCGGGTCCACCCCGGGCACGCCAGGAAGATGACCGCGGCGCTCGAGGCGGCCGGACACCGGGTGCGCTACTACGAGAACGTCGAGGGCGGCCACGCCGGTGCGGCAGACAACGCGCAGACGGCGTTCCGATCGGCGCTGATCTACGAGTTCCTGCACCGGGTTCTTGGTGACGGGTGAGCACGCTGTCGCTGGGCCTGTTCTACGCCGGGCTGGCCATCCTGGCGGTCGGGCTGGCGCTGCCCGGCTGGGATTCCGCGACGCTACCCAAGCGCACGGTGAAGCGGCGCATCTACTGGGGCGCTCTGCTGGCTGCCATCCCGGTGCTGTTCGTGGCCGGTCTGCCGGACCTGCAGAGTTCACTGGCGTTCGTGGCCATGGCGTGCGTGCTGATGTTCGGGTGGGCCTACTTCCGCACGCCCAACCTGAAGATCGGCGGACGCATCATCTCGGCCGACCCGGCCAAGCGCGATCCGGATCCACCCCACTAGCTGCGGCGCAGACCGCCCAGCACGGTGACGATCACACCGAGCGCGACGAGACCCAGCCCGGCGGCCAGTGTCAGGTTGAGCCACAGATGCATGCTGCCGACGGCGTAGTCGGCCATCGCGGCGGCCACGCCGCGGACGTCGTCCGGCACGGACTTCAGTCCGTCGTCGACGTACCGCCGCCCCACCTCGATTCCCGCCCAGCCGGTCGCCCCGACGAGCATCGCCGAAATCCCAAGCGCGGCAATGGCCTTGCCGCGACGCCTGGCGGAGGCCACGGTCAGCAGTGCGAACGCGCCCGCCAGCACGGCCGCACCGACGCTGACCCACGGTCCCCACTTGGCCACCTCGCGCAACTGCCCGGGTCGTAGGTGCTGCGACACGTTCTCGGTCAGCGGAACCTCGAGCGTCGTCGGCGCCTTGATCCCGAAGTCCTCGAGGGTCTGCCGGAATGAGCCGTCGGCCAGCATCGGCGAGAGGTCGATCTGCCAGCGCCCGGACGCATCGGGCGTCACGGCGACGTCGGTGAACAGCCAGCGGTGCGCTACCTGGTTGGCCAACGCGAACTGGCCGGGGAACGCATCACCGTTGGTGTAGGCCCGCGCCGCCCCCTCGAACAGGGTTTGGTTCACGTCGTATCCGGAGTTGGCGGCGAGCCCGGTCAGCCTCGAGGTCAGCGCACCGGCCATCGCCTGGGCGACGGCCGGGTCCTTGGCAGCCGACGTCGCGAAGGCGGAGAAACCGTTGCGGTCGACGACGTGGTGCTGCGCCCACATGGCGGGGACCGCCACCGCGAGCGCGACGGTGGTCAGCAGCCAGAACACGACGGACGCCAGCACGCGCATGCTGCGTCCTCCCGTCCCGACGCCGGTCAGTCGCCCAGCGCGCGCCCCACGATCAGCGGATCGGCCCGGCCGACCACCTCGTGATCCTTGTTGTCGTAGTCGAACTTACCGAGGACGTAGCGCATCGCGTTGATGCGGGCGCGTTTCTTGTCGTTGCTCTTCACCACGGTCCACGGCGCCATCTCGGTATCGGTCCAGGCGAACATGTCCTCCTTGGCCGCCGTGTAGTCCTCCCACTTGTCCAGCGACGCGAGGTCGGTGGGCGAGAGCTTCCACTGCCGGACCGGGTCGACCTGCCGGATGGTGAACCGGGTGCGCTGCTCGGCCTGGGTCACCGAGAACCACAGCTTGGTCAGGCTCACGCCGTCGTTGACCAGCATCTGCTCGAACAGTGGAGCCTGGCGGATGAACTCGGCGTGCTGCTTGGGCGAGCAATAGCCCATCACCCTCTCCACACCCGCGCGGTTGTACCACGACCTGTCGAACAGGACGATCTCCCCGGCGGCGGGCAAGTGGTTGACGTAGCGCTGGAAGTACCACTGCGTGCGCTCGCGCTCGGTGGGCTTCTCCAGCGCCACCACGCGGGCCCCGCGCGGGTTGAGGTGCTCCATGAAGCGTTTGATGGTGCCGCCCTTGCCCGCGGCGTCGCGCCCCTCGAACACGATGACGTGCCGGTGCCCGTGGGTCTGGCTCCACTTCTGCAGCTTCAGCAGTTCGATCTGCAGCAGTCGCTTCTGCTCCTCGTACTCGTCGCGCTTCATGCGCTCCTCGTACGGGTAGTTCTCCCGCCAGGTGTCCACGACCTCGCCGGTCGGCTGAATGATCAGCTCGGGATCGTCGTCATCGTCGTCGCGCACGCTGTAGCCGTTGACGGCCTGGGCATCCAAGGTCACCGGCGAAACCTATCGACCCATGCCGAAGCGAGGGTGACGTGCGGGTGAACGACAGGTAGCGGTGCGCGCGAGTTACTTCGCCTTGCGCCTGGGGCGGATCAGCGCGAACTTCGTCATCATCGCGTTCATTCGCTTGAGCGCCTTGGGCGAGTTGTCGTAGTAGTTGCCGCCCGCACCGACGCTGGTGCGGGGCGCGACGATGGCCTCCTGGCGGCAGAACTTGCGGATGCCCTCGGCACCGCCGAAGCGGACACCGATGCCCGAGGTCTTCCACCCGCCCATCGGGGCCGTGGTGCACATCAGGTTGGAGATCACGTCGTTGATGTTCACGGCACCGCAATCCAGTTGCAGGGCAACGTCATTGGCGCGTTCGACATCACGGGAGAACACCGCTGCACTGAGCCCGTATTGGCTGTCATTGGCCAGCCGCACCGCCTCGGCGACGGTGGCCACCTTCATGATCGGCAATGTGGGCCCGAAGGTCTCCTCGGTCATGCACAGCATCGAGTGGTCGACGTCGACCAGCACCGTCGGCGGGTAGAAGCTGCCCGGTCCGGTGGGCCGTTTGCCACCGGTCAGCGCCTTGGCACCCTTGGCCAGGGCGTCCGCGACGTGCCGGTCGGTGACGTCGACCTGGCTGTCGTCGATCAGCGCGCCGAAGTCGTGACCCTCCCCCGCGCCCACCTTGAGCTTCTCGACGTCGCGCACGACGGCGGCCACGAACGCGTCGTAGACCGGCTCGAGCACGTAGACGCGCTCGACTGACACGCACGTCTGCCCGGCGTTGAACATCGCGCCCCAGACCGCGGCGTGGGCGGCCAGGTCGACGTCGGCGTCCTCGAGCACGATCATCGGGTCCTTGCCACCGAGCTCGAGGCTCACCGGCACCAACCGCCGCGCGGCGCGCTCCATCACCTTGGCGCCGGTCGCGCTGGAGCCGGTGAACTGGATGTAGTCGCTCGCGTCGACGACGGCCTCGACGGCCTCCCGCGCGCCCTGGACGATGGCCATGACGTCGGGGGCGCCCGAGTCGATCCAGCCGCGCAGCAGCAGCTCGGCGGTCAACGGGGTGCGCTCCGAAGGCTTGAGCAGCACCGCGCAACCCGCCGCCAGCGCGGCTATGCCGTCCATCAGCAGGTTCGCCACCGGGTAGTTCCACGGGGCGACGATGCCGACCACCGGACGGGGTCGGTAGTGCACGGCGATCTTCTTGATCGACAGGAACGGCAGGGAGGCGGGCCGAGTCTCCGGCGCCAGCGCCTTCTCCATCGTCTTGATGTAGTACGACGCGATCATGATCAGCAGCGGCACCTCTTGAGCTGCGTCGGTCGCCGACTTGCCGGTCTCGGCGATCAGCAGCGCTTCGATCTCGTCGCGGTGCTCGCCCAGCCAGACGGCGTAGCGGGCCAGCACCTTGGCCCGCCCCGCAGCCCCGCGCGCTTCCCATTCGCGCTGGGACCGCCGCAGGCCCGCGGCGATGCGGGGCACGTCGGCGGGATCCGTCCAACGCACCGTGCCCGCCACCGCGCCCGTGGCGGGGTTCAGGATCTTCGCGCTGGCATCGACGTCGGGCGTTGCAGTCATGCGCTCATGTTAACCGCTGCTGTGATCTAGGTCGCAGCCGGGTTGACACCTGTCAAGTCCGGCGAAGCCCACGGCGAGACGAAGCAGCGACGTCGCCATGAACACCGCGCCGACCGTGTCGGTGAAGTAGTGGTGCGTGAACGCCTGCCCGAGTAGGCCGAGCAGCGCCCACAGCACGGCCACGATGACCATCCACGCCGTCGCGCCCACCACGATGACGAGCAGGCCCAGCACCACGATCGTCACCGTGACGTGCCCGCTGGGATAGGCCAGCGCACCGCCCTTCTCGCGGCCGAAGATCCGCTTGAGCACCCGAACGGCCACCACGGCGGCGACCGGCGTCACCGCCGTCACCGCCGCCAACCGCCACCGCCGCCGATACACGGCGATCGCCACGGCGACGACGAACGTCAGCACGACCAGTCGAGCGTCGGTGAACGCCAGCAACGACCCCAACCACCGGTGTTCGTGGCGCAGGTCGAGGAACCAGTCGTCCAGGGGCGTCGAACCCCGGCCCACCAGGAGTCCGAGCAGCACCAGGGCCGACAGGCCGACCAGTGGCCACCAACGGAGGGTCCGCGCGATCGTCATCCGGCCCCGACGAGGCCCCCGACGTAGGCCGCCTGGCCGAGGTGCTGCGCGCAATCGTCGATGATGCTGACGATGCGGGCACTCGCCGTCACCGCGGGCGTCCATCGGCGGTCGACGATCACCGAGAGGTCCTCGGCGGTCACCGAGGCGACGTAGGCCAGCGTCATCGCATGCACGGCCCGGTAGTACCCAGCGAGCAGGTCGGCCGAGGCGCGGACCTTGGCCACCTGTTCCTGGGTGTGGCCGTATCCGGTGGAGTCGTCGGGCAGGTCGAGCGCGAAACGCTTCACCCAGTCCTCGCGGAACCACACCTGTTCGGTGCCCGCGATCTCGCTGAGCTGCGCGTCCTGCACCCGGGCGCTGTGCCACAGCAGCCAGGTGATGGTGTTCGCCCCCGGCGACGGCTGGTAGTACGCGACGTCGTCGGTGAGGCCGTCGGTGATGTCGTCGGCATGCTCGATCAGCCGGGTGAACGAGTCGCGCAGCAGCTCGCGAGCAGCCGCGATGTCGGTGTCAGCCATGCCTGCGACGCTACCCGTCGGGCCGTTCGATGGCCGTCCGCGGCCATTACCCCTGGGTCACTCGACGATTCGGAGCCGGCGTCAGGCCGGGTCGGCCCCGTGGAACACGGCTTCGACGTTGTTGCCGTCGGGGTCGCGGACGAACGCTCCGAAGTAGCCAGGGTGGTACTCCGGCCAGAGCCGCGGTGCGTGCAGCGAATCCAGCCCCAGTCCGACCGCCGCCTCGTGGAACGCCACGACCTCCTGGGTACTCGCCGCCTGAAAGGCGAAGTGGATGCCCTTCGTCGGCTGGCCCATGTCGGCTTGCCCCGGGGCTCCATCCTCCAACCAGAAGTCCGGCTTGCCACCACGGCCGTAACCGACGGCCCGCCCGACGTCCATCTGCCGGGAATATCCCAGCACTGCAAGCACCGCGTCGTAGAAGGCCGTGGACTTCGCGTAGTCCGCGCAGATGATGCCGAAGTGATCGATCATGCCGACATCCTGGCATCCGACCGGCGTCGCGTCGTACATTCGAGTGATGGCCTACGACTTGATCGTTCGCAACGGCACGATCGTCGACGGGCTCGGTTCGCAACCCATTGTCGGTGACGTGGCCGTGGCCGACGGGGTGATCGCCGCGGTCGGCGAGGTCGTCGGCTCGGCCACCCGCGAACTCGACGCGACCGGGCTGCTGGTCACCCCCGGTTTCGTCGACCTGCATACCCACTACGACGGCCAGGCCATCTGGTCGGACCGCATGACACCGTCGTCCGCCCATGGCGTCACCACCGCGGTGATGGGCAACTGCGGCGTCGGCTTCGCGCCGTGCCGCCCGGGTGACCACGACACCCTCGTCGATCTGATGGCGGGCGTCGAGGACATCCCCGGTGTGGTGATGGTCGACGGCCTGCCCTGGGATTGGGAGACCTTCCCGGAGTTCCTCGACCGCCTCGACGCCAACCCCCGCGACATCGACGTGGCCGCGCTGCTTCCGCACTCGCCGCTGCGGGTCTACGCGATGGGTCGGCGCGGCGTCGACCGCGAGCCCGCCACCGACGAGGACCTGGCGCTGATGCGCAAGCTCGCCGCCGAGGCCGTCGGCGCCGGAGCACTCGGCTTCGCGTCGTCCCGGTTGACCCTGCACAGGAGCGAAAGCGGGCAGCCCATACCGAGTTTCAACGCCGGCCAGGCCGAGCTGGAGGCCATCGCCCGGGGCGTGCAGGACGCTGGCGGCGGGCTGATTCAATTCGTCCCCGATCTGGTCGCCGGTGACTACGGACCGGCGCTGCAGACGGTGTTCGACGTCGCCGAGGACGTCGGGCTACCAGTGACGTTCACCCTGGCCGTCGGCAACGCCGGAGATCCGTTCTTCGTCGACGGCCTCACCATGGTGGAGAAGGCCAACCAGCGGGCCGCGACAGCCGACCCGCAGTTCACCGCCCAGGTCTTCCCTCGGCCGATCGGCCTGCTGATCGGCCTGGAACTCTCTGGCAATCCCTTCGTCACGTACCCGAGCTACCGGGAGATCGCCGACCTACCGCTGGCCGAGCGGGTCGCGCAGATGCGCAAACCCGAAGTGCGAGAGCGAATTCTGGCCGACAAGCCGGGTGCCGACGGTCACCCGCTGATGTTCGCGGCGCAGGCCTTCGAGTGGATGTTCCCGCTCGGTGACCCGCCGGACTACGAGCCGTCGCGTGCGGACAGCATCGCCAGCCGGGCCGCGGCCAACGGCGTCACACCGCTGGAGGAGGCCTACGACCGGCTGCTCGACGACGACGGCCACGCCATGCTAATGGTCACCCTGGCCAACTTCCGGGACGCCTCGCTGGACACGGTGGCCGAGCTCTTTCGTCGCGACGACGTGGTACTCGGCCTCGGTGACGGCGGCGCACACTACGGAATGATCTGCGACGCAAGCTTTCCCACCTACATGCTGGCGCACTGGGCGCGCGACCGTGCCACCGGCCGGCTGACGGTGGCCGAGGCGGTGCGGGAGCTCACGTCGGTCCCGGCCCGGGTGGCCGGCCTAGCCGACCGCGGCCGCATCGCCGTGGGCTACAAGGCCGACCTGAACGTCATCGACCACGCCGCCGTGCGCCTGCACCGACCGGTGGTGGTGCACGACCTGCCCGCGGGCGGCCGCCGCCTCGACCAGACCGCCGACGGCTACGTGGCGACCGTCGTCTCCGGTGAGGTGATCGCCGAGAACGGCGTCCCCACCTCGGCGCGTCCCGGCAAGCTGGTCCGCGGAAGACGTTCTTCCCCAGCTTGATTCGCGGTGTGCCAGGGCGGGGTGTCGATCCCCGCGCCGCCGTACATCGGCAGCTTCAGATCTGCGCCATACCGGGAGATCTGGTCCCACGGCCGGTTCAGGCCGAAGGTGCCCGACGCCCGCACCCGGCTGACGGCGTCCAGATCCAAGCAGTCGATGAGCACCTCTTCACCCGTTCCCGCCTGCTGACGCACGGTGCCCTCGGGGTCGACGACGCAGCTCGCCCCGACCCCCGCGGGATCGGAGGCGTTGACGTTGACGAGGTACAACTGATTGGTCCATGCGTTGGCCCTGGCGCAGACGAGTTCCATCTCGCGGTCGCGCGTCGTCGTCAGGGTCGGCTGGATGACGACCTCGGCGCCGAGCCAGGCCAGTTGGCGCGCCGTCTCGGGGAACGACCCGTCGTAGCAGATCGCCAGGCCTACCCGTCCGACGTCCGGGATGCCGAAGACGACGAACTCGGCACCGGGGGTGGTCCGTTCGTACGGCTGCCACGGGAAGACCTTGCGGTAGGTCGCGGCGATCTCACCCAGCGGCGACACCGCGATCGCCGTGTTGTAGACCTCGTCGCCGTCCCCACGTTCGTAGATGCTGCCCGGCACCAGCCACAGCCCGGTCTCCTTCGCCAGTGCGGCCACGCGTTCGGTGGTGCGACCTCCGATGGGCTCGGCCACCTCGTGCATCCAGCCGCCGCGGGCCTGCAGCAGCGGCGCCTCTGCGGCCAGCATCAGCTCGGGCACGACCACGAGGTCGACGTGGGCGAAGGTGTCCCGTACGGCGCGGACCCTGGAGCGGAACCGGTCCCAGCTGGCGTCGACGTCGAACGCGACGGGCGCCGTCTGGATCGCGGCGATGGTCAAGGTGCGCATGGTCAGTTCTCCGTGGCGTCGAATGGCGAAGGCATTACAGCCCGTGGTGTTCCGTGCCCCATAGTGCTCCGTCGGCGTCGCGAGCCGCGTTTCGATCACGGCGCGCACAACCCTGGTGACGGCCCCCGGTGACGTGAGCTGATGGACTCTCGTGACTGTCATCAACGCCTCCGTGGACGACCGGGGCGACGCCATCTCGCCGCAGGCGCGAACCGCGCTGTGGGCCAGCCTGGTCGGCACCACCATCGAGTGGTACGACTTCTTCCTCTACGCCACCGCGGCCAGCCTGGTGTTCAACAAGGCCTTCTTCCCCGACCAGAGCACCTTCGTCGGCACCCTGCTGTCGTTCGCGACCTTCGCGGTCGGCTTCCTGGTGCGGCCCATCGGCGGCTTCGTCTTCGGTCACGTGGGCGACCGGATTGGCCGCAAGAAGACGCTCGCGTTGACGATGCTCCTGATGGGTGTCGCCACCGCGCTGATGGGCGTGTTGCCCACCGCCGCGCAGATCGGCGTGCTCGCGCCGATCCTGCTGCTGGTGCTGCGCATCGTGCAAGGCTTCGCGCTCGGTGGCGAATGGGCGGGTGCGGTGCTGCTGGCCGTCGAGCACGGGCCACCGCACAGGCGCGGGTTGTTCGGCAGCATTCCGCAGGTTGGGCTGGCGATCGGCCTTGCGCTCGGCACCGGTGTGTTCGCGCTGTTGCAGGTGCTGCTCCCCGACGACGCCTTCCTGCGCTACGGCTGGCGGGTGGCGTTCCTCATCAGCATCTTGCTGGTGGTCTTCGGCGTCGTGGTCCGGCTGCGCGCCACCGAGACACCGGCGTTCGAGAAGGTGCGCGACAGCGGTGACCGCGCCGCCGTCCCCGTCAAGGAGGTGTTCCGGCCGCCGGCCCTGCGCGCAACCGTGCTCGGCATGCTGTCGCGCTGGGGCGAGGGAGCGGCGTTCAACACGTGGGGTGTGTTCGCGATCTCGTACGCCACCGGCACCCTCAAGCTCGACAAGATCCCCGTCCTGATCGCGGTCACCTTCGCGGCGCTGCTGATGGCGGTCCTGATTCCGGTGTCGGGTCTGCTGACCGACCGCTTCGGCCCGAAGAAGCTGTACGCCACGGGCGTTGCCGCCTACGGCGTCGCCGTATTCCCGGTCTTCGCGCTGTTCGGAACCAGGAACATCTGGCTGTACACCCTGGCGATGGTGCTGGTGTTCGGCATCGTGCACGCCTGGTTCTATGGTGCGCAGGGCTCGCTGTACGCGTCGCTGTTCCCGGCGCGCATCCGCTACACCGGGCTCTCGACGGTGTATCAGCTGTCGGGCGTGTATGCCTCGGGCCTGACGCCGTTGATCCTCACCGCGCTGATCGGCGCCGCAGGCGGGCGGCCGTGGCTGGCCTGCGGCTACCTGGTGGTGACGGCCGGCATCGCCGTCGTCGCTACCCTGCTGCTCGAGCCAACTCCGCTCGAGGAGCTGTAGCGGCTCACCGGGTGATGACCACCTTGCCGGTCATTCGCCCCGACTCGACGGCGCGGTGGCCCCGTCGCAGGCCGGCCGCCGAGAAGTCCTGGATCGTCTCGGTGACGGTGCTGCGCAGCACACCCTGGTCGACCAGCTCGGCCGCGACCGTCAGTAGGCGCTGCTGCTCGATCATGTCCGGGGTCTCGAACATCGACCGGGTGAACATCAGCTCCCAATGCCACGCGATGCTCTTGGCCTTGAGCCCGACGAGGTCGAGGCCGGGCGGCTCGTCGATCGCGACGACGTGGCCGAACGGCTTGACGATCTCGGCGTAATCGTCGACGTTGCCCTTGGAGTGCGGCGAGAACAGGAAGTCGACGCCGGCTGGCGCGACGTCGAGGGCCTGCTCACGCAGGTGGTGGTGGTCGATGACGGCGTCGGCACCCATCGCCTTGGCCCACCGGACGGACTCGTCACGGCTGGCGGTGGCGATCACCCGAACGCCCGTGCGGGCCTTGGCGAGCTGGATCATGATCGACCCGACGCCGCCCGCGGCGCCAAGCACCAGCAGATCCCCCGTCGAGTGCGGCGTCAGACCGAACCTGTCGAACAGCGACTCCCACGCGGTGATGGTGGTCAAAGGCAGGGCGGCGGCGTCACCGAAGCTCAGGGAGGTGGGCTTGCGCGCGACGATGCGCTCGTCGACCGCCTGGAATTCGGCGTTGCTTCCCGGCCGCGTGATGTCCCCGGCCCACCAGACCTCGTCGCCGATGCTCAGCGAATCGACTTGCGGTCCAACGGCCTGCACGATCCCGGCCCCGTCGTACCCGAGGATAGCCGGGGCCGACGACGGCGAGAGCCCGAGGCGCTGCTTGACGTCCACCGGGTTGACCGACACGGCCAGCACCCGCACCAACACGTCGCGGGGACGCAATTCGGGCACCTCGACGGTGACGTCCTGCAAGGTGTGCGGGTCGTCGATCGACTCGCCCGCGAAGGCGCCGATCGCGGTCATCGTGGTCATGTCCAATCCCTCCGTCGTGGCCGCGACGCACGATGCCGTGCGGCAGCCGGCTGATCCTGCGTCGCAGACGAAGGAACCCGGCCCCTGAGACTTCCAGGGACCGGGCTCTTCGATGCGCAGTTCGGACTTAGAAGTCCATGCCGCCCATGCCACCGGTCGGGTCGCCAGCAGGTGCGGCGGCCTTCTCCGGCTTGTCGGCGACGACGGCCTCGGTGGTGAGGAACAGCGCCGCGATGGACGCCGCGTTCTGCAGCGCCGAGCGGGTGACCTTGACCGGGTCGGCGACGCCGGCCTTGAGCAGGTCCTCGTACTCACCGGTCGCGGCGTTCAGGCCGTGACCCGCAGGAAGGTTGGTGACCTTCTCCGCGACGACGCCCGGCTCGAGGCCGCCGTTGAAGGCGATCTGCTTGAGCGGGGCCGACAGCGCGACGCGCACGATGTTCGCACCCGTGGCCTCGTCACCGGTGAGCGTGAGCTCCTCCAGCGAAGGAGCCGCCTGCAGCAGAGCCACGCCGCCACCGGCGACGATGCCCTCTTCGACGGCGGCCTTGGCGTTGCGCACGGCGTCTTCGATGCGGTGCTTGCGTTCCTTGAGCTCCACCTCGGTGGCAGCTCCGGCCTTGATCACCGCAACACCGCCGGCCAGCTTGGCCAGGCGCTCCTGCAGCTTCTCGCGGTCGTAGTCGGAATCGCTGTTCTCGATCTCGGCGCGGATCTGCGCGACCCGACCGGCGATCGCGTCGGCATCGCCCGACCCACCGACGATGGTGGTCTCGTCCTTGGTGATGACGACCTTGTCGGCCTTGCCGAGCAGCGAGACGTCGGCGGTCTCCAGGGACAGCCCGACCTCTTCGCTGATGACCTGTCCACCGGTGAGGATGGCCATGTCCTGCAGCATCGCCTTGCGGCGGTCACCGAAGCCAGGGGCCTTGACGGCGACGGACTTGAAGGTGCCACGGATCTTGTTGACCACCAGGGTCGACAGGGCTTCGCCCTCGACGTCCTCGGCGATGATCAGCAGCGGCTTGCCGGACTGGATGATCTTCTCCAGCAGGGGCAGCAGATCCTTGACGGTGGAGACCTTGGAGCTGACCAGGAGGATGTAGGGCTCCTCGAGGACGGCTTCCTGACGCTCGGCGTCGGTCACGAAGTAACCCGAGATGTAGCCCTTGTCGAAGCGCATGCCCTCGGTCAGTTCGAGCTGCAGGCCGAAGGTGTTGGACTCCTCGACCGTGATGACGCCCTCGTTGCCGACCTTGTCCATGGCCTCGGCGATCAGATCGCCGATGGACTGGTCACCGGCGGAGATGCCGGCGGTGGCAGCGATCTGCTCCTTGGTCTCGATGGCCTTGGCCGAAGCCAGCAGGGTCTCGGTGACCTTCTCGACGGCCTTCTCGATGCCGCGCTTCAGACCCAGCGGGTTGGCGCCGGCGGCCACGTTGCGCAGACCCTCGCGAACGAGTGCCTGGGCGAGGACCGTAGCGGTGGTGGTGCCGTCACCAGCGACGTCGTCGGTCTTCTTGGCGACTTCCTTGACCAGCTCTGCGCCGATCTTCTCGTACGGGTCCTCCAGCTCGATCTCCTTGGCGATGGACACACCATCGTTGGTGATCGTGGGGGCGCCCCACTTCTTCTCCAGCACGACGTTGCGGCCCTTGGGGCCCAACGTCACCTTTACTGCGTCAGCGAGGGCGTTGAGCCCACGCTCGAGGCCGCGGCGGGCCTCTTCGTCATACGCAATTGTCTTGGCCATTGCGAAGTGTTCCTCCGGATTAGGGATGGCACGATTCGTGGTCGGGCTCAGTGCCCGCGACGGACGACTCGGGCGTGCTCCGCATCATGCGGCCCCTTGTCTCACCGTCCCGACCTAGCACTCACCGATCGCGAGTGCCAACGTCATTTTTAGCACTCGCCCTGGTCGAGTGCAAGGTTCGGACCGGTCGCGACGTCCTCAGGTCGACGCGCGCAGACCCGCCTCGATCACGGCCATCACCTTGCCGGTGACCTCGTCGTCGTACCCCTGCGTCGCCTTGCAGACGACCAGCAGCGCCTTGACCTCCGCCACGCCGACGTCGCGCCGGGCGGTGCCGGCCTCCTGCGCCGCCTCCAGCAGCTCCCCCATCAATTCGAGGAACGCCGCCTCGGCACCAGGGGCGGCCGCGTCGACGTCGATGCCGTAGTTGGCCAGGGCTTCGACGAGACCGTGGTCGGCCGACGCCGTGCCGACCATGTCCCGCAGGAACGCGAACAGCGCCTCGCCGGGGCCGACGGTGTCGAGCAGCCGCCGGCCCCCGGCGACCAGTCCGCGCACCCGGTCGTCGATCACCGCGGCGAACAGCGCCTCCTTGGTCGGGAAGTGCCGGTAGACCGTGCCCGCACCGACACCGGCACGACGGGCGATCTCGTCGATGGGCACCGACAGCCCCTCGGCCGCGAACGTCTCGTACGCCACCTCGAGCACGCGTGCCCGGTTGCGGGCGGCGTCGGCGCGCAATGGCCGGTCCACTTCGGTCACCTCGGTCCCTTCGTTGACAAAACGGGGCGCGCGTTCCGTATAGTCGGAGACAACCGGAGCGGGCGTTCCGCTTCGATCGTACCCAGGGAGAGCTTCGATGAATTGGACGATTGCCGACATTCCCGACCAGACCGGCCGTACCGCCGTCGTCACCGGGGCCAACACCGGGCTGGGCTATGAGACGGCCACCGCGCTCGCCGGCCGCGGCGCTCGCGTCGTGCTGGCCGTGCGCAACCTCGACAAGGGCAAGGCCGCCGCCGACCTCATCACCAGGCGCTACCCCGGCTCCGACGTCACGGTGCAGGAGCTCGACCTGACCTCGCTGACGTCGGTCCGGGAGGCGGCCGAGCAACTGCGGGCCGACGATCGCATCGACCTTCTGGTCAACAACGCAGGCGTGATGATGACGCCCAAGTCGACCACCAGGGACGGCTTCGAACTGCAGTTCGGCACCAACCATCTCGGTCACTTCGCACTGACGGGCCTGTTGGTAGACCGCCTGCTGCAGACTCCCGGTTCCCGGGTGGTCACCGTCAGCAGCATCGGCCACCGCATGGGTCGCATCCGATTCGACGACCTCCAGTCCGACCGGCGCTACAACCGGATGGCCGCCTACGGCCAGTCGAAGCTGGCCAATTTGCTGTTCACCTACGAACTACAGCGCCGCCTGACGGGTACGAACACGACCGCCGTGGCCGCTCATCCCGGCGGGTCGAGCTCCGAGCTCTCCCGCTACCTGCCCGGGCTGGTCCAACTGGTCTTCCGGCCGCTGGAGCAGGACACCGAGACCGGCGCACTCCCGACGCTGCGCGCGGCCACCGACCCGCACGTGTCGGGTGGCCAGTACCTGGGCCCCGGTGGATTCGCCGAGATGCGCGGCTACCCGAAGGTCGTCGCGTCCAGCCGCCGGTCGCACGACACCGCGGTGGCGAGGCGACTGTGGAGCGTGTCCGAGGAGCTGACCGGAGTCAGCTTCCCGCTCGCGTGATCGCGGCGGACTGACGCCGCAGCGTCGTCGAGTAGTCGGGGAGCCGCGCCGCCAGATACGGCGCCGTCCGGCTGTCCGGTGACGACGCCACCTCGGCGGGCGGACCCGCCGCGACCACCCGGCCGCCTGCGTCACCAGCGCCGGGGCCCAGGTCGATCACCCAGTCCACGCCGGCCACCAGCCGCATGTCGTGCTCGGCCACCACGACCGTATTGCCCGCGTCGACGAGGCGGTGCAGCTGGCGGTCGAGCAGGTCGACGTCGCGGGGATGCAAACCGGTGGTCGGTTCGTCGAGTACGTACATGGTGTGGCCGCGCCGGGGCCGCTGCAGTTCGGAGGCCAGCTTGATGCGCTGGGCCTCCCCGCCGGATAGCTCGGTCGCGGGCTGGCCGAGCCGCAGATAGCCCAATCCGACCTCCTGCAGCGTGGTCAGGCTGCGCGCCGCGCCCGCGACGTCGGCGAAGAACTCCGCGGCCTCGTCGACCGTCATCGCGAGGATGTCGGCGATGGAGCGGCCCCGGTACCGCACCGTCAGCGTGTCGTCGTCGAAGCGGGCGCCGTGACAGGTCGGGCACGTGCCGTAGGTGCCGGGCAGGAACAGCAGCTCGACGGCGACGAAGCCCTCACCCTGGCACGTCGCGCAGCGACCCTCGGCGACGTTGAAGGAGAATCTGCCTGCGGTCCAGCCGCGCTCGCGGGCCTCGGGAGTCGCCGCGAACACCTTCCTGACGACGTCGAACAGTCCGGTGTAGGTCGCCAGCGTCGAGCGGGGCGTGCGGCCGATCGGCTTCTGGTCGACGGCGACCAGCCGGTCGATCCCGTCGACGCCCTCGGCGCTCACGCCGAGGCTGGCGTCCTGGTCGAGGTCGGCGATCGCGACGTCCGGCTCGTCGCCGTCCGGCTCGGGTTCGGCGGGCTCACCGCCGAGGTGGCGCCGGACGACGTCGCCGAGCACCTTGTAGACGAGCGTCGACTTGCCGGACCCGGACACCCCGGTGACGGCGGTGTAGACCCCAAGCGGCAGGTCGACGTGCAGCCCCCGCAGATTGTGGAAGTCGATGCCGCGCAACGCCAGCGTGCCCGACGGGCGGCGCGGGGTCCGGGCCGACGGCGCGGTCTCGTCGAACAGATACGAGCGCGTCACCGACCGAGGCACGTCGGCCAGGCCCGCGACCGGACCGCTGTAGAGCACCTCCCCGCCGAGTTCACCCGCACCGGGCCCGACGTCGACGATCCAGTCCGCCCGGCGCACGACGTCCATGTCGTGTTCGACGACGAACAACGAATTGCCCGCCCGCCGCAACCGGTCGAGCACGTCGAGCAGGGGCTCGGCGTCGGCGGGATGCAAGCCGGCCGACGGTTCGTCGAGCACGTACAGGACGCCGAACAAGCCCGCCCGCAGCTGGGTGGCCAACCGCAACCGCTGCAGTTCACCGGGCGACACGGTCGGGGTGCGACGGTTCAGCGCCAGGTAGCCCAAACCGAGGTCGATCAGCACCTGGATGCGGGCCACCAGATCCGCGGCGATCATCGTGGCCACCTCGGTCAGCTCGCCGGACTCGGTGGACTCGTAGGCGGCCTCGAACTCGGTGCGGGTAGCGGTCGGGCGCAGCACGTCGGCCAGCTCGGCCAGTGGCAGGGCCACCAACTCGGCGATGTTCGCACCCGCGAACGTCACGGCCAGTGCCTCGGGGCGCAGACCGGACCCGCCGCAGACCGGGCAGTCGACGCTGTCGACGAACTTCAGCACCCGACGGCGCATCATCGCACTCTGCGAGTTGGCCAGGGTGTGGCGGACGTGGCGCTCGGCGCTGGAGAACGTCCCGTTGTAGGTGTACTCGGCCGTGACGGCGGCGCGGTTCGGGTGGATCTCGACGGTGGGCTGCTCCTCGGTGAACAGGATCCAGTCCCTGGCCTTCTTCGGCAGCTTGCGCCAGGGCTTGTCGATGTCGTAGCCGAGCGTGATGAGGATGTCGCGCAGGTTCTGGCCCTGCCACGCCCCCGGCCAGGCGGCGACCGCGCCCTCCCGGATCGTCAGCGACGGATCGGGGACCAACGTGTCCTCGGTGACCCGGTGGATGCGGCCCAGTCCATGACATTCGGGACAGGCGCCGACTGCGGTATTCGGGGAGAAGGCATCGGAGTCGAGGCGTTCGGTGAAGCCGGGCGGGAACGTGCCAGCCCGTGAGAACAGCATGCGCAGGAGGTTGGACAGGGTGGTGACGGTACCGACCGAGGAGCGCGACGACGCCGATCCGCGGCGCTGCTGCAACGCCACCGCCGGGGGCAGCCCGATGATGTCGTCGACCTTCGGCGCGCCGGCGGGCAGCAGCAGCCGGCGCGCGTAGGGCGCCACCGATTCGAAGTAACGGCGCTGCGCCTCGGCGTAGATCGTGCCGAACGCCAGCGACGACTTGCCCGACCCCGATATGCCGGTGAACGCGACGAGCGCATCCCGCGGCGCGGCGACGTCGACGGCTCGCAGGTTGTGCACACGCGAGCCGAGGACACGGACGAAGGCGTCTCTCGGTTCGCCGTCTGGATCGTCCGTACCGGGTGGGGCCATGGCATCATTGTGCGCCGCCGGTGATTTGCTCGACGCTCGCGCCCCCGATGCCCTCACCGGGCCAACTGCGGATTCGGCGAGAACCCCCCGCGGCGTATCACGGAGCGACACGTTTGCCCGCCACCGAGACACGCCCGGCGGATATGCGATCACGTAACCCCTTGCCCTAGACTGCCCTTCGACCAGATAGGAGTCTTAGGGTGCGGGGTTACGTAGCGCCCAGCACCCAGGCTTTGCGGGGCTGGCAGCGTCGGGCGATGGTGAAGTACCTCGCCGCCCGACCCCGCGACTTCCTGGCTGTCGCGACCCCAGGAGCCGGCAAGACCACCTTTGCGCTTCGCATCGCCGGTGAGTTGCTGGCCGACGGCACGGTCGAACGCATCACCATCGTGGTGCCCACCGAGCACCTCAAGATCCAGTGGGCTCAGGCGGCCGCGCGCATCGGCATCTCCCTGGACCCGAAGTTCAGCAACTCGTCGGCGCAGAACTCCGACGAGTACCACGGCGTGGTCGTCACCTACGCCCAGGTGGCCAGCCACCCGGGACGGCACCGGGTGCGCACCGAGAATCGCAAGACCCTCGTGGTCTTCGACGAGATCCACCACGGCGGTGACGCCAAGAGCTGGGGCGACGCCGTCCGCGAGGCGTTCGACGATGCAACCCGGCGCCTGGCGCTGACCGGTACGCCGTTCCGCAGCGACGACAGTCCGATCCCGTTCGTCACCTACGAGCGCGGCGACGACGGGCTGCAGCGCTCGAAGGCCGACCACACCTACGGTTACGCCGACGCGCTTGCCGACGGTGTCGTCCGCCCGGTGGTCTTCCTGGCCTACTCGGGCGAGTCCCGCTGGCGCGACAGCGCCGGCGAGGAGCACGCGGCGCGCCTCGGCGAACCGCTCAACGCCGAGCAGACCGCCCGCGCCTGGCGGACGGCGCTCAACCCGGCGGGTGAGTGGATGCCCGCCGTGATCGCCGCGGCCGACAAGCGGCTACAGCAGAAGCGCCAGCACGTCCCCGACGCCGGCGGGATGATCATCGCCTCGGACCAGACGGCGGCGCGCGCGTATGCCGGTCTGCTGACCAAACTCACCGGTGAGGCTCCGACGCTGGTGCTGTCCGACGATCCCGGGTCGTCGGACCGCATCACCCAGTACTCGGAGAGCGACACCCGCTGGTTGGTGGCGGTGCGCATGGTGTCCGAGGGCGTCGACGTGCCCCGGTTGTCGGTGGGCGTGTACGCCACCAGCGCCTCGACGCCACTGTTCTTCGCCCAGGCGATCGGCCGCTACGTGCGGTCGCGGCGCCCCGGTGAGACTGCGAGCATCTTCCTGCCGTCGGTTCCCAACCTGCTGCAGCTGGCCAGTGAGATGGAGGCCCAGCGCAACCACGTCCTGGGCAAACCGCATCGGGAATCCCAGGGCGAGTGGGACGACGACGCGCTCGCCGACGCCGCGAAGGAGAAGTCCGAGCGCGACGAGATGGACAACGGCTTCGAAATGCTGGGCGCCGAAGCCGAATTGGATCAGGTGATCTTCGACGGCTCCTCGTTCGGCACGGCCACCCCCGCAGGCAGTGACGAGGAGGCCGACTACCTCGGCATCCCCGGTCTGCTGGATGCCACGCAGATGCGAGATCTGTTGCGGCGCAGGCAGGACGAGCAGTTGGAGCGCCGGACGGCGGCGGGTGGCACCGTGCCGGTGGCGGGCACGACGCACGGCCAGCTCCGCGATCTGCGCAAGGAACTCAACGCCTTGGTGACGCTCGCCCACCACCGCACCGGCAAACCACACGGCTGGATCCACAACGAGCTGCGCCGGATCTGCGGCGGTCCGGTCGTCGCCGCGGCCAACTCCGATCAGCTGGCCGCCCGCATCGAAGCCGTTCGTTCACTGCGGGCCTGACGTCGCCGCGCGGATCAGTCGCGCAGCGCCTGCTCGATCCGTTCCACCTTGGCGGTCAGCTGGCCGGTGTAGCCGGGACGGATGTCGGCCTTGAGCACCAGCGACACCCGCGGCGAAGCTGCCGCAACGGCGTCGACGGCGCGCTTGACCACCGCCATCACCTCGTCCCACTCGCCCTCGACGTTGGTGAACATCGCGTTGGTCTCGTTCGGCAGCCCCGACGAGCGGACCACCCGGACTGCCTCGGCAACGGCGGCGCTGACGCCGCCGGTCTCGTCACCGCCCGAGGGGCTGAGGCTGAATGCCACGATCACACTGCACTCCGATCGTCGTGAGTTGCTGGTCTGCCGAGACGGACTCGACTGGGACAACGTAGCCCCCAGGCTCGCGGAGGTAGCAGTGGGGCAACGGCTTTGGGCTAGCGTCGACACCATGACGAGCACCCGCACGATCTTGGCCACCAGCGGCGGGCTGCGCGAGGGGTCGCGCACCCGCTGGGAGTTCAGTCCCCTGTCGGAGCTCGCCGTCGACCTGGCCGGCGTGACGGGGCGGGCTCCGCGGATCTGCTTCGTCGCGACGGCCCAGGGAGACGACCCCGCCGGGCTGCACGCCCTCTACGAGGCGGCCCAGCTGCGAGGGGTGGCGGGCCAGCCACCTGTCGGTGGTGCCGATGCCCAACGTCGAGGACATCGAGGCTCACCTGCTGGCCCAGGACGTCATCTGGGTGGGCGGGGGCAGCGTCGCCGCACTGTTGGCGCTGTGGCGGCTGCACGGAGTCGACCTCGCGATGCGGGCGGCCTGGGAGGCCGGGGTGGTGCTGACCGGCGTCTCCGCCGGTTCCATCTGTTGGCACAGCGGCGGGACCACCGATTCCTTCGGTCCACGTTTGCAGCCCGTAACCAATGCGCTGGGTTTCCTACCGTATTCCAACGGCGTGCATTACGACTCCGAGGCCCAGCGCCGGCCGCTGTACCACCGTCTAATCGGCGACGGAACCCTCTCACCCGGTTACGCCACCGACGACGGAACAGGAATTCTTTACCGCGACAAAGAGTTTGCTAGCGCCTACTACGAAATCGAGGGCGCACAAGCGTATTTCGTCGGTCGCAACGATCGCGGCGAGGTGGAGGAGACGCCACTCGACGTCGTGCGTGCGTGAAGAGCCGTTGGACCCCTTGACAATCGGGCCGATCTTTGTCTGACTTGATCTTGAGATCGTCTTCCTGCGGGCAGGTCGACGACGGGTCGGCGCACGCAGCAAGGGGTTGCGATGGCCAGGTTGGTCACCCTCGACGAGTACTCCCGCCTGGTGTCGGGGATCCACGCCGCTGCGGTCACACCGGACCACTGGGTCCCCGCACTGTCGGACGTCCGAGATGCCCTTGGCGGCATCAGCGGGGCGTTGATCATTGCCGACGAGAACGGCCGCGACATCAAGAACGCCGACATCGCCCCCGAGGCTCGCGCAGCCTACCTCGAGTACTACCGGGAATTCGACTACGTCCTCGAA
The DNA here is from genome assembly GCF_033741125.1 of Mycolicibacterium sichuanense. Taxonomy (NCBI): domain Bacteria; kingdom Bacillati; phylum Actinomycetota; class Actinomycetes; order Mycobacteriales; family Mycobacteriaceae; genus Mycobacterium; species Mycolicibacterium sichuanense. The sequence continues at coordinate 67,546 of NZ_JAWQPU010000008.1, read as the reverse complement.
GCCGTCGAGCACGGCCCCGTCGGCGCCCTGCGCTCCGGCCTCAGCCTCATCGCCCGCGACCCGCGGTCGGAGTTCAACCATGGCTGGATGCGGCCGCACCACATGGACGACGGCATCTTCGTCCGCCTCACCGACGGGGAGCAGTCCACCATGTTCCTGGTGGCCGCGCAGCACCGGGACGAGGCCTTCGCCACGCCAGAACGGCTCACCGTCGTCGGTCATCTCGTCCCCCACCTGCAGCAGGCCCTCCGCACGCAGGCGCACCTGGAGGGGTTGCAACACGCGGCGCGCGATGCCGCCGAGGCAGTCGACAACATGCGGCACGGGGTCTTCGTGGTCGGAACGGGTTCGGCCGTCACCCACGCCAACCGGGTCGCCGAGGACATCGTCACCGCGGGCGACGGACCCCGGGTGCGGTGGAGCCACCTCGGCTTCGGAATACCCTCACTCGACGTCGAACTCCAGCGAGCCATCTCGAATGCATTGGGCAGCAATGGTACTGGTGTACGTCACGGAAGTTCACTGCTGTGCCGCCGAAGCGAGGGAAGACGGCCCTACGTCGTCCACGTCGTGCCTTTCCGCTCGGCCGACGACGGTCACGAACCGCGCGCCCTGGTGATCGTGGTCGACCCGGCGCGCCGGCTCGAGCCACGCCGCGAGCTCCTGGCCCGGCTCTACGGCCTGACGCGCGCCGAATCCGAGGTGGCGCTGCGCGTCATGCGGGGCGACGGCCTCAAGCCCATCTCCGACGAGCTGTCGCTGTCGCTGGCGACGGTCAAGACGCACCTGCAGCGCATCTTCGACAAGACCGACACGCACCGCCAGGCCGAGTTGGTCCGGCTCCTGCTGTCGATCACCCCGTGACCGAGCCGGTTCCGACCGACTGCGGCGCAGGCCGAACGGCACTGCGGCGACCTGCCCGCGCGACGTGAAAGACGAAGGAGGGCAGCATCATTCGACTGGGCGGCTGCAGCATTCCGGTGACCCGCATGAACTCCTGCGCCACGAACGGATCCGACTCGGCGGCGGTCAGCACCCGATCCACCAGTGAGTTCGTCACCCGCATCGAGAGCGGCCGCGGGCCCGCCACCTCGGGCAAGGCCAGATCGGAGCCGACCGCGGTCTGCCAGGCGATCCTGATCTTCTTCGCCGCGGCGCGGTGGAAGCGCCGGGCCAGCCCGTCGTCTCCGCGCCGTAGACAATCCCGCAGGATCGTCGCCTCGATCGCGGCCACCGTCATGCCTTGGCCATAGATCGGATTGAAACTGCACACCGCGTCCCCGAGCACGATCAGCCCCCGTGGCATTCGGTCGAGCTTGTCGTAACGCCGCCAGCGGCTCGCGGGGAAGCGGTGGATGCCGACGTCGGCCAGCGGTTCGGCCGCCCGCGCGGCGGCCAGCGCGTGGGGCGGAGCCAGCCCCTCGGCGAAGTCGAACAGCTCGCCGGGGGTCGCAGGAGGCTCGATGGCACCCAGGGTGCCGACGCCCACCATCCATTCGTCGCGTTCACACCGGAACATCACGAAACCCCGGGGAAGGCCGGGTTGGAACAACCGGAAGATCGCGTGCTCGTGCACCCTGCCCTCCGGGATGCGGATCGGCATGCTCGCGTAGGCGACGCGTACCGCCAGCTCCTCCTCGGTGGGCCGGCGGTACCCGAGCGCGGCAAGCAGCGCCGGCGTTCGCGAGCCGCGGCCGGTGGCGTCGACCACCAGCTGCGCGTCGAGCGTGGCCTGCGCCCCGTCGTCCAACCGGCGCACGGCGACCTTCCCGATGCGGCCATCCCTGGGCCGCAGTTCCACGATCTGATGACCGTCGAGTACCCCCACGTTGGTCAGCTTCCGAACCCGGCGCCGGACGTGGCCCTCGATGAGCGGCCGGCTCGCGTAATAGTTGACCAGCGACCTCGGATCGGGGATGACACCCGTTCGGACGATGCGATGACCGCCGAACACGGCGTCGAACCGGGTCAGGTCACCGTCATCCCACCGGTGGGCGCCCTCGGCCACCAGTTCGTCGAGGATGCCAGGAAACAGCTCCTCCGCGATCTCGCCGCAGCGGGCAAGCAGGACGTGCGGCTGGCGCCCCTGCGGGACACCGCGCCGAGCCCGAGCGTCGGCCATCAGCACGTCTCGTTCGACGACGGTGACGCGGTCGTAGAACTCGCAGAATGCCCGGGCGGCGAACAGCCCACCCATGCTTGCTCCGAGAACGACGGCGTGTTCGGCGATCCTGACCACGGCATACCCCCATCACGGCCGAACCCCCGCTCGGCCCTCGAGGGTCAATCAACCAGGAGCCGGCGCGCCTTACGTCATCCGAACGGATGATCTTCTTGGGCGGTTAGAGGTCCAGCAGCCGTGGCAGGTCGGCGACCGAGTCGATGACGTAATTGGGTTGCATCGCGAATTCGTCTGCAGCCCAACGATCCAACGTGTCCTGCCGGAACTTGCCCGTGCGCACCAGCACTCCGGTCATGCCGACGACCTGGCCCGCGAGCACGTCGTTGTTGAGGTCGTCACCGACGACGTACATCTCCTCGGGGTCGACACCGAGCCGGCCAGCCGCCGCGAGGAAACCCTCCGGGGCCGGCTTTCCGACGGCCGTGGCCTTGCGGCCCGAGGTCTCCTCCATGCCGATGAGGTACATGCCCGTGTCGATGCGCAGCCCCGCGGCGGTGTTCCAGGCCGTACTGCGGTGCATCGCCACCACGGGCACGCCCTGAGCCATCCAGTCGTAGACCCGGCTCAGCGTGACGTGGTCGTACTCCGAGCCCGCCCCACCGAGGAGCACGACGTCCGGGGTGTCCGGATTCGAGCCGGCGTCGCGGGCATAGACGATGTCGATGCCCGGCATGTCCTCGGCGATCTGACCGCTGTTGACCAGGAAGCACCTGGCCTCGGGATAGCGGTCCCTGACGTAGTCGGCGGTGAGCACCGCAGCGGTGATCACCTCGTCGGCCGTCACGTCCATGCCTGCATCACTGAGCAGTTCGGCGATCTGGGCGCGCGTCTTGGTGGTGGTGTTGGTCAGGTAGGTCCTGGCGATCTGATGGTCGGCCAACACCTGCAACGTGTCGGCGGCGCCGGCGATGGGCTCCCAGGAAGTCACCAGGACGCCATCGATGTCGAACAGGACCCCACCGATTGCCATGGTGCCGAGGTTAAACGGCCTGATCTTCAGCGCAACTCGGGCCCGCCGGGAGTGCGCCCGTCGCGCTCGGCGGGCTCCAGGGGTCGGCCGGTGCCACGATTGCCCTGAGTATGGTCGTGGCCATGAGCGCCAGCACCAAGTGGACAGCCGCCGACGTCGGCGATCAGTCGGGCCGCGTCGCGGTGGTCACCGGCTCCAACACCGGCCTGGGTTACGAGACCGCCGTCGTCCTGGCCTCCCGCGGGGCCCGCGTCGTACTGGCCGTGCGCGACGTCGAGAAGGGCAACGCCGCCGCAGCGAAGCTGACCGGCCAGGTGCCCCGCGCCGACGTCACCGTGCAACCCCTCGACGTCAGCTCCCTGCAGTCAGTCCGCGCGGCGGCCGCCGAGATCAAGGACGCGTACCCCCACATCGACCTGCTGATCAACAACGCCGGCGTGATGTATCCACCCAAGCAGCTCACCAAGGACGGCTTCGAGCTCCAGTTCGGCACCAACCACCTCGGGGCGTTCGCACTGACCGGCCTGCTGCTGGAGAACATGCTGCCGGTCGAGGGGTCGCGGGTCGTCGCCGTCGCCAGCATCGCCCACACCATCCAGGCCGCCATCCACTTCGACGATCTGCAGTGGGAGCACGGCTACAACCGGGTCGCCGCCTACGGCCAGTCCAAGCTGGCCAACCTGATGTTCACCTACGAGCTCAACCGCCGCCTGGCCGCCAAGGGCGCCCCGACGATCGCCGTCGCCGCGCACCCTGGCATCTCCAACACCGAGCTCGTGCGGCACGTCCCAGGCTCCGGGCTGCCCGGCTTCCGCCAGCTCGCCGGTCTGGTCACCAACAGCGCCGAGGTGGGTGCGCTGGCTAGCCTGCGCGCGGCGACCGATCCCGCCGTCAGGGGCGGGCAGTACTACGGTCCCGACGGATTCCGCGAGCTGCGTGGGCATCCGGTGCTGGTGCAGTCGAGCAAGCAGTCCCACGACCAGGACGTGCAGCGGCGGTTGTGGGCGGTCTCCGAGGAGCTCACCGGGGTCACGTTCGGAGTATGAGGACCGTCGAGGAGCACCAGCGGGTCGTCGCCGGCCTGATCGCCGCGCGGCCGCCGGCCGAGGTTCCGATCGGCGACGCGCTCGGCCTGGTGCTCGCCGCGGACGTCGTCGCACCGCTCTCACTGCCCGGTTTCGACAACTCTGCGATGGACGGCTACGCCGTGCACGCCGAGGACGTGGCGTCCGCCTCCGCCGACCATCCGGTGAAACTGCCGGTCGCAGAGGATATTCCGGCGGGCCGCACTGACGCGCTGGTGCTCGCGCCCGGCACGGCGCACCGCATCATGACCGGCGCGCCGCTGCCCGCAGGCGCGACCGCGGTGGTGCCCGTCGAGGCCACCGACGCCGACTTCGCGCACGCCGCCCCGGAGGTGACCGTCCTCGCGGGCGCCAGGCCCGGCCAGCACGTGCGCCGCGCCGGCGAGGACGTCACCGCGGGCACGACGGTGCTGCGGGCCGGTCAGCTGCTCACCCCTGCATCACTCGGGCTGGCCGCAGCACTCGGCCTGGCGACGCTGACCGTGGTTGCGCGGCAACGGGTTCTGGTGATGTCGACCGGATCGGAGTTGGTCACTCCCGGCACCCCCCTGCAGCCCGGCCAGATCTACGAGTCCAACGGCGTGATGCTGGCGGCCGCGGTGCGCGACGCGGGGGCCGACGTCGCGACGTCGTCGATGACCTCCGACGACGTCGACGCCTTCCTGGCCGCGCTGCGGGCGCACGCCGGGGACGCCGATCTGATCATCACCACCGGCGGAGTCAGCGCCGGCGCCTACGAGGTGGTCAAGGATTCCCTCGCCGAGCACGTGGAGTTCGTCAAGGTCGCCATGCAACCCGGCATGCCGCAGGGTGCCGGCCGTGTCGCGGGCACGCCGATCGTCACGCTGCCCGGCAATCCCGTCAGCGCGCTGGTGTCGTTCGAGGTCTTCCTGCGGGGTCCGCTGCGGGCCGCGATGGGCCTTCCGCATCCGGACCGGCCGCGGCTGGAGGCCACGCTGTTGGAGGATCTGACCTCACCGCGCGGCAAGCGGCAGTTCCGCCGCGGGGTGCTGGATCGGGACGCCGGGACCGTCACCAGTTACGGGCCGCCCGCGTCGCATCACCTGCGGTGGCTGGCCTCGGCGAACTGCCTGCTGGAGATCGGCGAGGACGTCACCGAGTTGGCGGCCGGTGCCCAGGTGCGGGCATGGGACCTCGGCTAGCACCGTAGAATCTGAGGCCTCATGGCCAGACCTGCGCGATCCGCCGATGCCGCCGACGAATCCGAGATCTCCCGATTCGTTTCGCTGGTCCGTTCCACCGTCCCTCCCGTGCACGCCGCCGGCCTGCCGTTCATCGCCGGAGGCCTCGGCTTGGCCGCCGTCGGTCACCGGCACCGGTGGGTGCGCAACACCGGGTTGACCGCGGCGAGTGCGTGTGCGCTGTTCTTCCGTCACCCGCCGCGGGTCCCGCCGACCCGGCCCGGCGTGGTGGTCGCGCCCGCCGACGGCCGCGTCACGCTGATCGAACGGGTCCGCCCGCCGACGGCGCTGGACATGCCCGACGTGCCGATGACCAGGATCAGCATCTTCCTGTCGGTATTCGATGCGCACGTACAACGCGCACCGGTGGCCGGCGAGGTCGTGACGGTCAAGTACCGGCCCGGCAAGTTCGTCTCGGCCGAACGCGACGAGGCCAGCGAGGTCAACGAGTGCAACAGCGTGTGGTTCCGCACGCCAGGAGGCGTCGACGTCGCCGCGGTCCAGATCGCCGGCCTGGTGGCCCGCCGCATCGTGTGCACCGCGAGTGCCGGCGACGAGGTCGCCCTCGGCGAGACCTATGGGCTGATCCGGTTCGGCTCCCGCCTGGACACCTACGTACCCGAGAGCTCCCGGGTACTCGTCGAGATCGGCCAGCGGGCCATCGCAGGCGAGACGGTGCTCGCGGAGCTGCGGTGAACGCCCCCACCAGCAAGCGCGGCCTGCGCATCCTGCCCAGCGCGACCACGGTGCTCGCCATCTGCGCCGGGCTGACCTCGATCAAGTTCGCCCTCGACGCGAAGCCGTGGATCTCGCTGGCACTGATCGGCGCAGCCGCGGTCCTCGACGGTATCGACGGCGGCATCGCCCGCGCGCTGAACGCCCAGTCCCGGATGGGTGCCGAGATCGACTCGCTGGCCGACGCGGTGAACTTCGGCGTCGCGCCGGCGCTGGTCATCTACGTGACGATGCTGCAGCATTCGCAGGTCGGCTGGATCTTCGTGCTGCTCTACGCCGTCTGCGTGGTGTTGCGGCTGGCCCGGTTCAACGCGCTGCTGGACGACGACACCCGCCCCGCCTACACCCGCGAGTTCTTCACCGGCATGCCCGCGCCGTGCGGTGCCGTCGGTTCGATCGGCCCGCTGGTCGCCATGATGCAGTTCGGCCAGGGCTGGTGGACGTCGCAGTGGTTCGTCTGCGCGTGGCTGGCCGCCAACGCCGCACTGCTCGTCAGCCGGGTCCCGACGCTCGCGCTCAAGGCCATCTCGGTGCCGCCGAACGCGGCCCCGATCTTGCTGATCCTGGTCGCGGCGGCCGCCGCGGGACTGCTGCTGTTCCCCTACGTGCTGGTGCTGCTGATCATCGCGGGCTACCTCGTCATCATCCCGTTCACCGTCCGCAGTCAACGCTGGGTCGCGGCCCGTCCCGAGGCCTGGGACGTCAAACCCCAACAGCGCCGGGCGGTCCGGCGGGCCGCGCGGCGAGCCGCACCGAGCCGGCGTTCGGTGGCCCGGCTCGGACTGCGCAGGCCAGGCCCGCGGAACTAGCCGTGACCGACCGCCAGGCCGAGGCGTTCGACGAACCGCCGTTGGGGCGGTTGCCCCTTACTGCTCGGCTCAATACCTCTGCCATGGACTCCCGTCGCGGTGTCGTGCGGTTGCATCCGGAAGCCCTTGCCGCCCTCGGCATCCGGGAATGGGACGCGGTATCGCTGACCGGGTCGCGCACCACGTCGGCGGTGGCGGGTCTGGCCGCGACCGGCACCCCCGCGGGGACCGCGTTGCTCGACGACGTGACGCTGTCCAATGCCGGGGTGAGGGAGGACACCGTCGTGCTGGTCGCCCCGGTCACGGTGTACGGCGCGCGGTCGGTGACGCTGAGCGGTTCCAAGCTGGCCACCCAGTCGATCTCGCCGGCCACGCTGCGCCTGGCCCTGCTCGGCAAGGTGATGACGGTCGGTGACACGGTGTCGCTGCTGCCGCGGGACCTCGGTCCCGGCACCTCGACGTCGGCCGCGTCCTCGGCGCTGACGGCGTCGGTGGGCATCACCTGGACCTCGGAGCTGCTGACGGTCACCGGGGTCGATCCCGCGGGTCCGGTCAGCGTGCAACCGAATTCGCTCGTCACCTGGGGCAACGGCAGCGCTCCCAGTGCCGAGCCCGCGGCCGGCCACGTCGTCACGCAGCCGGATCACGCGGTCGGTGCCCACCCGCCGGTGTCGGTCGACGACCTGCGGGGCGCCCACCTGCAGGCTGGCCGGCTCGCCGAGTGGCTCAAGCTCGCGCTCGACCAGCCGCAGCTGCTCCAAACCCTGGGTGCCAAGCCCAATCTGGGGGTGCTGGTGACCGGGCCGGCCGGCGTCGGCAAGGCCACGCTGGTGCGGGCGGTATGCGCCGAACGCCGTCTCGTCGAACTCGACGGCCCGGAGATCGGTGCGTTGCGCGCCGAGGACCGGCTCGCCAGCGTCGACTCGGCGGTCACCGCGGTGCGGGACGGCGGCGGGGTACTGCTGATCACCGACGTCGACGCCCTGCTGCCCGCGGCGGCCGAACCCGTGGCGACGCTGATCCTGACCGAGCTGCGTGCCGCGGTCGCGACGCCGGGGGTTGCCTTCATCGCGACGTCTGCGGTGCCCGACGCCGTGGACGCGAGATTGCGGGCACCGGACCTCTGCGACCGCGAGCTGGGCCTCACCCTGCCTGATGCCACCAGCCGCAAGGCGCTGCTCGATGCACTGCTGCGCGGTGTCCCGTCCTCGGGCCTGGAGCTCGACGAGATCAGCCAGCGTACACCGGGTTTCGTCGTCGCCGATCTGGCGGCGGTGGTGCGCGAGGCCGCACTGCGGGCTGCCGGCCGGGCCAGCACCGACGGGCAATCGCCCGCGCTGACCCAGGACGACCTCACCGGTGCCCTTTCGGTGATCCGGCCGCTGTCGCGTTCGGCCACCGAAGAGATCGCGGTCGGCTCGGTCACCCTCGACGACGTCGGCGACATGGTGCAGACCAAGCAGGCGCTCACCGAGGCCGTGCTGTGGCCGCTGCAGCATCCCGACACCTTCGCGCGCCTTGGCGTCCAGCCGCCGCGCGGCGTGCTGCTCTACGGCCCGCCCGGGTGCGGCAAGACGTTCGTGGTGCGGGCGCTGGCCAGCAGCGGCCGGCTGTCGGTACACGCGGTCAAGGGTGCCGAGCTGATGGAAAAGTGGGTCGGCGCCTCGGAGAAGGCCGTTCGCGAATTGTTCCGCCGCGCACGCGATTCCGCCCCGTCGCTGATCTTCCTCGACGAGATCGACGCGCTCGCCCCTCGACGCGGGCAGAGCTTCGACTCTGGCGTGACCGACCGCGTGGTCGCGGCGCTGCTCACCGAGCTCGACGGCATCGACCCGCTGCGCGACGTCGTCGTCCTCGGTGCCACCAACCGGCCGGACCTGATCGACCCTGCCCTGCTACGCCCGGGACGGCTGGAGAAGCTGGTCTTCGTCGAGCCGCCCGACGCGGCTGCGCGCAGGGACATCCTGCGCACCTCGGGCAAGTCGATCCCCCTGAGCGCCGAGGTGAACCTCGACGAGCTCGCCGATCAGCTCGACGGCTATAGCGCCGCCGATTGCGTTGCGCTGCTTCGGGAGTCCGCGCTGACGGCCATGCGGCGCTCCATCGACGCGGCCGACGTCACCGCCGCCGACGTCGAGCAGGCCAGGTCGACGGTGCGCCCGTCACTGGATTCGGCGCAGGTCGCCGCGCTGCGGGCGTTCTCCGAGAATCGCTGACCTCAGCCGCGTTCGGTGAGTTCGGCCAGTCGCGTCACCGAGGCCAGCAGTGCGTCGGCGTCGGTGGCCCGCGCGCGGACCATGCGCTTGGCGTCGGTGAGCTCCGACCAGTCGTAGGTGTGGGTGACCCGGGTGTGCGTGGCATCCAGCGGCTCGAGCTCCCAGCGCCACAGGTGCCCTGGCGGGGGTGAGCCGGGCTCGGAGGGCCGCCACGCGATGCGACGCCCCTCCTCGAACTCGACGACGTGGTTCTCCCGGACGCCGCCCTGGGTGATCGACATCAGGAAGACCTCGCCAACGCCGTGCACCCGTTGCCCGTCCGCGGCCTCGGCGAGGTTGTCGTTGCCGTCCCACTGCGGCTGCTGGGAGGGGTCGGCGATGAGTTCGAAGATGCGGTCGGCCGGCGCCGCCACGTCGACACTGGCGCGCGCGACCTTCTCGGTATCCATGCCGACATTCAACCGTGCACGGCGCATCCGTCGACACACTCCCATCGAGACATGTCGATATCGGGATGTCCCCGTCGCCGAGGTCGGCGTTCTAAATGACCAGCCCCCGGTGCGGCCGGCGACCATTAGGGCATTGGCACCGCGACCGTCGCCGGTGGCGCACCCGTAAACTGTCGGGAGAACGTAGCCCGCACGGCCTGATGCTCGTCGCGCGAGTGCTCAACGGAGTCTTCACTCCCGGCGCACGCGCTCATCGAAGGCTGACACCCCGATCGAGGACCGGAGTGCCATGCTCGCCATTCTCTACGCGCACGCGGCCGCCGCCGTCGTGGCGCCCGTCCTCGTGCACCGGTGGGGACGCCGCGCCTTCTACCTGCTCGCGCTCGTCCCGCTCGGCTCGCTGCCCTGGGTTGCACTGAACTGGCCGGGCCGCGGCGAGCAGACCGTGCACCTCGACTGGGTGCCGGAGCTGTCCATGGACATCACGTTCCGGTGCGATGCGCTGGCGGCGATCATGAGCGTGCTGGTGCTCGCGATCGGCGCACTGGTCCTCTTCTACTGCGCTGCGTACTTCCACCACCCGGACGGCCACACCGAGCGACGGTTGCCCAGCTTCGCCGCAGAGCTGGTGGCGTTCTCCGGAGCGATGTTCGGGCTCGTCGTCAGCGACAACACGTTGATGCTCTACCTGTTCTGGGAGCTCACGACCGTGCTGTCCTTCCTGCTGGTCGGGCACTACGCCGAACGCGCGACCAGCCGGCGCGCGGCCCTGCAGGCGCTGCTGGTCACCACCGCGGGCGGGCTGGCCATGCTGGTCGGCATCGTCGTCCTCGGCGAGCTGGCCGGCACCTACCGGCTCTCCGAGCTGATCGCCGCGCCACCCACCGGAACCGCGTCGGCGGTGGCCCTGGTGCTGGTGCTGGTCGGCGCGCTGTCGAAGTCGGCCATCGTGCCCTTCCACTTCTGGTTGCCCGGTGCCATGGCCGCGCCGACACCGGTCAGCGCGTACCTGCACGCGGCGGCGATGGTGAAGGCCGGCGTCTACCTCGTCGCCCGCATGACCCCCGGTTTCGCCGACTCGCCGGGCTGGCGGCCGGTCGTCGTCACCCTCGGCCTGGTGACCATGCTGCTCGCGGGGTGGCGCGCGGTGCGCGAGTACGACCTCAAGCTCATCCTGGCGTTCGGCACCGTCAGCCAGCTCGGGTTGATCACGCTGATGGTCGGCAGTGGCGGCGGGGACATGATGCTGGCCGGACTGGCGATGCTGTGCGCGCACGCCATGTTCAAGGCCGCGCTGTTCATGGTCGTCGGCATCATCGACCACGCCACCGGCACCAGGGACATCCGGCGGCTCGCCTGGCTTGGCGACCGGCAGCGGCCGCTGCTGATCATCGCCGTCGGGGCCACCGCCAGCATGGCCGCGCTGCCGCCCTTCCTCGGGTTCGTCGCCAAGGAAGCCGACCTCACCACGCTGGCCGAGAGCCCGTCGCTGGGCGCCGCTGCCCCCTACGTGCTGGCCGGCGTGGCGGTCGGGTCGGTGTTCACCACCATCTACAGCCTGCGGTTCCTGTACGGCGCGTTCGCACGCAAGGGCCGCCCCGAGCCAAGCCCTCGCGTCCTGGAGATGCACCGCCCCGCGGCGAGCTTCCTCGTCGCCCCCGCCCTGCTGGCGCTGGCCGGTTTGACCTTCGGCATCTGGCCGACGGGTTTGGATCACGTGCTCGACGAGTACGCCGACACCGTTCCCGGCGGCGCCGAATATCACCTCGCCCTGTGGCACGGCGTCAACTTGCCGCTGCTGGTGTCGATCGTGGTGCTCCTCGCCGGCGCCGTCGCGTTCTTCGCGCGCACGCGGCTGCGCCGCGCCAGGGTCGGCTACCTTCCCCTCGGCAACGCCGACCGCATCTACGACGCCGTGATCCGCGGCACCGACGTCTTCGCCGTCCGGCTCACCGCGCTCACCCAGCGCGGCTCGATCCCCGCCACGCAGGCCGTCATCCTGTCCACGCTGGTCCTGCTGCCGATCGTGATGCTGGTGCTGGGCGCGAGGGACCGGCCGCGGATGGAGCTGTGGGATTCGCCGCTGCAGGTGGTAGTCGGGTTCTTCATCCTCGCCGCGGCGCTGTCGGCGACCATGCTGCGCAACCGGCTGGCCGCGGTGCTGCTGGTCGGCGTGACGGGGTATGGCTGCGGCGCGATCTTCCTGTTCCACGGAGCACCCGACCTGGCCCTGACCCAGTTCCTCGTCGAGACGCTGACGCTGGTGATCTTCGTGCTCGTACTGCGGTCATTGCCCGCCGAGGCCGAGGCGGCCAACATCAGGCGGCACCGGCTGCCGCGGCTGGCGCTGTCGCTGGCCGTGGGTGCCAGTGTCACCACGCTCGCGGTGTTCGCGATGGCGGCCAGGACCACCACGCCGATCGCCGAGTTGCTGCCCGATGCCGCCTACTACCGCGGCCACGGTTCGAACACCGTCAACGTCCTGCTGGTCGACATTCGAGCCTGGGACACCATGGGTGAGATCTCGGTGCTGCTGGTGGCTGCGACGGGTGTCGCGTCGATGGTGTTCCGCAACCGGCGCTTTGGTACGGCCCCCCGCGTGGCGGACGCCGGGCAACCCGACATCGGCCGGATCCCCGTCCTGCCCACCAGCCCGGCCGTCGGTGACATCACCTGGCTGCGGGGCAGCGAGCTGCGCGACCCCCGCTACCGCTCACTGGTGCTGGAGGTCGCGACGCGGATCATCTTCCCGCTGATCATGGTGCTGTCGTTCTACTTCTTCTTCGCCGGGCACAACACCCCCGGCGGCGGGTTCGCCGGTGGCCTGACAGCGGGCCTGGCGCTGGTGTTGCGCTACCTGGCGGGTGGACGCTACGAACTCGGTGAGGCGCTGCCGGTCGACGCGGGCAAGGTGCTCGGCGCAGGCTTGACGCTGTCGGCGGGTACCGCGGTCACCTCGCTGCTACTTGGCGCGCCGGTACTGTCGTCGGCCGTCTTCGAGCTCGACGTTCCGGTGCTGGGGCACGTCAAGCTCGTCACCGCACTGTTCTTCGACCTCGGCGTGTACCTCATCGTGGTGGGTCTGGTTCTCGACGTGCTGCGCAGCCTCGGCGCGCGCGTCGACGTAGAGATGGCTGAGGCCCGATGACGACCTACCTGGTTCCGCTGATCCTCATCGGAGGGCTCACCAGCGCAGGCGTGTACCTGCTGCTGGAACGCAACCTGACGCGAATGTTGTTGGGGCTGTTGCTCGTCGGCAACGCCGTCAACCTGCTGATCCTGACCGTCGGCGGCCCGTCGGGCAATCCCCCGATCCGCGGGCGCAGCACCGACGGCGAGACCTCGACCGCTGACCCGTTGGCCCAAGGCATGATCCTCACCGCGATCGTCATCTCGATGGGTATCGCGGCCTTCGTGCTCGCGCTGACCTACCGGTCCTACCGGCTGTCGCGCGCCGAGGAGATCGCCAACGACCCGGAGGACACCCGCGTCTCGCAGCTGTCGGAGCGCAGCGCGGGGGCAATCGACGCCGACGTCCCCCAGCCCAACCGGCGGCTCGACACCGACGAACCCGACGAACTGGATGCGCTGCCCGGACACGAGGGGTCGCGATGATCGCCGCGGTCCTGACTCCCCTGCCCGTGCTGATTCCGACGCTGGCGGCGGCGGCCACGCTATTCGCCGGACGCAAGCCGCGGCTGCAGCGCGCCATCGCCGTGCTGGCGCTGATCGCCGTGGTCGCGGTCTGCGCGGCGCTGGTCTACTTCGCCGACCGCGGCGGAACCATCGCCGTGCAGGTCGGCGGCTGGGGCCAGTCGGTGCCGGGCATGGGCCCGCTCGGCATCACCCTGGTGGTGGACCGGTTGTCGTCGCTGATGCTGCTGGTGTCCGCGATCGTGCTGCTCGCGGTCGTGTTCTACGCCATCGGACAGGGCATCCGCGACGGTGACGAGCGCCAGCCGGTGTCGATCTTCCTGCCGACCTATCTGGTGCTGTCCGCGGGCGTCTGCACGGCGTTCCTGGCCGGCGACCTGTTCAACCTGTTCGTCGGGTTCGAGGTGCTGCTGTCGGCGAGCTTCGTGCTGCTGACCATCGGGGCGAGCGCCGACCGCGTACGGGCGGGCATCGCGTACGTGATGGTGTCGATGGTGTCGTCACTGATCTTCCTGATCGGCCTGGCGATGATCTACGCCGCGGCGGGCACGCTGAACATGGCCGAGCTGTCGGTGCGGCTCGACGACGTCCCGTCGGGTACGCGTAGTGCGATGTTCGCCGTGTTGATGGTCGCGTTCGGCATCAAGGCGGCGGTGTTCCCGCTGTCGACGTGGTTGCCGGACTCCTACCCGACCGCGCCGGCGCCAGTCACCGCGGTCTTCGCGGGGTTGCTGACGAAGGTCGGCGTGTATGCGATCATCCGGGCCCATTCGCTGCTGTTCCCCGGCGGCGCACTGGATCACGTGCTGCTGGTGGCCGCCCTGGTGACGATGCTGGTCGGGGTGTTCGGTGCGATCGCTCAGAGCGACATCAAGCGTCTGCTGTCCTTCACGCTGGTCAGCCACATCGGTTACATGGTCTTCGGCATCGCGCTCGGCAGCCAGCTCGGCATGTCCGGGGCGATCTACTACGTGGCCCACCACATCGTCGTGCAGACCACGCTGTTCCTGGTTGTCGGCCTGATCGAACGGCAGGCGGGCGCGTCGACCCTGCAGCGCCTGGGCGGGCTCGCCGCGGCCAGTCCCCTGCTGGCGCTGGTGTTCATCGTGCCGGCCCTCAATCTCGGTGGCATTCCGCCGTTCTCGGGCTTCATCGGCAAGGTGGCGCTGCTGCAGGCGGGGGCCAGGGACGGTTCGGTGCTGGCGTGGCTGTTGGTGGCGGGCAGCGTGGTGACGAGCCTGCTGACGCTGTACGTGATGGCCAGGGTGTGGACGAAGGCGTTCTGGCGGGCCAGAGTCGACGCGCCCGAGGGGGCGCTGGCCGACTTCGGGCCATCGGCGCTGCTCGACGACTCCGAGGAGGACATCGACTACTCCGACCGCGGTGACGTGGGCCGGATGCCGGTGGGCATGCTGGTCCCGACCGGGGCCCTCATCGCGGTCGGGTTGGCACTCACGGTCTTCGCCGGGCCGATCTTCGCGTTCAGCGAGCGGGCGGCGGCCGAGGTGCTCGACCGCGGGCAGTACGTATCGGCCGTATTGGGGCGGCCATGAGAAGGCTCCTACTGCGCGCCTGGGTGCTGTGCTGGCTCACGTTGGTGTGGATGCTGTTGTGGGGCAACGTCTCCGCCGCCAACGTACTCAGCGGGCTGCTGATCGCCCTGGTGATCACGGTCCTCCTACCACTGCCAGCCGTTCCGGTCGAGGGCAAGCTGCATCCGCTGTCGATGCTGCGGCTCATCGTGCTGGTGGCCTACTACCTGGTGTTGTCCTCGGCGCAGGTGGCGTGGCTGGCGATCAAGCCGGGTCCGCCGCCGCAGAGCGCCGTCCTGCGCGCGCACCTGGCCATCAAGTCCGATCTGGTACTGGCGCTGACGGTGAACGCACTCAACCTGATCCCGGGAGGAATCGTGCTGGAGATCGACCAGACCCGGCGCCTGATCTACGTGCACGTGATCGATGCCGGTTCGGAGAAGTCGGTGCAGCGGTTCTACCGCCAGGTGGCCGACGTGGAGCGTCTGATGATTGCGTCGTTCGAGCGAGGAGCCGACTGGCAGCCCTCGCCGGAGCGGGGGCTGGGCGAGGTAGCGCGGGAGGATCGCTCGTGAATACCGTCTGGACCATTGCGGCAGTGCTGCTGACCGCGGCCGCGGCCGTCACCATGTTCCGGCTGCTGGCCGGTCCGTCGACATTGGACCGACTGGTGGCCCTCGACACCTTCGTCGCCGTCATGATGTGCGCCATCGGCACGTGGGCCGCCTTCAGCCTGGACACCACGGTGACCTACAGCCTGACGGCGCTGGCTCTGATCAGCTTCGTCGGCTCGGTCAGCGTCGCGCGTTTCCGCGTCAGGGACGTGGACCAAGTAGTCACGGGCAAGCGTGCGGATGGAGAGGGCCGATGAGCGAGGTCCTCGACGTGCTGGCCGCGGTGCTGGTGCTGGCCGGCTCCGTGCTGGCGCTGACCGCGGCCATCGGCGTGGTGCGCTTTCCCGACACGCTCTCGCGCATGCACTCGGCGAGTAAGCCACAGGTGCTCGGCCTGCTACTGGTGCTGGGGGGCGCGGCGATCCGGCTGCGTGGGCACCCCGATGTCGGCATGCTGATCCTCGCCGGCCTGTTCACCGTCATCACCGCACCGGTGGTGGCCAACCGCGTCGGCCAGCTCGCGTACCGGGAGCAGAACTTCCGCGACGACCTGCTGACCAAGGACGAGATGGCCGACTTCGAGCCGGACTGACGGGTCGCGTCAGTCGTCCGGTGGTGTGGGTTCGTAGGGGTCGTACCACCACCAGTCGGCGCGTTCCCCGAGCGGCCCGCGGCATGGCGGGACATCCGGCGGAGGTGTGGTCGGCGGGCGGGCCAGCGAGGCGTTGGTCAACGGGGTGCCCTCGGCGTCGGTCACCAACAGGTCGTAGGCGGTGCCGGCGATCGTGAGGCCACCGCGGTGATGCAGTCGGTGATGGTACGGGCAGAGCAACACGAGGTTGGCGAGCTCGGTGGGGCCGCCGTCCTCCCAGTGCCGCACGTGATGAGCGTGCAGTCCGCGGGTGGCTCCGCACCCGGGGACCACGCAGCACCGGTCGCGGCGTTCGAGGGCTCGGCGTAGCCGGCGGCTGATCTGGCGGGTGTCGCGTCCCGCACCGATGACCCGGCCGTGGCGTTCGAACCAGACCTCACACGTGGTGTCACACAGCAGCAGGCGGCGTTCGTCGTCGGAGAGCAGTGACCCCAGATGCCAGGCCGCCGACCGGCTCTCCACGTCCAGATGCACGATCACGGTGGTCCGCTGCCCGTGCGGGCGCTGAGCCACGTCGGTGTCCCAGCCGGCCTGCACCACACCCAGGAACGCATCGACCCGATTCGGGAACGGCGGCCTCTGAAGGTCTTCGGAGTCGCCACCGGCGTCACTGGGATCGCGTTCCTCGCCGTGGTCGCGTCTCCACTGCGCGATCAACGCGTCGTGGTGCGACTGCACTGCGGCGTCGAACACCGCCGCCTCCGGGGGTGGCAGGGTGATCTTCCACGTCGTACCCGCGTCGCCTTCCCTCCGAATGAAGGAACGCTCCGGTTCCGGGCGCGGTTCAGGTTCGGGCTTGGGTTCCAGCTTGACCGCGGTCCGCAGCTGGCTGACCGTGGCCACCGACGCCAACTCCGCGTAATGATCATCGGAACCGGTCGCCGCGCCCGCGGCGATGACCCCGATCTGATCCAGCGAGAGGCGGCCTTGGACGGTGGCTTCGGCCAGGCGGGGGAATTCGTGCAGCCGGCGCGCCACCGTCACCAGGTTCGCCGCGTTGTGCGGGGAGATGCCCAGCTTCCAGGCCACCAGCGCCGGCACCGAGCGGGCGCCGGTGGAGCCCCAGATCCCGTCGCGGTCGATCTCGGCGGCGATCTGCGCCAGCCGGCCGTCGATGGCGTTGCGTTGCCCGGCGAGTTCCTCCATCTCGGCGAACAGCACCTCCAACCGCTCCTGAGGAGCCAAAGAGGTTGCCGCCGTGGACATACCACCATCAAAGCAGAGGGGTACGACAAGACACCGCTGCGCCGGTGGGCCGAATCGTGGCCAGGTCTCTGAAAGGATGGCCCGATGTCTCCGCGGATGGACCCCGCCGTGCGCGTGGTGAGCATTAGGCCCTCCCTCGGAGCTGCGGAGTATCCGGTGCTCGCTGCGATCTGGCGTGGGGCCGTGGACGCGACGCACGACTTCCTTGCAGAAGCGGATCGAGACGAGATCGAAGCCAGATTGCAGTCCGACTACCTTCCGGCAGTCGTGCTCTCAGTCGCAGAGCGTGATGGCCGACCGGTGGGATTCTCGGGCGTGCTCGAGGAAACGCTGGAGATGCTGTTCGTTGATGCGACGCAACGCGACGGTGGAATCGGCACCGCGCTTCTCGCCCATGCGATCAGCGAGCATGGCGTCACCAAGGTTGATGTCAACGAGCAGAACGTCTCGGCTGCAGGCTTCTACGCTCACCGTGGATTCGAGGTCGTCGGTCGCAGCGAGACGGACGAGGCCGGTCGGCCCTACCCGTTGCTCCATCTGAGCCTCAGTAGGCCGTCCGCGCTCGACGACACGACCTAGAGATTCACCCCTGCGCCACCAAGATGGGTTTGGCCACACGCCCTAGTCGCCACCGTCGGCGGCGAGTTGGAACTCGATCATCGCGGCGACTGTCTCGACGGCGTCGCGCAGGGCGTCCAGACGTGCCGCCGCCGACGGCGCCTCGAGCACCGAGTAGCGGTCGGCCTGGCCCATGGGTACCCGAGATGCCAACGCGTACAACCGCGCTCCCGCGTCCTGGCCGGGCTCTGGCTCACCGAGCAACTCCTGCTTCGGCGGCAGGGTGGCCTGCCGAGCGGTAGCGATCCGCTCGAAGATCTCCATCACCCGGTCCTCGACGACTCCGATGTCCCCACCGGTGACGGTGCTTCCCGGCTCGTCGGGCCAGGGCTCGACGTCGGCCCGCGGGAAGGGGTCGTCGTCGAGCCACGAGAGCACCCGAATGCGCTCACCCATCTCGCAGTCCAGGCGGTAGTGGCCATCCCCGAAGTCCTGATACTCCACGATGCGGGCCATCGAACCGACCTCGCACCGAGCATCGTCGCCACCTACCTCGCGGCCGGCCGCGATCAGCACGACTCCGAATTCCCGTGTGCTGTCCAGACATTCGCGTACCAGGGCACTGTAGCGCGGCTCGAAGACGCGCAGCGGCAGGTCCTCCCCCGGCAGGCGGACCGACTCCAGCGGGAACATCGGTCGAATGGTCATGGTAGGCCTAGAGAACCAGCTCGGCGATCAGCGCATCGACGACGGCCCGCAGGTCCCCGTCGTTGTCCTCGGCGACCCGGCGCTGACGTTGATAGGACGCTCCCACAGCGTAGATGTCGGCCACCTGGGCGAGTTCGTCGGCACAGTTCAGCGACCGGGCGACGGGCTCGAGCCGGTTCAGCAGATCGTCGAGGTCCTCGGTGACCAGCCGTTCGTTGCTCTCCTCGTCGAGGATGATCACCGCGTCCAGGCCGTAGCGCGCAGCGCGCCACTTGTTCTCCTGCACATGCCAGGGCGGCATCGTGGGCAGGTGTTCACCTGCGTCGAGCCGACGGTCGAGGTCGACGATCAGACAGTGGGTCAACGCGACGAGCGCGCCCAATTCGGCGATGTTGGACACCCCGTCGAAGATGCGCACCTCGATGGTGCCGAGATGCGGCGAAGGGCGGATGTCCCAACGGATCTCGTTCATGTGATCGATGATGCCGGTCTTCTTCTGATCGTGGACGAACTGCTCGAACTGCGACCACTCCTGGAAGTGGAAGGGCAGACCCGCGGTCGGCAGCTGCTGGAACATCATGGCGCGGTTGCTGGCGTATCCGGTGTCGTCGCCGTCCCAGAACGGTGAGGACGCCGATAGTGCCAGCAGGTGCGGGTACTGGTTCAGCAGGGAGGTGATGATCGGCATCACCTTGTGCGCCGAGGACACCCCGACGTGCACGTGCACGCCCCAGATCAACATCTGCCTGCCCCACCACTGCGTCCGCTTGATCAGCTCGGCGTAGCGCGGCGCGTCGGTCAACTTCTGCGCCGACCACTTCGCGAAGGGGTGGGTGCCGGCGCAGAACAGGTCCATGCCCCTGGCGTGCACGATCCGCCGCGCAGGCGCCAGCGTCGTGCGCAGGTCGTCCATCGCCTCGCCGACGTCGTCGCAGATGCCCGTCACGACCTCGACGGTGTTGCGGAGCAGCTCCTTGTGCACTCGGGGGCTCTCACCGATCTCGGCGATGACCGCGGCCGCTTCGTTGCTCAGATCGCGGGTGTGCAGATCGACGAGCGCAAACTCCCACTCGACGCCGAGGGTCGGCCGGGCCGAGCCGGCGAAGTCGATCCGCTGCGGCCGCGAACCGGACACCGAATCACTCGGGAGAGATGACACCACACGCCACCCGCTTGCCGGCGTCACCGGTGGCCATCGTCGTTTCGTCGGGTCCAGGCGTGCCGTTGACCTGCTGGTAGCGCTCCGGCGGGATGTTGGCGAAGTTGTCGGCCTTCTCGTGGATGATGATGGCCGTCTTCTGGCCGGCGAGCAGGTCCGCCGCGGTGAACGCGTCGGTGGTGGTCACCAGCATCGCCGAGCCGTCGCCGCGCACCTGCAGCGAGGCCAGGTCACCGCTGGCCGGATGCGACGTGTGCCCGCCGACCTGGAAGTGCGCGCCCGCGGAGTTGAAGTCGCCGGGCGCGCCGCCGGTCGGGGCGACCGAGGCGGGTTCGCACTTGCCGACGGAGTGGATGTGCAGACCGTGGAAGCCGGGCGTCAACTGGCCGGCGGCGGTGGTCTTGACGGTGAGGGTGGCGTACCCCCCGGAGAACACGATCTCGGCGCTGGCCACCGACGTGCCGTCGGCCGTCTTGATGTCGGCGCTCAGCTTCTCACCGGTGGGCGCGGCGGAGGGCTCTGCGGCCGAACCCTCGGCACCGGCCGAGGGCGGCGGTGATCCCGTCCACACCGGAGGAGTGGTGCCGGGCTGCGTGGCGACCGGCTCGTTGGGCGAGCAGGCGCTGGCGATCGGAACGATGAGTGCCGCGGCGGCGAGGATGCGAAGCGGGGCAGAGATCGGCATGTCGGAGAGCCTAACTGGTGACGGCCACGATCACGCCGGGCGGTTGGTCCGCGACCGCGGGCGTCCTGGGTTCCACCGGCGCCTGGAGCAGGTTGCCGATCTCCTCGGCCGCCTCCTTCTCACCCGCCGCCTGTCCGTAGTACACGGTCGTCGCCGTGACGCCCTCCAGCGCGAGGTTGCCGGTCTCGGCGACGTTCCACTGGGCATCGCGCAGCCGAGTCGCCGTCTGCTCGGCCAGACCGGCGACGTCGGACAGGTTGTAGACGCGCACGGCGGGCTTGGCGGCCGCGGGGGCCGACGTAGTCGCCGCCGGTGCCGACGTCGTCGTCGCAGTGGTGGACGTCGACGAACTGCCTGCGTCGTCACCCGACCCCATCGCCTGGAAGCCGACCAGCAGAAAGACCACACCCAGGAACAGCAGCACCATGACCATGGCGCGGAGTGGCAACCCGGAGGAGTCTCGTTGATTCATCGGTCTCACTGTATCCAGGTCGCCTCGCGAGGCGAAAACCTCAGGTATCGGTCGGGTGACGACTCGGGTGATGGCTCAGGTGACGTCGAAGCCAAGCCGGCGCGCCGCGCGCGCCTTCTGCCGGCTGGCTCGCATCCTGCGTAGCCGCTTGACCAGCATCGGATCCGCCACGAGCGCCTCGGGACGTTCGATGAGCGCGTTGAGTACCTGGTAGTAGCGCGTCGCCGACATGGAGAACAACTCCTTGATGGCATCTTCCTTGGAACCGGCGTACTTCCACCACTGCCGCTCGAACGCAAGGATGTCATGCTCGCGGCGAGTGAGACCGTCCGCGAGAGCCGCGTCGTCCCCGGACTTTTCAGTCCGCGCAATGGCGCCGTCCATTTGCTCTCTGGACCCTTCCCCGCACTCGAGACATTCCTGTGGTGTCGGGCAACATTGAACCACGGCAGACCCGCTTGAGCCGTGAGCGTTACCCGCGAGTCGGCCGACTGGAAGTCGCTGACTAATCTTCCCGCATGGCCGTCGTACCGATCCGCATCGTGGGAGATCCCGTCCTGCACACCGCGACCAGTCCGATCCCCGTCGCAGACGACGGATCCCTGCCCGCAGACCTGGCGGACCTCATCACCGATCTATACGAGACGATGGACGCCGCCAACGGTGTCGGCTTGGCTGCCAACCAGATCGGCGTCGCCAAGCGAGTCTTCGTCTATGACTGCGCCGACGAGCGTGGCCGGGCCGCCCGCCGGCGCGGGGTGGTGATCAACCCGGTACTGGAGACCTCCGAGGTCCCCGAGACCATGCCCGACCCCGACAACGACGACGAGGGTTGCCTGTCGGTCCCCGGCGAGTCCTTCCCCACCGGACGGGCCAGTTGGGCGCGGGTCACCGGCCTCGACGCGGACGGCACGCCGATCACGCTGGAGGGCACCGGACTGTTTGCTCGGATGCTGCAGCACGAGACCGGCCACCTGGACGGCTTCCTGTACCTGGACCGGCTCATCGGCCGGCACGCCCGCGCGGCCAAGCGCAGCGTGAAGTCCAACGGCTGGGGTGTGCCCGGACTGTCGTGGACGCCCGGCGAGGATCCCGACCCGTTCGGCCACTGATGCCATGACCGACGTACCCGAGGTAGGTACCCGGGTCAGCCTGCGATACCGCCTGCCCGCCGGTTCGGTGCCACCGCTGAGCGACGTGGTGGGGCACGTGGTCGAGGCAGGCCCCGTGCTCATGGTGCGCGACAAGCACGGCGAGACGACGACCATCGCACGCGAGGACGTCGTCTATCTACGGTCGTTGTCGGCCGCCCCGGTGCGCAACCGCGACATCCGCAACCTGGAGCACGCCGCCGCCCTCGGGTGGCCGGGCGTCGAACGGCAGTGGCTCGACGGGTGGCTGCTGCGATACGGCCACGGCAGCACCCGGCGGGCCAACTCCGCGGTGCCGCTGCTGCCCACTCCCAGCCAGGACCTGGGCGCCATCGCGGACTGGTACACCGCGCGCGGGGTGCCGCCGCTGCTCGCCGTCCCCGACCGGCTCCTGCGCGTCCCTCCCGAATTGCCAACCGGCGGTGAGAACATCGTCATGACAAGGCATTTGACCGAGCCCGTCGCGGGGCCGTCCGGCGTGACGCTGACCGCCCAGCCCGACGACGACTGGCTGGCCGCACATCCGCGCAAGGTGCCGGTCGACGTCCTGACCGCCGTCGTCGACGGCGAGCTGGCCTTCGCGAGCGTCCCCGGTGCCGCTGTCGGCCGCGGGGCGATCACGGTCGCGCCCGACCACACCCGGTGGGCCGGCCTGTCCTCGGTGCACGTCGCCGAGCAGGCCCGGCGCCGGGGACTGGGCCGCACGCTGTGCGAGGCGCTGCTGACGTGGGCGGCCGAGCACGGCGCCGACCGCGCCTACGTGCAGGTGCTCGCCGAGAACATCCCCGCGATCAGGCTCTACGAGTCGATGGGCTTCGGTGAGCACCACCGGTCGCGCTACGTGTCGCTAGGGTAGCCGCGTGCGACTGGCCACCTGGAACGTCAACTCGATCCGCTCCCGCATCGACCGCGTGACGGGTTTCCTCGAACGCGCCGACGTCGACGTGCTGGCGATGCAGGAGACCAAGTGCACCGACGCGCAATTCCCGACCATGCCGTTCGCCGCCTTGGGATATGAGGTGGCCCACGTCGGGCACAACCAGTGGAACGGCGTCGCCATCGCCTCCCGAATCGGGCTCGACGACGTCACCGTGGGGTTCGAGGGCCAGCCGGTCTGGAACGATGCCGACGAGGCCAGGGCCATCGGCGCGACCTGCGCGGGGGTGCGCGTCTGGAGCCTCTACGTCCCGAACGGCCGCACGGTCGAAGACCCGCATTACGCCTACAAGCTGGAATGGCTTGCAGCACTGCGCAATACCGCGTCGGGCTGGCTCGCGAGCGAACCCGACCTGCCGGTCGCCCTGGTCGGTGACTGGAACATCGCCCCGACCGACGAGGACGTCTGGGACGTCGAGTTCTTCAAGGGTGCCACGCACGTCACCGAGCCGGAGCGGGCCGCGTTCAATGCCTTCGTCGACGCCTCGTTCACCGACGTGGTGCGGCCCTTCACCCCTGGCCCCGGCGTCTACACCTACTGGGACTACACGCAGCTGCGGTTTCCCAAGCGCCAGGGCATGCGCATCGACTTCATCCTGGGCTCCCCGGCGCTGGCCGCCCGCGTCAGCCATGCCGAGATCGCAAGGGACGAGCGCAAGCCCGGCAAGAAGGGCACCCCGGCTCCGAGCGACCACGCGCCGGTGGTCGTCGACCTCGACTGAACCGTCACACCAGCACGGTGGGCTTGGCCTCCGGATGGGCGTCGGGTTGCGGGGCGTACTCGCTGGTGACGAGCGTGCTTCGCGGTTGCCGCAACAGGATGACCAGCGCGAACGTCGCCAGGATCGCCAGCATCGCCGCCGGCACCAGGAAGGCCATCTCGCCGAAGCGGTGCTGCAGGACGCCGCCGAACACCGCGCCGGTGGTCAGGCCCGCCCACAGTGGGCCCTGGATCCAGAACGACGGTGCCGGCTTGTGCAGTAGCAGGTTGGCCAGGCCGGCGCCGAACCGGACCACGGTGCCCGTGACGTAGGTCAGCGCCATGCTGCGGCCCGCCTCGTCCTGGAGCGTGGCGTTCTGCAGACCGAGTGCGAGCACGATCGGGTAGACGTGCCATGGGATGGCCTCGGAACCGAGCGGCAGGAACGTGCCCACCACCAGCAGGGTCGCCTGGATGCTCAGCAGGCTCACCAGCCGCCAGCGCCCCGACCACGCGGCGATCAGTGTGCCGAGGAAGGCGCCGAGGCAGAAGATGGCGATCACGCCACCGAAGCGCGCGACCCCCTCCCAGTACGTTCCCGAGGCCGCCTCGCCGAGGCGGGTGGTATTGCCGCTCATGAACGACATGAACAGCTGCGAGTACTCGATGAAGCCGATGGCGTCCGCGGTGCCCGCGATGACCGCCAACGCGACGGCGAACCGATTCCTGGTCTTGCTGTGAGCGGGAAATCCCTTGTCCGGCATGAAAATCCTTCGGGTGATGCGGCCTAGGAGAGCGTGACGGGGCTAGTCACGAAGGCATTGACTGGCGATGTCGTTGAGCTACGACAACGTTGAAGTGCAGACGGCGATGTCTGCGACAGGTCCGGTCTACCCGGCAAATCATCGCGGCGAAACCGACGGGATCGGGTTCATAGACGACGCATATCCAACGCGGCGGCGCTTCTCGTCCGTGGGACGTGAAGTCGTCGACGGGCCGTCGCACGCCTGCAGGCCGAGGGCAACCGGGTGAGCGTCGACGAGGTGGGCGCCGCGCCGTCGAGCGAGTGCACCGTGACGTCCGCGTCACGCGCGACATTTGTGTTCTCGATGAAGACCAAGAACACCACCGTCACCCCCGTGCTGGCCGCCGCCGGCATCGCCCTCGGCGTGGCCGGCGCACCCGCAGCTCTCGCCGACGACCCATGCGACGTCGCCGTGGGGCAACGTGCCGCCGCTCGGATGACGGTCGGCGGTACGGCGGCCCGGGGTCAGGCGGCGTTGTCGGCGCCGGCCTCGGTGCCGTAGCGGCCGGCATTGAACAGCGACGCCATCGCACCCAGCAGCATCATCACCGCGGCGGCGATGAACACCACCGTCAATCCCGAGTGGAACGGTTCGGTGATCAGCTGGGGGAAGAACGTCTTGCCCGTCAGCACGTCGGCATTCACCCCCGGCGCCTGCAACGCACCGGACGGCCCCAGCAGCTCGGCCATCGGGTTGTACCCGAGGAACGCGGCGAACAGACTGCCCACTGGCGGCAGGTTCGCCACGTCATGCGCAACCGATGCCGAGACACCTTGGGCCTGAAGGCCACTGCTCATCGCCGTCGGCAGGGAGTTGGCCAGGCCCACGATCATCAGGGAGAAGAAGACCCCGATCGACAACGAGGACCCCGCGTTGAAGAACGTCGCACGCACACCGGATGCGGCGCCGCGCTGGGCGGCCGGCACGCTCGACATGATGGCCGCGGTGTTCGGCGCGGTGAAGATGCCGCCGCCGAGGCCGTTGAGGAACACCAGCAGCGCGAAGACCCAGTAGTCGAAGTTCACCGGAATCAGCACCAGCGCAATGAATGTCGCGGCCATCAGCAACATGCCGCCGACGGTGAACGGCCGCGCTCCGAAGCGGTCCGACAGCGAGCCGGCGATCGGCCCGGCGACTAGGAAGCCGACGGTGATGGGCAGCAGGTAGATGCCGGCCCACAGCGGAGTGGATTCGAAGCTGTAGCCGTGCAGTGGAAGCCAGATGCCCTGCAGCCAGATGATGAGCATGAACTGCAGTCCACCGCGGCCCATCGACGACATCAGCCCGGCGAGGTTGCCCATGCCGAACGACGCCGACTTGAACAGTCGGACGTCGACCATCGGGGACTCGACGTGCAGTTCGACGAAGCAGAAGACCACCAGTAGCAACAGCCCCACGCCGATCGCGCCGAGCACCAGCGGGTTGGTCCACCCAGTGGTGGAGTCACCGTAGGGCTGGATGCCGTAGGTGATGCCCGCCAGCAGCACCGTCAGGCCGAGCCCGAAGGTCAGCGTGCCGGGCCAGTCGAGCTTGCCCGCGGTCTTGGTGCCGAGCTCACGCAGCGAGCGCACGCTCCAGATGGTGCCGACGATGCCGATCGGGACGCCGACCCAGAAGATGGCCTTCCAGTGCCATTCCGACAGGAAGCCGCCGATCAGCAGGCCGAGGAACGACCCGGCGACGGCCGAGACCATGTTGACGCCCAGCGCCATACCGCGCTGGTTCGCGGGGAACGCATCGGTGAGGATCGCCGATGACGACGCCATCAGCATCGCCCCGCCTATGCCCTGGACCACGCGCCAGCCGATCAGCCACAGGGCTCCGCCGCCGAGGTGGAATGGATCGAACGACAGCGCCACCGCCGCGACGGTGAAGACGACGAAACCCCAGTTGTAGATGCGGACCCGGCCCAGCATGTCGCCAAGTCGGCCGAAGGGGACCACCAGAACCGCGGTCACCACCAGGTAACCCATCAGCATCCACAGCAGATAGCTGACGTTGCCGGAGGCCAGCGGGTTGAGCCCTATCCCGCGGAATATCGCGGGCAACGAGATCAGCACGATCGAGGCGTTGATGGTGGCCAGCAGGGTGCCGAGCGTCGTGTTCGACAGGACCACCCACTTGTAGTGCGGATGATCGTGGTCCATCCGGCTACGGCGTCGAGCGGTCTCGGCCAGGTCTGCGTCGGGGTCTTGCACCAGGGGTGGTTTCGTCATCTCAGTCTCAGTCGTCATCGGCTTCGCTCTACGTATCGTTCGGCACTCGACGGGCCACGCTGCCCAAAAAACATATGTTAGCTATACAAAACATCGCGAGGCAATTCCCATTCCTTCGGCCGCGCCGCGAGTTCCTGCGGTACCGTGATCGGCGTCCGCGCGGGAGCGCACGCCAAGTGCGCTGAGAGGACGGCTAGAGCAGTTCCCCGAACCGGGGCGAGCGCCGTCGACCGTATGAACCTGACCGGGTAATGCCGGCGTAGGGAGTACTGAGATGACTGCTGTTCCCAACCCCTCTTCCCACCCCGTTTCGGTGACTACCGGTGCCATCAGTGGAAGCCGCAAAGTGCACCGCGAGCTCGCCGACGGCCAGCGGGTGCCGTTTCGCCGGGTCGAGCTGACCGACGGCGACCATCTGGACCTGTACGACACCTCCGGGCCCTACACCGACCCCGCCGGCGTCATCGACCTGACCGCGGGGCTGCCCGCCCGTCCCGGGGTCGTCACCGACCGCGGCACTCAGCTGCAGCGCGCCCGCCGCGGGGAGATCACCTCCGAGATGGCCTTCATCGCCGTGCGCGAAGGCCTCCCCGCCGAGCTGATCCGCGACGAGGTCGCACGCGGGCGGGCCGTCATCCCGGCCAATCACCGCCACCCGGAGAGCGAACCGATGATCATCGGCAAGGCCTTCGCGGTGAAGGTCAACGCCAACATCGGCAACTCCGCGGTCACCTCGTCGATCGCCGAGGAAGTCGAGAAGATGGTCTGGGCCACCCGCTGGGGTGCCGACACCATCATGGATCTGTCCACCGGCGCCGACATCCACGCCACCCGCGAATGGATCCTGCGCAACTCCCCCGTGCCCGTGGGCACAGTCCCTCTCTACCAGGCGTTGGAGAAGGTCAACGGCGAGCCGACTGCTCTGACGTGGGAGGTGTACCGCGACACCATCATCGAGCAGTGCGAGCAGGGCGTGGACTACATGACCGTGCATGCCGGTGTGCGGCTGGCCCACGTCCCGCTCACCGTCGATCGGGTCACCGGCATCGTCTCCCGCGGCGGGTCGATCATGGCGGCCTGGTGCCTGGCCCATCACCGGGAGTCCTTCCTCTACACCCACTTCGTCGACCTCTGCGAGATCCTGGCCCGCTACGACGTCACCTTCTCCCTCGGCGACGGCCTGCGCCCCGGATCGATCGCCGACGCGAACGACGCCGCCCAGTTCGCCGAGTTGCGCACCCTTGGTGAGCTCACCGCGATCGCCAAATCCCATGGCGTGCAGGTGATGATCGAAGGCCCCGGCCACGTGCCCATGCAGAAGATCGTCGAGAACGTCCGCCTCGAGGAAGAACTCTGTCAAGGGGCGCCGTTCTACACGCTCGGCCCGCTGACCACCGACATCGCCCCGGCCTACGACCACATCACCTCGGCGATCGGTGCGGCCATCATCGCGGCGGCCGGGACCGCGATGCTGTGCTACGTCACCCCCAAGGAACACCTCGGCCTGCCCGACCGCGACGACGTCAAGGTCGGCGTCATCGCCTACAAGATCGCCGCCCACGCCGCCGACCTGGCCAAGGGACACCCCCACGCTCAACGCCGCGACGACGCCCTGTCCAAGGCCCGCTTCGAATTCCGCTGGCAGGACCAGTTCAACCTCTCCCTGGACCCCGACACCGCCCGCGACTACCACGACCAGACCCTGCCCGCCGCCCCCTCCAAGACCGCCCACTTCTGCTCCATGTGCGGGCCGAAGTTCTGCTCGATGCGCATCAGCCACGATGTCCGAGACGCCCTGGATGCCCGCATCTTTCTACCCTTGACCACGTGAAGGCACCATGAGCTACCTACCGCTGACCCCGCCCCGCCAGACCCCGCCGCGGGTGATGACGATCGCCGGTTCCGATTCCGGGGGCGGTGCGGGCATCCAGGCGGATCTGCGAACCTTCGCGCTGCTCGGCGTGCACGGATGCGTGTCGGTGGCCGCGGTCACCGTGCAGAACTCGCTGGGCGTCAGGGGTTTTCACGAGATCCCCGTGGACGTCGTCGCCGGGCAGATCCAGGCGGTCGCCGAGGACATCGGCATCCAGGCTGCCAAGACGGGCATGTTGGCGTCGTCGGCCATCATCGGGGCGGTCGCCGAGACCTGGCGCTGCCTCGAGGTCGCGGTGCCGCTGGTGGTCGATCCGGTGTGCGCGTCGATGCACGGCGACCCGCTGCTGCATCCGTCCGCACTCGACGCGCTGCGGACCGAACTCTTCCCGCTGGCAACGCTCGTCACGCCCAACCTGGACGAGGTGCGCCTGATCACCGGGATCGACGTCGTCGACGCCGCGACGCAGCGCGATGCGGCGCGGGCACTGCACGCGCTGGGCCCGGCGTGGGCCCTGGTCAAGGGGGGCCATCTGCGGACGTCGTCGCACAGCCCCGACCTCTTGTTCGACGGCACCGACTTCCACGAATTCGATGCCGAGCGTATCGACACCAGTCACGACCACGGTGCCGGTGACACCCTCGCCGCAGCCACCGCATGCGCGCTGGCGCACGGCCATCCCGTCCCTGAGGCGGTGGCCTTCGCCAAGCGCTGGATCACCGAGTGTCTGCGCGCCGCATACCCTTTGGGCCACGGACACGGGCCCGTGTCGGCACTCTTCCGCCTGGCCGAGCAGCCTTGAGGCCGCTTGACGTCGACGCCATCGCCGGCGTCGCGCACGCTCCGGCGGGGCCGCCCGCCGGCATCGTCGTCCTTACCCACGGCGCGGGCGGCAACCGGGAATCGCCGATGCTGGTCAGGCTGTGCGACGAGTGGGCGGCACGGGGCTGGCTGGCCGTGCGGTACGACCTGCCGTACCGGCGGCGCCGCCCAAAGGGCCCACCGTCGGGATCGGCCGCCGCCGACCAGGCCGGCATCGCAGAGGTCGTCGCGATGGCGCGGGCCGCCACGGCGGGCCCGGTGCTCGCCGGCGGCCATTCCTACGGTGGCCGGATGACGTCGATGGTCGTGGCGGACGGCCTCGAGGTCGACGTGCTGACCCTGTTCTCCTATCCGCTGCATCCGCCGGGCAAACCGGACCGCGCACGCGTCGAGCACCTGCCCCGCATCGCGGTGCCGACGGTCTTCACCCACGGCACCGCCGACCCGTTCGGCACCATCGACGAAGTCCGCGCGGCCGCCGCGCTGATCCCCGCTCCGACCGAGGTCGTCGAAGTCACCGGCGCCCGTCACGACCTGGGTTCCAAGACACTCGACGTACCGGCGCGAGCCGTCGATGCCGCACTCCGGTCACGGCAGCCCTGATCCTGCTATCTTCCGGTGATGACCTGGCCGTCGGGAGATCCGAATCAGCCGCCCGCATACCAGTACCCCGGGCCGCAGTACCCGCCGCCACCTCCCCCGATGCCCTATCAGCAGGGCCCCTACGGCCAACCCGGGCAGTACGGTCAGCCATCGTTCGGTCCACCTCAGCCGCCGCAGAAGAAGTCGCACAAGGGCCTCTTCATCGGCCTGGCCGTCCTCGCCGTCGTTCTGCTCGGCGGCCTGGCGGCCGTCGTCGCATTCGTGCTCTTCGCCACCAAGGACAAGGTGATCGCCACGAATCTGGCGGTGGGCGACTGCATCACCGACATCCCGAGCGGGTCGCTGGTGCAGATGGTGCCGAAGGTGGACTGCGGCAAACCGCACGCGGGCGAGGTGTACGCGGTGCTGACGATGCCGGACGGTGAATACCCCGGTCAGTCGACGATCGACGAGTGGCAGAACCGGTGCCCCGGCGAACTGGAGGCGTACTCCGCGGACGCCATGGCCGACGACTCGATCGGCGTCTTCGTCCTCTACCCCACCTCCGAGACGTGGGCTCAGGGTGATCGTCAGATCGTCTGCATGGCGACCACCGAGGACAAGCGGACCGGTTCCATCAAGGGCTAACGGCCTCTACCGAGGCCTACCGGTACCTGAGGTACCGTCTTGGCCATGACTACGGAGCACTACGACGCGGTCATCGTCGGAGCCGGGTTCGCCGGAATCGGCGCAGCCATCCAGCTCAAGCGGCTCGGCATCCACGACTTCGTCATCCTGGACCGCGAAGACGACCTCGGGGGCACGTGGTACGTCAACCACTACCCCGGCCTCGCCGTCGACGTGCCCACCACCACCTACTCCTACTTCTTCGAGCCCAACCCGAACTGGTCGCGCCTGTTCACGCCGGGCCCGGAGATCAAGCAGTACGCCGACGACGTCGCCGACAAGTACGGCGTCCGCCGGCACATGCGCTTCAACACCACCGTCGAGGGTGCCCGCTGGGACGGTGAGGCGGACCTCTGGCGGGTCAATCTGGCCGGGGGTGAGACCCTGGCGACGCGGTACCTGATCACCGCGACCGGGTTCCTGTCCCAGCCCAAGGTGCCCGAGATCGCCGGCATCACCGACTTCACCGGCAAGATCGTCCACACCACCGAGTGGGAGGACGACTTCGACGCCACCGGTCGACGCATCGCGGTCATCGGCACCGGTGCCACCGCCGTGCAGCTGATTCCCGAGCTGGCCAAGGATGCTGCCGATCTGACCGTGTACCAGCGCACCCCCATTTGGGTGGTGCCGAAGATCGACGTCCGGTTCGGGGAGCGCGCCAAGCGGCTGTTCGCCCGAATACCGTTGACCCAGCGAGTCCTTCGCTGGTTGACGGATTCGATCTACGAGGTGATGGTGTCGGTCGGCGTGCGGCACTACCGCACCTTCCGCGGACGGTTCAACATCTCGGCGGCCGACCTGGCCAAGCTGCACCGGTTCGCGGTGATACGGGACGCCGACCTGCGGCGCCGACTGACACCCGACTACGACTTCGGCTGCAAGCGCCCAACGTTCTCCAACGGTTACTACCGGGCGTTCACCAAACCCAATGTGCACCTGCATGATTCGGGCATCGACCACATCGACGCCGACGGCATCGTCGGCACGGACGGCACCAAGACGGTCATCGACACCCTGGTGCTCGCGACCGGATTCGACCTGTGGGAGGCCAACTTCCCCGCCATCGAGGTCATCGGCCGCGAGGGGCGCGATCTCGGAAAGTGGTGGCGCGAGACCAGGTTCCAGGCCTACCAGGGTGTCTCGATGCCGTACTTCCCGAACTACCTCAGCCTCGCCAGTCCATATGCGTTCCTCGGGTTGAACTTCTTCAACACGATGGAGTATCAGATGCGGCTGATGGACCGGCTGTTCAGCGAGGTCAAGCGCCGCGGTGCGACCACGTTCGAGGTGACCGAGGAGGCCAACACCGCCTTCTTGGACCGCATGACCGAACTGCTCGGCGACTCGCTGTTCACCCAGGGCAACTGCGCCAGCGCCCACTCGTACTACTTCAACCCGGCCGGGGAGCCGACGCTGCTGCGGCCGTCGTCGACCGAGACGGCCATCGAAGAAGCATCGCAGTTCCCGTTGAGTGACTATCGGATCGAATGATCGGAAAGGATCGGTACGTGGCCCAGGAGAGTAGTTCGAAGTTGCCCACCCTCGCCGGACTGGCGCTGGCCGGAGCGGGCGTCGCGCACTTCGTCCGCCCGGAGTTGTTCGAGGGCATCACCACGTCGGCGTTCCCGAAGGACACCGCGCGCCACCTCCAGATCAACGGTGGCTTCGAGACGGCGCTCGGCGTCGCCCTCGCAGTACCGAAGACCCGCAAGCTGGCGCTGGTGGGCCTGCTCGGCTACGGCGGCTACCTGGCCGCCAACGTCATCCGCAACCGCTAGGTCCGCCTCCTCGCCGCGGCAGCCCGCCGGCGCTCAGCAAACGGCCAGGCCAGCTTCCCGCGTTATCGGTTGCCGGGCGGCTACCCTGCTGAACGTGCCTGATGTGACCAAAGTGACGGATGTGACGAAGCTGCTGTCCCGTCGCAACGTCCTGATGGGTGCCATCGCCTCGGTCGCCGGGATCGCCCTGGTCCGCTGCGGTGCTGACGCCTCGAGCCAGGCCGCCCAGGTGGTTCCCCTGCCGGCGCCCGTAGGGCCACCCCCGCCGCCCACCTGGCCGCCGCTGCTGCCGCCCCCGCCCGTCGAGGCACGAATGCTGCTGCCCGGCGGCGGCGTCCTCAGCGCCCTGCCCGGTCCCGGTGA
Organism: Mycolicibacterium sichuanense; assembly: GCF_033741125.1. NCBI lineage: Bacteria > Bacillati > Actinomycetota > Actinomycetes > Mycobacteriales > Mycobacteriaceae > Mycobacterium > Mycolicibacterium sichuanense. The sequence goes on along the minus strand of NZ_JAWQPU010000008.1, from coordinate 34,741 downwards.
CCTGCTGTCACTGACCCTCGACGACGGGGTCGACACCGGGGTGGTCCGGGCGTACTGCCAGCTTGCCAAGGACACCGGGATCCGTCTGACGATGTTCGTCACCGGGGTGTATTCCTCGTGGACGGACAACCGCGACCTCTTGGCGCCGCTGGTGGAATCGCGCCAGATTCAGCTGGGCAACCACACCTGGATCCATCCGGACCTGACCAAGCTGACGCCCCTGAAGGTCGCCGACGAGATCCGGCACACCCACCAGTTCATCAGCGACACGTTCGGCGTCGACGCCACGCCGTACTACCGGCCGCCGTACGGGGCCTACAACGATGTCGTCCAGTCCGTAGCCGCCGACCTCGGGTACACCGAGACCGTGCTTTGGGACGGCAACCTGGGGGACGACCAGATCCTGCGGCCCGTGGACATCGTCGCGAACGCCAACAAGTACTACACGCCGCAGAAGGTCGTGATCAGCCACCTCAACCATCCCCCGGTCACCGCGACCTATCATCAGCTGCTCGACATCATCGCCGAACGGCAACTCCGCACAGTCACGCTCGACGACGTGTTCTTCAAACCGGAGGCGACGCGCCTCACGTCTGCCTACCCGGGCTAGCCTGTGGCGCGGGGCCTCTGATCGATACTGGGGGCTGGCCGCGGTCGCCCTCGCGGTTTTGGTCCAATTGCGCTCTCCTGCAATGGGTTCGGCGACCGCTCCGCTGGCCGACGCAGTGCTGGCGGTCGGGGTGGTGGTCGCGGCAATCTGGACGACACCGTGCGCGCCGTGACGACGGCGCGGATCGCGCCGATGATCGACAAGGTCTACGACTACGACTACGACTACGACTACGACTTCGACGAAGCGGCAGCGGCAGCGGTATTCGCGAGCCTCGTGCAAGGGCGCCATGTCGGCACGATCGTCATCCGGGTCGACTGAACTGCTCAGACGATCCCGATATGGACAGTTTCAACTGTTCAGTCTAACCTGTCGATATGGCCCAGGTCAGTGAGTCGGCGGTGGCGGCAGCGCGCGAGCTGCGCGTCATGTTCAGCAGGTTGCGCAGGCGACTGCTGGAGGTCGCGACCGCCGACGACCTGACCCCGTCCCAGACCGCGGTCCTGATCCGTCTGGTCAAGGGCGGTCCCGCGTCGACCAGTCAGCTCGCCGGCGCGGAACGCGTGCGCCCCCAATCGATGGCCACCACGATCGCCGGCCTGGAACGCCACGGGATGATCGTGCGGACACCGGACCCCGCCGACGGGCGCCGGCAACTCATCGATCTGACCCCACTCGGCCGCAGCCACGGAGAGAACGATCGCAAGGTGCGCGAGGAGTGGCTGGTGCGCGCCCTGCAGGACCGCTACACCGAACCGGAGCGCCGCGTCATCAACGAGGCGCTGGCGCTACTGGACCGGCTCAACGACTAAGCGAAAGGTGCTGAACCGCCATGAAATTGGGCGTCCACTACATCGACTTCCTGCCCGGCGCTCCCGAGCGGCTCGCCCCGACCCTCGCCGCCACCGTCACCGCAGCCGAGCAGGGCGGCGTCGACATGTTCACCCTGGCCGACCACTTCTTCCAGATGGAGAACGTCGGTCGCGCCGAGGACCCCTTCCTCGAGGGCTACACGACCATGGGCTACCTCGCCGCGCTGACCGAGCGCATCACGCTTTCGATGATGGTCACCGGCGTCACCTACCGCCATCCGGGTGTCCTGGCCAAGACGATGACGACCCTGGACGTATTGAGCGGCGGCCGTTCGATGTTCGGCATCGGCGCGGCGTGGTACGAGCGCGAGCACCACGCCCTCGGCATCCCCTACCCGCCGCTGAAGGACAGGTTCGAGATGCTCGAGGAGACACTGCAGATCTGCCGGCAGATGTGGAGTGAGGACGACGGGCCCTATGAGGGCAAGCACTATCGGCTCGCCGAGACCATCTGCTCACCGCAGCCGATCCGGCGCCCCCCGATCCTCATCGGAGGCTCCGGGGAGAAGAAGACACTGCGCATGGTCGCGCAGTACGCCGACGTCTGGAATGCCACCTCGCCCCTCGATGACTTGCCGCACAAGATCGACGTGCTGCGCAGGCACTGCGACGCCCTCGGACGAGACTTCTCCGAGATCCGGGTGACCGTGGGGTTCTTCGGCGATCCGTTCACCGACGTCGACGGCTACCTGCGCACGCTCGACCAGTACGCGGCCCTTGGCGTTGACACGGTGGGCACCGGACCCATCCCCGGCAACCCCGATCCGGCGGGCTGGGTGAAACGGCTCGGCGACGAGATCATCCCGCGGCTGCCGGACTAGCGGATCCGGTGCGGGCGGTCCCGTCCACCGACGGGCTCTGCGGAAGAGTCGCGCGATGGGCGGCCATGGTGTGTAGTCGACAACCGTGACACCCGCCAGACTGACCTGGAAGCCCGTACCGTCCGACGCCAGCGTCGTCGCGCCCGATGAGCGGCTGAGCTGGCCGCGCACGATCGGCATCGGCGCTCAGCACGTCGTGGCGATGTTCGGCGCCACCTTCCTGGTGCCCGTGCTGACCGGCTTCCCGCCCGCCACCACGCTGCTGTTCTCCGGTATCGGCACCGTGCTCTTCCTGATCATCACCGGCAACCGCCTGCCCAGCTATCTCGGGTCGAGCTTCTCGGTGATCGCCCCCGTCACCGCGGCGGTGGCGTCCAACGGCGCAGGCAGTGCGCTGGGCGGCCTAGTCGCGGTCGGCCTGCTGCTCATCGTCATCGGGGCGATCGTGCACGTCGTCGGGACCGGATGGCTGGACGCGACGCTGCCGCCGGTCGTCACGGGTGCCATCGTGGCGTTGATCGGCTTCAACCTCGCCCCCGCGGCCAAGGCGAACTTCGAGAAGGGTCCGGTGGTCGGCCTCGTCACCCTCGTCCTACTCGTCGCGATCCTGGCGTTCTTCCGCGGCATCATCGGCCGGCTGGCCATCTTCCTGGCAGTCGTCATCGGCTACCTGCTGGCGCTAGCACTCGGTGACGTCGACACCTCCGCGATCGCCGCCGCGCCCTGGATCGGGCTCCCCCACTTCCAGGCGCCATCGTTCAGTCTCTCGGTGCTGCCGCTGTTCCTGCCTGCGGTCATCGCCCTGGTCGCCGAGAACATCGGCCACGTGAAGTCGGTCGGCCAAATGACCGGCACCGACACCGACCCGCTGATGGGCCGGGCGATCGCGGCCGACGGCGTCGCCACCACACTGGCCGGCTTCGGCGGCGGCTCGGCCACCACGACCTACGCCGAGAACATCGGGGTGATGGCCGCGACGCGCGTGTACTCCACTGCCGCTTACTGGATCGCCGCGGCGGTGGCGATCGTGCTGGCCATGTGCCCCAAGGTAGGGGCCGCCATCTCCGCGATCCCGCCCGGCGTGCTCGGCGGGGCGACGATCGTCCTGTACGGGCTCGTCGGCATTCTGGGCGTGCGCATCTGGCTGACCAACCACGTCGACTTCAGCCTGCCCGTCAACCAGATGACGGCCGCGATCCCGCTGATCATCGGCATCGCCGACTTCACCTGGCACGCCGGCTCGTTGATCTTCACCGGCATCGCACTCGGATCGATCGCCGCGCTGGTCATCTACCACGGCATGCGCCTGCTGGGCTTGCGGACGGCGCGCATCGCGGGTGAACACGATCACGTAGTTGCCCATTCCACCCGCGCCGAGGCTGACGGGGGCGATAATGACGCCGAGTCGGGCTAGCGAAGGATGTATGCGATGAAGAAGCTTGCAGCAGCACTGTTGACGGGTGCGGCGATGGCGGCCGTACCGTTCGCGCTGGCACCCGCGGCACAGGCCGACGTCTGTGCGGGCGCCGGCGGACGGCACGTCTCGGTCGGCGGGTGCACGAACATCGCCGGGGACGTGGCCCGGGGTGCGGCAATCGCCTCGTCGGATACCCCGTACGTGTGGGGTGAGGTGCCGTGTTACACCGTCGAGGGCGTGCCGTACTACACGCCCCCGGGTGATCCCTGCTGACCGTCTAGGCCCGCGCACCCTCCAACACGGCTGCTGGACCTCGGTTCAGCAGCTGGCGGGCCACGATGAGGCGCTGAATCTCGCTGGCGCCCTCCCAGATCCGCTCGACGCGGAGCTCGCGGTACATCCGCTCGGCGACGTTCTCGCGCATGTAACCGCGACCACCGAAGATCTGCACGCTGCGGTCGGCGGCCCGGCCCGCCATCTCCGAGCAGTACAGCTTGGCCATCGAGGCCTGCGCGTGCAACGTCTTGCGATCGGCGCCGCCGTCGATGGAGCGGGCCACCTCGTACAGCAGGGTCCGGGCGGCGAAGAGTTCCGTTGCACTATCGGCGAGCATCCCCGCCACCAGCTGGTGCTGCCCCAGCGGCTTGCCGTCGACCACGCGTTCATTGGCGAACGCGGCCACCTCGTCGAGTAGCCGTTGGGCAGCGCCGACGCACCGCGCCGCCACCATCAGGCGCTCGAAGCGGAACCAGTCCTGGGTGAAGGTCATGCCCTCGCCCTCGGCGCCGACCAGGTTGGCCACCGGGACCCGCACGTCGGTGAACGCCACGATCGGATGCTCGTCGGCGATGTGATGCGAATACTGCGGTGTGCGAACCACTTCTACGCCCGGCCACGGCAGGTCGACGACCAGAAGCACGTGCTGCCCCGCGAACTCCCCGCCGACCAGCACCGCTTGCACGAAGCAGTAGTGGGCCAGGTTGTAGGACGTGACGTGCCACTTGACGCCATTGACGACGTACTCGTCACCCTCGCGACGCGCCGTGGTCGCCAGGGCCGAGACGTCGGAACCGGCGAACTCCTCGGTGATGGCGTAGGCCTCGTGCTTCTCACCCCGCACCGACGGCAGCAGCCACCGCTCCCGCTGGTAGTCGGTCGCCACGTCCGCCCACCACTGTGGCGGCGTGGCCATCACCCAGGCCAGCCCATTGGTCGCCCGGCCGCACTGCTCCTGCACCAGCACCTGCTGCAGCGCCGTGTACCCCGGACCACCCACCGACGTCGGCATGTTCGTCCCGTGCAGTCCCAATTCGATTGCCCGAGAACGATGTTCGGCGGTTACCTCCTTGGGCAGCAGGCCGCCGGCCAGTTCCGCGGAGACCTCAAGCGGAATCAGCGAATCGACGAAGTCACGCGCCGTGTCCCGAATGCGCCGATCAGCTTCCGACAGTCCGTACATGCGTGCCCCGATCCTCGACCGTCCTCTTGACTGAGCGTTCAGTCTATGCCAGCGTTTGGAGCTATGACTAGTTCCACCCATGCCGACGTGGTGGTGGTCGGCGGAGGAACGGTGGGCGCATGGACCGCCGTTCTGCTCGCCGAATCCGGGGTTTCCGACGTGGTCCTGCTCGAGGCCGCGACTCTCGGCGACGGCGCCAGCAGCCGTGCCGCAGGCATGGTGCGCGCGCAGGGAGGCACCGAGCCCGCCATCAAACTGGGCCTGCGCGCCCAGGAGTTCTATCGCTCCAGCGGCGAGCGCTTCCCCCTCGACTGCGGGTTCGTGGCGCAGGGCTATCTGATGCCATGCTTCACGGAAGCCGAAGTGCGCCAAGCCCACGACCGCATCGCGCTGCAGCGCAGTCTTGGCCTGGACGTCGAGTGGCTCAGCAGCGACGACCTCGACGCCCGCCGGACCGGCCTGGCCCCCGGGGTCACGATGGGCGCCTCGTACGCCCCAGGCGACGGCTACCTCGACGCCCCGCGCAACGTGCTCGCCTACACCGCCGCCCTGATCGCCAACGGTGTCGACGTCCGGGAGCGGTGCGCGTTCACCGGGCTCCGCACCCGTGGTGGCCGAGTCGTCGGCGTCGAGACGTTGGCCGGACCCATCGACACCGAACACGTGGTGCTCACCGGCGGGCCCGGGCTGGCCGCCGTCGGCGCTGCGGCGGGCGGTGCCATTCACGCCGGTGGCGCCAGGCACCAGGTGGTCGTCACCGCGGCTCCTCCGGACATCGACATTCACGAACTTCCGATGGTCTTCGACGTGACGTCCGGAATCTACTGGCGTCCAGGCGAAGCCGGTGGGGTGCTGTGGGGGATGAGCAATCCCGAGGAGCCGCCGGGGGTGGCCGTCGAGTTCGACACGCTGTACTACCGCAAGGCGCGCGACCGGGTGGAGGCGCTGTTCCCCGCCGTCAGGGGACTCGGCCTGCGGCGGTCGTGGACCGCGACCATCGACTACACGCCCGACCACCTGCCGATCCTCGGTCCCCTGCTCGCCGAGGACGGTCCGATCGAGGGCACCGTGGTCGCCAGCGCGGCTGGGCACGGCATGATGTGGGGCCCCGCGGTCTCGCAGGTGGCCGCCGACCTCACCACGACGGGCAGCTGCGACTGGCTGGACCTCACCGACCTCGGACTCGATCGCTTCGACGCCGAGGGCAACAGTCGCGTTGCCCCCGAACCCATCTCCCTCCCATTCCCCGAAAGGGCCGCACCGTGATCGCCAGCCTGCTTCCCGACGCCGTCGACGCCGAACTGGAGGACTGGGGCCCGCTCGCGGAGGCCACCGGCGAACCGATGGCCACCCACGGGCTCGAGGTGTGGGTCGATGGGGAGTCATCGGCGGGCATCTGGCAGTGCGCGCCAGGCCCGTCGCGGTGGACGCTGGAGACCAACGAGGTGATCTACCTCGTCGCGGGCCGCATGACGGTGACGCCCGACGGCGGTGCGCCCGCCGAGATCGGCGTCGGCGACGTCGCGGTGTTCCCGAGGGGTTGGACCGGTACCTGGGACATCCACGAGACCGTCCGCAAGGTCTAGTCGATCTTCTAGGCCCTCGGGATGACGAGGACGTCGACGGCGACCGCCCCCTTCGGGGAGGCGATCACGGGATTGGCCTCGACGGCCTCGATCGCGTCACCGAGTTCGGTTGCCAGCGTGGCGAATCCGACGATGACGTCGGCGAGCGCGGGGACGTCGACAGCAGCCGATCCTCGCCACCCGTCGAGCAGCGGCCGCAAGCGCAGCCCGTCGAGCAGGCGCATCGCGCCCACCGGGGACACCGGTGGACAGGCCAGCGTTCGATCGGCCAGCAGTTCCACCAGCGTGCCGCCCGCCGCGACCACGACGAGCGGGCCGAAGGTGGCGTCGCACACCACGCCCACCGAGACCTCGACGCCGCCGGGCACCATCGGTTGCACCGTGACGGCCGGTCCCAACCGTGCCGCGAGGTCCGCGTACGCCGCGCGAACCGCGGCCGCGTCACCGAGATCGAGAGCGACCCCGCCGACGTCACTCTTGTGCTCGGCCGCAACGGTCTTCAGCACCACCGGATAGCCGGCGACGTCGGCGGCACCTACCGCATCGTCGAGGTCGTGCACCGTGACGGTGCCCGCCACCGCGATGCCGTAGTCGGCGAGAAGGGCGAAACCCCACCCCGGGCTCCAATTCGCCAACCGGCTCAGCCACCGGGCGCGGCGCTGCGGGTCGACGGGTGGATGGTCGCGATCGACGTCCTTCGGCCAGCTCGCGAGGTGTCCCAGCGCCACCAGCCCGCTGCGGAACCCCTCGAGGACAGCGACACCGCCGGCACGGAGGCGCCGTGCAGTGTCGTCGTCGACCGCCGACGGCAGCGAGGTCAGCACCGCGAGTGCCGCAGGGGACTCCGCAGCGACGTCGAGGATGGCATCCGGATAAGCGGTGTCACCGTCGAATTCGGGGACCAGGTCGATGGCCAACGCGGTGACGGCGACCGCAGGATCCTCCGTCATGACGCGCAGACAGGCCCGAAACAGAGCCCTGGTATCCGCCCCGGTGCCCCACACGTCCAGCGGATTGGTGGCCATCAGGCCGTCGTCGATCAGTTCGTCGATGGCCGCCAGCGACGTTGCGGACAGTGAAGCGAACTCCACGCCGAGATCGTGCGCCAGGTCGACCGCAAGCGCACGTTCGGCGCCCGAATCATGCACCGTCGCAATGCCACTGGCTCTCGAGTGCGATCTCCGCCCGGTGCTGAAGACCTCCACGGTGTCGGCCAGCTCCGCGAGGTCGCGGACCCGCAGGGCGCCCACGGCGTCGCAGAACGCCTGCCAGGCGGCGTCACCCCCGGCCAGTGCCCCGGAGTGAGCGGCGACCATCGCCTGTCCCGCCGGCGAGCCACCGATCGGCAACACCACCGCCGGAATGCCAGCGTCGTACGCGCGACGCAGCGCCCCTCGCAATCGCGGCGCCCTGCGCGGGGTCTCCAGCACCAGCGCGAGCACCTCGGTGCCCGGATCGGCGAGCGCATATTCGACGTAGTCCGCGGTGTCGGTGACGAGTTCCTGCCCTGAGGACACCGCGAGCCGGAATCCGAAACCGCGCCGGGAACGCAGAAGAGTCGAGAACGCCGAACCCGAGTGCGAGAGCAGGCTGACACCGCCCGACGGCAGGACCTCCGGCTCCAGATACCCGAGCGCACGCACTCCGGTCGCAATGTTGACGAAGCCCATGCACCCCGCGCCGCACAGTGCCATGCCCGCCGCGCCGGCGACGGCTGCCACCTCGTCCCGCACGCCGTTGGCGGCGCCGAACACCACCGCCGACCGCGCACCCGCGTCGGCAGCCATCGAAACCTGTTCGACGAGAACGCCGTCCGGCACCCCCAGCAGCACCAGGTCGACCGGCTCGTCGAGGTCGGCGATGGACGGCGCACACGGCAGGTCGCCGATCGCTGGGTAGCGGGGGTTGACCAGGTGCATCCTGGCCGAACCGCGTCGCGCCTCGGCGATCATCCTGGCACCGAAGCTGTCCGGACGGGCACTGGCCCCCACGATCGCCACCGACTTCGCCCCGAGCATCGCGGAGACTGCCTTGCTCCTCGCGTCCGCAGAGACTGCCTTGCTCCTCGCGTCCGCAGAAACCGCCTTGCTCCTCGCGTCCGCAGAAACCGCGTTGTTTCGAGCGCGCTCCCCCACGAGCGGCCCTAGGACCGACGGCTCAGCGCGGCGCGGAGTCGACCGCCGGCCCGCTTCTGATCGGCCAGCGCAGCCCTGGCGGCCTGCCAGCCCGGAATTCCGCAGACCCCGCCGCCGGCGTGCGTCGCAGAGCTGCCGTTGTACAGCCCGGCGATCGGCGTGCGGTAGTCGGCGAAGCCGGGTGCGGGCCGCATGTGGAACAGCTGCTCGAGAGACAGCTCACCGTGGAAGATGTTGCCGCCGATCAGACCGTACTCCTGCTCCATCTCGTGGGGTCCGACGATGTCGCGATGAAGGATCGAGGACTTGAAACCCGGTGCCACCTCGTCGTACAGATCGATCAACCGGTCGGCGTACGCATCGAGTTCCTCCGTGTGCGGCGCATCGGCCCACTCCGCGGGAACCCACTGCGTGAACAGCGACATGATGTGCGTGCCATCGGGATTGAGCGTCTTGTCCAGCGTAGTGGGGATGACACCGTCGCTGAACGGCATCAGCGCAGGTTTGCCGACGCGGGCGTCCTGGAACGCCGCCTCGATGTACTCCATCGTTGGCGCCATCTCGACCGAACCGGTGTGGTGTTCGGCCAACCCCGAACTGGGGTCGGCAGTGAAGTGGGGCAATTCGCCGAGCGCGAGGTTGATCTTCACGACGCCGCTGCGGGTCTTCCAGTGCTCGATGTCGCGGACGAAGTCGTCGGGCAGTTCATGGCGCGGAATCTGGTCGAGGAAGGCGGTTCGCGGGTGCAAGGTGGTGACGACCAGCGGCGCGGTGAGCTCGTCACCGTTGGCCAGCACCACCCCGTGCACTCGACCGCCTCGCACCTCGAGGCTCGAAACCCGGGCATTGGTGCGGATTTCGGCGCCGAACGCGCGGGCACTGCGGGCGATGGCCTCCGAGACCCCACCCATGCCGCCCTCCGGGTAGCCCCAGCTGCCGAGCTGCCCGTCGCCGACGTCACCGATCGAATGGTGCGCCATCACGTAGGCGGTGCCGGGCTCATACGGCCCCGCCCAGGTGCCGATCACGCCGTTGACCGCCAGCGCGCCTTTGACTTGCGATGATTCGAACCAGTCGTCGAGCAGATCGGCGATGCTCATGGTCAGCAACCGGGTGACGTCGGCGGTCATCCGGGTGGTGATGCCCTTCTGACTCCAGGCCAGCTTCGCGAGGTCGAACAGATCGGACGGCTTGTGCGATCCGATGTTGGGCGGCACCTGGGTGAGCAGCGGCCCCATTACCTCGGCGATGCCCTCGAGCCACTCATTCCACTTGGGCCAGGCGTCGGCGTCCTTCTTGGAGAACTTGGCGATCTGTTCGTGGGTGCGGGCTGGGTCGTCCTCGTAGATCGTCAGCGAGCCACCCTCGGGAAAGGCCTGGTAGTACGGGCCCATCGGGTGCACCTTGTAGCCGTGGCGTTCCAGGCCGAGGTCGCGGACGATCGTCGGTGGCATGAGGCTCACGACGTAGGACAACCGCGTCACGCGGAGGTGCGGAGCGTCCTTCCACGGCGACTCCGTCGTGGCCGCGCCGCCGAGGCTGCTGCGCGACTCCAGTACCAGCGTCTTGGCGCCGGAGCGGGCCAGATAGGCGGCCGAGACCAGGCCGTTGTGACCGCCACCAACGATGATGGCGTCGTAGTCGTTGGCCATGAGAGACCTTCTTCCGCGAGGGTTCCTGACTGACTGTTCAATCTAATCGAGTGTTAGGCTTGCAGACAAGTAGCAAAGCCGCCACTTGAGGGGAACGAGAGCGACATGGCCGAACCTGCACCGGCTACCGAGAACAACGAAGCCCGCCGCATCGAAATGCTCGATGCGGCAGCGAGCTTGATCTGCGAGCGTGGATTCGGTGACACCCGCATCGCCGACGTGGCCAAGCGGGCCGGCGTGAGCTCCGCGCTGGTCATCTACTACTTCGGCACCCGCGACAGGTTGCTCGTCGATGCGCTCCGGCATTCCGAGCAGTCGTTCTACGAGGCCGCGGAGAAGATGCTCGCCGAGGTCACCTCGATGCGGGAGCGCTTGTCGTTGCTCATCAAGTGGACCGTGATTCCTCAGGCGGACAACGAGATTCCGGGCGCCTGGGGGTTGTGGTTCGACCTGTGGGCACAAGCGTTCCGGCACGACGAGGTGAAGGCCGGCCGGGTCGAACTCGATGCCCGCTGGCGTCGGATGATCGTCGACGCCATCAAGTCCGGCGAGGCCTCCGACGAACTGGTCGGCGAGATCGACGCCAGGATGTTCGCCCTCGAGTTCGGCGCACTGCTCGACGGGTTGGCGATCCAGGTGGCCCTCGAGGATCCCGAGGTGGACTCTGCGGTGGCCTACGACATCGCCATGCGGTTCTGCGAGCGCGAGCTCAACCTGCCCGCCCAGCAAGACACTCCCAAGAAGGCGGTCCGCAAGTCCCCCACCAAGCTCAGGCCGAAGAAGGGCTGAGGGACTCTCCCGCATCGATCGCGACCGGGCTGGTGCTCGCGGACGCCCCGCTGCGGTGCAGCACCCGGACGGCATCGGGGGCGCACACACACATGACCGCCGTCCCCGGTGCATGCCCGACCGAGGCCGGACCCGAGGCGTTGGGCACCTCGACGACCAGCGCCGTGCTCGCTCCCACGTCGACGTGTACCTGGGTGCTGGCCCCCAGGTAGACGACCTGAGCGACGTTGCCGCCGATGGCATTCCAGCCCTGCCGCACCGGTTCCTCGCGGTCTTGCAGGGTGATGCGCTCCGGGCGGATGACGATGGCCGCAGGTCCCTTCGGCACGGCGTGATCGGCGACGGCGCGGAGCTGGGTGGCGACCGCCGAGCACAACGCCGAGGATTCCGACGTCTCCAGCACCTCGGCATCGAAGATGTTGGCCGCCCCCAGGAAGCCGGCGACGAAGGTGGTCGCGGGCGACGAGTAGATCTCCTGCGGCGGCCCGACCTGCTCCACCCGGCCGTCGGAGAGTACCGCGATCTGGTCGCTCATCGTCAGAGCTTCCTCCTGATCGTGGGTGACGTAGACGAAGGTGATGCCGACCTCGCGCTGCACCGATCGCAACTCCAGCTGTAACTGCCTGCGCAGCTTGGCATCCAGCGCGCCGAGCGGCTCGTCGAGCAGCAGCACCCGGGGCCGTAGCACCAGGGCGCGGGCCAGGGCCACCCGCTGCTGCTGACCACCCGAGAGCTGAGCTGGGCGGCGCTTGGCGAACCGGCCCATCTGGACGAGGTCCAACGCCTCGTCGACCCGACGCCGCGCCTCCGCGCGGGTGGCCTTCTGGTACTTCAGGCCGAACGCCACGTTCTCGGCCACCGTCATGAACGGGAACAGGGCGTAGGTCTGGAAGACGGTGTTCACCGGACGCCGGTGCGGCGGGTCGTCGACGACGTCGCGACCGTCGAGTTCGATGCGGCCCGAGTCGGGCTTCTCGAAGCCGGCGATCATCCGCAGAGTGGTGGTCTTGCCGCAGCCGGAGGCCCCGAGCAGCGAGTAGAACTGCCCCGCGGGAATGTCGAGGTCGATTCCGGTGACGGCGTGTACCCCGTCGAAGGCCTTGGCCAACTGGTGTAGCCCGATGTGTCCGCCCGTCATGGCGGTCATCGGGGACACCCGGTCAGGGCGCCACCGCTGCGGCCAGCCCGGCGAAGTTCGCGGTGAACCGATCGACATCGGACTCGTCGTGTTGAACGGACAGCAGCCATTGCTCCACCTTCCCCCATGGCGGCAGGAACACGCCGCCATTGTGCTGCACGAGCCAATGCAGATGACCAAGTCGCGCGTCGACGCCCAGGAAGTCGCGGAACTCCCGCACGCGGTCGCGGCGGAACGTGACGCACCCCTTCGCCCCGACCGACACGACGTGCCACTCGAAGCCGTTCGCCGCGATCGCGGCCCCCAGCGAGCTGCGCATCCGCGTTCCGAGTCGCTCGAGGTGCCGGTAGTTCTCGTCGGTGAGCACGTCGGTCAGCGTCGCGCGGGTGGCGGCCATCGCCAGCGGGTTGCCGTTGAAGGTACCCACCTGTTCGTAACGGCCGTCGGCGATCGCCGACATCACCTCGGTGGTGCCACCGATCGCCGCCACCGCGATCCCTCCGCCCAATGCCTTTGCCAGGCAGACCATGTCGGGCACCACGCCAGAGCTTGCCGTCACGCCACCGGGACCCGTGGTGAAGCCCGTCTTGACCTCGTCGAAGATCAGCAGTGCGCCGGCGCGGTGAACGAGCTCGCGGATGGCCGCGAGGTAACCCCCGTCGGGGGTGATGATTCCGGCGTTCATCATGATGGGTTCGAGGATCATCGCTGCCACCCGACCCGGGTGCTCGGACAGTGCCCGTGCCACCGCCTCGGGGTCGTTGAACGGGACGACGATGACCAGGTCGCGAATGGCCGCCGGGATCCCGGAGTTGCCGGGCACGCCGTTGGGATGGTCGCGGGGCCCGATCTCGTCGGCCTCCGGGAGCACCGAGACCTGAACCGAGTCGTGGTGCCCGTGGTAGCAGCCCTCCACCTTGATGATGAGGTCGCGCCCGGTGAGCGCACGCGCGAGATGGACCGCATCCATGGTCGCCTCGGTGCCCGAGTTGGCGAATCGCCAGAGCGGCAGGTCGAACCGGCGCGCCAGCTCCCCGGCGATCCAGATCGCGTCCTCGGTGGGCTGGGCGAAGTGCGTGCCGCGACGCACCCGGTCCCCGACCGCGGCCACGATCGCCGGATGTGCGTGTCCGGCAATGGAAGCGCCGTAGCCACCATGCATGTCGACGTACTCGTTGCCATCGACGTCGTAGACCTTGGAACCCGCGCCATGGCTCATCCACACGGCCTGCGGCTCAGCGATCTGCCAGTTGGACGTCGCCCCGCCGGCGAGGTGCTCGCGCGCCCGGCCGATCAGCTCGGTGCTGCGCGGCTGCCGCCGCAGGAACTTGCGCTCCTCGGCGGCGATGAGGTCGTCGACCGCATCCGATACCGGGCTCTGCATCACCGTCGAGGACACGGCCGAACCTCCACACTCTTGCGGTTGACTGAGCATTCAGTCTATGCGAGAGTCCTACCACCGACAAGACGCGAACCTGCGGGAGGCCAAGATGCCAGCCGATGAGCAGAGGCTTCACCGCCCCGGTCCCAACCGCCGTCAATTCCTGCAGCGCGCCGCACTTCTCGCCGCCACGGCGCCCACCCTGGGCGCGTTCCTCGCGGCTTGTTCGAAGTCAGGGCCCGCCTCATCGGGGCCGACCCTGACGATCGCCAAACCCGACAGCCCCGTCAAGTGGAACATCCCCGCCGACAACCAACCCATCGCCGACGGACTGGCCCCGGAGAAGGGCGCCACCCTCAAGATCTACAACTACGCCGATTACCTCAGCCCCGAGGCCATCAAGGGCTTCGAGGATCAGTACGGCTGCAAGATCGAGGTGTCGACGTTCAACGACGGCGACGAGGCGATCACCAAGTTGCGCAGCGGCGTCGACTTCGACATCTACAATGCCAACTACACCGAGATCAGCCGGCTGGTCACCGGTGGGCTGCTGCGCCCGCTGAACCACAGCTATCTTCCGAACATCTCCAACGTATGGCCCAGCTTCACCAACCCCTGGTACGACCAGGGCTGGCAGTTCACCGTGCCCTACACCGTGTACACCACCGGAATCGGTTGGCGCAGTGACCAAGTGCCGGCGAACATCGGCACTCTACCCAACCCGTACCAGTCGCTGTGGGATCCGGCCTACAAGAACAAGACCGCGATACTGGACGACTGGCATACGGCAATGGCGATGGTGCTGCTGAAGCAGGGCATCACCGACGTCAACACCTCCTCGGCCGACGACCTGAAGATGGTCGGCGAGCAACTGAGCGCGCTGGTCAAGGCGACGTCGCCCAAGGTCACCATCACCATGTACAGCGACCTGCCCGCGGGGCAGTTCGGGCTGTGTCAGATGTGGTCCGGTGACGCCATCAATGCGCAGTCCTATCTGCCCCAGGGGGTCGGCACCGAGATCCTGCAGTACTGGTTCCCCCAAGACGGCAAGGGTCTGGTCGACAACGACATGCTGGTGACCCTCAAGGGCGGCAAGAACCCCGTGCTGGCCCACCTGTTCCTCAACCACATGCTCGACCCGGCCGTCGCCAAGGAGAACTTCTCCGCCATCGGCTACCAGCCTCCGCAGAACAGCCTGACGCCCGATTCGCTGGTGGCCGAGGAGTTCATCCCGCCGAACCTGCGTTCGGCGATCGTCAAACCGGAGTACTTCGACACCGGGTACCGCCTGCTCGAGCTCGACGCGGACAACGACGCTGCGTGGCACAACGTCTGGAACGCCTTCAACGCGGGCGGATCCTGACCCAAGCGGACGGTAGGCCGACGGTGTTGCAGCGGGCCCGCGACCGGAGGTCGCGACTCTGGGCGGTTCTCGCCGCGCCAGGCATCGGGTGGCTGCTGCTGTTCTTCCTCGCCCCGCTGTACGTGGTGCTGGCAATCGTCTTCGGCCGGGTCGATCCGCTCTTCCGCACCGCCGTGCCGGTGTGGAACCCCCTGGAGTGGAACCCGTCCCAGTTCCTCTACGTGCTCTCACGGATCAGCCCCGACGGCGTCTACTTTCCCGCGCTGGTGCGCACCGTGGTCTTCGTCGGAGCGGCGAGCATCCTGTGCCTGGCGATCGCCTTCCCGGTCGCCTACTACGCGGCGCGGTTGGCCGGCCGCCACCAGGGGTTGCTCATCGCACTGCTGATCGCACCCTTCTGGATCAGCTACATGATGCGAATGTTGGCCTGGGTCAACCTTCTTCAGAACGACGGGCTCGTCAACCGGGTACTGGGTCTCGGCGGTCTGCTCCACCCGCAGATCGACTGGCTCACCGGCCAACCGATCGTGGTCATCCTCGGCCTGGCCTACGGCTACGCGCCGTACATGATCCTCCCGCTGTACGCCGGCCTGGATCGCCTCTCTCAACCCATGCTCGAAGCGTCCAGGGATCTCGGCGCCAACCGCGTCTCGTCGTTCCTGAGGGTGACGCTGCCGCTGTGTCGTCCGACCATCCTGGCCGCTCTGCTGCTGACCTGCCTGCCGATGCTCGGGGACTACTTCACCAACGACCTGCTGTCGGCGTCACCGAAGACCGCGATGGTGGGCAACCTGATCAACGACAGCGTGCAGGCGCCCGGCCAGACCGGCCAGGCCGGCGCCTTCGTGATGCTGGTGCTGATCGCCACGGTGCTGCCGATGTTCTACTACGTCCGAGTCACCCTGCGCGGCGAGGAGATCCGCACGTGAGGGGGCCGGTGGCCTGGTTCCGCGACCCGTGGCGGCGACCCCGCGTACTGGCCGCCATCACGGTCTTCTATCTGGTGTGGTCACTGCTGCCGGTGCTCATCGCGGTGATGTTCTCGTTCAACGACGGCCGGTCGCGCACCAACTGGCAGGGCTTCTCGTTCCGGTGGTACTTCGGCGACCCCGCCCGGTCGGTATGGCATGACGCAAGCCTGCACACCGCCCTGCTGCAGACCCTCGAGCTGGGCGTCATCGCCACGGTCATCACGGTGCCGCTGGGAACACTGTTCGCGATCGGCGTCGACCGGTGGCGTGGCCGACTGCCGTCCGGGGCGAACATCCTGATGCTGATCTCGTTCGTGATCCCCGAAGTGCTTCTGGCCGTGGCACTTCTGTTCGTCGTCACCAACCTGGCACTCCCCATTGGCCTCGGCACCTCGGCGCAGGTGGTCGGTCTGGTGACCTATCAGGTGGCTTATCCGGCGGTGCTGGTGCGCGCGCGGCTGGCCACCATCGGCAAGCAATACGAGGAAGCCGCAACCGATCTCGGCGCGTCTCCCATCGGTGCGCTGTGGCGCGTCACCATGCCGATGCTGCTCCCGGCCATCTTCGCCAGCACCGTGCTGGTATTCGCCGACGTCATCGACGACTTCGTGCTGGTGCGGTACCTGTCGGCGGGGTCGGCCACCGAACCGGTCTCGGTGAAGATCTACAACACCGCACGCGCCGCACCCACCCCCGCGCTCAACGCACTTGCCACCCTGCTGCTGGTCGCGACCTTCGCCGCGGTCGCGATCGGCTTCCTGGTCTACCGGCGACTGACGCGCGGCGACGCCACTGCAGCCGACCGCGGCATCGCCGCCTTCGCCGGTGAGGCCTGAGCGGACCCGAATCGGTAGACCACGGGCGGCCCAGCGACTATCCTGACTGTATGTTCAAACAGGGTGATCCAGCACCGGTTCCCGTCGCGGATCTCGAGGCCAGCCTGGCGCCGTTCGGCCAGTCCCGCATGCTGCCGCGCGAGGCGTACGTCGATCCGGACGTCTTCGAGTGGGAGCAGCGCAACATCTTCTCGGGCTGGGCGTGCGTTGGGCACGCTGGTGACCTGGCGACCGCCGGCATGCAACGCGCCATCGGCTCGGGCCGCAATGGGATGCTGCTGGTGCACGGTGACGACGGAGTCATCCGTGCCTTCGCCAACGCCTGCCGGCATCGTGGCCACGAGCTCCTGGTGTGCGGGACCACGGCGAAGCGACGGGGCATCGTCTGCCCGTACCACTCGTGGTCCTTCAAGCTGGACGGCAGCCTGCGCAACGCACCGGGTTTCGGGGACGTCGACGGATTCGATCCCGCCGAGTTCGGGCTGACCGAGCTGCGCGTCGTCGACTGGCACGGTTGGCTGTTCGTCGATCCCAGCGGTCGGGACGTCGAATTCACCGACCACGTCGCAGGTCTGGAGGAGGTGGTCAGCCCGTACCGGCCAGAAGACCTGGTGATCGTCGACCGGCACTCCTACGAATTGGCGACCAACTGGAAGGTGATCGCCGAGAACTACCAGGAGTGCTACCACTGCTCGACCATCCACCCCGAGCTATCCAAGATCAGCCCGCCCGACACCGGCGAGAACCTGGAGTTCGCGGGTTCCTGGATGGGCGGCTGGATGTCGATGATCGACGGTGCCGAGACGATGTCGTTCACGGGCAAGAGTGGCGGCGTCGCCATTGCGGGCCTCTCCGAACACGAGCTGCGCACCGTGATGTACCTCGTCGGGTTCCCGAACCTCCTCGTCAGCCTGCATCCCGACTACGTGATGACCCACCTGATGACACCCTTGGCTGTCGATCGCACGCACGTGGAGTGCGCGTGGGCGTTCCCGAAGGACGTTGCGGCTCAGCCTGATTTCGATCCGTCCTACGCCGTGGACTTCTGGGATCTGACCAATCGCCAGGATTGGGCGGCCTGCGAGTCGGTCCAGCGCGGACTGAGCTCACCCCACGCCCGGCCGGGCCCGCTGGCCCCCGACGAGGACGGTGTCTACCAGTTCGTCACCCGTGTTGCCCGTTCATACCAGGGCCGAAGTCGCGCTGCTGACGCGTCGGCGTGACCGTCACCGTCTGAGTCGACGTCTGCGTGTCGGTCTCGACGGACGTGCTCACCGACGGGGTGACCGTTTGAGTGTCGGTCTCGGTGTTGGTCACCGTGCTGGTGTCGGTGGCCGGCGTTGCGGTCTCGGTCTCGGTCTGAACGGGAGCCTGCCCACCTCCATCGCCGCCACCCCCCTCGGAATGCTGGCGGTGCGTCGAGCTGGTGGTGCTCGTGCTCGTCGACGACGAGGTGGTCGTCGAGGTGCTGGATGGGGCGCTGGTGCCGCTGGACCCGCAGGCCACCGTGACGGCACCCATCGCGATCGCGGCGATCAGTCCGGCCAGGGCGGACAAGTGTTTGGAAGTCTTGATCACGAACGACATTCCTACGCACGCCAGCTGTGAAAGCCGCTGGGACACGGTTGGGTACGGACGTACCGTCTGCTGTCAACCCCGGGCCGGGACTCCGTTCGGCCCGTCGGTCGAGTGCGCATAGGTACCGACCGCGAATGCCACCGCGGGTCCGGTGATGGCCAGCGTGGCGCGGTCGACGTTCGCAATGGTGTCACCGGGGCCCCGGTAGTTCGGGTCGAACGGGACGCCGGCCCGCCCGCCCCAGAGCCGGGCCTGCGTCGCGGTCTTGCGGCCCGACGAGCCGGTGGTGACCCCGCCCACCGGGACGCCCGCGCGAAGGAAGGCGCTGTAGTCGCTCGCCAGGCCGAGCGGCATGTCCGCCGGCCGGACACCGGCCAGGTTCAGGTAACCGGCCAACGTGCGTTCGAGCCCGGCCGAGCCGGCGGGGACGCGCGCGGCGGGCACGTCGGGATTGGGCTGACCGGACTGGTCGCCGTCGAGGGTGAAGTACCCGGCGTTGGTCGAACCGAGCAGGTCGAAGTCGAGGTACAGTGCAATGTCGTCGAGAGCCGCACGGTCCAGACCCGCCACGTAGGAGGACGACCCACGCAGGCCCGCCTGCTGGGCGCCCCAGAACGTGAAGCGCACCGCGTTCGTAACCGACGGTGAACCGCCCAGTTGCACGGCGGTTTCCAACACTGCGGCCACGCCGGATCCGTCGTCGTTCAACCCGGGGCTCGAGACCGCCGAGTCCAGATGCGCCCCGGTGACGACCACGTGGTGGGGATCACCGGTCTTGGTTTGCGCCAGCACGTTTCGTGACTTGACCACCCGACCCCTGGCGTCGAGGATCAGGTCGACCGCCGCCGAGGTGCGGCGCAACCGAGCGTCGATCTCTGGCGAGATCACGGCGACCGGTACGGTCAGCGCGGCGTAGTACCCGGCCGGAAACAGCCCTGCCGGACTGCCGTTCGCGCCGGCAGAGCTCACGACCAGGACACCAACCGCCCCCTTGCCAACGGCCACGTTCTGCTTGTCGACGACCGAGCAGCCCTCGTCGTCGACGACGGCGAGCGCGCCCCGGACGTCGACCGAACCGTAGTCGTCGGCTAGACAACCTGAGGGCCGCTGCGGACGCAAGGTGACGGCGCTGAGGCCGCCCGGCGCCGTGGTCACCAAGGAAGAGGCCTGATCGACGGCGTAGCCGCTGCCGCCCACCACCAGCCTGGGCCTTCCGGATGCGGTGGTCTCGAGCCGATCGAACTCCGGGGTCTGAACGTCGAAGCCCTTGTCCCGCAACGTCTGAGCGACGTAGTCGACGGTCGCCTCGTAGCCGGGCGTGCCGTCGGCCCTGGTGTTGGAGTTGGCCGCGGCGATGTCGGCCAGCTTCTGCAGATGGGAGTAGATGCCGTCGACCGTCACCTTGCCGGACAGCTCGCGAGCGGGGTCCGCCGCCGGCGCGGCTGGCGGCGGCGATGCCGAGGAGCAGCCGACCAGCAGCAGGAACACGCACAGCCCGATCAGCGTCCTCACGACGTCGTCGCCACGTGCCGAGTGCGGTCACTGCGCGCGGGCACTCCGTTGCGCCCACTCTCGTCCTGGGCATACAGGCCGATGGCATAGGCGACGCCCTTGCCCTGAATTCCGAGCGAGGTGTGGTCGAGGTGGTCGAAGGTGTCCGAACTCTGGTGGTAGTTCGGGTCGAAGGGTTCGTTCGCTGCCCCGCCCCAGATCATCGCCTCGTCCTCGGTCTTCTTCTCCTCGGCACCGGAGAAGAGCCCACCGGAGGGGATCCCCGCCTGCGTGAAGGCGTCGTAGTCCGAGCGCCCGTCGAAGCTGGTGTCGCGCGGTTGCTTGCCGGCGCGGTTCAGGTAGTCGGCCAGCAGCCGCTCGATGCCCGCAGAACCCTCGGGCACCCTCGGCACCCGATCCGACGGAGGCGCCGACTGGTCGCCGTCGTAGGTGAAGTACCCGGGGTTCGGCGAGGCCAGCATGTCGAAGTTCAGATACAGCGCGATGTTCTTGAGCGCCTCGACGTCGAGGGTCTGGACGTACTTCTTGGACCCAACCAGCCCCTCCTCCTCGGCCGCCCAGAACGCGAAGCGCACGGCGTTGGCGATGTTCGGCGAACTGCCCAGCTGCACCGCGGTTTCCAACACGGCGGCCACGCCCGAACCGTTGTCGTTGATGCCGGGACCCTCGGGCACGCTGTCGAGGTGGGCGCCCGCCATCACGACGTTCTCGGGCGAGCCCGTCCTGGTCTGCGCGATGACGTTGCGTGTCCGGTCGACGCGCACGCCGGCGTGCAGGGCGACGGTCGCGGCACCCGGACTCTGCCGCAGCCGGGCGCCGTCGGCCTTGGAGACGCCGACCACCGGGATCTTGACGTCGGTGTCCTCGCCAAGGGTGCCACCGCCGATCTCACCGTCGGCGTTGTTGGCGACGATCATCGCGACCGCCCCGCGTTCGGCAGCCACGGTCTGCTTCTGCCCGAACGGACACGCGCCGCGGTCGACGAGCACGATCGCGCCCTTGACGTCGAGACCGTCGTAGTCCGACACCGCGCAGCCGGGCTTGGGCCCGGTGCGGGCGGGCACCAGGGGCCCGCTCACGCCATCCTGCTCGGTACCGGCGGTGTAGTTCAGCGGCATGGCCTTGACTCGTTCGCCGCCGACGGTGACGACAGGTTCGTCGGCGAACGGAATTCGAACGTCGAAGTCCGTCGTCTGCACTTCGAATCCCTTGTCCCGCAACGTCTGTGCAACGTAATCGACACTTGCGTCGTAACCGGGCGAGCCGAGCGCGCGGGTTCCACCGTTGGCGTTGGCGATGTCCTGCAGCTTGCGCAGGTGGGCCAGCATCGCATCGGTGGACACGTGATCCCGCAACGCCGCCGCGAACTGCGCGGCAGGCGTCGTCCCCGCATCCGTCGACGGCGACGCCCCCGGTGTCGCGGGCGCCTGGCCCGGTTGCCGCGAGCAGGCGACGCCGCCCGCGGCAACCGCGACTGCGATCGACGTCACCAGTACCAGCCGTGCTCTGCGCCACATGGCCCCAACGTTAGTCACGTCGCCGACCGAGCCGTCGGCACCGTATGTCCTTGATTGACATATCACGCAACTTCGGGCAGCCTCGTTTTAGGTGAAACATCACGCATAAGGAGCACTCATGGGATCCCTGGACGGCAAGAACGCACTCGTCACGGGCGGCACGGCTGGCATCGGACTGGCGTCGGCCCGCGCCCTCGCCGAGGCGGGTGCCCACGTCTTCCTCACCGGCCGCAACCAGACCACCATCGACGCTGCCGTGGCCTCGATCGGCCCGGCCGCGACCGGAATCCGCAGCGACGTCAGCGAGCCGGCGCAGCTGGACGCCATCGTCGACGCGGTGACCGGCCACGGCGGCGGACTGGACGTCGTGTTCACCAATGCCGGTGGCGGTGAGTTCGCCACGCTCGAGGACACGACGGTCGAGCACGTGAACGACACCTTCAACCGAAACGTCGCGGGAACGCTGTTCACCGTGCAGAAGGTGCTGCCACTGCTCAATCCGGGAGCGTCGGTCATCCTCTCCGGGTCGACCGCGGCGTCGCGGGGGGTTCCCTCGTTCGGCGCCTACGCCGCGAGCAAGGCGGCGGTGCGCTCCCTGGGCCGGACCTGGGCGGCGGAGCTGGCCGATCGCAGCATCCGGGTCAACACGCTGGTGCCAGGTCCGATCGAGACGCCGGGACTGGTTGGGCTCGCACCGGCAGGCGGGGAGAAGGAGCTGCTGGAGAACCTCACCGCCGACGTCACGCTGGGCCGCATCGGCAGACCCGAGGAGGTCGCCGCCGCCGTGGTCTTCCTGGCATCCCCGGCCAGCAGCTTCATGACCGGCAGCGAGCTGTTCGTCGACGGTGGCGAGGTGCAGACCTAGCGCTCACTCCAGGGTCGGCAGGGTGCCCTCGCGCAGGATCGTCCGACGGACCACCTCGAGAAGGTCACCGAGCTCGACGACCTGGTCTTCCTTCAGATCGGAGAAGAACAGCGTCCTGACGAAGGCCACGTGCTTGGGCGCCGCGGTGCGCAGGGTCTTCCACCCCGCGTCGGTCAGCAGCGCGTCGGTGGCCCGGCCGTCGGTCTCGGACTGCACGCGCTGCACGAACCCGCGGCCCGCCATCCGCTGGAGGTGATGCGACAGGCGGCTGCGCTCCCACCCGATGGTGGTGGCCAGCAGCGACAGGCGCAGCCGCCGCCGGGGCGCCGCCGAAAGCGCATTCATCACCGTGTAGTCCGCAAGCGACAGCCCGCACTCGGACTGCAGCTGGCGGTTCATCTCGAACTCCATCCGGTGATAGACGCTCATGTAGTTCAACCACGTCCGCCCCTGCGACGGCGTCAGCCACGCGACCATCGCACCATCATCGGCATTGGATGACACTTCACGCAAATGTCGATCGCCGGCTGGCCCTCAGGCGTCCCGGCGGTTGAGCAGTACGGCGGCACCCGCGAACATCGCGGCGACCACCACGGCGAAGTACACCAGGGATCCGAAGGTTCCCCACGGCATCTCGTAGGAGGGATAGAGCCACGGCACGTCGATGAAGACGAAGGCGTTGACGAACGGCAGGAACGGTCCCAGCCGAGCGCCCAAGTCGGGCAGGTTCGCCAGGATCGGCTCGACTAACAGCGGCCAGAGCAGCAGGGCCGCCACCGCGCCCGCGGTGTGGCGCAGCAGCGAGCCGACGGCCACGCCGAGCACCGCCGCCAGCGCCGCGTACAGCGCCAGCGCTCCGACGACCTGCCACACCCGCCCGTCGGCCAGGGACAGCCCGGTCCCGACCAGCGGATCCGCCGACAACCGCGCGACGACCAGCGCCGCGATCGAGAGCAGCACCGTGTAGCCACTCGCCGAGATCAGCGCGACGACGGCCTTCGCCGAGAGCACCATGGTGCGGTTCGGGTTGGCGGCGAACGTCGCACGAATCATCCCCGTGCGGTACTCCCCCGAGACCGTCATCGCCGAGAGGACCATCAGCACCGGCACGCCGAACACCGCGACGCCGAGGACGGCCCGCTCGGGTGGCAGCATCGACCCGGGGTAGGCGGTTCCGCCCTGCAGCGAGGCCACCGCGAGGCTGCACACCGCGGCCGCCAGGCACGTCCACAGCGGCGACCGGATGGTCGAGAGCTTGATGCGCTCGGCGTTCAGCGCCTCCAGGAGCGTCATCGCCCCGCCCGGTACTGCACGTCACCGTCGGTCAATCGCAGGTAGGCGTCCTCCAGCGACGCCTGGGTGATACTCAGCTCGTGCAGGACGATCGCGTTGCGGGCGGCCAGCTCGCCGACGACCTCGATCGCGGCGCCGCGCACCGCCAGTGCCGACCCGTCCGGTTCGACGGTCACGTCGATGCCCGCGCCGGCGAGCAGGTCGGTCAAGGTGTCGAGCTGCGGGCTGCGCACGCGCACGGCGTCGGCACCCGAACGGCTGACGAACTCGCTGACCGTCGTCGACGCGATGAGCCGGCCCCGGCCGATCACCACCAGACGGTCGGCGGTGTTGGCCATCTCGGCCAGCAGATGGCTCGATACCAGCACGGTGCGGCCCTCAGCGGCCAAGGCCCTCATCAAGGTGCGCACCCAGCGGATGCCCTCCGGGTCGAGGCCGTTGACCGGCTCGTCGAACAGCAACACGGGCGGGTCCCCGAGCAGCGCCGCGGCGATGCCCAACCGCTGGCCCATTCCAAGCGAGAGGGTTCCAGCACGCTGATCGGCCACCGCAGCGAGCCCGACGATGTCGAGCACCTCGTCGACCCTGGTGAACGGGACGCGGCTGGTGGCGGCCAGCCAGCGCAGGTGATTGCGGGCCGAGCGGCTGGGATGCACCTGCTTGGCGTCGAGTAGCGCGCCTACCGTGCGCAGCGGGTCGGGCAGCTGGCGGTAGGTCTTGCCGTCGATGGTGGCGGTGCCCGAGGTGGGGTGGTCCAGCCCCAGGATCATCCGCATCGTCGTGGTCTTGCCAGCGCCGTTGGGGCCGAGGAACCCGGTGACGACGCCCGCCTCGATGGAACAGGTGAGGTCGTCGACGGCGCGGGTACCGCCGGTACTGTGCCCGACGAGACCGCGCCCGACGAGACCGCGCCCGAAGACCTTCGTCAATCCCTTCAACTCGATCACTTGGCCCATGATCTCAGCTCAGGTGCGCCACGATCAGGTCCGCGACCGCCCGCATGCCCGCGGCATTGGGGTGCAGCGGCGCGGGCCGGCCCGGCCGGGGCAGCCCGAACCGCGTCGTCCACGGGTCTGGTGACCAGGCATGATGCTCACGGCTGGCGGCCGCCGCCCGGACCACTTCGCAGCCGGTGGCCGTCGCTGCTTCCTCGGTGGCCCGCTCCAGCGTGTCGGCGATCCGGCGGGCCGCCGACAGCTGGCCCGCCGAGTAGGGCGGTGCGGCCGTGCCCGCCGGCGGCAGCAGCGTCAGGTAGTCGACGAACAGGATCCGCGCCGACGGGGCGCGCGCCACCAACTCCCGACCGATGCTCCGCAGTGGTGCGGATACCCGGTCGAGCTCGGCGATGCGGGCGTCGACGTCGAGCCGGTCGCGGAGCGCGCCGCGCAGCAGCGGCACCGAACCGACCCACCGCGGCAGACCGGCGGCGAGCAGGAAGGGCACGTAGCCGACGTCGTTGCCGCCGATGGTCACGGTGACCAGACTCTCCGTGCCGTCGAGGGCCTCGATCTGCGGCGGCGCACCACGCTGGGGTTCGGACAGCACATTTGCCGTCGTGGCACCGGAGAACGTCACGTCGACCAGGTCGTAGGAGAGCCGCCCGGCGACCAGGTGGGCGTAGTTGGCGGCCGACCGGCCGGCCAGCCGTGGCGCTCCCGCCGCGCCGGGCTTGATCCCCGGGCCGGCCGCCATCGACGAACCCAGGGCGACGTAGCGGCCGGTCATGGGGTGGTCGGACTCGATGCCTGCGCCCAGAACCGCTTGGGTATCCGCCCGGCCTGGCGGGCCAGCCGCCCGGCGGTGACCGCGGCCGCCATCGCCGCAGCCATGGTGGGTGGGTCGGCGGCCCGCGTCACCGCCGTCGCCAACAGCACCGCGTCGCATCCGAGCTCCATCGCCTGCGCCGCATCGCTGGCGGTGCCGATGCCGGCGTCGAGCACGATCGGCACACCCGCCCGCTCGACGATCATGGCGATGTTGTGGGGGTTGGCGATGCCGAGACCGGTTCCGATCGGCGAGCCCAGCGGCATCACCGCCGCGCAGCCGGTGTCCTCGAGGCGCTGGGCCAGCACCGGGTCGTCGTTGGTGTAGGCCATGACGACGAAGCCGTCGTCGACCAATTGCTCTGCGGCCCTGACCAATTCGATGGCGTCGGGAAGCAGGGTGCGCTCGTCGGCGATGACCTCGAGCTTGACCCAGTCCGTCTGCAGCGCCTCCCGCGCCAGCCGAGCCGTCAACACGGCCTCCGCGGCGCCGCGACAGCCGGCGGTGTTGGGCAGCGGTGTGATGCCCAGCCGGTTCAGCAGGTCGAGCACACCGGTGCCGCCGTCGGCGTCGACGCGGCGCAGCGCGACGGTGGTGAGCTCGGTACCGGAGGCGATCAAGGCCTCCTCCAACACCGCCAGGTTGGCCGCGCCACCCGTGCCGAGGATCAGCCGCGATCCGAAGCTGCGGCCGGCGATGACCAACTTTCCCGGGTCCCCGGCGACGTCAGCCACCTTGCACCGCCGTCACGACCTCCACCTTGGCACCGTCGGCGAGCGGCTGGTGCCACTCCGAGCGCGGAATCACCGCCCAGTCGATCGCGACGGCGATCCCCTTGTCCGGCATGCCGAGTTCGACCAGCAGTTGCTCGACGGTGGTGCCCTCGCCGACCTCGACGGCCTCGTCGTTGACGACCAGTTTCGTACGGTCACACCCACTTTCATCTCCTGCGCGATGCGCTCGGCGGTCCACGGCGCCAGCAGGAAGCCCGACCTGCCGTGTCCCGCGGCCACCAGCGTGCGCTCGTCGAGCCGCCCAACGATGGGTACGTTGTCCGGGGTCATCGGGCGCAGCCCGGCGGCACACTCGGCGAACTCGTACTCCCCCAGCGCTGGCATCACCTCGCACGCGTCGTCCAGCAGCTCGCGTACCCCGGCGACCGCGGGTGCGGTGTCCCTGCCGTGCTCGTACTGCGTGGCGCCAACCACCACGCCGTCGGCGCGTGGCACCAGGTACACCTGTCGGCCGTGCACCCTGGCCCGAATCACCCTCTGCGGCACCGGCATACATCCGCGGCGCCACCGAAGCCTGAGTACCTCGCCCTTGACGGGCCGGATCGGCAGACCGGGCCACAGCGCGGGTGCGTCGATGCCGTTGGCGATCACGGCAAGGTCGGCGTCGCGCACCTCGTCCAGCGACCGCACCGGAGCGGTCCACGTCACGCCGAGCTCCGCGCAGCGCGCGGCAAGCGCCGCGACCAGCGCCCGATTGTCCACGGCCAGCTCGGTCTCGGCGACGAACCCGTGCCGGATGCGCTGTCCCAAGAGCGGTTCCAAATCCCGTGCGGTGGTGGTCATCGTCACCGGATGCCCTTGGGCGGCAAGCCATTCTCCGGTGGTGGCCAGATCCGCCACGTCGGCCCGGTCGACGGCGACGACCAGCGACTCCCGCGCGGTGACCACGTCGGCGGGCAGCCCGTCGAGGAAGTCGGCGTGCCACAGCGCCAGCGATGCCAGCCCGATCTGCAGCAGCTGCTCCTCACCCGGCCAGGCCTCGCTGTGCGGGGCCAGCATCCCGCCGGCGACCCAGGAGGCACCATGCGCATCGTCCCGGTGAACCCGCACCGCCCAACCATCCAGCAGGGCGCGCCGAGCCACCGACAGCCCGATGACACCGCCGCCAATCACGGCCAGGGTGCGGGTACGCAATGCCTCTTTCCTTCCTACGCCGGCATGATCCGGATCAGGTGTGACGGTAAGGGTGGCCTCGCACCCACTCTCAGCCCCCGGTCCCGGGACTCCCGTGTCGCGTGCTCGAGCCTACTCGCCGGTCGCTAACGTTCGCGGTGTGCTTGATCCACGAGATCGTCTCGCGACCGCCCGGCTCTACCTGTGCACCGACGCCCGGCGCGAGCGCGGCGACCTCGGCGAATTCGTCGATGCCGCGCTCTCGGGCGGGGTCGACGTCGTCCAGCTGCGCGACAAGGGTTCGGCGGGTGAGCGAGAGTTCGGCCCGCTCGAGGCGCGCGGCGAACTGGCCGCGCTCGAGGTGCTAGCCGACGCGGCCCGCAGGCATGGCGCCCTGGTCGCCGTCAACGACCGGGCCGACGTCGCCAGGGCGGCCGGCGCCGACGTCCTGCACCTTGGCCAGGACGACCTTCCGCTGCCGGTAGCCCGCGACGTCATCGGGGAACGCCCGCTGATCGGCCGGTCCACCCACGACGCGCGCCAGGTCGAGGCGGCGCTCGGCGAGGCCGTCGACTACTTCTGCGTCGGCCCCTGCTGGCCCACCCCGACCAAGCCGGGGCGCGCCGCGCCGGGCCTGGACCTGGTCAGGACGGCGGCCGCGACGGGCACCGGCAAGCCGTGGTTCGCGATCGGCGGCATCGACGACGAGCGACTACCCGAGGTACTGGCCGCAGGCGCCACGCGCATCGTGGTGGTGCGCGCCATCACCGCGGCCGCGGATCCCGCTGCCGCGGCCAGGCAGCTCAGGGCGGCGCTCAGCCCTCGCGATTGACCCACAGCGGCAGCGACGCCGACTCGGTGCGTAGCCGTTCCCAGCTCGCGGCGAAGCCGGGATGTAGCGGCAGCTGCACCACCTCGTCCTCGGCGACCCAGCGCAGCTCGGAACTCTCGCGGTTTGGCACCGTCTCCAGCGGTTCCGGCGCGTCGGCGATCACCGTGGTGTAGGTCCAGGCCACGCCCTGCGGTTCGAACGTCACCACCTCGAGGCGCACGACCAGCTGCTCGACGCGCAGGCCGGCCTCCTCGTGCGCCTCACGGACCGCGGCCTGCTCGGCCGTCTCGTGGCTGTCGCGGGCACCGCCCGGCAGACCCCACGTACCGCCCTGGTGGCTCCACGGCGCGCGGTGCTGCAGCAGGACCGCGGCGCTGCCATCGGGCCGCGGGGCACGCAACAGCAGCCCGGCGGCGCCGTGCAGTCCCCAGAAGTGGGCCCCGTCGGTCGAACTCACCCAGCCATCCCCGTCGCCACGCACGGCTTCAGGATAGGTCCCCGGACCGCCCGGCCCGCAGGAGCGATCCGAACGGGTGTCGGCCAATGTCCCGCGCGTCCCGCCCCCTGCTCTTAGAATTCCTTTACAGTTGAGGAGTCGGGAAAGTAGCACCGAAAGCAGAGGTCCGCGCACAGGTGACTGTGGAGTTGGCGCACCCTTCCACCGAGCCTCTTGCGTCCCGCTCGCAGGCCAGACCAGCGCACCCACGCTGGTGGTTCCTCTGGACCACGCCCGGCCGCATCCTCACCATCGGCTTCGTCCTCGCGGCACTGGTCATTGCCTGCGCGTTCGCCACCTCGACGACGATCGACAACCGCCAGCAGGCCCTGTCCACCGTGCTCGACCACACCGAACCGCTGGCCTTCGCCGCCGGTCAGCTCTACACGACGCTCTCGGTGGCCGACGCCGCCGCGGCCACCGCGTTCATCTCCGGCGCCGAGCCCAGGGCCGTGCGGCAGCGCTACGAGCAGGCCATCACCGACGCGTCGGTGGCGGTCACACGGGCCAGCAGCGGGTTGACCGACGACGCGATGGTTCAGCTGCTGGGCCGGGTCAATGCCCAGCTGGCGGTCTACACCGGCCTGGTCGAGACGGCTCGCACCAACAACCGGGCCGGCAACCCCGTCGGCTCGTCGTACCTGTCCGAGGCCTCTGCGCTCATGCAGACGCAAATCCTCCCCGACGCCCAGCGGCTGTACGAGGAGACGTCCAAGCAGGTCGACACCGAGACGACAGCGTCGACCAGGATCCCGGCCCCCGTCATCCTGGTGGTGCTGGCGACGCTGATGTTCGGGGCGTTCGCCAATCGGTGGCTGTCCCGGCGCACGCGACGGCGGGTCAACATCGGCTTCGTCGCCGGCGGTCTGGCGGTGCTCATCATGATCGTGTGGGTCGGCACGGCCCTGGCGATCTCCACCGCGGACAGCCGCAGCGCCAAGAGCACCGCGGCCGAATCCCTCAAGACCGTCACCACCATGGCGATCACGGCCCAGCAGGCCCGGGCCGACGAGACGCTGTCACTGATCCGCCGCGGTGACGAAGGCGTGCGCAAGCAGTCGTACTACCAGCGCATCGACACCATGCAGCAGCAGCTGGCCGACTACCTGGACCGCGACGACGCCATCGACAAGGCCGACCTCTCCGACGCCGAGCAACTGCTGCGTCGCTGGCGAGCCGCCGACGACCGGATCAACGCCTACATCGCGGTCGGCAACTACCAGGCCGCCACCCAGGTGGCCCTCGGCACCGGCGAGGACGATTCCACCCCCGCGTTCGACAAGCTGGACGCGGCGCTGACCAAGGGCATCGGGGAGAGCCGCCAACAACTGCGCAACGACATCGTCAACGCGCGCCGGGTGCTGTCCGGCGCTACCGTCGGCGCGGCGGCGCTGAGCATCATTGCGGCCATCGCGGTGGCGCTCGGGCTCTGGCCGAGGTTGAGTGAGTACAGATGAGCGTCAAGCGGCTTGGGGCCGTTCTCGCCGTGGGGGCCGTGGTGCTGGCTGGGTGCAGCCAGACCGCCCCCGCCGTCAACGTGCCCAGCGTGACACTGGCCCCGCCGACGCCGGCTGGCATGACCGAGGCGCCACCGGAACCGGTCCAGCTGCCCGATCCCGACGCCGACGACTGCACGGCGAGCCTGCGTCCGTTCCCCACCAAGGCCGACGCCATGGCCGCCGTCACCAACATCCGCAACCGCGGCAGGCTCATCGTGGGACTCGACATCGGCAGCAACCTATTCAGCTTCCGCGATCCGATCACCGGTGAGATCACCGGTTTCGACGTCGACATCGCCGGCGAGGTGGCCCGCGACATCTTCGGCACGCCGTCCCAGGTCGAATACCGCATCCTGTCGTCGGCCGACCGCATCACCGCACTGCAGAACAACCAGGTCGACATCGTCGTGAAGACCATGAGCATCACCTGTGCGCGCAAGGAGCTGGTGGACTTCTCGACCGAATACCTCGCGGCCAACCAGCGGATCCTGGCGCCGCGCGACTCGCCGATCACCCAGGCCTCCGATCTCGCGGGCAAGCGGGTGTGCGCCGTAACCGGGACGACGTCGCTGGAGCGGGTGCGGCAGATCAGCCCGCCACCGGTCATCGTCGAGGTGGTGACGTGGGCCGACTGTCTGGTGGCGTTGCAGCAGCGCCAGGTCGACGCCGTCAGCACCGACGACTCGATCCTGGCCGGGCTGGTCAGCCAGGACCCCTATCTGCACATCGTCGGACCGTCGATGGCCAAGGAGCCCTACGGCATCGGAATCAACAAGGACAACCCCGGACTGGTGCGGTTCGTCAACGGTACGCTCGAGCGGGTACGCCGCGACGGAACGTGGAACACCCTGTACCGCAAGTGGTTGTCCGTGCTCGGGCCCGCGCCCGCGCCGCCAGTACCGAGGTATGAGTACGAATGAGCGCCGGCGAGCATTCCGACGGGGACCCCGGCACGGCGCCCTTCTCCCCCTTCGATGACGACGCGTATCCCGGCACCCAGCCGGCGGACGCGATGGCCTACGATTCGCTGGCGACGATGCGCCCGATGGCCACACAGGCCGTCTTCCGGCCCAACTTCGATGACTCCGAGGGGGTTTCGGTCGACAGCGTCGAGACCGAACCACACGATCACCCCACCACGCTGACGCGACAGTGGTCGCCGATCCGCCGCCTCGGCGGCGGCCTCGTCGAAGTGCCGCGGGTTCCCGAGCGGGATCCCCTGGAAGCGTTGATGACCGACCCGGTCGTCGCCGAGGCCAAGAGGTTCTGCTGGAACTGCGGCAAGCCGGTCGGCCGGTCGACCTCCGACGGCGAGGCGCTGTCCGAGGGCTGGTGCCCGCACTGCGGCAGCCCGTATTCCTTCCTGCCCCAGCTGAGTCCGGGGGACATGGTCGTCGATCAGTACGAGATCAAGGGCTGCATCGCCCACGGCGGACTCGGCTGGATCTACCTGGCGTTCGACAAGAACGTCAACGACCGGCCGGTCGTACTCAAGGGTCTGGTGCATTCCGGGGACGCCGAGGCACAGTCGATCGCGATGGCCGAGCGCCAGTTCCTGGCCGAGGTCACCCACCCCGGAATCGTCAAGATCTTCAACTTCGTCGAGCACGACGACAAGAACGGCGATCCCGTCGGCTACATCGTCATGGAGTACGTCGGCGGAACCTCGCTCAAGCAGGCTAAAGGCGTCAAACTGCCCGTCGCCCAAGCGATCGCGTTCATGCTGGAGATCCTGCCCGCACTTGGCTATCTGCACTCCATGGGCCTGGTGTACAACGACCTCAAGCCCGAGAACGTGATGGTCACCGAGGAACAGCTCAAGTTGATCGACCTCGGCGCCGTGTCCAGGCTGAACTCCTACGGATTCCTCTACGGGACACCGGGTTACCAGGCGCCCGAGATCGTCAAGACGGGGCCGACGATCGCCACCGACATCTACACGGTCGGCCGCACCCTCGCTGCGCTCACCCTGGACCTGCGCACCCGCAACGGCCGCTACGACGACGGCCTTCCAGAGAACGATCCCGTTCTAGCGCAATACGATTCGTTCGCCCGGTTGCTGCGCAGAGCCATCGACCCCGACCCGCGCCGTCGGTTCGCCAGCGCCGACGAGATGTCCGGCCAGCTGATCGGTGTCCTGCGCGAGGTGGTCGCCCAGGATTCGGGCGTTCCCCGCCCGGGTCTCTCGACGGTGTTCAGCCCGTCGCGGTCGACGTTCGGGGTGGATCTGCTGGTCGCCCACACCGACGTCTACCTCGACGGGCAGGTGCACTCCGAGAAGCTGACCGCCCAGGAGATCGTCCGGGCGCTGCAGGTACCCCTCGTCGATCCAGCCGACGTGGGTGCTGCGGTGCTGTCGGCGACGGTGCTCAGCCAGCCCGTCCAGACCCTCGACTCGCTACGCGCGGCACGTTACGGGTCGCTGGACTCCGACGGCGTCGACCTCTCCGAATCAGTGGAGCTGCCGCTGATGGAGGTGCGGGCGCTGCTCGACCTCGGCGACGTGGCCAAGGCCAGCCGCAAGCTCGACGATCTGCAGGAGCGGGTGGGCTGGCGGTGGCGTCTGACGTGGTTCCGCGCGGTGGCCGAATTGCTCACTGCCGACTACGAATCGGCGATGAAGCACTTCACGGAGGTGCTGGACACGCTGCCCGGCGAGCTGGCCCCGAAGCTGGCGTTGGCGGCCACCGCCGAGCTGGCCGGATCCGCCGACGAGCACACGTTCTACAAGACGGTGTGGAACACCGACAACGGCATCATCTCCGCAGGCTTCGGCCTGGCCCGAGCGCAATCCGCCGCCGCCAAGCGCGACGAGGCCGTTACGACGCTGGACCAGGTGCCGCCCACCTCTCGGCACTTCACCACGGCGCGCCTGACGAGCGCGGTGACGCTGCTATCGGGGCGGTCGGGCAGTGAGATCACCGAGCAGCAGATCCGCGACGCCGCTCGACGGGTAGAGGTGTTGCCCGACACCGAGCCTCGCGTGCTGCAGATCCGGGCCCTGGTGCTGGGCACCGCGATGGACTGGCTCGCCGACAACACCGCGAGCACCAATCACATCCTGGGCTTCCCCTTCACCGAGCACGGCCTGCGACTCGGCGTCGAGGCGTCGCTGCGTGGACTGTCGCGGGTGGCGCCGACCCAGGAGCACAGGTACGCACTGGTGGACCTGGCCAACAGCGTGCGCCCGATGAGCACGTTCTGACGCCTCAGCGTCGGAACCGGTCGTGCAGTTGCGGATCGGCCTCCCACCACAATCCGGATGCCGGCGCCTCGGGCTCGTCCTCCCGAGCCGTCGGTGCGTGGTCGAGTTCGGCGTCGACCTCGGCGGCCCTCTTCTTCTCGTGCTTGGACAGGCCGCGCAGCAGGACCGCGAGGAAGGGCACGCCGAGCACGTCACCGACGATCCACAGGACGCCCGCGCCCACCGACTGGTCGGTCCGCAAGCTTGGCCCCCAGTTGCGCTGCAGGCCTTGGTAGTAGGAGTAGGCGATCAGCGGACCCAGCCACAGCACCAGGCCCAGCAGTCCGTCCCCGAGGGATTCCACGACGCTGATGCCGATCGACAGCATCGGCGAGTAGCGACGTGGCACGGGATCGTTCTGCAGCCGGGTGTAGAAGTAGCCGAAGCCGATGAGCACCAGAAGGATTCGCGTGACTGCGCCAACGACGCCGGCCATCGATGCGACGTACCACGGCGTCAGGTAGAGAAGCCACGGCAGCCCCAGCATCGCCACCGACGTGCACAGCGGCGACAGCACGACGCGGCACGTCCTGGAGTTCAGTAGTCGGTCCAGTTGGGCTTGCCGCGCCTCTTCCAGCGCTTCACGGACGGTGGCGACGGGCCTGCCGAGGGCCAGGAGGAATGGCACCACGAACAGCAGCATCAGGACCTGCACCGCCCGCATCCAGAACAGCACGGGCGCGTACACCGCGACGACGCTCGAGGTGGCCAGCAACCAGGTACCAAGGCCCGCCGCGAAGCACCACGCGGGGCCGCGCTGCCGTGGGTGGCAGCGGGCGTACCCGACGCCAAGGACGGCCACCAGGAGCAGAGCGGCCACGTCCAACCGCCAGGACGTCAGCGCGACCCCCAGGGACAGGGGTGTCGTCGCGGCAGTCATGCGCAGACGCTACGACGCGAACCTGGGAACTGGCCGCGTGTTGCCCGCCAACCAGGTGGGGTTGCGAACCCTTCGTGGTCGTCGACGATCGCTAGCCGCAACTGGTCACGCTCGAGCGCGGACGGTCACGCCCCGGGGTCTGGGCCGCCGGCAGGCCTTCAACTGGTCGAACGCCGTTCGCCATCCGGAGCCGTCCGTCCGGCCGAGGGAGGACTGCGCACGGCGCTGAATGTCGGTGGTTCGAACTAGTATTCGACTATGAGTTCGGGGGCCGTGGTCGAGGCGATCGCCGCGATGCGGGCCGCCTACGACGCCGTCGCCGAC